>NZ_RZMW01000040.1:125655-199196 GCF_003992625.1 Pelagibacterium lentulum | reverse complement strand
CGTTTGCATGCCTTTATCGAAGTAAAGTAGCGATCAGAACTCGTCCCATTCTTCGGCCTTCAGGGCAGCATTGCCCTGGCTGAGATAGGCCGAGGCTGCAGTCCTGGTTTTGGCGGGGGCCGATGGCTTGGACGAGTTCGCGGGGGCAGGTTGCCGGACCGGTTCTGCTTCGCTGGCGCCGGAGACTTTGAAGACATCGACAATCCGGTCCAGCTCGGACGCCTGGGCTTCGGTCTGCTCGATGGCCGCATTGGTTTCTTCCACCAGTGCCGCATTGTGCTGGGTCATCTCGTCCATCTGCCGGATCGCGGTGCTGACCTCGTTGATGGCGGACGTCTGCTCACGGTTGGCGCGGGAGATGTCTTTCATCAGCGCGCTGTTTTCTTCCACCGATTGCAGGATGGCAGCGAGCTTCTGGGCAGCATTGGCAACAAGTTTCGAGCCACCATCGACTTCATTGGCGCTCTGCTCGATCAGGGCCTTGACCTCGGAAGAGGCTTCGGCAGCAGATTGAGCCAGACGGCGCACTTCCACGGCAACCACGGCAAAGCCCTTGCCCGCTTCGCCTGCCCGTGCCGCTTCCACCGACGCATTGAGCGCCAGAAGGTTGGTCTGGAAGGCGATGTCGTCGATCATGCCGATGATGTTGGAGATTTTCGACGAGGAGGTGGTGATGCGTTCCATGGCGGTCGTGGCATCGGCCATGACCGTCCCGCCCTCATTGGCAAGCTTGGCGGCCGTTTCGCTGCCGGCAAAGGCATTCTCGGCCTTCTGGGCGTTCTCGTTGACCGTGGTAGTAAGCTGATCCATGGCGGCCGAGGTTTCCTCGATTGCCGCGGCCTGCTTGGTCGTGCGTTCGGACAAATCGTTGGTGCCGGCAAGGATTTCGCCGGTCGCGACCTTGAGCGCACGCGAGGTCTGACGAAGCTGGGTGACGACATCGGCCAGCTTGTCCGCAGTCGCGTTAAAGTCGGTCTTTAGACGCTGCGCCTTTTCGGGCAGGTCAGCCTTGATGCGATAAGTGAGTTCGCCGGATGCCAGCGCGGCAAGACCGTTGGCAACCGCTTCGACCGCAAAGGCATCGGCTTCCGCTTCACGCTCCTTTTCTGCCTGCGCCGCAGCACGTTCCTGTTCAGTGGCGAAGCGTTCGGTTTCACGCTGCTTGCGGGCTTGTTCTGCTTGCGCCTCGATGTCGAGCTTATCGATAGCGGCCTGTTTGAACACCATCACGGCTCGCGCCATATCACCCACTTCGTCCTTTGCCTTGGTCGCCGGTATATCGATCTGATGATGGCCCTGAGCCAGTTCGCCCATGACACCAGTCAAAGCATTGACGGGCCGGGTTATCGAACGGGTGATGATGAAGGCAGAGCCGCCCATGACTGCAAAACCGCCCAGCAGGGCAAATCCAAGCATCATGGCGTTGTTCCAGAACATGGCATCAAGATCGTCGACATAGACGCCAGTGCCGACCACCCAGCCCCAACTCGTTCCTTTGACGTAGGAAATCTTTGGTTGGGGATCTTCAAAGCCGGGCTTTAGCTGATCGTAATCAACAAAGCCCGCTCCGCTTTCGCGAACAGTGCGGACGAAATTGGCATAAGTCGGCTTGCCATTGGCATCGGCCATATCGCCCACGTTCTGACCGACACGTTCGGGGCGCAGTGGGTGCATGACCATCACCGGCTCCATGTCATTGATCCAGAAATACTCGGTGCCCGCGTAGCGAATGGCACCGATGGCGGTGATTGCCGCATCCTGGGCCTGGGCGCGCGTCATTTCGCCTTCCAACTCGCGCCGTTCGTATTCCTGGGCGATTGAACTCGCGCTGTCGACGAGCGCGATTAGCATATTCTTGCGCTCTTCAACGAGGCGGTTTTGCGTGTTGATCACGCTGAACAGGGTTCCGAGCGTCATCATGACGAGCGCCAACGCGCCCATCATGTAAAGACGGGTAGAGATCTTGAAAGACATTTGAGGCTACCTAAAGACTTGAGATTTTGTGACGAAACTATGCGGAGGGAAGTAAAGAAGCGTCTAACCGGGGCAGCGCGGATCGGCATAGGAGTTATGCGCTGAGCGCATGGCAGAACCCCTATACTAGCCAGCAGTCGTTAGCCGAGTAGCGGAGCGCGCATGGCCGTTCTGGTCACTTGTGGATTGGTGATCCGCAGGGATAGTCCGAACGGCAAACGTTTTGCGCGCAAGGGCAGGGGAGATCGAGCAGGCTTATGGATTTGACTTGTCCCCGATCGTGCCACGGGCCGAAGAGTTCAAATCCCTTGCAGAGGTTGTTCGGAACGAACGCAAAGCTTTCAAGGTTGCCAGGGAGCGCCTGACGCTCCTACGCCGGGGTATCGTCAAAATGATCGACATGGGCATCGATAAAGGTGTGTCGGGTGCCATTGGGGCGGCGTGCATCAGACCTATCAGGAGGTCATCGAACAGCTTCCCAGGACAGAACCACGCCAGGTAATTGAACGTATCGGTGACGAGTTCTTCGCGCTTCACATAGAAGTCCGTGAAGTGTTGGAAATATTTGCAAAAACACAAAATAGGGATGCCAATGAATCCGACATTGGTCATCACATACAGAATTCAAAACCAGACTCAAATTCTGAATCTGAAAACGGCTCTAGCGCAGCGAAAGGCGGTTGGCGGCGTCTTTCAACAGCGCAAGCGCCTGGTCAATGCCGGGCTGGCCAGGCTCCTCAAGCCGCTCCATGTAAGGGCAGGTCAAAACCGCAATTACAAACCCGCGCGGCGACAGGATGGGCACGGTGATATCCACGATGCCGCGGATCTGCTGGCTGTCGCCGACACGGTGTCCGTTCTTCCGATAAGAGGAGAGCTGGGGTTCCATTTGTTCGAGCCGGGCAATCTTGTCTGTGCCCTGCCAGCGCGAAATCAGCAGTTCGCGCGCTGGCATAGATTGAAATGCCAACAACACCTGGCCCGAGCCCGTACCCAATAGGTCGATCTCGGCACCTGCGCGCACGCCGAATTCCCAATTGGCCGGACAATGGGCCTGCGCAACCACAAGCGCGATCCCATGATCCTCGATCACGAGATGGCACGACTGGCGCGCCTCCAGTGCGAAAATGTCCATGAGCGGCTGAACCTGGGTAATCAGGCGGCGGACCGGCGGGTGCCGGTTGCCCAGAACGAAGAGCTTGGTTGTGAGTGCATAGCGGTCGCCCTCAAGCGAACGGGCCACGTAGTTCCGCGCCACCAGCCGCTCCAGCATGCGATAGATTTCCGAAGGGCTGCGGTCCATCGCCTTGACGATTTCCGCACGGGTCATCCCTCCGGCCTGAACCGACAAAAGTTCCAAAATATCAAGGCCTTTGTCCAGCGCTGGCGCGCGATAGCGCTCGGTCTTTTCCGATTGATTGTCCGCCAAAAGCGTTCCTCCGTGTCCAGTTCCGGGCTTTTGTAGCTGATTCTCGCGCTTACCCATTTTTCTCTCTTGCAGCCAAAGTTCATTTATGAATAGTATGTTCATATAAAAAACGGATTGACAATGCCCGCTTGGAGATGGCGCGTCGCAAGTCAAAGCCGAAAAAATGCTGAAAGGCAGAGGTTTGGAGGAGAGCCGATGACCCCGTTGGTGTCGATGCGGGATATCGACAAATCGTTTCCTGGCGTCCACGCGCTCAAGTCCGTGCAATTTGAAGTCCTGCCGGGGGAAGTCCATGCCTTGATGGGAGAGAACGGTGCAGGCAAATCCACGTTGATGAAGATTTTGTCTGGTGTCTATTCCAAGGATGCCGGGGTGATCGAGCTTGACGGCAAGTCCGTCAATGTCACTTCGCCCCGTCAGGCGCAGGAGCTGGGCATCGGTATCATTCATCAGGAATTGAGCCTGATGCGCGATCTCAATGCGGCTCAGAACATATTCATTGGCCGCGAGCCGCGCAGCGCCGGCAATTTCGTTATCGATGAAAAGAGACTCAACGCCGACACGGCAAAGCTGTTCGCCGCGATGCATTTGAAGCTCGACCCCAAGGTGCAGGTCGAAAGCCTCACAATTGCCAAACAGCAGATGGTGGAAATCGCCAAGGCGCTTTCGCATAAAAGCCGCGTCCTGATCATGGACGAGCCAACCGCAGCGCTCAATGATGCCGAGATCAACGAGCTTTTTACGATCATTCGGCAACTGAAGGCTGAAGGGGTGGGGATCGTCTATATCTCCCACAAGATGGATGAGCTAAAGCGCATCGCCGATCGTGTAACGGTCATGCGCGATGGCGAATATGTCGGCACCGTTCCCGCCGCCGATACGCCTGTCGAAAAGATCATATCCATGATGGTTGGTCGTGCGATTTCCGATGAACCACCAACCATCCCAGATCTAAAAGATGCCGAAGTGCTGCTCGAGGTGAAAAACCTCAATCGCGGTCGCGAGGTGCAGGATGTCAGCTTCTCGGTCAAGAAGGGGGAAATTCTTGGTTTTGCCGGGCTTATGGGTGCGGGCCGCACGGAAGTGGCGCGCGTCATCTTCGGTGCCGACTCGATGCAGTCTGGCGAGATTTTCGTTCATGGTAAAAAGGTGTCCATCAAGCAGCCCCGCGATGCGGTAAGGGCCGGGATCGGCTACCTGTCCGAAGACCGCAAACAGTTTGGCCTGGCAACAGGCATGGACGTTGCTGCCAATATCGTAATGGCGAGCGTTGAGCGTTTCATCTCGCCGCTTGGTGTGCTCAAGAACAAGGAAATTCGCGATACGGCACGCGAGTATATCAAGCAACTGACCATTCGCACGCCGTCCGAACGGCAGGAAACCAGGTTTCTGTCTGGCGGCAATCAGCAAAAGGTTGTCGTTGCCAAATGGCTTTTGCGCGATTGCGATGTTCTGATCTTTGACGAGCCCACGCGCGGTATCGATGTCGGCGCCAAGAGCGAAATCTACAAGCTCTTGAACAAGCTGGCCGAACAGGGGCGCGCCATCATCGTCATTTCCTCGGAACTGCCGGAAATCTTGCGTCTCAGTCACCGGATCGCCGTCATGTGCGAGGGGCGACTGACCGGGATTTTGCCCGGCGGAGACACCCCGCAGGAAGAAATCATGCGTCTGGCAACCCAACGCGCCAGCGCCACGACAACACCGGCCAATGGCCGTGCCGCTTAGGGAGAGCAGGCAATGAGTGCAGCAATATCAAATCCAAGTCCCGCCGCGGCCCTCTGGGCAACCGGCGCGCAAAAAATTCTCGCCTTTGCCGGGCTTATTTTTCTGGTCATTGGCTTTTCGCTCGCGTCACCCAATTTCATGCAGACATCCAACATCATTTCGATTCTGCAGGCGGCCTCGGTCAATGGCGTTTTGGCGGTTGCCGCCACGCTCGTCATAATCACCGGCGGTATCGATCTTTCCGTGGGCGCGTTAATGACATTCTGCGCCGTTATCTGCGGCGTATTGCTCACTTACATGGGACTGCCGCTGCCCATTGGCGTTGCAGGTGCAATTCTCGCCGGTATCGCAAGCGGGCTGTGTTCGGGCACATTCGTTGCCAAGCTCAAGGTTCCCCCGTTCATCGCCACGCTGGGCATGATGCTGATCCTGCGCGGGCTTTCTCTCGTGATTTCCGGCACCCGGCCGATCTATTTCAACGATACACCGGGATTTACCGAAATCGCGACCGGCTCGATCGTTCGCAATTTCCTTCCCTTTCTGCCCATTCCCAATGGCGTGCTTATCCTTTTCGCCGTCGCTGGCATCACCGCCTATATTCTGGGGCGTACTATTCTTGGCCGTTATGCCTATGCACTGGGGTCCAATGAGGAAGCCTTGCGACTTTCCGGTGTGAATGCCGACCGCTGGAAAATCGGTATCTATGCTATGGCAGGCGGCATTTGCGGCATTGCCGGTGTCTTGATCGCGTCTCGGCTCAACTCCGCTCAACCGGCCTTGGGCATGGGCTATGAACTCGATGCCATTGCAGCGGTGGTTATCGGTGGCACCTCACTGAGCGGCGGGCGCGGCACCATTCTCGGCACGTTGATCGGCGCGCTCATCATGGCGGTTCTGATTAATGGCTTGCGCATCTTGTCGGTGGCACAGGAATGGCAGACCGTCGTCACCGGTTCGATCATCATCCTTGCAGTTTATATCGACATCTTGCGGCGTCAGCGGGCTGCTGCCGCGTAAGAACGATCGCTTTTGCCTGCGGTGCGGGGTGAGATTTCACCCTGCTGCCCGCCAAGATCAAAAAGAAGACCGGCAAAACGGCCCGGACGCATGAAGTTTTTAGATAAAAACCAACTTTCTCTGGAGGAGACTTGAAATGATCAATAGACGCATTTTGCTTGGCGCCGTTAGTGTCATGGCCCTTGTCGGGTTCGCCCCGGCATCGGCCGCGGCGCAGGATCTCGATATCGCGCTGATTTCCAAAGGCTTCCAGCATCAGTTCTGGCAGGCTGTGCGCATGGGCGCCGATCAGGCGGCCGAAGAATTCGGTGTCAACGTGACCTTTGAAGGTCCGGATTCTGAGACCCAGGTTGACCGTCAGATCGATATGCTGGCCGCCGCTCTGGCCCGCAACCCCGATGCCATAGGATTCGCTGCGCTCGACAGCCAAGCGGCAACGCCACTTCTTCGTCAGGCCCAAGAAGCTGGCATCCCTGTGGTTGCCTTTGACTCGGGGGTCGATAGCGATATTCCGATTGCAACTGCCGCCACAAACAATCTTGCCGCTGCAGCACTTGCAGCCGACAAGATGGCCGAACTGATCGGCGGCTCGGGCAAGGTCGCGCTGGTCGTTCACGACCAGACCTCCCGCACCGGCGTTGAACGCCGCGACGGGTTCGTCAATCAGATCGAAGCCGAATATCCGGATATTGAGATCGTTTCCATTCAATACGGTGCTGGCGACCATCTGCAATCGACGGAAATTACAAAGTCGATCCTGCAGGCCAACCCCGATCTCGCAGGTATTTTCGGGGCCAATGAAGGCTCGGCCATCGGTGTGGTTAATGGCGCCCGAGAACTTGGCCGTGACGATGTCGCTATCATCGGCTACGACTCCGGTCAGGCCCAGATGACCGCGATCCGGGAAGGTCTGATGGCAGGTGCCATCACCCAGAACCCGATCGGTATCGGTTATGAAACCGTCCGTGCTGCAGTCGCTGCGATCAACGGCGAGGCCGTCGAGGAAGAAATTGATACCGGCTTTTACTGGTACGATGCCGACAATATCGACGACGAAGAAATTCAGGCTGTTCTCTACGAATAGAACCTGACAAAGCATTCGGCCGGGGGCACTTGCTCCCGGCCAGACTTTTTTACCCTCTCTCATTGGTTGCTCCGGTTCATGACAAAGATCACTGATATCGAAGTGCTCGATCTGCGCTTCCCCACCTCCGAGCATCTCGATGGCTCCGATGCCATGAACCCGGACCCCGATTATTCCGCTGCCTATGTGATTTTAAAGACCGATGGCCCGCTCGAAGGCCACGGGCTTACGTTCACCATCGGGCGCGGCAATGAAATCTGCTGCGCCGCGATAAAGGCTATGCGTCATCTGGTCATCGGCCTCGACATGGCCGATGTGGTCGCTGATATGGGAATGTTCTGGCGCCATATTACCTCAGATAGCCAGTTGCGCTGGATTGGCCCGGACAAGGGCGCCATTCATCTGGCGACCGGGGCCGTGGTCAACGCAGTCTGGGACCTTTATGCCAAGATCGAGGGCAAGCCGCTCTGGCAGCTCGTTGCGGAAATGAGCCCGGAAGAGCTCGTGCGCTGCATCGACTTCCGCTACATCACCGATTGCATCACCCCTGCGGAAGCACTTGGCTTGCTCAAGGCAAAAGAGCCGGGCAAAGCCGAGCGCATCGCCGACCTCAAGGCCAACGGTTATCCATGCTATACCACGTCCGCGGGCTGGCTTGGCTATCCCGACGACAAGCTGCGCCGGCTTTGTCAGGAAGCGGTTGATGCCGGGTTCAATCACATCAAGCTCAAGGTCGGTCGCGACCTTGAAGATGACATTCGCCGCTTGACCATCGCGCGCGACGCTATCGGGCCGGATCGCAACCTGATGATCGACGCCAATCAGGTCTGGGAGGTCGACCAGGCAATCGATTGGGTGAACCGGCTCAGCTTTGCCAAGCCCTGGTTCATCGAGGAGCCCACCAGCCCTGACGATGTTGCCGGGCACCGGAAAATCCGCGCTTCGATTGGCGATGTGAAGGTAGCTACTGGCGAAATGTGCCAGAACCGGATCATGTTCAAGCAGTTCATCATGGAAGGCGCGATCGATGTCGTCCAGATCGACTCCTGTCGCCTCGGCGGGGTCAATGAAATCCTCGCGGTGATGCTCATGGCTGCAAAATACGACTTGCCTGTCTGCCCGCATGCTGGCGGCGTTGGCCTTTGTGAATATGTCCAGCATCTTTCGATGATCGATTATGTATCGATTGCCGGGACCCACGAGGGCAGGGTAGTCGAATATGTCGATCATCTGCATGAGCATTTCCTCGATCCCTGCCGGATCGAAAATGCTGCCTATATGCCGCCCTCTCTGCCGGGCTTTTCCATCGAGATGAAACCGGCCTCGCGGCAGAAATATCAATTCAAGGGCTGATCAATGGATCTGAATCTCAAAGATAAAGTCGTCATCGTAACCGGCGGTGCCGCTGGCATCGGCGGTGCCATCAGCCTGGGGCTGGCACGCGAGGGCACTATCCCGGTAATCCTCGGCCGTTCCCCGCTCAAATCCGATTTTGAGGACCAGCTCAAGGCGACCGGCACGCGATACGAGTTCATCCAGATCGAATTGTCCGACGATGCCGCCTGCGCTGATGCTGTGCAGAAAACCAGCGACATGTTCGGGCGCATCGACGGGCTGGTCAACAATGCCGGGGTCAATGATGGGGTAGGGCTGGAAGCCGGGCCCGACGAATTCCGCGCCTCGCTTGAGCGCAACCTGATTCATTATTTCACCATGGCCCACCATTGCGTGCCTTGGCTCAAGGCGTCAAAAGGCGCCATCGTCAATGTTTCCTCGAAAACCGCACTTACAGGGCAGGGAAATACCTCGGCCTATACGGCGGCCAAGGGTGCCCAGCTCTCGCTCACCCGCGAATGGGCCGCTTCGTTGCGCGCCGATGGTGTCAGGGTCAATGCTGTTATCCCGGCCGAGGTGATGACCCCGCTCTATGAAAAATGGATATCCACCTTTGATGACCCCGATGCCAAGCTCAAAGAGATCACTCGCCGCATCCCGCTCGGCCAGCGCATGACGACGGCCGAAGAAATCGCCAATACGGTAATTTTCGCGCTCTCGGACAAGGCCGGGCACACGACCGGCCAATGGCTCTTTGTCGATGGTGGCTACACGCATCTGGACCGCGCGCTGGACTAATGGATGGGGAGCGGCCCTGAGATTGAACACGTGCCCGAATAGCGCCGTCTTCTTGCAATAGTCACGCGATCTGGCCTATCGCTTGGCAGCCCTTCGTGCTGCCGCAAGCGATCGCTCCCGAAGTTGCCAAGCGCAAATATCCCATTGCAGGAGAACACAAATTCCAACTGACAATTATATGCTTATCGGGCTGGGCGTCGTAGCGATTGTGGTGGTTTGGCTCGTCTTCTCGGTGATCAGAAAGGCACTGGGCCTTGCGCTTCTGGCTGCGTTGATCATAGGCGGTGTGATTGTGTGGAACGATCCCGATCTCTTGCACGCAACCATAGGCTTTGCTTCAGAGCTGTTTGGTGCGCGCTGACAACAGGTTACACGGCGCAACTGTTATCCCTTTGTAATCGTGGAGACGGCGCAGCGCGGTCGACCTGAGGCGGTCATTAAAGTGCCCGATTGACGGGAGAGCCTGCTTGCAGATTGCGTTAAGGGAGCGAGAGTTTCGATGAAGAAAACGGTATCGGCTGCGCTGCTTTGTGGGCTTTCAGCATGGCCGGGAAGCGCTATTGGCGCCGATCGCTTTGACGACTGGCGGACCGGCGATCTGGTTTTCATGGAATCTGCCAGTATGCAGGCCGTCCCCATTCGTGTGGCAACAGGCAGTGCCTATACGCATATGGGCATCGTCGATGTCACCGACGAAGGCCCCGTGGTCATAGAAGCGGGCGCGACTGTTGTAGAGGTCTCTGCAGCGGATTTTGTGGCGCGTAGCGTCGGCAACAATTTTTCGGTCTATCGGATTGCCGGACTGACGCCAGAAGATGCAGCAGTTGCGGTTGCTGAAGCCCGCAATTATCTGGGCCGACCCTACGACATATTCTTCAGACTAGATCCTTCCGCAATTTATTGCAGCGAATTGCCGTTCTATGCTTTCCAGGCCGTCGATATCGCACTGGGAAAGGTCGAACAGCTCGGAGACTTGAGTATTGATACCCCGGAGGCCCGCCAGGTTTTTCTGGATCGTTGGGAAAGACACCCCGACTGCCTGGCTGGAGGACTGGATCGCGATGGATGCTGGGAGCTTATCCAGGTTCAGGACATCGTGACGCCTGTAAGTATCGCCGAGGGTGACAATGTCGATCTGATCTATTCGACCTTTTATCGCTAGTCAGCAACCAGATAGCTCTCAACCGCGCGATCCAGACTGTCCAGCCGCCTATGGTGCCGCGACACAGATTCGTCGCCTTGGCGGCGATTGGTCTTCCAATTCGTGTTGATCGCTTTGAAATGCCAGAAGGGATTTGTCGGGGCGTTACGTCCCATGGTTTTTGGGACCCCATAGATGCGGTGAACATTCGGCATCACCGAAAGCGGGGACAGCCAGTCACGGCTCGGATCGAGGCACCATTTATTGGCGCATATCGCGCGAAGTGGATTGCGGTGACGGTAACGATAGCCAAGATGGGCCGGAAACGCTTTCTCGTCCTCACTAACAGCGCTTTCAACCCACTGCCCCTTGAGCGTAACCAATCCATCGGGACTTTGGCGGGCTGCGTCGAATACGTTGGTTGTCCCCTCGCGCCCGACCAACTCGTCGACATCGCAGTTCAAAATGGCATTGGCCTGGGCAGCCAGACGCCGGAAAGCCATGTTGATACTGGCCATTTGCAGGAAATTGGCCCAGTGCGGATGAAACAGTACCGCCGGATCAAAAGGGCCGTAGGAATAAGGCCAGCTTACAATTGCCGCCGTTGTTATGCCGTCCACCGCGGCGATCGCGGCCTTCAAGTCCTCATTGCTATAGGCATCCGATCCGTTATCGAAAATCAGAACGGCGTTTGCACTGTGCAGCTTGACGTGCCAGTCGAGCCAATGGAGGATCCAGTCCAACGCGTTGTTCTTGTTCATAGTAAGGATAAGATTGGTGCCGGCAAAGTTATCCGCCTGATTGGGTTGAACTGGAATGGCAAAGTCCAGTCCGGCAAATTTCAAACCTATATCTGTCGTGCCTTTCGGAACGTTTCGGAACTCGGTCCAAAGCATCGAACGCGTGGGCTCGAACCGTGGCGAAAGCACTTGGCCCGAAGGGTTTGCCACGAATTGCGCAGCGTCGAAATGGGTCTGCAGGTTCAAGGCCGGTGGGCCGATCAACAGTACCCTCTCGCCATCGATATGCCAGAAGCAATCATAAAAAAGCGCCTTGTCGTCAAAGGCCTGCCAGAATTGTTGCGGGCGCTTGCGTTTCGGCGCCCGCGGCAATCTCGAAGGGCCATCTTCCGGCAGAAATTGCGCGGAGTGACCGATGTCAACGAAGGTGCAGTTTTTTGCGATGTTCATGAAATCCGGAACTGAGACGAGTGAGGCACTGAGCGAGAACACCTAGCGCTTATTGGAACCAACCGCCAGAGCCGATAGACCGGCCACTTCTTCGATGTTGGCGATGGTGAGGGCAAAGGCTCTTTGACCATTGTTTTGTCGTAGAGGGCGCTCCGTCGAAGAGCCTGTGTCGCCTCCCAGGAACGATTTACCCTCGCTTGCTGACATGCGCCAGTAGTGCCCGAAGCGCTGCCGGCTTTACGGGCTTGTTCAGAACGGCAGTGCCTCGCGTTTCGGCCAGATTGCGCACGGCATTGGTGCGGTCTGCTGTCACGAGAATGGCAGGCAGATGTCCGCCCACGATCTGCTTGAGCCATTCGATGGCATCAAGTCCCGATGACTGATCCAGATGATAATCCATCAACACCAGATCCGGCACCCAGCCCTCAAGAATGTTGAGTTGCGAGATTTCCTTGAGCGAGGTGGCTGTTCGGACATCGCAACCCCAGTTGGTCAGCAGACCGGCCATTGCATCGAGAATGGCGCGCTCGTTGTCGACGCACAGAACCATAAGGCCAGAAAGCTGGGTTTCGGGCTTCTTATCGACAATCGGTGTGCTCGCCTTGGTCTCCGTGGTCTGGTTAACTCTGGGCATGGTCAGCGAAAAACGGCTTCCATGCCCCACAGCACTGTCAATCTCCATTTTGTGGTCCAGGGCCGAAACGATGCGCTGCACAATCGAAAGACCGAGCCCCAGACCCGGAGCGATGCGGGCGCCTTGCTCGAGGCGCGAAAACTCCGTGAAAATCAACTGATGCTGGTGGCTGTCGATGCCGATGCCCGTATCGATGACATCCAGTCGCACGCTCTTGCCTCTTTGTCTGCACCCCACCAAAACGCGCCCGCCGGGCTTGGTATATTTTATCGCATTGGAAACCAGGTTCTGTATCACCCGGCCAAGCAGCATGCGATCCGAGCGCACGATGAATGAAGCGCCGACGATCCTGAGGTTGATATTTTTCTCCGCAGCCATGGGCTGGAACTCGATCTCGACCTTTTTCAAAAGCTCAAGAATATCGAAATTTGTCAGCGTCACCTTGAGCGCGCCGCTGTCCATGCGCGAAATATCGAGCAGGGTCGACATGATATCCTCGACCGCATTGAGCGCAGCATCGATACTCGATGCCAGTTCCGCAGTCGGGGTGCCGCGCGTGCGCTCGAAAAGGGTCGATGTATAGAGCCTTGCTGCATTGAGCGGCTGCAGGAGATCATGGCTCGCCGCGGCCAGAAAGCGCGTCTTTTCGTGGTTGGCCGCATCGGCTTTCGCACGCGCTTTTTCCAACTCGGCGTTGAGAAGGGTCAAGGCGCGGGTGCGATCGTTCACGCGCTCCTCAAGCGTATGATTGATCTGTTCCAGCGCGGCTTCGGCTTTGATCCGGCTGGTGACATCGGAAAAACTGATCACAAGCTCATTGTCATGGGTGAGGCTCGTATGGATTTCCAGATGAGAACCCAATACGCTCTGCCGCTGTGTCAGTGTCGATGGCTGCGTGGTGATGAGGCGTCGGCGCTGCGCGGCCTGCACCTCGGGTGTGCCGGGACCAAGATCGCCTCGTCGCGCCATGAACAGCAAAATGTCATCGAGCGGCGTTCCTTCCGCCATGAGGTTTAGCGGCAATACAAGCCCGGCCCTGTAGGTTGCGTTGGCCATGACCAGCCGCATGGTGCTGTCAAAAAAAGCGAATCCGTACGGCAGATGCTCAAGTGCTTTGCGCAGCGCATCTACATTCGCGCCATTGCTGACTTGCGGCACTTCGCTCATCCGGTCTCACCTTCTTGTCTTTTCTCTATCTACCAGCGGCGAGCGCCATCGACAATTGCGCCAAAAGGGTTAGTCAATCTATGTGCTTGATTTAGCGCCCTTTCACGGCGCACACTGGCGCCTGTGAAGACTCGTAAACCTTGCGCTGGATTTGGGACAACGAACCGCGTGTTGCGGCATGCCGATGGAGAGGGAAATGTCTTTCGTAAAGGAATTCAAGGAATTTGCCGTTAAGGGCAATATGGTGGATATGGCGGTCGGCATCATTATCGGCGGCGCTTTCGGAACCATCGTTTCATCGCTTGTTGATGACGTATTCATGCCAGTCATTGGCCTGCTTCTGGGTGGCGTGGATTTCACCAACCTCTTCATCGTCCTGTCCAATCCCGAAAGCATTGCCGTTCCTTCGCTGGCGGCTGCGCAGGCCGCAGGAGTGGCGACGCTCAATATCGGGCTATTTATCAACGCCGTGGTCAAATTCATAATCGTCGCAATGGCCCTGTTTCTCTTGGTCAAAGGCATAAATGCGTTGCGCCGCGAGGATGCAAACAAGGAAGGCGCGCCGGAAGTGCCGCCCGCACCACCGCGTGAGGAAGTCCTGCTGATGGAAATCCGCGACATTCTCAAAGAGAAATAGTTCAAAGAAGCCTCTTCCGAATCTTCAAGGATAAAAGTCCTATTGACAGAACAAATAGGACCGTGATGGCGATTATATACTTGACGCACCCAAGGCAATGGACTAGCTTGTAACCCAAGGAGTTAAGCCATGTCCATTCTCAGCGCCAAATATTTTCACGATGAAGCCGCAGCTTTCGATCATGTAGAGTCCATCCTTTGGGAAAATGGTCCTGTCTGCCCGCATTGTGGCGGTGTGGAGCGTATTTACACGCTCAAGAATGTGACTGGCAAAACCGGCAAGGTGCGCCACGGTCTGCGCAAGTGCGGTCAGTGCCGCAAGCAGTTCACGGTTCGCATTGGCACCATCTTTGAAGAAAGCCACCTGCCCATGCACAAATGGCTACAGGCGATATATCTCATGGTTTCCAGCAAGAAGGGCGTTTCCGCTCACCAGCTTCACCGCACTCTGGAAGTGACCTACAAAACCGCTTGGTTCCTTGCCCACCGTATTCGCGAAGCCATGCGATCCGGCGAACTGGCACCGCTTGGCGGTAATGGCAAGGCCGTTGAGGCCGACGAAACTTATTTCGGCAAGTCCGATGACCAGCCCACGACCCGCACCGATGGCACTCCGTTCAAGTCCCGCAATCGTCGCGGCCCTTCCGGCAAGCGTGCTGTGGTCGGTCTAGTCGAGCGCGGCGGTTCTGTTCGCACCTTCCATGTGGACAAAGCCAGCAAGTCCAACGTCGCTGAAATCGTGGCTACCAACGTCAACCGTGAAAGCGTTCTCAACACCGACGAAAGCAAGCTGTATGTTGAGATTGGTCGCGAGTTTGCAGCGCACGAAACCGTCATGCACTCCGGCAATGAATACGTACGCGGCGATGCCTACACGAACACCATCGAAGGCGTGTTCAGCATCTTCAAGCGCGGCATGAAGGGCGTCTATCAGCATTGCAGCGAGAAGCATTTGCACCGCTATCTGGCCGAATTCGACTTCCGTTATAACAACCGAATCGCGCTTGGTGTTGATGACAAGGCTCGTGCCGCCTGTGCCCTAGAAGGGGTCAAAGGCAAGCGCCTCACGTATCGGCGGACTAGTGAACTCGGAGCGATATAGCCCCGAATGCCGAAAAGTGAATCGCAATCAAGGGTTTAGCGGAAAACTGCTAAGCCTATGATTCAGCTTGATTTTTTTGGTATGTGGGAATAAGATTGTAGATGGTAGGAACGCCGATTACCCTTGGTAACGGGCTGGCATTGGCCAACGCTTGAAGCCTTATTCGGAGATGGTCGCCCCATAAGATTGGTGGCCTAACACTCCGGACGAAACGGGGCCGGGGCCTACCACCTTTCTATGAAGTCATAGCCGTAGAAGCGGAATACCTGTCTTTGGTCTTCGGTGATGTCGATTTTCCAGTCCTTGTCCGGCTGTAGAACTACACCATAATCGCACTGGGTGCCGAAACGGTTCATCGCAATTCGGTCTCGTAGGGCCATCGCGTATTCAGGTGCACAAGGGCCAGTATCAAGTTTGTCTGCCCCCATATAGAAGGCGCTGGCGGCGACGTCAGCCAATTGAAGTCCTGCCCGCATGTGGTGCGGGAAATCTTCTACTAACCCCCAGTGCAGCACCTCGCGTTTTGGGGACCATTTTGTCAGCACAAGATTGCTGTTCTCAGCTTGGTATTTAAGCAACTCGTGATACGCGGCGGTCTGGCTGTAAGAATGACCGCCTGACTGAGAGAATACGAATTTTACGTGACGGCGCTCTAGTTCGTAGCGTTCGGCGCGTCGTAGGCAGTAATCGGACACCCGCTCGATAAGAATGCGCACCATCCAGTTATAGAACCATTGTTTGGCACCGGCCTTTTCTGCCCTTTGATTGCGGTATTGGCGCATGTTCTTTTTGTTCGATATGACGACAAATACCCGTATCGGCAATTGGGCCATTTGCCGGCATACGGACAATCGCCGCGTTGGCGAAAGTTTGGCGAAGTGGATTTGGCGGGCCTGCAAATTGATGTTCTTGCTGATGCCCTGCACCCATCGTGGAACTTCGGTGTCGTTAGATCGATCGACAAGAACGGCTGACACGGCGAACCATTCTGTGCTGCCAGTTTCATCAATCGGACGCACACGCTGCAATCCAGGGTCGCCGGATTCATCAATATAAGCTACAAACTGGTAATCTGGTGGACTACTGAGCATCGAGGCACAATGGCCGATAAAGACAGTAAATCGCAAGCCGACAAATTCCGCGACCTCGCCCGCGAGCTCGAAACCGACGAGTCGCCTGAGCGCTTTGACGAGCGATTAAAACGCATTGCGAAAGCGCCCCCGAAGAAGGAGAGACAGGATGACAAGGAAGGTAAGTGACGCCTTTTGGTCATTCCAAATCGGCCTCTTGGTGGGAGTTCCTACTGGGGCTTTCGCGGCGGTCGTATTGATTGCGGCTTTGGCACCGGTGCTGTCGCGCTAGGGGGTGTAAACTCCTCTCCCACGGCCCTCTCAATAGCTGGCGGTTGCACAACGATTGTTGTGGGTGAAGACGCCATTTTAGCCGCTACAATCACTGCCGCTGCCCCAATAATGCTTGCGTAAAGCGTAGCTTTTGCTTGGTCGGACCAGTTAGGCACATCAAATAGTTTGCCCGCTTTAGGGCTTATTTTATTAACTTCTGCTTGCGCCCGTTCGTGGGAATACTCGCCTGATTGAGCCTTCTTCACGATATTCTGTATCGCGTTTAGCGCTGCTGGCGATATGTCGGGATCCAGTAGGACATCGAGCTTCCCGGCATGCATCGAATAAGTGCCCGGGATAACCTCACTCATACGCGAGCAATGGGGGCAGCTATGGAGGCCGTTCTTGATAGTCGTCCCCACGGAGATGCCAAGCCCTATCCCGGTCGCAGCAAACAAACCATGCTCGGGACAAAAAGCCAACGGGTGGTGCTCTCTCATAATGGAGAGCCTGACCCGATTCGCCTTGGTGTGTCAAAGGTATAATCGCCACCGTGATCCTATACTTGTGTGATCGTTGAAGTTGCGTAGGCAATGATTCTTACGGGAACATCCTCACGGCAAGTTTGACTACTTATCGCAAACTGCGTGCGCGATTCATCTTAGGCGCGTAAGCGGCGGTTCGGAGTTAAGTTCAGGTTAGGGACGCATCGACTTGCGATGTGCGGCTTCGGTTGTGCATTGGATGGTGAACTTTGCGTTTTGGTCCGCCGGCAACGCCAACGATGGAGTGCCACCTTCCGGCAAGCGATAGCAAGCTGGAAGCGGTTTATCGTCGTGGAACTGGCGATCCGGGCAAGGGACGGCCCGGCGTCCAGACAGATCGGAGGACAGCATGAACAATGATGTCTTTTATCGTTCCTTTCTGAATAGGGACCGGTTGGTCCATATTGTTGATAGTGATCCAAACACTTGCGAGGCGCTGAGTGTGCTGTTCCGCCTCGAGGGATTTCAAACAGCCTTTTCACTCTCGGCAGAAACGTTTCTGTCGTCATTTGAACAGCGTCGGCCCGACGTTGTCGTGCTGAACTTTGTTGTGGAGGGAATGTCGGCCCTTCCTCTGCTTGAGGCGATCAAGAATCTGAGGGCGGGCGTAGCCGTTTTCATGATCGCCGATGAGCAGAACGTCACCCTTACCGTGGAGGCGATGCGGCTGGGGGCCAGTGATGTTCTGGTCAAGCCCATAGACACGGAAAGGTTTGTGCGTGCCGTTCGCGAGACCTTGCGCCGCGATGTGCACGTCACGGCGATCAATAACGGCCAGAGGGACGTGGAGATCCGCGGCTTCATGCAATTGACCCAGCGCGAACGCGAGGTCCTGCAATTGATCACAAACGGTCAATCCAACAAGGAAGCAGGCAGGGAACTGGGCATTTCGCCCCGTACGATCGAAGTGCACCGCGCCCGCGTCATGGAAAAGCTCGGGGCTCGCAATACAGCCGACCTGATCCGGGTCGTGCTGACGAGTTGAGGGAACTGGGGCTGGCGGAAGCCGTCAGCCCAATCCTGCAAGATAAAGTCCTATACCGGCAAGGGCGCAAAGGCCCAGCACCGGCAAAACCCCGAGCTTTAATCGGAACACGGCAAACACCGCAGCGAGCACCAGCAGTGCCGAAGCAATATCGAGCGACGGCAAGATGGGAATATCGACTGCAAGGCCATGCCCGCGATAGACGATAACCTCATCAAAGAGCACATGCAGTCCGAACCACACAGCAAGGTTGAGGATGACACCCACTACAGCCGCGGTGATTGTCGCCAGGGCTGCCGACAAAGCCTTGTTCTCCCTAAGCCGCTCGACAAAGGGTGCTCCGAGAAATATCCACAGGAAGCAAGGGGTAAACGTTACCCAGGTGGTCAGCAGGCCGCCAAGCGTCCCTGCCAGCAAAGGCGATAGCGTCCCAGGTTCGCGAAATGCCCCCATGAAGCCGACGAACTGAGTGACCATGATCAAGGGGCCCGGCGTTGTCTCTGCCATGCCCAGGCCATCCAGCATCTCGCCGGGCGCAAGCCATCCATAATTCTGGACTGCTTCCTGCGCCACATAAGCCAGCACAGCATAGGCGCCGCCAAAGGTCACGACCGCCATCTGGCTAAAGAACAGGGCAATGGTGGAAAATACGTTGCCAGCTCCAAGCGCTACGATCAACATCGCCGTCGGCACGAGCCAAAGGGTAAGGAAGATTGCTGAAATGCGCATCGCCCATCCGGCATCAACCCGTGCATGATCGGGTACGTCCTCGCCGAGAATAGAATCGACATCGGCCAGCGCATTGGTTCCAGCAGCACCATGCCCATTGCCGGACTGGAAAGCGACAACGCCCATCCGGGCGCCGAAATAGCCGATAAGCCCAGCGGCTGCGATGATAAGCGGAAACGGAATGTCGAAAGCGAAAATCGCTACGAAAGAAGCCGCAGCGACACTTAGCATGACGGTATTGCGCAACGCCTTTTGCCCGATCCGGATAACGGCCTGGAGAACGATCGCCAAGACGGCTGCCTTGAGGCCAAAAAACAGGGCTTCGACAATGCCCACATTGCCGTAAAGCGCATAGACCCAGCTCAACGCCATGATCGCAATAGCACCGGGCACGACAAACAGGACGCCTGCAATGATGCCGCCCAGCGTGCGATGCATCAGCCAGCCGATATAGATCGCGAGCTGTTGGGCCTCGGGACCTGGCAGTAGCATGCAGAAATTGAGGGCATGCAGGAACCGCTTTTCACCGAGCCATTTTTTCTCCTCGACCAGAATGCGGTGCATCATCGCGATTTGCCCGGCGGGCCCACCGAAACTCATAAGTCCGATTCGAGCCCAGACCGAGAATGCTTCGCGCACGCTGGGATAGTCGGCGGAGCGCTTGTCGTGTTGGCCCGAGGCATTTTCAGCAAGTTTGGTCAAAAAGTCTCCATGTACGGCGGAATATGCGGGCGCGACCGGACGGTCAGAGCGCGTCCTATCATCCGAATATGACATTTGACACACGAGGGCACCAATGCCAAAATTTATCAGGCTCGTGCAGCCTGCCGCCTGCGCCCATTGGGTTTGGTGAATGCACGATTTGGCTTCTGCCTATGGTTTTGTTATGGGCAGGCTGCTGGTAACGCAGGCGCTGGCGCTGATCTTGCCCATAGCAAGGATCAAACCATGCACGAACTTTCCAGGTTTAAAACCATGGCCAAGGCGCTTCGCGACGCTCTGGCCGAACGCGAAATAGAGCTCTCACATGGCCAATGCCTTGATCTCGTGGCGCGCCAGCAGGGTGTAGCCAACTGGAACGTATTGGCTGCACGAAGTGGGACGCCAACGACTGAAAACGCCCTTTTTATTCCGGAGAGTTGGTTTCCCGGTTCGGCCACGTCTGAAACCTATTTTCGGTTCGGCGTTGCGCGGGAAAGCCCGGGTGTCGCCAAAATCGAGGCGCGACCTGGCGTTGAAATTCCGGAAAACTCCTTCGCCACGCTCATGCAGTCTTTTTCTGCTCGCGCCTATCGCAGCAAACGGGTGCGACTGGTGGCGGAGCTCAAGACTCGTGCTGCGGGTGCGGCCGCGATCTGGATGCGTATCGATCCGAGTGGTGGTGGGCGGCATTTGCGCTTTGACAACATGATGAGGCGCTCTGAAAATGGCGCTCTCAGAGGCGATGTCGAATGGACGGAGCGTCATATCGTTTTGGATGTTCCCTATCCGGCAGACACTATTCATTTTGGATGTCTGCTGCATGAGAAGGGAGCCGTATGGGCGCGCAATTTCAGTCTCGAAGTAGTTAGCGAAGATTTGCCCGTGACCTCGGGAGGTCCATATCCCGCCGGCCCCACCAATCTCGATTTCGGAGATTTGGATACGCAGCAATAAAGTTTACATCAAAAAGCCATAGGCGATCTCGCCTATGGCACAAGTTCCGGCCAATCCGCTAAGACCGTTTCGCGCGTATAATTGCCACCAGACGGTTGGTGGCTTCCTGTTGCCTGGCTCAGTCGCGCGAAGAGGTAAAAATCGTCGCCTTTAGCTGCCCAGCCGACAAACCAGCCCCAACCGCGCGCTCGGTCCAGGTTGCCATCGGCGTTTCTGGGATACGCGGAACCTGTTTTGCCCCAGACGATTGTGCCATCGGGCAGAGCATGGCTTTCGGCAATGTGAGCCGTCATCTGATGCGCAGCAGCGCTTACAGGCAGCGACTGGCTGAGAAATGTTCTGAGAAATGCAACTTGCTCGCGCGGTGAAATTTTCAGGGACGAACTGATCCACGAGCGCTCAAGCGCGTTATCTCTCCCCGGATCACCCGAAAAGTCAGCGTTACCATAGGCGAAGGCCCTGCCGTATCGGGTCAGCCCTTCAACCCCAAGTTCACGGGCGATAAACTGAGAGTACCAGACAACCGAATGTCTCATCCAATGGCTGGGGTCGGTGTCCTGTCGCCAGGCCGCGCCACCCCAATCTGGATAACCAAGCTGGAAGGGGATGGCCGGATCGTTGGGGCCGGCAAGAACGCCCGCGTCAAACCCCATAAGCGCCAGAGGTATCTTGAACGTGGAGGCGGGCGTAACGCGTTCGTCGCAATCACCTGCTTCATGGACGATCGCGCCACGCTCCGCGCTGACGATCAACGTGCATAGGGTTTCCGCGTTCAAAGGACCGGACAGAGAAAAAACGATTGCCGTTGAAAACAGCAGTCGCAATATCGCCCTACGCAACGGATCAAGCCTAGCCACCGACGGTCGGCAGCGTCAGATCGCCAGCGACGAGTTTGCTTTCCATCAGCTTGGACATGTCGAAATCGCGCGGTAAATCGAGAACCTGCCAGACTGCGATAAGGGCGTCACAAAGCTCGGCGATCATGTCGTCGCTATGATACGGGGTCGGGGTGATCCGCAACCGTTCGGTGCCCTTGGGAACCGTAGGATAGTTGATCGGCTGGATATAAATATTGTGCCGGTCCATCAGCATGTCGCTGGCGGCTTTGCACATGCGTGCGTCGCCCACGATCAATGGCACAATATGCGTATCAGTCGGCAAGACTGGTAAACCTGCCTCAGCCAGAACACGTTTGGTGCGTGCAGCCTGACGCTGATGGGCATCGCGCTCGATGTTTGAAGATTTCAAATGTTCAATGGAAGCGCGCGCCGCAGCACAAAGTGCGGGGGGCAGAGCCGTGGTGAAGATGAACTCTGGCGCATAGGAGCGCACTGCATCCACAATTGCACCATTGGCGGCAATATAGCCACCCATCACGCCAAAGCCCTTGGCCAGCGTTCCTTCGATAATGTCGATCCGGTCCATAAGGCCATCGCGTTCGCAGATGCCGCCGCCGCGCGGGCCGTACATGCCCACGGCATGGACTTCATCGATATAGGTGAGGGCGTTGAATTCTTCAGCCAGATCGGCGATTGCCTCGATCGGAGCAATATCGCCATCCATGGAATAGACGGACTCGAACACGATCATTTTGGGCCGCTGCTTACCCGCTGCGGTCAGCAACTCGCGCAGATGGCCAAGATCGTTGTGCCGGAATATTTTCTTTTCCATGCCTGACTGGCGTACGCCGGCAATCATCGAAGCGTGATTCAACTGATCCGACAAGATCAGGCAATTGGGAATAAGCCGTCCGATCGTGGAAATCGCAGCTTCGTTGGAAACAAAGCCGGAGGTGAAAACCAGCGCGGCTTCCTTGCGATGCAGGTCCGCCAGCGAACGCTCGAGCTCGACCAGTGGGCGGTTGGTACCCGAAATATTGCGAGTGCCGCCCGCGCCTGCGCCAAGATTGCCTGCAGTTTCCTGCATGGCGCCGATGACCTCCGGGTGCTGCCCCATGCCCAGATAGTCGTTGGAACACCAGATGGTGATTTCACGCGCATTATCTGCGCTGTCACGGAAAATAGCGCGTGGGAAATGCCCGGCAACGCGCTCAAGATCGGCAAAAACGCGGTAGCGCTTTTCTACTCGAAGTGCATCAATCGCATCCTCGAAGATGCCGCGATAGTCCATGAGGCCTGCTCCTTGGAGCGCTTAATGCCGTCCGGTCATTTTTCGGCAATGCCGATTGACCGTACCAGCATCGGCGCAATGCCAATGTGGAAGTCTGCGTGTTGCTTCACGCTGTCCTTAGTTACTGCCCGCGCGTCTGATTCGATATGATCGAGATCAAACCCTTTAAAAATAGCGAACATGGTTCGGCTAACAAATACCAATAGAAGGGGCCATTGGCTAGGTCAGCACGAAGCTATGATCGCGGTGCAATCTAATTGCTTCGCTCCATATTGCCAGCGTGACGCAATGCCGCTGGCTGTTTGCCGTGGCACAATGTGTTCCGCAAAACTTTGTTAACGATGAATTTATAGTGTCGCCGGAGCCATAATAAAACTCCGAGTACAAAAAAATGAGCGCACAACCCCTCCGGGAGGATAAACGGTCGCTGGACGATCGTCTGGATTTTCTCGGCCTCGATCCAGCTTCTCTTGAGCGTGTGAAAGCTCTCTCTCCTCTGGTCAAGCCGCATATCGATGCTGCGTTGAGCAGCTTTTACGATAAAGTTGCGCAAACACCGGAGGTTTCGCGTTTTTTCTCGAGCCGCGAACACATGAAGAATGCGCAGTTCAAGCAAAACGCGCACTGGAACGCAATCGCAACCGGGCAGCTTGACGACAATTATTATCAGTCGAGTTTGAGGATCGGAAACCGGCACGCGAAAATCGGGCTGGAACCGCAGTGGTATATCGGCGGCTATGGCCTGATCATGGAAACCGTTCTCAAGGGCGTTATTGCCGACTGGATGGCAAGCGAAGTGGCCCAGATGCGCAAGCGCAAGCCCGAGCAGACAATGGCGGCCGCCAACGCGATGGCAGCAGGCCTATCCGATCTCATCAAGGCAGTAATGCTCGATATCGACCTTGCGGTAACGACCTATTTTGACAAGTTGCAAGGCGAGGTCGAAGCCAATCGTGAAAAGGCCGAGAATATGGCCAGGGCCCAGCAATCGGTGCTTGCTGTCACGGGCCAGGCGCTGGGCCAATTGGCGCAAGGCGAGTTGCACGTTCGGATCGATGACGATTTTTCCGGTGACTTTGCGCAACTCAAGCACGATTTCAATCAGGCCGCCTCCAGTCTCGATCAGGCGATCACGCAAATTCGCAAGTCTGTTATCACCATCGGCAAGAGCGCCAGCGAAGTCGCTGGTGCAGCCGACGATCTTTCCGATCGCATGACGCGGCAGGCTTCGGCAATCGAGCAATCGTCGGCTGCCCTCGACGAGGTTACAAACAACGTCAACGACACGGCTTCGGGCACAGGTCAGGCAGCCGAAATTGCCAACGGCGCCAATGCCGCTGCGGAGCAGGGCGGAATTGTCGTCCAGCAGGCGATTGAAGCCATGGAGCGGATCGAGCAATCTTCGTCTAAAATCTCCAACATTATTTCTGTCATTGATGAAATCGCTTTCCAGACCAACCTTCTGGCGCTCAATGCCGCAGTCGAGGCTGCGCGCGCGGGCGAGGCGGGGCGCGGCTTTGCCGTGGTTGCAACCGAAGTGCGCTCGCTTGCCCAGCGCAGCGCTCAGGCCGCCAAGGATGTGTCCAATCTCATCAAGAAATCGGGCTCGGAAGTCGAAAACGGCGTCGGCATGGTCGAAAAGACCGGCGAGGCCTTGTCAAATATAGTGGGGCAGGTTGGCCAGATTTCAGAGCATATGCGCAACTTCTCGACCGCAGCGGGCCAACAGGCGACATCGCTCAATGAAATCAACGCAGCGATCGTTCAACTCGACCGGCTGACCCAGGAGAACGCGGGCTTTGTCGGACGTTCCAGTGAAGCGGGTCGGGACCTTGCGCAGGAAGTCGCAGATCTTCACAAACGTCTCGATGCCTTCCGGACCTGTGCGTGATGCGTGGCTAACTAAGCACGGCGATCCATGCTGTTGTATCTGCGTGCTGGTCGCTGCAAGCCGGTGATGAGGTCGACTGGGACGAAACGTTATTGTCGATGTTGTTTGGACTTGCCGAACAGGACTGACAGTTCAAAGAAAATCGGTTAAGACGATTGTGTTGCGAGGGGCACCGAACATTTTCCTGCCGTATTCCTCAACATGATCACGGCAATAAGCAAAAACGGTAGAGTTACCATGAAAAAACAGGCACTAGCTGTTTCGGCAGTTGCAGTCCTTGCTTTAGCAGGCTGCACAACAACCAATCCCTATACCGGCGAGTCCCAGGTTTCCCGGACGGCTGGCGGCGCTTTGATCGGGGGCGCTGGCGGCGCGCTCGGTGGCGCCCTTATCGGTAGCGCCGTTGGCGGCGATGCGCGTGTCGGCGCGCTTATAGGCGCTGGTGTCGGTGCTCTGGCTGGCGGCGCCGTTGGCAATTACATGGACCAGCAGGAAGCTGAGTTGCGCGCGCAATTGCAGGGCACAGGCGTGTCGGTCACCCGAGTTGGCGATCAGATCATCCTCAATATGCCGTCCAATGTTACCTTTGGCGTCAATCAGTCCGACGTTCAGCCCCAGTTCCAGAACGTGCTGCGTTCGGTTGCGCTGGTGATGCAGGAATACAACCGCACGCTGCTCGATATTATCGGCTACACCGACTCGACCGGCTCGGATAGCTACAACCTCACCCTGTCCCAGCAGCGTGCCGCTTCGGTTGCGCGTGTCCTGAGCCAGTTCGGTGTTGATTCGCGCCGCTTCTATGTGGAAGGCCGTGGTCGCTCCAACCCGATCGCGTCTAACGATACCGAAGCCGGCCGCGCACAGAACCGCCGCGTCGAGATTTCGATTCTGCCGATCCGCAGCTAAACGCGGCGTCTCGTAGGACATCAGGAGCGCATCGGCACTTGCCGGTGCGCTTTTTTGTTTGCTCGCTCCCTTTAACGCCATTTTATTGACCGGTGCCGTTCAATAGTCAGCCGGGCTAGTGAGGGGGAAATATGGGACTGGCACGCTTCTTTGTCACCGAGCGGTATCAGAAAACGACATTTTTTCTGATCTGGCTGGGATTGTTTGTTGTTCTTGTTGTGATTCTGGTCTGGCTTGCCGTTCATGCCGTACGGGACGTCTTGCGGCAGGAAACCGACGAAACGCTTGTTGAATTCATGCGGCTGCGTTCCAATGTCATTTCAACCTACGCCCGCATGGATGAGTGGTTGACTGCACCGCCTTGCAGCGCCCTTTATATGGAACAGTTACGTCGCGTCGCTTTCCTTCCAGATGGGATCAACGAGTTCTTCCACGTCTCCGACGGCCGGATTGAGTGTTCCGTAAACCACGGGACACTTCAAACACCACACGAAATTGGATTGCCCGATATCGATTCTGACAATCCATTCGGCGTATCCTTCTGGATCGATCGAGATCTGGGCTTTCTGGGCATGCCCGGACTTATGGGCGCGCTGGCTGTCCGCGGCAACCACGGCATGATTATCCCGCCGCAAAATCCCATCACAATCTTTCCGCAATGGATGAGCCAGGAAGTGGTTATCCATGTTCCAGACGGAAACTGGTGGTACCGTTCAGGTGAACCGGGGCTGTTCACGGCGGCCATTGGTGGGCTTGGGACTGGGGTTTTCCCCCATGACGGAGACTATCTGCATGTCAAATGCGACCCGGCAGGCATTCATTGTGTTACATCGCGGGCAAATGTCGTTGATATTGCCAGAAACAGCCTTTCCAGTCTTAGCGTAGCCTCGGTCGCAGCCGCATTGCTTGCCGCTCTGCTCACGCAGTTCGTTTATGGTCAGTTTCGCAAATATTGGGATTTTGAGGCGCGTTTCCTGCGCTATCTGACAGAAGGTGTAATATGCACCTATCAGCCCATCATCTCGACCAGAACCGGAGCTGTAGTCGGTTGCGAGGTACTGGCGCGTTGGCGCGATCTCGACGGCAAGATCGTATTCCCGGACGAATTCCTGCCGGTTGTCGAAAAGCAAAACATGAGTGTCCAGCTGACGAGGGCGGTAATAGATGTGGCAATGCGGGAATTGTCCGATAACGTCCCGCAGGAGCCTTTTCAGGTCAACTTCAATATTTTCCCACGCGATTTTGAGGTCACCAAGCTTGAAGCATTGCTAGGAGCAACAGTCCTCGATCATCGACGCTTCCAGTTCGTCGCCGAGATCGTGGAAACCGAAAAGGTGGAAGCGGAAATCGTTCAGGCAGCGATCGATCATCTGCGCAGGCTGGGCATAAGAACCTATATCGATGATTTCGGTGTTGGTTATTCCAACCTTCAGAACCTGGGCGTGTTGCAGGTTGATGGCGTGAAGATCGACCGCAGTTTCGCCATGGCGCCAGACCATTCTGTGATGGCCCGCATCCTCGACTATGCCATCGAAATGGCACATGCCTCAAACCGGGCAATCGTTATCGAGGGGGTGGAAACAAATGAGCGCTTGGCCACCCTCCGTGAGAACGCGCTAGTCGACTATGCGCAGGGCTATTTTATTTCCCGGCCGCTCGATATTGCCGGGTTGGTTCGTTTCATCGCGAACTGGAAACCAGAAGCCGTTCGATAATTGCCTGAATGCGAGATCGACGGTGTAACCGGATGGAAGCATGTGCTTCCATCCCGATTACAACGCGCGATCAGCTAACGATGATTGTCGAACCGGGCCGCACCCGGTCGGCAAGATGGATAACATCGTGGTGCAACAGCCGCACACAACCTGAAGAGACCGCGTGCCCGATTGTCCAGGCTTCGCCTGTGCCATGCACGCGATAGATCGTGTCCCTTTGACCTTCGTGAATGTATAGCGCGCGCGCGCCCAAAGGGTTGTCTAGCCCAGGGGGCTGCCCCCGGCGCCACTTTTCGAGTTCCGGCTGGCGATCGATCATTTCAGAAGGCGGAGTCCAGACCGGCCACTTGCGCGTATATGCGATATGGCCCCGACCCGACCACTCAAAGCCCGCGCGGCCCAACCCTGCGCCATAACGCATTGCCGTCCCGCCTTCTTCGACATGGTAAAGGTAGAAATCGGTAGTATCGACGATCACGGTGCCCGGCGCTTCACTGGTTGGATAATCGATGCGCTGGCGGAAGTATCGCGGCTCAACATAGCGCAGGTCGACGGCCGGCACGGGGAATTCTTCCTCCGGCAGTGCGGCATACATTAGCCGCACGCTTTCCGGGATCGGTGGCGGAGGGGGAACCGCTGGCGTGGTTTGGCGAGGTGTCGTGGTCGTACAACCTGCCGCCGTCAGAGCCATCAGGCTTGCAGCGCCTGCCATGAAACTGCGACGGTTAAAGGAAATATGGCTTGTCATCTGAGGTTACTCAATAACTTCGGATGGCGCCGGGGTTTCCAGCGCCTTGGGTGGATCGAAAAGTGAAAAGCGTTCGAGATCAGGCTTTGGGCGGAGGCAGGTCTGTTAAAGGGGCCTGTGGTGCGCTTGCGTTCAGCGTGGCGATGTCTGTGCCGTCATACCCGCACTCGGGAATAGACGGCATATTGCCCTGAGTCAGCGAAGGCTCCGGGGTACAGGCTGTCACGATCTTGCCCATTCCGATCTGATGCCAGCAACGCTTGAGCTCGGACGGCGCAGGAGGCGCCTCCGTGCTGTAGCGTATGTCGATGCACATGCGATCGGCGTCTGGCGCGCTGCCTTGGTCCGGCTCTGCCGACGCAAGGGCGGTAAAGGCCATGACGAAGCCAACACATAGTAATATAATGGGCAAAAATCTGTTCATACGCTCTTCGTTAGCAGGCCAATCTGGGCAAGGTCATGGCCAAATTCGGTCACGAAGCAGTGACCTTGTGGCTTGGGTTGTCGCGTGTTGCTAAGTTGCAACAGCAATACTGACCTATGCTTGTGGATGAGTGCAACTGCCGCTTGGCCCGAAGCTTTAGCGGTCCTATTTTACCCCTCGTTTCAATACTCAGGATTTGGCGATGACCGCATTGACGCCTTCTATTGCAGCCATTATCGCAGGCGAAATTGCGGCCCGCACCGACCAGGTTGCGGCGGCGGTCAAATTGCTCGATGAAGGTGCAACGGTTCCTTTCGTTGCACGCTACCGCAAGGAGGTCACAGGCGGGCTCGATGACAGCCAGTTACGCTTACTCAACGAGCGGCTGGCGTATTTGCGTGAACTCGATGCAAGGCGCGCGGCCGTCCTGCAATCCATCGAAGCCCAGGGTAAGCTGACCCCTGAGCTTGAGGTGCAAATTGCCGGTGTTGCCACCAAGGCCGAACTCGAAGACATCTATCTGCCCTATAAGCCCAAACGCCGCACCAAAGCCGAAATTGCGCGCGAGCGCGGACTCGAACCGTTGGCCGACGCGCTGTTTGAAAATCGCAGCCTCGTGCCACTCGATGAGGCCCAGAAGTATCTCAGCGATGAGATTGCCGACGCCAAGGCAGCGCTCGACGGTGCGCGCGATATTCTCGCCGAACGCTTTGCCGAAAATGCGGAACTGATCGGTAAGCTGCGCACCTATATGGAACAGAAGGCATTTATTCGGGCGCGCGTTGTCGATGGCAAACAGGAAGCGGGAGCGAAATTTGCCGACTATTTCGATCACGTAGAGCCGTGGTCGAAGGTTCCAAGCCATCGGGCTTTGGCAATGCTACGCGGTCGCAACGAAGAAATGCTGACTGTCGATCTCGAACTGGATGCCAACCATGAAGGCCGCTACAAGCCTGCCGAACTGACCGTTGCCACCCATTTCAATATCTGTGCCGAAGCTGGCGCAGCCGATGCCTGGCTTATGGAAGTCGTGCGCTGGAGCTGGCGGGTCAAACTCTGGCTGCACCTCTCGGTCGACCTGATGAACCGTCTGCGAGAACGCGCCGAAGACGAGGCAATCACGGTCTTTGCCCGCAATCTCAAGGATCTGCTGCTCGCTGCCCCGGCTGGAACCCGTGCTACGCTTGGGCTCGATCCCGGTATTCGCACCGGCGTCAAGGTCGCTGTGGTCGATGGAACCGGCAAGGTGCTCGATACAGCGACCGTCTATCCTTTTGCCCCGCGCAACGATGTGACAGGTAGCCAAAACGTGCTTATGGCGCTCATTGCGCGCCATAAGGTTGAATTGATCGCCATTGGCAACGGCACGGCAAGCCGGGAGACCGAGCGATTGGTGGCGGATATGCTCACGATGATCCCAGCGCCCAAGCCGCTTAAGGTCGTCGTCAGCGAGGCCGGGGCATCGGTCTATTCGGCTTCGGAAGCGGCGTCGGGCGAACTGCCCGATCTGGATGTCTCCTTGCGGGGAGCCGTTTCTATCGCGCGCC
The DNA here is from genome assembly GCF_003992625.1 of Pelagibacterium lentulum. Classification (GTDB taxonomy): domain Bacteria; phylum Pseudomonadota; class Alphaproteobacteria; order Rhizobiales; family Devosiaceae; genus Pelagibacterium; species Pelagibacterium lentulum. The sequence continues at coordinate 169,342 of NZ_RZMW01000040.1, read as the reverse complement.
GATTGCAGGACCCCTTGGCCGAACTCGTCAAGATCGATCCCAAGTCGATTGGCGTGGGGCAATACCAGCACGACGTCGATCAATACCGGCTGGCGCGCGCCCTTGATGCGGTGGTCGAAGATGCAGTGAATGGGGTCGGGGTCGATCTCAACACCGCTTCCGCACCTCTATTGGCCCGCGTATCGGGGCTTGGCACGTCCCTGGCAGAAGCAATCGTTGCCCATCGTAACGCCAATGGTGCCTTCGCATCGCGCAAGGACCTGCTTACCGTGCCGCGTCTCGGCCCGAAGGCCTTTGAGCAGGCAGCGGGCTTCTTGCGCATCCGAGATGGTATTGAGCCGCTCGATGCGTCATCGGTCCATCCCGAGGCCTATAAGGTTGCACGCAAGATTGTTGCGGCTTGTGGTCGGGATATTAGAGTGCTTATGGGCGACAGCGCAGCGCTTAAGGGCTTGGACCCAAACGCTTTCGTTGATGACACATTTGGTCTGCCAACCATTCGCGATATCCTTGCTGAACTTGAAAAGCCCGGACGTGACCCGCGGCCGGAATTCAAAACTGCAACCTTCACCGACGGCATAGAGGAAGTTTCCGATCTCAAACCCGGCATGATGCTCGAAGGCACTGTTACCAATGTCGCAGCCTTTGGTGCGTTCGTGGACATTGGCGTGCATCAGGATGGGCTCGTTCACGTTTCCCAACTCGCAGACCGGTTCATCAAGGATCCCCATGAGGTGGTCAAGGCGGGCGATGTCGTGAAGGTCAAGGTGCTGGAGGTTGACGTCAAGCGCAAGCGCATCAGTCTATCCATGCGCAAAGACGCAGCACCGGCCGCCATGCGGGAACAGGACGCAGCCCAACTCGCGCGTGGTCGCAGCAACCAGTCCCGGCAGGCCAAGCCGGCGCAACAATCCCAGCCGGGCAGTTTTGGTTCGGCCCTTGCAGAGGCCTTCAAGCGCAACAAATAGGCGCGCGCTCAGCTACCGGAACCTGGCAGCCGGACAAGGCGTTGATCTTTCGATGAAACGAGAAAGAAAGATCAATGCCCCAATACCGTTCTTTCACCGGCAAGGAACCCCGCGGCACCATCATCGTGCGCGTCGTTGCATCTGCCAAGGGGCCACGAGCCTTTATTCGCGAAGTTCGCGACCCCGCAGACATTGCTGAAGACGCGATCGAACAGAGCGAGGAAATGCCGGTAGAAGAAGCGCTGGCCCTGGCGCGAAACAAAAGCAGCAACATGAAAGGCCCAACCGACGTCGTGATCGAACTCGCACCCGATACGGAATGGAACGAAAGCTGGGGCAATCTTGGCTAAAGCTTTGAAGGCATATGGGGACTATGGCGAGGCCATTCGAGCGCATGCCTATGCCCCGTGCGAGCATAAAAGTTATAAGTATTGACAATCGGATTGGGAGTTCTCATCATTATTTTATTGTTATAGATATTTGCAATGCATAGTTCTACGTGGGTTTCTACTAATCGTCGGATAAGTATTTTGTGGATGCAGGCATCGCAAAGAAGTAGGTCATGAGCACAACCGTCCCGCCACTGAAACCTGGCTCTGCGTCCAACGCCCGTCTTATGCTTGCCCGTCTTAAGCTGCGCGTGTCGGGCCATATCAACCAAGGCCTTTACTCGCGAAAAACGCGCCTTGGACTGCGGCGCGATCTTACGCTTCCGCTGGAGCGTCCCAGTGCCAAAATCCCGATTTCGGTGCGCCCGCTCATCCAAGGCGACCTCGATATACTGCTTCCACAGGTGTCGAATGATCATCCTGAAGCGCTTGAGATTCATTGGCGGCGGAATTTCCTGCGCAAGGCCCCGCGTGGCTGCTTTGTCGCGGTGGACATGCGCGATGGCACGCCCTGCTACATGCAGTGGCTGTTCAGCGCCAAGGAAAACGCAGTTGTCGAATCGATCGGCGGGTTCCCACGGCTGGAGTCAGACGAAGCTTTGCTTGAAAATGCCTACACGCCGCCCTCGCATCGCGGTCTCCGGATTATGTCGGAGGCGATGGCACGGATTGCGGAAGCGGCGGGGCCGATGGGTGCGCGCTACGTATTCACCTTCGTGGGCGAAGAAAACATTGCCTCGCTCAAGGGATGTCAGCGCTCCGGTTTCCACCCGCATCTGCTGCATCACCGGTCGCGATTCTGCTTCGGCGTATTCAGAAGCGACCGATTTGAGCAATTGTCAGAAAATGACGAGCGCCGCTCATTGCAGTTCTAGAACGCGCCCGGCAAAGACATGGCTTGATCGCAAGGAGGAAGATGGTGCCGGGGCAGTCCTCCCCGACCGTCCCCCGCTGGTCGAGCGGCATCGTCGGGGCAAGGAGATCGAGCTGTTCTTTCCGCCCGACGCCGTGCTGCGCCGCATGGACGACTACATCGGCTCGGTCGCAATCGACCGCTCCGGCACCATCGTCGCCACCACCTCCCCCCATGGCGGATTGATCGCTTATTGGGATACGGCGACGGGCGCCTGTCTGGGCGTGCAGGATCTCCCCGACGGTTGCGGCATCGCCCCGCAAGGCCCGGGCACCCTACTCTCGACAAGTGGCCGGCGGCCTCAGCCATCGCCCGGCGGGTGAACGTTTCGGCGTCAGTTCAGCGCGGCCGTTCACGCGTCGCCTGACAAAACCGGTTTCTTCACAGGCAACTATACTGTCAATCTGGCGGGCAGTTGTGGTCGGTAGGCCTTTCCCTGCCGGAGTGCTTCCCTATCACCGCCTATTGCCGCCCCCTTCCACTGGCTGCCATCTGACCGGATCGGCGACCTATCGGTCAATATCGGATTCTTTCCATGCCGCACCGTTGGTGCTGATCTTGAATTGGGCGGGGATCGTGCCTTCGGCGATCGTGTGGTAGATGGTGGAGCGCGAGAGGCCGGTGCGGGCAAGGACGGTCTTGAGGCGAATGATGCGGTCTGGGTGGGGCATGGTCGCGCTGCCTTCTGCTGGTTGCTTCTGACGATTGCACAGACCAGACAGGACAACGATTTATCGTTGTTCAAGAGATATTTAGCCATCGTCGGGCTGCCGGATAGAATTGGTGACAAATAGGACGATCCTACAGTCCGATCCGCGCGCAGATTGGGGTTCTTACGCATCTCGGTTTCCAGTTGCAGGGCGCGCCTGGCTGGCGCGGCGCGATCAGGATCGCCAGAAGCGACATCGGCCGCAAACTCGGGGTTCCGCTTGTAAACGGCCTCGGCATCGCGCGAGCCGTGGGGGCGGTGTTCGTCGAAACCCGCGCGGGCTTTGTGCAGTTCCTGCACCTGCTCCGGGCTGGCCTTGCCTCCTCGCGCCTGCGCCTCGAAGGTCGCGTCAACGGCACGGGCATGGCGAAAGAACGCTCGCCCGGCGCCGGCGCGACGCAAGAGTTCTTTCGGTTCGATGCCGGTTTTGCGCAACGTCGCCTCAAGATCATGCTGCACCACTCTTCTGGCCGCCTCCCATGCCTCGCGCGCCACACCGAGCATGGCGCTCTTTCCCGTCCCGGCATAACCGACGACAACGCCAAGATCGCGCCCGTCCGTGACATGCACCAGCGCATCGACCTACTCGCCGGAAAGGATCAGCCCGCGCTGTTCGGCACGCGCAAGCGCGGCCTCCCTGTTCCGGTCGCTGACCTCGTGCAGTTCCTTCTCGGCCATTAGTTCTGCCGCGCGGTGCAGGCGCTGTTCGGCCTCGATCATGTCGCGGGTGGTGAACCGATCCTCGCCGCGTGAAGTTCGATTGCTGATGTGTGATTGCGTCCAGCGCGATGGAAGGATCGGCGATGATCCGCGCGCCATTATTGCGCGCGATCTCTTGGTGCATGTCCGCACGGTCTGCGGCCTCGATCCCTTCGCCTTCGCCTTCGATGCGCTGCGCCGGTGCTCCGATCTGGCTTTGCGGTTCCAGCGGAATACTCTGTGTCTCAACGCTGCGATGATCAATGTGCGCGTCGATGCCGAGTTCCGCCAGCCGTTCGTTGACATGCTCGGCCCAACGTTCGACCATCTCCGTGCGGTTCCAGTCGCGAACCTTCGGGCCGAAGCCGTTCTCGCCCACCGACCGCATGGTGAGCATGACATGGGCGTGGGGTTTGGGCATGCCGTCCTCGCCGATGTCCCAATGCACATTGAGGTCGGCGATCATGCCCTGGTCGACAAATTCGGCCTGCGCGAAGTCGCGGGCCAGCTCGATGCCCTGCGCCTCACTTATCTCGCGTGGAATGGCGAACTCCACCTGGCGGGCAAGCTGGAACGGGCTGACAGCGATGGTGCAGAACGAACTGGGACTCGATCCCTTTTCGAGCCTGAGGGCGATGTTTCGCTGACGGCGCGGCGACCGCATCAAGATCCAGGTTTGGGACAGGTTCGGCCCAGTTATAATCTATGCGCTTGGAAGATTCGAAGTTCTGCTGGCCCTAGATCAGCGACGGCACCACGGTGTTTGCGCTCTCATGTCGAGCGGTTCAGGTGTTTGTGAGACTGTGCCGCGATGATCTTCATTTGCAGCCTCACGGTTCTTGTGAGAAAGCATTAGAAACGGCCTCAGTAAGGCAGACGCCAGCTGCCTTTGTTCGCTCCGGCAGAGCCGGGAGCTTAGCGGATAGAGTCATGTTCCTACGCAGTACCCAGCACCCCATGCCGTTGCGCGTCTTCTTTAGAAACTTGCTACCCGAGCAGAATTTGAGAATGCCAAAATCGAAAAGTCCCAGGGCAAATTGCCGCCCATGGGGCAGTTCAGGAACTGGCCGTGCGCGGGTTGGGGGTTCTGCCGATTATGGCCGAGGGCGCACGGTGGTCGATGGGCATGGTTGCGCTTTACGCGGAGCACGTGAAGCTCTATCTGGGAGAACAAAGCGTGTCATGACGGCTATTGATGTTATCCGATCCGATCGTCGGCCGGCAGTTTTTTGATGGAAGACACTGGCCATTTACCGCAAGCATTTTGGCGTTTGCAAACCGTGCTGCTTGCACAAACCTATGGCGTTCCTTTATTAAACGTTCAGATTCGCTGCTCCCCTTGACGAACCGCTGTAGAGACAATGCTGACTGGACAATCGATATTGATAACCGGCGGGACCGGTTCTTTCGGGCACACCTTCCTGCCCATGACCCTCGAACGCTACAATCCAAGACGCATTATCGTGTATTCCCGCGATGAGATGAAGCAGTGGGAGATGGCCAAGAAGTATCAGGACGACAGCCGCGTTCGCTTCTTCATCGGCGACGTTCGGGATAAGGAGAGACTCTACCGGGCTCTCGATGGCGTCGACTATGTCGTCCATGCCGCGGCGACCAAGATCGTACCGACGGCCGAATACAATCCCTTCGAGTGTATCAAGACCAATATCAATGGCGCGATGAACGTGATCGATGCGTGCATCGACCGCGGCGTCAAACGCGTGGTAGCGCTATCGACCGACAAGGCGAGCAGCCCTATCAACCTTTACGGGGCGACCAAGCTGGCGTCAGACAAACTCTTTGTGTCGGGCAACTCCTACGCCGGGGGGCACGACACACGATTTGCCGTGGTGCGCTATGGCAACGTCATGGGCTCAAGGGGTTCGGTCATCCCGTTCTTCCTGTCGATCAAGGAGCGCGGCGTACTTCCGGTTACCGACGAACGGATGACGCGTTTCATGATCACTCTTGAGGAGGGCGTCGAGCTTGTATGGCACGCGTTCAACGACATGGAAGGCGGAGAAATCTACGTAAAGAAAATTCCGTCTATGAAGGTCGTCGATTTGGCCAAGGCGATCGCTCCCGATGCAAAGCTCGATTTCGTCGGTATTCGGCCCGGTGAGAAGCTGCACGAGCAAATGATCGGCTCAGAAGACTCATTCTATACCTACGAGTATGATGACTACTTTAAGATCCTGCCGGCCATAAACAAGTGGGACTCGAGCAAGGAGCGCATCAAGGACGGGAAAAAGGTTCCCGAAGGCTTTAGCTATACGAGTGACAACAATCCCGAATGGATGGAAACCAAGGCGCTCCAGGACTGGATCGCGGGCAATCATGCCAAGATCGGAAATATATGAGCATCATCCCTTATGGCCGACAGGATATAACGCAGGCCGACATAGATGCTGTCACCGAAGTGCTGCGTTCGGATTTCCTGACGCAAGGTCCGGTCGTTCCCCGTTTCGAGCGAGCCGTAGCTGAATATTGCGGAGCAAAGCATGCTGTTGCGGTCAATAGCGCAACATCCGCTTTGCATATCGGATGTCTTGCCTTGGGATTGGGATCCGGTGATTGGTTATGGACAACCCCCATAACTTTCGTCGCCTCCGCCAATTGCGCCCTCTACTGCGGAGCGCAGGTCGATTTCGTCGACATCGATCCGCGCTCATACAACCTTTCCACCGATGCGTTGGAAGAAAAACTCAAGATCGCCGAACGCGAAGGTCGCCTGCCAAAGGTTGTGGTTCCGGTTCACCTGTGCGGGCAGCCTTGTGAAATGGAGCGCATCCATGAGTTGGGTCAGCGCTACGGCTTTGCCATCATTGAGGATGCGTCGCATGCGGTCGGAGGGCGCTACAAAGACGGGCCTGTCGGTGATTGCCGTTTCAGTGACATCACCGTGTTCAGTTTTCATCCAGTCAAGATTGTCACAAGCGCAGAAGGCGGGATGGCGCTGACCAACGACGCAGCGCTGGCCGAGCGCATGGCACTCTTGCGCAGTCACGGCGTAACGCGCGATCCCGCGCTAATGACCCACGAGGCCGATGGTCCCTGGTATTATCAGCAGATCGATCTGGGCTTCAATTACAGGATGACTGAACTCCAGGGGGCGCTGGGTCTAAGCCAGCTCGACCGGCTGGATGCGTACGTAGCGCGCCGGCATGCGCTGGCACGACGATACGATACCCTGCTTGCGGATTTACCCGTCACCATCCCGTGGCAACACCCTGACGGTTATTCGGGTCTACACCTTTATGTTGTGCGTATTGTGCGCGATCGGGTAGGCGCCAACCATCGCGATATCTTTATGGCATTGCGCGAGCAGGAAATCGGGGTCAACCTTCACTACATTCCGGTCCATACGCAACCCTATTATCAGCATATGGGCTTCAAGACTGGCGATTTTCCAGAAGCCGAAGCCTATTACACGGAAGCCATAAGCCTACCCATGTATCCCACAATGAGCGAAGAGCAGCAGGATCGGGTCGTGGTATCGCTTGAAAGGGCGCTGTCGCAATGAGGCTGGCTGTCATCCCTGCGCGCGGGGGCAGCAAGCGAATCCCGCGTAAAAACATCCGCACGTTCTGCGGCAAGCCGATGATCGGGTGGTCGATCGAAACGGCGCGCCAGAGTGAGTGCTTCGACCGGATCGTCGTTTCGACCGACGATGAGGAGATCGCCGAGATCGCCCGGTCCTACGATGCCGAGGTCCCTTTCCTGCGCCCGGCGCAACTTTCCGACGACCACACCGGCACCATCCCGGTTATCGCACATGCGATCGAATGGTACAGCGAACACGGTCTCGCGCCCGAGCAGGTTTGCTGCATCTATGCAACGGCTCCATTCATGACCGCGGACGACCTACGTAAAGCGCTGGACATGCTCATTCAAGACGATTGCGAGTACGTTTTTCCGGTGGCAAGCTACGGCTTCCCGATCCAAAGGGCCATTCGGCTCACAGAGAACGGGCGTGCCGAGATGTTCTATCCCGAGCAGTTCAGCACACGCTCGCAGGACCTTGAAGAGGCCTTTCACGACGCCGGCCAGTTCTATTGGGGTTGTTCAACGGCTTGGGCCGAGGGCAAACCGATTTTTTCCGCCGACGCGGTGCCTTTGATTCTCCCTCGCCATCGCGTACAGGACATCGACACGCCCGAAGATTGGTCACGGGCAGAGTTGATGTTCGAGGCGTTCAGGAGGCAATAGTGGAGACCTGCCACAAAACCGTAGTATTCCGCGTGGACGCTTCTTATGAGATCGGCACGGGCCACGTCATGCGCTGTCTGGCGCTTGCGGACGGCTTAACCAATGAAGGGGCCGATGCTGTTTTTGTTTGCCGCGAACACGAAGGGCATCTTTTTGCGCTGATTGAGGAGCGCGGCTTCCGCGTACTCGGACTGCCCGCGCCGCGCGAGCGGTGGACACGGGACGAACCTGCCCCCGCACACGCCATATGGCTTGGCACCGATTGGCGAACCGATGCCGACGAGACGATCAAAGCGCTCGATAATATCCGTCCCGACTGGCTGGTCGTTGATCATTATGCGATCGACGCACGGTGGGAAGAGCAGTTGCGGTCTATTTCAGGCCATATCCTCGCCATCGACGATCTCGCCGATCGTCCGCACGCATGCGATGCTCTCGTCGATCAGAATTTGGTTGCAAATGTCCGTGCGCGATACAAAGATCACGTCCCGGACGGCACAACTCTCATGCTCGGACCGGACTACGCTCTTTTGCGGCCGGAGTATTTAAGCCTTCGCGAACAGGCGGCACCGCGAAGCGGGCCGATACGGCGGGTATTGGTCTCCTTTGGCGGCGTCGATCGGCGCGGACTGACCCGTGCGACGGTCGAGGCACTGCTCGCAATGGATGACCATGACTTCGAAGTGGATATCGTACTGTCCGCCAGTTCGCCCGACTACGCCAGCATGGAGCACGAGCTTGCCAAGCGCGCGGGTTTTCGCCTTCATGACCGGGTTCCCAGTCTTGCCCCGATGATGGTTGCTGCCGACATAATGATCGGCGCGTGCGGAACGACAAGCTGGGAACGGCTTTGCCTAGGCTTGCCGGCGATCGTGGTCACGGTAGCGGACAATCAGAACGCCATTGCTGAGGAATTGAACCGCCAGGGCCTCGCCCGGTGGATTGGCGACGCCAACGGGGAGATCGGAGACGCGCTTCGCGCGGTGCTCGCCGAGATTTTTGACGCTGGTCTTGACCCGAGCTGGTCGCGGCGTTGTTTAGAGGTCGTCGATGGAAAGGGCGTACAGCGGGTTTGCGCCGTCCTGGGCGCTCATCGGAACATGCCCCTTGGCATTCGGGATGCGCATCCGAATGACGAGGCGCTGCTACTTGAATGGGCCAACGATCCCGAAACGCGCCGGAACGCATTCAATCCAAAGGCGATAACGCCTGAAGAGCATCACACCTGGTTCCAGAACCGCCTCGGCCGACCTGCCGATTGCGCGCTCTACATCGCAGAAACCGAAACGGGCGTTCCGGTGGGCCAGGTTCGCTTCGAGCGGCATGACGATCAGTGGGAGATAAGCTATGCTTTAGCTCCCATTTTCAGAGGCCGCGGCCTCGGTCGTCCGATGCTCGTGCGGGCCATTGCCCATTTGCGCCGGGAGCGTCCGGGCGTCTCATTGTTCGGTCAGGTCAAGCCGGAGAATATGGCATCGCGAAAGATATTCGAGGCACTCGAGTTTGCCGGGCGCGCGGCGGGACCGGACCGCTACGTCTTCGAGCGCAATTTCAAGGAGTAGAGAATGCAGATCGGACATCACAAAATTGGGCGTGATGCGCCTCCGTTCATCATCGCCGAGATGTCGGGCAACCATAACCAATCGCTCGACCGGGCACTCGAGATCGTGGACGCCGCCGCCGAGACCGGCGCCCACGCGCTGAAGCTACAAACCTACACCGCCGATACGATCACGCTCGACGTGCGCGGTGGCGGTTTTGACATCGAGGACGAGAACAGCCTTTGGAAGGGCCGGAACCTGCACGACCTTTACAAGCAGGCTCACACGCCCTGGGAATGGCACGGCCCGATCATGGAGCGTGCGCGTAAGCACGGCATGCTGTGTTTCAGCAGCCCTTTCGATGAAACCGCCGTGGATTTCCTCGAAAGCCTCGACGTGCCGGCGTTCAAGATTGCGTCCTTCGAAAACGTGCACTTACCGCTTATCCGGAAGGTGGCGGCAACCGGCAAACCGATCATCATGTCGACGGGCATGGCCAGTCTCGCCGAGCTCGACGAAGCCGTAGCGGCTGCACGCGAAGCGGGGTGCAAGGATCTCGTTTTGCTGAAATGCACGAGCACATATCCCGCAACACCCGAGAACACCAACGTGCTCACGGTACCCCACATGCGGGAGCTATTCGGCTGCGAGATCGGCTTGTCCGACCATACGATGGGCGTCGGAGTAGCCATTGCCGCGGTTGCGCATGGCGCAACCGTGGTGGAGAAACACTTCACGCTGCGCCGGGCAGATGGTGGCGTCGACAGCACCTTCTCGCTGGAGCCCGAAGAGATGAAGGCGCTGGTCGTGGAAACAGAGCGCGCCTGGCAATCGCTGGGCAAAGTGACCTACGGCCCGACGGAAGCCGAAAAGAAATCCTTGGCATTCAGGCGTTCGATCTATGTCTCGAAAGACATCGCAAAGGGTGAAACGCTCACGGCAGAAAACATTCGAATCGTTCGCCCAGGGTACGGGCTCGCGCCGAAGTATTACGACCTGCTCTTGGGAAAGCATGCGGACCGTGATCTCCCGGCCGGAACGCCGATGACTTGGGACGGTTTCCTGCCGTAGTTCGAATGGCGATCTATCTATGTCGATGACAGAACGTCGCTACTGCACCTCGTGAGTTGGCGCTAGTTCAATACGTCCCTCAATCCAATTGTATTCGCAATCACCTCCAATGTTCCGGCCGAAAGGTTCCGACGGATGTGGCTATTGTCTCGGAAGAGAAACTCACCGTTGATTTCCGTTAGGCAGGTGCCGGATGCGCACATAGTTGTTCCGGGGAAAATCGCACTCGCGTCTATTCTCTCTCGCGCAAGCTTGGCGAAAACTTCATTGAGGTCAGCGTTTCGCGCATCATAAGCGCTTTTAGGCAGAACCAAAGCATCTGGTCCACACGAAGCGCGCAAGAGAGACGACCGCGCGAACACGCAATTCATCGGATCGAATGAAAACGATGCGAAATTGGCGACCAGAACAATTTTGGGTCGGGAAATCGAACGGCATCAAGAGTCTCGGAAAGCGCATTGTAGAAGGCTGTGCCGGGGTCGCTTTGTGACTCTTGCGCCCAGTCTTGGGCGAGATAGCCGGCTTGCCACAACGAAGCGAGTACAACTGTCGTTATGTTCGGCGTATTCTCGATAAACCCAAGTGCTTTCTCCCGACTTTCTATGCATTCAGCGCGGTAGGTTGGAAGGTCTCTGCGATTCCGGTGATAGCTGCCTCCCATGCTTGCCGGGCAAGCATGAAAGAGCACGGCGCTTTGGCCTGGCTTGAGAACCGCATTGAGAACTGGCACGAAATGGATAGCGTGACTGTCGCCCCAAAGGAAGATGCGATCCGTCGAGGCTTCCCAGTCTTCCCCGAAGACGCAAACCTTTCCCAAATCTCCCAGGACACCGACATCAGGGCAATCCCACGACCACATGACCTCACGACTCTCCATGGCGCGAAATGTGGTGTCGAGGCGCGACGGAACGCCGTCCGCTGCCGCGAGCGCGAATCCCGATACTGCCACAACGCAGGAGGCAGTGGCTCCCACGGTTACGGCGCGAACATTTCGCAAACGCATCCGCCGGAACGGAGCCTCTATGAATCTCAAAGACAAAAAGGCCAACCCTATCGATACGGCTAACAGCAAGGCGACTTCAAGTCCCGACGGCATCTCGCCGAGATTGTAGTGTCGGTAAAATACCAGCACAGGCCAATGCCAAAGATAGAGAGAATACGATGCAAGCCCGATCTGCCGAAGCGCTTCAACGGACAGGGCATGAGCGATTGCAGAGGTCTTCTGACTCGGCCAGATCAGCAACACGGCGCCAAGACACGGAGCCAAAGCGTTCATACCGGGAAACGGATCACTCGAGGTCAGAACAAGGGCGCTGCCGACAATAAGCGCCAGGCCCAGCGGAGCGGTAACCTGCGCCCATTTTCCGGACAGCTTCGGCGCGAATACCAACAACGCCCCCAAAGCCAATTCCCATGCCCGTGTGTATGGAAGATAAAAGGCCGCCTGCGGATCTTCTGCGACAAGAATGTATGCGGCAGCAAAACTCGAGATGATGATTGCGAAAAGCGCGAGGACGGTCGGTAGGAAAGCCTTCCGGCTCAAACCGGCGATCGTGACCAGCACTATCGGCCATACCAGGTAAAATTGCTCTTCGACACCCAGTGACCAAGTATGGAGGAGCGGCAACAGGTCCGCCGCTTGATCGAAATATCCGGTGTTCCATAGAAAATAAAAATTACTGGCACCAACAACGGATGTAGCAGACGGCCACCCCAGCGATCGATAGTCGCCTGGCATCAACACAAAATAGCCGACTATGAGAGACGCAACGACCACGGACAGCAATGCCGGCATGATTCGGCGTATTCTTCGGCTATAAAACCCAGCGATTGAAAATCTATCTTCGCAAATCTCCTTCACAATTATCGAAGTGATCAAATACCCCGCTTATGACAAAAAAACATCGACGCCAATGAAGCCGCCAGGAATATGAGTGAAACCGTAGTGGTACAGCGCCACCAACAGCACTGCGATAGCGCGAAGGCCGTCTATGTCGGCACGATATGAAGGCGTGGGCAGCATGAAAAGTCTCGCGGTCAATGTGGATTCCTCATGCCACGACGCTGCCAATTCGGCAACTGCCGTCAACGATGTTGCAACTGACGCTGCAACATCACCCTTGTCTTCCAGTTAAGGCAGTGTATCTTTCCGCGATAACGATAGGAGGAAGAATGAAACTCCGATTTCCTCGGTTCGATCGCAACGAAAGCGTGTCGGCTGCCACACCTGCGCCAATGACAGAGCCAGAAACCTCACAGCCGCCCACCGAATCAGAAGCGCCCATTTTGGGGCCGGATGAACTTGCCCTTCTGAATGCCGCTGCGCTCGATTATCTCCGTGGCCTATCCCTTGAGGACATCCAGCGCCGGGTTGACGCTGTATCAGTCGATGAAATCGAAACCGAGGCCGGCATAGAAACGGCCAGCAAGCTGCTCGAAGATGAGGGAATCGTGATTGTCCGCGATTTCCTGGATCAGACGCAGCTCAAGAGCGCGGACGGTGCAATCGCCCGCGTCGTCAACGCGCTGGAAGCCTCCAGTCCGGAACGGAACTACGAAGACGACGACATACTGGTGCAATCGGCCGAGCGCGTAGCGACCAGCTATACCGCGATGGCATCGCATCAAAAAACCGTTGCAACCATTCGGCGTGGCGCAGATGCTGGTATGGTCGACGTCTTCAACGTTGATCGTCTTGCCGGTGATGAAAGAAATGCCTTGCGTGCCCCTTTTGTTAGTGAGGGACTCTTGCGTCTGATCATCGAAGGCGACAATCCACCCGAAGCGAAGAATCTCAATCTGTATGTTAACCGCGGGATCACCCATACCCGCGGCTTCCACGCGGACTCGTTCGGGAAAAGCCTCAAGGGCTTTGTCTATCTTAGCGACGTAGTCAGCCTCGACGACGGCCCCTACTGCTTTGTCAGACGCACCCATGTCGACGGCCCCTGGCGGAGAGCAAACCAGAAGATTTCTGAATTGGCTCAAGCCAAAACCGAGAGTCCGTTTATCGATGTCGGGATGGCTATACCCGTTCTTGCGCCGCGCGGGTCCTTGATTTTAAGCGATCAAGCGGGGGTTCACCGGGGCATCCCTCAAGCCGCTGGTGCTGAGCGCAGGGTTCTGGTCATGCGGTACCTTTGATTGCCTCTCGGGTAACTGCTCCTGTCGTTTTGACCCGCGTTTCGTTAGGCGCAAACTGAAGCTGTTCGCGATCTATTCTGAGTCTTCCGATCTGTTCTTGAGCCCCTCCCGAAGCGAGACGCCTAACACGCTCCTCTTGGCTTTTTGCCGTGCCTCCTTCGCCGCTCGCCTTTCCCGATACACCGCCTCTAGATGCGCCTGCTTGGCCGTCCTACGATCTTTGTAAACAGACTCCAGACGCTCCTGTTTAGCTTTTTGTCGATCCTCTCTTGCTTGCGTAGCGCGCGCTTCGCGGTTTTTCAGAAGAGCTTCTCGCAAAGCTTCAAGATTTCCGTCTGACGCGTCGTGTACCATTACGCCGGATAGCATTTGGTCGCAGATATGGACCGCTAGGGTCGCGTAACCGAAGAGCTCGAGTAGAGCGACATACTGCGCCCAAAGATGTGGGGGCGGTGTGTCCCGTAAAAAAAGACTTTCAGCCCCCACCAATTGACAGCGCTCACCCGGAAGCGGCTTTTCGCTGTCGAGGGCGTGTGGCCACACGGACGTCTGCTGAGAATCGTAAAGCTGAAAACCTCGACTTTGGAGCAATGCTTCTACCTCTCCGTTAAGATGCTGTCCCGCATGAATCGGCGCATACCAGGTTTCGACAAGCAAGCCTAGGCAGTCGTCGAGGCTGTTGAGACAGCCAAGTAGCGCTTCATATTCGGCGGAATGAATATCTAGTTTGACGAAGTTTGGCTTCGGTATGATACCTTTTTCGACTTCCGCATCAATCGAGGTAAGCGGCACTTCGACCATTGAAACAGTCCGGCGTTTTGCTAATCCAAACCTAGCGGGAAACCGTTCCAGATAGGGCATATTCGGAGGATAGATAGAGGATGCCTTCGCGCCTTCGGCCACGTGTAGCGAACGCCGATCGGGTTCGCTCCAGAGGCCGGCGTCAATATTTACTTTAGCCCTGTATTCGATCGTCTCGGAGCCACGTGGCTCGAAGGTATAGACCGAGCATATATCGGACACCGCATCGAAGGGCTCGAAGAGCAAGCCCGCAGCCCCGCCGTCCACTATGTGAAACCGGTTCGCGCCGAAAATTTCCGGTGCGAAGTCCGTCCAAATCAGAGGAGAGTTACTTTTCCAGTACCCCACGCACCGTACCTCACTTCCAACGCAATTCGATATCTTGCAGCCACATTATTCGGTAGAACCAAGAGCCACAAGGCATTGCGACCGACTTGCTTTTGCTGGACGCGTTGCGCCAAAATACGCATATAAGGCAAGAAGTGAACCGGCTAGCGTTCGACAGTTAACCGAGATCAAGGCAGCCGCAGGCGCGCAAGACGGGGTGTCCGAGATATGGAATACGTTCTGGTCAGTACTTATCCCAAAGAGGGGACGCAGAACATCGGCGACAAGCTAATCGAACAGAGCACGGCGAATGCCATTCGAACCTTCGACCCCGAGGCCAAAATTACTACAGTCTGGCGTGCCGAGTCGTGGGAGGCAGTGCGCAACTCGATCGCCGAATCCGATCATGTCGTCTTTGCTTGCCTTGCTATTCGAAAAAACATGTCGGCAGTATATCCCTATTTGGAGGAAATTCTAGACTTAGGAATTCCAGTTTCAGTGATCGCGGCTGGCACCAGTCTACCCGTTGGCTCGCCCGATATGTTAAACAAGGGCTTTGCAAGCACAGACGTCGATCTATTGCAGCGCCTTTCAGAAGCCTCATGTGTATTCACAACGCGGGGCGTTCTATCCCAGACCTTCTGTGATCAGCATCAACTTAGCCGAGCCGAGTTGAGCGGCGACGTCGCTTTTTTTGATCCACGCTTCGATGAGCGGCGATTCGAAAAGCCCGCCCAGATCAAGCGCATTGTCATAAGCGATCCGCATTACGGTGACGTCTATGCACCGGTCCTAGTAGCGCTCGTAGAGCAATTGCAACACCTATTCCCCGACGCCGAAATTGAATGTGCGTTGCACGGGGTAAACCCTCTGATCGAAGCGAAGTGTGACGAAATCGGATTACCGGTCCGTCCTATCTATAGGGAGCCGGAGACAGGCCTCGATATATATGATGCCTACGATATGCATGCTGGCTTCCGGGTGCATGGGCATGTCAGCGCCTTAAAACGGCGCTATCCCAGCTATCTGCTGGAGCAGGACGGTCGCGGAACTGATTATGCGCTTACCTTTTCCCGTAGAATATCGGTGCCCTGCCATAGAACTGCCAAGCCGACGGCCGGTCCCACGGCGCCGGTGCAGCCGCCTGCGGGCAACGACACGTCACACCCCACACCGACACAACCTGCTGCCCCTGAAAAGAAGACACCGCGCTTCGTAGCCCCGCGCGCAGCAGCCGAACTCTTGGGTGCGCTGATAGCACAGGACGCACTTGACGGCTTCCGTCGATTCCATGGGTTCGAAACCGATATTAGCGATTTCAACGCACGAACGCGCATGGCAGTAAAGCGAATCTGTGACGCAAACAATCAGCAGTAACCCCAACAATTGACACGGTATTTTCGCGCAAAGTATAGGTGGCAGTGCTATGAGTGCAATCGAATCCATCCGATCTGCGAACAGGCCGTCCGCAGCCGTCAGCAATGCCGAACAGCGCATCCTGAGTTTCCATCGTGAGGGTTTGGACCGTTTTGCGCGGATTATCGACGGCAATAAGCAGTACGATATTCTGCTGTCACACCGCCTTTCGGACGAGCAGATCGGCGAATTCCCGTACGATCTCGACGCCGAAACAGCACGTGCACGCGCGCTCGCCTTATCTGAACAGGCACTTCGCAAACGCTCGCCCCGCCTACTCCACCCAACATATTCGGGCTTCGTCTGCGATGGGCGGACCAGCAACAACCTTCGGGAATTCGCATTCTTCGAGCGCCTCTGTGCCCCCTTGGGCATTGAAATTTTAGCCCATAACTATGCCGCTGCGGAGAGGCGTCCGCCACGCCGCTCCGCCGGCGAAACCGAGGCTATCCTAGAAACCATACTGTTCGATGTCCGCGCATTCTACGCCGCGCGCAAATCCGTAACGGCCAGCCTCGTCCATCAGCAGATTCTCTACAGCAAATCTTTTTTCAATTTCCTCCTCGCTTTTACCGAAAAGGACGCCGTGCTCCCGACAGCCCTGGTTCTAGCCAACGACCATTCGCCCGTTCGTGTTGCGCTATCGATGGTGATGAAGGGCCTGGGAGTACCCCGCGTCTACCTACAGCATGCAGAGGTTTCGGAGTGTTTTCCGCCACTGGATTTTGAACACAGTATCCTTCGAAACAACAGGTCGCTCGCCGTCTACGAGCGGATTGCTCCCGTTCAAGGCCGTACGTACGTGATTGCCCGCGAATCGACGGAGCCGAAGATCGATGCGCTTCGACGCCCTCGCGACGGGCAGGTGGAGGTAGTCATCTATCCGACCTCCCGCGTTGTCTCCGACGCGCTCCGGGACATGCTTATGCGCCTTAAGGGGAACCCGAATGTTTCAAACGTGGCGCTAAAGCAACATCCTGGCGCTGCGAAGCCGCTTGATGCGTTTCTTGAAGGCACCGGTGTCGCTTTGCTCAAGGACTTTCCAACCGAAGATCATATTGCCATCGCGGGCAATTCATCTGTGGCGGTGGAACTCATTGCCAAAGGCATACCGGTTTATCAGAATTTCGATTTTGATCCTGTCGAAAGCGATTACTACGGCTTTGTGCGCGACGGTTTGACCCGGGAAGTAAAACTAGAGCAGTTGAGCGGTCGTTTCTGGACACCCTATAGGGACGACAAGGATTGGCTCGCGGTACTGAGTCAGTGGCTTTCAAATTCCCGTGAATGTGACGCTGATGCTGCGGCCTTCCGAACTGCGATGGCGGAGATTGGGAAGATTGGGAGATCATCTGAAACGACACCATCCCCCCAGAAGCGCCGCTCAATAAAAAAGCGTATGAAACGCATTTTGCGGCGTAGTTTCACACGCTATCCACGGTTTGCGCGATATTCGATTAAGGGCCTGTATCGGGTTTCAACCGGTCTCTCGCGTATCGCCTATAGAACTAACGCATGGCTAAAGGCGGACGTTGGACAGTCCGCCATTCCACCCAATCGTTCTATTGGTAGCGCTAGCACGCAAAAACCGGTACGGCAAAAGCAACCAGCCAGGCGAACTCTTCCCGGAGGAGCGCAGGTACGCAAGCGGGAGCTTTCAGAGGAGAGGGCACGCCGACAACAACTAGCGGCAATTACGATGAGCGGGTTGCCAAATCCTGCGGATTGGCTTCTTAAAGCCGAGGCTCTCGGTGTGTTCGAGTCCATTGTTCTGATCCGGGCCATTGACGCAATGATGAGCGATCGCAACCCTTCGATCTCGGCGTTGTTTGAGGGGATTCCCACCCCCCCAAGGAACTCCCTGGCGGGAGTTTACGCTTACTTAAAAAGATCAGAATGGATAAACGCTGAAATCGACAGCAACGAGATTGATCGAATCTCCGATTTCATTAACAATTCGAACGTTGAGGAAGCCGTCCGACGGCGCTTGGCCGACGCGCTTTTCTCCAACATCATAAGCATTGGTACGTCCGATCAACTGGACCATATGCTAAGCCACGACTCGCTTGTGCAATGGCAGAGACTTGCTTTCAATCGTCGCTTGCAGGTGTTGCGTAAGCTCGCAAACACCGGGCGTATCGCGGAGGCGGCAAAGCGACTCGAGGAGATGAAACAGACGGCAACGCCGCTTGAGGCGCTGAAACTGCGTAATTTTGAATTCCTATCAGGAATCCTCAATGAGAATTGGAGCCACCAGGACGCAGAACACAGCTTCCTAGCCGTAGCGCCATCAGATGTGGCGCAAGATTTCGAGACACTCGTTCGCCCCACGTACAACACGCTTCGCGAGCGCATGCTCTATATGGAAGCCCGGGTAGACGCAGAGCAGCGGAATGTTCTTCTACACCGCGTTCAGACTGCAATAGCCGAAAAGCGCGCGTTCTCTTGTATTCGTTTAAGCGATCGCGAAGGTTATCTCTTTGCAGAGCACGGACATTTTACTACTTCCGACGTCTTAAACTGCGAAAATCACTGGTGGGGCACTCAGCTCGACCCACATCTTAGGGCGCAAATCGTCTCAGACGCCCTAGCTGCAGTTGGCACAGCCGACGTTGTTGGCATTCCGGCGATTTATCGCTTCATTCGCGACGTCTCGCCAAAAACGCCATCTCTCATCGCAAGCCTGCAGTCAAGAGGATTGGTGGACGTACTTGTGGGAATCCGTGCCGTTACCTCGCCCAAGGCGACTTTCTCCGAAGACAAGGTCAATGTGGGCGTATTCGGAAATATCGACACTATGGCGAGACTAGCTTCCCATGCACATCGCCTGGTCATTGCCACCAGCGTTCATGCTCGCTCACTGCCAGAAAAGCTTCGTGCTCACAAGGACATGCATCACCTCGAATTGCCGACCCATTTCAAAACTCAGCTAAATGAAAGGTACGTTCGCGGCGACGACATTCTGCCGCACGTTTATCCACGTCTGATAGACGAGTTGGAGAAGGTAGCGGAGCCGGGCACGCTCGTGCTCGTGGCAGGCGGACTCATTGGCAAAATTCTAGTAGGTCGTGCCCGTGAAAAAGGCGCCGTTGTACTCGACATAGGACATGTCATAGACGACTGGGCCAACAGCCGTCTGTCCACACTTCGCTGAGATGCCGGCCCCAAAGCGGTTCGCGGGAGAACCAACAGGAGAAATTATCGCAAACTGGGCAACTGCTCATGAATCCAGTCATCAAGCGTATGGCCGATGTCCAGCGCCACCGCTCCCCTTGCCCGCACATGTCCGACGAAGATCTTTCCCACTATCCCGCCAGCTATCAACACCAAGTCTCCCGGCTCAACGAGTTTGTCGAGTTTTTCGAGCACTGTGGGGTAAACGAATGGCAGCGGCTCGGATTCGTTGTGATACTTGGCATTCAGTGTCGTCTTGTGATGCGTGGGAATGGGCACTACCTCGACTCGGCGGCCCTGGGTGAGCGCAGGCGGCAGGCTGTCTGCCTTCGCACTGGTTACGACGATGATCTTGCCAGCCAACTCGGCGAGTGGCGTTATAGCGTCGACGTCGCTGAAAAGGGCTACATTTATCTTGTCTTCAGTAATCAATGCGTCGGGCGAAATCGCGTCTGGGATACCGTTGAGCACCTCCACCAGACCTCGCCCTTGCAGCGAACGCAAAAGCGAGATGCTTGTGTCGCCGCTGTCACGGATAAACCGATAAATCGATGGGATCCCGACGACGTCGGCCTTCATGACAGCCTGCCTCGCCTCCTTGACGATCCGTTCTCTCAAGTCCTCAGGCAGCTCGGTTCCCCACCAATGCCGCTCGCGATTGGCAGCATCCACCTGGCTGAAGAAGCGACTCTCGGGGAAAAGATATCCTTCGCCGTCACTTAGCCGAACGAGAGAGAACGGCGTTTTGTCCGTTATCGCTCGTTGCGCGAGCTTCAGGAACTCGTCCGACCGCTGCAAATCTGTTCGCACCTCCATCAGGCGCATTCGCGAACGCAACCGGTCGTATGTCGGCCGGATATGGGTCGCGAATTCCTGGGCGAGTTGTGACGGCGCCGTGCGTTCGAACTCCCGTTCCGCATACTGATGCCCCCACCCTTCGACAGAACGGCCCTCCAGAAAGTCCGCATTTCTGAGCTTGAGCGACTCGAATGGCGTGGCTTGATCCTCAAAGAGGCGCTGGAGGTTTGCAGCTTCTGCCTCCCGCCCCGGCGTGCTCCTGAGCTTGCGCAACACGTCGATCTTCCTGTTGATGGACAAATCTTCCTTGCGGGTCTTGGCGGCGCTCCAGAAGCGATCGAGCTGCTCGCAGGTGCCGCAACGCACGATCGAAGAGAGCAGCATCAGTTCCAAAGTGGACCTAACCCTGACGTCATCCTCATAGGCATAAATGAAGACCGCAATGTCGTCGATTTCACTAAGATCGATGTCCATGTTGCCCCATTCGACCGTCTTGAGACGGACCCATGCCCCCACCGCCGAACGGGTCTCCCATGCCAAGCAGTCGTGAAAAACAGCATTGAGCGCCGGATTCCGGTTCTGGAACATTCGATCGAGTGCGGAAATCGTTTCCAGAGGTGTGAATGTCTGCGTCCTCTCGTTCAGCCTCAGCCATTCGGCCGGCTGCTCGACATTCGCAAGGGTGTATTCGATAAGTTCAAGAGCGCCCTGGCCGGGCAATCCAGCCGATATGCCACCAATCCCGTTGCTCCGCCAGACTGGCGCGTTGACCTGCAGATCCGTGAAAAGCTGGAAGAACCGCGCCCCGTTGTGCGTGTTGACCAAGAGAAAGCGCGCAAATCGGTCCGTGGCCGCAAGGCCCCGATTGGCGACAAACCCTGAGAGTCGCGGGCTGGCATTGATCGTTCCGATGATCGCTCGTTTTACCATCGCCTTGGTCCGCGCCTTCAGCCGTCCCTTGATCGCGGGTCTGGCAGCTGTGGCCCGCGATGTTTTCGCCGGAACCTTTGCGATCCGCGCCATCGTATCGACGAACCGCGCCTGCTCGTCCAGATATCCCTCCGCCGCTGTAGGATCCCACCGGGCGTAAGCCGCGATCCATTGATCGTTCGGCACATAGGCGCGCCAGAATTTGCTGGAAAGTTCCGAGAGCGCGACTTGGTACGTAAGGCCCCGCGCCACAAAACCGTAATAGTCCGCGTTGACAGGATCAAAGTTGAAATTTTGATAAACTGGCACACCTCTGTGCAGCAATTCGATCGCGATCGAGGAGTTGCCGACGATTGCTACGTGATCCTCATCCGGGATATCCCTTGCGAGCGTGGCGCCGGACCCCTCTATGCTGCCGTCGAGCGCCTTAGCAGCCGCCGGATGCTGCTTGACGATGGTGTTCCTGACCGCAGGGTTCTTCTTTAGCTCCCTAATGATCCCAAGGAGTTGCTCGACTAGCACGCGCGAGGTCGGATAGATCACCACAGTCACGCCGTCCTCGCGCTCCTTGAAAAGCCGCTCGCGCGCGAACTCCTCCTCCTCGCGCGCAATCACGAAGACCTCACCGTTGACCGGACCAATCGCTTCGTAGGTCTCTCGCGACCGGATATTTCGCAATACGCTATATTCGAAGTCGAGTTCGGGAAAGCTCTGCGTCACTTCCGCATGTTGGAGATAGATCCGCGGGATCCCCAGGCCTTTCATCACCATTGAGAGCGCAACCCGCACAGGGGAATGGTCGTTGGCTTGGACCAGAGCGGCCGGCCGGACGGCGCCCGGCCTCGAAAACGCGAGCAGAAAATTGAAGAACGAACGGCTATAGAGAATCTGCTGGCGAACCAAGCTCGCCGTGACTTCGCTGCGCCCGTTGTAGAACGCCACTACGTCGCCCGAGATGCTTTCACGCGCTTCGCTCTGCTCGTTGGTGAGTTTGGAAACCGAAACACTCTCGCACTCTGAATAGTTGGAGCGCAGGATCTTAATCCCCGCCGGGGCGCATACACGCTCGAAAAATTCGAACTCGCGCAGATTATTCCGCGTGCTACCCTCGCAAGCAAAGCCTGCGAATTCCGGTATGATCGCCTTGGGCTTGCGCTCTCGAAACTTTTTTTCGAACAAAGCAATCGCATTGGCGCACTTTTCCGCCACGTCGGTGTCGGTGTCAAAGACGGCCCAATGACTTTCGCCCAGACGATGCTCCATAAGCTCGTCGTAGTTCGCATTGCCATCGACAATGCGGCTAACCCGCTGGATTCCCAGTGCGTGAAACTGAAGCATTTTCGAGACGTCGGACATGAAACTTTCCTGATCATATCTAGTCGGCATTCCACGACCGTACGGCGCTAAACTTTCTTCCGAGAATTCATCCACGCCTGGTATTCGGCATAGACGTCCTCTATGGGCCCTTGAGCCTTTATACGTCCCTTGTCCAGCCAGACCAGCGTGCTGACCCAGTCTTCAAGAACACGCCGCGAGTGGCTGGCAAGAACCAGTATTTTCGACCGGTCGATTAGGCGCGATTGCAACGCACCGGCCGTAGAATTCAACGTTGGATCGGCAACATTGATCCATTCGTCCATAATCAGGATGTCCCCTCGGACAAGCCGTAAAAAGCTCATCACGAGCCGCGACCGCATTCCCGCCGAGTACGACTTTATCGGCAGCTCGAAATATCCCCCAAGCTCCGATAACTCCTTTACCTCTTCCACGTACTGGGGAACATTACGCTGAGGCACTCCCATGTAGAGGCATTTGAGCTCTGCATTTCTGCGCCCTGAAAGGTCTGCCTTGATGCCCGACCCCAAAGAAAATTGCGGGCTCACGCGCCCTTCAATGTCGACTGTTCCTTTCTGGGCCGTCAGTGCACCGGCGCACAGCTTCAGCAACGTCGACTTGCCGGATCCATTGATGCCGATCAAACCAACTCTGTCTCCATCCTTGAGCGAAAGCGAGATGTCACGTAGAGCCGTAACCTCGAGATAGTGTTTGGCAACAAGAATCTGCGCGCCCACTGCACCCTGCTCGGTCGCATTTTTTGATATTCCCGTCTTACGCAGGAAGTAGCTGACGGACGCTTTCTTGATATCGATCCTGGCGCTCATTTGATATTCCTCACAAAGCCCTTCGAGCGCGAGAACGCGACGTATCCGACACCGCACACAACTAAGGAGACAGCGATACTGCCAATCCATGCAGAGGCTTCTATCGGAGTTACGCCGAATACCTGCCGTACCATTCCAAGGAAATAAGCTACCGGGTTATACTGCGAGAGAAACTGGCGTACGCCCGTACCTTCAGAAGCGATCCAGAAAATCGGTGAGGCAAAAAATAGGAAGCGAGTCGCAGTCCGGATCAGAGTCGCCATGTCAGGAAAGAAGACCGTAATGATATTGATCAGATAACTGATCGCCAGGGAAGTCGGAACAATAATGGCGATAAAGGGAGCGAAGAGGAAAAGGTCCCACCCGACATAACCGGGGCGCAGAACGACGATGGCTACGATCAGTACACCGAGGTTGACGCTGTACTCGAAGAGCCTATCGACGAGCAGCTTGCTGAAAAGCCCCGCCAGCGTCAGATTATTGTGTATTGCAAACTCGAGCCTTTTCTGAATGATGTCGATGCTGCCGTTTATCGATCCTTGGATAAATTGCCACAGCGTATAGCCCGAGAGCACATACAGGAAAAAATCGGCGATCGGCATCGTGTCGGAATGCCGGAACACAAGCGTTAGCATGCCGGTAAAGATCAGGGTCGAAAACGGAAGCCACAAAAGCCCCAGCCGCGTGCCCTGATATCCGGACTTGGCTTCGAGGAAGCTGATGTGCATAAATCGCACGAATGTCGAAAGAAATGGCCGGATGCGGCGCCACAGAATCATTGATGTCCAACTGCCAATGGTCTCTTCGCGGGGTGGTTTATCCTATTACGCGGCAAACGCAAACTCTCGCGCAACAATGCCGATGCTGAGATCTGGCTCCACCGCATGATCGTCTGGCTGATCCGCGACCTCGAACCCATCCCCACCGATCCGGGCGACCGGCGCCTTATGCGCATGGGGATGCTCGCGCAGGCGCTTGCTCGCGCCGGACATTCCACCCGCTGGATCACCTCGAGCTTCGACCATTACCAGAAGCGGCAGCGCTCCCCCCGCGCGCAGGAGATCGCCCCGCAGCCCAATCTCACGATCACCGTGCTGCCCGGGCCGGGCTATCGGGAAAACATCAGCCTCGCCCGTATCCGGCACAATCGTGTCTTTGCCAAGGCATTCGCGCATTTCGCAAGGACCGCCCCCGAACGTCCCGATGTCATCGTAACCGACATTCCCACCACGGAAGCCGCCGCCGCCGCGGTTGCCTTCGGCGACGCTCATGGCATCCCGACCGTTCTTTCCATCCGCGATTTGTGGCCGGACTTCTTTGCCGATCATATGCCTTCCATCCTGCGCCCGGTGGCGCGCTTGGCGCTCTATCCGCTCGAGCGGCAGGTGCGTTTCGCATGCGCCAAGGCGACATCGATCGTCGGCATTTCACAAGGTTATCACGATTGGGGGCTGGAGAAAGGCGGACGCATGTCTTCCCCGAACGACAGGATTTTTCCTCTCGGTTACGCTCCGCGCACGGATATCGACAGCGCTGCTGCTTCGGCATTTCTTGAGCGCATCGGCGTTCGCGACACGTCCCGGGTCGTCGCCTTTATCGGCTCGTGGGGCCACACTTATGATCTTCCGCTCGTTCTGGAAGCGGTGAAGCGCCCGATCCTGAAGGATGCGTTATTTGTCATAGCGGGCGACGGCCCTCAAGCCGATGTGCTCAGGCCCCAGTTTTCCGCGCTGCCCAATGTCGTTGCGCCCGGATGGATAGACGCGGCCGAAATCGCCGCCATTCTGCGCCGCGCCGATGTCGGCCTCTTGCCCTACCGGCCCGATGCGCCTCAGGGCCTTCCGAACAAGGCCTTCGAGTATATCTCGGCGGGAACATACCAGATCGCTACCATTAAAGGTGAGCTTGAGACGTTCTACAATGAGACGGACGGCGGGCGGGCGCTCGACCGTCCGGATCCGGACACCTTTGCCTCCGCGATCGCATCGGCACTCTCAGATCCCGACATCGCCCGCAGACGTCCAGAACGCGTAGAGCAGTTCGAGAGGCACTACCACGCGGATGTCATCTACGGCGCTTTCGTCGCTCACATTGAAACGATTGCTCGGGCACTTCATTGATCGAGTCAATCGAACCTGGTCGGTGTTCGCAGGTGGGCCCTGGTTGCGCGGAACTGCACGAGGCCAGCCTATGCCTGCGTTCTTTCTGAGCAGCTTGCCTTCAACCCGTCCAGCAAACCCGCCCATTCCTGCATCAGCACCACCCGCTGGTCGAAATAGGTGGCGCGGTTATAGGTCCGCCGGATGGCATTTCTGTCCTGACGCGCTAGGACCGCCTCCATCACGTCAGGCTTATAGCCGCGCTGATTGAGGATGGTGCTGGCGGTCACCCGGAAGCCGTGGGCCGTCACCTCGTCCTTGCCGTAGCCCATGCGCCGCAACGCGGCGTTCATGGCGTTCTCGGAGATGGGGCGCCTGGTCGAACGGATCGAGGAGAAGACCAGGCAGCCGTGTTCGGAAAGCGGCCAGACCTCTCCGAGAACGCGGAGCGCCTGCTTGGAAAGTGGCACATCGTGCGGTACCCGCATCTTCATGCGCTCGGCCGGGATATGCCAGACGGCCTTTTTGACGTCGAACTCGTCGCGGGTCGTGCCGCGGACCTCGCCGGGGCGGACGCAGGTGAGGGCGAGGAACTGGAGAGCGGCCTTGATCGTCGGCCAGCCGTCATACTCATCGATCACCACAAGCAGTCGGCCGAATTTCCGCTCGTCGACGATCGCGGCGCGGCCCGTGACCTTTGGCGGCAGCAGCGCACTCCGGAGAGGCAGGGGCGGGTCGGTCTCCGCCCGCAGGGTGGCGATCGCCAACCGGAAGACGCCACCGATCACGCCGCGCAGGCGCCGCGCGCCTCGGTGATGGCGGTGATCTTCTCCTGCTTGCGTCTGGCGGCGGGGTCGATGCCGGCGATCAACAGCTTCTTGGCCTCGTCGCGCTTCCCCCGCGCGCCGAGAAGCGACACCAGCGGGTACTGTCCGAAGGAGAGGATATTCTCCTTGTCCAGATAAAGGTAGCGCAATTGCCAGAGTTTCGAGCCGTTTGTCTGGACGCGGAGATAAAGCCCGTCGCCATCCGAGAGGCGATAGGGCTTGTCCTTGGGCTTAGCCCTTTTGCAGGCGATATCGGAGAGCGGCATGGGTAACGATCCTCCCGAAAGGCGCGGGTACAGGAAAATCGTTACCCAAAAATCGCTGCGTTGCAATAAGATAGGGCGGAACTACACGGGCGGAAAATTCCGGCTAACGTGTTGATTTCTCTCGCCTTATGGGGCGCCATAAGATGCCTTGGGAAAAGGGAATGGTGCCCAGAGCCGGAATCGAACCAGCGACACGCGGATTTTCAATCCGCTGCTCTACCAACTGAGCTATCTGGGCATCCGTTTGAAACGCATCGCGTTCCATGTTGGTGGCCGGTTTATAGGGCGTCGCTTCTGCGCTGTCCAGCACCCTTAGGCGCAAAATTTGAGCCTTGGCGCAGTTTTTGTAAGGAAACGGTTATCCTGTGCAAAAGATGCAATGGGCGCAATCAGATATTATCGTCCTCATCCTCGCCGTAGGCGTGCTGCTCATTCCCGTTTTCTTCGCTTGGCTTGCCGGGAACCACATAGGAGCCATTGAGCCAGCGGTTGAGATCCACATCGGCACAGCGGGCAGAACAGAATGGATGATAGACCTGCACCGACTGCTTGTTGCAGATCGGACAGGGCTTGGGCTGGCGTAGCCGGGTCACGTTGTTGCTCATGGGTCAAACCCCCGAAAGGTTTGCCGGGTTGAGCCAGTTAAAATGCACGGGATAGCCTTCCGATGCCAGAAGGTTGACGGTTTCAAACAGCGGCAAGCCGACAACGGCATGGTACGAGCCACTCATTTTGACCACAAATGAGCCGGCAATGCCCTGGATCGCATAGCCTCCCGCCTTGCCGTTCCATTCCCAGCTGGCGAGGTAGGCCTCAATTTCTTTCGCAGACAACCTTTTGAACCGGATGCGCGTATCGACGAGCCTGTGCTTTGCCTGCCCTGAACTTGAAATCAGGCACATGCCGGTGAAAACCCGGTGCGAGCGCCCCGAGAGCAGTCTCATGCACGCGGCCGCTTCATCCATTGTTTCGGCTTTTGGCAAGATACGCCGTCCGACCGCCACGACCGTATCGGCCGCCAGAACCAGAGCGTTTTCAGCCAGGCCGGATTGCTTGGCTTTCCGGTGAACTTCGACAGCCTTTGCGTGGGCAAGTCTTTGTGCGAGCCGGCGAGGCAATTCACCGCGCTCGGGTGTTTCATCGACATGTCCGGGAATCAGGTGCTCAGGGTCGATCCCAATCTGATTGAGCAGCGCGAGGCGGCGTGGAGAGGCCGAGGCGAGAATGAGCTCGGGGCGTCGGGACAAGGGGCTAACTTCCAGTCAAGCGGCGCAGATACGCGCTATTTGAAGCGATAGGTGATGCGGCCCTTGGTCAGATCATAGGGCGTCATTTCAACAAGAACCTTATCACCGGCCAGAACACGAATGCGATTTTTGCGCATACGTCCGGCGGTGTGGGCGATAATCTCATGGTCATTTTCCAGCTTCACGCGAAATGTCGCATTGGGAAGCAATTCAACCACAACGCCCGGGAACTCGAGAACTTCTTCCTTTGCCATTCTTTCTCCTGACAATAGCAATACAGGCAAAAGCG
Organism: Pelagibacterium lentulum; assembly: GCF_003992625.1. Taxonomy (GTDB): domain Bacteria; phylum Pseudomonadota; class Alphaproteobacteria; order Rhizobiales; family Devosiaceae; genus Pelagibacterium; species Pelagibacterium lentulum. The sequence goes on along the minus strand of NZ_RZMW01000040.1, from coordinate 141,363 downwards.
GCTGCCCACCTTTGCATGTAACGCGATAAAACTTTCGCTCGGCGAATTGGCGCGCAAACTAAACCGGATTTATCGGAAATGAAAGGGCTTCAATTTGCCTTGCAGTGACGATGAGGCAAAAGTTGCAAACTTTCCGGGTCGATCTCACGGCCAAACGAAAACCTGGAGTGCGATTCCAGCGCCACGGGGGTGAAAGTCATGCTCTCGCGTCGCTTTGTCCTATAAATTTTGGCAGACTGTTGCGTAGGCGTATATCGAGATCGTCACGCAGTTCCCGATAGGCCGATAGCATGCTCTCGCGCGTGCCTTCATTTTCCGATGGGTCGTTGACCTGCCAGTGGATTATTGCGTCGGCCTCAAGGCCTCGTTCATTGACAGCTTTCTCCGCATCGGGAGCCAATGTTATGATCAGGTCGAATTTCGACGCCATCAGCTCGTCCATCGTATGGGGAGTGTGAACCGACATATCGACGCCGACTTCTTCCATAACCTGGTGGACGAAATGATCGGCTTTGCCTGATCGAACACCGGCAGAACGGGCAACAAGCTGACCGGGAAAACGTTTGCGCGCCAGCGCCGCTGCGATGGGTGAGCGTACAGAATTCATAGAGCAGACAAAAAGCACGGTTGGCAATTCGCTTTCGGTTTCCGGTATCCGCGCTGCATAGGGCTGAACCGCGCAGATCAGCGTGAAAAGCCTGCGCGCGGTCTCAAGGTCCATGACCAACTTGTTTTCCAGCCGTTCTATCAGCAATTGCGCCGCCTGATTATGTAGCCCGCGTCGGCCCATATCGACAGCCTCGATCTGGTATGTCGAAGCCGATCGGATCGCCTGGTAATAGCTTTCGCGTACCCGGAAATAGTCCCGGATCAGGCTACGGAATGGGGTCAAAGACAGGTAATGCGCGGCGATGGGGCGAAACGTCTCGGGATCGCGAACGTCGAGTACGATATGGTTCGCAATGATCGAAAGGTGCAGCGCGTAAGGTCCACTGGCACTTACCCTCGCCGGATAGAAGGTGTTGGAATCGATAAGGTCGTAGCTCGCAACGCGCCATTCATGCACTTCATCGGGGTCCACCGAAGTGATGGTATTGGGGTCGAGCGTGACGGTGACGATCTTGTCGGTCCGGGGATCGAAAGGTCGTTTGTTCATCACAATCGACTACCGGTTCAGCCGGATGGAAACCGACCGTCCATGCCCCTCAAGCCCCTCGGACTCCGCCAGAGAGACCGTTGCTTTGGCAAGCTCTGAAAGCGCGTCGGGAGGGCATTGCAGGATCGATGTGCGCTTGACGAAATCGAGCACCCCCAATCCCGATGCAAATCGCGCCGAACGGGCGGTCGGCAGCACGTGATTTGAGCCACCCACATAGTCCCCGATCGCTTCTGGCGTATGGTGTCCGACGAAAATCGCGCCAGCATTGCGGATGCGCGGTATCATTGGGTGTGGATCGTCGAGCGCCAGTTCAACGTGTTCCGATGCGATGCGGTTGGCCAGCTTGACGGCATGATCCAGCGTATCGATGACAATAACCGCGCCGAAATCGTCCCAGCCCTGCCGCGCATTTTCCGGTGCGCGCAAGGTGGCGATCTGCCGTTCGACTTCGGCAACCACAGCATCGGCTAGCTTTTGGCTTGTCGTCATCAGAATCGATTGTGCCCCGGCGCCGTGCTCGGCCTGAGCAATAAGATCGGCAGCCACCCACGTGGGATTGGCCGAATCGTCGGCAATCACAAGCACTTCGGACGGCCCTGCGATCATGTCGATACCGACTTTGCCGAAAACCTGCCGCTTGGCGGTCGCGACATAGGCGTTTCCAGGGCCAACGATTTTATAGACAGGAGCAATCGTCTCGGTGCCATAGGCAAGCGCTGCGACCGCCTGGGCGCCGCCAATACGATATATCTCCGTAACACCCGCAATTCTTGCTGCCGCCAGAATGGCGGGATTGACCACGCCTTTGGGGGTAGGAACCACCATGGCAAGCCGATCAACGCCAGCGACCTTGGCCGGCACCGCATTCATCAATACGGAAGATGGGTAGGACGCCAGCCCGCCGGGAACATAAAGGCCAACAGCCTCGATTGCCGTCCAGCGGGTGCCCAGCGTAACGCCGAGATGATCCTGATAGATATGATCGTTTGGCAACTGCTTTTCATGATGCGCGGTAATCCGCTCATGCGCCAACTCAAGCGCAGAGCGCACGTCGGCAGGCACATCGCGATACGCAGCATCGATCTCCGTGTCGGAGAACCGCATCGTTTCGGGCGTCAGCGACTGGCCGTCGAATTTCTCTGTGAGGGCGAGCACTGCCGCATCACCCTTTTCGCGCACGTCGGCAATGATACGGGCGACTGTATCGCCAACTTCCACGGAAGCTTCGCGCTTGGAGCCTAAAAGTTCATCGAAACGCGCATCGAAATCGGCATCTGAACTGCCAAGAAAAACAGGCATGAAATAATCTTACTCAATCAAGGTCGTGATTGGGCTGCGCTTTAGCTGCCCAGGTGCCGCCGAGATCACGAAGGCGAGCTTCGAGACATTCGACATCGAGCCGCACCGTGCCACCGCCTGCAAAGGTTAGCAAGACTTGTCCGGATGGAGCTTCGCCTTCTTCAAATCTCACTGCAAGAAGTTCCAGAACACCATCGCGAGCCTTGAGGTCGATCCCGTCGGCATGGGCGCTATTGACGAAATTGAAATGCAGCCCCGCCCGCTTGCGCTGCCCGCGTCCGCGCTTGTCGCCTGCCTCCCACGCATAGCGGTTCATAAGCAGCACGAACCTGCGATCGGCCTTGGCATAGCCCATATCTCCGACCCGCACGACAGCGTCCTGTGTGTGAGCGGAGAGCACATCAAGGTCTTCGCTGTCGAGCGCGAGTAGTTTGAGATCGGTCATCATCTATCCAATTTTGAACGGCCGCTTCTTTATAGGCATGTAGAGCAAATAAAAAAGCGGGGAAAGCCTCACCTGTTGACCACACATCTGGGCATTGTCGATGCGTGCTGCAAGAGGCTGGCCTTATCCGGTTATCCGTTCAATATCGGCGCCGCACCGGCTGAGCTTTTCTTCGAGACGCTCGAACCCGCGATCCAGATGGTAAATGCGGTTGACTACCGTTTCTCCCTGCGCCGCAAGACCGGCAATAACCAGAGAGACAGACGCGCGCAAATCGGTCGCCATCACCTGTGCGCCCTTGAGTTCGGGCACGCCGGTAACGGTTGCGGTCTGGCCATCCACATGAATATTCGCGCCGAAACGTGCGAGTTCGGCCACATGCATGAAACGGTTCTCAAAAATCGTTTCGCGTATTTTGGAAACACCTGCAGAGCGTGTCATCAGAGCCATGAATTGGGCCTGAAGGTCGGTCGGAAAACCGGGGAAAGGATCGGTTTCCACATCGACCGGCAGCAATCCGTTGCCATTGCGGATAATCCGGACACCGCCATCCTCCTGCGAAACATTCACTCCGGCTTCGCCCAGAGCGCTCAAGGCCGACTGCAGCAATTCCGGTCGTGCGCCGCGCAAAAACACGTTGCCTCCGGTCATGGCCGCAGCCATGGCATATGTGCCGGTTTCGATCCGGTCGGGCAGCACCTCATGGGTCGCGCCCCCCAGTTTTTCGGCACCCTCGATTACCAAGCGATCCGTGCCGATGCCGGAAATCTTTGCGCCCATGGCATTGAGGCATTCGGCAAGGTTGCTCACTTCGGGCTCACGGGCGGCATTTTCAATTGTGGTTACACCATCGGCCAAGGTTGCAGCCATCATCACGACATGGGTCGCGCCCACCGAGACCTTGGGGAAGGTAACAGTCGCACCTTTGAGCCGTCCGCCGAGCGCGCGCGCGACAACATAGCCGCCATCAATATCGATTTCGGCGCCTAAAGCGCGCAGGCCATCGAGATAGAAATCGACCGGTCGTGTACCAATCGCACAACCGCCAGGCAGGGAAACCCGTGCCGTTCCTTCCCGCGCCAGAAGCGGGCCGATGACCCAGAAACTGGCACGCATTTTGGAAACGAGTTCGTAGGGCGCCGTGGTGTCGACGATATCCCCGGCGGTAAAGGTGATGCGCTGGCCGCCCATTTCCGCATCGCCGCGACGGCGTCCGTGAACGGCAATATCCACACCGTGGTTCTCGAGAATGCGTTCGAGCTGCTTGACGTCCGCAAGGCGCGGCACATTGAGCAGGACCAGCGGCTCGTCGGTCAGCAGCGAAGCAATCATCAAGGGCAGGGCAGCGTTTTTCGCACCCGAAATATGGATTTCGCCGTTCAGTTCGTTCCCGCCGACGAGTCGAATGCGGTCCATGGGCTACTCCTTGAAAGTGGTGGGCGCCGATATCGCGATTGCATCGGCAAAATGAACAAGAGGGTTCTGGTATCCCAGCGCATGGGTAAGCGCAACCGATCGGGCACTGTGCCAGTTCAACCGATCAATCGCTTTTGTCTGGGGCAGGGCGGTCAATGGCGGGCGTATCTTTCTTATCGTTCGGATCGGATATCTGAGGGGCGTCGCCCTCGTTGGTCTGGGCGCGCGCTTTGGCTTGAGATTTGCGACGCCGCAGATTTTCCCGCAACTTTGCGGCCAATATTTGTTTGCGATCCGGGTTCGCCATTTCCGATTCACCACACCGATAATATTTGTGTCTCAAATGGCAGCTTTTTGCCCTTGCGTCCATAACGGCGCTGTGGCAGTAACGGCGCGCATTCGGAGCGCACCTGTTCGCAGGCCCTGCCGATATTGCCTATGTGCTGCCGTAGCTCAGGGGTAGAGCACTCCCTTGGTAAGGGAGAGGCCGAGAGTTCAAATCTCTCCGGCAGCACCATCAAAAGCCCAGAAAACCAGCCTTTTTCAGCCTGACCTCGCGTCGGGCTTTTCGTCGTTCTATGCACAACTCGGCACAGCGCGGCACTGGTTGGCATAAGTGCTGGTACAGTTCCGGTACGCAGCCCGTCGCTGAGAGAGTTAATCCAGCGTGCTAATCACTTGTTTGCCATTGCGAACATGTGCACGGTTCGCGAAAGTTGGTCGGGGGCTAGATAATGAGCGACGCCGGGTTATAGGCCGGCGACATTTTCCCGCCGCCAAGCTGGTTGACAACGGGATTGTGCTTACTGGATCCTCGATATGCCAAGCTGATGAACGTGCAACTAAGAGACTGATAAGTTGCTCGGTCGCTGGTGCGCGCTACGTATTTGTTGTCCTTTGAGCTGTCTGAGTAGCCGAGTTTATCGATTTGCACTTGATGGAACTCACGAAAGCTCAAAGCAGCGCGGCTCGTATTGTGATCGTGCATTGGCTTCGCGCTCGGAAGTAACGCACATAGGTGATCATTGTGTTGCGAGTTGATCAACTGGCCAGTAGGCCAAGAGAAGCGTTTCCGAAAAGAACTGAAACGGCCTGTTTTGCCGGCACAATTTGGCTGGCCGCCTTGCGATCGCGGCTGCAGTGGGGTACTGGCAAACATTGGAAAGCCGGGCGTGAGCTGAATCGGGGCGCTGTTGAACAATGTAAACTGTTGGCTCGGATTTCTCGTAGCCGCATCACTTTTGATATTTGCCTGCGGTCTCGGCAATTATGTAGCGTATTTCGCGATGGCAGCGACGCTCATTACGCTCGCCAATCCCAAATCTTGGCCCGCCATTTCGAACGCGCTTATGCATCCAGCAGTTCGATTGCAACTGATCGCCTATGGTTTGCTGTTGGTTGCAATAGGCTACCGCGCTCTTCAGGGCGACAGTCTCCTTTACGTTTTTGATTTCCTGCCACTGTTACTTGTCGTGCCAGCTATGATTGCATTTCAAGCTTTGGACAAGTCCGCTTGGCTGAACCGGCTGTTCACGATGGCCTTGACCGGGAGCTTTGTTGGTCTGGCTGTTGTGCTTTTTCAGTATTTTATCCTAGGAGATGGGCGGCCAGCAGGCATTGAAAATAGTCCTATCCACTACTCAATACTCGCATTGACTATTGGCTTTGTTGCGATGGGCGGTTTTTTTGTCCGACCTGATCTGCGCGGCGCGCCATTTCTTCTCGGCCCGGTACTGGGCATTACCACTGCCTTAATGACAGGCACACGCGCTTCTCTGCCGTCACTTCTGATGCTCTCGATTGCAGCGGTTTTGCTCTTTGTTGTGTTTGGAAGAGTTAAGTTGCGTCAGCTCGCTATCGGCATCTTTGCCGTGTCAATTGTTGGCGGGGTGGCAATAGCTATAACGCTTGGCCTTGAAACCGATGCCATGCGCGCTGTTGCAGGGCTTGATCGGGCGTTCCGGGCAGTCATGGGAGATACGCAAGCTGATACTTCTATGGCTTACCGACTGGAGCAGTATCGTGCGTTCCTTCCTGCCTTTCTTGATGCGCCCGTGTTCGGACAAGGCTGGCATAATCAGCTCACCGCAGCCTATCCGTTTCTCTCGCCCTTTGGCCAAGCCGGATATGATCGCGAAGGCTGGGGTTATATACATAACGAGGCATTAAGCATGACGCTTGGCATGGGTATTCTCGGTCTTTGCGCTTATATCATGATCTATGCTGCCCCTATATTGGGCTTATGGCATATGAAGACCGCACCCCAGTTTGCCGCACGAGCCTATGGTGTCACAATTATTCTGGTCGGTATTTTCGCGGGAGGGCTGACTGACGTGCTATTCATGGTCGAGTTGCCCAAAACCTTTCTCATTTTCATGACAATAGCATTTCTCGCCGTGGGGTCTGAGCAGGCAAATGCACGCGAGGCGCGCTAGACACCTCATTTGGCATATTTGCCGGTCTCTCAAACTTTTCTTGCCGGGTTAGGTCCCCAAAATGCATTCATCCAATCGGTCTTCGTCCAGCCACATCCATGTCGCTCTTGCTTTCGATGGTAATTTCTGGGCTCCTGCTTTTGCGACGATGCGGTCCGTCTGTCTTTTCACCACAAGGCGCGAAGACCTGGTATTCCACCTTTGCTGCAAAGGTATTTCAAACCGACAGCGGCAGCGCCTGGACAACATAGGGCGCGAGTTCGGTGCCAGCCTTGTCTGGCACGATCTTGATACCGATCAGCGATTCCAGTCTGCACTTTCCGGCCTCAAGGACAGCAGGCGCCTTGGTACTGTTATTTATGCGCGCCTGATGCTGGACTATTTCATACCTCAATCTGCAGAACGCGCCATCTACCTCGACTGTGATGTCATGGTGCGTGAGGCAATCGAGCGACTTTATAACAGCCCGTTGGATGGCCGCGCGCTCGGTGCAGTTAGAGATTCATGGTTTCCCTTTATTTCCATGGGCCGAGACCTAACTGGAAACAAAGATCTTTTCGATTCCGCCGACAGATATTTTAATTCCGGGATGATGCTGATTGATCTGGAGAAATGGCGCCAAGCGAATGTTTGGGAACGCATGAAAACCATGATCCAAGACGGGACGATGGCTCGCGTCTATTTCGACCAGGATATTCTCAACATTATTTTCAAAAATGACTGGCTCGAACTTGATCCTCGCTGGAATCTCATCGATCCGCTGCCAGCCCATCAGGCAATCGATCCGTTTATCGTGCATTTTACCGGCCCCCGGAAACCTTGGAATCTTGTTTCACGGGTGGCATTCGCCAGGCTTTATCGTCATGTTATGACAAACGACGTTTTCTATTCCTTTTGGCGTGAACGGATGAGAAAACGTCTGGCGTCCTGCCTTCCATTTCTAAAGCGCTAGGCCGCCTATGAATTCGCTTCCGGTAATTTGCAGCTTCTGGCACGGCGAGTTGTCCTATTTGGCCAAGATCTGCCTCGCGTCCTTTTTGGAAAAAGGTCATCGCGTAAAGCTCTTTAGCTACGAAAAGATACACGGCCTGCCGGCTGGTATCGAAAATTGCGACGCCAGCACGGTCCTGCCACGTGAAAGCATGTTTTTTTATAAGGGGAACCGTACACCAGCGGTTTTTGCCGACCTGTTTCGCCTCAAACTCATGGAGTTGGAACAAGGTATTTGGGTCGATACTGACGTTTACTGCGTAAAGCCTTATACCGCACTGCCCGAGTATGTTTTCGGTTATGAGAACCATCCGTACTGGCGCAACGGCTTTAAAGCGCAGGTCAACCAGGCGGTTTTTGCATGTCCGCCGGGAGAGCTGCTGAACAAGCTTCTCAACGTTTTTTCGAGCGGAGAGATACCGCCTGGCCTACCCGTCTGGCGTAACCTCGAAATACGGTTACGCCGTTCACTGGGCGAAGAGCTGCCTGTCCATCACATGCAATTCGGCGCCACTGGTCCCATGCCCCTGAACCACTATATCCATGCATTGGGCCTTCAGTCTTTCATTCAGAGCAAAGACGTGTTTTATCCGCTCGATTACGGCGATACCGGCCACTTGCTCGAGTCCGGGAGTGCTCTGGAAAGCCACATAACAGCCAGGACGCTAAGCGTTCATATCTGGAACAGCGCTCTTACAGGGCGCAAGAATGGTACTCTGCGGGCGCCCGAGCCCGACAGTTTTTTCGATCGGGAAATCAAACGGCTCAAAATCTAGCCCTGCCCGACGAGACTATTGCCAGGTTATCGGTTTGGTTTCGATTTTCCGGGCCAAGTTCCAGATGTGATCAATCAGGTTCCAAGTCTTGAACCAAGCGCGATCAAGAAACCGTCGCGCCAACAGCGAAAGGTTGGCCGGCTTCTCGTTGCCAGCCAGAATGATATCGCTTCTCGCAACACCTGACTGACGATCTGCCCCGGCGATATCGCCTTCTTGAATAACCAGCGCCGGATCGAGAAGCACGCGCGACAAACCTCGCCCTGGCTGCCGAAACGGATCATAAAGGGCAAGATCAAGTTGACGCTGCTTGACCGCTTCATCGCGCAAAAGTCTCTTGGCTGCATCGCGCGAGATAATGTAGCCGCTTGCTCCGCCCGGCGTGGATCGAAATGGTCTCACCAGGACACCATGAGCTAGCGATCCGATTGGCGCAAAAACGCGCGCTCGCCAACATGCCTCGATGCGGATCAAATCATAGTCGAGTGTCTCAAGCTCACCGAGTACGGCAGGCAGCTTCTGGGAAAGCACGGCATCGTCTTCCAGTACCAAGGCACGCGCATGGGCCCCTTGGGCAATCAGTTCCCAAACGCGCATATGACTTATGTGCAAGCGAGCTCGTTGGGCCGAATGGACCAGAAGCCCGTAGGGTCGCAATAGCTCGCGAGCTCTTGCGCACTCAGTTGATCTGGCGTTGTTGCTGAAACCCGCGTTGCATTCAAGCCCAGTGCGCTCAACTGGCTCTCCATGCGCTTGCGCCGATCGGTTCGGTGATCAAGATTGATATAGAAAATCGGCATTATTATAATGTCCACGAAACTCGGGGCTATTCAAGTATCAGGTTGTTTCGAACGCTGCGAGCCACTTGGCAACGAGCGCATCTAGCGCTTTGCGTTCATCATCGCTGAGTGCGCTCGTAAGGCGGTGCTGATTGGCGACGTGCGCGGTGACGGCATCTTCGATGAGCGCGTGACCGGCACCTGTCAGCCCAATGAGAAAGCCGCGCTTGTCGTCGGGGTTTCGTCGGCGTTCGACGAGGCCAGAGGCCTCGAGCCGGTCTATGCGATTGGTCATGGTGCCCGATGTCACCATCGTCCATTCCATGAGTTCGGTGGGGCTGAGCGCAAACGGTTGGCCAGACCGACGCAGCGTCGCAAGAACGTCAAAAGATGCGCGGCTGAGCCCGCGTTCCGCGAAGACTTTATCCATTCCTTCCCGCAAATGCCTGTAGAGCCGACTCATCCGCCCCAATGTGCCCATGGGGCCAACATCAAGGTCAGGGCGTTCAGCCCGCCATTGCGCGAGAATTCTGTCGACTTGGTCCATGTAATGATAATCATCGAACATTACCTTGACGTCAAGGTTTTCGGTATATACCTTGACGTCAAGGTAAAACGGAGACTGGCATGGCCCGCTCACGCGATCTCGCACTGACGGCAATCGTGCCGGTGGTCTGGGGCACGACTTACATCGTGACAACCGAAATGCTTCCGCAAGGCTTCCCCATAACCATCGCCATGCTCCGCGCGCTGCCCGCAGGGCTACTCCTGCTCCTGATCGCGCGACGCCTGCCGCCGCTTGGTTGGGTGCCAAAGGTGTTTGTGCTCGGTGCCCTTAACATTGCGATTTTCCTGACGCTGCTTTTTGTTGCTGCCTATCGCCTGCCAGGTGGCCTTGCAGCGACGCTGACCGCGATTCAACCTTTGTTGGTACTGTTACTGTCTCGCATACTTCTGGGATCTGCGATTCAACCGATCGGCGTGGCCGCAGCGCTGGCAGGGATGGCGGGCGTTGGAATGCTTGTGCTCGGCCCCGATGTCTCTCCAGACCCGATAGGCATTGCTGCGGCGCTCGGCGCTGCACTGTCGATGGCCAGCGGCGTCGTTTTGGCCCGCGTATGGCAGCCGGCCGTATCGCCACTCACCTTTACGGGATGGCAGTTGACCGCTGGGGGGCTCTTGCTCCTGCCCGCCGCGCTGGTATTTGAGCCCGGCTTCCCGATGCCCAATGCCGTCAACCTCGCAGGCCTGATTTGGCTGGGCCTAATCGGCGGCGCCATCGCCTATGTTCTTTGGTTCCGTGGCATCGCGCGACTCGGGCCGCCTACCGTAACAGCTTTCAGCTTTCTCAGCCCATTAAGCGCAGTTGTGCTCGGCTGGGTCATACTTGATCAGGCCCTCACGCCTCTGCAAGGGCTTGGCGCCCTCATTGTTTTCCTGAGCGTGTGGTTCGGTCAGCGGGCCGGTCGGGGTGCTACTCCAATAGCACGTCACAAAGGAGCAGCCGCATGAAACTCGTGGTTTCTGGAGCAACAGGCGACGTCGGCCGCAGGGTCGTTGCAGACAGGCCAAGACATATGATTTGTTGCAGCGGGTGGCTTACGATGCCGCCTACGCTTTCACAATGCTTCAGTCGCGCCGGAAGGAACAACAGACCGGCCGTCAATATACCAAGATCTGGCGTGCATTCGACGCGTAATTCATAGGCGCAGGGCTTCAACGATTGCCGCAAAGGTTGCGTCCTGCCTCCGGAATGGGTAAGCCAGCTTCGCGAGTCTGAAATCGGCGCAGGAACGCTCAATGAAACTCACCATTTTCGGCACCGGTTATGTCGGGCTTGTCACGGGCGCGTGCCTTGCCGATGTCGGCCATCACGTGGTCTGCGTCGATGTGGATGCAGACAAGATCGCCCGGCTCAATTCCGGCGAGATTCCGATCCACGAGCCTGGCCTCGAAGCTCTTGTCGAGCGCAACCTATCAGCAGGTGCGCTCGAATTTACGACCGAAGTCGCCCGAGCCGTCTCCCATGCCGATGTGCAGTTTATTGCCGTCGGCACGCCGCCCGACGAGAACGGTGCTGCGGATTTGCAATATGTGTTGGCGGTAGCCGAATCGATTGGCTCGAACATGACCACGCACAAGGTCGTCGTGGTCAAATCGACCGTGCCGGTGGGCACCAGTGACGTAGTGCGCGCCAAGCTAACCGAGGTATTGGGACGGCAGAATTCGGCACTAGCGTTCGATGTCGTTTCCAATCCCGAATTCCTCAAGGAAGGCGCGGCCGTCAACGACTTCTTGAAACCCGACCGCATCATTGTTGGCGCAGCGTCCGAGCATGCGCGCGAAGTGATGAAAGAGCTTTACGAACCCTTTAATCGCAACCACGATCGCACGCTTTATATGGACGTCCGTTCTGCCGAATTGACCAAGTACGCGGCCAATGCGCTGCTTGCGACCAAGATTTCGTTTATCAATGAAATCGCCAACTTCGCCGAGCGCCTGGGCGCCGATGTCGAGGAAGTGCGTCGTGGTATCGGAGCGGACCCGCGCATTGGCTATCACTTCATCTATCCGGGTCTGGGCTATGGCGGTTCGTGCTTCCCAAAAGACGTTCAGGCGCTTGGGCGCACGGCGACCGAAATTGGCTATGACGCGCCGTTGATTGCAGCTGTCGATGCGGTCAATAACCGCCAAAAGACAACATTATTTGACAAGATCGCAACCCATTTCGGGGGCGTGGAAAAGCTCAAGGGCAAGCGGATTGCCATCTGGGGCCTCGCGTTCAAGCCCAATACCGACGATATGCGCGAGGCGCCTTCAAGGGTGCTCATCGAAGCGCTCTGGGAGGCCGGTGCCAGCCTCGTCGCTTACGATCCCGTCGCCATGGAAGAGGCCAGACGCATTTACGGGACGCGTGAGGATTTTGTACTCGCGGCGGATAAATATGCAGCGCTCAATGACGCTGACGCATTGGCCATTTGTACCGAGTGGCAGCAGTTTCGGGCGCCTGATTTCGTCGAGATGGCCGAGCGCATGGCAAGCCGCCTTATTTTCGACGGACGCAATATCTATGCACCTGAACGCCTCAAGAAAGAGGGATGGTCCTATATTTCCATCGGTCGGGCGCCAGCTTATGCCCAGCCGCAAGCGGTTGAGAAGGTTTCGTGAAAGTTCTGGTTACCGGCAGCGCCGGGTTTATCGGCTATCATGTTGCGCGACGCCTGATCGAGAGAGGCGACAGCGTGGTTGGCTTCGATGTGGTCAATGATTATTACGACCCAGCCTTGAAAGAAGCGCGCCTGGCGCAGCTCGATGAACTCGGAGCCACGCAGGGTGCCGATTACACGTTTGTCCGCGCTGACCTTGCCGATCAGACCACTGTGGATCAGACCTTTGCAGATCACGATTTCGATCGTGTAATTCATTTGGCGGCACAGGCCGGTGTCCGCTACAGCCTTGAAAATCCCCGCGCTTACGTCCAATCCAATCTGGTTGGTTTCACCAATGTTCTGGAAGCCTGCCGAGAACATGAGGTTGGGCATCTGGTCTATGCTTCGACCTCGAGCGTTTATGGTGCGAACACCAGAATGCCGTTTTCGGAGCACGACGGGGTCGATCATCCGCTGCAGTTTTATGCGGCGACCAAGCGCGCCAACGAGTTGATGGCCCATTCCTATTCGCATCTGTTTGGGCTGCCGACCACAGGGCTGCGCTTCTTCACAGTTTATGGACCGTGGGGACGCCCCGATATGGCGCTCTTTACGTTTACCAGAAAGATTCTCGCGGGCGAACCGATCGATCTGTTCAATCACGGCAATCACAGCCGTGACTTCACCTATATCGACGACATCGTGGAAGGTGTTATACGCGCCTCCGATGCGCCAGCCCGACCCAATCCAAACTGGGATGCGGCCAAGCCCGATCCCGCCACCTCGAACGCACCCTATCGCATTTTCAACATCGGCAATTCCAACCCGGTCAAACTGGGGGATTATGTAGAGGCACTTGAAGAAGCTCTGGGTAAAAAGGCCATCTGCAACCTATTGCCACTGCAGCCCGGTGACGTGCCGGACACCTTTTCAGATACATCTGAATTGACCGCGGCTACAGGATATGCACCAAGCACGCCGGTCAAACAGGGCGTGGCAAATTTTGTAAATTGGTACCGCGAATATCAGGTGTCCACCGACCGCTCCACTGCCGAGATTTGCTGAAAGAAATTTTATACATAGCAGACAGAGTCTGCGCGGGAGACACTGCGCGAGGCATTCAGCGGTTAGTCCGTTTGAAGCGTTGCATAGACGGCCCCGCGCCAAGAAGGATATGAAAGGCATGAAAACGTCTTTGGTCGAAGCTCCTCTTATTTGTTCATTCTATACTCCCGGTGGATATTATAAAGAATGCGCAATAAGACTTAAGGACAATGTTGAGCGATTAGGACTGAGGCATGAAATAGTTCGTAAGGAGATTCCTGAGGGAGCTACGTGACCTTCGATTTGCCGGTCGAAGATACTGTTTTTACACGACATGGGCGTTGCCAATCCGCGCGCAAGAATATTTTGGATTGATGTAGATTGCGAGCTGTATGATTGGCCAATATTTATAAATGAAACAACTGCGGATGTAATCGGATTTCAGCGCGGATTTTAGCACGCCCTTATATATAGGTTACTATATATAGGTTACTCGCAAAAAAAAAGATTTTGGGAGCCCTGTTTTATTGGCATCGGTACCAGTGGCGCCGCCAATCGGTTTCTTCAGACCGAGGCCCGATTGGAGCGAGAAACTGATATAGATGCAACTGATGACTATTTCTTTGAAGAAGCTTGGCGTCAGGAAGCGAGGGAGTTAAGTTTTCAGGTCATCCCTTCGTCACTAGCAAAGCAAGGTCCTAGCCAATTTTTCAGACTTGGAAGTAGTACAAATGACGAAAAATTTAGAGGATCGGTTGTGCAACACCAATCGCCGATTCCCCAAATGCGTCAGGCGGAAAAAGTTAAATGCTTGGTCAAGCGTCATGCACCAGAGCCGGTATTGAAGGTCGCACGTAAAGCAAAATCTATAATGGGGCATGGCAAGGCTCAGATCGCTGCAGCGGGATCAGGCAGTTTTACTGTCAAAGATTTCAACATTCTTCTGAAACGAGCAGCGGCATATTGTGATATAAATCTAGATACGTGGGGAACTACCGCCTCTCGGGTGAAAGATGCATCTGCAGCGCAAAGGTCATTGTCGTGGGGTAGGGCATTTCAAGAGTATCGCCAAGCTGGAAGTGTCAATGCGATGCCAGTTCCCCCTACTGTGGTGGGACACTCCGGCTCCCGGAAATTTTGGGGACTGGCTTTTGCCCTATGTGGTTGGGAAAGTCAGCGGACGACCTATTCATTACGTCAAGTCCGATCACGCCAATGCTCAGCCGCATTACATTGGCGTAAATCCTGTGTCATTGGTTGCCTGACCGCCATCTATGACACCGAGAAACTTGGCAAAGTATATATGCCCGATATCGCGTCCGCACCGGTTCGGTTTCGGCCAACACGGTCACCGCCGTAAAGTACACAGGGTCAATCTACCGGGATGTAGAAAAGTTAAGCTTGCCGCAATCGGCCTATTATTTTGCGCACTATGCCACCCATGGGGTGTTCAACACGTACGTAAAACGGCGATTAGCGAAATAGTTCTGCAGTCGCCCAAAACAGACCAAACTGCCAGCCGCACATTGACAAAAACATCGGCCTGCGGGACATCCCTTCTTGGTGCGCGAAATAAAATCGCAACTACCGCAGGAACGCTATCGCGATGACCTCACAACCGACTAGAAAACGCAAAGGATCAAAGCGCCCCAATCGTCCTGCGGGTAGCGATTTCTCACATCTCACAGACCTCGGAGCCACCACGCGCAGTCACCGCATATTTCGGGACGTGATGTCGTTTTCCTGGCCAGTGTTGGTTGCCATCGCGCTACAATCGATAGCCTATCTCGCATTCTATACTCGGGTGACGCCCGACTGGCCGGCCGCAGTAACCGTCTTGGCTGTGTTGACATTGGTCCCTATGGCATCAGCCAGCACATTGAGCGCTTTTCGGCGCCAGGAAGCGCCGATTATTGCCGCAGCGGTCATCGTCGCGATTTTCTTCAGCTTTGCCATTACCTATTTGTCCGCCATGCGCGTTCGCGTCACCTTTGCAGGTTTCGCTGCAGCCATGCCCTTGACCATGCTGATCATTGCGATCGGTAACATCCGCTTTCACCAAAGGCTTTCTGCCCACGTCGCCCTTGTTGCATTTGAAGGCGACTGCATTCCGCTGTCGCTCCTTGGCAAAGCGAATGTCGCGGTTATTTCCGACCCGACAACAGACGTAACGCCGTTCGATACCATTCTGATCGATCCCGAAAAACATCATAAGC
>NZ_RZMW01000040.1:0-125587 GCF_003992625.1 Pelagibacterium lentulum | reverse complement strand
TTCTCATCTGGCCTATACGCCAAGCCAAATGCTCTATGCCCGCGCCAAGCGGCTGCTGGACGTGTTGGCCATTATCGTAACGCTACCTCTCACGATTCCGCTGGCTGTTCTGACTGCTGCCTATATTTATGCCCGAGATGGTGGCCCGGTGTTGTTCGTTCAGCATCGACGCGGCTTTGCCGGGCGCGTTTTCCGGATGTATAAGTTTAGAACCATGTACTCTGGTACGGGCGGTGGCTCGACCATGAATGGCGACAAACGCATTATTCCTGGCGGATGGTTCTTGCGCAAATGTCGCCTCGATGAACTGCCCCAACTCTACAACGTTTTTGTCGGCGACATGAGTTTGATTGGGCCTCGTCCGGTTGCGGAATACGTCGCTCGTTCCAGCGTCAAATATGAAGAAAAATATGCGCTTCGGAACCTTGTTTTGCCAGGAATTACAGGCTGGGCTCAGGTGACATCAGGCTATGCTGAAACCACGGAAGAAGAAATCGAAAAGCTCGCTTACGACCTCTATTATGTAAAGCACCTGTCCTTCGATCTTGATCTGCAAATCCTTTTCAAGACAGTCAAGACAGTGCTTTTTGGTACTGGCGCGCGGTAAAGCGTACTGACTGATGATACGGTATTTTCATCAAGTGCCGATGCATGTGTGAGCCCGGTGACGTTGCCCCTTGGAGCTAATCCAGTTTGAAATAGACTCTGGCCCATCGAAAAGGACCAGAGATGAAGCGCAACAGGTTTAGCGAAGAACAGATCATCGGTATCCTCAAGGAGCATGAGGCAAGCGTTCCGGTCGCCGATTTGTGCCGCAAGCACGGCGTGAGCAACGCCAGCATCTACAAATGGAAAGCCAGGTATGGCGGCATGGATGTGAGCGAGGCCAAGCGGCTTAAATTGCTCGAGGATGAGAATGCCAAGCTCAAAAAGCTCTTGGCCGATACCATGCTGGACAACTCCGCACTCAAGGATTTTCTCGGAAAGAATGGTAGCGCCCGCCGCCAGGCGCAAGGCTGTCGCTTATCTAAGGGAGACCTTCGAGATGAGCGAGCAGCGGGCGTGCACAGTGCTGGGCTGTTGCCCCATGGCGATGCGGTAGCAGGGCAGTTGCGCCGATGATGCCCGATCTCCGGAACTGGATGAAGGCGATTGACCATGAGCGTCGGCGCTTTGGCTAACGGTGCCTGCATGTGCTGCTGCGCCGGGAAGGCTACGTGGTCAACCACAAGCGGCTGTTCCGGATGTATGGGGTGGAGAAGATCTCGGTGCGCCGCAGGGGCTGCCGGAAACGGGTCTTGGGAACTCGGGCTCCAATGGTGATCCCCATGGCACCGAACGCGCGCTGGGACAGCGAGACGGACGCCTATGCGATGGAGCAGAGGGCCTGCGGGTTCTCACGGCGAGCAGAACCGCGGGGGAGCGGGTCAGATGCACGGAGGTCGAACTCTGGACGGCCTGGCTGGCCGAAAACGGTGCTTATGCGGTGTCTATTCCGGACGCTCGACAAACCATCGACAGGATTGTGCGATAAATTACTGATTTTATTGAAGAAAATGGCGCGCCCGAAAGGATTCGAACCTCTGACCCCCAGATTCGTAGTCTGGTGCTCTATCCAGCTGAGCTACGGGCGCGCAGTGCCAAACGGATTTTTCAACCCTTGCGAGATGTCTCTCGCGCGGCAGGGGCAACGCTTATACTGGCTCGTGGCGTATTGCAACCCTTGGTATGACAAACTTGCAAAGGAATTTCGCGCGGCTTCCCCAAAGCCCTTATTGCGCGGCGAGTTGGCTGGTTTGCGTTGGGAATTCGATAACAAACACCGTGCCTTCGGCTTGGGCGCCAAGCGTGATCTTTCCGCCATTGGCTTCCACAAGCTCCCGCACGATTGCCAGCCCAAGGCCCGTACCGCCAGCGCGTGCGGAACCTTCAAACGCCACAAAGAGATTTTCCCGCGCGCGCGGTGGTAGGCCCGGCCCATTATCGGAGACCTCAAGACGCAAGCTGTTCTCGGCCTGAACGCCCGAAAGACGAACCCAACGGCTATCCTTTTCGGCAGTGTCCGAATCGATCGCTTCGCGGGCATTCTTGAAAAGATTGACCAGAATACGCGAGAGATGCTCGGGATCGATCATCACCATGAAATCGTCGGGCAGGCTGACAATAAACTCTATTCGATCATGTCCGATCAGCCCTGCAGTCGCAGCGGCGTCCCGCCCCAGCCCTGCTACATCCACAAGAACGGGGCGGGGTGGCGCGGCCTGCTGGCGGCCGTAGTCGAGCACCGATTGCGCAAAGCCGATCGCCTTGTCCAGCGTATTAACGAGGCGAGGGGCAAGGCGCTGCACTTTGGGATCGTCCAGTGTTGCCACCTGATCGGAAAGCAGTTGCGCCGAGGTCAACATGTTGCGCAGATCGTGGTTGATCTTGGCGACTGCCAGTCCGAGATCGGCCAGATGCCGCCTTTGGCGCAGCATGGTGAAAAGTTCAGTCTGGGTGTCGCGCAGCGCGCGCTCCAATATCCCGATTTCATCGGCCCGCATCTCATCGGGCGAGATAATGAGAGTGGCGTTTTCAGGATTGCGTTTAAAGGCCACCACGGAAGACGTCAGCCGCCGGATCGGGCCGATCAATACGCGTTCGGCAAGAATGTAGATGACAAGCGCAGTCACCCCCGCGATCAGCAAGGAAAGCACAGCGATATTGCGTGAGTAGGTCAGCATGTCCGCGCGCAAGGGCGCTTCAGGCATGATAACCTCGACGACCGCCTCGCCCACGCCCGGCGGAACTCCGACAATCCGCATCATGCGGTTCCCGCCCAAAAACAGCGTTTCAATGGCATCGGCACTCAACCGAAGGGGATTGCGGTCCCGCATGTCGGCAGTGTGCGCCTGAGTCGGCATGGTGACAGCTTCAAGGGTAATCAGGTCGGTCTGTCCCGCTCTGCGATAAACGATAGCCAGAGCGCCGGCCGATTGCAGAAGCGGATCGGTGATCTCGACAGGCAGATCGGCCACGTCTGGCACGGTATCGAAAACACGAACTGCAACCCCTCCGATCCGCAACCGGTCGTCGAGCCAGCTTGCGCGGTAATTGGCGATGGTTGGTACAAACACGGCGACTTCCACCAAAAGGATCACCAGCGTTATCGCCATGATCAATTTGACCGACAGACCAGAAAAGGGACCAGGAACCGTGGTGGTTGGCGGTGTCATCTTGTCGATTCTACAGGCCGGTTTCCCCTATGGCAACAAATGCTTACCAAGTGGCAGGCCGTGCCAGATTGGCGCAAGCTGATGTTCCTGCAGGTGTCGCGAGGCGGCACTCGAAAGGATTTGTCCATAGCTTGTGTAAACCATCGGCGCGCGCGCAAGTTCCACCACGCTTAGCCCGTTATCGATGGCCAACGCTGCCAGAGAAGCGATTTCACCCGCTTGCGGGCCGGCGATGCTTGCCCCCAAGAGCCTGCCGCTGGCATGCACAATCAGTTTTATGTGTCCGTTCAACTGTCTGTTGGCCAAAGCCTTGCTGTTCTGGGCAAACGGGAGCCTTGTCACAGCAAATCTGTTTTTGTGACGCTGACGGGCCGCCGGTTCGTTCAGTCCGATCTGCGCAAGTTCCGGATCGGTATAGGTCACATCGATTTGGAGCGGTTCGCTGGCGAAGGGCTGGGGCAGGATGGAAAACGGATTGCCAATCTGCGCAAGCACCTTTTCGCAATGCTGGCGCGCGGTGCCGATAGAGGCGACATCGCCGGTCGCATCGCCAATGCAATAGACCCTTGGGTTTGATGTGCGGAAATTCTTGTTCAGCAGCAATCCGCGCGGCGTGCGTTTAATCCGGCCGGCGGCGAGATTCAGCCCCTCAAGACTGGGCGTATGGCCTGCCGCCAGCAGAACATGGGATACAGTGAGCACCTGTTCATTGGGGCCGGATTTGATCTCGACCTCGATCGTATCTCCGTTCTTTCCGATGCCAACAATACCGGTATTGGCAAACAGCCCAAGTCCCTCGCGCTCCAGCGCCCGCAACCCGACCGCGCGCAATTCCGGGTCGTGATCCGATAGCGGCTCAAGCATGTCGATAACGGTAACCTCGCAGCCAAGCCGGAGATGTGATTGCGCAAGGCTCATCCCGGTGGCGCCGCCGCCAAGCACCAGAAGATGGGCAGGGCGCCGCGTAAGCTCGAAGATCGTGTGGGGTGTAAGATACTCGATCGTTTCAAGACCGGGAATGGCTGGAATGTTTGGCAGTGCTCCGGTGGCGATCACGAAGTGCTTGGCGCGGATGGCGCGGTCGTTGGCAAGAACTGTCCTGCGATCAGAAAAGCGGGCTTGAGCAATAATGACTTCGACGCCGATTGCCTTGAGGTGCTCGGGAGAATGATCGGGCGCAGTCTCGGCGATAATCGAGCGGATATGGCCATTGATCCGTGCAAAGTTGATGCGCGGCTCGTCAGCGCCGATCCCCAATTGTCCGCTATTGCGTATGAGATGCGCCCGATGGGCGCAAGCTGCGAGCGCTTGGCTGGGTATTGCCCCCCAGTTTGCGCCTGCACCGCCGGTAAATCCGGCTTCGATCAGGGTAACAGAATATCCCTTCCGGCGTGCGCCTTCGGCAAGCATCAACCCAGCCGGGCCACCACCGATAATACACACATCAACCCGTTCAAACTGCGCCACTTTGCCCAAACCCTGTACTCAAAGCCATCCGTTCCGCCTTGTAGCGCGGCAAAAGGGCATATGCCAGCCGATCATTGATTGACTTGGCTGCCCCTTTTTCCTATAAGCCGCGCAACCTTTGCTGTGGGCCGGGGGCGATATGCCTGTGCCTGGCAGTTATTTTAGAAGTCAGACAAGAATATTAGAGGATCGCGCGTCGGCGCGCGGTAGATACGATGAAGCGTACTTTTCAGCCAAGCAATCTTGTGCGCAAGCGCCGTCACGGTTTTCGCGCACGTATGGCCACCAAGAATGGCCGTAAGATCCTGAACCGCCGCCGCGCCCAGGGCCGCAAGCGGCTTTCAGCATAAATTTCCGGCCTGTGTCGGAGTCGCCGGTTTTGCCGGTGCGGCGCCTCAAAAAACGGGTGCAGTTTCTCAAAGCCGCGCGCGGTAGCAAAATTGCCGCGCGCGGCTTTGTGCTACAGGCGATTAAGGTTGCCGACCCTACCCCGGGTGTGGGATATACCGTCACCAAGAAGACGGGCAATGCCCCCGAGCGCAGCCGTATCAAGCGGCGGCTGCGCGCTGCAGTGGCAGATTGTTCGGGCGCTCTTGTCGCAGGACATGATTATGTCTTGATCGGGAGGCGAGCGAGCCTTACTGAACCCTTTGATACGCTTGTGACCGGGCTGGGAAGCGCCTTGCGGCGTATCCATACTCAAAAGCCCCAGCGGACTGAAGCAAAGCCATGAACGAGAATAATCGCAACATGATCCTGGCTGTTGTCCTGAGCATGCTCGTGCTCTTTGGATGGCAGTTCTTCATTGCAGGCCCGCAGCTCGAACAGGCCCAGCGCCAGGCCGAGCTCGCCGCCCAGCAGGAAGCGGCGCAGATCGAAGGCGCCGACCTTGCAGCACCTATAGGCGAACCGGGGACTGTAGCACCCAGCACCGAGACAGCCCAATTCGCATCGCGTGATGATGCAGTCTCCGCCGCGGAGCGGGTCGTGATCGAAACCGAATCCCTTACTGGTTCGATCAATCTTACCGGCGCCCGGATCGACGACTTGCGGCTCAAGAAATACAACGAGACAGTCGAACCCGGCAGCCCGATCATTACATTGTTGTCGCCTGCCGGTTCGCCCGAACCCTATTTTCTCGAACACGGCTGGGTTGCGCCTGCGGGCAGCGAAGTGCCATTGCCTAATGGCCAGACGGTTTGGCAGGTCGAGAATGGCGATGCTCTGAGCGAAAACGCGCCCGTCACTCTTGTTTGGGACAATGGCCAGGGGCTGATTTTCCGCCGCACGATCTCGGTTGACGAGCATTATATGTTTACGGTCGCCCAGAGCGTTGAAAATGCCGGCCAGGGCGATGTCGCGCTGTATCCCTATTCGCGCATCAGCCGTCTTTATACACCCTGGACACAGAATTTCTTCATTCTCCATGAAGGCCCAATCGGGGTGCTGGGTGATCACAATCTCGTTGAAATGAGTTATGGCGATCTTGCTGGCGATGCGCAGCGCGATTACAGCGCCACAGGCGGCTGGCTTGGCTTCACCGACAAATACTGGGCGACTGCAATCATTCCGCCGCAGGACGATTTGATCAATGCGCGCTTCTTCCATTCGCTACGCAGCGGCGGACAGGACGATTATCGTGCCAATTTTGTATCGCAAAACGCGGTTGTTGTGCCGGCAGGTGGTGAAGCGGAATACACAAGCCTTGCCTTTGCCGGTGCCAAGGTCGAGTCGATTATCGACAGCTATGAAAGCGGCTATAGCATCGACCGCTTCGAGCTGATGATCGACTGGGGTTGGTTCCACTTCATCACCAAGCCGATGTTCTACATGATCCGGCTGCTCTATGATTTCCTTGGCAATTTCGGCCTTGCGATTCTCGCGGTGACGGTCATCATCAAGGCCATCTTCTTCCCGCTGGCCAACAAGAGCTATGCTTCGATGGCCAACATGCGGCGCGTTCAGCCGCAGATGAAAGAGATTCAGGAAAAGCACAAGGACGACCGCGCTGCACAGCAGCAGGCCATGATGGAGCTTTATAAGAAGGAAAAGATCAATCCCATCTCAGGGTGTTGGCCAATCCTGATCCAGATTCCTGTGTTCTTTGCACTCTACAAGGTCCTTTTCGTAACCATCGAAATGCGCCACGCGCCGTTCTTTGGGTGGATTCAAGACCTTGCGGCCCAGGACCCCACATCTCTTTTTAATCTTTTCGGCCTTTTGCCTTACGACCCGACAATCGTTCCGATCATCGGTCCGTTCCTGCAGGTTGGTGTCTGGCCGCTCATCATGGGCCTCACCATGTGGGTTCAGATGAAGCTCAACCCGCCCCCGACCGATCCGACTCAGGCGATGATTTTCGGTTTGATGCCGATTATCTTCACCTTCATGCTGGCGACTTTCCCTGCAGGTCTTGTGATCTACTGGGCGTGGAACAACTTCCTCTCGGTGGTCCAGCAATGGGTGATCATGAAACGCCACGGCGTGACTGTGGATCTGCTGGGCAACATCAAGCAGAGCTTCAAGCGAAAGCCCAAAGCTGCCGAATAGCGGCCAGCGACTGTTCTTTGATAGGACCCAAAGTAAAAGCCCCCGGCAGCAGATGCCGGGGGCTTTGTTTCAAGTCCTGCCTGCCCGTGAGGATTAGGC
Source organism: Pelagibacterium lentulum (assembly GCF_003992625.1). Classification (GTDB taxonomy): domain Bacteria; phylum Pseudomonadota; class Alphaproteobacteria; order Rhizobiales; family Devosiaceae; genus Pelagibacterium; species Pelagibacterium lentulum. The sequence goes on along the minus strand of NZ_RZMW01000040.1, from coordinate 118,256 downwards.
CGCGGCCTTGAGGTTGGTTTTTGTGGCAACATATTCGATCAACCCGCGATGAAGCGCGGCAATGGTTTCCTCGAAGTCGTCCTCGTTAACAATCACCTGCAGATCGACCTTGCGGATCATATCGGTGATGCCCAGCGGTTCAATGCCTGCATCGGCCAGCACTACCATAGCCTTTGCCAACGTTGAGGCACCGCCAAGATTGCGCCCGATCGCGGACACCATGGCCAGCTTGCGTGTGGCAATCGATGCGGAGGGGAATGCTTCGGCCAGATCGTTCTCGACCCGCTTGATCGCCTTCATCGACCCCTTGAGGAAATGGGTGATCGTATTGGCGTTGGAAGTCTTGGAAATGATCCAGACCTTATGCCGGGTCAGGGCGTCGAGTATCTTGGCGTCATAGCCCTTAACGCCCACCATGTCCTGATCGTAAAATTCAAGCGCATAGACATCACTCAGCCCGGTCACGATTTCAGCACCGGGTGTCTTGGCCGGCAGATCCGAGCGGATCACGGTGCCAGGATGATCGGGCTCGAACGCGTTCTTGACCCGTAAGGGAATACCAGCCTGGCGCAGGCTCTTGGCAGCGCGGGGGTGGATTGCCTCCATACCCATATTTGAAAGCTGATCGGCCACGTCGTAATTGGTTTCCCCGATCACGCGCACCTTGTCTGCGCCCACCACCTTGGGGTCGGCCGAAGACAGATGGAATTCCTTATGGATGATCGCTTCGCTCGCCCCGGTCACGACCGCAACACGCGACAATGTGACTTCGCTATAGCCGCGATCATAGGTCTTCATAAGCTGTTCGGCACACTGAGCATAGCCTGTAACGATTGCCAGCTCGCGCGAAAGATCGACGCCATCGAAAGCGTTGGCAATATGCGTATCAAGCGGCAACTCTCCGTCCTGACGCCAGCCGGTGAGGTCGACCATCCGGGCATTGACCCCGTTCTGGCGCAGCAGCAGGGCAGTATTGTAGGCCGATTGCGCCTCGCCGAGCGATGAGAGCATCTCGCGCACGGTCAAAAGATGCGCCTCAAGTTGAAAATGCCCGAACGAACAAAGCCGCGACAAGTCGATGAGGCAGGAGCGCACGCCCTCCACTCGTTCTGCGATGAACCGATCGGCCATCTCGCGGGCGGAGGGATCGGTGAAAATCTCAGCGTTCTTGTCCTGCATCTGGCGCAGAACATTGCTCAGCGCATCGCCCCAGCTCCATCCACTTTCAGCGCTGGAAAACAGGCCATAAACACCGGGTTCACCGGATTTTTTATGCTCAAGCAATGCGTCGGTCATGCCGCCATAAGCGGATACGACGAAAACGCGATCGTAGAGATTGTCCGCATCACGGTCGCCAATCAGCACGGTCTCGAGCAGTTCATGGCTGCGCGACATGGACGTGCCGCCGATTTTTTCGACTGTGTGGGTATTGGTTGTCACTCTTGCCTCCGATGTGTCGGGGTGCTCCGCGGGGCTTGTGCCCCACGGAATGGGTGTTGCGTCCGGCAGAACCGGGCGCGCTATTGGATTTTGCCGGACACGATCTCGATCGGTCCTTTAGGATCGCGGTTTGCGAGAAAGGCCGGGCGGGGCTTTGAAGCCGCAAAAGGGTTTTCGACCCGATTGGTCCAGGCGTTATAGACAAAGAACGCATTGGAACGCGGGAAGGGGGTAATGTTGCCATTCGAGCCATGCATGGTGTTGCACTCGAATAGGATCACCGTGCCAGCTTTGCCCGAGGCGTATTCGATGCCGAACATACCGGCCATTTCCGAAAGCGCATCGGGGCTGGGTACACCCACCTCCTGCCTTTTCAGCGAGGACTTGTGATTGTCCTCGGGCGTCTCGCCAGCACAGGAGATGAAATACTTGTGCGAGCCGGGCATCAGCATCAATGGACCGTTAAGCGCATCATTATCGGTCAGAAGGACCGATGCCGAAATCGCGCGCATGCGCGGCATGCCGTCTTCGGCGTGCCAGGTCTCGAAATCGGAATGCCAATAGAACTCCTTGCCGGTAAAGCCCGGTTTGTAGTTGAGCCGACTCTGATGGAGATAAAGCGCATCATCGAGCAGAAAGCGAACCTTGCCTGCAATGCGTTCATCGCGTGCAAGACGATTGAACACCGGGCTTTCATCCTCAAGCCGGAAAATCGTACGCACCTCATCCGAGCCGGGTTCGGTCACAACATTGTCGGACCTGAGCCCCGCCTCGCCTGAACGCAAGCGCTGGGATTCTTCCTGTAGCCTTGTAATCTCGGCGTCAGAAAAGACATTGCGCAAGACCAGAAAACCGTTCTTTTCAAACTCTTCGGTTTGGGCGCGCGTCAACGGTGCCTGAGGGCTCCAACGCCCCCAGAACGCCGGATCCTTGCGCTTGAACCATTCTTCCTTGCTTGATCGGGTCGGGTAATCATCATCTCGGGTGTGAACTGCAGAGAGTGACATAGTGACTTCCTTCTCTTTGGTTCGCGTTGCACATAATGGGCCGATTGGCCCTGCATCAGGCGCTTTTGGCCAACTCCGCTGCCGGAGCATATGAGCCATCCTCGCGATGGACTTCCGTGCCAGTCACGGGTGGATTAAAGCAGCATGCCATCACAAGCTCCGAGCGCGCGGTGAGCCGGTGCTTGTCATTCTTGTCGAGTGCATACATCACGCCGGGCCGGATCTGATGAACTTCGCCGGTCGCCAGATCTTCGATCTCACCATCACCCGATACGCAGTAAACGCTCTCGAAATGATGCTTGTAGTGAAAGACGTGGCTGGTGTTTTCGTGAATGCGAGTGATGTGGAACGAAAAGCCCATATCGTCGCCAGCCAGCAGCAAACGAGTGGAGTCCCAGCCGTTTGAATGCACGAGGCGCTCGCCTTTCCGGCATTCTTCAAGGTCGCGTACGATCATTTTTCTTGTCCTTGTCTCTTGTTGTCCGGTCCCGGTCGCGCCTATTCGGCTGCGACGCGCGGACTGTCCTTGGCCAGAATCGCTTCAAAGGCATCTTCGATGATGTCGAGCCCCTTATCGAACAGGTCCATGTCGATGGTCAGTGGGCACAGCACCTTGACCACTTCGTCATGCCCGCCCGAGGTTTCGATGATCAGGCCCTTCTCAAAGCACTTGGCGCAGATATCGCCTGCGGTGTCGCCGTCCTGGGTATCGATGCCCTGCATCATGCCGCGGCCGCGCAACGAAAAGCCGTAACGCTCGGCAATCGCGCCAAGCCGCGTTTCAAGATGCGCACTCTTTTTTGCGATCGATTTGGAAAAGCTGTCATCGGACCAGAACTTTTCCAGCGCGACGCGGGCGGTAACAAAGGCATGATTATTGCCCCTGAACGTGCCGTTATGCTCGGCCGGCTTCCAGATATCGTGTTCGGGTTTGATGAGTGTCAGCGCGAAGGGCAGTCCCATGCCGGAAAGCGACTTGGCCTGGGTGATGATGTCGGGATCAAGGCCGAACTCCTCAAATGAGAAGAACGTGCCCGTACGGCCACAGCCGGCCTGAATGTCATCGAGGATGAAGAGGGCGCCGTGCTTTTTCGCAATCTTTTCGATCTTTTTCAGCCATGCGCCTGAAGCTGCGTTCAGTCCGCCTTCGCCCTGAACGGGCTCGACAAGAATGGCTGCCGGAGCGTCGACGCCACCCGAAGGATCGTCAAGCATCTGCTCAAGCATGTCGGCAGTATCGACTTCCGGGCCAAAATAGCCCTCGAATGGCGCCCGGTGGACACCATTCAGTGGTGTGCCGCCGCCCTCACGTTTGCCGGCATTGCCGGTTGCGGCCAGCGCGCCAAGGGTCATGCCGTGAAAGCCGTTGGTAAAGGCGATTACATTGGTTCGCCCGGTCACTTTACGCGCCAGTTTCAGCGCCGCTTCTACAGCGTTGGCGCCGGTTGGGCCGGTGAACATGAGCTTGTAGTCCATGTTGCGCGGCCTCAAAATCAGGCGCTCATAGGCTAGAAGAAAGCCTTCCTTGGCCTCGGTGAACATATCCAGCCCGTGGGCAATGCCGTCACTGGTGACATAATCGATCAGCGCGGCTTGCATGTCCGGGTCGTTGTGGCCGTAATTGAGTGACGAGCAACCTGCGAGAAAGTCGATATACTCGCGTCCGTCGTGGCCATAGATCGTTGCACCCTTGGCTTTGCCAAAGAGCTTGGGGAAACTGCGTGAATAAGAGCGCACCTGGCTTTCAATGCGGTCGAAAATGCCAGTTTTGCCCTGTTTGATTTGCGTGGTTGTCGTGGTCATAAGCGTCGTCTCCTTTTAGGGACGGCTGAAATAAAAGGTTCGGTTCAGGGATTGATCGTGCCGATCAGGCAGCGGAGCGCACAGGCAGCGCTTCACGCTCGAATGGCCCGATGGTGACGAGAAACTCGGTGTCGTGCTTGCCCGCAAAATGAACTTCGCGCTTGAAATGCGGCTGGCGGGTCAGGTCGGTTTCAAGCGTTTCCGCAATCGAGCCGAACAGTGCCCAGCTTGGCTTGTTGTCGCTGGTAATGGTGCTCTGCACGCGCTCTACATGCGCACAGACCTTGCGCGCAAGAACGGCAGCGATCAAGCGCTTTGCCAGCCCGCGTCCACGCGCCTTGCGGCTCACACAGACCTGCCAGACAAAATAAGTATCGGGATGCTCGGGCGGGATATAACCAGAAACCCAGCCCACGACCTCACCATCAAGTTCAGCAAGCGCGCATGTCGCGGCAAAATGGCTGCATTGCAGCAAATTGCAATACATCGAATTGTCGTCTAGCGATTCCGTATCCTTGATCAGTTGCCAGACAGCGGCGCCATCTTCGCGCCTTGGGCTGCGAATCGCGATGGCTTGAGCCGCCTTGTTCTCTGTCGCAGCGGAAATAGCTTTGAGCTGCATTGCATACCTCCAGTCGGTTCGCCGTAATTAGTTAGCTTATACAAACTAAATGTCAACCAGCGGAAAAGTTGCAGGGCGCGGGAAAAATCAATTATCTTAGTCATTTCATGGCGTTTCGCGGCAGTAATATATTTTTGTGAATAAGATGGGTGTTGCGAAATGCCTTAATATTCTATTATTTTAATTTGTATTAGGGAACTAATTTCTGCGCATCGAAACGCTTCTGGCTTGGGTTCTTCACGCGCTGACGTTAAGATCGAGGTGATGATGTTGAGCCGGAACAAGGCCTTGGAAAACCGTACGAAATCCGCGCTGTCCGCAATGCGGAAAATCCTTCGCAAGACCGAACTGAATTCCAAAGCGCTTATGCGCGAAACGGGGCTGACGCCCTCGCAACTGGTTTTCATGCAGATGCTGGACGATGGCGACGAGCAGACGGCCGGCCATGTGGCCCAGCGTATGGGCATCACCCAGGCCACGACCACCGCCTTGATCCAGAAGCTGGAAAATCAGGGTATGATCGTCCGGCGCAAGGGCGAGTCAGACCGTCGCCAGGTCTGGTTGTCACTGACCCTGCGAGGCCGGCAGATTCTCGAAATCGCTCCCGATGGCGTTCATGCTAGGTTCCACGAGCAGTTCATGGAACTGGAAGAATGGGAGCAGTTGATGCTCATTGCTGCGCTCGAACGCGTCGCAACCATGCTGGGCGAGGATGATAAGGACGCGGCAGCTGTCTTTGATTCCCGCGCTGTTCTCGAGCCCAAGCCGGTGCCGGATGAATTTTAGCTACGCCACCTTATTGAGGCTTTCGGACCGGCCATAGGTCTGCCCGAACCGATTGGCGAGAAACGCATCGAGATCGATATCTTCCTGCTCGATAAACCCCTTTTGCGGCAATTGCTCATTGGCGAGCATATCGAGCACCGTTGAAATGCCGGCCGCAGTCGTGATCTGGATGGCGCTGCGCCGGGCATGGCCGACATAGCCAGCATAAATCTGCCGCGAGAACTGTTCGGTAACGGTCTTGCCATTCTTTTCGCCACTCACCTCTACAAGCACAACCACAACATCCTGTTCGGTCGGCAATATTGCATGCTTGAGGACGGCGAGCGCCAGATCGCGTCTTTTGCAAAGCTGAAGGTCGTTAAGCAGCAGCTTCATTATGGCGGCGTGGCCGGGATAGCGGATGGACTTGTAGTTGAGGTTCTTCACCTTGCCCAAAAGCTTGTGGCAGGTCGCGCCCAGTCCGCCCGACGTATTGAAAGCCTCATAAGCGATGCCATCGAGTGTGAATTGTTCGCAGTCTTCCAGGGGCGCTATCTCGGTCAATGCGCCATCCACAATGGCTTCACACGGCTCGCAATATTCATTGATCACCCCTTCAGGGGACCAGGTTAGTGCGTAATTGAGCACATTGTCGGGAAATTGGGGCAGGGCGCCGACGCGCATCTTCACCTCTTCGAGCCGGTCGAAGGTCCGTGCGACGCTGTTGGCAGCAATTGCGATAAAGCCCGGCGCAAGCCCGCATTGCGGAATGAAGGCAGTATCGGCCTTGCCCGCAATCGCCTTGACCATGCGCGTGCTCTTAACGTCTTCGGTAAGATCGAGATAATGCACTTTTGCGCTGGCAGCCGCTTCCGCAATCCGGGTGGTCAGGTGATAAGGGGCAGCACTCAGAACCGCAAATTTGCCAGCCAGAACCTTTTCCAGTTCCCCCGGCGCCGTCACATCTACCTTCGCCGTCGCTATTGATGTGCTGACATCGAGCATGGCGAGCTGGTCAGCGCTATGGTCCACCACTGTCACAGCATAGTCGCCCGAAAGCGTCAGCATGTCTGCCAGGGTCGCACCGATCCGGCCTGCTCCCACTATCACAACGTCGCGCATCGCCCTGTCCTCCCTGTGTGCCAAATCACATAGACAGGATGCCACCGAGTATCGTTGATTTGTATTCAACGTTCAGGCTAAAAAGGGAGAGAGTTTATGCAGTTTCGCGATAATTAACCGCAGAATGACGAAAATTAACGCCGATAAAATGATTTTGGCACTGCTGCGGGAGAATGCCCGCATGCCTGTGGCAGAGCTTGCCCGCAGGCTGGGTGTCTCGCGCTCCACCGCACAAAGCCGGATTGAGCGGCTGGAGCGGAGCGGCACCATCGCAGGATATGCGGTAAAGCTTTCAGGCGATTATCTCTCGTCGCAGATCCGTGCTCATCTCTCGGTTACCGTGTCGCCCAAGCTTTCGGGCCAGGTTGTCAAGGCGCTCGAAGCGATGATGGCCGTCCGAACGGTCCATTCGGTGTCAGGCAGCTTTGATATGATCGTTGTAGTCGAGGCACCTTCGGTTGCCGAACTGGATGCGGTCATCGACCAGATTGGTGCGCTCGAAGGGGTCGAGCGCACGATGAGTTCGATCATTCTTTCAACCCGGATCGATCGCTGAAGCGCCTATCGCCGCATTTCATAAAAGCGGAAGCGTTCGCCTTTGGGAGCAAAGACCATCAGATAATGGGCATCGCCGATCTTATAAAGAGCAGCGATCTCGTCATATGCGCGATCGGGATCTGTGCCTGGCTCCATATGCGCACTATAGAGCCGTGGCTCCTGATAAGCGTAATAAAGGGCTCCCGCAAATAGCATGACATCGCTGCCCGCTCGCGCCATAAATCCGCGATGGCGTTGGGAGCCGCTATTCTTGTCAAAGACCAACGCCTGCGCTTCCTGATAGATGCGCGCCGGGAAAAACTGGTAAGCATAGGCGCCCAACCCGTCCGCCTGCAGGCTGCGCACGCGCCAATCGCCAATCACTTCCCGATCTTCTGCAAAATCGATCCTTGGCATATCGATCAAGGTTTCGATCTCGGCAATAGCGTCGAGCGATGCGGGATCGTCCGTCTCCTCGGAAAGCTGATCGAGATGCTTTCGCAACCGCGCCTCCCAGCCCATCAGAGCAACCCGGTCCTCTGGATAAACCGCTTCAATCAGGATTTCATAATAGGGGCTGTGCGCGGACGCGGCCTCGTCCTGCGCGGGCAGGGGAGAGATAAGTAAAAGTCCTGCCAGAAGGGCCGATACAAGCCGCATTCCCGTTTCCTCCAACATCCCGCTGCATGTTGTCCCAATAAGGCCGGAGGCGCGATTTTGTTCCGTCTGCAACGCCCCGGAGCCAGCCAGCGGCTCCGGAGTGCTCCAGTGATCGTCAGGCAGCGTTGGCCGTCGCTACGCGCTTGCGGCCTGTGTCGCGGTCAAAACAATGCAGCGCAGCCTTGGGTATCGAGAAGGTGATCCTGTTGCCCGGTTCTCCTAGATGAATGCCGGGGGCGCGAACGATCAGTTCCTTGTTGAGCCCATCCGCGCGTCCATAGACAAGACTTTCAGAACCCACAAGTTCAATCGCGTCCAGTGTCCCCGGCAGGCTGATATGCTCCGGACCTGCATCGCCCAGAACAATATCCTCGGGCCGGATGCCGATGGTGCCGGTATTGGCCGGAACCATATCGGGCAGGCTGGCGCCCAGCGCCTGCAATTGCTCGATTTCTATCAGGTTCATGCCCGGAGAGCCCATAAAGGCGGCCACAAAAAGCGACTGCGGGTCAGAATAGATCTCAAGCGGTTTGCCCACCTGCTCGATAAGCCCGCCATTCATGACGACGAGCTTGTCGGCAAGCGTCATGGCCTCGAGCTGGTCGTGGGTTACATAAACCGAAGTCGTGCCAAGCGTTCTTTGCAGGCGTCGGATTTCGACCCGCATATGCGACCGCAGTTTGGCATCGAGATTGGAAAGCGGTTCATCGAAGAGAAACGCTTTAGGTTTGCGCACGATTGCCCGGCCCATGGCCACACGCTGGCGCTGCCCGCCTGAAAGCTGGCGCGGTTTGCGCTCAAGGAACGGCTCGATCTCGAGAATGCGTGCCGCCTCGTTCACCCGTTCGGCGATTTCGGCTTTTGGCGTGCCGCGGTTCTTGAGGCCGTATTCGAGATTGCCCCGCACGCTCATATGCGGATAAAGCGCATAGTTCTGAAACACCATCGCAATATCGCGATCAGCAGGTTCGAGCTTGTTAACGACCGTATCGCCGATTTCGATCGTGCCATCGGTAATGGTTTCAAGCCCGGCGATCATGCGCAGCAGAGTGGACTTGCCGCAGCCCGATGGTCCGACAAGGACGACGAGTTCGCCGTCCGCTATTGAAAGGTTGAGGTTTTTGATCGCCTCGACATTGCCGGGATAGACCTTGGTGACGCCGGTGAGTTCGATTCTGGCCATTGTTATTATTTCTCCGTTTCCACGAGGCCTTTGACGAAAAGGCGCTGCATGAAGATCACGACGAGGACGGGGGGCAGCATGGCCAGCATAACCGCGGCCATCACAAGGTTCCATTGCGGTTCCTGGTCGGCATAGGCCGCCAGCCGCTTGATCCCCATAACGATCGTATAATAGCGCGTGTCGGTGGTGATCAGCAGAGGCCAGAGATACTGGACCCAGCCATAGATGAACAGGATCACCGAAAGCGCTGCAATATTGGTACGCGAGAGCGGAAGCAGGATGTCCTTGAAGAACTTTATCGGTCCGGCACCATCCACTCGCGCGGCTTCCATCAACTCGTCCGGAACCGTCAGGAAGAACTGCCGAAACAGGAACGTTGCGGTCGCCGATGCAATCAGAGGTAATGTCAGCCCGACATAGGAATTGAGAAGTCCCAGATTGGCGACCACGGCGAATGTCGGAATGATTCTGACCTCGACCGGCAGCATCAGGGTCACAAAAATGATCCAGAAGCACAGCGTACGGAAGGGGAACTTGAAATAAACGATCGCATAGGCCGAAATGATCGAGATCGAAATCTTGCCAACCGTGATGATGATGGCCATCCAGGTCGAGTTGATCAGCATGAGCCACAGCGGCGGAGCGCCCGATGTCGAATGTCCCGCTGCCAGCATGCGGCTGTAATTTTCGACCATGTGCTCGCCGGGAAGCATCGGCGCCACGCCGCGCAGGAACGTGCCGGGGCCATGGGTTGACGCGATGAAGGCGATATAGACCGGAAAGATGACAATCGCGACGCCAAGTATCAGTACCGCGTGGGTCAGGAAGGTGAGTACGGGTCTGTTTTCAACCATTTGTCATGCCCCCTTTAATACTGCACGCGCCGCTCGACAAAGCGGAACTGGACGAAAACGAGGCCGATCACGATGAGCATGAGGATCACTGACTGCGCGGCAGACGACCCGATATTGAGGCCGAGAAAGCCGTCGGCATAAACCTTATAGACAAGGATGTTGGTGGCCTGGGCTGGCCCGCCTGACGTCGTACCGTCGACAATGCCGAATGTATCGAACATCGTGTAATTGATGTTGATGATCAAAAGAAAGAATGTCGTAGGCGATAGCAATGGAAACACGATTGTCCAGAACCGCTTGAAAGGTCCTGCACCATCGATCGCAGCAGCTTCATTGAGCGAAGCGGGAACCGACTGCATACCAGCGAGGAAAAACAGGAAATTGTAGGAAATCTGCTTCCAGGCGGCGGCGATGGTAATCAGGATCATGGCATCGAGGCCGGATACTCTGTGGTTCCAGGTGACCCCCAATTGACTGAGCACGTAAGTAATGATCCCAATCGAGGGGTTGAACATGAACCACCACAATATCCCTGCGACCACCGGGGCCACCGCATAGGGCCAGACCAATAGGGTCGTATAAAGCTTGCCCGAACGCATCAGCCTATTGACCGCTGCCGCCAGCAAAAGCGCTATAGCCATAGATAACAGCGTCACTGCAACGGCAAAAATCATCGTGCGGCCGAATGAATTGAGATAGGCGGGATCGGTAAACAGCCGCGTATAATTCTGGAACCAGATGAACGTCGTCCGAAACCCGAAAGGATCCTCACGCTCGAAGCTTGATTTTACCGCCTGACCTGCCGGCCATATGAAAAAGATGATGGTGATCGCCAATTGCGGCGCGAGCAATAAATAAGGCAGGGCCTTATTGGGAAAAATCGTGCGCTTGGTCTGCATGGCACCCCTGCTCCAGCATGATGGTTTTTCTTGTTGTTATTAGCCCGTTGGAATAGGCAGGGACCCACGCCGTTGATAGAGGCGCGGGTCCCAGGTTCAAAAAAGCTGACTTAGCTATTGGCAGCTTCAAACTCACGCAGCAACCGGTTACCGCGCTCAACCAGTGAATCGAGAGCTTGCTGACCGGTCTTGTCGCCCGAAAGCAGTGCTTCGAATTCTTCGTCGATCAGATCACGGACCTGAGTATAAGAACCAAAACGCAGGCCCTTTGAATTTTCGCTGGGCTCGACGCGGGTCATCTGCAGGATCGAGGTATCGGTGCCTGGATTTGCTTCGTAATATCCCTGCTCGATGCCCAACTCATAAGCGGCATTGGTAATCGGCAGATAGCCGGTGTCCTGATGCCAGGCTGCTTGAACATCGGGCTGGCTGAGATATTCAAAGAACGCTGCAACAGCCTCGTATTCTGCTTCCGGGCGTCCCTGGAGAACCCAAAGGGTCGCGCCACCGATGATCGAGTTCATCGGGGGGTCAATCACGTCGTCGTAGTAAGGTAGGGGGGCAAAGCCGACTTCAAAATCGGTATTGGCCACAACAGCGGCCAGGGCGGCCGACGAGTTCATGTAGATGGCGCATTCTTCCGAATAGAACATGGGAGGCGCGTCATTGCCGCCAACCGGGCCGCCATAGCGGAACAGACCTTCGTCATACCATGCCTTGAGGTTGTCCCAGTGACGGGCCACGACCTCGTTATTCATGGTGAATTCGGCTTCCAGCCCGCCAAATCCATTTTCCAGCGTGCCATAGGGGACATCGTGAATGGCCGAGAAGTTTTCGGTTTGAACCCAGGAGATCCACGCGGAAGTCAGTCCGCAATTCGCGGCGCCTGAATCGACGATCTGACGAATGGCGTCCTCAATTCCGGCCCATGTGGCCGGCGGGTTTTCCGGGTCGAGCCCGGCTGCTTCGAAAATGCCCTTGTTGTAATACATGATGGGCGTCGAGGAATTGAACGGCAGCGACAGGATGTTGCCCTGAGTGTCCGAATAATAACCCACGACTGCGGAAAGATAGTCGTCGGGATCAAAGGGCTTATCGTGGTCGGCCATGAGCTGATAGACCGGATAAACAGCGCCTTCGGCGGCCATCATGGTGCCGGTGCCGACTTCAAAAACCTGAACGATTGCAGGCTGCTCGTTGGCGCGGAAAGCGGCAATGGCGGCAGTCAGGGTTTCAGGATAGGTGCCGCGATAGACCGGAACGATGCGATAATCGTCCTGAGTCTGGTTAAAGGCTTCGGCGACAGCTTCGAGCTTCTCACCGAGTTCGCCACCCATCGCGTGCCACCACTGGGCTTCAGTCTGGGCGAAGGCAGAGCCTGCGCCTGCAAAAAGGGCCGCGGCAGCTACGCCAGAGGCCAGAATTGACTTATGCATGATCTTCTCCCGATCGTTGTTCACATCGACCCCCATGCGGGATCGGTCGGCATATGCCGAGCGCGATGCCTAGACTTTGGAGATTAAGGTCAGACGACATTTAGGTGACACTTGTGTGACACTGCAAAGGTGCGTGTCATCCTGCGCACACATAAACACACAAGTTGTTGCCCAACCTTGCTAAAAGCTCCTCCTGATCATATCGGCGTAAACGCCCGCGAGGCGCATTTTTGCGTTCCTCACGATTGTCATATTTGCAACGAAGGTCTTGTTTGGCAACCGAATTTACGATTTGCTTGGCTTACCTGTGAATAATTTTGACCTAACGGTCAAAACAGGCCAAGGCTTCCACATGCGCTGAATGAGCAAATTGGTCGACTGGCGTGACCTGCCCCATTGTGAAACCGCCCGAAATTAGAATCGCCGCATCACGGGCAAAACTTTGCGGATCGCATGACACCGATATAACGCGGCTGACTTTCGATTGCGCCAGCGCCTCGGCCTGCGCTTTTGCTCCGGCACGCGGCGGGTCGATCACCACGCAATCGAACCGGTCGAGTTCGTATTGGGTCAGCGGATCGCGAAACAGATCGCGGCGCTCGGCAGTGATTGCTTTTATGCCGGATGTGGTGCGTGTCGCGCTTTGCAGGGCAGTGATCGCATCCCTGTCGCTATCGGCGGCATAGACCTTGTGATGTTGCGCAAGGCGCAAGGCAAACGGTCCCATGCCGCAGAAAAGATCGGCGACAGCTTTTGCCTTGCCAACCGCTTCAAGCACAAGGGCCGCCAGAACCTCCTCGGCTTCCCATGTCGCCTGAAGGAAACTGCCAACCGGTAATGGCACTTGCGCCGGGCCCATCGGAACATACGGTGTGCGGAAGTTGAGCAGGACCTCGCCATTGATGGCCAGCCTTGCCAACCCGTATCGGTTCGCGATTTCCGCCAATCCGGTTTCCGATTGTACCCGCTTTGCCTTGACCGATACGTCCAGCCCCATCGGCGTATCGGTAAAACCAACATCGCAAGGTCCGGCACGTTTTGCCAATTGCCTAGCGATCTCGGGGGCATCTTTCAGGCCCGGCACCAGTATGGGACAATGATCGAGATCGGCAATCGCATGGGAGCGCAATTGCGTGAAACCCGCGGCCTTGCCTGTGGCATGAAGCGTTGCCCGGCGCCTTCCCTTGCCATGCGCGAGTAAGGTTTCGCCGACCTCGGCGTCAACGCCCGCGCGCGCCAGTGCGTGAACCAGCCGCTCGCGCTTGAAGGCCTTGTAGGCATTGGTGTCCATGTGCTGAAGCTGACATCCGCCGCATGTTCCGAAATGCGGGCAGAAAGGATCAATCCGGTCCGGGCTTGACTTTTCGATCGCAACCAGCGTTCCGCGCTGGCCTTCTATTGTTGCCGTAATGGTCTCGTTTGCAAGCGTGAAAGGCACATAGATCACTTGATCCTTGTGCCGGGCAATGCCTTCACCGCGCTGGCCAAGCGCGGTAATTTCCAGCCTTGCGGTCTCAACCATTCAGGCGCTGCTCGACGGCATCGCGATAGGGGATGGACGGTTGGGCGCCAGGTGCAAGACAAGCGAGGCCAGCGCCGGTTGAAGCGAGCGCCAGGGCCTGCTTGAGCGATTTACCTTCGCTCAAGGCAACAGCGAGATACCCAACAAAGGTATCACCGGCGCCGACAGTATCGACAGGCTTGATCTTGAGCGCAGGCACTGCAACGCTTTGTCCGTTTTCGATCGCAATGGCCCCGCGCCCGCCAAGGGTCGCAACGACCGTCAGGTCATATTCATCGGCCAGCCATTTCAGCCCGTCCTCTTCGGAAAGGCCGGCTTGACCGACCTGCGCCAACAGCCCGGCGAGCTCGGTTTCGTTGACGACAAGCACGTCGATGCTTTCCAAAAGTTCAGCAGGAAAAACCATGAAGGGAGCAAGGTTCAGTACCGTTTTCGTCCCGCGTTCGCGCGCCAGCTTGATTGCGGCTTCTATGCCGGGCAAGGGCACTTCGAGCTGCAACAGAAGATAGTCTTCAGGACCAAGCTCCGACTGCTCGAGGATTGTGCAATTGAGGCGCGCGTTGGCCCCTGGCAGGACCGTAATCATGTTCTCGCCGGTGTCGTCGACAATAATGAGCGCAGTTCCGGTATGCCGATCCATGCGCCGCACATAGGAAAGGTCGATCTCCTCTTCGCTCAATAGCGCCAGCGCCTGATTGCCGAAATGGTCATTGCCGACGCAACCGACCATGCGCACTTCGCCCCCTGCGCGGCTGGCAGCAAGCGCTTGATTGGCGCCCTTGCCACCGGGCGCAAATTCCAGAGTTGTTCCAAGCACGGTTTCACCGGGTCGCATCAGGGTCGGTGCGTGGCCGATAACATCGATATTGATGGATCCGTAAACAACGATCATGGAGTTCCCCCGAAAGCTTTTCGCCTCTTGTGCCAGAGACCGGGAGATCAATTCAAACAAATTATGCGCTTCAAAGGGCCGCGCGCAAGATCATGGCTATGCGCGTCTCATCGAAGCTGGGCATCAGGCCTTTGGTGCGGCTTTGCTCAATCGTTGCGCGCAGGGCCAACGCCTCGGCCGTCTGTAGCTCGATGCTCGCCTCCGCGCCCCAGCGATCTTCCAGCCCAAGGTCGAACCCAATGCTCCGTTTGTGGCTGGCAAACAATCGGCCTGACAATCGGGTTGATCGGGTAAGCGCATAGCTGGCACCGACTTCACCCGCAAAGGCCCATTCGGCAAATCCATCGCTCGGGTCGGAAAGGTCGGTGTCTGTTTCAAAGCCGGCGCGCATGCCAAATCGATCGGTGAGGTTCAATATCAATTCTGCGCGCGCGTAAGGCATTATATAGAGCGAGGCGCTCCCATTGCCCGCGAAAACAATGTCCCCGCCCGCCTCAAGCGAAAATCCGGCGCGCAGGTTGGACGTTGTTGCAAGTCCGGCCGAAAGCCGGACAAGGTTTGCGCCGCCGCGGCCGAAAGCCAGTTTGTCGGCATCGGGGATCGCGACATGCCGGTATAAGCCGCTGAACCGGGCTGCGAGTCCATCGGTCATAAGGCGCAGAACGCCTGCACTTGCGGCAAACTGATCGTGGTTGGCTTCAAGGCGGGTCGGTACAAGTGCGATGCCTTCAAATCGGGCTTCGCCATGACGGGTCTGCCGATAGGCAAACCCGGCCTCGATACCCCAACGGTCCCCCTCATGGGCGATGCTGGCCCCCAGTTCGCCTTGCCATTTGTCGCTTCTGATTGCGATCGATACATCGCCCAGATCGAGCTGCTCGCCACCCTCGCCATATGAAAGTCTCAGGAATCCGGCAATTTTCGTGGCATCGGCGATATATGTCTCCGCGTCCAGTGAGAGGCTGATTTCATCCTCGTCATGGGCAACGAGCCGTTCATAACGCATTTGCGAGAATCCGATCGAACCGCGCAAACCGTACTGATTGTCTCCAGTGGTGATGGTCAGCGTTTCACCGTGCTGCAAAATCCGGTCGGAATGCCCCCGCGCCGTCTGTTCGGCATTGGAGGTCCAGATTGTGCTGATTTCGCTGGAAAGCGACAGTTGCAGGCCATCGGCCTTCTTCTCGTCGGCGAGGGCAGGGGGCGCCAAAGCGAGCAGACCGCTGGCCGCTATCGCGACAATCCTTAGGCAAGTCACGTATGTTCCCTCTTAAAATCTCTTCACGGCCCGCCGCTTAACCTTCGTCAAAGAGCATGGTTGGCTGGGGTGAAGATTGCCGTGACGACGCAATTGGGAAAATTACGCAACAGCAGCATGGCTCAAACGCGGGCGCGGTTTGAAGATCTTGGCGCGGCCCTGCGCAGCTACAGGATCGTTGCCAGGATCAATCAGGCGGAAATTGCCGCAGCCTTGGGGGTCAGCCAGAGTCAGATCTCGCGCTGGGAGAGTGGCCGCGACCGGCCCAAACCCGGCAATCTCGAGGCAATCCGTTCGCTCGTATCGAGCGCCGGATCGCGCCAGCGGCAGGCTTTGATCCATCAGGTGAAGATCTCGCGCTCGGCGACAATCCTGTTCGATAGCGTGCTGCATCCTTTGGCGATCAGCCCGCTGCTGGCGCGCCGCAACAGCGATCTGGCCCGCTTCGGCTGGCTGTTCGTGCCCGATGCCAACCCGCAATTCCCGGCGCTGCTTGGGGCCTATCGCAAGGCCATTGCCCATGAGCGCAATCAGCTTATTGGGGCGCGGCTCGATATTCCCTTTTCCCATGAAGGGTTGCCTTTTCATTGCGCGATGGATGTGGCGCTCCATCAGGCGGGAAGCGAATTGCTGGCGCTGGCTGAGGTGGCGTTTGCTGCCGACCAAGACAATGAGAGCGAGTTTTCTGTTACACCGATTACGATGAGGCTTTTGCGACGGCAGCAAAAAGCATAGCCGCCCATATCGGGCGGCTATACCGTGGCCTCGTAATTCCGGTGCGCGAGCGCTTACCAGCCGCGCTTGCGAACGTTTTGATGCACGTTGCGCGTATGGTTGCCCGCGCCGACAACATGACCACGGCCATAGACAAAAGTGGAGCCGTAAGCCGTTGATGCATTTGAATTAAGTCCGATGCCGGACAGCACGTTCGCGCCGTTGAGAACGCCTCCATCGAGCACCGAGATATTGCCGGTCTGCAGGCTCAGGAGATTGTTGCCCAGCCCGAGCAGGCCGTTGCTGCTCGAACCGAGAAGCTGAGCATTGGCAGGAGCTGCAAAAGCAAGTGTTGCAGTAATGGCGATTGCGGAGATCAGTTTCATTTCAAAGTCCTTTCGCTGGTGGTTCTGCCTTTCGGCGAGGCAAGAAAAGGCCAGTGAAAAAACTTCATCAATACTTAACCATAATTATATGCGTTCCATGCGTGATTGCCGCGAAATGCGCCGGTTTTAACCAGAAACGTTTGCCTTAACAGCCCCCTCGAATACATAAACGGGTCGTTAATTTGCGGTTCAGGCGCTATCGTGCAGGTTCGGGGAAGTCAAATTTGACGTTTGGAAAAATGAGGACCGACCATGTTTATTCGTCTTGCGCCCCGACTTGCTCTGGCAACCGCTATTCTGGCCGCAGCCGGTGCCATAGCTTATGCAAATGGCAATTCGAGCCACGCCGAAAGCACCGCGGCCGATCTTGCCGGCACCAGCTGGATGCTCACCGAGCTTGAAGGGATGCCCGGTGCCGAGGGCGTCGACACGACGCTGACTTTTCACGAGGACGGTGGCCTGGGCGGCAATGGCGGCTGCAACAGCTATGGCGGCTCGGTCAGCTTCGAGGATGCCAACGGCATCGACATCTCGGAAGTCTTTTCCACCATGATGGCCTGTGAGGAGCCCAAGATGGGTCAGGAGCAGCACTATTTTCGTGCGCTGGAAGCGGCCACCAACTTCACCCTCGATGGCGACGTATTGACCCTGAGCGACGATGTGGACAATCCGCTTGTCGTCCTATCGCGCGACTAATTCAAGAGGCGTACTCAACGCGGCCAACCTGCCAAAGATGTACGGGCCGGGTCCATCAGCCAATGTACCCTGTCCGCACCAAGCCGCGCCAGTTTCAAGAGCATGGCCTTTCGCCGGCTCGCTGCCAGCATGTCGATCGCGGAAGGGCGTAGGATTTCTGCCCCATGCCCGTCTGCAACCATAAGCCCTTCATCGGCCGGGAAAATATCTGCATCGAGCTCAGGGGGCTTGCAGAAATAAAACCGGTCGCAGAAATCCTTGTATTGCGGCCATTTGGCATCGACACGATAGTCGGTGACGCTCGACTTGATCTCGACGATCCAGATCTCGCCCTTGGGCGCCAGCGCCAAAATATCGGCCCGACGCCCATTGGCGAGCGGCACCTCGGCAAAACACGCCATATCGTGGACTTCGCGTAAAAAGCGCATGACCCCGCGCTGCACCTTGAGCGCGGTATCCGATTGGCGCCCATCGGTCAGAAAGGGCATCAGCGGTTCGGTGGAATCAGAATTGGCCATGATGCGATTTTACCCCTGTTCGGCCTCCGGGTGAATGGCCCCGGGCCTCTGGCCCGAAAACAGCGGACCAGCTTCATCGAACAGGGTCACAAGTTTTTCGATCACGCGGCGGATCGGCGGGCTGTGACGTTCATCGTGATGGGCGACCAGCCATTGCTCGGTGCTCAGATCTGCGATGACCGGCCCCATCCGGCACAGACGCGCGTCCTCGTCTCCGATAAAGCATGGCAGAACCGAAAGCCCGGCGCCCTGCGCCACAAGTTCGCGCACCGCATGCACGCCATTGCCGCGTAACCGCATCTTATGGCCGAGCTGCGCCGCCATCCAGCGAGCCGACGGCGAGGTGGAGGTGTCTCCTGATAGCCCGACGATGGAACTGTCCGGGCTTTGCTCCAGTGTGCCGTATAGCGCGAAAGCGACGCTGCCGACCTTGCGCCCGGCCATATGCGGATCGGTGGGACGCGCATTGCGGATGCCGATATCGGCGGCCCTGTGGCCAATATCGATGCGGGCATTGGCCATGACAAATTCTATGGCCGGGTCGTCAGACGTCCAGACCGCATCGATATTGCGCACCAGAAAATCGGTGGTCCAATTGCCGGCGGAAAGCCGGACACTGCGCTGGGTCTGGGTGCCTTCACGCCAGCGTGCAACCACGAGCATGGCGCGCTCCACCTCTTCGGCATGGGCCAGAAGATCCTGCCCGGCCTCGGTCAGCACATAACCGGTCTGACGGCGCACAAAAAGCGGCACCCCGATCTGGCGTTCAAGCGCGGTGATCCGGCGCCCCAGCGTTGCCGGAGACAGACCGGTTTTCTCCTGCGCCGCGCTCAGCCCGCCGAGGCGGCTGACGGCAAGGAATAGCCGCAAATCGTCCCAATTCTCGTCCATTTTTCATTTTCGAAAAAGCTGTTGCGATCCTGTGCGTAGCATGGGCGCAGGCGTTTATGCAATTGTGGGATCATCCAAGGGCTAATGCCCTGGATCGCTTTTCAGATTTTGCGGCATAGCGATGCCTGGTCCGATCCCGCCTTGGCGGCGGCTTGCGCGCGCGTGCCAATCGGCAAGGAGATATGAACATGTTGAAATGGACATTGGGTCTGATCGGCGTCTGGTGGCGCTATTACCAGACCATAAGGGAGTTGGAGCATCTCGACCGGCATCTTAGAGCCGATCTTGGCATCGATGGGGAGACGATGCGGGCGCTGGCCTGGCGCGCTGCATGCAACGGCGCGCCACTTTCGATTTATGACTGGAAAACCGACCGATATGAAAGTGTGGGCGCGATGCCCGCGCGTATGTCTCCGGCCCATCGATTGAACAGAACCGATTGTGACACTGCAGACCCAACCTCGAAAACGCAATTAAAGCGCGCCGCGTAGGGGGGGGGCGGGGCGCGCGAAACGTCGCACGGGGTCCTCGGCTTTGCCTCGTCGGTGTCGGGCAATTGCGAAATCATCACGCGCTCAAGGTACCCAGCACGGACCTATCCGATTTCGCCCGCGGGCTTGATCCGCGGGTCTGTGCCCCAAGCAAACGCCGCAAAGAGAGATCCCCGGGTCAAGCCCGGGGACGATAGCCGAAAGGGTGGGGCAAGCACGCGCGCAAGAACCGATAACGGCGCGCATACCTTGCCCGGCGTCGCGTGCCGGAATGACAATGGAGTTGAGGCGGCTGCTATCGAAAGAACGACAGCGGGACTTAACTCGGCACCTTCATAAAGCCGAGTTTTTTATAGAAACGCACCGCATCGATATTGGCCGGTTTGACCTTGAGTTCGCACTGCTTGTGATAGCGGTTGCGGCAGGCTTCAAAAACGCGCAGCACAAGCGCTTCGCCAATGCCAATGCCGCGCCAATCCGGATGAACCACGATGTCTTTGAGGAACCCCGAATTCCAGCAATGGGCAAAGCCGACAAGCGCGCCATTGGCAGCCTGCGCGACAAAGAGCAGTTCAGCATCAAATTCGGGATCGCTCAGCAGCCGGTTCTGCCAGACCTCAAGAGATGGCACATCGCCTTGCAGTTTGGTGTAACCGATCGATAACAGCGTATGCAATTCTTCGAGCATGGACTGGGAAAACAGCACAGGCATTATGCCTTCGGGCCAAACCGGCTCGGGAAAAGGAACCGTCAGATCACGTCGTAACAGAATGGATTCATCCATAATGACGCGATGATAGCAGGATTTAATCACCCAGATAAGAGGTTAGCGTGGCCGTGCAGATTGGCCATTTACAAAAGCGCTTCTGCATTGTCTGCGCGGACGAACCCACCATGCTTTTCAAGAAAGGCAACGATTTCCGAAACGCCACTATTGCGCTTGAGATCTGTAAAGACATGCGGCTTGTTTGCCCGCATATGGGCGGCATCGCGATCCATGATTTCGAGATCCACTTCGACATACGGGGCCAGGTCCGCCTTGTTAATCACAAGCATGTCCGAGCGGGTGATGCCCGGTCCGCCCTTGCGGGGAATTTCCTCACCCTGACAGACCGAAATGACATAAAGCGTCAGATCGGCCAGATCGGGCGAAAAGGTTGCCGCCAGATTGTCACCGCCGCTTTCGATGAAGACGATATCGAGATCGGGGATGCGGGCATTAAGCTCGGCAATGGCGCGCAAATTGATCGAGGCATCCTCGCGGATTGCCGTATGGGGGCAGCCCCCGGTTTCAACGCCAAGGATGCGCTCTTCGGGCAGCGCCTGCAGCCGTGCCAGCATCATGGCATCTTCCTTGGTATAGATGTCATTGGTTATGACGCCGATCGAATACTGCGCGCGCATGGCCTTGCAGAGTTTTTCGGTCAGAGTGGTCTTTCCCGAGCCGACCGGCCCGCCAATGCCAACGCGCAAAGGTCCGTTTGTAGTCATGATCTGAATATCCTTACGCTCAAATCTTCATGGGTAAGACTGGCAATATCGGCACCATAGCCGATCGTGCCGATGTCATCGATACCGGCCTGATGCGCGTTTTGCGCCAGGACCGCAATTTGGGGTTCGAGCCGGGCCAGCAGCGCCAGCCCGTCGCTTTGGCCCAGAGGCACCAGCCGGATCGCCACCGAAATCTGCTGGTTGACAAAGGCATTGATATAGCCCGCGCAGGCGGAAAGCGGATCGATGCCATGAACACCTGCCAAGCCACCAAAGGCAATAGGCAGGGCGATGGAACGCGCGAGCGCTTCGGTGAGCCAGCCGGGCATGGCAACGGGCCAGGCACGCGCGGAAATCAGGAAGGATTGTGCCTGCTCGCGGGTTTCCTTGTCGCGCTCGCTAGAAACCTGAAGCGCCAGCACAAGTTCGGCAATGGTGGCAAAAGCCTTCGGATCGTCCTGCAAAACTGCGCGGGCAGAAAGCGACAGCGCAATGGCATCGGCCCTGATCGGCCCGGCATGCAAGAGCCCTTCGACCCAATGGGCAACATCCTCGATTGTTGTGATCGCGCCCTTGGCAATCGCGGTTTCAAAGCCCTGGCTATAGGCAAATCCGCCAATGGGAAAGGCTGGCGAGAGCCAGGATAAAAGCCGGATCTGGGCGGCCAGGTCAGCCATGGGAATGGGTGTGGTGATCCCCGTGATGATGGTGGTGCCCGTGGCCATGGTCATGGCTGTGCCCGCCATAGGCCCCGCGTACCGGCGAGAACGGTTCGACCACATCGACAACCGATGCGCCGAGCCCTTCGAGCATGTCCTTGATCACATGATCGCGCCCGATCAGGATGCGACCGGTCTCCATTTCGATCTGGCAGGGCAGATGGCGATTGCCGATATGCCAGATGAGCTGGGCAAGGTGCTGGCTGTCTTTGGCGGTGATTGCATAAAGCGGTTCCGCGCCCGCGATCACCTCGACGGTGCGGCCATCTTCGAGCACCAGAACGTCGCCGGTTTCAAAAGGGGTCGAGCTGGGTAGATCGACAAGGATTTCATTGCCGCCAGCGGTGGTCAAAAGTTTGCGGCGCAACACACGCTCGTCATGGGCGAGCACCACGCTGTCAAACGGGATGCCGCGATGATGGCCTTTATGGTCGTGGTCGATTGCGCGCATAAACTTCAACTGCTCCTAGGGAATGTCGGCTGCGGAAATGCAGTCGATGGGGTCGGCATCCTCGCCTGCCATCTCGTCGATGAGGAGCGCTTCGGCGCCGCTGGTGTGCCAGACATATTGGCCCGAAACGTATCGCACACCAGACCCCGAAACGGTGGCGACAAAGATCAGCGTATCGTCCTCGACCGGCAATACGGCCAGAAAGATCGGGTGGGCATTGATATATTGGACCGTGACGGGATCGTCGATGCCCTCGCATTGATAGGTCGCGATGTCGCGCTGGGCCGGTCCATCCAGCGTCAAGACCAGTTGCATGGATGTATCCACGGCTGCGGCCGGAAGGCTGGCGGCAAGGCCGAGCATGCCTGCAAGGGCAAGTGTGCGAACGATCATGGCGCGTCTCCTGAGCGTGTTGGGTCACAAACCGTAAACCGATTTGCCCTGACCGTGAACCGGTATCAGAACAGGAAATAGCGCTGCGCCATGGGCAGGATGTCGGCCGGCTCGCACGTCAAAAGCTCACCATCTGCGCGCACTTCATAGGTTTCCGGGTCGACCGAAACCTCCGGGGTCGCGCTATTGTGAACCATTGCCGATTTGCCGATGCCCCCGCGCGTGTTGTTGACCGCGAGCATACCTTTGTCGACACCGAGTCGGGCCTGCAGCCCATCGTCGAGCGCCACTTTGGAAACGAATGTGACCGACGTGTTGGCGACGGCCTTGCCAAAGCTGCCGAACATGGGGCGGTAGTGTTGGGGCTGGGGCGTTGGGATCGAAGCGTTGGGGTCGCCCATCGGGGCAGTGGCAATCATGCCGCCCAAAAGCACAAGTTCGGGCTTTACCCCGAAAAAGGCCGGGTTCCAGACAACCAGATCGGCGCGCTTGCCCACTTCAATCGAGCCGATATGGTCGGCAATCCCGTGCGCGATGGCCGGATTGATCGTATATTTGGCGACGTAACGCTTGGCGCGGAAATTGTCGTTTTCGCCGGTTTCTTCAGGCAGGCGCCCGCGCTGGCGCTTCATCTTGTCGGCGGTCTGCCAGGTGCGGATGATGACCTCGCCGACCCGGCCCATGGCCTGGCTGTCGCTCGCGATGATAGAGAACGCCCCCATATCGTGCAGAATATCTTCTGCGGCAATGGTTTCCTTGCGGATGCGGCTTTCGGCGAAGGCTACGTCTTCGGGGATCGAGGGGTCGAGGTGGTGGCAGACCATGAGCATGTCCAGATGCTCGGCCAGCGTGTTGGTCGTATAGGGGCGGGTGGGGTTGGTGGACGAGGGGATGACATTTTCCAGCCCGCAGACCTTGATGATGTCGGGCGCGTGCCCGCCGCCGGCGCCTTCGGTATGAAACGCATGGATCGTGCGGCCCTTGAAAGCGGCAATCGTGTCTTCGACAAACCCGCTCTCGTTGAGCGTGTCGGTATGGATCATCACCTGAACGTCGTAATCGTCGGCAACCGCAAGGCAATTGTCGATGGCAGCGGGGGTGGTGCCCCAGTCCTCGTGCAGTTTCAGCGCGGCGGCCCCGCCCTTGACCATTTCCACAAGCGCTTCGGGGCGCGAGGCATTGCCCTTGCCCGCAAGCGCGATGTTCATGGGGAAAGCATCGAAGGACTGGATCATACGCCCGATATGCCAGGCGCCGGGCGTGCAGGTGGTGGCAAGCGTGCCATGCGCCGGGCCGGTGCCCCCGCCCAGCATGGTGGTCAGCCCCGAGGTCAGCGCTTCCTCGATCTGCTGGGGGCAGATGAAATGAATATGGGAATCGAACCCGCCGGCCGTGACGATCTTGCCTTCGGCGGCGATGGCCTCGGTGCCCGGGCCAACGATGATATTGACCCCCGGCTGCGTATCAGGATTGCCGGCCTTGCCAATGGCAGTGATCCGGCCATCCTTTAACCCGATATCGGCCTTGTAGATCCCGGAATGATCAAGGACCAGCGCGTTGGTGATGACGGTATCGACGGCGCCTGCCGCGCGCGTGACCTGGGATTGCCCCATGCCGTCGCGGATCACTTTGCCGCCGCCGAATTTTACTTCCTCACCATAGATGGTGAAGTCTTTTTCGACCTCGATGAACAATTCGGTATCGGCCAGCCGCACCTTGTCGCCTGTCGTCGGCCCGTACATATCGGCATAAAGCGCGCGGGAAATCGTTGCTGGCATGGGTCAGCTCCTCACTGAACTTGAAATTGTCGTTGCTGGCAAAAGGCTTGCTCGCGCACGCGTATCAAACTGGGCGCAATCATGGCGCCCTGCCACAAAATGACCTTGAAACCTTCCGGGCCGGTGGTCGTTTTGCTTGCCACGGGGGATGGTAAAACACCTTCAACAATGGAGAAAATCCAATGAATAAGCTCTCTGCTCTTGCCCTTGGCGCAGCCCTTGCGCTTTCGGCTCCGCTGGCCATTTCGGCTCAGAACCTTGATGTCGACGTCGATGCCGGCGTTGGTGTCGAAGCTGGCGAAGACACCGGGATTGGCGTCGATGCGTCGGTTGACGCCACTGCCGATACCGGTGAGCACAGATATTCCGACCTGATGACAGCACTGCAGGGCTCGGCCAATGCCGATCTTGAAGCGATTGGCGCAGATGCCAATATCGAAATCGTGGTAATTTCCGATCTCGAAGCCACCGAAGAATTTGATACAACGGCTTTTGCCGATGTCCGTTCGGCTTTTGAAACCGAGATTTCGGCGCTTCAGACCAATGTCGGTGCCAATGGCGAAATCACGGCCGCTCTTGAAGCCGAAGGCTATGGCGCCGAAGACGTTGTTGCCATTTGGGTCGAAGGCGAAAATCACGTTACGGTTTTCGTTGACGCCTGATCCAGAGGTCTTTGAAACGGAAATGGAGCGGGTGGCATTAGCCGCCCGCTTTTTTTGTGCGCCAGCAATGTGTGTCCGGCCCATCATCGTCTGTTAAAGCGCGCCCATGATCTGGCCGCGAAACCCGAAGATCGTGCGATCGCCATCGATTGCAACCAGCGTCACATCGCGCTTCTGGCCCGGTTCGAACCGAACGGCGGTGCCAGCGGCAATATCGAGACGAAACCCGCGCGCTTTTTCGCGATCGAACTCCAGACCGGCATTGGTTTCATAAAAATGATAGTGACTGCCGACCTGAATGGGACGATCACCTGCATTGGCGACCGATAGCGTGACCGTTTCACGGCCCGCATTGAGTTCGATCTCGCCGCCTTTGGTAATGACTTCGCCGGGGATCATGGCGCACCTCCTATCCTGCAATTGCTATCCAGATGCCGCCCAGCGCGGTAACGACACCGGCGATGCGCGTGAAAATGACACCGCGCGCGCCGGCAAGCAGGCGCCCCGCGAGAAGGCCAAGCGCAACGCCGGCTGCATGCAACACGATTGTTGCCGCGACAAATCCGGCCGCATAACCCCACGCGCCAGCGTCCCCCATTTCTTCGCCATGGGCATGGCCGTGAAAGAACGCGAAAAACGCCACGACCCCGGCAACGCCAAGCACGGGCAAGGGCAGGGCCAGCGCGACCATGATGCCGATAAAGATGACCGAAGCGAGAATAACCGGCTCAACGAAGGGCATCGGCACGCCGATAATGGCGGCTCCAAAGCCAATCGCCATTGTGACAACGAATGCGGCCGGTACGATCCAGATGGCATTTTTCAGATTTTCCCCGGCACCGATGCTTGCCGCCCATAAACCCACGGCGACCATTGCAAGAATATGGTCGAGGCCAAAAAGCGGGTGGGTAAACCCGGCGGCAAACGAGCCGTGCTCGACCGGATCGAGATGGGCAAAGGCGGGTGCCGTGGCAGCGAGCACAACGGCGGTGGCGGCAAGAATGCGTTTTATCATGAGTTTATGTCCCCCTTAGCGAATTGGATTATGGACGGTCACAAGTTTGGTGCCGTCGGGAAAGGTTGCTTCGACCTGAATGTCGTGGATCATATCGGCTATGCCCTCCATCACCTGATCGCGGGTGATGACATGAGCACCCGCTTCCATGAGTTCGGGCACGGGCCGTCCGTCACGCGCGCCCTCGACAACGAAGTCGGTAATGAGCGCGATGGCTTCGGGGTGATTGAGCTTTACCCCCCGCTCAAGCCGCCGCCGGGCGACCATTGCGGCCATGGAAACCAGTAACTTGTCTTTCTCCCTTGGGGTCAGGTTCATCCTGCTTATCTTCCCTTCATAATGTCCAAAGTCGGGGCACGGCCTGTCCTGCTGCAAGCAGGGCAATGACCGGCATTAAAACCTTTCGCAAATCATAGCCCGATGCCGCCAGCGCCCGCACGATGAGCTTGTCGCCAATGGTGCTGACCCCACCATTGGGGCAGGCAGCGAGCAAGGCCTTGATCTGTTCGGCCTTGCGGTCGGCATCTTCCCCGATAAAACACAGCGTGCCGAAGGCCCGCGCATTGTCGAGCAGGGCGTGGTTGGTGCGCGAGATCAGGCAACCGGCCTCCAGCCGCGTCATTTCGGCGTGCAGCAATTGTCCCTCCCGGCGCACGCGCCATCGATCGGTGAGCGCTGAGGCAATCGCATCCTCGCCCATCGCTTCACGGCCAAGGATCACAGCCTCAAGTCCGAGAAACGTCGCATCCGCCGCCATTGAGACATCGAGTTTGCGGTCGAGCGCCGCGGCCTCGAAAAGGATGGTTTCCTGCGGCAGCCAGTCGAGCCGGGCGCCCGACCCGATCTCAAGTTCGGTGGTGACGCGCGCATGTCCGCCGATCGAGCGATAAACCCGCTCGCAAGCCTGGGTGGTGACGACCAGATGGGTGTCTGCCTGTGCCTCTGCCGCCCATGCAAGCCGGTCGCCGCCCGTCAGCCCGCCCGAGGAATTGATCAGCACCGCTTCGAGCCAATTGCCCTGGCTTTTGGGGATGCGGATCTTGGCGCAGCCCTGCTGATAAAGTGTGTCGAGCACGCTTTTGCCGTCGCGATGCTTGACCGCGACTTTTGCGGTCCCTTGCGCGCGTTGCAGGGGCTGGGCATTGGGGACGATGGACGGCGTATCGAGCATGAGGGGCGAACTCAAACCATCAAATGGCGTTTGACTTGCGGGTTGTCGAGGTCCGAGGCAGGGCCTGAATGCATGATCTCGCCCCGGTCCATGACATAGATATGATCGGACAATTCACGGCAGAAATCGAGATATTGTTCGACCAGCAGGATCGTCATGCCCAACTCGTCGCGCAAAAACTGTAGCGCACGGCCGATGTCCTTGATGATCGAGGGCTGGATACCCTCGGTCGGCTCGTCCAGAACCAGAACCTTGGGCCGGGTCACAAGCGCACGTCCGATGGCCAATTGCTGCTGCTGGCCGCCCGAAAGGTCGCCCCCGCGCCGCGAGAGCATGGTTTTGAGCACCGGGAAAAGCTCAAAGATCGTATCGGGTATCGTGCGATCCTTGACCTTGAGCGGCGCATAGCCGGTGTAAAGATTTTCGCGCACCGTGAGGAGCGGGAAGATTTCGCGGCCCTGCGGCACATAGCCAATGCCGAGCCTTGCCCGCGCATAGGGCGGGGATTTCCTGAGTTCGGCATCATCGAGCCGAATGGTGCCGCTCGAGATCGGGTGCGTTCCGGTCACTGCGCGGAGCAGGGAGGATTTCCCCACCCCGTTGCGGCCCAGAACCGAAGTGATGGCATTAGGCTTTGCCTCAATCGAAACCGAGCGCAGGGCCTGCGCCGCGCCATAATGGAGGTTGATGTTTTCAACGGTAAGTGTGGTCATCCTTACCTCCCCAGATAGCGTTCGATGACGAGCGGATCGGCGGAAACGTGCTCAAGCGAGCCCTGTGCCAGCACCGCGCCTTCCGCAAGGCACGTCACCCTGCAATCGAGATCGCGTACAAAGCTCATATCGTGCTCGACAACCACCACCGAGCGGCTTTTGGAAATCTCGTTGAGCAGTTTGGAGGTCTCGATGGTTTCAGCATCGGTCATGCCTGCCACCGGCTCATCGACAAGCATCAGCTTGGGGTCCTGGGCCAACAGCATGCCGATCTCGAGCCATTGCTTTTGCCCATGCGAAAGATTGGCGGCATATTCGCTGGCGCGATGGGTGAGGCGGACCGTCTCGAGGATTTCGCCGATGCGGGCGGTATCCTCGTCGTCGCGGTCGTAAAACCACGAGGCAAACACCCCGCGCGGTTTTTTCAGCGAAAGCTCTATATTGTCCCAGACCGTATGGCTTTCAAAAACCGTCGGCTTTTGAAACTTGCGCCCGATACCCATATTGGCGATCTCGGTCTCGTCCTTTTTGGTAAGGTCGACCGATCCTTCGAAATAGACCTCGCCGGTATCAGGGCGCGTCTTGCCGGTGATGATGTCCATCATCGTGGTCTTGCCTGCGCCATTGGGGCCGATGATTGCCTGCAATTCGCCACGCTTGACCACCAGCGACAGCGAATTGAGCGCCTTGAAGCCATCGAACGAGACGGTGACGCCATCGAGATAGAGCAGCGAATCCGCGCGTAACGTATCGACCATTTCCGCTTACTCCGCAGGTGAGGGTTTGGCGCCCGGGGGCGTTTCGGTTTCGTTATCCTGTCGTTGGCTTGGACGGGCAGGGGCGTCGGTAGAAGGACCCGGCATCGGGCCAGCGCCCTTTTGTGCTCGGGCGGATGCTCGCCGGGCACGAAGCGCGCTCCATGCGGACGTAAACACCCCGACAATGCCCTTGGGCATGAACAGCGTTACAAAAACGAACAGGCCGCCAAGCGCGAACAGCCAGAAATCGGGTAGGGCGGCGGTGAAATAGGACTTGCCCACATTGACAACAATGGCCCCGATGATCGGCCCGATCAGTGTGCCGCGTCCACCGACAGCGGCCCAGATAACAACCTCAATGGAATTGGCAGGGGCAAATTCGCCCGGATTGATGATCCCGACCTGCGGCACGTAAAGCGCGCCCGCAATCCCGGCCATGATGGCCGAAACGGTGAAGGCGAAGAGTTTGACGTTTTCCACGCGATAGCCGATGAACCGGGTGCGGCTTTCCGCATCGCGGACCGCGACCATCACCTTGCCCAGTTTCGATTTCACGATCATCGAGCAAACGAGGAAAGACGCGGCAAGTGCAATCGCCGTGGCCGAGAACAGCGCTGCGCGCGTGGTTTGCGCAGCAATGGGCGCGCCGAGAATGTCGCGGAAATCGGTCAGGCCATTATTGCCGCCAAAGCCCATATCGTTGCGGAAAAAGGCCAGCATCAGGGCATAGGTCATGGCCTGGGTGATGATCGAGAGATAAACGCCCGTCACCCGGCTTCTGAACGCAAACCAGCCGAAAACGAAGGCCAGAAGGCCGGGCACAAACATCACCATGATGGCGGCAAACCAGAACTGATCCATCCCCAGCCAATACCAGGGCAATTCGGGCCAGCCTAAAAACACCATGAAATCGGGCAGTTCTGGATGGCTATAGACACCGCGCGTGCCGATCTGGCGCATGAGGTAAACGCCCATCGCATAGCCGCCAAGGGCAAAGAACGCGCCATGACCCAGCGAGAGGATGCCGCAATAACCCCAGATCAGATCGAGCGCGAGCGCGAGCATGGCATAGGAAAGATATTTGCCCAGCAGCGAGACCATGTAATTGGGCACGCGCAGCGGGTGCCCGGTCGGCAGCAAGAGGTTCGAGAGCGGCACAAGGATCGCCATGGCGATCAGTATGGAAATGACCCAGATGGCCTTCTTATCCAATGCGCGGAGAATGGCTTGGGTAATCATTGCTCCACCGCCCGTCCCTTGAGCGCGAATAGCCCACGTGGGCGCCGCTGGATAAAGAGAATGATCAGCACCAGAATGATGATTTTGGCCAGCACGGCCCCGGCATAGGGCTCCAGGAACTTGTTGGCGATGCCAAGCGTCATGGCGCCCACCAGTGTGCCCCAGAGATTGCCGACCCCGCCAAAGACCACGACCATGAAACTGTCGATGATGTAGCCCTGGCCCAGATTGGGTGAAACATTGTCGATCTGGCTCAGCGCTACACCGGCCAGCCCGGCCACACCCGATCCCAGCCCGAAGGTCATGGCATCGACCCAGGGCGTTCGGATGCCCATCGAGGACGCCATGCGCCGGTTCTGCGTCACCGCCCGCATCTGGAGGCCCAGGGGCGTCTTGTTGAGCACCAGCAAGAGCAGGGCAAATACCACAAGCGAGAACACCACGATCCAGAGCCGGTTATAGGTAATCGCGATGCCCATGAAATCGAATGCGCCCGACATATAGGATGGATTGCCCACATCGCGGTTCGTGGCCCCGAAAATGGTGCGCACACCCTGCTGGATGATGAGCGAAAGCCCCCATGTGGCGAGCAGCGTTTCGAGCGGACGGCCATAAAGCCAGCGGATGATGCCGCGCTCGATTGCCACCCCGATCAGCCCGGTGATGAGGAAAGCCATGGGCACGGCAATGGCGAGTGAATAATCGAACAGGCCCGGATTTGTGGTGCGGATGATTTCCTGAACCACGAAGGTCACATAGGCCCCGATCATCACCATTTCGCCATGCGCCATGTTGATGACCCCCATCACGCCGAAGGTAATGGCCAGTCCGATCGCGGCGAGAAGGAGCACCGAGCCGAGCGAAATCCCGTACCAGACATTCTGGCCGACGCCCTGGATGGCAAGCGCTTGATTGATGCGCGCAATTCCCGCTTCGATATTGACGCGCTCGGCCTCAGACGCATTGGCGAGGTTGGCATTGAGAATGCCCAGTGCCTGCCGGTCGCCACGCGCGGCGATGACGGCAACGGCAGCGGCGAAATCTTCCTCCGATACGTCGGTGCGCAGGATCGCTGCGGCGCGGGCCTGCTCCATCACCCGGCGGACAGCGGCATTGTCTTCCTGGGCCAGGGCCTCGTCGAGCAATTCGATGTTGGCCGGATCAGCGGTTGAAAACATCTCCCGCGCTGCGCGCAGGCGGGTATTGTCGTCCTCGCTCAAAAGCGTCATGCCGCCGATGGCCGCGCGAATATCGCGGCGCAGGGCGTTGTTGATACGGATAACGCGCAAATCGTCCGGTTCGACATCCGTTGTCGTTTCGCCGGTGGCCGCGTCAATGATCGCGCCGCGTCCTTCCCGGATATAGATGCCGCCATCGACCGTTTCATAAAGGTTGCCGTCGCCCAGCGCCTGAAGGACTGGTAGCGCGCGCTCATCGCCCGATGCGGCCAGCGCTTCGACGGCTGCCGCCAGTGCGCGCAGATTGGCGCCTCCGAAATCGGAGATGAGGGGCGAAGTGTCCTGCGCACGCGCAAGGCTGGCAAAAGCCAACGCAACCAACAATAAAAGGCACGCAAGAACGGCCCGGAACGGACGAACACCACAAGTCATTTCAAGTCCCACCCTGTCTGCAAAGGCCAGCCCCTTGGCCCTTTGTCATGGCCGGGGCGGCAATGCCGTCCCAGCCATAGGTTGTCCCGGCCGATCAGAGATCGGAGCCGCCGCACGTCTCGGTGACGGTATTGTAGTTTCCGCAATTGATCGGATCGGTCCAATCGGCGATCAGGTCACGCGAACCGGGGAGGAAGTCGGACCAGGCGTCGCCCGCGACGAGATCGTCGGTTTCCCAGACCACGAAGAACTGGCCGTCATCCTGGATTTCACCGATCAGAACCGGTTTGGTGATGTGGTGATTGGGCAACATGACGGCCGTACCGCCGGTCAGGTTCGGCACTTCAATACCCACGATGGAGTCGATAACCGCGTCGGCATCGGTTGTGCCGGCCGCTTCAACGGCGGCAACCCACATGTTGAAGCCGATATAATGGGCCTCCATCGGGTCATTGGTAACGCGGTCGGTCGAGCCGATATAATCCTGCCACGCCGCGATGAACTCGGCATTTTCAGGGGTATCCACGCTCATGAAGTAGTTCCAGGCCGCGAGGTGGCCGACAAGCGGGGTGGTATCAAAGCCCGAAAGCTCTTCTTCGCCCACCGAGAAGGCAACGACCGGAATATCGGCTGCATCCACGCCCTGATTGGCAAGTTCGCGATAGAAGGGCACGTTGGCGTCACCATTGATGGTGGAGACAACGGCGGTCTTTTTGCCTTCCGAACCGAAGGCGACGATATCGGAAACGATCGTTTGCCAGTCCGAATGGCCGAACGGGGTATAGTTGATCATGATGTCTTCATCGGCGACACCGGCATCCTTGAGATATTGCTCGAGGATGAGATTGGTGGTCTGGGGATAGACGTAATCGGTGCCGGCAAGCACCCAGCGCTCGACCCCTTCTTCATTCATCAGGTAGTCAACGGCGGGAATGGCCTGCTGGTTGGGCGCCGCGCCGGTATAAAAGACGTTGCGCTGACTTTCTTCGCCTTCGTACTGAACCGGGTAGAACAGCAGCGAGTTGAGTTCTTCAAAGACCGGCAATACCGACTTGCGGCAAACCGACGTCCAGCAGCCAAAGACAACATCGACTTCATCGACCTCGATCAGGCGTCGGGCCAGTTCGGCGGCCAGCGGCCAGTCGGAGGCAATATCGACGATCACTGGTTCGAGCGGGCGGCCCAGAACCCCACCGGCTTCATTCTGTTGCTCGATGAGCATTTCCATAACGTCTTTAAGGGTGGTTTCCGAAATCGCCATCGTGCCCGAAAGCGAATGCAGGATACCGACCTTGATTGGCTCGCCTTCCTGGGCGGCAACCGGCGCGGCGAGCAGCGATGCTCCCAAAACCCCTGCCAACGCCAAGCCCTTGTATTTGGTCCAGTCTGTCATTTTGTCCTCCGACAGTTGCTGTTTGCACCGCCAACAGGAGTCGCAAGAACTATGCCAGAGCCCGAACAGGCCCGGAACGATTGGCGTTAAGATTTTGTAAAGGCTTGCAATCTGCCGCAGCGACAGGAGTGGTCTCAATCCGGTGTCATGCGTGGATCGATGTTCAGCAGACGTTGCGTCTGGCTAAAGGCGGTATGAATGGCTATTTTTTAGGCGCACGAAAGGATGGTGGCGTGTTGTTGTGCATAATTATCAGGCATGCCCCTCATGACACGCCCATAAGGCTGGGATAAACTCGCTGCCGTCGGATGTCCTCCGGCAGAGGTTGTTTGCACCACAATCTCGAGCCCCGTGCGCCAGAGATGGCGCCCGGGGTTTTTTGTTGCGCGAAATGCTAGTCGCTTTTCGGGCGCTGTCGGAGTCGGGAATGAAACGGGAGATCGGTAAACGACATGGCGTAGCAGCGCATGTCTCTATGATTGCTGTCAGCAATCGACGGCGCGTTCCCGCACCAAAAAAGGTCTAGCGCGCTTTGGCTGTGCGCTTGGCGCGCACGGCGGGCTTTTTGGGCTTCAGGCTGTCCTGATATTCTTTTTCGAGCCGTTGGGCCTTAAGTCGCGCGGTCTTGGCGCGCGTTGCCTCAAGAGCCTGCTCTTCCTGTCGAAGGGCTTCCTGCTGACGCGCTTCCATCAGCGAAAATTTCTTCTGCGGCGTAAGCTTTGGGCCAATCATGGCAGACCTCCAAATAAAAAGGCCGCCCGGAGGCGGCCTTTGGCAGATTAGGCTTCTTGGATATTTGTCGCCGAAGCGCGGCCATCGCGGCCGGTTTCCAGATCGTAGCTGACAGCCTGGCCTTCAACCAGTGTCGAAAGGCCGGCGCGCTCTACAGCGCTGATATGGACGAATGCGTCCTGGCCGCCCTGGTCAGGCTGAATGAAGCCGAAGCCTTTAGTGGAATTGAAAAATTTTACTTTGCCGGAGATCATCGATGGATCCTTTCATTGGCAGTGACCTGCCAGCGACATGCAAGCAAGCCGATCCGGCCCTGAGGCCGCATCTAAACGTCTTGCAATTGAGGTATCCAAGTGACCGGCGTGCCGGGATCAGGTAGCTAAAGAGCGTCAAACGTATTCGTGCAAAGTAACAGGTCACTGTGTGTAAAGCAAGGCGTCCGTGCTGCAGCGCTGCCCAGCGTGCGTGGCTCTTGTCATCTGGGTCCCGCTGCACTATATGCACTGTGTTCCTGTTTGAGAGCCGCCGCACTGTCGGCGTACCGTCACACAGACGGATGTATAAACTCTCCAGAACGCAATTTTCCAATTTCAATCGCCAGCGGGATGTTTTGCCCCATGCGGCCAGCCGCTTTGCGATTTTACCCGGCAGCCACCATACGGTCGGCGCCAGAAAGACTTTCAATGAATACGATCAATTATAACGCCCAGGCGGCACTCTATCTCGGCAGT
This sequence comes from Pelagibacterium lentulum, assembly GCF_003992625.1. GTDB lineage: Bacteria > Pseudomonadota > Alphaproteobacteria > Rhizobiales > Devosiaceae > Pelagibacterium > Pelagibacterium lentulum. The sequence continues at coordinate 83,704 of NZ_RZMW01000040.1, read as the reverse complement.
GACCTGAACGCCGCTTTTGCCCAAGGGGCACGACGCTTTTCATCGGCCGCCAAGGCCATCCGCTTTGCTCTTGAAGAGGCAGCGCCGGTCAGCCTTCGCGGTGCACGCATGATTGTTGATGGCCGTACCTATGACGCGCGCGATCTGCACGATCTTTACGACAAGGACGGATACCCCTTGCTGCGCAAGCAGGATCGGCAGGCAATTTTACAAGCTGAATAGGCGGCGCACACCATTTTCTGCCCGGCATAACGCGACAAAGGCTGGCCGGAACACTTGAACCGGCCAGCCGATTTGTGACTGTTATTATGCAGGGTCTTCGATTGCCGGTTCGGCATCGAGCGGCGCGCTGCTCTCCTCGGGATCGATAACAATGCCCGGCTCAACGACCTCCTGATTTTCTACGACCGGCAATTCCTCGGGTTCCAGAGCCGAGAGCATGCGGGCGCAAAGTATTGCGGTGTCGCGAGTGACTGCATCCTGATCGGGCATGATCGCCCAGGTGCCTTCCTCAAGATACGTGCGCTGCTGGTTGTCGCGCAGGGCCTTGAGTTCGTTGAGGTTGGCACGCGCGTTCTCATCGGCCATGAAATTCTGCACGCAAATCGCCGAGGCGAGATCTGTCCGACTTTGCAACGCAGCCGCATTGGCCGATGCCAGAGCGGAGCCACCGCTGACCCAACCGCCCCACGAGAAACCGACAATGGCGACAACAACGCCACCAATAGCCGCGCCATAGGCGGCGGGTTTTATCCAAACAGGAATATTCATGAAAATCCGATCAGTTCGGGAATAATGCAGCCAACGCTACAAGAGCGCCATTCTAGCATGGTTTGAACCAATGCCCTAATGCACAGTCGGACCCTGTTCGCGCTTATGTGCGCATTGACGTTCTCACGCGCCGCGTACACCGTCAAACCCAGTTGATTCGCTGATCCAAGGGGCATCACAGTGACCGCATTGGCCGAATTTGCCATGCTGAGCCAGGGCTGGCGCCGGGCATTGCTCATGATCCTGGCCGGGGCGATTGCCGCGCTTGCAATGCCGCCGCTGTTTTTCCTGCCCGCGCTGTTTGTCGGTGTGTCCGTTCTCGTTTGGGCGCTCGATGGCGCCGAACGCGAAAAGGGCGTTTTCCGGCGGTTGATCGGCCCGGCCTTCTGGATCGGTTTCAATTTCGGGCTCGGCTATTTCGCGGTCTCAATCCATTGGGTCGGCGCGGCGTTTTTCGTCGATGGCGGCTGGCTGTTGGCGGCCATGCCGGTTGCGGTGCTGGGGCTGGCCGCGATTCTTTCATTGTTCTGGGCCTTCGGGGTCAGTCTGGCCCATTTCCTATGGTCGGACTCATGGCTGCGGATTTTTGCGCTGGCAGGCTTTCTGGCGCTGGCCGAATTTGCCCGCGGACACCTTTTTACCGGCTTTCCCTTCAATCTTTTCGGCTATGCGTTGACTGCCAATCCCGAGATGATGCAGGCAGCCAGCCTTGTTGGCATTTACGGGCTGAGTTTTGCCGCTATTGTTGTTGCAGCAACGCCAGCGCTTGTCTGGCCCGCTGCCGAGCGCGCTCTGGTCTCAAGGCTGCTGCCGCTCTTTGTGGCGGTGGGGCTGATTACGCTGCAATTGGCCTGGGGCCATTACCGGCTTGGCGACATTACGGTCGAGGAAAATCCGGACATGCGTGTGCGCATGGTCCAGCCAGTCGTTGCACAGGATATCAAGTGGCAGACCTTTGCGCGCGAGGAGATCGTCAACCGGCTGATCGACCTTTCGACAATGCACACCAATCCCGAGGATGAGGGGCTGGACGATGTGACGCATCTGATCTGGCCCGAAGCCGCGCTGCCGTTCTTTTTGTCCGACGAGCCACAATACATCGCGCAGATCGCCCGCGCGCTGCCCGATCATATAACGCTTCTGACCGGCGCGCCGCGTGAGGCCTACGGCTCCGACGGGTCGATTGTGCCCGGTCAGCGTCCGTTCAACTCGATCCTTGCCTTCAATTCCGATGGCGAAGTGATCTCAAGCTATGACAAGACCCATCTCGTCCCGTTCGGGGAATATCTGCCGTTTCAGGATTTTTTCGAGCGTTTTGGGCTGTCCCAGTTCGTACACGGCTCGGAGGGCTGGGCCCCCGGTGATGCGCGGCGGCTGATGAACCTGCCGGGAACCCCAGCCTTTCTGCCGCTGATCTGCTATGAAATCCTCTATTCTGGCCGATTGGGTGCCCCCGTTGCCGATGCCCAGTTCATTCTGGTGCTCACCAACGATGCCTGGTTCGACTATTCCATCGGTCCGGCTCAACACTTCCATCACGCACGGCTGCGCGCGGTGGAAGAGGGATTGTCTATGATCAGGGTGGCCAATTCGGGCATTTCGGCAATCGTCGATCCGCTCGGGCGTGTCACTGTGCAACTACGCGAGCGCGAAATCGGCGCCGTCAAGGGCAGCCCGTCCCTGCCCATCGGAGGGACGCTGTTCACTCAATACCGGCATATGCCCTTCTTTGCGCTTATCGTTCTGGGGCTGGTTTTGGGGCTGTTGGGCGTGGCGCTGCAAAAGCGGCGGCAGGCAAAACATTTGTAAGCATACTCTGCACTCACATAAAGATAACTTTATATCCCTATTGCATTTGAGCTGCCGACCTGTCACAAGCAGGGCTGAAAGTGCATGGGGTTGGCCTATGCACGCGCACTACCGCGTGCGCCCTCGCCGCTTTTATCATGAGGTTTAACGTGGCCAGTTCTTCTTATCTGTTTACCTCGGAATCTGTTTCCGAGGGCCATCCCGACAAAATCTGCGATCAGGTATCGGACGCCATCGTCGATGCGTTTTTCGCCATTGATCCCTATTCACGCGTTGCGCTTGAAACGCTCGCAACCACCAACCGGCTGGTGCTGGCGGGTGAAGTGCGCGGCCCGGCAGAGATCGATACTGCCAAAATGGAAGAGATCGCGCGCGGCGTGGTCAAGCGCATCGGCTATGAGCAGGAGGGCTTTCACTGGAAAACCCTCGAGTTGTGCTGCCATGTGCATGAGCAATCGGCCCATATTGCACAAGGCGTCGATGCCAATGGCAACAAGGATGAAGGGGCGGGCGATCAGGGCATCATGTTCGGCTATGCCGTCAATGAAACGCCCGAGTTGATGCCGGCGCCAATCCAGTATGCGCACAAAATTCTGAAAAACATGGCCGAGGCCCGCCATTCTGGCGCAGTCAAGGTCTTTGGCCCCGATGCCAAAAGCCAGGTCACGCTTCGGTATGAGAACGGCAGGCCGGTCGGCGCGACCTCGGTTGTGGTTTCGACCCAGCATGTCGAGGACATTTCCCAGGACGAGGTGCGCGAACTGGTGCGCCCCTTTGTCGAGGACGTGCTGCCAAAGGGGTGGATGCCGCCCGAAGACGAATTTTACGTCAATCCGACAGGCGCATTTGTCATCGGTGGCCCCGATGGCGATGCGGGCCTGACCGGCCGCAAGATCATCGTGGATACCTATGGCGGTGCCGCGCCGCATGGCGGCGGTGCCTTTTCAGGCAAGGACCCCACCAAGGTTGACCGCTCGGCAGCCTATGCCGCACGCTATCTGGCCAAGAACGTTGTGGCCGCCGGTCTGGCGGAAAAATGCGTTATTCAGTTGTCCTACGCGATTGGTGTTTCCAAGCCGCTTTCGATCTTTGTCGATACGTTCGGTACCGGCACGGTCGATGAGGATAAGCTCGGCATCGTATTGCAAAAAGTCATGGACTTGTCCCCGCGCGGCATTCGCGAGCATCTCAAACTCAATCAGCCGATTTATGAGCGCACGGCAGCCTATGGCCATTTCGGGCGCGAACCCGATGCGGCTGGCGGCTTTTCCTGGGAGCTCACCGATCTTGCCCATGACATCAAGGCGGAACTGACCTAGCAGCCAGGTCCCGGCACTTGCATTGTGTTTGGTAATGACGATAAAGCGCGGCATCACCTGCTGCGCTTTATGTTTTTCAAAGAGATTGCCTGCCAACCATGACCCGAAAATCCATCCCGCAAGATCCGCGTGGACCGCGCGCCTTTTTCGGACGCCGGGCAGGCAAGACGTTGCACAAGGGCCAGCAGGCCTTGTTCGATACGCTTTTGCCCGAACTCGAAGTCGATATTTCCGAGCCGGTCGATCCCAAGGTGCTGTTCGCTGAAGCAAAGCGCATCCATCTTGAAATCGGCTATGGCGGGGGCGAGCATCTGGCGCGCATTGCAGGCGAAAATCCGCAAGATGGCTTTATCGGCTGTGAGGTCTTTACCGGCGGTATCGGCAAACTGCTCGAAGCGATTGAAGAGCAGGGGCTCAACAATATCCGGCTTTTCCCCGATGACGTCATCAAGCTCCTGGCGGTGATGCCCGATGCGTCGATCGATTGCCTTTACGTGCTTTATCCCGACCCTTGGCCCAAGCTGCGTCACCACAAGCGGCGCCTGGTCCAGTTCGCCATGCTTGAGCAATTTGCCCGCGTGCTCAAGCCCGGTGGCATTTTCCGCTTTGCCACCGACATTGAAGACTACGCCAACTGGACACTGGCCCATATCCTGCGCACGCCGCACTTTACATGGCCGCTCTGCGCCCCGGGCGCCTGGCACGCCCCCTATCCAGGCTGGCAGGCTACCCGCTATGAGCAAAAGGCCCGCCGCCAGGGCCGTATGAAGAGCTTTTATTTCGAGTTCTTGCGTTCGGTCCAAACCCGCGCTATATGAGGCGCAACAATCTCGGATCAAATGAGAGAGTGGGTGCCAACCGGCCCCGCTCTTTTTTATTACCTTTCTATCGGATGGCCCATGAGCGGAAACGCAAAGCGCTACATTCGCGAAACGCCGCTGGAGGCCCGGATCGCCGCTATCGTCGAGCCGGTTGCCGAGAGTCTCGGCTATGATCTCGTGCGCATTCGCATCACCCAGGACAATGGCTGCACCCTGCAGATCATGTGCGAGGACGAGAACGGGCAGTTCACGATCTCCGATTGTGAAACCCTGCATCGCGATCTCAATCCCGTGCTCGATCTTGAAGACCCGATCGACCGGGAATATCATCTGGAAATCTCTTCGCCCGGCGTCGACCGCCCCTTGGTGCGCTCGCGTGACTTTGCTGCCTGGGCGGGGCACGAAGCCAAGGTCGAATTGGCCGATCTGATCGATGGCCGCAAGCGGTTCCGCGGTGAGATCGTCGGGGCCGACGATGAGACATTCTCGATCCGGCTACCCGATGCCCCCAAGGGCGAAGACCCGGTGCATGTATTGCCACTCTCCGCCTTGGCCGATGCCAAGCTGGTAATGACCGACAAATTGCTCGATGCCGCCCGCAAGGCGCAGGAAGCCAACCCTGATTTCGACGATCAGGACACCGAGATCGAAACGATTTACGACGAAGCGGACGCCGGGGATGGCGCCGATTCGCAGAGCAACTAGGGAGTTCCCAATATGGCCGTCTCAGCCAACAGGTTAGAGCTTTTGCAGATTGCAGATGCCGTCGCGCGCGAAAAGTCGATCGACCGGATGATCGTGATCGAAGCAATGGAAGAAGCCATTCAGCGCGCCGCGAAGGCCCGTTACGGTGCGGAAACCGAAGTCAAGGCCGAGATCAATCCCAAATCGGGCGAGCTGCGTTTGTGGCGCCTGCTTGAGGTCGTCGAAACGGTTGAGGAATATGGCCGCCAGATCGGGCTCGAAGACGCCAAGGCGAAAAACGAGGCCGCCAAGCTCGGCGACTATGTGACCGAACCCCTCCCGCCCATCGAATTTGGCCGCATCGCCGCCCAGTCGGCAAAGCAGGTGATCGTCCAGAAGGTGCGCGACGCTGAACGCGACCGCATGTATGAAGAATATGTCGACCGCATGGGCGAGATCGTCAACGGCTCGGTCAAGCGCGTCGAATATGGCAATGTGATCGTCGATCTGGGGCGCGGCGAGGCCATCATCCGCCGTGATGAATTGATCCCGCGTGAGCAGTTCCGCTATGGCGACCGCGTGCGCGCCTATATCTATGACGTGCGCCGCGAACAGCGCGGGCCGCAGATTTTCCTCTCGCGCACCCATCCTCAGTTCATGGCCAAGCTGTTCCAGCAGGAAGTGCCCGAAATCTACGATGGCATCATCACCATCCGCTCGATTGCCCGTGATCCGGGTTCGCGCGCCAAGATCGCCGTAACCTCGACCGATTCCTCGATCGATCCCGTCGGCGCCTGCGTCGGTATGCGCGGCAGCCGCGTTCAGGCCGTTGTCGGTGAACTCCAGGGCGAAAAGATCGACATTATTCCCTGGACCAATAACATCGCCGATCTCGTGGTTTCGGCTCTTCAGCCGGCAGACGTTGCCAAGGTCGTGCTCGACGAGCAGGCCGAGCGCGTTGAAGTTGTCGTACCCGACGAGCAGCTTTCGCTCGCCATCGGCCGCCGTGGTCAGAACGTGCGTCTTGCTAGCCAGCTTATCGGCTGGGATATCGACATTCTGACCGAGCAGGAAGAATCCGAGCGTCGCCAGAAGGAATTCACTGAGCGCACCGATCTGTTCATGCAGGCTCTTGACGTTGACGAGATGGTTGCCCAGCTATTGGCGTCCGAAGGCTTCTCCTCAATTGAGGAACTGGCCTATGTGGATTTGGGCGAAATCGCTTCGATTGGCGGGTTTGACGAAGAAACCGCTGCCGAAATCCAGAATCGTGCCACCGAATATCTCGATGCGCTCGAACGTGAATTGGACGAAGAGCGTCAGGCGCTCGGCGTTGAAGACGCGCTCTATGACATTGGCGGGCTGAATGCCGCGATGCTGGTTGCGCTTGGCAAGGACAACGTCAAGACGCTTGAGGATTTCGCCGGCTGTGTCGCCGACGACCTGATCGGCTGGTCCGAGCGCAAGGACGGCGAAACCAAGCGGTTCGACGGCGCGCTTTCGGCCTTCCCGATCTCGCGTCAGGAAGCGGAAGACATGATTATGGCGGCCCGGCTCAAGATGGGCTGGATAACCGAGGATGATCTTCCCGCGGCTGAAATTGTCGACGAGGCAGAGCACGATCTCGAACCCGAGGCAGAAACGGCTCAGTAAGGGACGGCCTCAATTGGGACGCGGAAAGGCGATAGACAGAACCTGCGCGCTCACGCGGGAAGAAAAACCCGCGTCAGAGCTTATAAGGTTCGCGCTGTCACCGGACGGCGTTCTGGCGCCCGATGTGGACGGAAAAGCCCCCGGTCGCGGCGTCTGGATCAGCCTGTCTTTTGCCGCCGTCGAGGAAGCTGCGCGCAAGAAAGTGTTTGCGCGTAGCCTTAAGACGCAAATCAAGGTGCCCGATGATCTTGCGTTCTTGACCAAGACGCGGTTAGAACAGCGCCTTACGGGTACGCTCGGGCTTGCGCGCAAGGCCGGAGCCCTGATAACGGGCGCGGCCAAGGTTTCTGCGTTGGTGGAAAATGGTGGGGCTGCGGCGCTGATAACCGCAAGCGACGCTGCCCCCGATAGCCGAAGAAAAATGCTTCAGGCTGTGCGCCGGTCCGGCAAAGAGGCGGAACTGGCGCATATAGAATCTCTCTCGTCGGACCAATTGGGTTTGGCATTGGGGCTCGAAAATGTGATACATGCTGCGCTCGTGCCGGGAGCAGCAGCGAATTCGGTGATCGAAAGGGCCCAGAGACTGGCGCTTTTCATCGCCACAGAGAGAAAAGAAGACGACACCATATGACAGACAAGGACAAGAACAGCGACAATTCTGGCTCCGGGAAAAAGACCCTGAGCCTTAAGGGCGCGCCCAATGTTGGCGCTCGGCCCGGCGTGTCGCGTTCATCACGCACTGTCGTTGTTGAAAAGCGTACGCGCCGGGTTGGCGCTCCGGGCGCACCCGGTGCTGGCGCGCCCTCAGGGGCGCCAGGCGGTGGCGGACGCCCGCAAGGCGGCAATCGCCCCGGTGGACGGCCCCAGGGCGGCGCGCCGCGTTCGGGCGGTGCCCCCTCAACATCGCTGACGCAGAACGAGGCTCAGGCCCGCGAACGCGCCTTGCGCGAAGCGGCCGCCCGCGCCGAGGAAGATCGCATCAAGGCCGAAGAAGAAGCCCGCCGCCATGCTGAAATCGACGCCCGCCGCAAGGCCGAGCGCGAGGAAGCGGAGCGTCAGGTCGCGCTTGAGGCTGAGCGCAAGGCGCAGGAAGCTGAAGCGGAAAAACAAAAGGACGAACTTGACGAAATCGTGCCCGTAAAGGCCGGTCAGGCGCGTCCCAAGCCCGCTCATAAGCCATCGCCCAAGGCAGCTATGCAGCCCGATATGCCCCCGCCGCCACCTCCGGGTGAGGGCGAGGACGATCGCGTGCGCCGCCGCGCGGCCCCGGCGCCCAAGGCTCTTGTGGACAAGGACGAGCTTGAGCGCGCCAAGCGCAATGCTGCGCCCAAGCCAAGCGCAACACCGGCGCGCCGCGATAGCAATTCGCGCGGTCGTCTGAACGTCAATTCTGCGCTCGACGAGAATGATCGCCGCCCGTCACTGGCAGCAATGCGGCGCCGGCAGAACAAGAAGATGGGCAAGACCGCAAAGGTCGCCCAGCCCAAGCTCAGCCGCGAAGTCACGATCCCTGAAGCCATTACTGTTGGTGAGTTGGCCAACCGCATGGCCGAGCGCGCCGTTGACGTTATCAAGCTTTTGATGGCCCAGGGCCAGATGCTCAAGATCAACGACGTCATCGATGCCGATAGCGCTGAACTGATTGCGACCGAGTTGGGCCATACGGTCAAGCGGGTTGCTGAAAGCGATGTGGAAGAAGGCCTGTTCGACGATGTGGCAAAGGACGATGCTGCAGACTCTGTTTCGCGCCCGCCGGTCGTGACCATCATGGGGCACGTCGACCACGGCAAGACCTCGCTGCTCGACGCGATCCGTGAAGCCAATGTGGTTTCCACCGAAGCCGGTGGCATCACCCAGCATATCGGTGCCTATCAGGTCGAAAAGAACGGCCAGAAGATCACCTTCCTCGATACGCCGGGCCACGAAGCCTTTACCGCGATGCGTGCCCGTGGCGCGCAGGCGACCGACATCGCCATTCTGGTTGTCGCCGCCGACGACGCGGTGATGCCTCAGACCATCGAATCCATCAAGCACGCCAAGGCGGCCGGGGTTCCGATGATCGTGGCGATCAACAAGATCGACAAGCCGGGCGCCGATCCTCAGAAGGTGCGGACCGACCTGCTCCAGCATGAAGTCTTTGTTGAATCGATGGGCGGTGAAGTGCTCGACGTGGAAGTCTCCGCGCTCAAAAAGACCAATCTCGACGGTCTGCTTGAAGCGGTTCTGCTCCAGTCCGAAGTGCTTGAGCTTAAGGCGCCCGAAAAGGGTTCGGCCCAGGGCCTCGTCATTGAATCCAAGCTCGACAAGGGCCGTGGTGCGGTTGCGACTGTTCTGGTTCAGCGCGGCACGCTCAATGTCGGTGACATCGTTGTCGCCGGTAACGAATGGGCCAAGGTCCGCGCGCTGATCGACGATAAGGGCGTGCAGGTCAAATCCGCCGGTCCTTCGACACCTGTTGAAGTGCTTGGCTTTTCGGGCGTGCCCGATGCGGGCGATCGCTTTGCCGTCGTTGAAAGCGAGGCGCGCGCGCGTGAAATTACCGAATACCGCCAGCGCGTCATTCGCGAAAAGACCGCCGGTGGAGGTGCAACCAGCCTCGAGCAGATGATGAACCAGCTCAAGGCCTCCGGCATCGCAAAGTTCCCGCTGGTTATCAAGGGCGACGTGCAGGGATCGGTCGAAGCGATCGTTACCGCGCTCAATAAGCTCTCGACCGACGAAGTTTCGGCTCAGATCCTGTATTCAGGCGTTGGCGGGATCACCGAGTCGGATGTGACGCTGGCAACTGCGTCCAAGGCGGTCATCATCGGGTTTAATGTGCGCGCCAACAAGCAGGCGGCCGAATTGGCCCAGCGCGAAGGCATCGAAGTCCGCTATTACAACATCATCTACGACCTGATCGACGACGTTAAGGGCGTGATGAGCGGCATGCTGGCGCCGGAAGTGCGCGAAACCTTCATCGGCAATGCCGAGATCCTGGAAGTGTTCAACATCTCCAAGGTCGGCAAGGTTGCAGGTTGCCGCGTGACCGAGGGCATGGTGGAGCGCGGTGCTGGCGTTCGCCTGATCCGCGACAACGTGGTTATTCACGAAGGCAGGCTCTCGACGCTCAAGCGCTTCAAGGACGAGGTCAAGGAAGTGCCCATGGGGCAGGAATGCGGCATGGCGTTCGAGAAATACGAAGACATGCGCGCAGGCGATGTCATCGAATGCTATCGCGTGGAAAAGATCGAGCGCACGCTTTAAGCGTAATCGCATCGGCAAGAAGTCAAAGGGCGCCTGCGAGGCGCCCTTTTTGCGTTCTTTTGAACGGTTCAGGTTCTCGGATTTTTTTGTGCAGTGAGCCGCATGAAGGAGAGCCGTTTGGGCAACTTCGGCAGATGACGAAGCTGAACTATGCACATTTCATGGATTAGAGCTGTGCCACTCCGGCATGTGCGGTATCAAGCAAGGCAACAAGCGTTGAATGTTCCTGTGTAGCGGAAAAGCGCTCGCCCTTTTCGGTGACAAGGGTTGGCACCCCTCTGATACCCAGCTTTGCCGCTCGACCGATATCGGCACGAACAGAATCGCTGAATTCATCGGTCGCCAACAGGCTCTTTACCTCCTCACGATTCAGCCCTGCTTCGCCAGCAATTGCAATCAGCACCTCATGGTCGGCAATGTTCAGGCCTTCGACGTGATAAGCGCGAAACACAAGTTCGTTCAGCGGTTCCGACAATGCTTGGCTCTTTGCAAGATGGCTCACCCTGTGCGCATCGAAGGTGTTGACCGGGAGCGCCCGTTCGAGATCGATGTGCAGACCTTCGTCCCGCCCTGCTGAGACGATTCGCTCAAGCCTGGCTTCAGCTTCGCCCGGTTCGGGGTACCAGCCGCGCATGGCCTGAGCTGCAGTCTGTGTGGGTAGGGTGCTGGCATCTGGATCGAGCTGATAGCTGCGCCACACGATAGCAACGCGGCGTACTGAGGGGAGAGCAGCGTGCGCTTTTTCCAGCTTGCGATGGCCTATATAGCACCACGGGCAAAGGAAATCGGAATAGATCTCGACGCTCATTGCGCGGCGTCCGATGGCAGAACCTCGACAACCGGCCGGAACGTGTTGCGCGACCCTTGGGTGGAAAGTTTCGCGAAGGCTTCCTCCAAAGCCGCAATACGGCCTTTGCCGTCAGATTCGCGCTCAAATGCGTGGAAGGCATCCTCACTCTGCCATTCCACAATGGCACGTACGATCGTTCCGTCAGTGCTGGCAAGAAAGCGCGCCGAAACGAATCCGCGATATGGTGCGACCCAATCCCTTTGAATCTGGGCGAAGGCCTGTGCAATGCCCGACTGGGCCTCAGCGGACGCGGCTGTGTAGTCGATGATTGAGTAAAACGGGGTGGCTGATGGCACGCGGAATCCTTTCTCTCAGTCAGATAAAGACTTGAGTGTGCGTTCGGTTATGGGCTTACTATATGAAAGCCCACATTGTGGACAAGAACGCACTTTGAAGTAGGGACCTGACCTTATGAGCACAAAGCGAAAGGCCGATGATCGTGGCCCGTTGAAGGCCGATTGCCTGTGGCGCGATGTTTTCAACCATGTGACCAGCCGTTGGGGCTTTTTGATACTCATAGCGCTTGCCGATGGCCCAATGCGATTTTATGTGCTGCGCAACAGAGTCGAGGGGATAAGCGAGAAAATGCTTTCGCAGACCCTGAAATCACTGATGCGCCACGGGCTGATTAGCAGGCATGTGCAAGATTCGATCCCGCCGCAGGTTACCTACGCGCTGACGGATATGGGGCATGAGATTGCCGAGCGGCTCGACAGTGTATCCAATTGGATCGGCGACCATGTTGCGGAGATTGCACGGATGCAAACACAGTTCGATCAAGGACCGAACTGAACGTATTTGATTGTGCCGTAACGATCACCCGTCTCGCAAAGCGCCAGATTACGCCCCGCTTACATCAGCCGCAGCACCGTTTGCTTGAGCTTTTCAAGGTCCTGATCGCGGCTCAGCCGGTGATCGCCGTCGGGGATCAGGGTGAAGGTCACGGGGTCGGAAATCAGGTGGCTCACGAGTTTGAGCGCGTGGGCGGGCGGCACGTCGGTATCCTGTCCGCCCTGCAGAATCGATACCGGGCAATGGGTGCGGATCGGGCTGCCGAACAGCAGATGATTGTCGCCATCCTCGATCAGCGCGCGGGTGAGGATATAGGGCTCGTCCGAATAATCGGAGGGCTGTTCGACCCGACCCTTTTCCCAAAGATCGGCAAGTTCAGAGTCGGTGAAGGTGTCGCGCATCAGATCGCGCGTCATGTCGGTGGCCGGGGCAATCAAAACGAGGGCGCGTACGCGGTCTATGCCTTGCGCGCGCAGGGCGCGATTGACGAGCAGCGCCAGCCAGCCGCCCATCGACGAGCCGATAACGATCTGCTCGCCTTCTGTCCGGGCAAAGACCGCGAGCGCTTCTTCGAGCCAGCGCGAAATCGTGCCCTCAAGAAATACCCCGCCTGAAAGCCCGTGGCCCGAATAGTCGAACCGGGTGACGCCCAGCCCTTGCTCGGCCCCGAAACTGTCGAGAGCCTGTGCCTTGGAGCCGGCCATGTCCGATTTAAAGCCGCCAAGCCAGAAAAGGCCGGGCGCCTTGCCCTTGCGCGCGATCATTGCGATCTCGCGGGCCTGATCTCCAGAGCCAATCGTAATAGCTTTGGTCGGTTCGGTCATGGGCTATCCTTGTGTTTGCTGTTCGCGGTCTAGCGCGATGGGGCGGTCAGGACAAGAGTTGAGGGGAACAGTAGGCCGATTGCATCGTTTGCCTGTTGACTTTAGACCCGATTACCAAGATTTTAAGGCGCGTCTGCGACCCAGACGTTCCGGAAATGTTTGCAAAGGAATAAAACCCATTCGTCGCCCGATGAGACCCGTGCAGCCCCAGAAAGATGGGCCGCGCTCGAACAATGAAATTACCGTACCTGAAGTCCAGCTAATCGACGCTGAAGGCAACAATGTAGGCGCCGTGCGCACCAGTGAAGCCATCGCAATGGCCATGGATGCCGGGATGGACCTTGTGGAGATTGCTCCGAACTCGAACCCGCCGGTGTGCAAGATCCTGGATCTGGGCAAATATAAATATGCCGCTCAGAAAAAGGCTGCCGAAGCACGCAAGAAGCAGAAGGTAATCGAGGTCAAGGAGATCAAGCTCAGGCCCAATATCGATAGCCACGACTATGAAGTCAAAATGCGCTCGGTGGAAAAATTCCTCGGCGAAGGTGACAAGGTAAAGGTCACCATGCGCTTTCGCGGCCGCGAAATGGCACACCAGAATATCGGTCTCGAGCTTTTGCTCAAGGTCAGGGACCAGTTCGAGGAAGTCGCCAAGGTGGAATCCAATCCGCGGGCCGAAGGCCGCCAGATGGTCATGGTCCTCGCGCCGCGCTGATCGTGTGCTGAGCCCATCGGCAGGAAATGTTAGAAGGTGGTCCGTTTGGGCCACCTTTTGCTTTTGTGGAACTGCGTACGCTTGCCAAGTGCTCAAACTTTAATCGTTTACACAAAATGATGTAGCCAAAGGCAATAATTGACGATCATTCGCGGTCGAATTGAGGATTCGTTAAGCGAAGCCGGGTTTTATGAAGCCTTGTATCGGTTCCAGGGGGACGGAGCAGGATCATGATCTCGCGTTTGAGTGTCGCGCAGCGGATATATGCCGGATTTGGCGCAATGCTGGCCCTTCTGGCTGCCATTGTTGCCTTTGCCTATCTCGGGGTGAGCGGTTTGGGGGCAACATTTGGCGATTACCGCCAGGCCGCCCGCCAGACGGTCGCCATCGCCAATTTTGCAGATGACCTTGCTGCGGCCCGGATGGCCGATCTCGATTACCGGCTGGAAACCTCAAGTGAAAAGGCCCAAGCGCTGGCTGCCCGCATAGCCGCCCTCCAGGCCAACGATACCGAAATCTCGGCGCTCTTTGCCGACGACCCGGAGGCTCAGGCGGCGCTGGTCGAATTTGCCCAATCGGCACAGGCCTATCAGGACGCCTTCGATACCATGAGCGCGTATCAGGACAGGATCGATGCGATCACGGCGGAGCTTGCCCAGGTTGGCAGCACCCTGCGCACCGATGCAAATGGCGCGCTGCAGGCCGTCAGCGGCAATTTCAACGCCACCGGCTCGGCGGGCTTTGCCGTGCAGGGCACGATCTTGACCCAGTTCGATGTCGAGCGCTTCCTTTTGACCAACGATCCGGCATGGCTCGAGAGCGCGGACGCCCACGCCGCCAATGCCGCAACGCGGCTGACCCAGCTTCATGACGCCGTGATTTCCAACAGCCAGAAGGCGACCGCCAATCGTATGATCGGCAATCTCGAAACCTATATGGCGTTGGCCCGTGATGCGGAGGCGGCAATCGTTGCGCGCAACGCTGTGATGACGGGCGAACTCGACGTGCTTGGCCCCCAGATGCAGCAGGCCTTTGGGGCCATGCTGGACAATGTGAGGGCCCGTCAGGATGCGCTGGGCCCTGTTGGGGTGGCAACGGCAGAGCGCACGCTTGCAGGCGTTTTGGGCGCGGGCATTCTGGCTCTTGCTATCGGGGCGCTGATGGCGGTGCTGATCGGGCGCGGCCTCTCGCGGGCCATCAGCACGATTGCAGGGCGGATGCGGGCGCTGGCCAATGGCGATCTCGATGTCGCTCTGGACGAAAAGCAGCGTCACGAAATCGGCCAAATGGTGGAAGCGCTGATGGTTTTCCGCGACAATGGCAAGGCCATGCAGGCCATGGACGCCGAAAAACAGGCGGCCCAGGCGCGTGAGGCGGCCGAGCAGTCTGCGCGCATGGCCCTGCAGGCCGATGTGCGTCGCGCCGTATCGGCCGCGATTGCGGGCGACTTCTCGGTCCGCATCGACACCGGCTACGACGATCCCGATCTCGCGGGGCTTGCCGGAAACCTCAACGCGCTTATGGAAAATGTCGACCGTGGCATTGGGGAAACAGCGTCCGTGCTTTCGGCCATGGCTTCACTCGATTTGCGGGCGCGCATTGGCGGCGACTATCAAGGCGCGTTTGCCCGGCTCAAAGCCGATACCAACGCTATGGCCGATGCCTTTGGCGCGATTGTCGAACGGCTGCAGGCGACCTCGGGCAGCCTGAAACTGGCCACCGGAGAAATCCTGTCGGGCGCCAACGATCTGTCCGGGCGCACGACTCGACAGGCGGCAACGATTGAAGAAACGTCGGCCGCTATGGAGCAATTGGCAGCCACAGTCTCCGACAATGCTCACAAGGCGGACGATGCCTTTGGCAAAACCCGCGCCGCCGCCGAACTGGCGGAAACGGGCGGTGTGGTGATGGGGGAAACAACCGAGGCGATGATGAGAATCACGACCTCCTCGGCCAAAGTGTCCGACATCATCAAGATGATCGATGACATCGCCTTCCAGACCAATCTTTTAGCGCTCAACGCTTCGGTGGAAGCGGCACGCGCTGGCGAAGCAGGCAAGGGCTTTGCGGTGGTCGCCATCGAGGTGCGGCGTCTGGCACAATCGGCCGCGCAAGCGTCTTCTGAGGTCAAGGTGCTGATCGAGCAATCGGCCAGTGAAGTCGATGGCGGCACACGCCTTGTGGCCCAGGCCGCCGAAACCCTGCGCGGAATCCGCGAGGCAGTGATCGAAAACGCTGCGCTGATGCAGGATATTTCCAAAGCCAGCCGTGAGCAGGCCGACGCTATCGCCGATGTGGGCGGTTCGGTGCGGGTGCTTGATGAAATGACCCAGCACAACGCCGCGCTTGTCGAGGAAATCAACGCATCCATCGCCCAGTCCGAAGCGCAGGCCGGTGAGCTTGACGCCATCGTTGCCGGCTTCACTATCGCCGGCAATGCCGCAGCAGATATGGACGCATGGGTCGAGGATCCCGATAATCCCTTGCGCGCCGTCTCCTGATCGGCCAATAAAGAACTTAGGGAAAAGGCGCGCGACCCTTGTGCGCCTTTTGCGATTGGCAGGTCCGATTTGCCCTTGCCAATCGGGTGCTACCCCCCTATAAACCCCACTTTCTGCGGGCCGCCCGGCCAAAAGGCATGCCGTGGCGGTCTTGGAATGCAAAAGGAACGCGGTTCTCTTCAAAACCGTGCTCCGTACAATAAGGAAAAAGCAAAATGCCAAAGATGAAGACCAAGTCGGGCGCCAAGAAGCGCTTCAAGGTAACGGCCACCGGTAAGGTGCTCGCAGGCCCAGCAGGCAAGCGTCACCGTCTGATCAGCCACAACGCAAAGTACATCCGCTCCAATCGCGGCACTTCGGTCCTTTCGGATCAGGATGCCAAGATTGTCAAGAAGTACATGCCCTACGACCGCTGATAAGGAAGAGCCGATATGTCACGCGTTAAGAGAGGCGTTACCGCCCACGCCCGCCACAAGAAAGTTATCAAGGCTGCCAAAGGTTACTATGGCCGCCGTTCGACCACCTATCGCGCCGCCGTTCAGGCTGTCGAGAAGGCCGGTCAATATGCCTATCGCGACCGCAAGGTAAAGAAGCGCAATTTCCGCGCGCTCTGGATCCAGCGCATCAATGCAGCCGCTCGCGATCACGGCCTTACATATGGTCGATTTATCGAAGGCCTCAGCAAGGCTGAGGTCGCTGTGGACCGCAAGGTTCTTGCCGATCTGGCTGTTCGCGAGCCAGCAGCTTTTGCTGCGCTCGTTGAAAAGGCCAAGGGCGCACTCGCCTATCTCGGCGAGCTCGAAGCAACGACCCACGGACGCATCAGCGCCTGATTTTTCAGCGCTTACGCTCCGTATAAGCCTTTCTGAGGCCAGAATTAAAGCCTTGCGCTGCCCATTAGGGGTGGCGCAGGGCTTTTTCGTTTGTTACCGCTTCGCCTGAAATTTTCCCAATCCTTTGCTTCCGGAACAATATCCAAGATGTCCGCCAGCCTTACAGAACTCTCGGCCACGCTCTCCCAGGAAATCGCCGCGGCCTCCGATGACGCTGCGCTCGAACAGGTCCGCGTCTCCGCGCTCGGCAAAAAAGGGTCGATTTCCGCTCTGCTTGCCGGGCTCGGCAAGATGAGCCCTGAAGAGCGCAAGGAACAGGGTCCCGCCATCAACGGACTTAAAAACGACATAGCGGCCAAGATCGAAGCCCGCCGCTCCGAACTCAGAGCCGTGGCGCTCGAAAAGCGCCTTGCCAGCGAAAAGCTCGACGTTACACTTCCTTTGCGTCCCGCGCCCACGGCAACCGGACGCATTCATCCGGTGTCCCAGGTGATCGACGAGATCACCGCGATCTTTTCCGATATGGGCTTTGCCATTGCCGAAGGTCCCGACATCGAGACCGATTATTACAATTTCACCGCGCTCAACTTCCCCGAAGGCCATCCGGCGCGTGAAATGCACGATACGTTCTTTTTCAACGCCGATGAAAAGGGCGAGCGCAAGCTGTTGCGCACCCATACCTCGCCGGTCCAGATCCGCACGATGGAAAATCAGGAGCCGCCCATTCGCGTCGTAATGCCGGGCCGCACCTATCGCAACGACAGTGACCAGACCCATACCCCGATGTTCCATCAGGTCGAAGGGTTGGTGATCGACAAACAGAGCCATATCGGGCAGCTCCGTTGGGTGCTGGAAGAGTTTTTGAAGGCATTTTTCGAGGTGGAAAGCGTTACCCTGCGCTTCCGCCCATCGTTCTTTCCCTTCACCGAGCCCTCGATGGAAGTCGATGTGCAATGCGACCGCTCCGGCAATGAAGTGAAAATCGGGCAAGGCAGCGACTGGCTGGAAATCCTCGGCTGCGGCATGGTGCATCCCAATGTTATCCGGGCCGGTGGGCTTGATCCCGATATTTATCAGGGCTTTGCCTGGGGCATGGGGATCGACCGCATTGCCATGCTCAAATATGGCATGCCGGACCTGCGCGCCTTCTTTGATGCCGACCAGCGCTGGATCGAGCACTACGGCTTCCGGCCGCTCGATCTGCCGACGCTGTTTGGCGGGCTTTCAAGCTGATTTCAAACCGGTATTCATGCGCGCTGAAATCGGCGCGAGACAACGCGATCAAGAAGTAGCAAAGCAATGAAATTCACGATTGAATGGCTCAAGGAGCATCTTGAGACCGACGCAACAAATGCCGAGATCATCGATACGCTCACCATGATTGGTCTTGAGGTTGAGGAGGTCATCGATCAGGGTGCGCGGCTGAAAGACTTTGTGGTTGCCCATGTGGTCAGCGCCGAACAGCATCCCAATGCGGACAAGCTGCGCGTGTGCAAGGTGGATGCGGGAACGGGCGAGTTGATCGATGTTGTGTGCGGCGCACCCAATGCGCGCACCGGCATGAAGGCGGTGTTCGCGCCGGTCGGCACTTACATTCCCGGCTCCGGCTTTACGCTCGGCAAGGGCAATATCCGGGGCCAGGCGTCAAACGGCATGCTGTGCTCGGGTCGCGAGCTGGAAATTTCCGACGACCATAACGGCATTATCGAATTGCCCGAAGATGCGCCGGTCGGCATATCCTATCCCGACTATGCGGGCATGAACGATGTGGTGATCGATGTTGCGATCACGCCCAATCGCGGCGATTGCGCGGGCGTGCGCGGCATTGCCCGTGATCTGGCCGCCACCGGGATCGGAAATTTCAAGGATCCTGTGATAAAGCCAGTTCCTTCCGATGCTGGTCCGAGCCCTATTCCGCCGCTTCCCCATCGCTTTTCCGAAGGCGAGCCCAAAGCGATCCGCAAATTCGCAGGGCGCTTGATCAAGGGGGTGAAAAACGGTCCTTCGCCGCAATGGCTGCAAGACAGGTTGCGCGCGGTCGGCTTGCGCCCGATCAACAGGCTGGCCGACATCACCAATCTGATTTCGATGGGATGGGGGCGACCGCTGCACGCCTATGATGCGGACAAGCTGGTTGGCGAGATACATCTGCGCAACGCCA
This sequence comes from Pelagibacterium lentulum, assembly GCF_003992625.1. Lineage (GTDB taxonomy): Bacteria > Pseudomonadota > Alphaproteobacteria > Rhizobiales > Devosiaceae > Pelagibacterium > Pelagibacterium lentulum. The sequence continues at coordinate 64,725 of NZ_RZMW01000040.1, read as the reverse complement.
GGTCCGGCGAGCGGCTCGAAGGGCTGGATGACAAGACGCACAGCCTCGACGAAACTATGTGCGTGATCGCCGACGACAGCGGCCCACTTTGCCTTGGGGGCATTCTGGGCGGCGAACCGTCATCGTGTACCGATGAGACGGTCAACATCTTCATGGAATGCGCGTCATGGGACCCCGAGCTGATTGCCCAGACCGGGCGCAAGACAGGGATCGTTTCGGATGCGCGCTATCGGCTTGAGCGCAGCGTCGATCCCCAGCTTACCGAGCCGGGCCTTGAACTGGCAACCAAATGGGTCATCGATCTGTGTGGCGGACAGGCATGCGAACCGGTCATCTCGGGCGAAGATGTCATTCCCGAACCCGTCATCGATTTCCCCTTGCATGAAGTCACCCGGCTTACGGGCCTCAAGCTCGGCCTGCCGGAAATCAAGACAGTTCTGTCCCGGCTTGGCTTCTGGGTGTCCGGTTCGGGCGATTTCGTCAAGGTGGCTGTGCCCTCGTGGCGGCCCGACGTAACGATCAAGGCCGATCTTGTCGAAGAAGTCATGCGCATTGTGGGCGTCAACCGCGTGCCGGTCGAGCCGCTGCCGCGCCTTTCGGGCGTGGCGCCAAAAATGCTGACCCCGATCCAGAACCGGCGCCGGCTGACCCGGCGTACGCTGGCAACGCGCGGCATGAATGAGGCCGTGACCTGGTCGTTCATCTCATCGGAACTGGCGGAAAAATTCGGCGGCGGGCAGGCAGAACTCAAGCTCGCCAATGCCATCGCTTCAGACATGACCGACATGCGGCCCTCGCTTTTGCCGGGGCTGCTGGCGGCGGCAACGCGCAACCAGAATCGTGGGCTATCCGATGTGGCGCTGTTTGAAGTCGGGCAGGTTTTCGTTTCCGATGCCCCCGATGGCCAGCGCAACCACGCGACCGGTATCCGTACCGGTACGGCAGGCATCGGTGGCGCCGGGCGGCATTGGCAGGGCAAGGGCGAAAAGGTCGGTGTTTATGACGCCAAGGCCGATCTCGGCGCCGCACTCGATGCGTTTGGGGTCGATATCGATAAGGTGCAGGTGGTTGCCGAACCGGCGGACTGGAGCCATCCAGGCCGCGGCGGCCGCGTGCAGCTTGGCCCCAAGGTCATCCTCGGCTGGTTCGGTGAACTCCATCCGGCCTTAGTCGTCGATTTCGATCTCGACGGTCCGGTTGCGGCCTTCGTGATCGATCTCGATGCGATCCCCGAGCCGCGCAGGAAAGCAACCCGCGCCAAGCCTGCGCTCGATATTTCCTCGCTGATGGCGGTACATCGCGATTTCGCCTTCGTGATGGACAAGAATGTGGAAGCGGCCAACCTTCTCAAGGCCGCACGCGCTGCCGACAAGGCGCTTGTTGCCGATGTGACGGTCTTTGACGTTTTTGAAGGCGCTCATGTGGGCGAAGGCAAGAAGTCGGTGGCAATTGAAGTGACTCTGCAGCCGCGCGACAAGACCCTGACCGATGAGGACATCGAGGCGGTGTCGTCAAAGATCGTCGCGGCGGTGGAAAAGGCAACCGGGGGCACGCTGCGCGGCTGATCGAACCGACAATCGGAAATGCAAAAGGCGGGAAATACTCCCGCCTTTTTTGTTGCTTTTGTTACCGCAGCCAGCCCGACGGGCGGGGAGCCAGGTCCATCAAACCGCCCTTGGTCGCCTCATCGATTGCCGTGAGTTCCTCGTCGGAAAAGGCAAGGTTTTTAAGGGTTCCCAGATTGTCCTTGAGCTGATCGAGCGTACGCACCCCGATCAGTGCCGAGGTCATTTCCTTGCGTCGCAAGGCCCAGGCAAGCGCCAGTTGCACCATCGATTGCCCGCGATTTTCTGCAATGGGGCCGAGCTTTTGCACTGCATCGAGCACATTGGGTTCGATATGGCTCTGGCGGAGCGAGCCCTTGGGATTGTCCGCGCGCGTGCCTTCCTTTTTACCCTGATTGTATTTGCCCGAGAGCACGCCCTGCGCGAGCGGGGAGAAGGCGATGATGCCAACGCCCAACTCGCCACAGGCGTCGATGGTTTTGTCGTCTTCAATCCAGCGATTGAGCATCGAATAGGAGGGTTGATGGATGGTCAGGGGCACGCCCATGTCTTTGAGGATGGCATGCGCGCGCCGCGTCTCCGCTTCAGGATAGCTCGAAATGCCCACATAAAGCGCCTTGCCCGAATGAACCGCATGGGCCAGCGCGCCCATCGTTTCTTCCAGCGGCGTTTCAGGGTCAAAGCGGTGCGAATAAAAGATATCGACGTAATCGAGCCCCATGCGCTTGAGCGATTGATCGAGGCTCGCCAGCACATACTTGCGCGAACCGAATTCGCCATAGGGTCCAGGCCACATGAGGTAGCCGGCCTTGGTAGAAACGATCATCTCGTCGCGATAGGGATGAAAATCGCGGGCCAGAACCTGCCCGAACAATTCCTCCGATGAGCCCGGCGGCGGGCCGTAATTATTGGCAAGATCGAAATGGGTGATGCCCTGATCGAACGCGTAGCCTAAAATCTCAAAGGCCGAGGGATAATCGCGGTTGCCGCCGAAATTCTGCCACAGCCCCAAGGAGATGGCTGGCAGTTTCAGCCCCGAACGGCCCGAGCGGCGATATTCCATAGCGTCATAGCGCGCCGGGTCAGCACGATAGGTCATGTCTCGATTCCTCCTGATATAGAGGCTGCGCAAGACGGACGGCAGCCTTTGCATAAGTGGTATGGAAGTTCTACCAGAGTGCATCCCTTGGCCGCAAGCGGCTCGCTTGCCCCGATGGGCGTGAAAATGGTAAAGCGGCTGCCTGTCGAGAATTTGCGGCCCGAAAGCAAACCATGTCCCAGCTTGACCCCAGCCATCCGATCAAGGTCGTCGCACTCTATAAGTTCGTCGATCAGCCAGATTTCGAGAGCCTGAAAGAGCCGATCGCCAGCTTCTGTTGCGAACGGGGCATTCGCGGCACGCTTCTGCTCGCGCCCGAAGGAATCAATGGCACGGTGGCCGGCACGCCAGAGGCCATCGATCAGCTTATTGGATGGCTGGAAGACGGCAATCTTTTCGGCGGTCGTTTCCGGGACGGCGAAGTCAAGTATTCCTCGGCCCCGCATATGCCGTTCCATCGGATGAAGGTGCGGCTCAAGGCTGAAATCGTGACGCTGCGTGCGCCCGAGGCGAACCCCGGCAAGCAGGTCGGCGCCTATGTCGACCCCGAGGATTGGAACGCCCTGATTGCCCAAGACGATATTGTCGTCATCGATACGCGCAACGATTACGAAGTGGCGCTAGGCACCTTTGAAAACGCTGTCGATCCGAAGACGCAAACCTTTACCGAGTTCAAGGATTACGTGGCGGCAAATCTGGACCCGCAAAAGCACAAAAAGGTCGCCATGTTCTGTACCGGCGGCATCCGCTGTGAAAAAGCATCTTCCTATATGCTCTCGCAGGGCTTTGAGGAGGTGTTTCACCTGAAAGGCGGCATTCTCAACTACCTTGAGAAAGTGCCCGAGGAGCAAAGCAGTTGGGATGGGGAATGCTTTGTTTTCGACGAGCGCGTCGCGGTGGGCCATGGGCTCAGGATCGGTTCGGCAACCCTCTGCCGGGCCTGTCGCCAACCGCTAACGCCCGCTGATCGCGAGCGTAGTGAATTTATCGAAGGCGTCCAATGCCACCATTGCGCATCCGAGCGCGATACGGCCAAGCGCGAAGCCGCCGCCGAGCGCCAGCGCCAGATCGAACTGGCCAAGGCGCGCGGGGAAATCCATATCGGCCAGGAGGCATCCGAGATTGCCCGTCAGCGCCGGGAGGCCAACAAGGCACGTCGTGAGGCCGATCGGAAACGCAACGCCAAGACGGAAACTTTGTCATGACGGTCAAACGTATTGTCGCAAACATCGCTGGTGATCCAGATGCTGCACATGCCTTTTATGGCGAGCTTCTCGGGCTCGACATAAAAATGGATATGGGCTGGATCAGAACTTATGGGTCCAGTGAGGGTATGACCGTTCAGATGAGCGTCATGACCCAGGGCGGCTCGGATAGCCCGGTGCCCGATCTTTCCATCGAAGTCGACGATGTCGATGCAGTGCTCGAAAAGGCCAGGGCCATGTCGATACCGATCACCTATGGCCCTACCGATGAGCCTTGGGGCGTGCGGCGATTTTTCGTCCGCGATCCCTTTGGCAAGCTCGTCAACATCCTGTCCCACACAGACGGCTAAGCGTTTCAGAAAAAGTGGATGCTACTTTTTCGGTTTGAGGTCGTTCGTCGCGGCGGCACTTTCGAGTGCCAGCCAGACCACCGACACGACGTTCACCACAATCGGCCTGCGCGCCGAACACAACCTGACGCTCGGCGCCATGCCTGCCACGCTGTCGGGGACCATCGGCTGGCGGCATGGGATCGGCGATACCGCGCCGACAGCCACCCATGGCTTTTCGGCTGGTGATGCCTTCACCGTGACGGGCAGTCAGGTTGCGCGCGAGACGCTGGTGCTTGAGGCCGGGTTCGATCTCGAGCTTTCCGAAACCGCTGTCTTTGGTCTCTCCTATCACGGCCAGATCGCAGCCGATGCCCAGGACCACGGCTTCAAGGCCAATCTCGCTATCCGGTTTTGAGCTTATCCGGGGCACCGCACCGACAGCGCCGAAGGGCTTTCAGATGATCGTGCTGAGGTTGCCCTCGAACTTTTATCCAGCGGCATTTGGAGCCGGTGCGAATATGAGCCCCTGCTTCACCTGCAATTTCATATGAAATCAATACGTTAACCAATTCTCGCAAAGTACCGAACGTCTGCGCCGGTTCGCAACCCTATTGGTTCGAGCCCTTGGTGATGGCTGGATGGCGTTCAACCTCAAAGTCAATTTGCCGCAAGTCATTAAAGTTGAGTTTTTTAGTCATAATAATAGTTTCACAGGTCCTCACACGATTCTTTTGACCTTTAGGACCATCATCGATGACCAGAATATTCTACTGCACCTATGCCGCATTGGCACTTAGTGTCTTGCCCCCGTCAGTTGCCTATGGGCAAGCCGTGATATCCGAGCTTGCGCTTGGCCGGCATAACGATGCGGTTTTCGGAAACATCGGTGCGTTCATCCCATTTATCGACGTCGACGGGACGGTCGCCTATGGTCAGTTTCGCGGCGGCATCCTTCCCTCAAGCACCACCTATGGCACGATTGGGTTTGGTGTTCGGCATCAAGTAAGTGATTCCTGGGTTTTGGGCGGCCATGCACATCTGGGCGTGACGGGCTCAGGGAATGGGCATAGATATCAGCAGGCCATTTTGGGTGTTGAAGCATTCAATGGCATGCTTGAGTTCCGCAGCAACGCTTATCTTCCGATTGGGCAATCTCGCCATCGTGCTGATGAATATAGTGCATTGACGGTAGAAACCGGACAGATCGGCATCAGGCAGGGGTATGAGCAAGCCATGACGGCTTTTGATGTTGGGGCGGGTGTAACCTTGCCGTTAAATCGGAGCGAGGACATGAGCTTGAAACTTTTTGCAGGTGCGTACGCTCAATTCGCCGAGGATATCCAGCCTGTTTATGGCGTAAGTGGTGGCGCCGAACTCCGAGTTTCCGATCTCAACGATCATCTGCCGGGAGCAGAGCTCACACTGGGAACCGACTTTACCCACGACCGCTACAACGGCACCAATACTTCCATCTATGGCCGGATTAGCATGAGTTTTGGCGTTGATGCCTCAGCGACGGATCCGCTGTATTCCAGGGTCGAATATAATCCCGTTGTTCGCGTGCAAGCAGGCGCTTATGGCCACGTTCAAAGGGCTTTAACCTCAGACGGGCGTGTCGCTGGGGTATTGGAAACCATCGACGAGACAACCGGGGATATTGCTGCGATCAATGAAGTTCTGCATTTGTCTGGCCAGAACGCCATTCTATTGGCATCGGGTGAACTGATTGTTGATAACGCTATTGAGCTGGCTAATGGCCAGATCTGGCTCGGCGGTGGAGGAAGACTAGAACTGCGTGCCGAAGAAACCGGAACGATACTGGAGCTTGTCAATTCTCGGTCTGTTACCAATGTCGTGGCGTCCAATGCGGCAAATGACGTATTCCGCATGGCGGACTATGCCCAAATCATTGCCACCTACATTGAAGGTGGGGATACTGCAATTTCTGCGCATGGTGTTTCCGGCATCTCGGTTGATGATGTTGTTATTTCCGGCGCAGCGGGACACGGGATCCACCTGGAAGAGGTGACGGGAGCAAGTATTGCGAATGTCTCGGTATCGGACTTGGTACAATGCGCAAGTGGTTGTGGATTTGCTTATTCCAATCCCGATAAGGCATTTCACGCAGGGCTCTATACCCGAGGCGTAACAGATCTTGTGGTCGATGGCTTCTCGGTCGACAATAGCACCTATGGCGTCTTTGTTGCGGCCAAGTTGTCCGAACACTCTGCCGCCATGCAGTCAAGGGCCGAGCGGATAGAATTACGCAACATTGATATTCAGAATACCCGCGAAGAAGCACTCTTGTTGTCCATGGCCGACAACGTCGCAATTTCCGATCTCCGGATTGACAATACCGGGATGGCGCTAACCAAGGACTCGGTCGTGTTTCTCAACACGACCAATGCCAGTTTGACCCGTGCTGACATCGCCGGTGGCATCAACGGCGTAATGATTGCCAACGCTCCGATTTCCGCTGCACCGCGGACTGGCAACATAAGTGTCGCCGACGTTTCTATACGCGATACGACGCTCGGTGGCCTTTTCTTGAATCCTGCAGATAATCTCACCTTCCGGAATGTCACAATGGAAAGAACCGGAACAGCTCCCTGGAGCCGTGGAATATTCATGTTGGGCGGTTCAAACGGTACTCTTTTGACCGACATTGAGTTCGACAATGTAAGTGTGTCGGAAACCGGTGGGTATGGTCTCCAGGCCATGGGCGATATCGCGAACGTGAATGGTGCTCTCAGCGTTTCGGGAGCGGCGGCCGATTGCACCTACAATGTCGGCCCCTGGATGGGTAGCTTCTCTCAGGATCCTGGCCATACGTTCTCGGTCAACGGCAATGTGATCGAGCCCGCTCCATCAGGTTCCTTGTGTTGAAAAACAACTGGCTAGGACTGGCTTTGGGTGCTCCCTGCGAGCACCCAAAGGCACAGATTTGATCGCGTAAAATGGGAAGTCTTAGTCGATCAGGTGGGGTTATCCGGCATCTGTCCGGCCAGCAGCTTCTTGAGTTTCGCGTTCTTGTCCCCCAGAATCTTCAACCTCCGAGCATCAGAAACGTCCAAGCCGCCATACTTCACCTTGTATTAATAAGGGCCGGCACTGCTGAAGCGATGCTTGCGACGGACCTCCGCAGTCAGCATCCCCGCCTTCTGCTCCTCAGTAAACTGTTGCGCTCCATATCTGGCTCGTTTCGATGGGCCAGAGCCTATTTCAAACTGGATTAGGTCTTAGGGCAACGTCAGCGGACAGCGATTTTGCCCGCCTATAGGATTGGCAGGATTTCTGGATCGTCAACTCCTGCTAGGTTTGGTGATGGCTGGAGGGGAAATTCCTCTCCAGCCTTTCAGTTGGCGAGAGAGATATGGTCCAAGATAAACCGATCGTGGCAGCGCTTTCCGCGGCTCGCTCCAAAAAGCTGCCAACCGCTCACGGTTTCCAATTGCCTTGGCTTGCTGGTGCGCGCAATCCTCAACTTTCGGCTTTTATGCTTGATCGGCGTTGCCCGTGCGAGCGCTTTTGAAGTGCCGGGAAAGCTGCAACCCGGCAAATATCACAATGACGCCGAGATAGGTTGTCCAGCCGGGGATTTCGTCAAAGACAAAAAATCCGGTCGCCGTAGCCAGAACGATCGAAAGATAGCCGAGCGGCGCCAACATGTTGGCGGGGGTGGATTGATAGGCACGCAAGAAACAGTATTGCCCTAGTTGCGCCAGTAGCCCGATGCCGAAAAGCAGTGGCCAGTCACCAATCTGGACCGGTTGCCAGGCAAGGACGGCTGGCAACAGGGTCAACAGGGACAGTCCGACAGTGTAGAACACCATCATCACGGTTGTATTTTCGTCCTTGAGGGCTCGGGTCTGAATGGCCGCCATCGAGCCAAAAATCACCGAACCAAATGCTGCTGCCAGCCCCCAGGTCCAGGGTATATCGCCCGGCGAGACAATGATCAGCACGCCGGCAAAGCCGATTCCTGCGCCGATCCAGCGCATGACGCTGACTTTCTCGGACAAAAACAATACGGCAAGGATCATCACCACCAGCGGCCGCAAAAAGCCAATGGCATTGACCAGCGCCAAGGGCAACGCAGCAAGTGCAGCGAAATTGCATGTTAATGCAAGCGAATTGCAGAAAACACGGAAGCTGTGCCGCCCGGCGCGCCGTGTCGAGAGTACTTCGGCGCGGTAACGCCAGATCATCGGTGTTATGGCTGCTAGTCCGATCAACGAGCGTATGAAGACCAGTTGGATCGCCGGATAGTCGGCGCCAGCGAGCTTCACCAGCGCTGTCATCGCCGTTATGAACACCATATCGGCCAATAACCAGGCGATGCCAGCGCGATTTGCAGTCTCCGGCGCAATGCTCAAGGGACTATCCCGGCTGCACCAGATTGGCCATCAGGCGGAACGCACCCGGCACCAGCCGGTCTAGCTGGTGATGCAATACAAGGCTGGTATGGGTATGTCGTCCTTTCCCGATCGGGGCAGAGAGCAGGGAGCCGGTCAACGGGGCTTCGCCCGTATCGCTCATCGACAGTAAGGGCACATAGGCTTCGTCCCAGTCCGAGGCAAAATAGAGCCCGCGCTCTTTGTCCCAGCCCGAGAAATCCGCCGCGCTGATCGGATTCGGTCCGGCAAGCAGCTTGTGGTTGGGCAGCAGAATATCGACGGGCGCTTTGGGGTCGGTCACGCGCCAGCGTAGCGATGGGGATCCGACAACAATCCGGCGCGGCGGCGTGGCGTCGGGGTCCCACCCATCGTCTGGCCGGTGATAGAGCGTGATCAGGTGTCCGCCCTTTTCCACCCAGTCGCGCAGCTTTTCCCGAGCCGCGAACAGGTCGGGCCGCAGTCCGAACGTGAAGATCCCGACAACGAGTGTGGTATAGGCCGAGAGGTCCGCCGCCAGGCCGTCGCCATCGAGCTCGGTGACGTCCAGCCCCATGCGCGCGAGCCACAGCCCGACCCGGTCCGCGCCGCCCCCGACATAGCCGATCCGCGCGCCTTCCGGCAGCGTGAGGTCCAACGCCAGCACATCCAGCGCTTCGGGCTGGAAATAGCGCGCCCGCCCAATATGGGGATAGGCGATCTCGCTTTGCCTGTAGGCCTGTTCGCCATCGACGGTCAGGTGCAGCCGGTGCGGCCCTTTGGCAAGCCCATCGGGCACCGTCACCGCAAACCCGTTGCTCCCTCGTGCGGCCACTATCCCTCCCGTTGCCTCCAGCGTCGCGCCGGGCGCGGCATTGCCGCGCAGGGTCACACCATGCGTTTTACTCGCCTCACCGACCCGCACGATCAGTACCTCGGGATCCAGGGTCAACGCGTGGCGCGGCACGATCTGCACCGCTTCCTCAAGGTCGATGTGCACACAGGCCTTGCGCCCGCCGACAACCGTTTCAAGCCGCACAGTCACAAGCCCGTTGCCCCCGATAGAGGCAAAGGCGGGCGGATAGGCGTTGGCCGGTTCCGCATCGGCGGCAACCGCCAGTGGGAAACGCGTTAGCGTTCCCTCCCGTGTCGCCGGGCCCGCCGTGATCCGCTGCGTCAGCACGGGTGTGAGCGTGACGGGCGCTACATGCCGGCCAGCATCGACACGCACAATAAGCTGCGTCTCCGCCCCCGGCGCCAGCGCGTTCTGGTGCGCCCAGGCGTTCACGCGCAGTCCGGCTGCCAGCACCAGCGCTGCATCGATCTCGCTGCGCTTGCGCACCAGCCGGTGCGCATGTGCTTTCGGCGCCCCAATGAGCGCGGTGTCTATCTCCGCACCCGCCGCCACAAGTGCATCCGCGATCGTTCCGGTATCGGGGAAGGCGGCAATCGCCTTATCGATATGCCCTTGCGCAGCGACCAGTGCCCGTGCGGCTTCGCCCGCGAACGCTTCGGCCAATGCGCCAAGACTGGCGGGCAGCCCGTCGCGAATATCGGTCTCAGCGCCATTGCCACCGGCTTTCAGATGCAGCGGCCAGAGCGTCTGCGCATCGGCGCGCCAATGGCCCATACCCTGCGAGGCGTGATAGGCGCGCGACCATTCTCCGATTTCATCGTAATGCGCTCCGGTCGCAGCATCGATGCCAGGAGCCAAAAAGGTAACGGTGGTGGGCGGGGGTGGGATTTCGTCGTCATATGTGCCGCCACCGCCGGGCCATGCCGGAAGGTAGAACTTACCTGCGTTCCAGGGCATCAATCCTTCATCCCGGTGTTCGCGGAATGCTTCGGGATCGGCGGCGAGAGCCAGCGCGGTTTCGGCGGCCTCGGTCATCGCGCGGTGGTGCCCGTGCTGGCCAGGCACGTCGAGAAAGGTCGGGATAACGATGTCGGGTTTGAATTGGCGATAGGCGCGCACGAGGCGCTCTACCGTGCGCTCATGCCCCCAGCGTGTAAGCGTGTCTTTGCCGTTCTTGGAGAAGCCGAAATCGTGGACCGGGTCGTCGGGACCATGCCCCAGCCACGCAATATCGGCATCCAGAACCCGTGCGGCCTCTTCCATCTCCCGCGTGCGCACTACGCCCAGCGCGCCTGTGCGTTCGGGACCGAGGCTGTTCTGTCCGCCTTCTCCGCGCGTTGAGCACGCAATAACGGTTCGCATGCCCATCCCGAAGCGCATCGCCGCTAGCATACCGCTTTGCTCATCGTCCGGATGCGCGCCAGTATGCATTACGGTGATGACTGAGCCCAAGCGGCTTAGCGCCCTGTGCAATTGAACGAGATGAGGGCGGGATTGGCTGCGCTGGAGGCGCTCTTTATCGGTGAGCATGGCACGAGAACTTCGTCAGGTTGTGAGTTGCAATCGCATGGGGGGCGTTGCGGTGCTCAGATGTGGGGAAACGGCATCGAGAAGCGGCAGCGCTGCTGCGCCCAGCGCTGCGGTCAGTTGCCCTGTTTGCCCGATCAATACGCGTGGATGGGTGCGGCTATGCCGGGTTGCGATTGAAACGGGCAAGGGCTCGAGCGCTGCGATAACCGCTTCGAGCACGCAGTCAGGTAGCCCGCCGCCGAAAATCACGGTTTCAGGGTCGAAGATGTTTTCGAGCATGGATACGGTTGGCGCCAGATAATCGGCGGCCTCGGCAATCCAGTCGAGCAGTAGTGGCTCACGGGCTCGATACAAAGCCTCTATGGTCTCCACGCTGTTGATCGAATGCCCGGCGGCGGCCACCCTGGCCCTGAGCGCGACCACTGAAACGAAATTTTCAAGTGCGCCGTTCGGCCCGTAAATGGCCGGGCGGTTGCGCGGGGTTATGCCAATATGGCCGATCTCGCCTGCATTCCCAAAAGCGCCCCGCAAAGGTCGACCGTCCTGGACAACACCAAGTCCCAATCCGGCACCGAAATAAATGTAACAAAAATTGCTGATCTGCCGACCCGCGCCATACAGCCGTTCGCCGACTGCAGCGGCGGTTGCGTCGTTGTCGAGACTCACGACATGCCCCGTTGCCTCTTCGATCAAAGGCACCGGATCAACTCCGTGCCAACCGGGCAGGGTTGCCGGGCCGACCGAACTCATGGCCTCGACCTCGAATGGTCCGGGCATCACCACGCCAATGCCCAGAATACGGCGACCGCCGCCCTTCGCTGAGAGTGCCGCGACCTCTTGCGCAACGCGTCCGGGAATCGCGGCGGGGCTGGTATCGACAAGTGGGCTGTAAGCCTGAGCCTTGATGCGCCCCGAGAGATCGAGCAGAACGCTTACCATATGATCGGCCGCAATCTCGATACCGACCGTCATGGGGCCATCGGGGTTAATGGCGAACTGGATAGGGGGTTGGCCGCGACCCGAACGCAGCCTGCCCTTCTCGATAAGCAGACCTTCTTCGAGTAATTCATCCACGATATTGGCTACCGCTTGCGCGGTAAGCTGCGCATAGCGTGCGATCTCGGTGCGACCAAGTTCTCCGCGCAAGCGAATAACTTCGAGAACCACTCGACGGTTGTGCGCTCGGTTGCGGCCGGGATTGGTGCCAATGGCAAGCCTTTTGGCGTGTCCGCCCGGTCTCTTGCTTTTGTTCATGGCCCCTCCCTAAAGCTGGTTCGGAAAACTTGGAACCAGTATTCGTATACGGCACCCTCCGGGTGCGAATTTGCAAGCGGCTCGACGTTCCATTGGACTCTATCCGTCAACAAGTGACTCGGATGCCAGTTGCAATCGGTTCGTGGCACCGTTCCATCGACACATTCGTGCGGACCGCCTGAAGGAGAGGCTAGGGCGAGAAAATGAATAACTCAAGTAAATTATTTTATTGACAATCACCCGATCGTCGCTTCACCTTGAACCAGGAACTGTGGGAACCCGCGTTCTGACAAGGAGGCGACCCTATGCAGCGGGAGGGAATTACAAAACCGCTTGCAGGGGCATCAAGGAGGTTTAAATGCGCAATCGTTTCACCATCGCCGGGCTTGCTACCGGTTTGTCCATGATGGCGCTGGGCTCGGCCCAGGCGGTCGAGATTGAATATTGGCAATATGTGTTCGACAGCCGCGTGCAGGCCATGGACCAGCTCATCGCCAATTTCGAGGCAGCCAATCCCGACATTACCGTCAAGCACGTCACCTTCCCCTATGCGGATTACCAGACCCGCGTGACCGCGGCCAAGCTGGCCGGGCAAGGACCTGATGTCGTTCAGCTTTTCTATGGCTGGCTCGACAATTTCGTCGCCGGCGAACTGATCCAGCCGCTCAACCCGGAAGTCTTCCCCCACGAGGAGATCGAAAGCGAGTTCTTCCCCATCGTCAGCGCAATGAAGCGCGGCGACGACTATTATGGCCTGCCGACGGCAGTGCGGTCGCTGGCTCTGTTCTACAACAAGAAGATCTTCGAGGAAGCCGGACTCGACCCAGAGAACCCGCCAGCCACACTCGACGAGCTGCTTGCAGCAGCCGAAGCGACAGTCCAGCGTGATGGCGGCGGCAACATCACCTCGGTGGGCATTGCCATGGGCATGGCCGCACAGGATCACCATTGGTGGCGCGAGGGGCTTATCCGCCAGTTCGGCGGGCAACCCTATTCCGATGATGGCCGCGCCGTCACCTATAATGACGAGGCCGGCATTGCCGCCACAACCTGGCAGGCCGATCTCTACCGTACCCATGGCGTGACCCAGATCGGCTTCATGGACGAGCCGCAGGCTGCCTTCCGGGCCGGTCTTGCCGCCATGTCTATCGACGGCACCTTCCGCCTCGGCGCTTTCAATGCCATCGAATCCTTTGAATGGGGCGTGACCGAGCTTCCCGCCAATGCCGATGGCTATCGTTCCAACTATGCGAGCTACTTTGCCAATGCCATCGGCTCGAGCGCCTCGGGCGAAGAGCTCGAAGCCGCCGAGAAGTTCCTGGCCTACATTTCCTCGCCCGAAGCCATGGCGATCTGGCTCGATGTGGTGGGCGAGTTGCCTGCCCGTCAGTCCGCTGCGCTCACCGATGAAAATCTTGCGCACCCGGTCTATGGGCCCTTCCTCAAGGGCCTCGAATATGCCCACACCACCGTGTTCGTGGATGAGGCTGCCCAGCGTCAGGTTGCGCTCGATCTCGAAGCCCGGATCTCGATCCAGGGACAGGACCCCGCCGCCTCGCTTGCCGAGGCTGCGGCTGCGGAGCAGGCCATTCTCGACGCCTTCTTTAGCCGCTAAAGTCCAGACCGCCGCCGCCCAAGCGGGCGGCGGCGGTATTGATGCCGCGGGGCGCGGCGAGGGGAAAGGGAAGTGACAATGTCCTCTGGAACAGGGGTCGGCCCGGTTGAAAAAACCGGGGTCTGGGACCGCTTTACGATTGGTCAGAAGCGTGTGATATGGGCATGGGCTTTCCTTGCCGTGCCGATTGTCTTTTATGTCGGTATCCGCTTCTATCCGACTTTCCAGGCCTTCTGGCTGTCGTTCACCAACTGGGACCTGTTGCGCCCGGCCCGCTTCATCGGGCTGGCCAACTACCAGAAAATGTTTGCCGATCCGGTGTTCTGGAAGGTGTTCCAGAACACGTTCAGCTATCTCATCATCGGCACGCCGGTCAGCCTCGTCGTCTCCTTTGTGATCGCCTATTACCTCGACCGCGTCCGCTTCATGCACGGGTTCATCCGCGCGCTCTATTTCCTGCCATTCCTGACCACTGCCGCCGCGATGGCCTGGGTGTGGCGCTGGTTCTACCAGCCGGTGCCCATCGGCATCATCAACGGCTTCCTCGCCAATGTCGGGCTGCCCTCCCAGCCGTTCCTGCGCTCCATGGATCAGGCGCTGCCCGCCATCATGGTGACGGCCATCTGGGCCGGACTGGGTTTCCAGATCATCATCTTCATGGCCGGACTGCGCGCCATACCGCAGACCTTCTACGAGGCCGCTCGTATCGACGGGCTGGGGGAATGGGCGATTCTGCGCAAGATCACGCTGCCCCTGCTCAAGCCCACCACCGTCTTTCTTGTCGTTTTTTCCTCGATCGGCTTCCTGCGCATTTTCGATCAGGTCTACAACATGACGACCAACGATCCCGGCGGGCCGCTCAATTCCACAAAGCCGCTGGTTCTGATGATTTATCAGACCGCCTTCTCCTCCTATGACATGGGCTATGCCGCCGCGCAGACCGTGGTGCTGTTCACCATCCTTCTGGTGGTCTCGCTGCTGCAACTCTGGGTGCTGAGGAAACGCTGATGACAACCCTGACCGCACCCCGTTCCAGCGTCGAGCTCGCCGCAAACCGCAAGTCGATCCATCCCGGCCGCGTCATGGTCTGGACGCTCCTGTTCATCGGCGGCGTCATCATGGTGACGCCCCTGCTGTTCATGTTCTCGACCTCGCTGAAATCGGCTGGACAGGTCTATGACCTGCGGTTGATCCCAGCCGCGCCGACGCTCGACAATTATGTCAAGGTCCTCTCGGACGGGCGCTTCATGCGCTGGTTCTTCAACTCGACCTTTGTCGCCCTCTGCGTCACGCTTTCGAATGTGTTCTTTGACAGCCTCGTGGGCTACACGCTGGCCAAGTTCGATTTCCGCGGCCGCTATCTGGTCTTCATCGCCATTCTGTCCACCCTGATGATCCCCACCGAAATGCTGGTCATCCCGTGGTATCTGATGAGCGCGCAGTTCGGCTGGATCGACACGTACTGGGGCATCATGTTCCCCGGCATGATGACCGCCTTCGGCACCTTCCTCATGAAGCAGTTCTTCGAATCCGTTCCCGACGATTTCCTCGAAGCCGCGCGGGTTGACGGGCTCAACGAGTTCACCATCTGGTGGCGCATCGCCATGCCCATGGTCGTCCCGGCCATCTCGGCTCTGGCCATCTTCACCTTCCTTGGCAACTGGACGGCCTTCTTCTGGCCGCTGATCGTCACCAACAGCCGCGAGCTCTATACGCTCCCTGTCGGTCTCTCGAGTTTTGCCGTCGAGCAGTCGATCCAGTGGGAAATGATCATGACCGGCGCGGCGCTGGCCACCATTCCGACCCTGCTGGTCTTCCTCGTCCTGCAACGCTTTATCGTGCGCGGCGTCATGCTGGCCGGGCTCAAGGGATAATGTCATGACCGATCCCCGATTGTCCGATACCAGCATCTTCCCCGATCCCGTCTATAAGGACACGGTGCTGCGTCCGCTTTTTGAAGGTGCCAAGGCCCATCATATCGAAGGCTTTAGGGCCATAGACCGGGCCCATCTGGTGATGCTGGCTGAGACCGGCATTCTCGATGCCGCCCAGTCGAGCGCCATTGCCAATGCCCTGGTTGCCATCGACGCGGAAGTCGATGTCCCGTCCCTGACCTATACCGGCGAGGTTGAGGATTTCTTCTTTTTGATCGAGCGCGAGCTGCGCCAACGCATTGGCCCGGACCTTGCCGGACGCCTGCACACCGCCCGGTCGCGTAACGACATCGACCACACCCTGTTCAAATTGGGTTTGAAGGAGCGCATCGATACGCTGATTGCCAGGGCCCTCGCCCTGCACACCGCGCTCATCGACGCCGCCGAGCGCGAAAAGGACACGCTGATCGTCGCTTATACCCACGGCCAACCCGCGCAACCTTCAGTCTTTGGCCATTATCTGTCAGCCATCATCGAGGTGCTGGCCCGCGACATTGACCGGCTGTTCGCGGCCCGCGAGACCGTGGATCTCTGTCCTATGGGGGCGGCGGCCATCACCACATCGGGCTTCCCCATCGACAGGGCCCGCGTCGCCGACTTGTTGGGCTTTTCCGCCCCCTTGCAGAATTCCTATAGCTGCATTGCGGCAGTCGATTACATCACCGCCACCTATGGCGCCATCGAACTGATGTTCCTGCATCTGGGCCGGCCCATTCAGGACTTCCAGTTCTGGACAGCCTTCGAGGTCGGGCAGCTCTATGTGCCCGATGCGCTGGTGCAGATCTCCTCGATCATGCCGCAAAAGCGCAATCCGGTGCCCATCGAACACATGCGGCATCTGGCCAGCCAGACCATGACCCGCGCCCGTTCGATGCTCGATGTCATGCACAACACGCCCTTTACCGACATGAACGACAGCGAGGGCGAAACTCAGTCCATGGGCTATGAGACCTTCGAGACCGCCCATCGCGTGCTCGATCTCTTTGCTGCCCTGATCGCGCAGGTGCGGATCGACCCGGCACGGGTGGCCAATACCATCCGCCGCTCCTGCATCACCATCACCGAACTGGCCGATAGCCTCGTGCGCTATGAGGGCCTGTCCTTCCGCGAAGGCCACGAGATCGCCGCGACGGTCGCACAAGCTGTGGTCGCCATGGACGGCGACCTGCCGGTCGATGGCTATCAACCTTTCACGGAGGCCTTCACGGGTCTAACCCAGCGCCCGACGACGATTGACGCGGCCCGCTTTGCCACGCTGGTCTCGCCGGAACATTTCGTCGCCGTGCGCACCCGCTATGGCGGTCCCGCACCTGAGCCTTTGGGGGCCGCCATGGCGGGCTATCGCGACAGAGCCGCGGACTTTGCCGCCCGCGCGGCAAGTCACGCCGCCCGCCGCGCCGATGCGGCGCACCAACTTCAATCCCGTTTCAACGCATTGGTAGGGGGGGCCTGATGGCCAGCATTGAACTCGAAGGCCTCGTCAAGCGCTATGGCCTCACCACCGCCGTCCACGGCATCGACCTCACCATAAAGGATGGGGAGTTTGTGGTCTTTGTCGGTCCCTCAGGCTGCGGCAAGTCCACGACCCTGCGCATGATCGCTGGGCTTGAGGACATTTCCGGCGGTGTCCTGCGCATCGGCGATGACGTGGTCAACCAGCGCGAGCCCAAGCAGCGCAATATCGCCATGGTGTTCCAGAACTACGCCATCTATCCGCATATGACGGTGGGCCAGAATATCGGCTTTGGGCTTTACACCTCAAAGCTGTCCAAGGCCGAAAAGCGGACCCGCATTCTAGAGGCTGCCGAGGTGCTCGGGCTTGAGGATCTGCTCGAACGCCGCCCCGCCGCGCTCTCGGGCGGTCAGCGCCAGCGTGTCGCCATTGGCCGCGCCATGGTGCGCGATCCGGTCGCCTTCCTTTTTGACGAGCCGCTCTCCAATCTCGACGCGCAATTGCGTTCAGCCATGCGCATCGAGATCAAGCGCCTGCACCAGCGGCTGGGCACCACCATTGTCTATGTCACCCATGACCAGATCGAAGCGATGACCATGGCCGACAGGATCGTCGTCATGCGCGACGGGCGCATCCTGCAGGTCGGCTCCCCAACCGAGCTTTACGAAAATCCGGTCGACATCTTCACTGCCCGCTTTATCGGTAGCCCTTCGATGAACCTGATCGACGCCAGTGCCACAGGCGAAAGGATCAGCATTGCGGGCGGGACCATACCCGGAAGTGCCAAGGACCTGTCCGGCGCCATCAAGGTCGGCGTGCGCCCGCACGATCTGACCATCGGTGAGGCGGAAAAGGGTGGATTTTCGGTGAGCGGCGCGGTTTCTGCCGTCGAACCGCTTGGTTCGGAAACCCTCGTCCATTTGGATATAGAAGGGGCGCCGGTTATTGCGACCGCGCCGGGCCGCGTCGTGCCGCAGGTTGGGTCGACTGTCACCGCCCATGCCGAACCGGGCGCGCTCTATATCTTCGATGCGATTAGCGAAAAGGCACTGGGCCGCTTATGAGAGCAAAGACCAAAGGAGCGGTGCTCAGCCTTGGCCGCATCTATTGCGACCTTGTGTTTACCGGCCTTGCCAGCATGCCCCGTCTCGGGCGCGAGGTCTTTGCAGAAGGCCTCACGCCGACGCTGGGTGGTGGCGCCTTCATCACGGCGGCCCATTGCGGTGCGCTGGGGCGCAAGGCGGCGCTTGTCGCGCGCTTTGGCACCGATCCGCTCTCTCTCACGCTCGAAGACAGGCTCACCCAGCCTGGTCTCGATCTGGCCTTCCTTGAGCGCAACCCGCAGGCCGGGCCGCAGGTCACGGTGGTCATGGCCCATGGCGAAGAGAGGGCCTTCCTCTCCCGCCGCGCCGGTCACGCGCTGCCCGCAACGCTCGGAGCGGCGCTCGACTGGTCCGAGGCGTGTCACCTCCATATCGCCGAATATGCCACGCTGAACGAGCATCCCGGCCTCATCGCCGAGGCCAAGGGCAGGGGGATCACCGTCTCGCTCGACCCCAGCTGGGACGAGACCCTGATCAGGGATCCGCGCTTTTTCGAGCGCACTGCCGGGGTGGACATCTTCTTGCCCAACCTTGAGGAGGCAGCTGCCCTGACCGGCAGCGAGGCGCCCGAGGCATGCCTGTCCACGCTTGCGGCGCATTTTCCTCTGGTTGCGCTCAAGCTCGGCCCGCAAGGCGCCATGCTCGCCCATCAGGGTCGCGTGTTCATCCAGCCCGCTCTCGCTATCGCGGTGGTCGACACCACCGGTGCCGGCGATGCCTTCAACGCAGGCTTCATCGACGCCTGGCTCGATGGCTCGACCCCGGAAACCGCGCTCTCGGCCGCCATTGCCTGCGGCTCGCACTCCGTGCAGCATGCAGGTGGGATCTATCCGACATCAGCTCTCGCCAGTTAGTCCGATACATATCGCGCCAGGTTTTAGAGCCTGTCCAGCAAAAGCATGTCCTTGGGCTTGATCCGAGGGTGGAAACGGTTTTCCAGTTCGGACACGCGAGAAAGCAAGGACTTGGAGCCAGGGATTTGATTCAATCAAATCCCTGGCTCCAATGACGATTTAGGCATCTCCTAATTGGAGTATCTTTGATTCAGAACCTGCTTTTGGAGGCCGGTATGGACGGGGAAGTTCTCCGGGAAGATCAGTGGGAGCGGCTGAAGCCGTTCGCTCCGGGTGTACGCGTAGGTAAGGGCGATGCCAGAAATACAGGCCTTGAACTTGCTTGTGTTGTCAGGGCGACGCCTTGACCAGAATAGTGCTGTCGCCGAGCACAAGACGGATAGCCTCCTCGACTCGCCCTTCGATTGCCACCACGTCCTGCCAATTTGCGTCTGGAGTGACTTTGACGACACTTTCAGCAAAATACAGCAATCCGGAATGGCGGATGCGCAAAACCTCAACATCGCTAACGCCTGCTACCGAGCGTACCGCTTCCAGCGTCCGGAAGGACAATTGAGGATCGACCCGGTCTGTAAGGACATCGGTTGCACGACGGCCTACCTTGTATGCCGAGAAGGCAATAAAGGCAGAGACAAGGATAGCTGCATAGGTATCGGCCTGCGCAAACCCCATCCAGACGAGCACCAGTCCGCCCAGGACCACAAGCGACGCGATGGAATCGACAAGGAAGTGGATCGAATTGGCTCCCAGCGCAACACTGCCGGTTTCGTTGGCAGTCCTGTGCAAGATGGTATAGCGCCCGAAGTCGCTGATGATTGCGAATAGCAACCAAGCAATGAACCAGCCTTCCACGTGTGGCGTGACGCTTCCAGCAAGCAGGCGATTAAGACCGAGAAAGAGGAAGCCAAAGGCAATGA
Organism: Pelagibacterium lentulum; assembly: GCF_003992625.1. GTDB lineage: Bacteria > Pseudomonadota > Alphaproteobacteria > Rhizobiales > Devosiaceae > Pelagibacterium > Pelagibacterium lentulum. The sequence continues at coordinate 44,635 of NZ_RZMW01000040.1, read as the reverse complement.
CAACGAGGATGACGCATTCGATAATCGCAGTCATCGCTTCGATTTTATGTCGGCCATAGGTATAAGCCGGATCGGTAGCCTTTTCGGCTTCGTTGATCGAAAGATAAGTGAAGCCGCCCAAGAACACGTCAAGCAAGCCCTGCGTGGCATCGGCAATCAAGGCAATCGATCCAGAAAGTAGGCCGATAACCATTTTGATGCTGGAAATCAAGGCACTGGCTAGTATCGAAAACAAGGCGACACCTCGCTTCCGGTCGCCCCGGGAAACGCTGTCAGTCGGGGCGAACAGGCCGAGAAAAAGCGATGAAATGACTTGGTTCATTTTTCCTGCCGTTATCTGCGCGCGCAACTATTGCTAAGCGCGGTTAACGGAGCCTGACCGATAGCATGAGCCGCGAGCGCTTAGTGCAGATGTCCTTAACATCCACTTTCGCAGTTCGATAAAGGGCTACAGGAACATTCTGAAAGCGAGCGATCATGGTTTGGTCGCCAGTCTGCCCGAGATGGGCTACGCGAGGCTAAGCATGTCCTCATGGAAAGAGCGTTTTCGACCGGCCATTTGAAACGGTGACGACTGCCCCGAACCTGATATGAGGGTGGAAACGGTTATGCGGCTCGGATATGCGACAGCCTTCGACTCTAGTATCCCTTGGGCGGCGCCGGGTCATCGTTCAAAAGCAGCGCCATATTGACCTGATCGAGCCAGCGACCATGTTTGAAACCGGCCTGCGGCAAATGTCCGGCATGGATGAAGCCGAAGCGCTGATGAAAGGCAATCGAGCCGGTATTGGCGGCATCGATAACGGCCACCATAAGGTGAAAGCCCTTGGCTTTGGCGTCATCGATCATGGCCTGCATCAGCGCCCGGCCAACGCCCTTGCCCTGCGCTTCGTCGCGCAGATAGATCGAGTGTTCGACGGTCTTGCGATAGCCTGCGCGTGAGCGATAGCTGCCATAGCTTGCGTGCCCGAGAACTGCATCGCCTTCCACGGCGACGAACACGCCATAGCCGTTCGCCTCGCGATCCTTGAGCCAGGCCCGGCGGTCTTGGAGCGTTTCCTCGGCTTCGGTCCAGATGGCATCGAGCCGGCGAATGGCATCGTTATGGATATCGAGTATTTGTGGCAGATCGGCTTCTGTTGCCGGACGTACGAGCATTTCGGTATTTGCCTTTCACATTGCATTTCTCAATGCTAAACTGGATTTATCAATAAATATCAATATCTAAAACAAAGAATCCTTATGGATATAGATCAGCTTCGCACTTTTGATCGCATAGCGCGCGATCTGAGTTTCACCCACGCTGCTGCCCGGCTCGATGTCACCCAGGCGACGGTCTCCATGCGCATGCGCGTTCTGGAGGATCATCTCGGCGTGCAATTGTTCGTCCGTGGGCGCAAAGTCGCACTAACCGATCAGGGAATGACCTTCCTGCCCTATGCGCGACGGATTCTCAATACGGTCAATGAAGGACGCGAAGCCCTGCGGAGGGTGGAGCGTGGCCGGGTCACGCTGGCCTGTCTGCGCTCGATGGTGACACCGATGCTGACCGATCCGCTCTTGCGCTTTCAGGCGCGACACGGGGAAGTGGACGTGATCGTCAAGGAAGGGCACCACAATAACGTGACCACGATGCTGCATGATCGGACGGCTGAACTCGGCATCGTGGCCTGGCCCAATCTCGATCCGCTCGTGCCCGATCTGTATCCGTTTCTTGTCATGCGCGAACCGGTGCCCCTGGTCCTGGCGCCACATCTTGCGAAAAAACTGCCAGCTAAACCGATGCTGGCCGACGTGCTCGAACTCGTGCCGCGGGTGATTTCGCTGTGCTGGTGGCAGGTCGATCCTGAAGGGGCGACATCGCTGGTGCGGCGTGCAAGAACCAGCGTTGAAATTCCAACCGGCCCTGCGCGTCGCCTCGCGGTTGCCGGCGACGGGCTGGGCTTTTTCGTGCGCTCCGCCATTGCTGCGGAACTGAAAGATGGCTCTCTTGTGGAAATCAAGCCTGTCGATTTCAACCCGCTTTATCGCGATGTTGCTCTTGTGGCGCTCAACAAGAATGTGCTCGAGCGCGAGATGATCCGTGATTTCGCGCATGAAATTGCCGCTGAATGTGCCCGGCTTGGCACGATTGTCGAAAACCGCCTTGGCTGATGGTCAACGGCCTAGCCTCGCCCGGACCTCTTTTAGATAGCCTCGGGACACGGGAATTCTGCTCCCGTCCTTAAGAACGAGAAACGGCTTGCCGTTGTCGCGAACAAGGCTGTCTATGGCGTCAAAGGCTACCCAATGGCCGCGATGGACCTGCATGCCTGCATCCAGTTGCGTTTCGTTTATGGCGTCGGCCATGCGTATCAGAACCAGCGCGTGGCCTTTTGGGGTATGAACGTCCACATAATGATCGGCGGTCGCCATGCGGATCAGGGGCGCGCGTATGGCCTGCGGCAGCCGATCCCGAATCGTAGGAATCGGTTGTATTGCTTGCGCCTTGTCCGGTTGCGCGTTCATCAACGGGGCCAGAAGGCCCTCGATGAGGTAAAAAACGACAAGGCAAATGGCAAGGCAATAGAGCCAAAGCACCAGTACGGACCAACCCCTGAAAAGCATTGGTGGATCAAAAAAGACCTGGTTCCAACCCAGCACGACAAGTGCCACGGGTATGGAAGCTCCGAGGCTTCCCACCGGCAGGCGCAGCAAAAGAGGCGCATTTTCAGGCAGAAAGCTGCGCTCAAAAACAGCATTGCCTGCGATTGCCGCGGCAAAGCTCGAATATGCGATGAGCAACCAGTAAACGATCCGCAGCCCATGGTTGAGCAACTCATAGGTATGAAAGGGACCGGTCAGGCCAAGGATAAGGCCGACCATGCCAGTCGCAGCAAGAGCACGCGGATCCGAATAGACCGCGCGCAATTCGCGTATCGTCAATTGCCAGTCCAGTTGTTTCACGAAGGCATTGGTCCCGTTGCCGTATTCTTGTTTGCCTTGATACCCCAGTTACTCCCAATCGTCACTTGGCTGCACTGAATTGGAACAAGGTTTGTCTAAATGATAATCGAGCCGATCGCGCTGGCGTCGCCCGCCATCCGAATACATACATTGGCTGCTTTGCTGGCGCTTGTTCTCGGTACAATTGTCCTGTTTATGCCCAAAGGCACGCACGTCCATAAACTGCTTGGGCGCGTGTGGCTGGCAACCATGGCGGTTACGGCATTGTCCTCGCTTCTGATCACCGAGGCCCGCATGTTCGGTCCGTTCAGTTGGATCCATGGCCTGTCCGTCTTCACCTTGATCATGCTTGTCTATGGCCTTGTTCAGGCGCGCAGGGGCAATATCGTGGCGCATCGCTCGACAATGATTTCGCTTTACGCCTTCGCACTTGTCTTGACTGGAGCGTTCACGCTTTTGCCAGGGCGGCGCATGAACGCGGTGCTTTTCGCCGATGGTGGAAAAAGCGCAGCGCTTTTTGCGCTGGGGGTTGGCGTCGTGCTTCTGCTAGCGTTTTGGGCCCGCTATCATCACCGCTCGTCCCGCCGGTTGATCCGGTCGCGCTGACCAGAATTCGAGCAGTTGCGTGCGGAAGATGTCGGGCTGATCGAGATTGACGCAATGACCGGCGTTCCTGATTTCCACGACCGTGAGATTTGGCATGTGCGTTAGCCGCTTGAGGGCAGGATCGAGCGCAAGATTGACGGCGCGGTCCTTGTCCCCACGCAGAATCTGGACCGGCTCTCTGAATGTGAGCAGGTTGGGCAAAAGGTCATAGCGCGCAACCGATAGCGCGATGGCCTTGCCCACTTCGGGATCGAAAGCCTTGACCAGCCGTTCGATCATTGGCCGCGCCTTTTTGTTCGGTGTGGTGGCAACAGCAGCCACCTTGCCCGCAAGTTCCGCACCCGCCAGTTTGTAGCCCAGCGGAATCAAGTGCCCGGATTTGCCTGGCAGTCGCAGGATTGGAGAGGTGCCGAACAGAGTCAGGGTTGCAAAGCGGTGCGGATGATCCTTGATCAGATACAGCGCAAGAATCCCGCCCAGGGAATTGCCCGCATAATGGACCTTGCGCACGCCGGTCGCATCGAAAATGTCGAGAAGATCGCGACCCATCCGGGCAATCGAATAGCTCTTCGCGTTTTCGGGCGCCGCCTTGCCCGAGCGGCCGTGCCCGCGCAGGTCCGGCACGATGACCCGGTAGCCCGCCTGGGCGAAATAGCGCGCATCGGAATCGAACTGGTCCGCGCCCGCCGCAAGCCCATGACACAGAACGACAGCCTCGCCGTCCTCATTGCCATAATCGAGCCAAGTCAGGTCTACCCCATCGCTTGCAGCTATGTGCCGCTCAAACCGTGCCGTATGCGCGTCCATTCACGTCCTCAATGGGGCTGCGTATGTGCCATTTCATTAATAAGCCAATCGCGGAATTTTTTCACCCGTGCAGGCAATTGATGACCCTTCGCGGTTACGAACCAATAGCCATGCGCCGACGTAACCTCGGGCGCAAAGGGTTTTACCAGATGCCCATGCTTGAGCGCATGTTCGGCCATGATTCCGACCGCCAGCAAAACGCCCTGCCCGGAAATCGCGGCATCAAAGGCAAGCGCGGGATCGTTGAAGGTGGGTCCCGAACAGGAAAGCCCGCCGGCGCCGGCGGCATCGAGCCAATCGCTCCAGGACAACATGGTCGAAATATCCCTTATGACCGGTACATTGGCCAGATCGGCAGGCGATTTGAGCGTCTCGGCCAGAGTAGGCGCGCACACCGGAAAATAGGAGCGGTCCCCTATGGCGAGCGCGTCGGCGCCCTGCCATTGACCAGAACCGAACCGGATGCCGCAATCGATATCGGGGCGGGAAAGATCGAAAAGCGCGCCGCTGGTGATCATACGCAATTCGATGCCGGGGTGAAGGCGCGCAAAATCGTTGAGCCGCCAGACGAGCCAACGGGAGGCAAAGACATTGCCGACGGTGACATTTAGCACATGCCCCTCATCGCGCATCAGTTGCGAAGACACCGCCTCGAGCGTTTCAAAACCCTGGCTCAGTTGCGCCAGAACGCTACGCAATTGCGCGGTCGGCACCAGCCCCTTGTTCGTGCGGTCAAACAGCGCCTGACCGCAGCGCTCTTCTGCGCGCCTTATGTGCTGACTGATGGCGCCAACGCTAACTCCAAGCCGCTCGGCAGCGGGCGCAAGAGCCCCCAGTCGCGCAACCGCTTCGATCGCGCGCAAGGCATTGAGGGGAATTTCCGGGCCCGATGACATTATAGTTTTTCTAAAGCGTTTCGCAGAACTTGTCCAATGACTATGCGGACACGATCACACTAGGATTAATGACGATTTGGGACAAAGGAGAAGCGAGATGCTCAAGTTGCTCTATCGTCTGTTGTTTGAGAAAATATATATAAACCCAAGCCAATCCGAATGTGAATTGCCCTGTTATCTCAGCCTGCGGGAAATTGCCGACATTCCGCCCTATCACCCGAGGGACCGGGACAGGTGCGATCGCTGATCGAAGCGCATTTGCCTATGGGGAACAATTGCGCTTTAAACTGGTTGGCAGGTATCGTGTCCATTGTGCCAAGGAGCCGTTCGTGCCTGCCATAAAGCTGCCCTATCGACTGGAACCCGGCGAGGCACCAGGCTCCCGTTTTCTCGCCATTGCCAGATCGCTCAACGATCGGATCGTGGAGGACATCGAGGGGGCTGAGGGCGACGAACTCGAAAGCGCCTATGGTGCCCGCAAGAAACTCAAGCGCATGCGGGCCGTCTTTCGCCTCATGCGCCATGTGGATCCCGATGCCTATGACGCGGAAAACCAGCGGTGCCGCGATGCGGGCAGGGCGCTCGGCCCGTTTCGGGATCGCGATGTGGAGGGGCGGGCGCTCGATGAACTGGTGGCCCATTTCGCCCCGGCGCTTGATGAGGGCCTGTTTGACCATCTGCGCGAAAGGCTGGCGGCAAGGCGGGCGAGTGAGGCGCTGGCCGATAGCGGGATCAGGGCGGCGCTTAATTTCGCCCGCGCCCACGCGCACCTGACCCGCGCAACGCTCAGCGCGCTGAACTGGCAAAAGATCGACGCCAAGCCCATCGTCAAGTCAGTTGTCGGTGACTACAAAAAGGCGCGAAAACTGCAGGCAAAGGTCGCGGCCCATCGCATCCATGAGGATGCGCACCAGATGCGTAAATATATCAAATACCACTGGCTGCATGTGCGGCTGTTGCGCCCAGTCTGGCCCGGCGATTATCGCCATTATCAGGCGCAATTGCGCTCTATCGTCGACGATCTGGGCGCCTTGCAGGATATCGAAGTGCTTGCCGGCGCGCTCGCGCCTATCAATCTTTCGCAAAGCGAAACCCGGCTGCTCCATGCGTTGATCGAGGCGCGGAGCAAAGCCCTTCTCGATTCGGCTATTCAAGGCACGGCGATTGCGCTTGATGCAAAGCCCAAACAGCTTGGCTTTGCACTTGAAGACGCGCTTTCGGGCTTCATTGCCGCTGTCAATGAGCAAGAGCAGGGTGCGATTGCCTCTTAAAACAATGTCACAGTGCGTTTTCCCTTTATAAACCATCTTCCACAACGCCCGGTTTTGCTGCTATCAGCAGCCCCATGAAGACACCGCAAAAAACACCTCTCAGCCATATCCGCAATTTTTCGATCGTTGCGCATATCGATCACGGCAAATCGACCCTGGCCGACCGTCTCATCCAGATGACGGGCGGCCTGGATACCCGTGAGATGAAGGAACAGGTGCTCGATTCCATGGATATCGAGCGTGAGCGCGGCATAACGATCAAGGCCCAGACCGTTCGGCTCGAATATACGCATACAAATGGCGAGCATTACGTGCTGAACCTTATCGACACGCCGGGACACGTGGACTTTGCCTATGAGGTGAACCGCTCGCTGGCGGCGTGTGAAGGCTCGCTTCTGGTTGTGGATGCAGCGCAGGGCGTGGAAGCCCAGACCCTTGCCAATGTCTATCACGCGATCGAGGTGAACCACGAGATCGTTCCGGTCCTCAACAAGATCGACCTGCCCGCCGCCGAACCCGAACGGGTCAAGGCCCAGATCGAGGAAGTGATCGGCATCGATGCGTCCGAAGCGGTGGAAATCTCGGCCAAGTCGGGCCTTGGCATCGAAAAGGTGCTCAAAGCGATTGTCGAACGCTTGCCCGCTCCCAAGGGCGATGAGACAGCCCCGCTCAAGGCTTTGCTGGTTGATTCCTGGTACGATCTTTATCTCGGCGTTGTGGTTCTGATCCGCGTTATCGACGGCCGGATCAAGAAGGGCCAGAAAATCCGTATGATGCAGGCGGGCGCCTCCTATGAACTCGACCGCGTGGGTGTGTTCACGCCCAAGCTGGTTGAAGTGGGCGAACTCGGGCCGGGCGAGATCGGGTTTTTCACGGCCTCGATCAAGGAAGTGGCCGATACCAATGTCGGCGACACCATCACCGACGACCGCAAGCCGACCGCAAAGGCGCTCGAAGGCTTCCGTCCTGCCCAGCCCGTTGTGTTCTGCGGGCTGTTTCCTGTCGATGCGTCCGATTTTGAAGACCTGCGCGCGGCCATGGGCAAGCTGCGTCTCAACGATGCGAGCTTTTCCTTTGAGATGGAAACCTCCGCTGCGCTGGGCTTTGGCTTCCGCTGCGGATTTCTGGGGCTGTTACATCTTGAAATCATTCAGGAGCGTTTGAGCCGCGAATTCAATCTCGACCTCATAACGACCGCCCCTTCGGTGGTCTATGACGTTGTGATGACCAGCGGCGACGTGGTCCAGCTTCACAATCCCGCTGACCTGCCCGATCCGGTCAAGATCGAGGAAATCCGCGAGCCCTGGATCAAGGCCACCATCCTCACGCCTGACGAATATCTCGGCTCGATCCTTAAACTCTGTCAGGATCGGCGCGGCATCCAGACCAACCTTTCCTATGTGGGCCAGCGCGCCATGGTCGAATACGACCTGCCGCTCAACGAAGTGGTTTTCGATTTTTACGACCGTCTCAAGTCGATCTCGAAGGGCTATGCGAGCTTTGACTACCAGCTTTCCGATTATCGCACCGGCGATCTGGTCAAGATGAGCATTCTGGTCAATGCCGAACCTGTCGATGCGCTCTCGATGCTTGTGCACCGCTCGGCTGCCGAAAGCCGAGGCCGGATGATGTGCGAAAAGCTCAAAGAGCTTATTCCGCCTCATCTGTTCACCATCCCGATCCAGGCCGCCATTGGCGGGCGCATCATCGCGCGCGAAACCGTGCGCGCCATGCGCAAGGACGTGACCGCCAAATGTTATGGCGGTGACGCGACCCGCAAACGGAAACTGCTGGAAAAGCAGAAGGAAGGGAAAAAGAAGATGCGCCAGTTCGGCAAGGTCGAAATTCCCCAGGAAGCCTTTATCAAGGCCCTCAAGATGGGCGACAACTGAGGACGTCTTGGTGGTCGACTAAAAATGTCGGATACTTCGGACGCCATCCGTCCTGTGGTCGACCCGCGTTGACGGGCAGACATTTTGGAGAACGGATTGATGAAATACCTCACAATGGTCACGACCACCAACGCTGCCGATATTGGCGCTCCGCCTGCCGAACTGATGATGGCGATTGGCGAACTGTCTCAGGAGGCCGGGTCCAAACTCATCGATAATGGCGGCATGGCCAAGATGGGATTGGGCGCGATCAAGAATGGCAAGCTCAAGATCGATGGCCCCTTCACTGAAACCAAGGAAGTGGTCGCCGGTTTTGCCATCTACGAACTCGATAGTGGAGCCGAAGCCGTCGAGTGGGTCCGCAAGTTTCTCGAACTGCATGAGGCCCTCTGGCCTCAATGGGAGGGCGAAGTGGAACTGCTGGAGATCATGTCGATGGGTTAACGGAGCGGGCGCCGGGGCTACCGGCGCCCTTCCTGCTCATTCCTCCGAAAAGCTGCCAGTCTGAACTTCCCCTGCATAGGCATAGCGGTTCATGGTTACGCCTGAAGCCGATGTCGTGGAATGCAGCAAGTTGAGCGCGCGTGGCGCTGCTCCCCCTTCAAACAGTCGCTTGCCCTTGCCCAGAACCACCGGGAAGGTGAGCGTATAAAGCTCATCGACAATATCGGATGCCAGAAGCGTCTGGATGAAATTGGCCGAGCCTTGCGTCATCAGGTGCCGGCCATCCTCCTGCTTGAGTTTGCGGATCGCATCGATCACATCGCTGCCATCCAGTATTTGAGTGTGGCGCCAATCCGAAGCGTAACCGGCCTGCCGGGTTGCGACATATTTGTTGATGGAGCCGAACAAGTCGGCAATGTCGCTCTTGCCCTCAAGCTTGGGCCAGTAGTTGGCAAAGATTTCAAATGTCCGGCGGCCCAGAAGCAGGTCGAAGGGGTTCGTGAACATCTCGCCCATGGCTGCGCCGACCGTGTCGTCAAACAAGGGCGCCGTCCAGCCGCCAAAGGCAAAGCCGCCATCCCGGTCTTCATCCGGCCCGCCGGGCGCCTGCATAATGCCATCCACGCTCAAAAAAGCTGCAACAGTCAGTTTTCTCATGGTTCCATTCCTCAATTGCGGGGCGGTTTGCCCGTTTTATGGTTCGAGGACGTAGGCGCAAATCCAATACCGACATTCTCGATGATTTTTTCTTTGCGCCTCGCGTCAAGCCTGCCATCTGGTGGAAAACCGGAATCCTTGCCATCGCTATTTATCCCTGTTTGGACCATGCTCTTGCCAAGCGCGTCTCGTGAGTAAACGATATGCGTGAGGAGTGTTGTTTATGACTGCCATTGCCTTTGCCCAGCCCGATGCCGCTATTCTGGCGCGGCGCGATGCCATTGTCGCCGGGCTTGCTGCGCTCGTTCCATCCGATGTGCTCATTACCAATCCCGATGAATGCCGCGCTTATGAAACCGACGCCTTCACCGCCTATCGGCGTATGCCAATGGCCGTGCTCCTGCCGCGTTCGACCCAAGAGGTCGCAGCGATCATGGCGTTCTGCCAAGAGCAGGGCGTCAATGTCGTTGCGCGCGGGGCCGGGACATCGCTTGCAGGCGGTGCGATCCCGCAGGAGGATGCGGTGGTGATCGGCGTTTCCCGGCTCAACCGTGTGCTGGAATTCGACAGGCCCAACCGCACACTGAAGGTTGAGGCAGGCATAACCAATCTGGCCGTTTCCGCCGCCGTTGCACCGGACGGGTTCTTTTATGCGCCCGACCCATCCTCCCAGCTTGCCTGCACCATCGCCGGCAATATCGCGATGAATTCGGGCGGCGCCCATTGCCTCAAATACGGGGTGACGACCAATAACGTACTCGGCGCAACCGTTGTTCTGGCCGATGGCTCGATTGTCGAACTTGGCGGCGATGCCATGGATATGCCGGGCCTCGATCTTTTGGGCCTGATCGTAGGCTCGGAAGGTCAGTTAGGCATTGTAACCGAGGCGATATTGCGTGTGCTGCCATTGGCGGAAGGGGCAAGGCCGGTGCTGTTCGGCTTCGATACCAGCGAGGATGCTGGCGCTTGCGTTGCCGCGATCATCGGGGCGGGGATTGTTCCGGTGGCCATGGAATTTATGGACAAGCCCGCTATCGAGATTTGCGAGGCCTTCGCCAAGGCGGGCTATCCGCTCGATGTCGGCGCCATGCTGATCATCGAGGTCGAGGGCTCGGACGATGAGATCGACTTCACCTTGCAAAAAATTGTCGAGATCGCCAATGGCCACGGGGTCAAGGTCATCAAGCAATCGCGTTCGGCGACCGAAACCGCCCAGATATGGAAGGGCCGGAAGTCAGCGTTCGGAGCGACGGGCCGGATTGCCGATTATCTGTGCATGGATGGAACCATCCCCACAAGCCAATTGCCCTATGTTCTCAAACGCATGAGCGAGATTGTTGCCGGGTACGGCTTGCGCGTTGCCAATGTTTTCCATGCTGGCGACGGCAATCTGCACCCCCTGATCCTGTTTAATGCCAACGACCCTGAAGAACTGGCAAAGGCGGAAATGGCGGGTGCCGATATTTTGACGCTTTGCGTTGAAGTGGGCGGATGCCTGACCGGCGAACACGGTGTCGGCATCGAAAAGCGCGATTTGATGCCAAAGCAGTTCACCCGCGAGGAACTGGACCAGCAGATGCGCGTGCGCGCGGTGTTCGACCCGCAATGGCGGCTCAATCCCTCCAAGGTCTTTCCTCTCGAAAATCGCTGGATGCCGCAATGACCGATTTCATTCCGCTTTCCGCGCCTGAGCTTGCCCAATATGTGCGCCAGGCTTCAGCAACCGGGGAAACGCTCGGTGTTATCGGCGGCGGTACACGCGGCCTTGCGCCCAAGGATGTAAGCCAGATCGTTTCGACAAGTGGTCTGTCCGGCATCACCTTCTACGAGCCGTCCGAAATGGTGATCGGCGCGCGGGCGGGTACGCCCCTGACCGATGTGGAACAGGCGCTTGCGGATAAGGGGCAGATGCTTGCCTTTGAACCCATGGATCACCGCCCGCTGATGGCAACGCGCGGTCAACCGACCATCGGCGCGGTGGCAGCCTGCAACATTTCCGGGCCGCGCCGGGTTTCGGCCGGAGCCGCACGCGACCATCTGATCGGCATCGAGATGGTCAATGGGCGCGGTGAAATCATCCGCTCGGGCGGTCGGGTAATGAAAAACGTCACCGGGCTCGATCTCGTCAAGCTCAATGCCGGGGCGCAAGGTTCGCTCGGTATTCTGACCGAAGTGATTTTCAAACTGATGCCGATCCGCGAGCAATCGCTGACGCTGTGTTGGCACGGGCTGGATGAGGCCGACGCTATCGCGCTCATGGGCGAAGCTATGGGCACGCCCTTCGAGATCGATGCGGCGGCCCATATTCCCGATTATGGCGAGGAGCAGGGCGCGCGCACCCTGTTGCGGCTCGAAGGCTTTGCCCCATCTTGCACCTATCGCTTCAAGCAATTGGCCCGGCTTTTTTCTCATCATGGTCAGCCCGAAAAGATCGAAGGGGAAAAGGCAAGGGCGCTCTGGCGCATGGTGGCCAATGCCGAGCCTTTCACTTCACCCGATTTCGCCCATGTCCTGCGTGTGCACATCGCTGTCTCCAAGGCGCCACGCCTTCTCGAATATGCAAGCGGGTGGGGCGTACGTACCCTTATAGATTGGAGCGGCGGACTGATCTGGCTGGGGCTGGAGCCGGACACCGATATTGCCCAATGGCGCCAGCAAATCGCCGCACTTGGGGGTCATGCAAGGCTGGTGCGCTCCAGTCAGGTGCCGGGGCCCGCGTTTGCGTCGCCGGATGAAAAGATTGCGGGGCTCATGAGCGGTATCAAACACGCGTTCGATCCGGCCGGCATTTTCAATCCGGGTATTTTATAAAGGCCAGGGCAGGATTTCATGCAGACCCAATTTGCTCCCGAACGGCTTGCCGATAGCCAGATGGCGGAATCTGAAAAGATCCTGCGCTCCTGCGTGCATTGCGGCTTTTGCACAGCGACCTGCCCGACCTATCTGCTCGAAGGCGATGAACTCGATTCCCCGCGCGGTCGCATCTATCTCATCAAGGACATGCTGGAAAACGACAAGCCCGCCAGCGCCGATGTGGTCAAGCATGTGGATCGGTGCCTGTCGTGCCTGTCCTGCATGACCACATGCCCCTCGGGCGTCCATTACATGCACCTTGTCGACCATGCCCGCGCCCATATCGAAAAGACCTATCGCCGCCCGCTGGCCGACAGGTTCATACGCGCCGTACTCGCGGCAATCCTGCCTTACCCCAACCGGTTCCGCGCGGCTCTGGCCCTTGGCAGGCTCGGTCAGCCGCTCGCACCAGTGCTGGCTAAATTGCCCGGCGGCGAGCGGCTGAAATCCATGCTGGCGCTGGTGCCGCAAAAACTGCCGCGAGCCCCCAAGCCAACGCAGCAAAATCTTGCCGCTGCGAAAAAGGGCCGCGTGGCGTTGCTCGCGGGCTGTGCCCAGCAGGTGCTCGATCCCGAAATCAATGCGGCGACAACCCGGCTGCTCAACCGGCTGGGCATCGAAATTGCCGATACAAAGGACACCGGCTGTTGCGGCGCGCTGGTCCACCATATGGGCAAGGAGCATCAGGGCCATGTCGCGGCAAAGCGCGCTATCGACGCCTGGTGGCCGGAAATCGAAGCAGGAAAGCTTGATGCCATCATCATCACGGCGTCGGGCTGCGGTACGACCATCAAGGACTACGGCTTCATGCTGCGCGACGATCCCGATTACGCGCACAAGGCCAAAGCAGTTTCCGAACTGGCGCTGGACATCACCCAATATCTGGCAACGCTCGATCTGCCCAAGGGCGAGCCGCGCGAAGAGGTCATCGCTTATCATTCTGCCTGCTCGATGCAGCACGGACAGCAGATCAGGGATGAACCCAAAAACCTGCTCAAGACAGCCGGTTTCACAGTCAAGGATGTGCCCGAAGGCCATATCTGCTGTGGGTCTGCGGGGACATACAATATCCTCCAGCCCGGCTTTGCCACGCGCCTGCGCGATCGCAAGGTCAAAAATATCGAGCGCGTCGCGCCCGATCTGATCGCCACTGGCAATATCGGCTGCATGACCCAGATCGGAACCGGAACCGATATTCCGATAATCCATACGATACAAGTGCTCGATTGGGCCTATGGCGGCCCCAAACCGGCTGCACTCGGGTAAAAATCGCGTGTCCGGGTGGCATGTGAATCCTTGCACTGGATTCTATCAGAAGTTCTGATACATATAACCGTCAAAGAACCAATAATGAGGGAGCCGGCTTGGGGGCCGGTATTATATGGCACGTAACTTTCTGGTGGTTGACCCTGAAGACAGCATGGAAGTGCTCAAGGGGCTGGCCTCGCCTGTCCGTATCCGCATTCTGAAACTGCTGCATGTACGCGGTTCGCTCAATGTGAACGACATCGCTTCCATTCTCGAGCTGCCGCAATCGACCGTATCGTCCAATGTGCAGATATTGGAGGAAGCCGGTCTGGTCCGCTCCGAGACCCAGAAAGCGCGCAAGGGCAACCAGAAAATCTGCCACTCCACTTTCGATGAAGTGCTGGTGGCCTTCAAGGAAGATCTTGCCAAGGTCAAAGGCGGTCATATCGAGGTGTCGATGCCGATCGGGCTTTATACAAGTTGCGAAGTGTCCGCGCCCTGTGGGCTTTGCACACCCGATGGCGTGGTCGGCCTGCTCGATGTGCCCGACACGTTTCTCGATCCTGACCGTATGCGCGCCGGGCTGATCTGGTTTACCCGCGGGCATGTGGAATATCAGTTTCCCAACAATGCCAAGCTGTCCAACAGTACGATTGAAGCCATCGAGTTCGCGATGGAACTGTCCTCGGAAGTGCCGGGCACCAGCGCCGATTGGCCGTCAGACATCTCCATCTGGATCAATGGCAAGGAGATCGGCACCTGGACCTCTCCGGGCGATTACGGCGACAAGCGCGGCGTTTATACGCCCGATTGGTGGAAGCTCAAGGGCTCCCAATATGGCAAGCTCAAAAGTTTCAAGGTCGACAAGCGCGGCAGCTTTGTCGATGGATTGCAGATCTCCCCGGTCACTCTTGCCGATCTCGATATCGCCGCCCACCATTCGATCCGTATGCGCGTCGGCATTCGCGAGGACGCGGCCCATCCCGGTGGCATCAATATCTTTGGGCGCGGCTTCGGCAATTACGATCAGGATATCGTCATGCGCATATATCAGGGCAAGTGATCCGGCCCTAACAGGCTCCGCCAAAAAGAAAATGCGCTTTTGATCTCATAGCGCGTTGACAAGCGCTGCTATGTTCACCAATAATCCCGATATAAATCCGAAAATTGGAATTACTTGGGAGGGTGCCATGAAGGCGACAATCACCGCGCATAAAGATTACACGGTTTCCAAAATCGACGATCGCCTCTATGGCGCATTCCTCGAGCATCTTGGGCGCGCGATTTACACTGGCATCTATGAGCCCGACCATCCGACGGCCGACGAAAACGGCATGCGCAAGGATGTGATCGATCTGGTCAAGGAACTCAATGTTCCGGTTGTGCGCTATCCCGGCGGCAATTTCGTTTCCGCCTATAATTGGGAAGATGGCATCGGTCCCAAGGAAGAGCGTCCGGTGCGCCTCGATCTTGCCTGGCACACCTCCGACAGCAATCAGGTTGGCATCCACGAATTTGCGGATTGGTGCGAAAGTGTGGGTACGGAAATGATGCTGGCGGTCAATCTGGGCTCACGCGGCCTCGATGCTGCCCGCAACTTCGTGGAATATGTCAATCATCCGGGCGGCTCCTACTGGAGCGACCTGCGGATTGCGAATGGCAAGAAGGAACCTTGGGACGTAAAGCTCTGGTGCCTTGGCAACGAAATGGACGGCCCCTGGCAGATCGGCCACAAGGATGCCGAGGAATACGGGAAGCTTGCGGCCGAGACGGCAAAGGCCATAAGGGCATTCGACAAGTCGCTTGAGCTTGTGGTTTGCGGCTCGTCCCATTCCAACATGCCCACCTATCCCCAGTGGGAAGCCACCGTGCTCGAGCACACCTATGATGTGGTCGACTATATTTCGTTGCACATGTACTTCGCCAACCCGGAGAAAAACGCGTCCAATTACCTGGCGCTCAACCAGAAGCTCGACGATTACATCGTTGCGGTTCAGGGGGTTATAAACTTTGTCAAGGCAAAGAAGCGTTCCAAAAAGGATGTCTATATTTCCTTCGACGAATGGAACGTGTGGTATCACTCGCGCCAGCAGGACCGCAAAATCCTTGAGGGTCAGCAGGGCTGGCCCCACGCTCCGGCGCTTCTGGAAGACATCTATAATTTCGAGGATGTGCTTCAGGTCGGCCTGATTCTCAATACCTTCATCCGGCGGTCCGATGTGGTCAAGATCGGTTGTATCGCCCAGCTTGTGAACGTGATTGCCCCGATCATGACGGAAAAGGGCGGCGACGCCTGGCGCCAGACCATCTATTACCCCTATTACTTCGCATCGGTGTTCGGCCGCGGCACCGCGCTCGATCTCAGGGTTGATTGCCCGGCCTATGATTCCGAGCAATATCAGAATGTCGGGTATGCTGACGTTTCTGCCGTCCATAACGAGGAGGATGGCACCGTAACCCTATTTGCCGTCAACCGTCATAGCAGCGAAACAATCGAGATTTCAACGCTGCTGCAAGGGTTTGGCGATCTGAAGGTTATCGATCATCAGATTATGACTCACGAAGATCTCAATGCGGTCAATACCGTGGGCAACAAGGACAATGTCGCGCCGCGCAAGGGCGAGGGAGCAGGCGTTTCAGGCGGCATCCTCACAGCGTCGTTGCCACCCTATTCTTATCAGATGATCCGTCTCGGGTGATGTGAGGCCGGCTGAAAGCATAGTTTCCGGGCTCTTTTGAGCGCCCTTGTTTGCGAATTTGAGATGGCGCGGCTGGCTTGGGCGCGCCATTTTTCTTCATATCATGATATGTGATTTATATCACAAAAAGCGTTGACAATCTCGCTCCCCGCGATACCATGCCCAGTGTAGGAGAACGCGGCGCGGAGGGGTGCCGTTTTATTCCCAAGGGAGGAAGATATGAACAAGTGGAAGACGCTTCTGGCGTCGGTCGCGGTCGTTGCCATGATGGGCAGTGCGGCGATTGCTCAGGATGCTCCGGCAGAATTGCCACCAATTACCGAATTTCCCCGCGAACAGACTCTGATTGTTCACAACCCCGAGCCGCCGGCCATTAATCCCGATTGGTTCAACCTCTGGGTTGCTGGTGCCGGTGGCGGGATGTCCAATGGGTTGCATCAGCTCATGATGGACACGCTTTGGTATATCGATCCCGACGCAGGGCTCGATGGTGCGCTTTATAATTCACTGGCTGCCGAGCCTTGGGAATACAACGAAGACTTCACCCAGATGACCGTGCGGCTGCGCGAAGGCATCTATTGGTCGGATGGCGTGGAATTTACTGCCGAGGACGTGGTTTATACGGTTGAGGCTCAGGCCGCCAATCCGGCCTTTAACTGGGGCGCTACGTTTGCGCAACAGGTTGAAAGCGTTGAAGCGGTCGACGATTACACCGTCGTTTTCAATCTCGCTCGGCCCAACTCGCGTTTCCATGCTGTGTTCTCGGTGCGCTGGAATGGCGCTTGGATCATGCCAAAGCACGTTTTTGAGCAATTCGACGATCCCATGGAGAGCGACTTCAATCCACCGGTGGGCCTTGGCCCCTATACGCTCCATAGCTATGATCCCAACGGCGCCTGGTACATCTGGGAAAAGCGCGAGGATTGGGAGCGGACCACGGTTGCCGCATATGGCGAACCCGGCCCACAATATATCATCTACCGCTCCATTCCCGCCATCGACAGCCGGTTGATCGAGATGGTCAACGGCAATCTGGACATGATCCACGATCTGACGCCGGAAGCCATGTTCAGTCTTGTTGAGCAGGATGAAACGGCGCGCGGTTGGTTCCCCGGCTTCCCTCACGCTCACCCCGATCCCACGCTTCCGATGGTGATTTTCAACCATCAGAACGAATTGTTCCAGGATCGTCGTGTCCGTTGGGCATTGGCGCTGATGCTCGATGCGCGTCAGATCTCGATGGCTTCCTATCGTGGCGCGGCAACGCTTTCCGCGATTGCCGTTCCGCCCACCGGTACCCATCCGGACGATTATCACGGGCCGTTGCAAGAGTGGTTGGAAGGCTTTGAGCTCGATACCGGTTCCCAGACCATCACGCCTTACGACCCGACCATCGGCCTGCAGGTTGCAGACATGGTTCGGCCCCAGTTCGGCGATGCGGTGCCCACTGACGAGGATGCGATCCGTCGTGCCTTTGGTTTTGGCTGGTGGGGGCAAAATCTCGAGGCAGCCGCAGAACTGCTGGAAGATGCCGGTTTCACCCGGCAGGGCAATGACTGGTACACGCCCGATGGGGACCGTTTCGGCTTTACCATCACCACGTTTGAAAGTGGCGTCATGAACCGCTTCGGTACCATGGCGGCCCAGCAGTGGAGCCAGGCCGGCGTCCAGGTCACAGCGGAAACCACGCCCCAGATGTTTGCGCAGGATCTTCCGCTCGCAACATATGATGCGGCAACGGCGTGGCAGATCGAAACATGGGGCGGCGATCCCGATCTCTCGTTCTTCCTTGAAAGCTGGCAATCAAGCTATGTGGCTGCGGAAGGTGAACGTCAGCCTCAGCGCAACTGGGCGCGCTGGCAGCATGAAGAACTCGACCGTATCATCGAGGAGGTCCGGGTGACAGAATTCGGCACCCAGGAAAACCTTGAACTGGGCTATGACTTCGTTCGCCTTATGGTCGAGGAAATGCCCGTCATCCCGATGATGTCGTTCAACGTCTTTGCCGCCTATTCGGAACGCTATTGGACTGGCTTCCCGACAGCCGAGGAAAACCCATACGCCAATATCGTCACCAACTGGGCCAACTCGCGCTACATCTTCACCCAGCTCGAGCCTGCTCAATAGGCTTCTCCCTCGAGCTAAACCCGGTGTCCGGCTTTGGCCGGACACCCCTCACGGACCGGGGAAGGCATTGCGGTTTACATGAAGGACTATCTGGTTTTCGTCTTGAAGCGGCTCATGCAACTGGCAGCCGTAGTGTTTGCCGGAATATCGGCAGCGTTTTTCATTACGCATCTTTCGCCCATTTCTCCGGTGGAGACCATTATCGGGCGCGTTGCGGGTCAGTCGAGTTTCAGCCCTGAGGCCATTCAGGCCCTGCGTGAAACGCTCACCGCGCTGTTCGGCACCGATTTGCCGCTCCATGAAAAATATCTCAATTTCTGGTTGCGTTTCGTCGTTGGCGATCTCGGCCCATCGTTGATCGCGTTTCCCACGCCTGCCATGCGTCTTGTCATGCTCGCATTGCCTTGGACGGTGGGTCTGCTGGTCACGGCAATCGTGATGTCCTGGATCATCGGCAATATGCTGGGTGGACTTGCCGGTTACTATCAGAATAACCGTTTTCTCAAGGCCTTCGGCGTTGTGGCCATGGGGGTGCAGCCCATCCCCTATTACATTGTCGCCTTTTTGCTGGTCATCATATTCGGCTATTTCTGGCCGGTGCTGCCGATTTCCGGTGGCTTTTCCATGAATGTCCGTCCCGGCTTTACGGCCGAATTCATCTTCTCGGTGCTCCATCACGCCATCCTGCCGGCCACCTCGCTGGTGATCGTGGGCATGGGCGTATCGTTTCTGGGTATGCGGGCGCTTGTGTCCAATATCGTGACCGAGGACTATGTCACCTATGCCGAATTGGCCGGGGTCAAGACCGAGCGTGTTGTCTTCTTCTACGTCATCCGCAATGCGATGGTGCCGCAATTGACCGGCCTTGCCATGGCGCTGGGCGGCATTTTCTCAGGCACGATCATCACCGAACAGGTCTTTGGCTATCCGGGCCTGGGGTCGCTTTTGGTCCGGGCGGTCAATGGCGGTGACACCACTGTCGTTCTGGCGGTTTCGTCCATGGCGGTCATCGCCGTGGCAACCGCGATTTTCATTATCGATCTGCTTCACCCGCTGCTCGATCCCCGCGTAAAGGTGAAATGACCGATGCTTGCAATCGTAAAGGACCTCATCCGCTACAATATCGAGTTCGCCATCGGCTGCGTGCTCGTGGGTGTCATCGTCGTCTTTGCGCTGGCGAGCTTTTTCTCGCCCGTCGATCCGACATTGATCTATGTTGCCATCCCCGACCAGCCGCCCTCCGGTCAATATTGGTTCGGAACGAACTCGCGCGGACAGGACATGTTCTGGCAACTCAGTTTTGCCTTCCGCAACACGCTGACCTTCGGGCTGATGGTGGCTGTGTTGAGCCGGATCATTTCGATAAGCGTAGGGCTTTTGGCCGGCTATCTTGGCGGCTGGGTCGACAGGGTTCTGATGTTCTTCAACGATATCTTCGTTGCCCTGCCAATCTTTCCGATCCTGATCCTGTTTTATTTCGTTATGCGCAGCGATCTGGATATGTACCGGCTGGCTTTTGTCATGGCGTGCTTCGGCTGGCCGTTCGACGCGCGCCTGATCCGCTCGGTTGCGCTGGGCCTCCGTCATCGCGAATTCACCCGCCATGCGGTCTTTTCGGGCATGAGCGCGCGCCGCATCATGTTTGAGGAACATCTGCCCTATGTGATGCCCATCGTTTTTGCGACTGCCATCGCCAACATGATCTGGTCGATCGGCATGGAAGTCACCCTGGCCGTACTCGGCTTCACCAATGTCAATATCCCGACCGTTGGTACAACCCTTTACTGGGCCAACAACCATTCGGCCATGGTGGTAGGCGTCTGGTGGTGGATTCTGATCCCTGTGTTGCTGATCGTCATGCTCTTTATCGGTCTGTTTCTGCTCACCGTGGCCATGAACGAATATATCGATCCGCGCTCGCGCCTGCGCCGGATGGGAGGAGCGTAACCGATGGCACAATCCAACGACATCCTCACCGTCAAAGGCCTCAAGGCCTATTACCAAATGGCTTATTTCGGCATCGAGCGCGAAGTGCGCGCCGTCGATGACGTGACGCTTTCGATCCGCAAGAACGAGGTCTATGGCATTGCCGGGGAAAGCTCCTCGGGCAAGACCTCGCTGATTAAAGTGCTCGCTGCCGCCATCCGCCCACCGCTCAAGGTGGTTGACGGTTCGCTGACCTATCGGTTCGGTGACATCGAGATCGATCCCTACAAGGCCAAGAAGGAAGATGTGGACGCCATCCGCTGGAAGCATCTCTCCTATATCATGCAAGGCTCAATGAGCGTGCTCAATCCGGTGCGCCGCATCAAGCGGAGCTTCGAGGACTTTGCGTTCAGGCCCATGGGCGTTCCCAAAAAGGAATTTTGGGAACGGACAGAAGCCCATCTCAGGCGCCTCAATCTTTCCCCCGACATCCTGAGAGCCTATCCGCACGAATTGTCCGGCGGCATGCGCCAGCGCGTCACCATTGCTCTGGCAACGGTCTGCCAGCCTGAATTCATCATTGCGGACGAACCCACGACCGCGCTCGATGTGGTGGTGCAAAAGGATGTGCTGGCCATGATCCGCGACGTGCAGCAGCAAATGGGTTCGTCTGTCGTCTTCGTCACCCACGACATGAGCGTACACGCCAATATGGCCGACCGGATCGGTATCGTTTATGCGGGTCGGCTGGTCGAGGAAGGACCGACACGCACCCTTTTTACCGCGCCCAAACATCCCTATACCTCTCATCTGGTGGGCAGCCTGCCGCGCATCGGGGATACTTCGCCCAAGGCGGCGCTGGAGGGCCGTCCGCCCAATCTGGCCGATCCGCCTGCCGGGTGCCGGTTCCATCCCCGTTGTCCGCTGGCGATCGACAAATGCAAGACCGATGTGCCCCCGCTTGTGGCTGTCGGCGAAAGCCACCGAAGTGCCTGCTGGCGCTCAGATGACGTCAAGCCGCTTGCGACGTTCGGCCAGCCTGCGGAGGCCCTGTCATGACCACGCTGCTCGATGTCCGTAACGTCTCGAAACGCTTTGCCATGGGTGGCATTCTCTCGCGCCAATATACCGATGCCGTGATCGATGTCAGCTTTGCGCTTGAAAGCGAAAAGCCGGAGATCTTCACCATTATCGGGGAATCGGGGTCCGGCAAGACAACCCTTGCCCGCATGATCCTGGGGTTGGAAGAACCCAGCGACGGCGACATCACTTTTGAAGGTACGGGCGCAGCGGACCGCAAGAACCGCAAAGTACGGCTGCAATTCATGCGGCGCGTGCAGCCGGTGTTCCAGAACCCGTTCGAGGCCTTCAATCCCTTAAAGCAGGTGGATCGCTATCTCGATGCGACGGCACGCACGCTTTTGGGCCTGAAAGGCAAGGCAGAAATCGAAAAGAGCATGGACGATGCCCTGCAAAAGGTCGGACTGAGCTATCGCGAGATAAAGGGCCGTTATGCCCATGAGCTTTCCGGCGGCCAGCTCCAGCGTGTGGCCATCGCCCGCGCGCTGATTCCAAATCCGGCCCTTTTGATAGCCGACGAGCCGGTTTCGATGGTCGACGCTTCGCTGCGCATGTCCATCGTCAATCTCTTGAAGGACTTGCGCGACAATTTCGGAGTTTCGGTGATCTATATCACCCACGATCTTGCGACGGCCTATTATATCTCGGACAGGCTGATCATCATGCAAAAGGGCTATGTCGTGGAAATGGGCCCGGCCCGCACCGTGCTCGACGCGCCTCAGCATCCCTATTCACAATTGCTCAAGGCGTCCGTGTTGTCGGTGGACGACGCAGGGCAGGGCAATCTCAAGCCTGCCGATCGTGCCATGGCCGAAGCGGCCTGGGCCAAATCGGGCGAGGGCAAGCTGACCCCGCGTGACGATGGCCGAATGGTCCGCGTCGGCTGACAAGCCTTTATCGGACTATAAAAAACGCCGCAATTTGCGGCGTTTTTTTTGGATTCAGAGAACGTTCCCATCTTTATCAAACAGATGGCACAGCGCCGGGTCGACATGGATGGCGATAGTGCTCTTGTCGGCCACGCTGCGCTGGCCCTCGAGCGCAACGGTCAGGCCCTGCCCATCGGCGGTGCTGGCATACAGCATTGTCTGGCCGCCCAGATTTTCGACAAGATCGATGGTGACATCACCGAACGCGATCCGGTTGTCTGCCGGGGCAATCGTGATATGCTCGGGCCGCACGCCAAGCTCGATCTCCTGACCGGCGCTCGCACCTTTGGCCGCGCGGTTAAGAGTAAGCGTCTGATTGCCGATCTTGAGCGTTGTTGTCCCTTCGGCAATGGCGTCGATTCTGGCATTGAGGAAGTTCATTTTCGGGCTGCCGATAAACCCGGCAACGAACTTGTTGGCCGGATGATTGTAAAGGTCGAGCGGCGAGCCGACCTGCTCGATATGGCCCAGCCGCAAAACCACGATCTTGTCGGCCATGGTCATGGCTTCCACCTGATCGTGGGTCACATAAATCATCGTATTGCCCAGGTCCCGATGCAGCTTGGCGATCTCCACCCGCATCTGCACGCGCAATTCGGCATCGAGGTTTGAAAGCGGCTCGTCGAAGAGAAAAATGCGCGGCTCGCGCACGATGGCCCGGCCAATGGCGACGCGCTGGCGCTGGCCGCCGGAAAGCTGCTTGGGCTTGCGCTTGAGGAGCGGCTCGATCTGCAAAATCTCGGCGGCGCGCTGAACCCGCGGTTCAACCTCCGACTTCTTCATGCCGGCGGTTTCAAGCCCGAAAGCCAGATTTTGATAGACATTCATATGCGGGTAAAGGGCGTAGGACTGGAATACCATGGCAATGCCGCGCTTGGCAGCCGCCACTTCGTTCATCACTTCGCCATCGATTTTAAGGTTGCCGCCCGTGATCGGCTCCAACCCTGCGATCATGCGCAGCAGCGTGGATTTCCCGCAGCCGGACGGTCCGACAAACACCGTGAACTCACCGGGGTCGATTTCAAGATCGATCCCGTGGATGACTTCAACGGCACCATAGCGTTTATGGACTTTTTCGAGCGTGATCGAAGTGGACATCGCGGTAATTTACTCCTCAACCCGCTTGCGCGCGGTAGTGTTCGGGAATCCAGCTTTCATAGGTTGGATGATCGGGGCCAAGCGGGAAATTGACATCGGTGGCCGTGCGCGCCGAATGATAAAATGCTGCCACCAGTTCCAGCCCGGCGCGCGCATCGGTGGTCGAGACCGGCAAAGGGCCACCCGTTTCCAGCGCATCGTAAAGCGCTCGGATCTGTCCGGCAAAGCGCGGCGGGACCGGCTGCCAATCGGCAAGCAAGGCGTCGATCTTCTTGCCCGTTTCGGGATTGCGCGGCACGATCCGCCAGGGATCGTTACCCAGCGAATAGGGGGCGTGGCTGCTCTCGAAGGTCACATTCTCAAACGCCATATGGATGCGCGAGATTTCTTCGGCAGCGCCCAGCGTCGCCGTAAACGAGGCAAGCGCGCCGCTTTCGAGCAGCACCGAGGCGCTCACGCAGTCTTCAACCTCAATAGCGTTGACCCGCGTGGCCACACGGCCAAACAGCGATTTGGGCGGACCCATGAGATAGCAGATCATGTCATGGATATGGATCGCGTGGGCCATCAGCACGCCGCCAAGTTCTGTATGCCATTTGCCCCGCCAGGGCACCGCGTAATAATCCGGCCCGCGGTTCCAGAAGGTCTCGGCGGTGCCCGCAAAGGGCTTGCCCGCAAGTCCCGCCTCGATGATCTTTTTGGCTTTCTGTACCCCATCGCCATAGCGATATTGAAAGATCGGCATCAAGCGGCCCTTGGACGTCTTTTCCGCCGCCATGACCTCATCGATTTCTTTGAGAGAGCCGACCAGCGGCTTTTCGCAAACCACGTGCTTGTCTGCTTTCAGCGCCGCCATGATCTGGCTGTAATGCACGCCCGGCGGGGTGCAGATATCGATAATGTCGAGGTCAGCCATCGCGAGAAGATCGTTGAAGTCGGTCGTCTTGCGTTCGATCCCGAATTCGGTCGCGAACTCATCGAGCCGTTCGGTATTGAGATCGCAGACCGCGATCACCTTGAACCGGTCGGTGCTGTTGAGATAGCCCTCGGTGACATGGGATCGGCCGATCCCGCAGCCCACGATTGCGACATTATATATCCGGCTCATCTTCAGATGTCCTTGTAATAGGCTTTATCGGCCAGTGCCTGCGCCT
The DNA here is from genome assembly GCF_003992625.1 of Pelagibacterium lentulum. Taxonomy (GTDB): domain Bacteria; phylum Pseudomonadota; class Alphaproteobacteria; order Rhizobiales; family Devosiaceae; genus Pelagibacterium; species Pelagibacterium lentulum. Next base: position 20,002 of record NZ_RZMW01000040.1, on the reverse strand, counting down.
TGAGCGCGATTTCCATGGCCTTGAAACAGCGGGCCTGCGGCATGGCCGTTTCGGTGCGATTTTCGATATCGGCGAGCAATTGGCGGCCAAAGGGCAAATCGTCCTTGCTGCAATCGAAATGCTGCACGCCGTCCTTGTTGACAAGGAAAAGGTGATCGGTGCCCTCTCGCCCGGCAATATCGATATTCTTGCGGATTTCGATATAGCCTTCGGTGCCAAGGATCGTCAGGCGTCCGTCGCCCCAGGTCGGCAGTGTCTCGGGTGTGTACCAGTCCACCCGTATATAGCCGGTTGCTTTGCCCGTGCGCAGATATATATCGCCGAAATCCTCAAGGCCGGGCGTCTCGCCGTTGGCGTGATTGGCAATGCTTGCCGCCGCAATCTCGGCGTCCAGGCTATCGGTGAAAAACAGGAACTGCTCGACCTGGTGGGAGGCAATATCGGTCAGGATACCGCCATAGCGGTTCTTGACGAAAAACCAGTCGGGCCTGCTGGGCTTGTTGATCCTGTGCGGCCCGAACCCGGCCGTATTGACCACCTTGCCGATGGCGCCTGCATGCACCAATTGGCCCGCCTTGACCGTGGCGCGGTTCTCGAAATGCTCGGAATAAAGCACCGAAAAGATGCGGCCCGTTTTCGCCTGTACGGCCCGAACCTTTTCAAGCTGCTCAAGGCTGGTCATGCCGGGTTTGTCGATCAGAACGTCCTTGCCATGTTCCATCGCCGCAATTGCGATGGCCGCGCGATCGCCGGGAATGGCGGCGCTGGCCACCAGCCCGATAGTGGCGTCTTCATAGATTGCCCTGGGGTCGGCGATCCGCTCGGCCTGCGGGTATTTTTCCGCAAAGGCCTTGGCCAGATCGTCTTCGGGCGCGTGAAAGCTGACAAGCTCGCTTCCGGCCCGGATGAGGGCATCGACCTGCCCGTAGATGTGGCCGTGATTGATGCCGACCGCCGAGAAACGCAATTGCGACATGGCTCTTTTTATACTCCAGATTACCGTTTCATGCCTGTCGTCGCGATGCCTTGAATGAGCAGCCGCTGGAAGAACAGGAAGAAGAAGAAGATCGGGACCAGCGACAGGATCGACATGGCAAACAGCCCTGCCCAATCCGATTGGCCGCCCTGGCTGTCAACGAACGAGCGCAGGCCGAGCTGGACGGTAAAGGTCCGCATATCGTTGAGATAGATCAGCGGCCCGAAGAAATCGTCCCAGGTCCAAAGGAAGGTGAAGATCGCCGCGGTTGCCAGTACCGGCATGGAAAGCGGCAGCATGATTTTCCAGTAGATGCGCCATGGACTGCACCCGTCCATCATCGCCGCTTCGTCCAGCTCCTTGGGGATGCCGCGGAAAAACTGCACCATCAAAAAGATGAAGAACGCATCAGCGGCGAGGAATTTGGGCACCACGAGCGGCAGGATGGTGTTGACCCAGCCAAGGTTCAAAAACAGCACATATTGTGGAATGAGCGTCACGTGATAGGGCAGCATCAGCGTGCCCAGCATGATCGCGAACCAGAAATTACGCCCCCTGAACTGGAGCCGGGCAAAGGCAAAGGCCGCCAGCGAGCAGGCCATGACATTGCCGATCACCGAGAGCAGGGCAATGACAAGCGAATTCCAGAAAAAGACGCCGAAACTTACGCGCAGCCCGAACCAGCCGCGCGGATAGGCGTCAACTGAAACTTCCGAGGGGATCAGCGAGGTGGAATTGAAGATTTCCTGGCTGGGGCGGAACGAGGCCGAGAGCATCCACAACAGCGGATAGAGCATCAGGATCGAGGCGCCGATCAACAGGGCATGGATGAGTGCAGAAGCCCAGGGCTTGCGCTTATCGTCGAGCCCGACAACCTCGGTGCCTCTGTCATCGTCGAGGACGGCTTTTGCAGCGGTATCAGTCATCGTAATGCACCCAGTAACGAGCGGAGAGGAACGAGAAGGCGGTAAACAGCGCAATGATTACCAAAAGGATCCAGGCCAGCGCCGACGCATAGCCCATGCGGAAAAAGCCGAACGCCTCCTGATAGAGATAAAGCGTATAGAACAGGGTCGAATTGATCGGCCCGCCCGTGCCGCCGGAAATGATGAAGGCCGGGGTAAAGGCCTTGAAGGCATCGATGGTCTGAACCACCGCGTTGAAAAACACCACCGGTGTGAGAAGCGGCAGGGTGATCTTCCAGAACTGGCGCCATTTCGATGCGCCATCGAGCGAGGCGGCTTCATACATGTCCTGCGGGATTTGCCGCAGCCCGGCAAGGAAAATGATCATGGGCGAACCGAACTGCCAGACCGCCAGGATCACCAGCGTATAGAGCGAGGTGCCGGGGTTTGAAATCCAGCTTGGCCCATCGATTCCGAAATTGGCCAGGAACGAATTGACCAACCCGTTGGAGGCAAAAAGCTGGCGCCACAGGACGGCGATCGCAACCGAGGTTCCCAGCAGTGACGGAAGGTAGAAAATGGCGCGATACCAAGGCAGTCCGCGCATCCCGCGATTGAGCGCAACCGCAACCAGCAGCGCAAAAGCCAGCTTGAGCGGCACCGAAAGCAGAACGTAGGTGAATGTAACCCGCATCGAGGCGGCAAATTTGGCGTCTGCCGTGGCGATGCGTACATAATTGGCCGCACCGATCCAGCGCGGATCGGTCAGGAGATCGAAATTTGTAAATGAGAGATAGAGCGAGACAAGCGCCGGGCCTGCCGTAAGCCCGAAAAACCCGATGAACCAGGGCAGAAGGAACATATAGCCTGCCCCGTTATTGCGCCAGAAGCGCTTGAGCGGACCAGCGCTTTTCGGCGCGGTTGTGGCTTTTGCTGTGCCGGGAGAGGCTAGTGTCGACATGGGCCTTTGGCTCGCTTGCAAGATGTCAATTTAAACCCCTCGCGACGCATGGACGCGTTTCGGCAACGCCGGCGCAAGGGCTGCAAAAAGATGTCGCGTCTGTAAGGTACGGCAGCCCCCTCTTGGGCGGCTGCCGAACCTGTACTTGCGATCAGGCGTCGCGCGCCAGTATCGATTCCGCCTCGGCCACGAAGGCCTCCGCGCCCGATTGCGGCGTGTGCTGCCCGAAGGCAACTTCCTGGCTAACTCGCACGAGCGTGACGTCGATTTCACCGGCACCGAGCGGCGGCGGGGGCGGCAATGCGCCGGCCAGATCGCCAAGCTCGCTGATGAATTCAACTGCGGCACGTCCGTTGTCGTCAAGCTGGGGTGCAAGTGCCTCGCGAACCGCTGCCGATTCCGGCACGCCGCGTTCCACATCGAGGATCGATGCAGCATCGGGATTGCTGACGAAGAAGTTGATATAGGCTGCAGCCAGTTCGGGGTTCTGGCTCTGGGCCGAAACCGAGAAGAACATAGAGGGCTTGCGATAGTGACCGCCGCCAACCCCGGCCGCGATGCGGGGATAGGCATGCATCGTGATCGGATCTTCATTCAGTGACTGGTAGCCAACAAGCTGGTTAGAGTGCGCGGAGGAAACCGCAGCGTGTCCGAGTGAGACCATGCCGGTTTCAATCTGGCGCTGGTCGAGGGCCTGAATTTCGGCCGGGACACAGGCTCCCGATTCCCGCATTTCAGCCCAGAGAGAGAACCATTCTTCGGCATCGGAAGCATCGAAGGCAAGCTCACCGTCTTCGGTATAAAGTGCTTTTCCACGCTGACGGACGAAGTTTTCAAAGAAGGGTTCAACGCCGGAACTATCCGAAAGTCCGTGGAAATTCGAGCGTCCCGAATTGGCGGTGATCTCCTCGCCGATCCGGCGCAGATCGTCAAATGTCAGATCGTTTGTCGGCAGGTCGATGCCCAATTCTTCAAACGCGGCGGCATTGACCATCATGGCTGATGAGTTGGCGCCAAGCGAAATGCCGTAGATCGAACCGTCGACCGCGCCGCCCTGAACCGTTGCCTCGTCAAAATCGGAAACATCGAGCGTATCGGGTATGAAATCGTCTAGCGCTGCGAGCGCGCCGCGACGGGCATATTCAAAGATATAGCGGTAATCCATCTGGATGATGTCGGGCGCGTTGCGTCCGGCAACCTGGGTAGCGAGCCGCGGCCAGTAATCGTCCCAGCCAATCGATTCCCCGTCGATCACGATGTCGGGATTATGTTCCATGAACAGGTCGGTAACGGCAAAGGTGCGGTCAGCGCGCGGCTGTGAACCCCACCACATGAGGCGCAAGCGTTGTTCCTGCGCGAAAGCGCGGCCTGGCCCCATGGCGAAGGCCGAAGCCCCAAGTGCTGCAGCGCTTCCAGCAAGCAATTTGCGTCGGTTCAGTCTGAAAGTCATGTATTTTCCTCCCAAAAAATACCGGCCGTTTGCACATTACGTGCGCGATGTCGTAAAGGTCTGGTCGGCGGACCGGTAAATAACCAGTTGGTTACTACATTGTCCGAGACATAAGATGCTGTCAAGTGGTGTTCAGCATTTGTCAGACAAGTAGCGTTATCGCGCGCCGGTGCATTGAGGATGAGCAGGTTCGGGAGACTGGAATTTGGGCACTAAGCGGGTAGGGCAGGCGCAAGTGACGATTGAAAACGAAACGGCAGGGCAGGCTAGGCGCACACGCCGAGCTACGCCAGCCTTGCGCGATCCCTTGCGCACTCAGGCCGCCATTCTCGATGCCGCTACCGTCGAATTTGCCGAAAAGGGGATCGGCGGCGCTCGTGTCGATGCCATTGCCGAACGCGCAGGCACCAACAAGCGCATGCTTTATCACTATTTCGGCGACAAGGAGGGGCTCTATGTTGCGGTGCTCGAACAGGCTTATCGGGCCATTCGAACGGCGGAAAAAGATCTCGATATTGCCCACAAGTCGCCTGTCGAGGCGTTGAGTGAACTGTCCCGTTTCACCTGGCGCTATTTCCTGGATCATCCCGAATTTATCAGTCTGCTCAATACCGAAAATCTGCACCGCGCGTCCCATCTCAAAGGCTCGCGCCCCATTCTCGAAATGCACTCAAATTTCGTGACGGAGCTGAAATCGGTGCTCGAAGAAGGTGCGCGGCAGGGTATTTTCCGCGCAGGGATCGATCCGATCAACGTCTATATTTCTATCGCGGCATTGGGATATTTCTATCTCTCGAACCGCCACACGCTCTCGGCGATTTTCGACCGCGATCTTGAGGACAAGGCGCGGCTGGAGCAGTGGGAAAGCCATATCGTTGCGACAATTCTCGCTTCAGTAAAAGCCTGACCTGAAATCTCTCCGGCGACTTGGATTGGTCACAATGGGCTCTTGACGGCCATTGCGACCTTTAGTAAGTAACTGGATAGTTACAAAAACACACAGGTGGGAGGACGGGTCGTGGCCCAGAAGCGTCTTGGAATAATCATGCACGGAATCACCGGGCGGATGGGGTATAACCAGCATCTGGTCCGATCCATTCTGGCGATCCGCGATCAGGGCGGCATCGCGCTTGCAAATGGCGACACGCTTGTTGTCGATCCGATTCTGGTTGGTCGCAATCTCGACCGGGTTAAGGCTGTCGCGGAAAAGCATGGCGTTTCCCGCTATTCGGACGATCTCGATGCCGCACTCGCCAATAAGGAAGACGAGATTTTCTTCGATGCTGGCGCGACCAAAATCCGCGCCGGATTGCTTGAAAAGGCTCTGGCTGCCGGTAAGCATATCTACTGCGAAAAGCCGACTTCGGACGATCTTTCGGTCGCCATCGACATTGCCAAGAAAGCACGCGCCTCGGGCCTCAAGCATGGCGTTGTGCAGGACAAGCTGTTCCTGCCCGGTCTGATGAAACTGAAAATGCTGCGCGATTCGGGTTTTTTCGGTCAGATTTTGTCGGTGCGCGGCGAGTTCGGCTATTGGGTTTTTGAAGGCGATTGGCAGCAGGCCCAGCGTCCCTCTTGGAACTACCGCAAAAACGACGGTGGCGGCATTATCATCGATATGTTGTGCCATTGGCGTTATGTGCTCGACCACACCTTTGCGCCGGTCAAATCGGTTTCCTGCCTTGGCGCAACCCATATCCCGTCCCGCGTTGACGAGCAGGGCAAGACCTACAAGGCCGATGCCGACGATGCGGCCTATGCCACTTTTGAGCTTGAAGGCGGCATCATCGCGCAGGTCAATTCAAGCTGGGCGGTGCGCGTGCGCCGCGACGATCTTGTAACGTTCCAGGTCGATGGCACGCATGGATCGGCGGTTGCCGGTCTGCACAAATGCTGGACCCAGCATCGCGTCAATACACCCAAGCCGGTCTGGAACCCCGATCAGCCCCAGACCATGGATTTCTTTGACGATTGGGAAGAAGTGCCGGACAACTGGCCTGCCGACAATGGTTTCAAGGTTCAGTGGGAACAGTTCCTGCGCCATGTCGCCGAAGACGCGCCTTGGGAATTCGGGCTTGAAGCGGGTGCGCGCGGCGTACAGCTTGCCGAACTGGGATTGAAGAGCTGGCAAGAACGCCGCTGGCTCGACGTGCCGGCGCTGGAGTTTTAAGCGATGGCTGAACTTCTTCTTCCCAATCCCGATCGGTCGGTCACTCCCTACAAGGTGAAAAACGCGCCCTTGCCCATGCAAAAGCGCGATGCCTCCAATTTCAATCGCATAGCCTATGCGGCGGCCCATGTGGTCGCCGATCCTTTGGCTGAAAACGATCCGTGGGTTGATCCGGCCATCGATTGGGACAAGACGCTGGCTTTCCGTCATCACCTTTGGGACCTTGGCTTTGGCGTTGCCGAATCCATGGATACCGCGCAGCGCGGCATGGGGCTAGGTTGGCCCGAGGCGCTGGAACTGATCCAGCGTTCGCTCGCCGAAGCCAAAACCCGCTCGGGCGCATTGATTGCCTGCGGGGCAGGGACCGACCATCTGGCGCCCGGACCCGACGTCACTATCGATCAGATCATCGCAGCTTATGAAAGTCAGATCGAAGCGATCGAAGCCCATGACGGCCAGATCATCCTGATGGCCTCCCGTGCGCTTGCCGCAGCGGCCAAAAGTCCCGACGATTACAAGAACGTCTATGCCCGCATCCTCAGTCAGGTTAAGCAGCCCGTCATCATCCATTGGCTGGGCGAAATGTTCGATCCCGCGCTTGAAGGCTATTGGGGCGAGACCGACCACATGGCGGCAATGGATGTTGCGCTCGATGTGATCGCGGCCCATGCCGACAAGGTCGATGGCATCAAGATTTCCCTTCTGTCCAAGGAAAAGGAAATCGCCATGCGGCGGCGTTTGCCAGATTCCGTGCGTATGTATACCGGCGACGATTTCAACTATGCCGAACTGATCGCCGGTGACGATAGCGGGTATTCGGACGCGCTTTTGGGCATTTTCGATGCCATCGCGCCCGTCGCTTCCACGGCGCTCGATGCGCTCGGACGCGGTGCCGATAACGAGTTCTTCGATCTGCTCGAACCGACCGTTCCGCTGTCGCGTCACATCTTCAAGGCGCCCACCCGGTTCTATAAGACCGGCGTTGTGTTCCTTGCCTATCTCAATGGGTTGCAGGACCATTTCACCATGATCGGCGGCCAGCAATCCACCCGCTCGGCCCAGCATCTGGCGGAACTGTTCCGACTGGCCGACGATGCACGTGCGCTGATCGATCCCGACCTTGCTGCAAAGCGCATGGCCCAGACCATGGCGCTGCATGGCATCGGCTAAACCCATGTCGGTGGCACCAAGGCTGCGTATCGTTGCGGCGCGCGGGTATGAGCGCGCCGTCGCCTTTCGCTTTCCCTTCCGGTTTGGGGTGGCGGAAGTCTCACGCACCGCGCAGGCTTTCATTTCGGTCGAGATCGAAACGATAGAAGGTCATCACGCGACCGGCTGGGCCGCGGAAATGATGATGCCCAAATGGTTCGACAAGAACCCCGATCTCACCCCGGACGATACGATCGACCAGTTGCGCCGCTCGCTCCATATCGCCATGGAGCTTGCAGCCAATGCCGAACCCGATACGCCTTTCGGGCTTTCAGCCAGCATCGAGCCCGAACAGCACCGCCGCTGTGCGGCAGAAAATATCGGTGGGCTGGCTGCATCCTTTGGGCTTGCCCTTGTGGATCGCGCCGTAATCGACGCACTTGGCAAGTTGATGGACCGGCCTGCCTCGGCGCTGGTGCAATCCAATGCGCTGGGGATCGATGCGCGCACCGCGCCCGATCTCTCCGGCTTCGATCTCGATGGCTTTTTCGCCTCGCTAACCGTAGCGCCCACCATCGCCGTTCGGCATACGGTCGGGCTGGGCGATGCGCTTTGCGCCAATTCGGTCGCCAACCGGCTCAATGATGGCCTGCCCGAAAGCCTTGAAGAGGTGATCGCCGCCTACGGCCATACATGGTTCAAGCTCAAGCTGGCGGGCGACCCAGAGGCCGATTGCGCCCGTATGCTCGCCATTGCCGCCGTGCTCGATCGCATGGTGCCTGATTATAAGCTCACCCTCGATGGCAACGAGCAATATGCCAACGAATTGCATGTGCTGGAATTGCTCGAACTCCTGAAAGCCGAACCCCGGCTCAAGCGGTTCATGTCGCGCGTGATCTTTATCGAACAACCAATCGCTCGCGCGCAGGCCCTGTCTGCACCCGTCAACCAGCTCGCCCGTGCGCTGCCGGTGGAAATCGATGAGTCCGACGCCGATATATCGGCTTTCGCCACGGCAAAGCGGCTTGGCTATACGGGAATTTCATCGAAATCGTGCAAGGGCTTTTACCGCGCATTGCTCAATGCCGCCCGCGTCGCCAAATGGAACGCCGAAACGGACGGCGCGCCCTTTTTCATGTCCGCCGAAGATCTCACCACCCAGGCCGGGCTGGGCATCCAGCAGGATCTGATCCTCGCCAGCCTGATCGGCGCCACCCATATCGAGCGCAACGGCCACCATTTCGTCGATGGCATGGCCGGAGCGCCCGATAGCGAGCAATCGGCCTATCTCACAGCCCATGGCGATCTTTACGAGGAGCGGCTCGGTCGCGCCCGGCTCAAAATCGAAAAGGGTTTCGTTTCGCTGGGCACCATAGCAGATGCCAAGGGGCTGGGCGCATCTGTCCTGCCCGATACCGGCGCCATGACGCCACTACAATGACAAATACAATCGGGGAGGAAAAAACAATGAGCAAAGGCCAGCTCTCGATCAATCTGGCAACCACGCGCGGGTCCTGGGGCTTTGCCGAAGCGGTGGACGGTTGCCTGCGCCATGACATCACCGCCATTGCGCCCTGGCGCGATCAGGTCGAGGCCATCGGGCTCAAGGAAGCCGCCCGCATCGTTGAAACCAACAAGCTCCGCGTCACCGGGCTGTGCCGGGGCGGTATGTTCCCCGCCGCCGATGAAGCGGGTCGCCAGACCAATATCGATGACAACAAGCGCGCCATCGATGAAGCGGTCGCGCTCAATGCCGATTGCCTCGTGCTGGTGGTGGGCGGGTTGCCGGGATCATCCAAGGACATCGTGGATGCTCGCAAACAGGTGACAGACGGCATCGCCGCCATCCTGCCCTATGCGCGCGAAAACAACATGAAGCTCGCCATCGAACCATTGCACCCGATGTATGCAGCCGACCGGGTCTGCGTGAATACGCTTTCGCATGCCCTCGATATTTGCGTGGAACTGGGGCAGGGTGTGGGCGTTGCCATCGACGTCTATCATGTCTGGTGGGACCCTCAACTTGCCGAACAAATCGCCCGCGCGGGACAGATGGGTGCCATTTATGCACACCATATCTGCGATTGGCTCGTGCCGACAAAAGACCTGCTGCTCGATCGTGGCATGATGGGCGACGGCGTCATCGACCTTCCCGGCATTCGGGCGATGATCGAAGCGGCCGGTTTCCATGGCCCGCAAGAGGTTGAAATCTTCTCCCAGGACAATTGGTGGAAAAAACCTGGCGATGAGGTCTTGCAAACTTGTATGACACGTTTCAAAACTGTCTGTTAGGAACGTAACGCTTCCAGCCTCACACTCCTGGAGAATTTCAAATGAGCGAAGACCGCCTCACTTATGCCCTTGTGGGCACCGGCAACCGTGGCACGACGATGTGGGGCAGTGAATTGCTCGCGGGCTGGGCCGATGCGGTGGACCTCATTGCCATTTGCGATACCAACACGATGCGGGCCGAGCGCGCCCGCACCATGATAAAGTCCAACGCGCCGATCTATGACGACTTTGGCGCGCTTTTAACCGAGCACAAGCCCGACACCGTGATCGTCTGCACCCGCGACGACAATCATGACGACATTATCGTTGCTGCGCTCGAAGCGGGCTGTAACGTCATTTCCGAAAAGCCCATGACCACAACGGTCGAAAAGCTGGCCCGCATCCTCGATGCCGAGCAGCGCACCGGTAAAAGGGTGGATGTCTCGTTCAATTACCGGTTTGCGCCCACGGCCCACAAGATCAAGTCGCTGATCGATGCAGGGGAAATCGGCACGGTTACATCGGTCGATTTTCACTGGTATCTCGATACCAGCCACGGCGCCGATTACTTCCGGCGCTGGCACGCCTTCACTGAACATTCCGGCTCGCTTTTCGTCCACAAGGCGACCCACCATTTCGATCTCTTGAACTGGTATCTGGGTGCCGATCCGGTGGAAGTGAAAGCCTTTGGCGAGCAGCGCGTCTATGGCCCGGCTGGCCCGTTCCGTTCGGCCCGCTGCAAGGGTTGCCCGCATTCGGACAAGTGCGACTTCTATCTTGACCTCGCGGCAGACGACTTTCTCGACACGCTTTATGAGGACCCTTCCGAGGTCGATGGCTATGTGCGCGATGGTTGCGTCTTCCGGCCGGAAATCGATATTCCCGACACCATGAGCGCCACCATCAAATACAATTCGGGCGCTTTGGTTTCCTATTCGCTCAACACCTATATGCCGATTGAGGGCCACCATCTTGCGTTCAACGGCACCAAGGGCCGCATCGAAATCCGCCAGTATGAAAAGCAGCCCTGGGATACGCCGGACCATGACGAAATCTTGCTGGTCAAAAGTTTTGGCGGCGGGGTCCAGCGGATCGAAGTGCCCCATGCGCCCGGCGGGCATTTCGGCGGCGACAACATCATGCGCGATACGCTTTTCAAGGGCCGTGAAGATCCACTGGCCCAGCGGGCCGGCTCCCGCGCTGGCGCCATGAGCGTTTTGACCGGCATTGCTGCGCTCAAAAGCGCCCGCGAGGGCAAGTCGATCAGAATTGCCGATATAGCGCCGAAGAATTTGCGGTAGGTTACACTTAAGTGCGCTCACTTGTCGGGCACATGCCAATCGAGAGCCCCTTGCTCCCCCGCTCCCCTTGAGGGAGAGGGTGGCGCGAATGCGCCGGGTGAGGGGTCAAATGTAAACCTGCAAAGAAACCCCTGATCCGTCTTGGACCTGACGGTCCAATCCACCTTCTCCCTCAAGGGGAGAAGGGTAGCGCCGTACCACACACGCCCCTATAACCGCCCTGCCTCAATAATCCGCTGCAGGAACTTTTCGGTCCGCTCATTCTGGGGCGCCGCGAACATGGTCTTGGGATCGCCCCGTTCGAGAATGCGCCCGCCTTCGAGAAAGCACACGCTGTCGGCCACATCGCGGGCAAAACCCATTTCGTGGGTCACGATCACCATGGTCATGCCCTCGTCCTTGAGCTGACGGATGATGCGCAGCACTTCCCCGATCAACTCGGGATCGAGCGCTGCCGTCACCTCATCGAGCAAAAGCACCTCGGGGCGCGTCGCAAGCGAGCGCATGATCGCCACCCGCTGTTGCTGGCCGCCCGAAAGCTGTTCGGGATAGCTCAGCGCATGTTCGGCCATGCCGAACAGCCCAAGCAATTCGCGCGCGCGAGCCTCGGCAGCCTCACGGGCGATTTTATGTACCTTTCGCGGCGCCAGGGTGATATTGTCGAGCACGCTCATATGCGGGAAAAGGTTATAGGACTGGAAGACGATTCCGATCCTTTTCTGCAATCCGGTATGGCCAAATTGTGCGTCCTCAACGGATATGCCGTCGAGCCGGATTTCTCCGTGGTCGAAATCCACCAGCCGGTTGATGCAGCGCAGAAGCGTCGATTTGCCCGATCCCGAGGCTCCGATCAGGCACACGACTTCGTGCGGCGCCACATCGAGGCTTACTTCGTCGAGCACCAGCGTTTGCCCGTAATATTTGGTTACGCCATCGATTGCGATACGGGGAATACTCATCCGGCCCTCTGCAGCCGCCTCTCACGGTCTTTTCGCGTCACATAATCGGCCAGTCGCGCCATAGGAATGGTTGCCAGCAGGAACAGGCCCGCCGCCACAACGAGCGAGGAATAATTGAAAGTCTGTGCGGTATAGATTTGCGCCTCGCGCACCGCGTCACGCACCCCGATCACCGAAAGCAGCGCCACGTCTTTTTGCAGTGCGACGACAATGTTCATCAGCGCCGGCAGCACATTGCGCAACGCCTGTGGCAGAACCGCGTAAATCATGGTCTGCCATTCCGAAAGACCCAGCGATTTGGCCGCTGCCCATTGGCCCTCATGCACTGCATCGATACCCGACCGATAGATTTCGGCAACATAGGCCGAATAGGACAGGACCATCGCGACCGAGCCCCAGAACAACCCGCTATTGGGCAGGCCGGGCAGGTTGAGCGCGGGAATGCCAAAGCCGAACAAGAGCACCAGCAGCAGCACCGGAATCCCGCGGAAAATGTCGATATAGACAACCACCATCAGCCGGAACGGCGTGAACCATGGCGAACGCAGGGAGCGCACAACGGCCAGCACCAGCGCCCACAGCCCGATGCAGAGCAGCGCGGTCAGCCATATCCGCATGGACACCCAAAACCCCTGCAACACGCGGGGGAAGGCGGCAATCATCGCATCGAGGTTGAAAAACTGAAGCTGGACGCGGGGCCATTGCGCCGACGATGTGATCCAAAGCGCCAGCCCGCCAAAGACAATAACGATGCTGACAAGGCTGATGATTGCCGGGCGAACCGCCGCGCGCCATTCGTTGCGCGGTCTTGGGGGCAGGGGACGGCGCGCCGCCGCCCCATCGGGTGGAGTGCCCTCGGGGGCGGCAGGCATAGCACTCATTCAGTAATAACCGGCAGATCCGGGTCCGCAATCAGGTACTCGGCCACAAGATCTTCAACGACACCGCGTTCGATCACGGCCGACAGGGCTTCGTCGACCCACTCGACCAGAGGGTTGCCGAATTCAAACAACAATCCATGCCCAAGATCGTTTTCATCGGCGGGCAGGAGTGCTGAAATCTGCGCATCAGGAACCTGAACCGCCGTTACATAGAGTGCAGTGGGCACCGAAACCACGGTCGCATCGATCTGACCGGCCTGCAAAGCCTGGAATACACCGACCTGATCGTCATAAACGGCGGCGTCGTCCACATCGAGAATATTTTCGAGGTAATCGAGATCGGTGGTGCCAATGGTTACGCCCCAATTGGCCTCCCGCAATTCGGCAAAGCTCGTGGCGTTTTCAACGACCGAGCCGGGCAGGGAGACAACTGCTTTTGCAGGTTGGTAATAAACCTGGCTGAAGGTTACGACTTCGGACCGGGCCTCGGTCACGGAAATCTGCTGGATGGCAAAGTCGTAGGGCTTGGCACCCGGCGCAATGGCCTGATCGAAGGTCTGGCCAACCCAGACGACATCCTCTGGTGCAAAGCCCATTTCTGCGGCCAGTGCATAGACAAGGCCGTTTTCAAACCCTTCCCCGCTTGCCGGATCGTTGTTGAGCATCCAGGGCGGATAAACCGGATCGCCCGTGCCGACCGTCAGCTTGCCAGGTGTATGCAGCCGCGGATCGTCAACGGTGCCTTCCTGTGCAAATGCCACGCCAGCACCAGCGCCTGCGACCATTGCAAATGCCAGCGCACCTGCAACACCGCGCGCAAAATCGGATTTTACATGCATCCCTCAAACCCTTCCAACGCCCTTTGTGATTCAGCTGCCTTCCGGGCGGAAGGCACGGGCGCCAAGATAGACCTTGGCCGGAAACTCCCGCAAGAGGATTCCGGCCCTCAAGGCCTAAACTTTGACTCTATTGTCATATGGTCGGGCGTTACGCCGAGAGCTTTGCGTTGTGCTGGCTTTGCGACAGGATGCGCACGCCCTGGGCTGGGTCGCGCTGGATTGCATATTGGGTATAGGGTCCGCCCGCGCCATTGTCGGCACGCGGCTCATCGGCGAGCAGGCGCCGCCGGTCGGGGCCGAAATAGTCGCCAGCGCTGAAGTAATCCAGCTTGCGCGAAATCTGCTGGCTGAGGCGGGCAGCGAAATAGGACAATTCGCACGGGAAAATCAAGATATCGTCCACGCCCATTTTAAGGAAGTGCTTGAGCGAAGTCGTACTCGACTCCTTGGAGAAAACGATAATAGGCATGAAGCGCACATCGCGCTCTGCATGATTGCGAATCGCGGTCACGGTCTGCGCCAGAACCGAGTCTTCGAGTTCGTAATGGCAAAACAGAAACTGCACTGGCGTCTTGCGCGCCCGCCGCGCAATATCGTCAACCCCAAGATATGGATAATTCTCGCCAAACCCGGCCTTTTCAGCCACGGCCCTGCTGCGGGCAATCCAGTTCTGGTCCGAAGCCATGTGAATGCCTGCACATGCGTTCAACATCGTTAAATCCCCCTCGCGTGACCGGCGTGGAGCATCCCATGTTGCCCGGCAGGTCGGCATATAGTGCCAATTTTAACCGTCAATAGGTTACGAAATTGCTGCTTTCAGGCGGCGGCAACCCCCACAAGACGCAGCGCGACACTTGCCCCCGGCACCCATTCGCGCCAATGTGCGCCAAAACCAAATCAGGTGCTTTTGCCACCAAAGAGCATAGCAGGAAATCGCCCCATGCACCTCGTCCTTGTCGATGGCTCATCCTTCATCTTCCGCGCCTATCACGCGCTGCCGCCTTTGACGCGCAAATCCGACGGGTTGCCGGTCGGTGCGGTGGCCGGGTTCTGCAACATGCTGTTCAAACTCACCGAAGACATGAAGGGCGACAATGAGCCAACCCATTTCGCGGTGATCTTCGATTATTCGGGCAAGAGCTTCCGCAACGATCTTTACGATCAGTATAAGGCCCATCGCCCCGAAACGCCTGAAGATCTCGTGCCCCAGTTTCCTTTAACGCGCGATGCGACCCGCGCCTTCTGCCTGCCCTCGATCGAGCAGGAAGGCTATGAGGCCGACGACATCATCGCCACCTATGCCTGCCAGATGCGCGACCGGGGCGGCAAGGTCACGATCGTTTCCTCCGACAAGGATCTGATGCAACTGATCGATGACGATCACGTCCAGATGCTCGATACCATCTCCCGCCCTGGCCAGCCGCCCATGCGCTGGATGGGCCCCGAAGAGGTGTTCAAGAAATTCGGCGTCACCCCGGATAAGGTGGTGGACGTTCAGGCCCTGTGCGGCGATGCGGTCGACAATGTGCCCGGCATTCCCGGCATCGGGATCAAGACCGCCGCGCTGCTCATCAACGAATATGGCGATCTTGAAACCCTGCTCGCGCACGCTTCTGAAATCAAGCAGAACAAGCGCCGCGAAACCATCATCGAAAATGCGGAAATGGCCCGCATTTCGCGCCGGCTGGTCGAACTCGATTGCAACACGCCGGTCGAAGTGCCGCTGGACGATCTGGTGCGCCAGCCGATTGAAGCCAAAACGCTGATCCCGTTCTTGAAAGCGATGGAATTTACCACCATCACCCGCCGCGTTGCGACGCTGCTCGACATCAACCCCGATGATTTCGAGCCCGACCCCAGCCTTGCCGCGCAAAAGGGCGTTGCCGCTGCCCCCGGCAATGACGCTGCGGCCCATGTGACCGGGTCTGACATCGGGCAAGGCCCGCAAGCCCATGCCGAAGCGGTCCTGGCCAAAATCGCCGCTCTGCCGGTTGAGCACGAAAGTTACGAAATCATCCGTGATGGTGAAACGCTCAAACGCTGGGCGCAAAAGATCCTCGACAAGGGCCATGTCGCCGTCGATACCGAAACCACCGGGCTCGACAATCAGGCCGCCGATCTTGTGGGCATCTGCCTGTCCACCGAGCCGGGTGAGGGTGCCTATCTGCCTTTGGGCCATATCACCGGCGAAGGCGATATGTTCGGCGCAGGCCGGGCCGAAGGCCAGATGGATATGGCCGCGGCGCTCGACATCCTCAAACCCGTTTTCGAGGACCCTGCGATCCTGAAAATCGGCCAGAACCTCAAATACGACATGGGTATCCTGGCGCGTTATGGCATCACGCTTTCGCCCATCGATGACACAATGCTTATGAGCTATGCGCTCGATGGCGCGCGCAACAACGGCATGGATGCGCTGGCCGAACGCTATCTGGGCCACACGCCTATCAAGTTCGCTGACATTGCCGGCACCGGAAAAGCGCAGAAGACCTTCGATCAGCTCGAAATCGACGCCGCAGCCAAATACGCTGCTGAAGATGCCGACATCACCCTGCGGCTCTGGCATGTGTTAAAGCCCCGGCTCGCCGCCTATCGCGCCACCACCGTTTACGAAACCCTCGAACGCCCCTTGGCGCCCGTTCTGGCCCGTATGGAAGCGCGCGGGGTTTCGGTTGACCGGCAGATCCTCTCGCGCCTTTCGGGCGATTTCGCCCAACGCGCCGCCGCGTTGGAAGAACAAGCCCATGAACTGGCAGGCGAAAAATTCAATCTCGGTTCACCCAAGCAGCTTGGCGATATCCTGTTTGGCAAGATGGGGCTTGAAGGCGGCAAGAAAACCAAGACCGGGGCCTGGGCCACCGGCGCCTCGGTGCTCGACGATCTGGCCGCGCAGGGGCACGAACTGGCAAAGGTCCTGCTCGAATGGCGCGGGGTCACAAAGCTCAAATCCACCTATACCGATGCGCTGCCCGGCTATATCAACCAGCGCACCGGCCGCGTGCATACGAGCTATCATCAGGCGGCAGTGGCGACCGGGCGCCTGTCTTCATCCGACCCCAATTTGCAGAATATCCCCATCCGCACCGAGGATGGCCGCAAGGTCAGAACCGCCTTTATCGCCGAGGATGGCAATCTGTTGATCGCGGCGGATTATTCCCAGATCGAGTTGCGGGTGCTCGCCCATATCGCCGACATCCAGGCGCTCAAGGATGCGTTCGAGGAAGGCCTGGACATTCACGCCATGACAGCGTCTGAGATGTTCGGCGTACCCATCGAGGGCATGGACCCCATGACACGCCGCCGCGCCAAGGCGATCAATTTTGGCATCATCTATGGCATTTCCGCTTTCGGGCTGGCTAACCAGCTTGGCATTCCGCGCTCCGAGGCAGGGGAATACATAAAAACCTATTTTGAGCGCTTTCCGGGCATCAAGGATTATATGGAAGAGCAAAAGCGCCTGGTGAAAGCGCAAGGGTACGTCTCGACGATTTTTGGGCGTAAAATTCCGTTTGAAAACGCCAATACCAAGAACCCGTCCGAGCGGGCCTTTGTCGAACGCGCCTCGATCAACGCACCCATTCAGGGGTCTGCCGCCGACATCATCCGCCGCGCCATGATCCGCATGGAAAAAGTGCTGACGGGTGAAAACGTGCCTGCCGATATGCTGCTGCAGGTCCATGACGAACTGATCTTCGAGGCACCCGAGGACAAGGCCGAGAGCGCCATCCCCATCATCCGCAAGGTCATGGAAGCTGCCGCCGAACCGGCGGTTAAACTATCGGTCCCGATCCATGTGGATGCGAGAGCAGCCAAGCACTGGGGCGACGCGCATTAGGGGTGGGGATCGTTCCTGGCGGGCAAATCACTTTTGGCAGGAGACACTAGCAGTCTTGGAGAGGTGCCGTTTTCCTCTTTTGCGAGAGCGTTTAGCTCAGCTAGGCCTACTTCGATAACGTTGCGCTCCAACTCGATGTAGAATGGTCGGTAGATGGTAAATATCGGTCTTACCTTGCCATCAATATATCTGACAAACCGACTGGCTCCGTCCTTGCGCTTTGCCCGCTCGAAAAAGGGTCGATACCGCCTTGGAGTCACTCCAAAGAAGTGCTCAAATTTCACGCTAGGATACTTGCGATACTTGCCACGGTCAGAACCATCGATTTCAACTGAGTCTATATGCAGAAGTGGCACCAGGCTCTTGGGATAGGGCTCAAGATAAACCACCTTTCCAACGCCTGAAGCAACTATGTGCTTTGCGCACATGTGGCACGGAAATGTGGTCGTGTAGAGAACTGTATTTTTCACCGAAGAGCCAGTCCGAGCGGCATCCATTAGGGCCGACATCTCGGCATGTACAATCCGGCCATACTCCAGAGCATCAAGTAGCCGTGCTTCCTTGACCTCTTTACGCCTTACAAAGGTATCAAATTCTTCGCTCACGTCGAAAGTGCTAGCAACAATCTCAAAAAATTGCCTTGCAACAGTGTTTTTCAATTCGTCGTTGGTGTCTCCTTCCCATGTATACTCCCGAGCGTCGATGCCAGGCTCATCACACCAATATGTGCCGCCTCCCGCTTTAGGAACCTCATTTGATCCCAGGGACAGTATCTCGCCTGCACGTGTGAATATCGCAGCACCTACTTGTCGTGACAAATCTAACGTTCTCAAGGCCGCCGTTTTTGCCGTGTTCATGCCATACTCCTGCTTGGTGGGAGAAATGTCATTGGCTCCAAACACTATCTCAACTAACCGTGCGACTTGGTCTTTGGCGGACGCCGAGGTTACTTCGGTATTTACAATGAAGTCCGCACCATGAAATGTTTTTGCAACCCGTTGCCCGTGATCAGACGATGCTTCGTTTTCGTCCTTAGCTATTAGCTCGAGAGCCATGCTCTCCGGCGTTTGGCCATCTCGCGTTGCTAGCTGCTTTTCCACTTGCTGGGCGATATATTTTGCCCTTGTTTCTCGGCGGGCATAAACAGAAACTTGCAGGAACAAGTCACCATATACTCGCCGGAGGAGATCCACTTCTTCGGGCCGTTTCAATTGATCGATGATAAAGACACGCTTCGCGTAAATGTCACTTGGTTCCTTGAGTCGTGCTTCCTTTATGTGTCGGCGGCGCGCACGAACGATGGAAAAAACTGAAGAGGCCGCGAGAATTTCGTCTTTTTTAAAGAGACGTCGCACCTCATTCCCAAAGCGAATATAGCTTTCTACTCGGCTATGATAATTCGAGTTATCTAAATGGGTTTCACTTTTTAGGTGGCTATTCAAAAAAGGAAATGCTTCGGTAACCTTTATGATCGCGGCCTGGTATCCTTTGGCCTCGAAACTTGCCACCAATGCGTTTTTTGTGGGCTGAAGGTCGACACCTACTGGCGCTACAAGTCCGACAAAAATCTCGGGAAAGTCGATGATTTTTAGCAATGGATTCTCCCCCAGAATCTTAACCTAACCTTAACCGGATGATATCATCGTAGAATCAATGGAGGGCATAGCATGACTGAAATTAACCACTATGTGGAGCAGCTCCTACGAGATAGCGAAGAGCAATACCAAACTTGGTTGAATGCAACTGCCGCTGAAGAACTCTCGCGCTACGAGCCTACCGGAAGCAATGATGGTATAGCTGACCCCCATCGGAAAGAGCCCGATGCTAATGATCAGCGCGAAAGCTATTGATTGCTTCGGGGTGTAGCGTAGCATTAAATGGCAGGTGACCTTGGTGATCTGGCTATAGTGGTCACAATAGGTTAGTCACACTTGTGCATAGCGATGCGCGGCATTGGCTCCGTTTTCGGTTCTTGCACCGACATCTCTCCGCCCCAACTCCATTCCCGTATTCATTGGCGGAATTTAGAAAGCAAATGCTGCAAAAGTTGCCGTGCGGCACAAACGTGTCAAGCTGAACCCAACCAATTCATGCCGGGTGACGGCTATGAATTTGTTACGGGGCCGAGCGTCACGCACGACGTACGCAAAATCAGAAAAAACTTATCCCCGCTCCTTGGGATACGCTTAGTCTTGCTCATACGGCCGCACCGAGGACGAGGATGCATACGAGCTTCCGGTGAGGGCGGGATTGGAGAAGGGAGGAGCTTGGGTTTGAGCCTGGAACCCATTGGCCTCCGGGCACT
>NZ_RZMW01000039.1:336-30672 GCF_003992625.1 Pelagibacterium lentulum | reverse complement strand
TTGCCGCGCGTTTGGTTTCGCGTCCGATCCCGAAGCTTTCTCGTGTGATGGATGACATTGCGCAGAACAGGTTCGACGTTGAGGTTCCCTATACCGCCAATTCCAACGAGGTTGGGGATATGGCGCGGGCGGTGGAAGTTTTCCGCCAGAACGGGCTCAAGGTTGCCGAGATGACCGAGGCGGAAGCGGCCCGGATCATTGCGGACGAACAAGCGCGGCGCAAGATGATGGGCGAGTTGCAGTCGGCCTTTGGCGCGGTTGTCGATGCGGCGGCCAAGGGCGATTTCAGCCATCGGGTGGATGCACAATTTGCCGATGCCGAACTCAACGGGTTGGCGCAAGGGGTCAATACGCTTGTCGAGACTGTCGACCGGGGCCTTGGCGAAACCGTTTCGGTGCTTGGGGCGCTGGCCCAGACCGATCTGACGCGCCGTGTCGAAGGCGAATATGAGGGCGCCTTTGCCCAGCTTCGGGACGATACCAATGCGGTGGCCGACAAATTGTCCGATATTGTGGGTCAGTTGCGCACGACCTCGCGGGCGCTCAAGATCGCAACCGAGGAAATCCTTTCGGGCGCCAACGATCTGTCCGAACGCACGACCCGTCAGGCGGCAACGATTGAGGAAACCTCTGGCGCCATGGAACAGCTTGCCACAACGGTTCTGGAAAATGCCAAGCGGGCCCAGGAAGCCAGCGCGACAGCATTGACCGTTACCAATGCCGCCGAAGAGGGCGGGCAGGTGATGGGCGAAGCCACGCTGGCCATGGAGCGGATCACAACGTCTTCGGCCAAGGTCTCCGACATCATCAAGATGATCGATGACATCGCGTTCCAGACCAATCTTTTGGCGCTGAACGCTTCGGTTGAAGCGGCGCGGGCCGGGGAAGCTGGCAAGGGGTTTGCGGTTGTCGCGGTTGAAGTGCGCCGTCTTGCCCAATCGGCAGCGGAAGCCTCCTCGGAGGTCAAGGCGCTGATCGAGCAGAGCGCCAATGAAGTGGATGGGGGCTCCAAACTGGTGGCCCAGGTTGCCGATAAACTTGGCGTCATGGTTGAAACCGCCCGTGCCAATACCCTGCTGATGGAAGAGATCGCCAAGCAGAGCCAGGCTCAGGCATCGGCAATCGAAGAGGTCAATGTTGCGGTCCAGCAGATGGACGAAATGACCCAGCACAATGCGGCGCTGGTTGAACAAACCAATGCTGCGATTGCCCAGACCGAAGAGCAGGCGTCCACGCTCGATGGCATTGTCGATATCTTCAAGCTTGCCGGCAAGCACGATATCCACGCGCTGCAGGCCAAGGCAAAGACGGCAGCCAATGGGCTGGTGTCCAAAAAGCCTGAAGCCAAGCCCGCCGCTCCCGCTGCTGGTGCCAAGGCAGTGCAAAAGACACAGCAAAAGGCCAAGCAGGCCTATCTCAGCCAGGGCAATGCAGCTCTCGATACCGACTGGTCCGAATTCTGACAAAGCCAACAAAACCAAAATAAAGGGCGTTGCGCTTGGGGGCAGCGCCCTTTTTTGGAATGGTACGAAATTGCTCCGCCGGGCTTGGAAAAGTTTAACCGGTTCCATGCATAGTCGCACCATGCAGACCGCTCGCACGATCAGGAACAGATACATGAACCGCCGCAAACTGTTGGCGCTCGGTACAGGGTTGCTTGGCTCCATTGCAACCGCGCCTGTGCTGGCGGCCGGAGCGGGACACGGCATGAGCGAGGCCGCTCTTGCGTCAAGATTGCAGGCATTGGCCGAAGGGCAATTGCGATTGATTGCGCGTGAGCCCATTCTGCTTCGGGCTGTGCAGAGCCAGAATAGAATCACTTCGGGATATAGTTCTGCCAATATTGCCCGTATCGATGGTGACTGGCGTCGCGAAGTCTATGCCATGGAAACACGCAATCTCATCCCAGCGGTCATGGAGACCCCGGCATCGCTTTATCTCAAGCGTGTGGCGGAACTTTCCGACGGGCTTTACACAGAGTTTGTACTTATGGATGCGCGCGGGCTCAATGTTGCATTGTCAGACATAACCGCAGCCTATTGGCATGGCGACAAACCAAGATGGCTTGAAACATATCCGCAAGGGTTGAGCGGTTTTCATATTGGCGCCGAGGAACATAATACGCTGACCAATGTGATACAGCGTCAGATCGCGATAACGGTTGCCGAGCCGCGCAGTCTGATTCCACTGGGCGCGCTCTGTGCTGGGATCGATCTGGCGAAACTCTAGAGCGTGTCCAGCAAAAGTGGATACGGTTTTGCGGTTCGGACACGCGACAAAACAAAGACTTAGAGCTGAGTTTTGATTCCATCAAAACCTGAACGGCTCTAGAGCAGGAAGGCGTCACGGTCTTTTTTCTTGAGCCGCTCGGTTTCCGACTTGAGCTGCCCACAGGCTGCAAAGATATCGCGCCCGCGCGGGGTACGTACGGGGGAGGCATAACCGGCCCGGTTGACGATATCGGCAAAGGCCTCGATCCGGTCCCAATCGGAACAGACATAGTTCGATCCCGGCCAGGGGTTGAACGGGATCAGGTTGATCTTGGCAGGGATTTTTGCGAGCAAGCGCACGAGTTCACGCGCGTCGGCGTCGGAATCGTTGATGTCCTTGAGCATCACATATTCAAAGGTGATACGCTTGGCATTGGACACGCCGGGATAGGTGCGGCAGGCTTCGAGCAATTGCTCGAGCGGCCATTTCTTGTTGATCGGCACCAGCACATCGCGCAGATCGTTGCGCACCGCATGGAGCGAAATTGCCAGCATAACGCCGATCTCCCGACCGGTCGGCTCAATCTGGGGCACAACCCCCGAAGTTGAAAGCGTGATGCGGCGTTTCGACAGGCTCAGGCCTGCCCCGTCAGATGCGATCAGCAGCGCCTTCTTGACATTCTCGTAGTTATAGAGCGGCTCGCCCATCCCCATCATTACAATGTTGGTAATCGCGCGGGTGTCCCCGGACGGCACCAGCCCATCGGTGGGCCGGGTTCCGCCCGGAAAATCGCCGAGTCGCGCCCGCGCCATCATGACCTGGGCAAGAATTTCTCCCGCCGTCAGATTGCGCACCAGTTTTTGTGTGCCCGTGTGGCAAAACGAACAGGTTAGCGTACACCCAACCTGCGAGGAGACGCAGAGCGTTCCCCTGTCGCTTTCGGGAATATAGACGGTTTCGACCTCGACGGGGGGCATATTGGGCTGCGAGGGATCACGGAACCGGAACAGCCATTTGCGCGTGCCATCGATAGAAATCTGCTCGGAGACGATCTCTGGACGATCTATGACGAAAGCCTGCGCCAGATCGGCCCGCAATCGCTTGGCAATATTGTTCATGGCATCGAATTCGGTGACGCCATTGACATAGATCCAGTTCCACAACTGGCTGGCGCGCATGCGGCTATCACGCTCGGAAAGCCCCATGGCACCAAGACGCGCGGCGATCTCGGATTTCGACAGTCCAACAAGCGAAACCGGACCGCTGGTATCTGGCCGCGGCGCATTGGCATGATCAATATTCAGAGCGACGCTCATGGCGCGTAATCCAACCTTAAGTATGGAATAAGTTTACCGCGCGCGCTGTTATCGTCCAATCCGGACCCCGTGCAACGCGATGGACTGCTGTCTATCACAGCGGGCGGAGCTTGGCAAAGTGCATGAAACAGCGGCAAAGCTGGACGGATCGGGCCAGGGCCTGAGAGCGACAAAAAGGTAGGCACCTGCATCCTCAATCAATCACTTGCTTGACAATCTGGTGAAAATCAATCAAGTGATTGATCCATGAATATACCGAGCACCAAGTCCATGTCCCGTAGGGATGAGATCATCCGCGCCGCCTTCGACCTCATTGCAGAGGTGGGAATCGAAGGGTTGCGAACCCGTGATGTCGCCGCGCGGGTCAATATCAACATCGCTACGCTGCATTATCATTTTCCGGCCAAGCAAGATCTGATTGAAGCGGTGGCCGGTTTTGTTGCCGAATGCTTTTATAGCCAGCATGCCGACTGGCCCGAAGATCTGGTCGGGCAACCATCTTCGAGCCTTGAACGCTTGCGCCAGGAGTTCAGAGATGCGTCCGCGATTCTCGAAAACCGACCTGAACTGGTGGTCGTTTTGAGCGAGTTGATGCTTTTGGCGCGACGCGATGGGGATGTTGCGGAGGTACTGGCCCCGCTTCTGGCCGCGTGGCAAGGCGGAACAAGAGAGTTCATCGCCGAAGGTATAGGCGCGGGAACCTTCCGTTCCGATCTCGATCCTGATTCCGCCGCGCGATTGCTGGTCAGTGCAATCTTGGGTGCGTCCACCCTTTTTGCATCCGACCCCGTTGCCATTGAGCGAATTGGCGCGGAAATCGAACGCAGCTTTGTCAGTATGAAATCCGATCTTGAAGGGAGAACCGATGACGATCGACAATCAAGACCATAATCGCCATGATCAGGATGCGGATCCCCACAGCCTGCTTGCAATGCAATGGCACGGCTTTGGCTCGCCGGTCGGGTGGGCTATCCTGGCGGTCTCGCTAGGCATCACTGCTGTGCTTGTACGCGTGGCAATTCTGGGATTCGCCTAACACTCCGCATCGATTGCGCGCGACGCGGCGGTGGCTCCCATAAGTGAAAAGGTCTGGCGCACCTTGATGCCGCGGGTCGTGGTGCCCTCGATCACCATGGTCGAACCCGCCCGGATGGCCTGATTGGCTGCAGCGGTCTGACTGGTATCGGCCAGCCAGGCCGAATCCCCTTGGGTATAGAGCGCAAAACTCTGACCACCGATCGACATGTTGGCGGTGCTTTCAGGGGCAAATTCATAGCCGGCAACAAGGTTCAATTCCGAGCGTGTTCCATCATTTACGCGATGGGTGATGTAAAAATGCGCGTCACCATATCCGTCCGGTTCGGGATCGGTTGTGGTTGGTTGGGACATGGCAAAGCAGATCTTGCCTGCGCTCTCGGTCGTCGTATAGGACGACCACGCGTTGTGATCACCGAGAACCCGGACAGATTGACCATACGCCGAAAGGGGGGTCAGCGCAGCGCTTAGCACAAGGCCGGGTATCAGAAGGGCTCGGATCATAGAATGGCACATGAGGGGAACGCTCCGATGAATGAAAAAGGCCGGACGGCTAATGCGTCCGACCTTTGGCAAAAACTTGGCGGCAGTGCAAGCGCCCACGGCCTAGCCTGGGCACTCCTCAATGACCTTGTTGAGCGCCGCGGTGACGCCCCGCAGGGAATAGGTGTCCACCGTATTTGTGCCCCTTTGCGACGTTGCGCGAACGACCATCGAAGAACCCGCGCGCATCGCCTGAACAAATCCCGGCTCATCCTCAACGCTGGCAAGCCAGGCGGCATTGTCTGATGTCACCATTGGGTAGGATCGCCCATCAACACTGGCTGAAGCGTTGGGATTGCTCTCGTGAATGGGGTAACCCACAATCGTTGCAACCTCATTGCGCTTGTCTGGGCGGAACGTCACCATGAAATGGATGGCGCCGCGATTGACATTTGATGGCTCCATCGTTTGTGGCGTCGACGAAATGTAACAAATCTTGCCACTCTGACCCG
This sequence comes from Pelagibacterium lentulum, assembly GCF_003992625.1. Lineage (GTDB taxonomy): Bacteria > Pseudomonadota > Alphaproteobacteria > Rhizobiales > Devosiaceae > Pelagibacterium > Pelagibacterium lentulum. Next base: position 25,115 of record NZ_RZMW01000039.1, on the reverse strand, counting down.
TGTCTGACCAAGCAGTCCAGTAATCAAATGTACCAAGATTTGTTGCAGCATATGCGCCAGATGCGTAAATCGCTGCGCTCGCGCTGACCGCGGCAAGCGCCAGAACACGGCCAACATGGCTGCGAATACCTGACCTCATCGCCAAACCTCACTTTCCTGACTCAAAATATGGTTCCAACCGCGCAATATGACCCTTTATGGTTACCAAGGAGCAAACTTGCGCAAAATTCGATTGCAATTTTACCCTTAGGCACGAATTTGGCCGGAATTTGGTCTGCCCAAGGTCATGATTGCAACCTTTTGTCTCTATGCTTTAGACCAGATTAACCGGGACTGAACGTTCAAAGGGAAGGGAGAGCAAATGGCGTCGATTCTCTTTGTCTGTTTGGGCAATATATGCCGGTCGCCGACCGCGGAGGGGCTGTTGCGCAAACAAGCGGCAGACGCCGGTCTGGCCGGTATTGTCATCGATAGCGCGGGAACCGGGGACTGGCATGTCGGACACCCGCCCGATCGCCGGGCCATTGCTGCGGCGAAGCGGCGCGGCACGGAGATTTCACATCTTCGTGCGCGGCAGGTTGAGCGCGACGATTTTTATCGCTTCGATTTCATCATAGCCATGGACCGGTCAAATTATCGTGCGCTTGAGGCTCTGGCCCCACCCGATGCAAGCGCGCAATTGTCCATGATGCTGGACTTCTCATCCCATCACCAAGGCGATGTGCCGGACCCCTATTTTGGCGGGACGGATGGGTTTGAAGCGGTTCTGGATATGCTGGAGACTGCCAATCGGGGGCTGATTGCCCATCTCCGGGCCAAGATGAGGTCGTAGCTTATTTCTTCTTTTCCGCATCGGGCCGGACATCGGAATATTCGGCGGTACGGGGCTTGCCGAAAAACGTCACCCAGAAAAAGTTGACCACATAGATCCAACCGGTGCGGAACACGCCCTCCTCGGCAAGCCGGCGGCCAGAGGTCAGCATGGGCAGTCCAAAGGTCCACTTGACCTTGCCAATCCTGGAAAGTCTGACCGCAATATCGGTGTCTTCGCCATAAAAGGTGATCGAGAGATCGTACCCGCCCGCCTTTGTCCATGCCGTCCGGGTGAAAACGAAATTGCCGCCCTGGATCATGGAGCCGACCTTGAGCACAAAGCGATTGATCAGATAGATCAGATAGGAGGCGCCATAAAAAATCTTGACGAGCGCGCGCTTGTGCATCGGCAGGTCATAATAGTGATAGGGGCCGGAAAGAGCGACAAGTTGATCGTCCTTTTCGAACTCGGCAATAACGGTGTCGATCCAGCCTTCAGGCAGCATGGTATCGGCGTCGATATTGGCGACAAGTTCGGCCGTGGTGGCGTTAAAGCCAGCGTTGCGGGCGTGAACGAGCCCTTTCTTTGTCTCATCGACAACCTTTACGAAATCGTAGCTCGCTGCGATTTCGGCTGTGCGATCCACCGAGGCATTGTTGACCACGACCACTTCGGCCGCGACCTTGGAGCGGTCCAGTTCGCGCCCAATCGCCTCAAGGCACTGGCCTATGAGTTTTTCCTCGTTATAGGCTGGGATGACAAAGGCCAGTCGTGGAGCGTGTGTCTGTGCCATGATTGGTATCAACTGTCCGCGCAAGAGTGATGTGGAGAGGCCAAATGCCAGCTTTTGGCGTCAAGCGCAAACATTTCGGCCAAAAATTCCACGATTTCAGGCGGCGAGGGGGAAACTCTGCTCAACCAGATAGGGGCCGCCGCCGATCGAATCGCGGCTGGAAAACAGAACAAAGCGATGAACGGAAAAGCGCAGGGGCATGAATTGGCCGGATTGGGCAATATGGCGCGCCACCTCATGGGCCCCCGTGTCCCGCAATCGCGCCAATGTCACATGAGGTACGAATTTGCGCCCGTCGGGTTGAAGCCCGATCCGTTGCAAAAGCCGCTCCTGGCTTTGCTGCAGGCGGCTCAGATCGGGACAGGCCTCGGCACCGGCATAAAGTGCGCGCGGTTTGGTGCCGCCGAAAACGCCGAGATGAGAAAGTGTGATCTCAAAGGGCTCAAAGGTGTCGAGCCGTTCCAGGCTTTCAAAGATCTCCTCGGCGGTCCGATGGTCGACATCGCCGATATAGCGCAAGGTGATATGGTAGTTTTCCGGATCGATCCAGCGCGCGCCTTGCAATCCACCCCGCTTCAAGGAGAGCGCAAAAGCGATGTCCGGGGGGATCTCAAGACCTGTGAAAAGCCTGGGCATGAGCCATCTCCCTTCGCGCTAATTTCCACGCATTCCGATTGTGCATAAATACTCTGCACTGGCCGAAATTGCCTTCGCGAATCAAAGCCTAGCACAGCTTGGCTGTAGCGAGCGTATCAAAATTGGACGCGCCAATTCCAACTGGTGGTTTCCAGACCGGTTTTTCTTGTAATTTTGATGGCCCGTCTCCATATTGTCACCCAACCGGCCTGAGATGATTTCGTCTTTGGCCCCAGTGTTTTGTTCTAAGCGAGGATGGAAAAACAATGGCAGAATATGACCGTCAGACCGTCGCCGGACGTGTCGGCACAGCCGCCGCAATCGACGAGGGCCTGCGCGCGCACATGTTGCGCGTTTACAATTATATGGGAATCGGTCTTGCCGTGACCGGCATTGTGGCGCTCGCGCTTTCGATGCTTACGGCAACAAACGATCCCAGCCAGGCCGTTGCTCAGCTAGGCAATGGCGTGATGTTGACCCAGCTCGGCGTCGCGCTTTATGGAAGCCCGCTGCAATGGGTTGTTATGCTGTCGCCATTTGCCTTCATTCTGGCATTGAGCTTTGGCATCAACAAGATGAGCTTTGCCACCGCGCAGATGGTGTTCTGGGCCTTTGCGGCAGTGATGGGCATTTCGCTTTCCTCGATCTTCCTTGTTTATACAGGCGGTTCGATTGCGAAGGTCTTCTTCATCGCCGCAGCGATGTTCGGTTCCATGAGCCTTTATGGCTATACGACAAAGCGCGACCTGACTTCGATTGGCGCGTTTCTATTCATGGGTCTGATCGGCCTTATCATCGCAATGGTCGTCAATATCTTCCTGCAAAGTTCAGCGCTCGATTTCGCCATCTCGGCGATCGGCGTTCTGATTTTCCTGGGCCTCACCGCTTTTGATACCCAGAAGATCAAGGAAGCCTATGCGGAAAATATCGGCCAGGAAGGCCTGGGCAAGCTCGCCATCATGGGCGCGCTGACGCTTTATCTGGACTTCATCAACCTGTTCCTGATGCTGCTGCGCCTGTTCGGCAATCGCGAATAGGTTTTCCGTTAGCATGGACAGACAAAGGCCGCGGATGTTCCGCGGCCTTTTTTGTGCTCCCGTCCCAAAGCGCTGTTATGGGTTCGTCATCGAACGACGTAGAGATGGGGGTCGAGAATGCGCAGCACGTTTGCCAGATCGTGGCCGCGCTTGAGGATGCGGCCATCGGTGCCATAGACCATAAACTGACCTTGCTTGCGCGCCAGCTTGGGATTTTTTTCAATCACAAACAGCGGGCGTTCCGAGGCGCGCTGATAGATGGAAAACAACGCGCGCTCGCGCAGCATGTCCATGGCGTAATCGCGCCATTCCCCGCTTGCGACCTTCTTTCCGTAAACATTGAGAATCTGCGCCAGTTCATGTCGATCGAAACTCACCGGTCCTGCGTGGCGCGCGCCTGGCGGTGAGCCGCTTGTGCGGATGGTGGTGCTTAAGCTCTGGCTGGAGCCGCCCGAACCTGCATTTTCGCTCAAGAGCAAATCCTCTCGTCACACATGTGTAACAATGATTGCGTTGTTCGTTGCCAAGTGCAACCCCTCAACTGCAAAGCTGCAGTGACCTGAACATTCCTCTAAAACAACGCATTTGAGCCACATTCTGTCCCTTTGGTTGCCCAATTGCGCGCCTAGCTTATCTTCATTGCCTCCAGTGGCCCGCCGCCGGGATCATTCAGCCCCCAAACCTTGATCCCGGTCGGCTGGCCACTCTTGCCCCTCCTTTTGGAGGGGCACCCTGACCTCCATTTACGTATTTTCGTCCTCCTGTCGATTTGTCGACGGGAGGTTTTTCTTTTTGGCAGAAGGTCCATATTCGCTGAAATGGCCTGAGCTCTGTGCGTTTCGATCCTCAACGCATCGAAACAATTGAAAGCTGGCCTAGATCAAATCTGTTTTTCATTGAATCGCAGATTTGATCCAGGACTTTGATTTTTCTCGCGTCCGAACCGGAAAACCGTGTCCACCCTCGGATCAAGTCCAAGGGCATGCTTTTGCTGGACACGCTTAGTTGCGGGTGATCGCCACCGCGCCAAGAATTGGACCGGGCAGTTCGCCATGCTTTTCCTGTACCAAAATCGCCGCACCGTCGTTTTCTGGCCCAAGGGCTTCTTCAAGTGGGATGCGCATGTCGAGGCCATCTGAAGATGTCCACATGCCGATGGCCTGCCGACTGGTGACGATATGGGAATAGGCCATGGTGTGGCCCGAATTCTCGCCGCGATCAATGGTAACTTCGGCACTGCCCTTGAAGGTTACGAGCCAGACCACCGCATCCTGGTGGCGGGGTGAACCCTCCATGGAAAGGGTGAGGGTGCCGTCGTTGAATTCACGCACTTGCAGATCGAGCGGAAGGGTGGTTGAGCGCACCAGAGCCCGAATTTCGCTGCTATAGGTGCCCGCGATCCCCCGCTGCCCGTTTATCACCATTTGCGGGGTATAGATGCGGCCTTTGCCCCAGGCCTGGGCGTAGGCGCGCTGCAATTGGCCGTTTCCAGGCAAGGCAAAGGTATCTTCCCAGCCAATATAGTCCCAATAATCCACGTGATAGGCCAGCGCTACGACATCGCCGCGTGTACCCAATTGTGTCAAAAGAGCATCGGCAGGTGGGCAAGATGAGCAGCCTTGGCTCGTAAAAAGTTCAATGACGGCCGATGGCCCTGTCCGAATCTCGAGTGCTGCGGCTGTGCTTATACCCGTTACCAGCGCGAGACCGGCAAGGACGGGGCGCAACAGGACAGCAAATCGGGTAGCAAGGCGTGTCATGGCGCAAAGTTGTAAATCCAATCGGAGGGCCGGACCAGTCACTTCAAGGTGATTTTGCATCGCTTTTATGCAGATGCGCATTTGCGCGCGCCATGGCTCTTATTTGTTTGAGCGTGCTTTCAAAAAGCGACCAGTCATCACGCTCTGCAATCGGGCTCCAAAGCGCCTCGACCTGCTCGATCAACATTGTGCATGGCGCTTCGCTGGTGAAATATGGGTCATGCAGGGCTGCTTGCGGGTTGCGCTCATAATGGGAAAGTGCATTTCCAAGATCGGCAAAATCGTCGCTACGATACAGACCCGCCTGCGGGCTGGCGGACATACGCGTATTGTTGTCCAGTCCGCCAAAAAGATCGAAAAACACCTGTTCATAGGCCGGTTTGACTGCACCCATGAAGGCAAAAAAAGCAGAAACGAAGCTATGATCGGCTTCGGGATCTCTCGGCAGAAGGCCAAGGCGGTTTAGAACGGCCTGCCCAAGCGCGGTCTGAAAATGAGGCCAGAAGCGGTTGAGCTGGGGTTCAAGCAATTCAACGGTGCTTATCGGCACCAGACATTCTGCCAGGCGCGTAAGCGACCAGGCCAAGGCATCAGGTTGGCGCCCAAAGGCATAGCGCCCGGCTGTATCGAAATAGGCCGCGGTAAAGAGTGGATCGTAATGGGGCAGAAAACGCCAGGGGCCGTAATCGAAACACTCACCGGTGATGTTGATGTTGTCGGTATTGAGCACCCCATGCACGAAGCCGGCCGCTATCATTTGCGCGCCGGTTTGCGCTACGGCGTCAACCACTGCACCGAGAAAGCCTGCGACGCGTTCATCACTACCTTGATCGTCGAGATGGCGATAGTAGTGGGCAATCGCATAGTCGGTCAGCTTTTGCAGATTTTCGGTGTCTTCAAGAAATGCCAAACGCTGGAACGTGCCGATCCGAATATGTGAATGGGAGAGCCGCACCAAAACAGACGATCGCGTGGGGGATGGTTCGTCACCACGCTCCAAAGCCTCGCCGGTTTCAACAAGCGAGAAGCTTTTTGAGGTGTTGACGCCAAACGCTTCGAGCAGTTCGCTGGCAAGAATTTCGCGTATGCCGCCCTTGAGCGTCAGCCGGCCATCGCCGCCGCGCGACCATGGTGTCGTACCCGAGCCCTTGGTGCCAAGATCGAGCAGCCGATCATCCCTGGGATCGAAAAGCTGGCCAAAAAGAAAGCCTCGGCCATCGCCCAGATCGGGATTATACGCACCAAACTGGTGACCGTGATAACGCAGGGCCAGTGGATGTTCGAGCGAGCCGGCAAGCGACTCGAATTTCGCGAAATGGGCGATCCAGTCCTGCTCTGACATATCGCCGAGCCCTACACGCTCCGCCCAAGCCTGGTTGCGGAAGCGAAGGGTGGTTTGCGGAAAAACGGCTGGGATCACCTCGTCGAAAAAATCGGAACCCAACGCCATATGGGCCTTGCTTGGGCGATAGACATCGCTCATTGCGCGTCAACGCGATGTTTTGTCGTCAAGAGCTTGGAAATCGTGTTGCCACGATCTTGCGCTGGCAAGCGCCCCGATTGTGGGAGGACCGTGACGGGAATGGGTTTGGCGATGTGATTTTCAACGGGCATAAAGTGCCTTGGGTCATGATTTAGTCTGGGTCAGAATGTCATGAGAGCAGGGCCAATAAAACCGTTGCGGCAAACAAAAAAAGCCCGGCGCGCATGGCCGGGCTTTAAAACTGGTCCGAAAAAGACGGAAGCGCTTATTCGCCCTTTGCTTCTTCGGCGGGTGCTTCCGCGGCCTTGGCCTCGGCTGCAGCAGCTTCGGCGGCGGCCTTTTCGGCTGCTTCCTGCGCTGCGACCTCGGCTGCAAGTGCCTGGGCTGCTGCGATCTTTTCTGCCTCGCGAGCGGCCTTGGCGTCTGCTGCGGCCTGACGCTCATCGGCTTCGATGCGCTTGGTGCGTGCATTGGTCGAGTCAAAGATGCGCGCCGATTTACCGCGACGATCGCGCAGGTAGTAGAGCTTTGCGCGACGGACTTTACCGCGCTTTAGAACTTCGATGCGATCGATCATCGGGGACAGGACGGGGAAAACACGTTCCACGCCTTCGCCGTAGGAAATCTTGCGGACAGTGAAGCTTTCCATCAGGCCACCGCCGGTGCGGGCGATCACGACGCCTTCATAGGCCTGAAGACGCTCTTTTTCGCCTTCGCGGATCTTGACCCAAACCTTGACGGTATCGCCATGGGAGAATTCGGGGATCGGACGCTTGGCAACAAGGGCCTCTGTATGCTCTTTTTCGAGCTGCTGAATAATGTTCATTTTGAAAGTTCCGTTCTATCTTTTCGCAGGAGCATCTTTTGATGCCCGGTCTTCGTTGGACGGTTCGGACATTTGGTGTCCGTAAAGTCGAGGGCGCTATACACGGGAAACCCCCAAGAGTCTAGGGGTTTTCCTTGCCAAAGGCGGCCCAGAGATCAGGACGCCGTGTTCTGGTTAGCGCCTCTGCCTGCTCGCGGCGCCATTTTGCCACCCTGCCGTGATCGCCCGATGTCAGAACCGAAGGAATTTCAAGCCCTTCAAAGCTTTGCGGGCGCGTATATTGCGGATATTCGAGAAGCCCGTCTTCAAAGCTTTCGTCAGCGTGGCTTTCGGCGGCGCCCAGAACGCCAGGCAAGAGGCGGACGACAGCTTCAAGCAGCACCATTGCTGCAACCTCGCCCCCGGCCAGAACGTAATCACCGATGGAAATTTCTTGAAGATTGCGCGCTTCGATCACGCGCTGGTCGATACCCTCGAACCGGCCGCAGATGATAAGAGCGCCGGGGCCTTGCGCCAGTTCGCGTACCCTTTGTTGGGTTAGGGGCATGCCGCGCGGGCTCATGACGATTCTGGGCCGCTCGTCATCGGTTGGGGCGGCAAAATCGATTGCATCGGCCAAAATGTCGGGTTTGAGCACCATGCCTGCGCCGCCCCCGGCAGGCGTATCGTCAACCGTGCGGTGCCGGTCCTGGGCAAAGTCGCGCAGATTATGGGTGTCCAGCGCCCATGCGCCATTATCAAGCCCTCTGCCGATCACCGAGGCGCCAAGTGGGCCAGGAAACAATTCAGGAAACAGCGTTATGACAGAGGCGCGCCAACTCATGGCGTGTCCTCGGGATCGGTTTCCTCAGGGTCGCGCGGAGTATCCTCGAGCCAGCCTTGAGGCGGGATGGCGATCACGAAGCCCTTTCTAACATCAACCCGTGGCACGACTGCCTTGGTAAACGGCAGAAAGACGGACTTCCCGTTCTCTTTGAGCCGGATGTCCAGCAGATCGTCGGCGCCGAAATTTGCAACCGCCGTAATCGTGCCCAGAACCGTCTCGTCGGGTTGACGTACCTCCAGGCCAATCAGATCGGTATGATAAAATTCATCCTCTTCGGGCTCATCGAGCCGGGCGCGGTCGATGTAGAGAGAAACGCCGTTGAGCTTTTCGGCCCCATTGCGGTCGGTGATGCCCTCAAGGCTTGCAATCAGAACCGACTTGGCCTGGCGAGCCCTGGTTATCTTCACACTCAGGCCGGGCCGGTCTGTATCGAGGACGCCATAATTGGCAATTGCAAGCGGATCCTCAGTATATGAGGTGATCCGCACCTCACCCTTTATGCCGTGGGCGGCGCCAATCTTGCCAAGCAGAATCGGTGTTTTGGTCATGGTCTCAAGTCCGCGGTCTTTGGCTGGGCGGAAAGCAAAAAGGCCCCGGCGACAGAATGTGCCGAGGCCCAGATTCTTTGCCCAGAGAACCGGGCACGCACCAAAGCGGGCTTATTCGGCAGCCGTTTCTTCGGTTGCAGGCGCTTGTTCAGCGACCGGCTCTTCAGCGGGAGCGTTGGCAGCTTCTTGTGCAGCGCGCTTTTCCTCGGCGCGCTCGAGCGCCTTGGCGCCGGGCTTGGCCTTGTTGGGGTTGTTGCGGGCCTCGCGCTTGAGCAGGCCAGCGGCATCGAGGAAGCGTTCGACGCGATCGGTGGGCTGAGCGCCGGTCTTGATCCAGTACTCGGCGCGCTCGGTGTCAAGAATGACGCGCTTTTCGTCACCCTTTTCGAGCATGGGATTGTAAGAGCCGATGCGCTCGATGATACGGCCGTCGCGCGGGGCGCGGACGTCGGCAACAACGACGTGGTAATAGGGGCGCTTTTTGGAGCCTGCGCGTGCAAGGCGGATTTTGATTGCCATAGTCTTTCAGTCTTTCTCTTAGATATTCAAAGTTGATAAGGGGCTATTTTTTTCTGCCCGGCAAACCGGGCAATCCCGGGAGTCCCGGGAATTTCGCGCTGCCAAGTCCGGGCAGGGCGGGTGAACCGCTGCCAGCGCTCTTGGCAAGCTTGGAAAAATCGTCAGGCAGCTTTGCGGGATCTGCGCCCATCTGCTTTGCCATTTGCTCAAGTTGGGCCGGGTCCATATCCGGCATGGAACCACCCATCATGGACTTGCCCATGCCGCCGAACATATTGGCGAGCCCGCCCGCACCGCCGCGAGAGACCTTTTTCATCATGTCCGCCATCTGACGGTGCATCTTGATGAGCTTGTTGATTTCTGAAACTTCGACGCCGGCACCCTTCGCAATGCGCTTGCGGCGTGAAGCATTGAGCAGGTCGGGTTTGGCGCGTTCCTTTTTGGTCATCGATTGGATGATCGCAACCTGACGGTCAAAGATCTTGTCATCGGTACGGCCATCGGGCAGGCTCTTGGCCAGATTGCCCATGCCGGGCATCATCTTCATCAGCGATGCCATGCCGCCCATTTTCTTCATCTGCTGAAGCTGGCCCATGAGATCGTCCAGGTCGAACTGACCCTTCTTCATCTTCTTGGCCATTTTCTGAGCATCTTCGGCGGTGACGTTGGCGGCGGCCTTTTCCACCAGCGAAACGATATCGCCCATGCCCAGAATACGGTCGGCAATGCGCTTGGGGTGGAAGTCCTCCAGCGCATCCATCTTTTCGCCGACACCGATCAGTTTGATCGGTTTGCCAGTTGCAGCGCGCATGGAAAGCGCTGCGCCACCGCGCCCATCGCCGTCAACGCGGGTAAGGACGATGCCGGTGATATCCACGCGCTGATCGAAGGAGCGGGCGAGATTGACCGCATCCTGACCGGTCAGGCTATCGGCAACCAGAAGAATTTCGTGGGGGTTGGAGACCGCCTTGATCTGTGCGGTTTCTTCCATCAGCTCTTCATCGATATGGGTGCGGCCCGCAGTATCGAGCATGACCACGTCATAGCCGCCGGTCCTGGCGCTGTTGAGCGCGCGCTTGGCGATGTCGACGGCGGACTGTCCGGCAATGATTTCAAGCGTGTCGACGCCAATCTGAGCGCCAAGGGTCTGGAGCTGCTCCATGGCCGCCGGGCGGCGGGTATCGAGCGATGCAAGCAGAACCTTCTTGCCCTGCTTGTCTTTGAGCCGCTTTGCGATCTTGCCGGTGGTTGTGGTCTTGCCCGAACCTTGCAGGCCCACCATCAGGATCGGAACGGGCGCGGCTGCATTGAGCGAGATCGGATTGGCCTCTTCGCCCAGCACGGCGACAAGTTCGTCATGGACAATCTTGACAACTTGCTGGCCGGGCTTGACCGAGCGCGTAACCTCCGCGCCGATGGCACGGGCTCCAACCTGCTCGGTAAAGGCCTTGACCACTTCGAGCGAGACGTCCGCCTCGATCAGCGCCCGGCGTACTTCGCGCAGCGCTGCCGAAACATCGGCCTCGCTCAATGCGCCGCGTCCGGTCAGGCCGGAAAATATCTTGCCCAGGCGATCTGAAAGTGAGTCAAACATAAACCGTCTCGTTCCTTGTCCGTGGTTCTGACCGTGATATGGGCCACCAAGTGCTCAAATGCAAAACACACCCGCGGGCGCAACGCGCTGACGGGTGGTGACCGGATGCCTCTTTGGACAGCCTAGTGGCTCAAAATCAGTCATACCATGACAAATCTGGTGCGGCTTATAGGCTGGTGAGGCCATCGAGTCAATTGCGCCTGGCCACCAGACTTTGTGGCAAACAAAAAACGGAGGCCAGCCGCGTCGCCTGCCCTCCGCCTTTTTTGCGCCTCCGTCCCCCGTAAGGCCGCAACCCGAATAGTCAAGTTTATATACATCACTTGAATCATCGCTGGCGAGCAATATTTGCCCTGGTTGCTGATTCAAACAGCAGGCGTCTTTGGCTTGTGTCGGGCGACAAGCCATGGGCCATATATTAAGGTTGACGTGCAAAGGTGGAAATCGGGACGAAACTACGCCATATAGGCCCGATATGATTGCCAGGAACTACGGACCCTGAACCATGAACAGGCCATCGCGCGCCTATTTGAAAATGAACGGATTGGGCAATGATTTCGTTGTCCTTGACGCCCGCGCCGAAGCAATCGCGCTTGGCCGCGAACAGGTGCGCGCAATTGCCGACCGGACGACCGGGATAGGCTGCGATCAACTCATTGTCATGGAAGCCGATAGCGTTGCGGGTGTCGATGTCTTTATGCGCATCTACAATGCCGAGGGTGGTGAGGTCGATGCATGCGGTAACGCCACCCGCTGCATTGCCGGTTATGTCGCAGCCGAGATGGGCAAGGACAATATCACCATCCGCACCAATGCCGGTCTTTTGATCGGCAGGGTCGATGGCGACAGTGTGAGTGTCGATATGGGGGTCCCCCGGCTCGAATGGGATCAGATTCCGCTTTCCGAGCCCTTTGCCGATACAACCGGCATTGAATTGCAGGTTGGGCCAATAGACGCGCCGGTGCTGCATACGCCCTCGGTGGTCAATGTGGGCAATCCGCACGCGATCTTTTGGGTCGATGATCTCGATGCCCATGACCTTGAACGGTTTGGTCCGCTTTTGGAAAATCATCCGCTTTTCCCCCAGCGCGCCAATATTACTCTTGCGCAGGTGCTTTCGCCTGAGAGGATCAGGGTCAAGGTGTGGGAGCGTGGCGCGGGCCTTACGCTGGCCTGCGGCACCGCCGCTTGCGCGACCGGGGTTGCCGCTGTGCGCAAAGGGCTTTCCGGTCGCAAAGTGACGATCGAATTGCCCGGCGGGCCTTTGGATATCGAATGGCGCGAAAGCGACAATCATATCATCATGACCGGCCCGTGGACCCTTGATGGCAATGGAGAAATTCCGGCCTCTTTATTGAATGAGGATGCCGCATGAGCATTGAAACGGTAACATTCGGCTGCCGGCTCAATGCCTATGAGTCCGAGGTCATAAAGACCGAAGCGGCAAAGTCCGGGCTGACAGACGCCATCATTGTCAATACCTGTGCGGTGACAGCCGAGGCGGTGCGGCAGGCAAAGCAGGCTATCCGCAAGGCGCATCGCGATAATCCGGGCCACAAGATTATTGTTACGGGTTGCGCCGCGCAGACCCAGGCCAGAGATTTCGGCGATATGGCGGAAGTCGATCTGGTCATTGGCAACAATGATAAGCTCAGGGCTGAAAGCTATAGGCCCGTCGCCTTTGGCGTGCCGCTTAATGACAAGGTTCAGGTCAACGACATCATGAGCGTGACCGAAACGGCAGGTCATCTTATCGACGGACTTGAAGGCAGGGCCAGGGCATTTGTCCAGGTCCAAAACGGCTGCGATCATCGCTGCACGTTCTGCATCATTCCCTTCGGGCGTGGTCCGTCCCGTTCGGTTCCCATGGGGGTGGTTGTCGACCAGATCAAGCGGTTGGTGGCCAATGGCTACGCGGAAGTGGTTCTGACGGGCGTGGACATCACATCCTATGGTCCGGACCTTCCCGGCGCGCCAAGCCTGGGGACGCTTGTGCAAGCGATTTTGCGCCACGTACCCGATCTGCCAAGATTGAGAATCTCGTCGATCGATTCCATTGAAGCGGACGCCGCGCTCTATGAAGCCGTGGCGAGCGAGAGCCGGCTGATGCCGCATCTGCATCTTTCGCTGCAATCTGGCGATGACATGATTTTGAAGCGTATGAAGCGGCGCCATAGCCGGTTGGATGCGCTCGGGATCGTTCAAAAACTTCGCGCCTTGCGGCCCGATATGGTCTTTGGTGCCGATATCATTGCCGGTTTTCCAACCGAAACCGACGCCATGTTTGAAAATACATGCCGTTTCGTTACCGAGGCGGATCTCACTTACCTGCATGTTTTCCCCTTTTCTCCGCGCGAAGGCACGCCAGCGGCAAAGATGCCTCAGGTTGCAAAGCGGGTGGCAAAGGCGCGTGCCGCGCAATTGCGCGTGCTGGGCGATAAGCAATTGCAAGCTCTGTGCGCATCAAGGGCCGGGCAACTCGAAAATGTTCTTGTCGAGCGCGAGGGCATGGGGCGGACCGAGCAATTTGTGCCGGTTATGATCGATTTCGGCCAGCCCGGCGAGATCGTGCCGGTGCGTATCGAGCGGGCGGATGCCGATATGCTCGTCGCTGAAAAGCAGAAGGTGGCTGCATGAGCGAGAGTGGCAAAAAGCAAGGGTTCTGGAGCAAGCTGTTTGGCACTCCGCCAGCAGAGGAAAAATCCGATGCCCCCGAAGCGCTCGATGCGCGGCGCCAGGCCGGACAAGATGCTGAACCGTCCCACGAGCAAGAAGGGCACGACCCTCGCGATGCGGCGCCGCCGGAAATGCAGGCCGAATGGGTAAAGGCGGGCCATCCCAATCCCCCCGAGCAAGAGCCGCCGGTGCCCGGCGATATCTGGAACCCGCTCGACCAGCCACAGGAAGTGCGGGACAAGCAGGAGCATGGCCCTGAAGTTACTGCCGGCGTCGAACCTGTCGTTGAGAAAAAAGGCTGGTTTGCCCGGTTGAGCGAAGGCCTGAAGCGCTCCTCGGATAATCTCTCCAACTCCATTGGCGCGATCTTTACGAAAAAGAGGCTCGATGAAGATACGCTTCTCGATCTCGAAGATACGCTGATTGCCGCCGATCTGGGGATCGATACCGCAACCTCGATCGTTGAAGCTCTAAGAGCGGAAAAGGTCGACAAGGACGTTGCCCCTGATGAGGTCCGTGCCATTCTGGCACGGGAAGTCGAAAATGTGCTGGGCCCAGTGGCTACGCCGCTGGTTATTGACCAGACCAAAAAGCCGTTCGTCATTCTGATGGTCGGGGTCAATGGTTCGGGCAAGACCACGACGATCGGAAAGCTTTCGGCAAAATATCGCGCCGAGGGCAAGTCCGTGCTTTTGGCGGCGGGCGATACGTTTCGGGCCGCAGCGGTGGAGCAGTTGCAAGTCTGGGGTGAGCGGACCGGGGTTGAGGTGCTCACACGACCCACCGGGGCCGATGCGTCAGGACTGGCTTTCGATGCAGTGCAAAAAGGTCAGGACGAAGGTACCGATATTGTTATCATCGATACGGCCGGACGGCTGCAGAACCGGACCGAGCTTATGGATGAGCTGGAAAAGATTATTCGCGTGATCAAAAAGCGCGATCCAGATGCGCCGCATGCGACACTTTTGACGCTTGATGCAACAACAGGCCAGAACGCTCTTAATCAGGTCGAAATTTTCGGTCAGAAAGCCGGAGTGACCGGTCTTGTGATGACAAAACTCGATGGCACGGCGCGCGGCGGCATTCTGGTCGCCATTGCGCGCAAGTTCGGTCTGCCGATACACTTTATCGGTGTTGGCGAGGCCGTCGAGGATCTTGAACCTTTCGCCGCAGGCGAATTCGCTCGCGCAATATCGGGCGCCGACAGGGAGCACTAGAAGCGGTATGGCACAAACCGAACCGAAGGCTGACAAGAACCAAGAGGTCAATTGGGACGAACTTCGACCCCAGATCATCAAGCTTGCGCTGGAACTGGGACCGCTTGTCGTCTTTTTTATCGTCAATGCGCAAGGCGAGCGCATCCTCCAGACCTTCCCGGTGCTTCAGACCTGGTTCAGCCAGTCGATCATTTTTGCCACGGCGGTTTTCATGGTCGCCATGACGATCTCGCTTGTTCTGTCCAAGATCATCATGAAGCGCATCCCCGTAATGCCGCTCGTTACTGGCGTTGTCGTGCTGGTGTTCGGCGGGATGACGCTTTATTTTCAGGATGCACTGTTTATCAAGCTCAAGCCGACAATCACCAACGTCATGTTCGGTTCGGTGCTCCTGGGCGGGCTTATGTTTGGCCAATCGCTTCTGCGCTATGTCTTTGGCGAGGTCTATAAGCTCAAGGATCGCGGCTGGTATCTTTTAACCCTGCGCTGGGGCATTTTCTTTTTCTTTCTCGCACTCGTGAACGAGGTCGTCTGGCGTAATTTTTCCGACGATTTCTGGGTAGCATTCAAGGTCTGGGGAATCATGCCCATAACCATGATCTTTGCCATGGCGCAGATGCCGATCCTCACCAAATATGCGCCCGAACCGGAAAGCGCCGGTTCACCGGTCAAGGCCGCGGCCGAAGCGGCTCAGACCGAAACCTGATGGATTTGGTTTAAGGCCGCTGCCCGATTGCTTCGGCAATCGCAGGCAGCAACCGTTGCTCATAGCTTTGCGCGGTGATCGGGCCGACATGCTTGAAGGTAATGATGCCCTCGGCGTTGACAACGAAGGTCTCGGGAACGCCGTAAACGCCCCATTCTATGCCAACGCGCCGGTCACGGTCGGCGCCGACGCGGGCGTAGGGGTTGCCAAGCTCGCGCAAAAAGGCGCGGGCATTGTCGGCGGGGTCATCGTAATTGATACCGAAGATTTCGATATCGTCGCGCTCGGCCAAATCCATCAGATAAGGATGTTCATCGCGGCAGGGCACGCACCAGCTTGCAAAGACATTGACGATTTTAACGCCGTTACCTTCCAGATCGGCAGTTGAAAAGCCGTCCAGGTCCAGCCCATCGACGGCTGCAAGTTCAAATTGGGGCACCGGCTGGTTCAAAAGCGCCGATGGCACATAAGATGTATCGCGTCCCATCTGCGTGGCAAAAACACCAACCAGCCCACCAAACACGGCCAATGGAACAAGTGCCAAGGCGATGCGGCCCCATTTGCCCATCAGCGGGTCTCCCGCGCTGCTCTTGCGGCTTCCAGCACCTTGAGATGCGCCTTGGTGCGTTCTGCATCGATACAGGTCCAGGCGATGGCTGCAAGCACCGCCAGGGCGGTGCCTCCATAGGCAAGTGCAATGAATTCCCAATGTTGACCGAGTTCAATCACGGGCGGGCTCCCTTGGCTGCGCGAGCCTGTGCAAGTTCAAGTGAGCGTACGCGGCGCTTTCGCACTTCGGTACGCATGCGCACAAGATGGAGCAACATGAACAGCAAGGAAAAGGCCAGCGTCATTGCAAGCAACGGGGTCAGGATCTCCGGGGCAATGGTCGGACCATCGAGCCGGAATACCGAAGCGGGCTGATGCAGGGTATGCCACCAATCGACCGAGAACTTGATGATCGGGATATTGACGGCGCCGATAAGCGTGAAGACGGCAACAATCCGTGCCGCCTTGAGCTGATCGTCAAAGGCGCGCCAGAGCGCGATGATGCCCAGATAAATCAGCAAGAGCACGAGGGTTGAGGTCATGCGCCCGTCCCATTCCCAATAGGTGCCCCAGGTCGGTCGGCCCCAAAGCGCGCCGGTAAATAGCGCAAGCGCGGTAAAGAGAGCGCCGAGCGGCGCCGCGGCCTTCTGGCTTACATCTGCCATGGGATGGCGCCAGACAAGGGTGCCGATGGCCGAGGCAAACATCAGCGCATAGCAAAACTGGCTCAGCCAAGCCGCCGGCACATGCACATACATCATGCGCACCGTGTCGCCCATCTGGTAGTCGGCGGGCGATCCCCAGAACGCGAGGTAAAGCCCAATGGCAAAAGCGATCGTGCTCAAGCCGGCGAGCGGGATCACGATATGGCGCGACCAGCCCAGGAAAAGGCCGGGATGCGCCAGGCGTGTAAACCAGCCCGGCTCGCTATGGGTTTGTTTGACTTCGCTCATCTATTCCCCGGAAACTCTAAGGGCCAGTGCCGCCGCAAACGGGGTCAGCGCGACGCTTGCCAAACTCAATGCTGCCAGAAACAGCCCGGCCTGACTGGCGGCGCCAAATGTATCGTCGCCCATCATGCCAGCCCCGAAAATAAGCACAGGCAGCGTCAGCGGCAAGATCAATACGGGTGCGACAAGTCCGCCGCGTTTAAGACCGACCGTTACCGAAGCGCTCAGGGCAACAAAGGCCGAGAGGGCGGGCGTGCCCAGCAAAAGAGCAAAAAGGGCCCGTCCCAGCATTGTCATGTCCATTCCCAGCATCACTGCGAGAAACGGGGTCGCGGCCATAAGCGGCAAGCCGGTCAAAATCCAGTGAATGGCCAGCTTGGCCAGAACGATCGCTTCAAGCGGGATCGCCGCATGATGAAAGGCGATCAGAGAACCATCCTCGAAATCGGCACGAAACAGCCTGTCATGGGTCAGCAACTGGGCCAGCAGGGCAGCCACCCAGACAATCGCTGGCGCCAGACGGGCCAATAGGGGCGTATCGGGTCCTATAGCGAAGGGCACGAGAATGCCAACGCTGATAAAGAGCAGTAAAAGAGTCAGAAGGTCTCCGCCCTGGCGCAGCCCTAACCGCAAGTCACGCAAAAGGATAGCCTTTAGCCCCTTCATAGGGTGAACTCCGAAAGGGTTTTTACCTTCACGTTCGGTTCGCGCTCTATACCAAGAGCCAGATGCGTGGCGATCACGGCAAGACCACCGGCGGCCAAATGGGCACCGATCAGCGTTTCCACCCAAAGGCTACCTTCTGCGTCGAGGGCGGACGTTGGCTCATCAAGCAGCCAGATCGGTCTGGGAATGGCGACGAGCCTTGCCAAAGCGAGACGCCGGGTTTGCCCGGCCGAGAGCACTGAACAGGAAAGGTGTTCAAGCCCGGAAAGGCCAGCGGCGGCAATGGCGCTGTCCAGGATCGCTTCATCACCGTCATAAAGTGCGGTCCAGAACGCGAGATTTTCCCTCACCGTCAGCCCGCGCTGGATGGCTGGCAAATGGCCAATCAGGTGCATCTGACTATCCGCGGCCTCTTCTTTTCCGAGGCCAAGCCATTGAATTTCACCGCTTTTTATCGGAAGTTGCCCGGCCAGCGCCAAAAGGGCAGAACTTTTTCCCGCACCGTTTGCGCCTTTGAGCACAAGTGCCTCGCCCGGCGTTAGCATTGCCGAAAGATTCTCGAACAGATCAAACTCGCCACGTGTTAGCGTGACGTTATCGATCCTGAGGCTGAGTTGAGGCAGGCGGGGTGTCGCATCCATGCCAACACTCCTAGTGAACCTTATTGAGCACTGGCAAGTGTAATCTGGATTCATTATAGAGAAGGCGAACCTGATCCGGCCGGGAGGAGAACTCGATGGCCGGTTCGCTCTGCCCCGGTGGCGCCCGGAGGCCAAGCCCGATTTCGATCATGGGCACTGGTTTAATGGTCCGGTCGTTTGCGGGGGTACCTTTGAACCCTTTTGATAAAGAACAGGCGGATCGCGTGACAGACACATCCAACAGCTTTAACGCCAAAACCTCACTTTCCGTTGGCAATAAGTCCTATACGATCTATTCGCTCGCCGAGGCTGAAAAGAACGGGCTGGAAGGCATTTCCCGCCTGCCGCACTCGCTGAAAGTGGTTCTGGAAAATCTCTTGCGTTTTGAAGACGGCCGCACGGTCAAGGCAGAGGACATCACAGCCGTCAAAGCCTGGCTCGACAACAAGGGTAAGGCCGGTCACGAAATCTCTTATCGTCCGGCGCGCGTTCTCATGCAGGATTTCACCGGCGTTCCTGCCGTCGTCGATCTTGCCGCCATGCGCGACGCGACAGCGAAACTTGGCGCCGACCCGCAAAAGATCAATCCGCTCGTGCCCGTAGATCTTGTCATCGATCATTCGGTGATGGTGGACTATTTCGGAACGCCCGGCGCGTTCGAGCAGAACGTGGCACGCGAGTATGAGCGTAATGGTGAGCGCTATGAATTCTTGCGCTGGGGCCAGTCCGCGTTTGAAAATTTCCGCGTTGTGCCTCCCGGAACCGGCATCTGCCATCAGGTGAACCTCGAATATCTTGCCCAGACCGTCTGGACCAAGCAGGAAAATGGCGAGGAAGTCGCTTACCCCGACACGCTTGTCGGCACCGACAGCCATACCACCATGGTCAACGGCATGGCCGTTCTGGGCTGGGGTGTTGGCGGTATCGAGGCGGAAGCAGCCATGCTCGGCCAGCCGATTTCGATGCTGATCCCGGAAGTCATAGGCTTCAAATTCACCGGTAAGCTGCCGGAAGGCACAACAGCGACCGACCTTGTGCTCCATGTCACCGAAATGCTGCGCAAAAAGGGTGTTGTGGGCAAGTTCGTCGAATTTTATGGCGCTGGCCTGTCCAACCTTTCGCTCGAAGACAAGGCGACGATTGCCAACATGGCGCCCGAATATGGCGCAACCTGCGGCTTTTTCCCAATCGATCGCGAAACCATCAAATATCTCAACGATTCGGGCCGTGAACCGGATCGCGTTGCGCTGGTTGAAGCCTATGCCAAGACGCAAGGCATGTTCCGCGCCGACAATGATGAAGATCCGATCTTTACCGATTCGCTCGAGCTTGATCTTGCCACCGTGGTGCCCTCGCTCGCTGGCCCCAAGCGCCCGCAGGACCGCGTTGCGCTGACCGATGCTTCGACCGCCTTTGTCAAGGCGCTCGAGGAGATTACGGGTGGCCGCAAGGACACCAAGGACATCCCCGCTGACAAGGTAGAATCGCGCTA
Source organism: Pelagibacterium lentulum (assembly GCF_003992625.1). Taxonomy (GTDB): domain Bacteria; phylum Pseudomonadota; class Alphaproteobacteria; order Rhizobiales; family Devosiaceae; genus Pelagibacterium; species Pelagibacterium lentulum. Next base: position 5,382 of record NZ_RZMW01000039.1, on the reverse strand, counting down.
TGTCGATGAAGGCGCGACCGGCGTCCACGACACCCCCGAGGACAATGATTCCGACACCGGCTATGCGGTCAATGGCGCCGACTACAGGATCAGCGATGGCGATGTCGTGATCGCTGCGATCACCTCCTGCACCAACACATCGAACCCCTCGGTGCTGATCGCTGCCGGTCTTGTCGCCCAAAAAGCCCGCGCCCTGGGCCTTAAACCCAAGCCATGGGTAAAGACTTCGCTCGCACCGGGAAGCCAGGTCGTGACCGAATACCTTGAAAAATCGGGCCTTCAGGAAGAGCTGGACGCGATGGGTTTCAACACCGTCGGCTATGGCTGCACGACCTGCATCGGCAATTCCGGGCCGCTTGATGAAAACATCTCGAAATGCATCAACGATAACGATCTGGTCGCCGTTTCGGTGCTGTCGGGCAATCGCAATTTTGAAGGCCGCGTCAATCCCGATGTCCGTGCCAATTATCTGGCCTCGCCGCCACTGGTCGTTGCCTATTCGCTGCTTGGCAAGATGACCAAAGATATCACCACCGAGCCGCTCGGCACGGGCAAGGATGGACAACCGGTATATCTCAAGGATGTCTGGCCCTCCTCTCGGGAAGTTGCAGACGTTCTGCGCTCGGCAATTTCGGTCGATATGTTCAAGCGCCGTTATGGCGACGTCTTTAAGGGCGATAAGCGCTGGCAGGAAATCAAGGTCGATGGCGGAGAAACCTATAAGTGGAATTCGTCCTCGACTTATGTTCAGAACCCGCCCTATTTCGAGGGCATGACGATGGAACCCGAGGCAATCACCGATATCGAGGACGCCCGCGTGCTCTCGATCTTCCTCGATTCCATCACCACCGACCACATCTCACCGGCTGGATCGTTCAAGGCCGGAACGCCGGCCGGCAAGTATCTCGTCGAGCGTCAAGTCAAGCCCATCGATTTCAACTCCTATGGTGCCCGCCGCGGCAACCATGAAGTCATGATGCGCGGCACCTTCGCCAATATCCGCATCAAGAACCAGATGCTCGACGGCGTTGAGGGCGGCTTCACCAAATCGCCATCGGGCGAAGTGACCCCGATCTATGACGCGGCCATGGAGTACAAGGCCAATGGCACGCCCTTGGTGATCTTTGCCGGCAAGGAATATGGCACCGGCTCCTCGCGTGACTGGGCGGCCAAGGGCACGACGCTTCTGGGCGTCCGCGCTGTCATTGCCCAGAGCTTTGAACGCATCCACCGCTCGAACCTGGTTGGCATGGGCGTTTTGCCGCTTATGTTCGAGGAGGGTACGTCCTGGCAGAGCCTTGGCATCACGGGCAGCGAGACGGTTTCGATCAAGGGCCTTTCCAATATCGAACCACGCCAGACGCTCGAACTCGACATCACTTTTGCCGATGGCAAGAAGGAAGCTGTTCCGGTCCTGCTGCGCATCGATACGCTGGACGAACTCGAATATTACCGCCACGGCGGCATCCTGCATTACGTCCTGCGCAACCTGGTTGCATAAGCGATAGATTGCGCAAATCCGATAAAAGAAAAGGCGGCTTCCGGGCCGCCTTTTTTGTTGGGCGTTACACAGCCCGAATGTCAGAGCCCGAGCAGCATCTTTGCGCCGATCAACCCCAAAAAGATAAGGATCATCTTGTCAAAGGCGGCAGGCGAAAGCTTTGACGCCAACCATTGGCCGACGGGCATGAAGATCGCGATCGGGATCAGCGCCAATGTGCCCTGCAAGAGCGCGGTAGGCGTCAAAATGCCTGCAATCCAGAGCGAGGGCGCTTGCACCAACGCCAGCATCATGAACATGGCCGATACTGCATAGACATGCGGATCGCGCGCAAAGCGCATGGCATGGATGAAGGTCACACCGATCGGTGCGGAAATGCCGGTTGCGCCATGCAGAAGTCCTGCCCCCAGTCCTGCTGGCAGCGCACCTTTCATGGCCGCTTGTGGGCCGACGACAAAGTGGGGCTTGGAGAGCCGCAGGACCAGATAACCGATCAGGAGCGCTCCAAGCGCTAGGGTCAAACCGCGTTCGGGCGCGGCGGTCAAAAACCATGTGCCGCCCACAACCCCGATAGCGCAAGTTGCCAGCATAGGGGTGAGAAATGCCATCCGGTCGTCGGTGCGCTGGTCGCGAAAGCGCCAGACCTGCCAGGCATTGGAAACCAAAATCGGAATCAGCAGAACGGCTACCGATTGCTGCAAACCCAGAAAACTCGTCATGAACGGAATGGCGATCAGCGGCATTCCCATGCCGGTTGCGCCCTTTGAAATTGCGCCAGCGCCAACGGCGGCAAAGATGATGGCGAGTGTGGTGATATCCATGAGCAGGGCAGGTCCGGTCGAAAGGCGGGCGCAAAAAACGTGTGACAGGCCTTCGATAAACTAAAATGTTTGTGCGGAGCAAGCCCGGAACGCCGGTAGCCGGTTTTCCGATCTGAGCCTATTCTGTTTTGATTGAATCAAAACACCGGCTCCAGCTCTTTATTTTATCGCGCTTTTGAACCGAATAAATGGAAACCATTTACTCTGGAAGCACTCTAGGGGGACGTCAGGCGGTAATCGGCCATTTCCTCGGTGGTCAGGTAATAGAGCCTGTTCGGCGGCGTTTCCAGTGCATGCACCCAAAGTCTGGTGTCGATGTCCATATCGGTCAGATGCCGCACGATACGCGCGGTTGTCGACTGCGCATCGCTCATGGCCTGAGCGGGAGCAAGCGAGGCGGTATCTGCGGGCGCAGCGTAAATCTGATGCACGCCGACCGAGGCGCCAGGATCGGTCGTTCTGATGGTTCCGCTGGCCAGAAGCAGCGGACAGGAGGAAGCGCAGAGGCTGCCGGTTTCAACTTTTGTCGCAAAACCCGCTTGCCGGATCATGCGGCCCATAGAGAGAGCGTCTTCAACCGAACCGCCGGGGGAATTGAGCGCGATGGTTTCGATATAATCGCCGCGCATCTCCAGCTCTGTTGCCAGTTTTTCCGCGCTGCCAGGCACGATCATACCGGTGAGATAGAGTGTGCCACCTGGCCCCAGTGCCAATTCAAGCGGGCTTGAAAGCACCGTTTCGGGTGTGGTTACACGCTCGGTCGGCCGATAGGCGGGGTTGTCCGGATCGATATCGGGCCGCTCGACCGCCGGCAGGACCGGGTTTGCGATATTGGAGGGATCGACAAAGGCGTCGGCACGATTGAGTTCGAGATAATCGAGGGCCAGAATGCTGATTGTGCCCGCCAGCATTGCAAAAAAGGCAAGGCGCAGGATCGCGCCATCATCGACTTGCGCCAGACGCGCGCGCATCGATGGCTTTTTCGTTGTGGGCTGGCTTGCCGAAAGCGTCATGAGCGTGCGGGGCCATCTGAGCGTTTGCGCGGATTAAGCCGCGGTAGAGGGGTCACGGTGTCGTCATTGGCCTCGCGGGTCTCGCTTTCACCGCCATCATGCGCCTCGGTATCGGTTTCGGCGACCTCTGGCTCTCTGGCCGGATTGTCTTCCGGCGCGTCTGCGATTTCCTCGACTTGTTTTTGCTCGCGCGGCATTGATGCCAGCATCTGATTGTGCAGCGCGACCGCTCGCATCATATCGGCAGCGGTCAGGCTTTCGGCGTCATCGAGCGAGGCCGCGTCGCGGCGCATGGCGCTATGGGCAACAGCCAGAAGCAGCACCAATACGACAGGCAGAAGGTCAATGGAAATCGCCCCGGCCCAGGAGGGCAGGAAGTCCGATGCGTAGCGCAGGACCGCCTCGGCAGTGGAAAGTGGGACGAACCGGCGCGGTTCAACTGCAGGTTGGCTCAGAATCTCATCGGCCGCCTGCGCGAGTGCTGCGGACTGAGCTTCAACCGATGAACGGATATTGGCCATCGCCTGGTCCTGACGGAAAACGAGCGAGGCGCTTTGCCCGTCTGCGACCGGTGCGATGAAGCCCAGGGACAAATCTTCCGCTGCCCGGCGGACCGAGGGCGCCACCGATGTTTCCTGCAAGGCGGCGATGACGCCGGTGAGATTGACAAGTTCTTCGGCAAAGCGGTCGGCCCGTGGTTGCACAGGCCCGGATGCAGAGACAAGCTCTCGCATTGCGGCAAGATGCTGGGTACCGGTTTCAAAAAGGTCGGCGACGCGCCCTTGCGAGGCGGTGATCGAATTGCCAAGCGCCGTCAACTGGCTCGACATCTGGCTCAAAAGCTGCACAACCGAACCGGCGCCTGCCGCGCCGGTGAGCGCGCCGCCATCGCGCTCCTGTGCCGCAAGCGTAGAAAACCGTTCCGAGGCCCGCTGCACGTCTGGCAGAAGCGATTGGGCCGAAAGCGCATTGGCGTGAGCCTGATCGAGATCGCCTGCGAAATCCTCCAGCGTTACCGCCATATGCTGCTCAAGCGCTGCCGAGCCTGCCAGCGCCGCGGCATTGAGCCAGGAACTCATGGCGATGATCATTACCGAGCCGAGCAGCATCACCGCGATCATGACCAGCCTCTGGCTCATCTCCCGCATCAGCGGCAAAAGCCGCATCATATAGCTCCAGAAGACATAGATGCCGACCGAAACGGCGGCCGAGTAGATGATGGCGGCGAAAAAGACGAAATTGGCGTCGCCATCGAGAAGGCCGCGCACACCGAGATATGTATAAACGCCGGAGGCCAGCGCGAGCACGGCCAAAGCGAAACGGGTAGTGGTTTCAAGGCCCTTGACGGTTTGGCCGATACGGGCAGCGGTGGATTGGCTTGGCATCGGGCAGATCGGCTCCAGACCGGGTGAAGTGTTAAAGAGAGCTTAACAGAGAGAACCCGGCGAAATCGAGGCTAAATGTTTGGCTGTGCCTGCCGCTCGCTATCTGCGCATGGCTCACGCAGGTTCTTCTTGTCTCACGGCGCGTACCACTGCGGGGATGACGGTCCTAAAGCCGGACCTATCCTCTTCGTTGCGCCTGCGACAGCGCGGCGCAAAAGTGCGCCGGGCTCCTCGCTGCGCTCGTCGGTTTCGGGCAATTCCCAAGTCGCCACGCGACAGGCCGTGTGCACGCACCCCACGCTCGCTTCCCCGGGCGAAGACCCGGG
>NZ_RZMW01000039.1:0-286 GCF_003992625.1 Pelagibacterium lentulum | reverse complement strand
TCGCTTCCCCGGGCGAAGACCCGGGGTCCATGGGCGCTGACCCAAAACACCGGTGCTTCTGGATAAGCTGCTGGGTCCCGGATCAAGTCCGGGACAGCGAAGCTGGGGGTTGCCCGGGTGAAGGGGCCTTCCTTTCAGCCATGTCAAATCCTCCGACGGCTGGAAGCCTCGGGCTTTGAAAGAAGATGGACGGCATGGGGCGATGAGTGCTCCGCATACTGAAATTATATTATGAAGCGATCATCGCCCCATGCGCCCGGGATTTTTGGCGTGGCGTCCGCTCGGG
>NZ_RZMW01000038.1:300-60452 GCF_003992625.1 Pelagibacterium lentulum | reverse complement strand
TTTATATCCGGCCTGTTCGGGGTTGGCGGCGGTTTCCTTTTGACGCCGCTGCTGCTGTTCTCCGGTGTTCCTGCACCGGTTGCTGTTGCGTCGGTCACAAGCCAAGTCGTTGCCTCATCGACTTCGGGCGCATTGTCATATCTGCGGCGCGGGGCGATCGATATCAAGCTCGGCGCGTATCTTGTGGCCGGGGGCATTTGCGGTGCCTTTGTCGGCGTCTGGATTTTCGGCATCCTGCGCAGTCTTGGTCAACTCGATCTTTTCATTTCGCTGGGCTACCTGATCTTTCTGGGCGCTATCGGCATTCTGATGATGGCTGAATCGATCCGCTCGCTGCTCAAGTCCCGCAAGGCAGGCCCACCGGCGCCGCGCCATTTGCCCGGCCAGCATTCATGGGTGCAGATTCTGCCCCTGCGGGCCCGGTTCAAGAAATCAAAGCTCTATATTTCCATCATCCCCGTCATGGGGATCGGCTTTTGCATCGGGATCATCGGCGCTTTGCTTGGCATCGGCGGGGGCTTCATCCTCGTACCGGCACTCGTTTACATCCTGCGTGTGCCCGGCACAGTGGTGGTTGGCACTTCGCTTCTGCACCTTATTGCGGTCATGGCCGTCACCTGCGTGCTCCATGCCGTACAAACCCAGTCGGTCGATATTTTGTTGGCCTTCTGCCTGATGATCGGCAGCGTTGCCGGGGCGCAGTTTGGTGCCTCTGCCGGCCAATATCTGCGCGGTGACCAGTTGCGGGCACTGCTCGCGATTATCGTGCTTGGCGTTGCCGCGCGCTTTGCCCTGACGCTGCTGCTTAGCCCGGCCGACCCATTCTCCATGTCGATTATCGGTTTTGGGGAAGTGCTATGAGTTTGTTGCGGGTAATTCTCATCGCGATGGCAACCCTGCTGCTTGCCACGGGGCAGGGCGCAGCTCAGGGCGTGGTCTTTGCCAATTCCGATCCACTGGTCACGATACATTCCAATTTCACCGGCCAGGCCGTGACGCTGTTTGGCAACATCGAGCCCAGCGGTATTGCAGATCCCGCCGCACCTATGGACGTAATCGTTCTGGTGCGTGGGCCAGCATCCGATCGCATTGTGCGCGTGCAGGAGCGCCAGTTCGGTATCATGCTCAACACCGCCTATGCAGTGTATCGGCGACTACCCGGTTATTTCGCCGTCCTCTCCAGCCGCCCGATCGAGGAGATTGTCGAGCCCGAAATTCTTGCCGATCCACGCATGAGTCTTTCCGGTATTGCCAATCAGGCCATGCAGCAAGGCAATGCCGGCCGGTTCACGCCCGAACTGGTGCGTCTGATGAGAAATTCCGGCCTGTTCACCCATAATCCACGCGGGGTGAGCTTTCTTTCACCCACCACATTTGCTGCCCGCGTCGTGTTGCCTGCGGCGGTACCGAACGGCACCTTTGTCGCCCATGCACTTGTCGTTCAGAACGGCGAGATCACGGCCCAGGCCACCAGCCGCTTTATTGTGCGCACCGAAGGGTTCGAGCGCTTTCTGGCCAACGCTGCGCGCAACCACCCATTTCTCTATGGACTAGCAGCGATTGCAATTGCAATTGCAACCGGCTGGCTCGGCGGTGTGCTGTTCCGACGATAGTAGGGATCGCTGCTATTGCAGTCGCTGGGTCGTTTCGGGGTCGAAGAAATGTGAGCCAGGAGCTGCGAAAGCAAGCGGGATTTCATCGCCCGGCTGAACCTTGACCCGCTCCTTGACCACGCAAACGACCTCATGCTCGCCGATATGGGCGACGATATGGGTTTCCGATCCAGTAGGTTCGATCACCGAAACGCGGGCAGGAGTGCCTTTCTCGCTATCGATCACGATATGCTCTGGCCGCATACCGAATATAACGTTACGCCCATCAAAGTCCTGAGCAGGTTTGTGCACATTGATCGTCTTGCCATCGGCCAGTTTGAGGCAAGGCACCTCACCGCCCTGGCCGGTACCTGTGATGAAATTCATCCCGGGCGAGCCGAGGAAGCCGGCAACAAACATATTGTCCGGCGAGTCATAGAGGTCGAGTGGCGAACCCACCTGTTCGACGCGGCCACCCTGCATGACAACGATCTTGTCTGCCATGGTCATGGCTTCGATCTGGTCATGGGTCACATAAACTGTGGTCGAGCGCAGGCGTTGGTGCAGGTCCTTGACCTCGGTACGCATCTGCACACGCAGCTTTGCATCGAGATTTGACAGCGGTTCGTCGAACAAAAACACTTTCGGATCGCGAACGATGGCCCGTCCCATGGCCACGCGCTGGCGTTGGCCGCCGGAAAGTTCGCGCGGATAGCGATGGAGTAGATCGCCCAGCCCCAAGATTGCGGCAGCCTTCGTCACTTCGCTTTCCGTTTCGGCCTTCGACACCCCGCGCAGCTTGAGCGAAAAGCCCATGTTCTCGGCTACATTCATATGCGGATAAAGCGCATAGGATTGAAACACCATCGCGATGTCGCGTTCCTTGGGCGCCATGTCGTTGACCACATTGCCGTCAATCGAAATCGTGCCTGCGGAGATTGCTTCCAGCCCTGCAATCATGCGCAGCAGCGTGGACTTGCCACAACCCGATGGACCGACCAGAACGACAAATTCACCGTCATCTATATCCACCGAAACCCCGTGCAGGACTTCAAGCTCGCCATAAAACTTGCGGACGTCCTTGATGCTTACTGGTGCCATGTGACGTTCCTCCCGTTCAGCCTTTTACCGCGCCAGCCGTCAGGCCCGCGATGATGTGTTTTTGTGCAGCAAAGAATACGATGACCGTTGGCAGAATGGTCAGCGTAATAAAGGCAAGGATCATCTGCCAATCGGTGCCGTATTCTCCCCGGTAGCTCATGATGCCCAATGGCCAAGGATAATTACTTTCCGAGGTCAGCATGATGAGAGGAATGATGTAATTGTTCCAGCTCTGGACGAAAGCAACGATGCCCACCGTTGCGATAATCGGACGCGAGAGCGGCAAGGTCACCGACCAGAAAAACCTCATATAGCCGCATCCGTCCACAAAGGCGGCATCGAAGAGTTCATGAGGCACATTGCGGAAGAAGTTGCGCATCAAGAGAATGCTCATGCCCAATCCAAAAGCCACCTGCGGCAGCACCACGCCCCAATAACTGTCCAGCAGCCCTAGATCGCGCACCCGGATGAACAGGGGCAGGATAGCCGTTGCGACCGGAAACATCAGGCCCAGAAGAAAATAATTGAGCAGGTAGCCCGAGCCGAAGAACCGCACATGGGCGAGGGTGAAAGCGGCCATTGCCGCCACCGCCAAGGTCAAAAACGTGGTCCAGAACCCGATCACCAACGAATTCCACAACATGCGCCAATAGCGTTCGGAGAACAGGATTTCTTCGTAATTCTGCCATTGCCAATCGATCGGCAGGCCAAAGGGGTTGGTGCGCAGATCGCCAAGCGTCTTGAACCCACCCAGACCGGTTGTCACCAGCGGAATCAACACAATCGAGGCAACGATGAACAGCGCCGCATAGATATAGAGCATATGGACGAAACGCGTACCGGGACTGCGGGTGTTGCGTGTGCCTACGGGCACTGTAGCTGTGGCATCAGTCATTGCGCATCAGAACCCTTTTGTAGGTAAAGGCGAGAACCACGCAGATCACGAACAGTACGACACCGGCCGCACTGCCGAAACCGATCTGCATCCGCATCACGCCGTAGCTGTAGAGGAAGGTCACGATGGTTTCGGTGCTATTGGACGGCCCGCCACCGGTCAGCGGCATGACCACGTCAAACAATTGCAGCGATCCGATGATGGCAAAGAATATCGAGAGCCGAACCGTTGAACCCAGCAGTGGCAGTGTCACATAGCGAAATTTCTGCCAGCCCGAAGCGCCGTCGATATCTGCCGCTTCGAGCAGATTGCGGTCGATGGCCTGCAACCCTGCGATAAACAGCATCATGTGGAAGCCGAAATATTTCCACACCACAACCGCCAGGACCGCGTAAATCGCCACATTGCGATCTGCCAGAACGTGTGGGGAATCGAGCCCGAAAAACCCAAAGAGGGCCGCAAACAATCCATAATCGCCGTCATAAACAAAGCGCCAGATCAGGCCGGCCGCCACATCGGCCAGAACGTAGGGCAGAAAGAAAATGAGCCGGAAGCCGACAACGCCCGGCATCTTGCGCGCCAGAAGCATCGCGAGCCACAGCGCGAGCGGCACCTGAATGACGATGGAGACCAGCATGATAAGGCCGGTATTCCAGAGCGCCAGCCGGAAAGCATTGTTGCGGAACAGCACCTCGAAATTGCGCGTGCCGACGAAGTTCTCCGGCCGCCCGTAGCCCGTCCAGTTATACATCGAATACCAGGCGGCTTCCCCTATGGGCATAATCACGAAAAGCGTGAACAGCATCAGCGCAGGGGGCAGAAAGAGAATGATAACAGGCCAGCGCGCCGGGCCTATGGGGCGATCATGGCGGACCGGCCTGCTGTTCTCTCGAATCTTTTGCCCGACCGTGTTAGCCAGGGCCTGAATACCGCTTGTCATAGGCTGCCAATTTCCCTGATGCGCCCAAGTTAATCCGGCGCCCGCATTTTACCAGAATGCGGGTGCCGGAGTCTTCAATCGCGCCGATTATTGCAGCATGAACTCGTCTTCGAGCATCTGTACCGACTGTTCGGGCGACATGTTGTCGGAGACGATTTCAACCGAGATGTCGTTGATGACGCGGCCAAGAGAGGGTCCGAAATCCTGATCGAAATAGTTCTGGTGCCAGGTCGACGCACCCAGTTGCAAAGCCGATTCCAGCATCAGCGGATCTTCCACACCGTCCTCGGCGCCAACGGCAACGGGAATAATCATCCGGTTTTGTGCCATGATCCGCTGGTTCTCCTCATTGGTGAACCATTTGAGAAAGTCCAGAGTTTCGGGAGGCGCACCGGCGCTGACCGCCCAGCCGTCCAGCCCGCCCAGCGTATCGGTAACCAGCCCGTCTCCGCCTTCAACCGAGGGGAAGGGGAAGCGTCCGAGCTGGTCCTGGCTAAGTCCCTGGCCATCGGCCGCATTGTTCGCCTGTTGCGGGTGGGTGTTCTGGAACGAAAGGATCATGGCGGCGTTGCCGTCACCGAAATAGCCCAGAGTCTGGGGCCAAGTGGCTGCAAGATAACCGGGCTGGAACGGATCAAGCGCCCCCAGTCTGGCCAGTTCCTCACCAGTCCGGACAAATGCGGGATGCCTGAAGCCTTCTCCTGCACCGGTCTTGGCATTGTCGACCACTTCCTGACCGCCGATGCGCATGGCCAGATAACTCCAGTAGAAGTGAACCGGCCAGCGCTCGCCACCACCGACCGCGATGGGTACGTATCCAGCATCCTTGATCTGCTCGACGGCATCAAGGAAGGATTCCCAATCGGTCAGATCTTCGGAATTGATTCCGACGTCATCGAAAATGTCACGATTGTAGAAGAAGCTTACGGTGCCCATCTGGTAGGGTACTGCCCAGATCCGATCGTCGAAGGTCAGACCACCCAGCGATGCGGGGGTGTAAGAATTGGCCCATTCCCCGTCATTTTCCATCATGGCATCGGTCAGGTCCATCAACTGGCCGGTTTCCGCCTGGGCGCGCAAGACACCCCCACCCCAGCTGTAGAAAAGATGGGGTGCCGCGTCCGATTGCAGCAGCGTTGGCAGGCGCGCCTTGAATGCCTCGTTTTCAAGGAATGTCATGGTGACATTCACATCGGGATTTTCCGCGTTGTACTGCTCCACAAGGCTTTCCCATACCGCGAGATAGGCGGCATTGGCCTCAATGTGCATCCAACGCACTTCGGTTTGGGCCGATGCGGCTCCCACCGTCATCAAACTTGCCAGTGCGAATCCGGTGCTGGCGAGTAAGGTCCGCTTGTCGAAACGCAGGGTCATGATTTCTCCTCCTCTTCATGACAATTAATTATTTTTTATTGCGGATAAAATAACGTCACAAGGCGGCCAATTGTCAAGCGGGCTTGGTGAAAATCGTTGGAAATCCAAGTTTTCCGTTGCGTTTCAAGAGGTGCCTGCCTAGAAAAGACAAGAAATTAATCCGTGATCGGTATAAAAATAAGTGTGTAGTGCGGGGAGATGAAGACAGCAGATCCAGAATTGATGCGGGCGATAAATCGCTTTCATGTGCTCGATACCATCCGCCGGCACGGGCCAATTGCGCGCGTGGAAATCTGTGAGCGTACAGAATTGTCGGCTACCACGGTTTCGGCAATCACCGCTTCGCTCATCGACGATGGCCTTGTTGCCCCGCAGCATATTGGCGACCTTCGCAATGGCGGGCGGGGGCGCCCGCGTGTCATGCTTACGTTAAATCCCGATGCTGCCTGTATCGTTGGCGTCAAGATTTCGCCCTATCGCATGCACCTTGTCGTGACCGATTTTCAGGGCGATGTTCTCAGCGAGTTGGGGCTTCCCGTGCGTCTGGACCGTGAACCGCTGATTGTCTTGTCTTATCTCATAGAAGATGGGGTCAGGAGTTGTGTCACCAAGGCCGGTTTGACCATTGAGGCGATTACGAGCCTTTCGGTGGCGTTGCCCGGCGTGGTGGAATATGGCACCGGCTGTGTGCGCGCCAGCGCCCTGATCGCTGAGCCTGACGCCCAGCTTGCCGAGGCCATGGTCGCGCGCTTGGGTATCCCGACAATCGTTGAAAGTGACGCCAATGCCGTCGCGCAGGCGGAATACTGGTTTGGCGAGGCGCGTGCGCTTGAAGACTTTGTTTTGGTATCCTTAGAAAATAGCATCGGGCTGGCCGTCATGCACGAGGGGCAGCTTTTCCGGGGAGCTCTCGGCCTTTCGCCCAACCTTGGCGATCTTATTGTCAGCGGACCGGACCGCGCTGCTCCAGTACGCTTGGCCACGATTGCCGAGCAGGAGGCGATCATTGCCGGCAGCGAGGACGTTGAATCCCTGCGCGAAAGCGCACGCAGTGGGGAGGCCGCCCAGGAGATCGTCAAACGGATCGAAGGCGGCGACGAAGGACTCATTCTCAGCGCCACCCGCGCGGGAAAATCGTTGGGGCTGGCGCTTGCAAACATCGTAACGATGCTGGCGCCGCCGCGGATATTTCTCGTTGGATCCTCGCTCGCACTTGGTGACCATTTGCTCAACGATCTGATCGCGACATTGGCCGATGCAACACCCGAGCCTCTGGCCGGTGTTTCGGAAATCGTCGTCAGCATGCCGGGCGATGCTGCATGGGCACGCGGCGCGGCTGCATTGGCGCTCCGCGAGCTTTATGGCGCGCCTTGGAGTACGACCGGGCCAGCGCGACATGCCTATAAAAACGGAATTCAAGGAGAGAATCATGGTCGATAGCAGACCGGTCGGAGTCGGAATCATAGGGTGCGGAAACATTTCGGCGGCCTACCTCAAGGCTGCCGCCAATTTTCCAATTCTCGACATCGTGGCCGTTGCCGACCTCAATATGGAAGCAGCACGCGCCAAGGCGTCCGAGTTCGGCACCAATGCCGTCGAGGTCGACGCGCTGCTGGCCGATCCCGCGATCGAACTGGTCCTCAACCTCACGATCCCGCAGGCGCACGTACCGGTTGGCCTCGATGCCCTTCAGGCCGGCAAGCACGTCTATTCGGAAAAGCCGTTGGCCGTAACCTTTGAGGACGGCCAGCGCCTTGTTGCAAAGGGAAAGGAAACCGGCCTTCTCGTCGGCTGTGCTCCGGACACTTTCCTCGGCGGCGCGCACCAGACCTGCCGCAATCTCGTCGATTCCGGCATCATCGGCGAACCCGTTGGCGGTTCGGCATATTTCATGTGCCCAGGCCATGAGCGCTGGCATCCCAACCCGGCCTTCTACTATCAGGCTGGCGGCGGGCCCATGCTCGATATGGGCCCCTATTACATCACCGATCTTGTCAATCTCTTTGGCCCGGTCACGCGCGTCAGCGGCATGGCTTCCATGCTGCGCAAATCGCGACCCATCGGCAGCGAGCCATTGAAGGGCCAGATGATCGATGTCGAGGTGCCCACCCACATTGCCGGCATGCTCGAATTTGCCAATGGCGCCATCGTTCAGATCACCATGAGCTTTGACGTTGCAGGCCACAAGCACACCCCGCTCGAACTTTACGGCACCAAGGGGAGCCTGCTGGTTCCCGATCCCAATCACTTCGGCGGCGAGATAGAGAGTCGCCAGACAGGCGAGGACTGGCAGAGCCACTCCATCGAAATGCCCTACTGGGATGGCAATTTCCGGTCTATCGGACTTGCCGATATGGCCCATGCCATCCGCACGGGCCGTCCGCATAGGGCAAGCGCCGAACTGGCGCTGCATGCGCTCGAAGTGATGGAAACAATCGAGCGCTCGGCCAAATCGGGTTCGGCCATTGCGATAACCACACAGCCCGCACGGCCAGCCCCGCTCAAGGACAACATTGAAAACGGCGTTCTGGCCTAAAACTGTTAGAGGAGAATATTTCATGCGTGAAGCACTGGTCGTCTGGGGCGGATGGAGTGGCCATGAGCCGGAAAAATGCGCCCAGGTCGTGCGCGATATGCTCGAGGAGGAAGGCTTCAAGGTCTATGTCCACGACACCACCGAAGCCTTTGCCGATCCCGGCATCAAGGACATGCACCTCGTCGTGCCTATCGCCTCGATGTCGAAAATCGAAAAGGAAGAGGTCAACAACCTCACCAGCGCCATCAAGTCCGGCGTTGGCCTCGGCGGCTTTCATGGCGGCATGTGCGATGCGTTCCGCGAGGTTCCCGAATACCAGTTCATGTGCGGCGGCCAGTGGGTCGCTCATCCGGGCGACATCATCGATTACCATGTCGATGTAACCCGGCCCGACGACCCGGTGATGGAGGGCATCGAACGCTTTCCCTATCGCTCCGAGCAATATTACATGCACGTTGACCCATCCAACGAGGTGTTGGCCACCACGACATTCACCGGCGAACATGCCGATTGGATCGATGGCGTTGTCATGCCTGTCGTCTGGAAGCGCCGCTACGGGCAGGGCAGGGTCTTCTTCTCTTCGTTAGGCCATGTGGCCAGCGAATTTGAAGTGCCGCAGATGAAAACTATCCTGCGTCGTGGCCTCAACTGGGCCGCCCGCGCCGAATAAGCGGAGTTCCGGGCGGCTTTAATGCCGCCCCGCCATTTTTCTAACGCCTGGCGCCGGAGCCGAAGTTCTCATCGAAAGAATATCCCGCGCCGCGAACGGTGCGGATCGGATCTTTAGCCCGGCCTTTGTTTATTGCCTTTCGTAGCCGCCCGATATGGACATCCACCGTGCGCTCGTCGACATAAACATCCGCGCCCCATACCCCGTCGAGCAATTGCTCGCGCGTATAAACCCGGCCTGGATTGCGCATCAGAAACTCCAGCAGCCGGTATTCCGTTGGCCCCAGATGCAGTTCGTTGCCGTTCCGGCGCACACGATGGGTTGAGCGGTCCAGTTCCAGTTCGCCAGCGCTCAGAACCGCAGCGATCAGATGCGGACTGGAGCGGCGCAGCAGGGCTTTAACCCGCGCGATCAACTCGGGCATCGAAAAGGGCTTGGTCATGTAGTCGTCGGCACCGATGGCTAGACCGCGTACGCGCTCTTCTTCCTCGCCGCGCGCGGTCAGCATGATGATCGGCACGCGCGCCGTTTCCTCGCGCAGACGCCAGCGACGGCACAATTCGATCCCCGATGCTCCCGGCAGCATCCAGTCGAGCACGATCACATCGGGCTTGGCTTCACGAATCTGCAGGTCGGCTTCGTCTCCGCTTTCCGCGCTAGAGACCGAAAATCCCTCAGCTTCAAAATTGTACCGCAGGAGCAGGGAAATATCGGCTTCGTCTTCAACGACTAGAATATGAGGCAGCATACAATTCTCCGTCAGCCGCTGTTCCAGCGTGGGGTGTTGAAGCAACCTATGAGGGGTGCAAAACAGTTTTATGTCCGTTGAATGACAATTCAATAACAATCTAACATGCTGTAATTATTGAGTAAAATACGGAAAAGTGCAGATAGACACAATTAGCGCAAACCATGTCGTCACATGTGACAAAAACGATTCCTGCCGCTACCTGGTGAACAGCAACGGCCTGCCGCCCACCCATTGACCGCGCCCGGTTATGGGGGCAAACATCTCTTTGGAGGGTGTTATTGCCTTCATCTGATCCGCTGAATGTCCAGCGCCGAAACGAGCCGGGTTCCACGATTTCATGCAAGAATTGATCGATAGTTTCCGCACCATTGCCGGGCGTCGGCATGTGCTGGTTGGCGACCGTGCGACGCGCCAATATCGCAAGGGTTATCGCTATGGCGATGGCGAAGTTCTGGCCGTCGTGCGTCCCGGCACCCTGGTCGAGCAGTGGCAGGTGCTCAAGGCCTGCGTCGCTGCCGATGTTATTGTGATTCTGCAGGCGGCAAATACCGGTTTGACGGGTGGCTCCACACCCTTCGGCGACGGCTATGACCGGCCCATCGTTATCGTCAACACCATGCGCATGGATCGTATCGATCTGATCGAGGAGGGCAGGCAGGTGATCGCCTTGCCCGGTGCTACGCTCGATAAGCTCGAAAAGCGCCTGCGCGCCATTGGACGCGAACCGCATTCGGTGATTGGCTCGTCCTGCATCGGCGCGTCTGTTGCTGGCGGCGTCTGCAACAATTCTGGCGGCTCGCTTATTCAGCGCGGCCCGGCCTATACTCAGCTTGCGCTCTTTGCCCAGCGTGATGCGGACGGCTCGCTCAAACTCGTCAATCACCTCGGCGTCGAATTGGGCGAAGATCCCGAAACCATCCTTTCCCGCTTGGATTCCGGGCAATATACGCCCGCAGATATTGCGTCGAGCGCCAACCAATGGGCGTCCGACAGGGAATATCACAACCACATCCGCGAAATTGCCGCCGCAACGCCTGCGCGCTTCAATGCCGATCCGCGCCGCCATTACGAAGCTTCGGGCTCTGCCGGAAAGCTTGCCGTCTTCGCCCTGCGCCTCGATACGTTCGAGGCCGATAAGGAGACTGCGGTTTTCTATATCGGCAGCAACGACCCCGAAGACCTTGGCCGCGTCCGCCGCGATATCCTTTCCACCTTCGAGAACCTTCCGATTGCAGGCGAATATATCCATCGAGGCGCCTACGATGCCGCCCGCCGCTACGGAAAGGACTTGTTCCTCTTTTTGAAATATGTCGGCACCGACCATATTCCCAAAGCCTTCGCCGCCAAAAGCTGGTTCGATGGCATCACGGAAAAGCTCGGCCTCAAGGGCAATATTTCCGATCATCTGCTGCAATGGGTGACACGGCTTTTTCCCGAACATCTGCCCAAACGCCTGAATGCCTATCGCGACCGCTATACCCATCACCTGATGCTCAAGATGGGTGGTGCCGGGATCGCAGAAGCGCGGCAATATCTTGCAAAGGCTTTCCCCACGCAGAATGGCGATTACTTTGAATGCAGCGAGGAGGAGGGCAGGGCCGCCTTCATGCTGCGTTTTGCCGTTGGCGGGTCGGTTGTGCGCTATCGGGCTGTGCACACTAAAACGGTCGAGGACATTGTGGCGCTCGATATTGCCCTACCGCGCAACACGGTCGACTGGTTTGAAACGCTGCCACCGGAAATCGAAGACAAGATCGAATACAAGATCTATTGCGGGCATTTCTTCTGCCACGTTCTGCATCAGGAATATCTGGTCAAAAAGGGCGAGGATTGCCTCGCGCTCGAACATGAGATGTGGAAGCTGCTCGATGCGCGCGGTGCCGAATATCCGGCTGAGCACAATGTTGGGCACCTCTATCATGCCAAGCCCGAACTTGCGGCCTTCTACAAGTCCCTCGACCCGACAAACACCTTCAACCCTGGTATTGGCCACACCTCCAAATGCCGCCATTGGCAAGAAGATGCCTAAGCCGCCTCTAACCAACGCTTTGCATAAAGCGCCATGCCCGGTTCCGGCAGATGGCGTTGCGAAGCCCCTTCTATAGTCTCTAGCGGCTGCTCGATCCGCGTCAGCAGCGCCGCCCCGATGCTGGTGCCCGTTGCGGCCTTCGTGCCGATAACCGGGCGCCCGGTCGCCGAAGCCAGCATCCGGCAATAGGGCAGGTTCGATGCAAACGGTCCCTCGACCACGATGTCGTCGCACCCACCGGTCATCGACAGCGCGACAGAACTCATCATCGCGAGATAAAACGAGACCGTGCAATAAAGTTCTGCCTGTGGCAGGCTATCGGCTGGCTGGCTCCAGCGTGCTTTCCTGTTTGGGAATGGCCCCGATCCCTGTTGAACGGACGGCAAAAGCATGATCGCTTCATCCAGTACGCGCGCCATGCTCGCGCTATCAGCGCTTGGATTCTTTTGCGTAATGAGTGACGAAAATTCACGTCCGCCCATAAAGCGTGCCGACGGCACCGGACGTCCGAACGCATCGATGTTGGCAAGGCTGTCGCGTTCGGGGTCAAGTCCCTTCAATGCGCCATTTGGCGTGCAGGAAATCACCCAGGTTCCGGTCGAAACCACCGAGAAGCTGCCTTCTCGTCCGAGGATATGCGGCACCAGCGAAGCGTTGGAATCGTGAATACCGCAATAAACCGGAATGCCAGCGTCCAGCCCAAGCGCACCAATCAAATTTTCACGTACCGGCCCCAGCACATCGGATGCCTTGCGGATTGGCGGAAATTGCGCCGTCCAGCCATTGTCTTTCACCAGCGCTGAAAAGTCATTGGCGCCGAAATCCCAAAGGTCCGTATGGCACCCGATGGAGGTCAACTCGCTCGCCGCCACGTCCGTCAGCCGCCATGCCCAATATTGCGGATAGGTCAAAATCCACTTGGTCTTAGCAAAGGCTTTCGGAAAGGCCTGCGCCTGATAGTAAAGCTGCGCGCCAAGATTAAGCCCACCGGGCAGGCGCGGCGAATAGCTTGCTGCAAAATCGGGCCTTGCCGCGTCATAATCGGCAGCGAACCGATCCGGCGCATCGCTCTCATAATCGAGCACCGGCAATGCCAGCGCGCCATCCTCGGCGACAAGCGCCGCACAGGCGCCATGCGTTGTGATCGATAGCGCCGAAAGCCTGTATTCCACATTGAGCTTGGCAATCGCCGAAGTGAGGAACGCCCATATACCTTCAATATCGAAATGGCGGTAAGGCGCGCCATCGAGCACCCGGTTTGGCGTCGTCAGAACCGCCACTTCCTCCAACCGGTCCATATCCACAATAGCGCATTTGGCATTGGTTTTGCCAATATCGATAACGCCTACATACGTCGTCACGCCGCCATCCTTGCCCGCACGCGCCGAATAACCACCGGCAACCCGATGACGGAAATCAGCATCAGCCCGATAAAGATCGACATCACGATCCCCGGCACGTTCAAAAGCCCCAGCCCGAAGGTCACAAGCCCCATGATGAAGGCCGCGATCACCACCCCGAAAATGCTGCCCGCGCCGCCGAGAATGGAAACGCCGCCCAGCACCACCATCGTCACCACTTCAAGCTCCCACGCGAACGCAATTGAGGGGCGGGTAGAGCCCAGCCGCGAGGTCAGCAGCACCGCCGCCACTCCCGACATCAGCCCTGTCAGGATAAACAGGATGAACTTGATGCGTCGCACGCGAATGCCTGAAAACTGCGCCGCCACCGGGTTATTGCCGATGGCAAACACCGAACGCCCGAAGCTCGTGCGGTGCAATATGATGTAAAACACAACCGCCAGCGCCAGAAACAGCACCAGCTCAAACGAGATCACCCACCAGACATAGCCCTGTCCGAAAAAGGCGAAATCGGACGGATAGCCCCGGAACGCCTGATCACCCAGAACGATATAGGCAATGCCGCGGAAAAGACTCATCGTGCCGATGGTGACGACAATCGAGGGCAGGCCGAGGCCACTCACCAGCATGCCATTAAACGCGCCGCAGGCAACGCCCACCAACAGCCCGATGGCGACAAGCGTCGGCGTATCGACACCAAATTGCAGCGCAAAGCCCATTGCTGTTGAGGCCAGCGCGATGATCGAGGCGACCGAGAGGTCGATTTCGCCTGAAATAATCACCATCGCCATGGCCAGCGCGATGATCGCCTTCTCGGTGAAATTGAATGTCGCGTCCGAAAGGCTCCAGGGATTGAGAAAATAGGGCGAGGCGAAGCTGTTGGCGACAAAGATCGCAATCGCGACGATAATCAGCAGCATTTCCCAGCTTTTCAGCGCCGATTTGAACGGGCTTTCCAACCGGTCGGGAATGTTGCGGGGAGAATGGCTTACCGCGCTCATGGGGCAACCTCTGCCTTTTCGGCCTTTTTGAGAATGATACGGCCCTTCTTGCGTTCATTGCGGGCATTGAAGATCACGGCAATCACGATCACCGCGCCCGAAATGGCCATCTGGGCAAAGGGCGAAACATTGATGACAGGCAGGGCATTATTGACCACTCCAAGGAACAATGCGCCCAGCACAGCACCGCCCACGGTGCCGATACCACCGGCAATCGAGATGCCCCCGATCACACACGCCGCAATGATCTGCAGCTCAAACCCGCCCGCAATATCCACATAGGCAACGGCATAGCGCGCCACCCACAGATACCCTGCCAGCCCGGCGACTGCCCCGGCAATGGTGAAGGCGAAGAACCGCGTCCGGCCCACATCGATGCCGGTGTAAACGGAAGCAGTCGGGTTCACGCCCACAGCGTAAAACGAGCGCCCCAACGGCGTCCGGCTCATCAGCAAGACAAACAATCCGATCACCGCAATGGCGATCCATGACGAGACAGGCAATCCCAGCATCACCGCGCGCGGCAGCGCCTTGAACGCATCGCTCATCTGGTGGGCATTCACCCATTGCCCGCTCGAAAGCAGGAAAATCGAGCCGCGGAAAATCGTCATTGTGCCAAGCGTTACAACGATCGAGGGAATATCCAGCTTCCAGACCAGCAGCCCGTTGATCGCCCCGAGACCTGCGCCTAGCGAAATCCCGACCGCGAGCAATAGCGGCATTGGGATGCCGGGAAATGCAGCATTGAGCATGGCCATGACCATGCCGCACAACGCAAGGTTCGCAGCCATTGATAGGTCGATGCAGCGTGTCAGGATCACCAGCATCTGCCCCAATGCCAGAATGGCGAGGATCGATGTGTCATCGAAAACGCGCACCATGTTGCGCGGTGCAATAAAGGCGGGAAACCGCAGCGAAATCAGACCGATCAGAACCGCAATCGCCGCTACAAGGATCAGTTCGCGATGCTTGAGAAGCGCTTTCATGCCGGATCTCCCTCAATGCCCGCCGCGGTCCGCACCAGCGTTTCCGCATCGAGATGTTCCCGCGCAAAA
The DNA here is from genome assembly GCF_003992625.1 of Pelagibacterium lentulum. GTDB lineage: Bacteria > Pseudomonadota > Alphaproteobacteria > Rhizobiales > Devosiaceae > Pelagibacterium > Pelagibacterium lentulum. Next base: position 45,147 of record NZ_RZMW01000038.1, on the reverse strand, counting down.
CGCCCGGCAATCCGCCCCTCGCGCATGACGATTACATTGTCCGACATACCCATGATTTCGGGCAACTCCGACGAAACCATAATGATGGCCAGGCCGTCCGCCGCCAGCTCGGATATGAATTCATGCACCGCCGCCTTGGATCCGATATCGATGCCCTTGGTCGGCTCGTCCAGAATGATGACCCGTGGCGCCGTCGCCAGCCATTTGCCGATCACGACCTTCTGCTGGTTGCCGCCCGAAAGGGTGCCGACTTCCTGACTGAGCGAGGAGGCGCGCAGGTCCAGCCGTTCGGAATATTTGCGCGCCAGCGCAAATTCTTCGGCCAGTCGCAAAAAACCCGATTTCGACGTTTTCTTGAGCGAGGGCAGGGAAATGTTCTGGAAAATCGGCAGCCCCGTGATGGCGCCTTGTCGCCCGCGCTCTTCGGGCACATAAACGATGCCGCTCTCAATCGCCTTTGCCGGGTTTTTAGCTAATGCCGGTTTTCCATCCAGCCTCACGCTGCCACCGGAAGGCTTGGTGATCCCGAACAACGTCTGCATGACTTCCGTGCGCCCGGCACCGACAAGCCCGTAAAAGCCAAGAATTTCGCCTTCGCGCAGAGAAAAGGAAATATCTTCAAATTCAGTGGGATGGCTCAAATTGTTGACATCGAGAACCACATCGCCCGGCGTTACATCCAGCTTGGGAAAAGCGCGTTCGACCGAGCGCCCGACCATCATCCGCACAAGTTGGGACTGCTCGGTATCCTTCATCAACCCTGCACCCACCATCTCCCCGTCGCGAAAGACGGCGTAGCGGTCGGCAACCCGGAAGATTTCATCGAACTTGTGCGAGATGAAAAGGATCGCCTTGCCGTCCTGCTTGAGCAGATCGATCAGAACGAACAGTTCCTCGATTTCCTTGTGTGACAGCGCAGCGGTCGGTTCGTCCATGATGACGATTTGCGCCTCAATCGAGAGGGCACGCGCAACAGCGACCAGATGCTTGTTGGCGATCGAGAGGTCCTTGAGGCGCGCGTTAGGATCGATCGGCGCCCCCATTGACGCAAGGATGTCCTTTGCTTCGGCACGCAGTTTGCGCCAGTCGATCATCCCGAACCGCGTGCGGGGCGCATGGCCAAGAAAAATGTTCTCAGCAACCGAAAGTTCGTCGAACAGCACGGTTTCCTGATGGATCGCGGTAATCCCGAGGCCCAGCGCCGCATGAGCGGTTGGCAGGGTTATGTCTTGGCCATTGAGCGTTATCGCACCACCGTCGGGCTGGTAAATGCCCGTCATGATCTTGACCAGCGTGGATTTGCCTGCCCCGTTTTCCCCAATCAACGCGGTCACTTGGCCGGGGTATAGCTCCAGCGCAATGTTGTCGAGGGCCTTGACGCCGGGGAAGGATTTGGAAATCCCCGAAAGGGTGAGGCTCGGCGCGGCCGCTTCTGTTTCAAGCACCTTGTGCATCGTTTGGCTCATGGCAAAATCTGCAACACCCGAGTGAGACGAATGCGTCAGGCGTCAGGCGTAAATATAGGGTTTCCGGCCCGGTCGAAATCTCCGGGCCGGATTTGTGAAGCCGATCAAAAGATTTCGGCGAACTCATCCACATTTGATGCATCATAGGTGAACGGATCGGACATTGCCGCTTCGCCGTTTTCACCGATCATGACTTCGCCTACACGGCCGATTCCGATGATGTCGCCTTCGTTGGCTGTCGCTTCACCCGTTGCCAGGGCGTGGGCGATATAGGCCGCCGAATAGCCCAGATCGATCGGGTTCCAGATCGCAAAGGACTGGCTGGCGCCCGAATGGATGTGCCCCGCCATTTCCGAAGGCAGCGCAAGGCCAGTGACGTTGATCTCACCGATCTTACCCGCATCGGTCACAGCCTGCGCAGCAGCAACGATACCAACCGTGGTCGGTGCAATGATCGCGTCGAGATTTGGATAAGTCTGCATCAGGCCTTGGGCCTCGCGATAGGACTTGTCCGAAAGATCGTCACCATAAACCACGGCAACGAGATCGATGCCTTCGTATTCGGGCAAGACCTTGCGCGCTTCCTCGATCCAGATGTTCTGGTTGGTTGCGGTTGCCGTTGCCGAGAGAATGGCAACCTCGCCGCCTTCAGGCAGATGATCGGCGGCGAGCCGGATGATGGTATTGCCGATCAACTCATTGGACGAGGGGTTGAGATGCATTGCACGCCCTTCAGGGGCTACGCCTGAATCCCAGGAAATAACGGTGATGCCGCGATCCATCGCGCGCTGTAGGGCCGGCACGACCGCATCCGGATCGTTTGCCGAAATGGCAATCGCGTCCACTTGCTGGGCGATCAGTGCGTTGATGACCTCGATCTGGGCTTCGGCTGTTGGCTCAGTCGGGCCGGTATAGATGATTTCAACATCGCCAAGTTCAGCAGCGGCCTCCTCGGCACCGCGCGCAGCGGCCTCAAAAAAGCCGTTGCCGAGCGATTTCACCAGCAGCGCAATGCGTGTCTGGGCCTGCGCGGGGGCAGCGAATGAAAACATCGCTGCGGTCAGCGCAGTTGTGGCAATGAGTGATTTTACAAGGCTCATGGTTTCCTCCCTTGGAATATGGTGAGCTTTTTGGCTTTTGGCTATTGTCCCGGTCGTCACGCGACCGATGAAGATTCTTGTTTTTCGGCTTCTCCGGCCTCTGCTACGATGACATCGACGCCCTTGTCCTCGAGCATCTGGCGGTCCTCGTCGCGCAACCCGCGATCGGTAATGATGGTATGCACGCGCTCCAGCCGGCACAGAATCAGACTTGAGCGCTGCTTGAATTTCGAGGAGTCGGCCAGCACCACCAGTTCATCGGCCTGATTGAGCAGTTTGTTCTCGGCCTGGATCAAGAGCGGGTCCGCTTCGGTAACGCCATGCGCTCCGATTCCTTGCGCACCCATGAACATGCGGCGTGCATAAAAATGCTTTGTCACATCGCTCTCGAACGGAGACAGGATGATATTCTGCTCGCGATAGATCGTTCCGCCCGGTACGATCACACTGTTGCGCGAATTGGCGAGCAGGTGGCTGGCGATGGGAAAGGAATTGGTAAAGACCTGACAGCGCCGATGCGCAAGGTGAAACACCATCTGATAGGTGGTTGTACCACCATTGATGATAATGGAATCGCCGTCGGCGCACATTTCGACCGCCGCCTTGGCGATTGCGCGCTTGAGATTGATGTTGATTGTTTCGTTGACCGAAAAGGGACGCCCGATCAGGCCCGCCTGCGTGGGCGGGGTCAGCGCTTCTGCACCGCCGCGAACGCGCCGCAGCTTGCCTTGCACATGCAAAGCCGCAATATCGCGCCGAATGGTTGCTTCCGAGGTTTCGGTAAGCTCCACAAGTTCCGTCACCGTGGCGACTGGCCGCGACTGTACCGCGGACAATATGACCCTGTGGCGCTCACGCTCATGCATCTGAATAGTTCTCCCTTGCCACTATCGTTTTCACCAATTTCAATCAATGTCAATCATATTTCGCGCCCATCTCGTGAAACATGATGTTTTATGATTGTTTATGATCGTTTATGATTGACACTCGCGGGTGTTAGGTGCAAAACGCCAACAAAGGGCAAATGCTCGCCATTTCTGTATTGGGAGGATCCAATGGCCGTTACCGTCGCGTCCACGCGTCTCGACAATCTTTGGGATGATGTCAAAGCGGCATCGATGAACGAGGCTGACCGGCTGGTTTATCGGTCCAACCTGCTGGGCTCGGACATGCGCGTCACCAACTACGGCGGCGGCAACACCTCGTCCAAAATCATGGAAAAGGACCCGCTGACCGGCGAGGAGGTCGAAGTCCTCTGGGTCAAGGGCTCGGGCGGCGATGTCGGCACCATCAAGCGCGATGGCTTTTCAACGCTTTACATGGACAAGCTCCGCGCGCTCAAGGACATCTATCGCGGCGTTGAATATGAAGACGAGATGGTGGGCTATCTGCCCCATTGTACCTTCAATCTCAATCCGCGCGCTGCCTCCATCGATACACCGCTCCACGCCTATGTCCCGCGCAAATTCGTCGATCACATGCACCCGGACGCGATCATTGCAATTGCCGCCAGTGCTGACAGCAAGGCGTTGACCCAGGAGATTTTCGGCGATGAAATCGGCTGGTTACCCTGGAAGCGCCCCGGCTTTGAACTCGGCCTTTGGCTGGAAAAGTTCTGTCTTGAAAATCCCGATGCCAAAGGCGTGATCCTCGAAAGCCACGGCTTGTTCACTTGGGGGGATACGCCGAAAGCCTGTTACGAAACCACCATCGCCACCATCAACAAGGCCATTGCCTGGCTCGATCAGAAAACGGCCGATAAACCCGCTTTTGGCGGCGAAAAGGTCAAGGCGCTCGATGCCGCTCAGCGTCAGGCGATTGCTAGCAAGCTGATGCCCGCCATTCGCGGCATGATCTCGGCCGATAGCCATAAGGTTGGCCATTTCGACGATTCCGCGACTGTTCTCGATTTCGTCAATTCCAACGCGCTGGCCGATCTCGCGCCGCTAGGCACTTCATGCCCCGATCACTTCCTGCGCACCAAGATCGCGCCGCTGGTGATCGATTTCGATCCGGCAATGCCTGATGTCGATGCAGTGCTGGAGGGTCTCGAAGGTGCAATCGCCCAATATCGCGAGGGCTACGCCGCATATTACGAGCGCTGCAAGCGGGACAACTCGCCCGCCATGCGCGATCCCAACGCCGTTGTTTATCTCATCCCCGGCGTGGGCATGATTACCTTCGCCAAGGACAAGGCCACGGCCCGTGTTTCGGCTGAATTTTATATCAACGCTATCAATGTCATGCGCGGCGCGTCCTCGGTCTCGACTTATCGCGGCCTTGATGAACAGGAAGCCTTCGACATCGAATATTGGCTGCTTGAAGAAGCAAAGCTGCAACGTATGCCAAAGCCCAAATCGCTGGCAGGCCGGATCGCGCTTGTGACCGGCGGAGCAGGGGGGATTGGCAAGGCAACTGCAGTCCGGCTGCTGCGCGAAGGCGCCTGCGTCATCCTCGCTGACATCGATGAAAAGGCACTCGGCTCAGCAAGCGAGGAATTGTCCGGCGCCTTCGGCAAGGACAGCGTGCGCGCGGTTCGGGTCGATGTGACCGACGAGCAGGCCGTCATCGATGGCTTTGCCAATGCGGCCCGCGAGTTCGGCGGCCTCGATATTCTCGTTTCCAATGCCGGTCTGGCATCCTCGGCACCGATTGGCGAAACCACACTGGCGCTCTGGAACAAGAACATGGACATTCTGGCGACAGGTTACTTCCTTGTCAGCCGCTCTGCGTTCAACCTGTTCCATACCCAGAAAATCGGCGGCAACATTGTCTTCGTCGCCTCAAAGAACGGGCTTGCCGCGTCGCCTAACGCCTCGGCCTATTGCACGGCCAAGGCCGCCGAAATCCACCTCGCGCGCTGCCTCGCGCTTGAAGGGGCCGCCGATCAGATCCGTGTTAACGTCGTCAATCCTGACGCTGTCTTGCGCGGCTCCAAGATCTGGACCGGGGAATGGAAAGAACAGCGCGCCGCCGCCTACAACATGGATACCGACGAGCTCGAAGAGCACTACCGTCAACGCTCCATGCTCAAGCGTTCGGTGTTCCCCGAAGATATTGCTGAAGCCATCTATTTCCTGGCTTCGGAAGCATCCGCAAAATCGACCGGCAACATCATCAACGTCGACGCGGGCAACGCACAAAGCTTCACGCGCTGATTGGCTCTCTGGGAGGAAAAAATGGCTGAATACAAGATCGGCTCCGATCAGATTGGAGCCAATAACGACAAGCACGCCAAGGCCTTGTACGCCGATTACGCGGCCCTTGGCGAACACCTGGCGCGACGCAATATCGACATCGAAAAACTCGTCGAAAAAGTCTCCGCTTATGGCGTGGCCGTCCCCTCATGGGGCGTTGGCACCGGCGGCACGCGCTTTGCCCGCTTCCCCGGCGCTGGCGAACCGCGCGACATCTTCGACAAGCTCGACGATTGCGGCGTTATTCACCAGTTGACCGGCGCCACCCCCAACGTCTCGCTGCATATTCCGTGGGACAAGGCCGACCCCAAAGCCCTGCTCGAAAAGGCCGATACCCTCGGGCTCGGCTTTGATGCCATGAACTCCAATACTTTTTCCGACGCAGAAGGCCAGAAGCACTCCTATAAATTCGGCTCGCTTAGCCACGCCAGTGCCGCCACCCGCGCACAGGCCGTCGAGCACAACATCGAATGTATCGAAATCGGCAAGGCCATCGGATCCAAGGCGCTCACGGTCTGGATTGGTGATGGTTCCAACTTCCCCGGCCAGACCAATTTCACCACCCAGTTCGAGCGCTACCTCGATGCCATGAAGGATGTGGTCAAGGCACTGCCTGCCGATTGGCGCATCTTCACCGAGCACAAGATGTACGAACCGGCCTTTTATTCCACCGTCGTGCAGGATTGGGGCACCAATTACATGATCGCGCAGGAATTGGGCCCGCAGGCCTATTGCCTTGTCGATCTCGGCCACCATGCCCCCAACGTCAATATCGAGATGATCGTCGCCCGCCTGATCCAGTTCAAAAAGCTGGGCGGCTTCCATTTCAACGATTCCAAGTACGGTGACGACGACCTCGATACCGGCTCAATCGATCCGTTCCGGCTCTTCCTTGTGTTCAATGAACTTGTCGATGCCGAACAGCGCGGCGCAGAAGGCTTCGATCCGGCCCACATGCTCGATCAGAGCCATAACGTGACCGATCCCATCGAAAGCCTCATGCAGAGTGCGATGGAAGTGCAACGCGCCTATGCGCAGGCGCTTCTGGTTGATCGCGGCGCGCTCAAGTCCTTCCAAGAGGATAATGACGCGCTTATGGCTGCCCAGACGCTCAAAAAGGCTTTCCGCACAGATGTCGAGCCCATACTCGCCATGGCGCGTCAGCGCAAAGGCGCAGCTATCGATCCCATCGCTGCCTATCGCGCAGCAGGCTATCGGGCCAAAGTTGCTGCCGAACGTCCTGCAGTCACCGGCGGCTCCGGCGGCATCGTATAACGCTACGCTTATGCGTCCCTCTCGGTTCTTTCACTAACGCCTGGCAAAAAACACCACCGTCGCCCCGGGATTCATTCCCGGGGGCCAGCAACTGAGCGTACGTTAATCGCAAGCGCCGCTCAACTTCGGATGCGTGCGCCAAAACCTGCTATAATTTCCGCGCGTAGAGATTCGCTGATGAGCAGGGCCTAAATGACAAATTTCGATCCGGTAACCGCACGGCTGGTTCTCGCCTTGGCCCGCGACGGATCGATTGCCAAGGCGGCCGAGCGCGAAAGCATCGCCCCTTCGGCGATCAGTCGCCGCATTGCCGATTTGGAAAGCCGCCTCGGTGCCGTACTGTTTGATCGTTCTGCGCTCGGCGTAACGCTCACTCATGCAGGCACCGCCTATGCCGAAGGCTGCCGTCGCATCTTCCGCGAAATCGCTGATCTGGAAACCGGCATGACCCGCTTTGCTTCGGGGCAGGGCGGTCAGTTGCGCATTGCCTCGTCCAGTTCGGCGCTCTCGGGTCGCCTGCCGGAAATTCTGGCCGAGTATGCAAGTGCCCATCCTGATGTTGCCCTCGACATCCGTGAGATGGTGGCCCGTGCCGCGCTTTCCGCGCTCGAAGATGCGCAGGTCGATGTCGCCATCGTCGCCGATAATTACGATTTCACGCGCTTTGAAGTGACCCCTTTCGAGGACGATCACGTCTGGGTCATCGCCTCGCCCGATCACTCGCTGGGCACCCAACTCGCCAAAAGCAAGCCGATCAGCTTTGACGAAGTGGTGCATTACGAGGTGGTGGGCGTCCACCATACCGGTGCGCTGGACCGCCTGCTCAATGAAGCCGCGCACAAGGCCGGGCGTACGCTGGGTCAGCGCGTAAATGTCGAAAGCTTTCCCTCGCTTGTGCGCATGGTCGAAGCCGGGTTCGGCATCGGATTCTTGCGAAATTCCTCCATTCATCTTCTGGCGGGGACCGACCTTGTTTACGCCCCGTTGTCCGAAGATTGGGCCAAACGGCAATTGCTGATCGCGCGCCGCAAGAAAGGGGCCCTTGCGGCCTCGGTTCACGCCTTTCTCGACCTTGCCAATCAGAGCTATCGCTCGACACAGATTTAGCGCGGTTGCGGTTTGCCCCGCTTTGTGATTTGGCTTGCGCCAGTTGCAAGACACAAAGGTTATCGTGTGAACGCCTATCTCTCCATAAGCCCTGAAGTTCAGGCTGCGCTCGATGCGGGCAAACCCGTTGTCGCCCTCGAATCCACAATCATCACCCACGGCATGCCCTATCCGCAAAACCTCGAAACCGCGCTCGCGGTCGAAAAGGTCGTGCGTGACAACGGCGCCATTCCGGCAACCATCGCGGTCATGGGCGGCAAGCTGTGCGTCGGTGTTGCTGGCGATGATCTCGAAACGCTCGCCCGGACGGGGCTGGACGCTGCAAAAGCCTCACGGCGCGACCTTGCCGCCATTCTCGCCAAGGGCAAAACGGCAGGCACAACGGTAGCCACCACCATGCAGATCGCGGCGCTCGCTGGCATCAAAATCTTTGCAACCGGCGGTATTGGCGGCGTTCACCGTGGCGCGGAAACCACCTTTGACATATCTGCGGATCTCACCGAATTGTCGCAAACCCCGGTTGCCGTTGTTTGCGCGGGTGCAAAGTCGATTCTCGATATTGGAAAAACGCTGGAAGTGCTTGAAACAAATGGCGTTCCCGTCATCGGATATGGCACCGATGCCTTCCCGGCCTTCTTTGCGCGCGAAAGCGGCTATCCAGTAGATTATCGCGCCGATACGGCAGAAGAAGTTGCGCGCCTCATTGCCATCCAGTCCGATCTGGGCATGGCTGGCGGTGTTCTCGTTGCCAACCCGATCCCGGAGGCTGATGCTCTTGAGGCCGATGAAATCAACGCCCGCATTGCCTCGGCCATTGCCGATGCTGAGGCACAAGGCGTCACCCGCAAGGATCTCACGCCCTATCTGCTCAACCGTATTTTCGAGCTGACGGACGGTAAGAGCCTTGTTGCCAACATCGCGCTGGTCAAAAACAACGCCGCAGTCGCCGCGCAGATCGCTGCAGCGCTCGCCACATCGCGATAACGTAAGATGGCAGGCGGTATTCTCGTTATCGGTGATGTCATCAACGACATCGTGGTCAAACCATTCGGCCCGATTGCCCGCGGCACCGATACGCGGGCAACCATCCGGCACACAAATGGTGGATCGGGTGCCAATCAGGCGGCATGGCTGGCAGCGCTTGGCGCCGAGGTGCGCTTTGCGGCGCGTGTGGGCAGCACCGACAAGAACCGGCTGACGGCGTATTTTTCCGGCCTCGGTGTTGAGCCTTGCCTTGCCGCCGATGACGATTTTCCCACGGGCCAGATCGTCTGCCTCATCGATCCTGACGGCGAGCGCAGCTTTCTCACCGATCGCGGCGCCAATGCGCAACTCGATGCCGACGACCTGCCGCCATCGCTGCTCGATGGCATCGAAATCGTTCATATCTCTGGCTATGCCCTGTTCGAGCCGGGCGCGCGTGCTGCAGTGCTCGATCTGGTCGCGATTGCCAAGCAACGCGACATCGCCGTCAGCATTGACCCCGCCTCAACGGCTTTCCTCGCTGAAGTCGGCCGTGCCGACTTTATCGAATGGACACGCGGCGCCGATTTTCTCTTCCCCAATGCCGATGAAGCCGCCTTGCTGACCGGCAAGATCGCCCGGCAGGAGCAATGGCCCTTACTGCTGGCCGATTATCAAACCGTAGTGCTCAAGTTCGGCGGCGATGGCGCGCTCTTGGCCACGCGCGATGCCGAGCCGATCTCCAAGCCGGCAAAAAGCGTCGTCGTTCAGGACACGACCGGCGCTGGGGACGCCTTCCTCGCCGGTTTCCTCGCCGCCCGCCTGCGCGGGGAAGCACCGGAAGCCTGCCTTGAGCTTGCAATTCATTCTGGCGCCCGCGCCGTCACAAATATCGGCGCCCAGCCGTTCTGATCGGTACAAGTTGCGCGTAGCCCAAACGCAATAAACACGCTTAAAAATACATCAATTGCATTGTGGAAAGTATCGGGCTTAACTGTCGCTCATCTGCTTTTTTAGCTAGTGGGGGACGCATGAAACCGGCTATCAGAACTTCTCTGGCGTTTTTGCTTTTGGCAGGCGGCAGTCTTGGCGCGGTTCACGCCGCCGAAGATGTAATGGTGGTTTATGACGCATCAGGCTCGATGTGGGGCCAGATCGACGGCGTCAGCAAAATCGAGATCGCCCGGAATGTGATGGCCGGCCTTGTCAATGCGTGGCCCGCCGATACCAATCTCGGCCTCGTGGCCTTTGGACATCGGCGCCAAGGGGATTGCGGAGACATTGAAACCATCATCGAACCGCAGCCGATCTCGCCCGCGACCTATCTTGATGCGGTCAATGCCATCACCCCGCATGGCCGCACGCCACTCTCTGCGGCTGTTGAACATGCTGCCGAAGCACTCGCCTATCGCGACAACCCGGCCACAGTGGTCCTGATCTCCGATGGTATCGAAAATTGTCAGGCCGATCCCTGCGCGCTTGCCGCGCAGCTTGCCCAGCAGGGCGTGGCCTTCACCACCCATGTCATCGGCTTTGATATTGCGTCCGACGATCATGAAAAGCTCGCTTGCATAGCTGAAAATACCGGCGGCATTTTCGTTCCGGCAGACGATGCGCAGCAACTCGCTGCAGCCGTTGCCCAGGTGCAATCGGTGATCGAGGCCCAGCCCGAACCGGAACCCGCTCCAGAGCCAGAGCCCGATCCGGCAATCGAGGTGTCTGTCAAAGCCCCACACACTGTCACGGTGGGCGCCAGGTTCACGGTCGGCTGGACACCGACAATCGCGGCCAACGACTATTTGACAATCGTGGAAGCCGGGGCTCGCGAAGGCAGTTACGGCAATTATGCTCGCGCCCGCGATCATGATGAAGTCGAGTTAACCGCGCCTTCCGAAGTAGGAGTTTACGAGGTGCGTTACGTCCTCGATCAGGACGGCCGCACAATGGGCACTGCGTACGTCGAAGTCATCGAGTCGGTCGTCATCCTCTCCGCGCCGGAACAGGTCGAGACCGGCGCGCGGTTTGACGTATCCTGGGCTCAGAGCGTCAACAGCAACGACTACATCACCATTGTCGATGTATCGGCGCGCGAAGGCAGCTATGGCAATTACATCCGTGTCCGCGATGACAGTGAAGGCACACTGACGGCCCCGGCTGAGCCGGGCCTTTATGAAGTGCGCTATGTGCTTGCCGAGGGTGGCGTCACTCAGGCGGGCGTTCTGGTGCAAGTTACCGATGCGGAACAGGCGGTCTCAGGGCCCGAACAGGTTACGACCGGATCGCGTTTTCCTATATCGTGGAGCCGAGCCATCAACCCTAACGATTACGTCACCATCGTTGCACTCGGCGCGGCGGAAGGCTCCTATGGCAACTATATCCGGGTCCGCGATTCCAGTGAGGGTGAACTCACTGCCCCTCCGGAAACCGGGCTGTATGAGTTGCGTTACGTGCTCGCGGAAGGCGGGCGTACAATGGCAAGCGCGCCCATTGAAGTCACCGCTGCCGAGGTTACTGTTTCTGCACCTGGACAGGCTGCTGCTGGCTCTCGCATCGCCGTTTCGTGGTCCGGCACCGTCAACGCCAATGATTATGTGACCATTGTGTCCATGGGCGCAAATGAAGGCTCATATGGCAATTATGCGCGCGTCCGGTCCGATACCCAGGGTGAACTGGTCGCGCCGTCCGAACCGGGCTTTTATGAAGTGCGCTATGTTCTTGCAGAAGGAGGCGTCACGCTGGCATCGGCGCCATTGGAACTTATCGATTCCGAGGTCATCGTCACTGGCCCCGGAACCGTGAGGGCAGGCACGCAAATTTCAGTATCATGGAGCAACACCGTCAATTCCAACGACTACGTTGCAGTCGTTCCTGCGGGCAGCGAATCCGGCTCATTGGGCGCCAGCTACAAGCGGGTGCGTAGCGACACACAAGCGACGTTCACGGCTCCGGACGAGCCAGGCTTTTACGAAGTCCGTTATGTGCTCGATGCTGGACGGCGCCTGATCGCCAGCGACACGTTTGAAGTTGTCGCCGCCGATGCGCCGCTCGACGAAGGGGCAGGGCTATCGGCCCCCTCCAGCGCCGCACCCGGAGCATCGGTCACGGTGACTTGGACGGGAGACGCCGAAAATGCCCGTGTTTCGCTCGCGCGTGCCGATCAGGCTGATTTCAGTTGGATCGAAGCGCAGCCCGCCAACGCGGAAAAGGCAACCAAGTTCACCATGCCCGATGCGCCGGGAAGCTACGAGTTCCGCTTTCTCGACATCGGCAACCAGGCGGTGCTTGGCCGGTCGATCATCGAGGTGCAATAGAGGGGGCGAAGCAAGGCTCGGCAAAAGGAAGCTCCGCGCGACGGTATTCTGTGGTGCAGTGCCTCACCAGCTCATTGGATTCCGGGAGTGTGTCCGGAATCCAATCGCCAGCGGCGGCTTGCTACAGCTTTTCGGTCAATTCCGGCACGGCTTCAAAGATGTCGGCCACCAGCCCGTAATCAGCCACTTTGAAAGAGCTTGGAGGAGCCTTGGACGACGACCTCGCGCGATGTTTCGCGCGCCCCCGCCGGAGCGGCAGGATTTGCGATAGCGGCTAGCGTCATCGCAAATCCGGTGCGCCGCGTGAGGCAAGGGAAGCCCCATTTTCTAAAGCTTTTCGGTCAATTCCGGCACGGCTTCAAAGATGTCGGCCACCAGCCCGTAATCAGCCACTTTGAAAATGGGCGCTTCGGGGTCCTTGTCGATGGCGACGATGACCTTCGAGTTCTTCATGCCCGCCAGATGCTGGATCGCGCCGGAAATCCCGACCGCAACATAAAGATCGGGCGCCACCACCTTTCCGGTCTGGCCAACCTGCCAGTCGTTTGGCGCATAACCCGAATCCACGGCCGCGCGGCTGGCGCCCAGTGCAGCGTTGAGCTTTTCGGCCAGCGGCGTAAGTAGCGAATCGAACTGCTCTTTCGAGCCGAGTGCTCGCCCGCCTGAAACAACCACGCGCGCGGTCGCGAGATCGGGGCCAGTGCCGCCCGCACTTTCGCGGGAAACAAAGCGTGCCTTTGGCGCAGGCGCATCGAAGCTGATGGCCTCGACTGGAGCAGGCGAGCCACCCTCGGGTTGCGAATCGAACGCAGATGCACGAACGGTGACAACGATCTTTTCGGACTTGGCCTCGATCGTCTGCACTGCTCCTCCGGCATAAATCGGGCGCTCGAACGTTGTGGGGTTCACAACCTTGGTTATGTCGGACACCTGCATCACGTCGAGCAGGGCAGCAACACGCGGCATCACATTCTTGCCAAAGCTGGTTGCCGCTGCGGCAATGTAGGTATAGCTCGGCGCCAGATGAACCAATACGGCGCTCAGCGGCTCGGCCATCCCATGCTGATAGGCTGCATCGTCCAGCACCAACACCTTGTTGATGCCGTCCAGCTTTGCCGCAGCCTCGGCAACGGCAGCGCAATTATGCCCTGCAACGAGAATGTCGATACCACCGCCCCATTGCGCCGCGGCGAAAACCGCCTTGGCCGTCGCCGGGTTGAGGTGGGCATTGTCATGTTCAGCGAGAATCAGCGTGCTCATAGGACGCGCGCCTCCGACTTGAGCTTTTCAACAAGGGCATCAACGGAATCCACCATCGCGCCGGGCTTGCGCTCGGGCGGGGGATTGGTCGCGACCACATGCAGTTGCGGCGCCAGAGAAATTCCCAGCGATTCTGCCGCGATCTCTTCCAAAGGCTTTTTCTTGGCCTTCATCACGTTGGGCAGGGACGCATAGCGCGGGATATTGAGCCGCAGGTCGGTGGAAATCACAGCCGGCAGGTCCATTTCCAGCGTTTCCAGCCCGCCATCGATCTCGCGTGTAACCGTCACGCTCTGGCCGGAAACCTCGACCTTGGAGGCAAACATGGCCTGCGGCCAATCCAGCAGTGCCGAGAGCATCTGCGCGGTCTGGTTGCAATCGTCGTCAATCGCCTGCTTGCCCATGATAACGAGGTCCGGCGCTTCGGTGCCCGCAATATGTTTCAGGATCTTGGCGATTGCCAGTGGCTCCAACGCGTCTTCGGTCTTGACCAGAATGGCGCGGTCCGCACCCATCGCCAGCCCGGACCGCAGCGTATCGGCTGCCTGGGCCGGGCCGATGGACACAACGATCACTTCGCTGGCCGTGCCCGCTTCGCGCAGCTTAACCGCTTCTTCGACGGCAATTTCGTCGAACGGATTCATCGACATCTTGAGGTTTGCAAGTTCGACGCCCGATCCGTCGGGTTTCACCCGCACGGCTACATTGGCATCAAGAACCCGCTTGACCGGAACCAGGATTTTCAAACCGACCTCCACACACGTTATTCAGTAGTTTGGAGCGAGCTTTATACATTTATGGTCCCAAAGTGAATGCGCGGGGATAAACAGGTTTTGCGCCCCGCTAAGAAAACGAAGAAAAAATGCACCTCTGCCGAATCTCACTCCTCTATCGGCACTGAAAGCGCAATCCGGCCGGGCAATGTCGGCACTGGATCAAAGTTCACATTGAAGCAGTTTTCATTGAAAATCCGGACCCAGACGGTGGCATTTTCCGCGATATAGTCGCGCCGCACGTCCGGTCCTTCCACAGTCGTTTCCGCCGCCAAAATCTTGGTATGTTTGACCGAATCCATGAACCCGTCATCGGCGAAATACGAGCAATGGTCGATAGAGACCTCGCGCCAAACCGAAAGCGCGATGTCTATAACATCCTGCGCGGTTTCCCGGCTGAACGCGATAAAGGGCTCAAGCCCCTGGTTGCCGCAGTCTATGTCGTTCGCCTCGCTGCGCATGGTTGCCATAAGATCTGGTAATTCCTCGACAAATTCCGAAAGGGTCGAGCGAAGTTGCCCGATCCGCAACTCGGCGCCTGTGGTCTCGAGGGGCGAGAGATAGGTCAACGTGGTATCATAGAGTGCACATCGGGTCGTTACGGAGGTTCCGATGATCATGGCGTCGAGTTCGCTCAGAAGTTGCTCGCGCGCATCATCGGACAACTCTTGCGCGCTGGCGCTTTGTCCCATTCCCGCCAATGCCAGTATGAACGCAGTACCAAGGGCCAGGCAGGCACCAGATTTCATAAATATAGTCCTCAAACCGACTCTGTCTCCGCCCTTGCCAGATGACATATATATCGCATGGCGGCGGCTTTGTGGCGAAATTGGAGCGCTTGACGCCTGTCTCGCAAATGTGATGCGGAGACGCTCTTAGAGCGGAGTGATTGATAAATAAATACCACTGGCGGGTGAGGGAGAGCCAGATGCTTGTCCGGCTCGCTCCCGGAGGAACGGAGTGACGACCCCGGCCAACGTTTTGGCCGCCCCGCCGGAGGGCCAGTGAAATCCATAGGGCGGTTTTAGCCCGTCATGGATTTCACGGTACGGCCCGTGCGACAAGACAAAAGGCCGTACACGCTGCGAGTCACATCGAGGGTTAATGCTGCGTAAACCAAACGAATAGGAATGTATTAACAAGTAGTTTCCAGATGTGTGGTCAAATTGCAACAGCGCCGTCACAACCCTGCCTTAAGGCCCCATTTAGGGCATTTGCCTTGTTGCGCGCTTTCCCGTCATCGCTAGAGTGTGTCTTGCGAATCCATGCATGGGATCGTTTGTCGGTCGCAACGCGACGGCAACACACGACACCAACAATAATGTGGTCGCGTTTCGACAAACCGCCGGATAGCCCGGCAACTTGAATGACTGACTTTGGAGGTCAATTATGAAACTTAAGAGCCTTCTTTTGGGTTCTGCAGCCGCTCTGGCCCTGTCGACGGGTGCTCAGGCAGCTGATCCGATTGCCAGCTTTGTATCGCTCGACGTTTGCGATGCATACGGCATCTCCGGTCTGACCATTGCGTCGGACGACACCTGCTTGAAGATTTCGGGTAGCGTAAGCTACGAATTCCGTTGGGGTGACTACGGTCCTGCTACGACTCGTGGTTATTTCTATCATGACGGTGGCGGCACCTCCTCCATCATCAATGATGATGGTGTAATCGATTGGCGTTCGCGTCTCGAAACCATCCTTCAGTTCGAAGCAACCACCCAGACCGACGAAGGCGCTGCTCGCGCTGTAATCCGTCTGCGTGAGCGTCAGCGTTCGGGCGGCGGTGACAACGCGACCGATCGCGGTCACCACCTCCGTGCCGAGCAGGCTTATGTTTCGTTTGGCGACACCACCGTTCTTTCGGCTGGTATGAAGCCTTCGATCGCTCGCACTGGTCACGGTTCGCCTTACAACTTCCTTGGCCTCGTAAATGCCAACGAAGCTGACTCGGCTGGTGGTGCTGACTGGCGCTTTGGCGATCACGTTCGCACCGGCGGTACTGGCTTCAGCGTTGTAAGCGAATTCGGTGATGGCTTCCGTGCTGGTGTTGGTCTTGAAAACATCAACCGTTGGGCAACTCCGAATCCTGCTGGTGACCCTAACCGGATGGTTAACGACATCATCACCGATCCGCGCGCTGGTACCGTTGTTGGTTTCGTTGAAGCCACTGGTGCTTGGGGCGGCGCTCACTTGACCCTTATGGTTGACGACGCTCTGAACGGCTTTGAAGACAGCGTATTTGCATTCCACACCGGTGCAACTGCCAACCTCGACCAGTTCGCCGTAACTGCAGCTCTCGCTGGCAACTCCAACGAGTTCTTCAGTGGTGTTCTCTCGGGTAAGGGTACTTTCGATCTGTTTACCCTTGCTGTTTCGGGTGAATTCGCATCGGTTGGCGCCGGCAATTCCAGCAACAACACCGGCGAAGACCTGGTTGGTCTTGGCTTCGGTGCATCGGTAGGCTTCCAGGTTACCGACATGATCGCGCTTAACCTTGGCGGTCGTTACTGGGATGCAGACTCGGGCAACAAGGTTGCAGACAACACCGAGATCTGGGACGTTGCTCTGCAGGTTGCTGCGTCAGTGTCTGAAAGCCTCACTGCTACCGGTACGATCGGTTATGAAGCCGCAGGCTCCAACGCAGGCAACATCAACGTTGCAGCTTACGACCTCACCACAGCCGGCATCCCAGATGATGGCGCATTCTACGGTGAAGTTGGTCTTGCTTATGCTCCTGGCGGCGGTTTCGCCACCGGCGGCAAGCTGCGCGTCAACTCCTACGGTGCTTACCGCGTCGACCTCAACGCTTCGAAGTCCTTCTAATCAGGGCTTTCGCGTTAAGCGAAACATGGAAAGGTCCGGCCTCGCGCCGGGCCTTTTCTTTTGCCTCGAGGGGGGCGTTGGCGTTTAACAGCGCCGCCTAACTTGTTAATATCACGCAATGATTCTCCCAGCCGCCAAAAGGTGCCATTGATGCTTCATCGTTCCGCTTCGTCGCTGTTCAAATTGATGAAGCTCGGAGGGGTAGCGCTTTTCAGTTTGGGATTGATCCCTGCTGTCGCCCTGGCAAATGATCGACCTCTCGTGCTGGCGCAGTACCAGGAACTGGTCGTCGAGGAGCCGGCAACAGACGCGGTTGAGAACGACGATACGCCGTCGATTGAAGAAATGGACCTCAGCGACGATGAGGAACCGGGCGGTATCGAAGGGGAAGTGTCTGAGCCGGTGATCGAACAAGCCGGGGACGACGCGGAATTGACCGAACAGTTGGAAGAAACTGTCAACGCCGGAGTTCTTGCCGATCCGAGTTATCGGATGTCGGCTACACTTGACGTATCGGGAAATCTGGCCTTTCGCGGCATGGTGCCGGATAATTCGTCCCGGAACCTGCTGTCCTATCTCGCTGACGATCTCGACAATGTGTCGGTCGCCCAAGGCGCGCCGGAAGGCTTCATGCAAACGCTCTTTGCCGGAATTTCAGCCCTGCGCGAACTCGATAGCGGTCAGGTGGCTTTTGCCAATGGTAATTGGCTGCTGACCGGTTATGCCGACATTGACACAAAGAAAAACGCAGCCGAAGCGATCCTGTCACGACTGAGCGAAGATGGCGTTTGGCGCACCATGATCACCGCGCCAAAGGCGGGGCAAGTTTGCAGCGCGGCGATTGCCGAGTTTATGAGCGCCAATGCATTGCTGTTCGGTTCGGGAAGTGCTCAGTTGACCGAAAGTTCACGCGAACTTTTACCCGCCATTGCCGAGCGGTTGAACATTTGCCCCGAACAGCCTGTTTATGTAGAAGGGCATACAGACTCTGACGGCAGCGACGCCCTCAATCTGCGTTTGTCGATTGCGCGTGCTGAAACCGTGGTTGATGAACTGATTGATCTTGGTGTCGCGGTTACGCGCCTATATGCTGTTGGATATGGTGCCAGCTTGCCGATTGCGTCTAACGCAACTGCGGAAGGCAGGCGGCAAAATCGGCGTATCGTCTTCAATTTCGAAGACATTGCCGCGCAGTAAAGAGGTTTGGGATGTCATTTGAAGCTGTCTTTTATCTGCTTGAAACTTACTGGATATTTCTTGTTCTGGCCTTGCTGATTGGTATCGCGACTGGTTGGTACAGTTACGATGATGCGCCAGTTCAGGAATAGGATTATTCTATGACTTTCACTCCCCATATTCTCGAAAGCGCGCTGTTGCTGCTCGCAACTTTCCTTATCGGTTGCGCGATCGGTTTCGTGCTGCGCAGGTTCCTGGCCAAGCCCAGCAAGCTCGTCTCAACAAAGGCAGAAGCGCCCGTTGGGGCCAAGCCTCAGAAGAAAGTTGCCGCTGCTTCGCCAACAAAGGCTGCGCCGGCAAAAAAGGGTGCCAGGCCCGCTGCCCGGAAACAGACGCCGCCACAGTCCGACAGCGCTGAAAGTCAAGCCATAGATGCCGGAACGGAAGAGGACGACCTCAAGAAGATCAGTGGCATAGGCCCAAAACTTGAGAATGAACTCAAGGCATCCGGTATCCTGACCTATGCGCAGATCGCGGGCTGGAGCGCGCGTACGATCGATGAGATGGATGCCAAGCTCAATGCTCGCGGGCGCATCAAGCGCGACGACTGGGTGCGGCAGGCCAAGGCGCTGAACAAGGCAAAAGCCTCAGCCTAATCATCGGCTTCGCTAGTCGGTGGCTCGCAATCGGCAGCAAAACTTGCGATTGCGTCCAACTCTTGAGCCGTTTCCAGAAGGGCAGGGCTTCCCCGACCTTCGATGACGAGCGTTCTGGCATCCTGTCGTCGTCTCGCCATTTCATCAAAGGTTGATCCGCGCAGTGTATCGCCGAACTGCGACCGCATCAGCAGCATCGGCGCATGGCTCAGGCAATCGAAAAGCGCCCATTGCGGCTCAAGCACATCGTCAAAGCTGAGATGCTCAAGCTGGGAAACCAGTCGGTCGTCATATAGACCATGTGCACGGCCGCGAGAATCAAGGCGAAATAAGCGCTCGATGAGCTTTTCCAGCTTCGTTTCGTTGGCGTCGGGGTAATCGGTCAGAAGGATTTTCCGCAGATCAGCCGATACGAGCCGGGAATCCTTGAGCCCCGTTATATGCCGCAGATTGTTGCGCAGCCGGACCAGACCGCGTGGATCGACCGCCGGTCCGGCGTCGATAAGGATCGTTCCACCAAACAATCGTGGGCGATCTCGCGCCATGACCATCGCAACCTGCCCGCCATGCCCCTGACCACAGATAACTGCGCGCGCAATACCAAGGGCATCGAGCACGGCAAGAGCGTCCTGTGCATCGGATAATGTTGAATAAGGGACTTTGGCAGGCAGTGGTGCGGATCGGCCCCGTCCAGCAAGGTCAATCATAACGAGCGGGGGCACCGGTGCAGTGCCGCGACCAAGGCCAGTGGGAAGCTCGGAAAAGTCGAGCATATTGCGCACATATCCTGGCAGGCAGACAATCGGCATCTGTGATTGGCGGAGGTCGCCGTGAATATGCACAGCAAGCATTCGATCCGCATGGCCAACGCAAATGGAATTCACCGGCATTCCGGCAAATTGCGGCAGATCGGTATTTGAGGTCTTGCGCCAGAACATGACTTCTCTTATCACGCCCATCGGTTCGAGCAATGCCGAATGCCTGCGTTTTAGCTGCTTGTCGTGCCGCAAATCTGGCACTATGGTGCGCTCCACTTTCAGGATAAGGGCATGCGAATCCCTTTTTGAAGAACAAAAATATGAACTTTGCCGCCGGGCACGCCGGAGGCACGAAATGAGGACTACCTGATGTTCAGCGGGTCGATCACGGCGCTACTTACGCCGTTTCGCAATGGTGCAGTTGACGAAGACGCTATGGCCCGCGTCGTCAAATGGCAAATCGAGCAAGGCACGCATGGCTTGGTGCCGGTAGGCACAACCGGCGAGTCGCCGACGGTGAGCCATGAAGAACATCGCCGCATAATCGAGATCACCATCGAGGCGGCGCAAAAGCGCGTGCCCATAATTGCCGGTGCCGGTTCTAATTCGACGCGCGAAGCCATTCATCTGGCCGAGTTTGCCGAGGCAGCGGGGGCCGATGCGGTTCTTACTGTTGTGCCCTACTATAACAAGCCGAACCAGGAGGGATTGTTTGAGCACTTCAGAGCGGTCGCTAAGGCGGTTGCTCTGCCTGTCATCCTTTATTCCGTGCCCGGACGCACTATCGCCGATCTGGCCGTAGATACGATCAAGCGTTTGCGCGACGCTTGCCCTAATATCATCGGTATCAAGGATGCAACGGCTGATATGGGCAAGGCCAGCATGGAGCGCAATCTGCTTGGGCCGGACTTTGTAATGCTGTCTGGGGAAGATATTACGGCGCTTGGATTTAACGCCCATGGCGGCCGTGGCTGCATTTCAGTGACGTCCAATGTTGCACCAGCGCTTTGCTCAGCATTCCAGAGCGCCTGCCAGTCCGGAGATTTTGCTACAGCGCTAACGATTCAGGATCGCCTGGCACCGCTGCATAAAGCGCTCTTTATCGAACCCAGCCCGGCCGGTGTGAAATATGCGGCGTCGCAAATCGGATTGTGTTCCGAAGAACTGCGATTGCCACTTGTTCCGGTAACGGCCGAGACCCGCAAGGTTATCGACATTGCGATTGCCCATGCGGGGCTGGAGCCGATGGCTGCTTGAATTGGTAAGCGACAGCGCCCAAGTCTGCGGTTGAATAAGGCGCAGACCGAACAGGATTGATATGGCTCCCAAGAAGGACAAAGGCATTCTCGAACATGGCATGGTTGCGGATAATCGCCGTGCCCGGTTTGATTATGAGATCCTCGACACCATGGAAGCCGGCATCGTTCTGCGCGGTACTGAAGTGAAATCCTTGCGGAACGGCAAGGCGCAGATCGCCGAATCCTATGTTTCGCCTGAGGATGGCGAACTTTGGCTGATCAACGCAAACATTCCCGAATATGTGCAAGGAAACCGCTTCAATCACGACGAAAAACGTAGCCGGAAGTTGCTGGTTTCGCGCAAGGAAATGGCAAAGCTGACCCGCGGGGTGGAGCGGGCGGGCAATACGATTGTTCCGCTCAAGCTCTACTTCAATGACCGCGGCATCGCCAAGCTGTTGATCGGCTTGGCCAAGGGGCGCAAGAACTACGACAAGCGCGCGGTGCTCAAGGATCGTGACTGGTCTCGCGACAAGCAGCGCCTTCTCAAGCAGGGCTGATCGGGCTCAGTTACCGCCAATCGTTCGCCTGATGCGTGCAAATACGGCTTCAAACATCGCTTCGGTCAGCCGCCCGGTATTGGTGTTGTAGCGGGAGCAATGGTAGCTGTCGAACAGGACACGTCCATCGGGTAATTTATGCTCGGCGCCATGAGCAAAGCGATAGTCCGCCAGCTTCAGGCCCAGTGTGCGCAAGAAAGATTCATGTGCAATCCGGCCAAGCGCAAGATAGGCATGTGCCTTCGTGTTCACCGTGAGCGTTGCCGAAAGGAATTGTCGGCAGGTCTTGATTTCTGCACCGGTCGGCTTGTTTTGCGGCGGTACGCAGCGTACGGCATTGACAATCATTGCATCTCGCAGTTCCAGCCCATCATCAGGATCGGCCAGATACTCGCCCGAGGCAAAACCGAATTTCGACATCGTTGCATAGAGTAGGTCGCCCGCATAATCGCCTGTAAATGGTCTGCCCGTGCGATTGGCCCCGCGTACGCCAGGCGCAAGGCCAACGATTATCAGGCTCGGCTCGTGATCGCCCCAGTGGGGAACAGGAGCATTGAACCAGTCGGGAAACTGTTGCTGGTTCTCGCGCCGATAGGCAACAAGGCGCGGGCATAGCGGGCAGTCGTGCTCGGGATTGGTCTGTAGCAAGGGCAGGGGACTCAGGGTTTCGATCAGTTGTCGGCATCCTGATAAGTCGGAACCGAACGGTCAACAGGGCTGCGCCCCACTGTCTTGGCTAAAGTCGCAATTTCAAGAAAATAATCGGCCTGCCGGCGCAGATCGTCAGAAATCATTGGCGTCGGTGTCTTCAGAGTGGATGCGACAGTTACCTTTTTGCCTTTTCGCTGCAGTGCTGCAACCAGCGCCGTGAAATCGCCGTCACCGGAAAACAGCACCAGATGATCGTAGCATGAAGACAGCTCCAAGGCGTCTATGGTCAGCTCGATGTCCATGTTGCCCTTGACCTTGCGTCGGCCCTGGGCGTCGGTGAACTCTTTGGCCGGCTTCGTTACGACTGTATAGCCGTTGTAGTCGAGCCAATCGATCAGTGGCCGAATGGAAGAGTATTCCTGATCCTCAACCAAGGCTGTGTAATAATAGGCGCGTAGGAGATAGGCGGCCTCCTGGAATTCTCCGAGCAACCGTTTGTAGTCGATATCGATGCCCAGAGCGCGGGATGTGGCGTAGAGATTGGCTCCGTCAATGAACAGAACCATCTTCTCTCGGGAATCAAACATTGAATCAAATGCCTCGAATAAATGAGATGAGTGCAGTATCAATGGTTGAACAACGCCGGAGGGCCCGGATTGGTTCACAACTGCCGATCTGCAAACAATAATGGCGTCAAGGACCGAACGCGAATATCGCGGCGATCGCGCGCGGGAACCCTTGTGTTTGGCATTGGCCTCGTGTAAGAGAGCCGTTCTTTCTCCCCTAAAGCAATGGAGACCGGCTGTGGCACGCGTCACCGTAGAAGATTGCATTGATAAAGTCCCGAACCGGTTCGATCTGGTTCTGCTCGCAGCGCATCGGGCGCGCATGATTTCCTCTGGCGCCTCGATTACTGTTGATCGCGATAATGACAAGAACCCGGTTGTGGCTCTTCGCGAGATTGGCGACGCAACGATTTCACCCGAAGATCTCAAGGAAGATCTCATTCATTCGATGCAGAAATATGTTGAGGTTGACGAGCCTGAACATGAAACTGCTCCGATGATCTCCACGTCCAACGACGAGGACGGCCCGGTCTTCGACACGATCAGCGAAGAAGAGCTTCTGCGGGGCATCGAATCCCTGGCTCCTCCGGAGCGTCGTGACGATTGATTGCAATCGGGCTTTGCCTGTATTGTCTTAAAAAGGCGTCTGGCATTCAGTCCGGCGCCTTTATTGTTTGAACAGGTAGAGCGGAGTACCTCGACGCATGATGCGTCAGTATGAATTGGTCGAGCGCGTGTTGGCCTACAATCCCAAGGCCGATGAAGCATTGCTTAACAAGGCCTATGTGTATGGCATGCAGAAGCACGGGAGTCAGACCAGGGCCTCCGGCGACCCTTACTTTGCGCATCCGCTGGAGGTTGCAGCGATCCTGACCGAGCTCAAGCTCGACGATGCGACGATTGCCGTGGCGCTGCTTCACGATACGCTCGAAGATACAGATGCTACGCGCGCCGAGATCGATGAGATGTTCGGCACCGAGATCGGCCAGATCGTCGATGGTCTTACAAAGATCGAACGGCTCAATCTGATGAGCCGTGAGGAAGCGCAGGCGGAAAATCTACGCAAGCTGCTTCTTGCGATTTCGCAGGATGTGCGCGTTCTGCTGGTGAAGCTGGCAGATCGGCTGCACAATATGCGTACGCTCGAATTCATGCCCATGCATAAGCGTGGCCGGATCGCCCAGGAAACCATGGATATCTATGCTCCGCTGGCGGGACGCATGGGTATGCAGGACATGCGATCCGAGCTTGAAGACCTTTCCTTCAAGTCGCTTCATCCTGAGCATTATGCTGCGATCACTGGGCGATTGGCTGCCATGGAGCAGTCCCACCGTGAAATCATCACCGAGATTCGCACCGAGCTTGAAAACTACTTGTCTGAGAAGGGCATAAAGGCCGAGGTATCCTCTCGGCTGAAATCGGCCTGGTCGATCTTTTCAAAGATCGAGCGCAAAGCCATCGCTCTCGAGCAACTGTCCGACATGATCGGCTTTCGCGTCATCGTCGATACGATTGACGAGTGCTACCACACACTCGGGGTCGTTCACACCAAATGGAAAGTCGTACCGGGCCGGTTCAAAGACTATATCTCGGTCCCCAAGCACAACGATTATCGTTCGATCCACACTACAATCGTAGGTCCAAGCCGCGAGCGCGTGGAACTGCAAATCCGCACGCATGAAATGCACGCGATAGCCGAATACGGTATTGCCGCGCATGCCTTGTACAAAGAGGCGATTTCAGGCGATATGGGGCGCCTTGAAGCTGAAAGTCAGGCCTATAACTGGCTTCGGACGACGATTGCCCACCTGACGCAAGGTGATAATCCGGAAGAATTTGTCGAGCATACAAAGCTTGAACTCTTTCAGGACCAGGTATTTTGCTTCACGCCTCGGGGGCGCTTGATTGCCCTGCCACGTGGCGCCACACCTATCGATTTCGCCTATGCGGTGCATACCGACGTTGGAGATTCCTGCGTCGGCTGCAAGATCAACGGCGCGGTGATGCCGTTGATCACCCAACTTCATTCGGGTGACGAGGTCGAGATCATGCGCGATCCCGACCATGTTCCTCCGCCGAACTGGGAGAACATCGCGGTTACTGGGAAGGCGCGTTCTGCGATCCGCAGAGCAGTTCGTATTGGCGCCCAGCAACGTGCCCATTCGCTCGGTGAACAGGTTCTGATGGCGGTGCTGGAGCGCGAAAATCTCACGCTCACGGACGAGGACGTCGCGGCCCTGGCTGCAAGACTTGATCAACCGGGCCGCAAGGAAATGCTTGTTGAGGTCGGAGAGGGGACGATTACCGCTGAAGACCTCTCGCGCGAAGCAGCGGCGCTTAAGGGCAAGAGGCGGCGCAAAAGCAAGCTCAGCTTGCCGGTCGGTGACAACGCGGAAGGTTGGTTCTCGCTGCGGCAAGGGGAACTGTTCAAGTTCCGGATGCCGGGCGGGCAGCACAGTTCGGTTAAGCGCTTTGCCGCGCTGGTAGGGTTCGATTTCAATATGCCCGTGAGCGTGTCGCGCGAGGGGGTGGTGCCGGGAGATCGACTCGTTGGCATTCTGCATCAAAGTGGCACGATGACGGTCTATCCAATCGATTCCGATGCGCTGGCCCACTACCACGATCAGGATGTGGGCTGGATCGATGTCCGATGGGATCTTGCAGGCAATACCGACAGGCTTCATAAAGTTGCGATCTCAATGCATTCCGCGAACCGCCCTGGAGCGCTGGCGCAGATTTCGTCTGCGATTGCGGCCTGTGATGCAAATATCTCCAACCTTGTAATGCGCGCGCTTGCCAATGATTTCCATGAGCTCATTTTTGAGCTTGAGGTGCGAGACCTCGCGCAATTGACCGACGTGCTGGCAACGCTCAAGCGTACGCCGGGCCTCACCAAGGTTCAAAGGGCTACGGTCTTGCAGGCAAGTGCGATTACCGGCATGGAAGGGGTATTTGAAACCAAGCTGGATACTGAACAATGACACAAGATGAAGTTCTCGATATTTTCCGCTCATGCGATGCGTTGCTCGAGGGCCACTTCATCCTGTCATCAGGCTTGCGGTCCGCGGTCTTCTTGCAGAAGGCTCGCGTTTTTATGCACCCTGACAAGGCCGAAAAGCTGTGCAAGGCGCTCGCCGAGAAAATCCGTGCTGAAGGGTTCTCGGATATTTCCCAGGTCGTTTCGCCTGCAATGGGCGGCGTTATCCCCGGCTATGAGACTGCGCGGCATCTGGGGGTGCCTGCAATCTACACCGAGCGGGTCAGCGGCGAGTTTGAATTGCGTCGCAGTTTTACCGTCGAGCCAGGCGAAAAAGTTATCGTTGTTGAAGACATCGTTTCGACCGGGCTCTCCATTCGCGAGTGCATCGATTGCATCAAGGCGCTGGGCGCTGACGTCGTGGCGGCGGCTTGCATCGTTGATCGGTCCGCGGGCGAAGCGGATATTGGCGTACCGCTGGTCGCCTTGACGCAATATAAGGTGCCTGCCTACGCTCCAGACGATTTGCCACCAGAGCTGGCGGCCATACCCGCAGTCAAGCCTGGGAGCAGGGGACTGCAATGATTATTGGGCTGGGCAACGATATTTGTGAAATTGCGCATGTGGAGCGCACGCTTGCCCGTTTCGGAGAGCGGTTCACACATCGATGCTTTACCGAAATCGAGCGCGCCAAATCCGACAGGCGCCGCTTGCGCGCAGCATCCTATGCAAAGCGTTTTGCTGCAAAGGAAGCCTGCGCGAAGGCTTTGGGAACCGGCCTTTCAAATGGCGTATTTTGGCGCGACATGGGCGTGGTGAACCTGCCCAGTGGTAAACCGACGATGAAACTGACCGGCGGTGCGGCAAAACGGCTGGAAACGCTTGTGCCTGAAGGCTATGAGGCGCATATCCATGTCACCATCACCGACGATAACGGTCTGGCGCAAGCCTTCGTGATTATCGAGGCCCTGTCGGTTGACCGGGCCTGACCGCTCGCATAACACAAATTTTCGATAGAGTTTAAAAAGATGAGCAAACCTATGTCGGATGCCGAAAAGAAGAAAAAGTCCGGCAAGGGCGAATTGCGCGAAACAATTGTTATTCTGGTGCAGGCGCTATTGATCGCACTTGTGTTCCGCACATTTGCCTTCGAGCCATTTTCCATTCCAACAGCATCGATGCAGTCCAATTTGCTCATTGGGGACTATATTCTTGCGTCGAAGTACAGCTACGGCTACTCGCGTTATTCATTGCCTTACAGCGAAGTACCATGGCGCGGTCGCATCTTGGGCAACGCTCCCGAGCGCGGCGATATGGCGGTGTTTCGGCCGGTTCCACAGTCGGAAAATTACGTCAAGCGGGTTGTAGGGCTGCCAGGTGACCGCATTCAGATGATTGATGGCATCCTCAACATCAATGGCGAACCCGTTGAGCGCGAGTTTATTGAACGCCGTGAAGATCGTGACAGCAATGGCATGACGCTTCCCGTCAGCGTATACCGAGAAATCCTGCCCAGCGGGGTGAGTTACGAAATCCAGGAAGTTTCTGACAGCGCACAGTTTGACAATACATCGGAATACGTGGTGCCTGCCGGCCATTATTTCATGATGGGTGACAATCGCGATCGTTCACTCGACAGCCGCTCTCTCAGTTCGGTGGGCTACGTGCCGTTCGAGAACTTTGTCGGCAAGGCCGAGTGGCGGTTCTTCTCTATTCAGGACAATATTCCGCCTTGGCAGATCTGGCGTTGGCCCGGCAACGTTCGCCTCGATCGTATGTTCACTTCGGTTTACGAATGAGCCTGAGAGCGCAGGATCGCGAGCAGCTTGAATCGCGGTTGGGTTACACATTCAAGGACCCGGCGCTGCTGAAGCGTGCGTTGACCCACTCCAGTGCGATATCTCCATCGCGACGGACTTCGGAAAGCTACCAGCGGTTGGAGTTTCTGGGGGACCGGGTGCTTGGCCTGGTGGTCGCAGACATGCTTTTGAATCGCTTGCCTGCGGCCAATGAGGGCGAGTTGTCCAGAACCCTCAATAGTCTTGTGCGCAAGGAAACCTGCGCGAAAGTGGCGAGAAAACTCGGCTTTGGGCACTTTCTTAACCTCGGTGACAGCGAAGCGCGCACCGGGGGCGCCGAAAAAGATGCGATATTGGGCGATGTCTGCGAGGCCGTAATCGGAGCGATCTATGCCGATGGCGGATTGACACCGGCTTATCAGTTCGTTTCCGCAATGTTTGGCGATAATCTCGATGTTGCGCAGGCCCGGCGAGCCGACTCCAAAACGGCTTTGCAGGAATGGGCACAGGCGCAGGGGCTCGAACCGCCGCTATACACGGAAACAGCACGACAGGGACCGGATCATGCTCCGGTTTTCACGATATCGGTTTCGGTGCTTGGCTACGAACCGATTTCGGCGAGCGGCACGTCCAAGAAACTGGCGGAGCATCAGGCGGCAGAAAAATTCCTGATCCGCGAACACGTGTGGAAAGAAGATCGATGAGTGAAACCAGCACGCCTACCACGGAAACGCGCTGCGGCTTTGTCGCTTTGCTCGGTGCTCCCAATGCGGGCAAATCAACATTGCTCAACGCGCTCGTAGGCACCAAAGTTTCGATAGTCACACACAAGGCGCAAACGACGCGGGCGCAGGTCCGCGGTGTCCTCACGCTCGATGAAAGCCAGCTTGTGTTTATCGATACGCCCGGCATTTTTGCCCCCAAGCGTCGACTGGACCGGGCGATGGTCAATTCCGCCTGGAGTGGGGCAGGCGATGCGGATATGGTGGCGCTTATTGTCGATGCCCTGAAAGGGATCAATAGCGAGATTGAAGCACTGATCGCGGGTCTGGACCACATCCGTCAGCCCAAGGTTTTGATTCTCAACAAGATCGACAAGGTCAGGCCGGAAACGCTGCTCAAGCTTTCCCAGGAACTCAACGAGAAGGCGCGTTTTGAAACGACCTTCATGATTTCGGCTCTCAATGGCGATGGTGTGACCGATTTCATCAACTGGTGCGTACAGAAGGCACCGTTGGGGGCATGGCATTTCCCGGAGGAGCATCTAACCGATCTGACGCTGGCGCTTACGGCCGCTGAAGTCACACGGGAAAAGCTGTTCCTGCGCATTCATGAGGAAATCCCGTATCAAGCGACGGTGGAAACCGAGAGCTTCAAGGTGCAAAATGACGGCTCGTACCGGGTCGATCAGGTGATCTATGTCACGCGGGACACACACAAAAAGATCGTGCTTGGTGCCAAGGGGCAGACCATCAAGGCGATTGGCGCAGAAGCCCGCAGGGAAATGATGGAGATGTTCGAGGTGCCGGTTCACCTGTTCCTTTTCGTCAAGGTGCGCGCGAACTGGGCCGACGATCCCGAGCGTTATCGCGAAATGGGACTGGACTGGACCAAATAGGTCCGCACACAAAGAGGATACGGCATGGAATGGTCGGCTGAAGGGCTGATTATCGGCGTGCGCAAGCATGGTGAAACCAGCCTGATCCTTGAAACAATGGTGCCGGGCCGCGGGCGATGCCTGGGGCTGGTGCGGGGAGGACGGGCGCCCAAGCAGGCAGCAACATTGCAGCCGGGCAATTCGGCGAAGTTGACATGGCGCGCTCGCCTAGAAGATCACTTAGGCACATTCACGGCGGAAGTCACGCGAATGCGTGCAGCAAATCTCATTGCTGACCGAACGCGATTGTATCTGGCGCAACTCTTGGCCGAACATTTGCGCCTGCTGCCGGAGCGTGATCCGCATGACCGGTTGCTAACCGCGGTTGAAATGTTTCTGGACGCAGAATGGGCGCCTCTTGAACTGGGAGGCGAACTGGCGCGGTTCGAGATGATGTTGCTCGATGAGCTCGGTTTTGGTCTTGATCTCGAAGCCTGCGCTGTTACGGGGGCGCTTGAGAATCTTACGTACGTTTCACCCAAAACGGGCAGGGCGGTTTGCCAAGCTGCTGCGGCGCCCTACCTCGATAGGTTGCTGCCGTTGCCGGCGTTTTTAATTGGCGATGCGGAAGCCTCTGTCGATGACGTCGCGGCCGCATTTGCCCTGACGGGACACTTTCTGGACAGGCATGTGTGGACAGCGCGGCAAATTGAGATGCCTTCGACACGCGAATGGCTGACGAACCGGTTGTCCGGCAGGCTATAATTCAACACTGATTCGTTTCTTGTTTGAGGAGGCTTTATGGCCGAACTCGTCGATCCGCCCCAAGGCGTCGAGCGCATAGTCGATCTGAAAGAGGCATTGGAGGAGCGTTACCTCTCCTATGCCATTTCAACGATTACGCAACGCGCTTTGCCTGATGCGCGCGATGGCCTCAAGCCGGTTCATCGCCGCATTTTGCATGCGATGCGTCTTTTGAAACTGGATCCGGGCCAAGGTTATAAGAAGTCAGCCCGTATCGTGGGTGACGTTATCGGTAAGTACCACCCGCATGGCGACCAGTCGGTTTATGATGCGCTGGTCCGGCTGGCACAGGATTTCGCCGTTCGCTATCCGCTGGTCGATGGCCAGGGCAATTTCGGTTCCATCGATGGCGATGGCGCTGCCGCCATGCGCTACACCGAAAGCCGGATGACCGAGGTGGCCCAGCGGCTATTGGAAGGGATCACGGAAGATTCTGTCGACTTCCGCCAGACCTATGACGGGGAAGACGAGGAACCGATTGTTCTGCCCTCCAATTTCCCCAACCTGTTGGCCAATGGCTCCAGCGGGATCGCCGTGGGCATGGCGACATCGATCCCGCCGCATAATGTTGCCGAGCTTTGCGAGGCTGCGCTTTACATTCTGATGCACCCGGATGCAACGGCCCGAGATTTGATACGCTTTGTGCCCGGACCGGATTTCCCCACAGGCGGCATTCTTGTCGACGACGAAGCGGCGACCGAGCAGGCATATCGTACCGGGCGTGGCGGTTTCCGCGTTCGCGCGAAATGGGAAGTCGAAGACAATGGCCGCGGCACCTACCAGATCATCGTCACCGAAATCCCCTATCAGGTCCAGAAGTCACGTCTGATTGAGAAAATTGCCGAGCTTTTATTGGCCCGCCGCCTGCCGTTGCTCAAGGACGTGCGGGACGAAAGCGCCGAGGATATCCGGGTCGTTCTGGAGCCACGGGCACGCACGGTCGACCCGGTTCTGCTGATGGAGTCGATGTTCAAGCTCACCGAGCTTGAAACGCGTATTCCGCTGAATATGAACGTGCTCGATAAAGGTATGATCCCCCGTGTGATAGGCCTTGGTGACGCGCTCAAGGCTTGGCTGGAACATCGCAAGGAGGTTCTGGTCCGTCGCTCGCGCTACAGGCTGGGGCAGATCGAGCACCGGCTCGAGGTCCTCGGGGGGTATCTGATTGCCTATCTCAATCTCGATGAGGTGATCCGCATCATCCGCGAAGAGGATGACGCCAAGGGCGAATTGATCGCCCGCTTCAATCTTACGGACGTACAGGCAGAATCGATTCTCAACATGCGCCTGCGTTCCTTGCGCAAGCTTGAGGAAATCGAAATCCGCACTGAGTTCGACAAGCTCACCGAGGAAAAGGCGCAACTCGAAGCGCTGCTGGATTCCGAGCGCAAGCAGTGGGGCATTGTAACCCGCGAGGTTACTGATCTTAAAAAAGCCTATGGACCTGACACCGAACTGGGGCGTCGCCGTACCCAATTTGCCAAGGCCCCTGACACAGATCTTGCCGATATCGAAACGGCAATGATCGAGCGCGAACCGATCACGGTTGTTCTTTCGCAAAAAGGCTGGATTCGCGCGCTTAGGGGCCACAATAACGATACGTCCGGTCTTAACTTCAAGACTGACGATAGGCTCAAGATCGCGATCACATGCGAAACCACCGATAAATTACTGCTCCTTACGACCGGCGGTAAAGTCTATACGCTAGGGGCCGATAAACTGCCTGGCGGGCGCGGTCATGGTGAACCGGTGCGCATCATGGTGGACATCGAGGAGGGGCACGACATCGTGGACATTTTTGTCCACAAGCCTGGAGCTAAGCGTCTGATTGCCTCCGACATTGGCAATGGCTTTATCGTTGCCGAAGAAGATCTCATCGCCAATACCCGCAAGGGCAAGCAGGTGCTCAATGTCAGCGGAACCCATGAAGCCAAGCTCTGTGTCCCCGCAGAAGGCGACATGATCGCCGTGATCGGGCAGAACCGGAAACTTCTGGTCTTCCCAAGGACGCAACTGCCGGAAATGTCGCGCGGCAAGGGTGTGAGGTTGCAGAAGTACAAAGATGGCGGCATCTCGGATGCAAAGCTGTTTGCCGCGGCGGACGGGCTTACCTGGACCGATAGTTCTGGCCGGACCTTCACCAAGTCAATCGATGATCTCAAGGATTGGCTGGGAGATCGTGCGCAGGCTGGCCGTCAACCGCCAACCGGATTCCCGCGCAACAACAAGTTCTCCGGGTAAGCGCCTGCTGGATCGCGTAAATTACCAAGAGGTGTTGACCGAGAACGTCACTATGACGGGCAGGTGATCGCTACCGCTGGGTTCACCTGTTTCCAGCTCGTGGATGACAATATCTCCGCGAGTCATGACGTGATCGATGGGTAGAATAGGCCAAGTGGGGCGCCAATCGCCCAAGTAGTACCAGAGCGTCGGGAAGGTCGGCAGATTGAAGGTGTGCCGGATCATGCCAGCCTCCGTCACAAACCTGCGCAAGGTGTAAGACCAAGGCGTGGAATTGAAGTCGCCGGCCAGTATGAGGGGCTGCGTAATGTTCGAGAGCGCATCGCGCAGCGTGTTGAATTGATCGACCTGGCGTGTGATTGGCGCTGGCCAATCGTTATGAGTTGTCGCTAGCGTAAAGGGTGCCGCATCATCAGGCAAAAACCGCACGACAATCCGGGCAGTGCGGTCGTCATTTACAGCGCTGGCGGAGCACGCATCAGCATCGAGCGGCTCAAAGGGAAGTTTTGAGTAAAGGCCAACAAAGGCCCGGCGCCCGCCCACACAATATTGGAAATGGGGATAGTGTTCCGCCAGTTCGCCATGGACGGCGCGACGCACTTCCCGACTGTACTCCTGCAAGGCGACAATATCGGCATCTATGGCGATGATGTTGGCAACCAGTGCCTGAGGATCGTCATTGCGCCCAAAAACATTGAAGGTTATCAGGCGATATTGGGATCTGTCGCTGCTGGCCGATGCTGGCGCAGATACGGCAAATCCGGCAATCACTTCCGGGATATAGATGATGCTTGATGCAGAAAGTGCCGTTGCCGCCAGGGCGAGCGCCACAGCGCGTGCGCGATGGGCTTGTACCGCGATCGGCGCCAGGAGCATCAATGTCAGCGCCCCGAAAAACAGCGCCGGTTGGATATGATTGAATAAATCCATGGCCGGATGCGCAAAGCCGAGCACTGCGGTTATGGCAGCGCCGAATATGGCAACCGTTGCCAGCACGTAAAGTGCTGAGAAAATACGTTTCAGGCCTGCCAAGTTAGGATCACTCGTTAGCTGCCACCATCGCTGTCGGCGTCGAGCGGCACCCACCCCCGGGCACCACGCTGCACTTCCAGCGGACGGTAAGTGGCCTTATAGGCCATTTTTGGCGAATTCGGGACCCAATATCCCAGATAAAGATAGCCTGAACCAATAGCCCTGGCCCGTTGGATATGATCGAGAATCATGAAATTGCCCAGGCCGCGCTTGGGCATGGCCGGATCATAAAAGCTATAGACCATCGACAGCCCGTCGTTCAGAACATCGGTCAGTGCAACGGCAATCAATTGCCCTTTATCACCCTCCTCGCAGTCTGAGGTCAGCCGATACTCGACAAGTATGGATTGGACTGGCGTGTCTTCCACCATGAATTCGTAATCAGGATATGACATCTGGGTCATGCCGCCGCCCTGATGGCGGGCTTCGAGATAACGGCGGAAAAGGTTGAACTGCTCGCTAGATGCATTCGGCGCGACGGCGGTGCTTACGACATCGGAATTCGCTTTCAAATTGCGACGGTGGCGCGATGAGGGGTGAAAATGATTTGCCACGACGCGCACGGATTGGCAGGCGTCACAATCAAGGCAGGCTGGACGGTAAATCAGATTTTGACTGCGACGAAAGCCATGATCGGAAAGCAATTGATGGAGCGATCCCGCTCTGCGGCCACTCAGATGGGTAAAGAGCTTGCGCTCCTGCCGACCGTCAAGGTAGGGGCAGGGCAACGGAGCGGTCAAAAAGAACTGGGCGCTTTCCGGTGTGTGGTCCATCTTTTGCTCAAGTCGTTCACAGCATTACCCTGCTGGAACTCTACTCTTGAG
This sequence comes from Pelagibacterium lentulum, assembly GCF_003992625.1. Lineage (GTDB taxonomy): Bacteria > Pseudomonadota > Alphaproteobacteria > Rhizobiales > Devosiaceae > Pelagibacterium > Pelagibacterium lentulum. Next base: position 10,996 of record NZ_RZMW01000038.1, on the reverse strand, counting down.
CTGTATCGGGCGCAACGGAATCAGGCACGCAATAGCGATCACGTTCCAATAGTGGGACGGTGATAGTTCACCCAATGCCGTTCCATCGGCGAGCGCCGCACCATCAAAACGCCGGCGACAATGTCGTGAAGCAACTGCCTGCGGTTTGTGATAAGGCCGACAGCCAAAACAAACGGCGTTAGAACCGAGCATGAAATCCAGAACAGGATGACATGCAGAAACGCCAGCCACCCATCAAGGGTGGCGCTGCGCGTGGGCGTCAGGACTACATCCATCGCCCGCATGCCGATTGTTGCACGCGCGGATGAACCAAGGGTCACTGCATAATAAGCGATAAATACAATGGGCACGATGATCGGGAAGGTCAGCCAAGCCAGGCCCAGCGTAACAATGCCAAGTATCGCAGTGCATATGAATGCCGCCACGATCAGGACGCCCATGATGATACAGTCAATCAGAAAGGCAACGACCCGCCGCGACAGGATCTCCTCGAACAACTCGGGAGATTCCGCCGGATTGGGCAGATCGTCACGAATAATACGACCAAAAAAATCTGTAGCCATATCAGCTGCCTCCATTTCGCTCACAAAATGGTGTGGTTGCTGCGAAAAACAAGGTCCTTCACACTCACGCGTTGAGTTTTCGCGCCATCTCCAGGGCAAAGTAGGTCAGAATCCCGGAGCAGCCAGCGCGCTTGAAGGCCATTAGGCTTTCGGCCATTGCGGCCTCTCGATCTATTGCACCTGCCTGACCGGCGATTGCGATCATCGCGTATTCGCCGGAGACCTGATAGGCAAAAACCGGAATATCGAAGCGATCCTTTATCTGGCGGCAGATATCGAGATACGGCAGGCCGGGTTTGACCATGATCCAGTCTGCCCCTTCGGCGATATCCTGACCAACTTCCCGCACAGCATCTTCGTGGTTGGCCGGGTCCATCTGATAGGTCAGCTTTGACCCTTTGAGTCGCGCTCCCGATCCCACGGCCTCGCGGAATGGCCCGTAAAACGCAGAAGCGTATTTGGCGGCGTAGGAAAGGACAATCGTCTTTTCCAAACCGTTGGCATCCAATGCGGCGCGAATGGCGGCGACGCGCCCATCCATCATATCCGAGGGCGCTATGACGTCTGCGCCCGAATGCGCCTGAACAAGCGCCTGCTTGACCAAAATCTCGACGGTCTCATCATTGAGGATTTCCTCGCCTTCCATCACGCCGTCATGACCGTGACTGGTGTACGGATCGAGTGCGACATCGGCGACCAGACCGATCTCCGGCACCGCGTTCTTGATCGCCGAAAGCGCGCGACAGACAAGATTGTCGCGATTGAAGGCCTCTTCTCCTCCTTCCGTGCGCTTAGATGGATCTGTATTGGGAAAAAGCGCAAGTGCCGGAATACCCTCTGCACTCGCCTGTTTTGCTGCTTCGACGGCGAGATCGATTGAGATGCGCTCAACGCCGGGCATCGACCCAACTGCCTGGCGCTCATTCTGGCCGTCGACAACAAAGATGGGCCATATGAAGTCGGACGGCGCAAGCGTGGTTTCGCGCACCAGATCGCGACTCCAACCGGCCATGCGAGGGCGCCGCAAACGGCGGCCTGCAAGAAATCCCATGTCGTGCTTTTCCCAAGTTCCGCTCACGTAACTCACTCCAATAGATATGTGCGGCAACATTTAGCAGCGCGCGACCAGGGGCGCAAAGCGCTTGTGTGCCGCAGTTGGTCGCTATGCGGGATGAAATTGTTCGATCATGATCTCTTCTGCCAGCGCGTCCATTGCACCGCCGAAACTGGTGATCGTCGTAAACCAGCGTGTGGTTTCACCATTGCTTTGCAGAACTACAGGAAGCAGGACGGTATTCGTCGTTCCCAACGGTTGGTCGATAAGCGATTTTACGCCCGGCGCCGAAAGTGCCTGTTTCAATTTCGCAGCCACTGCCGAATTGGTGCCCCGAAAACGTACCGACTGCCTTAAGCGATGAATGAAGTAATTGGCAATCTCGTCCCAGTTTTCAATTGAATCGCGGATCGGTCCGGGCAGGAATACGGCATCGACCATGTTGATTGCGGTTTGCGTTGCTTCAGTGCCAAGCAGCGACCAGGCGGCTGCATTGGCTTCCAGCACGTTGAAGCTACTGTCGAGGACAATCGCAGGATAGGGCTCGTGGTTGTGCAGGATTAGTTTTGCCGCTGCGCGAACTGCCTCCAAACTGCTGCTCGACCAATCGCTCTCGCTAAACCGGGGGGCATATCCTGCTGCCAGCAAGAGCGCGTTACGCTCCCGTAAAGGGAGCGCAAGAGCTTCCGACAGCCTCAATACCATCGCAGCGCTGGGCCGGGTTCGTCCCGACTCAATGAAGGACAGGTGCCGCGCCGAAACGGACGCTTCCAAAGCAAGATCGAGTTGGCTCATTCCTCGCAGGTCTCGCCAATGTTTCAGAATGCTTCCAAGCATCGACCGTGCCTCCATAGCCTTATTGAACACCATCAAATATATATATGCGTCCATTACCTCCGAGGTAATTGCTGTGCTTACCTATCAACGTCATTTTCCAGGTGTAATGAAATTTGGAGTTGGAAATGACACAGGTACATGGACTCGAAAGACGTGGCAGCTTGGTCAACATCTATGGCTTTGACGCGGTTGGAAGCGCGGGGCTGGGGCTGATATTTGCGACTATGGCGCCATTCATAGTCGAATGGCTTGGCATCAGTTTGCCGCCGGTCGCTGTTGTTTGGCTTGGCATCTCATTGATAGCCTGGGCAGTGTTTAACGCCATATGCGCACGCTTGAGTTCCCTACCAGACGCCATGTATCGCGTGCATCTGGCTGTTGATTGGGGCTGGGTTCTGGCTTCCCTTGTTCTTGTCACGTTCGATTTTGCAAACCTGACCCTGGCCGGCGTCTTCCTTGTTCCGGGAGTGGCGCTGTTTGTAGCTGGCATCATACTTACAAAGATGTGGATGCAGAAGCGAAACGCCTAGTTTGCTTGCGCTTCGGCGCCAAATCACGTTAGCAGAGTCCCGACCGAGGGACTCTGCAATGGATTTCAGAATCGAACCCACTGGCATTTATGCGCGGGTGCTTGCCGTGATCAGCCTCTTCTTGGGGTTGAGCGACGCTGCACGTTTGTTGGGTGTAACCGGAGCGTCTGGAAGCCCATTGGCGACACTTGGCCCAACAGGGTTCATTCTGCTCACCGTGCTTTCTACCTCGCGCCTTTTTGCGGCATTGGGGCTTTGGATGAAGGCGCAGTGGGGGGCGGTACTGCTGGTTATTGCATTGGCAGTCGAAATCGGCTTTTCGCTGGCGGGCAATCTCACAGTTAGATCGGGTTTGTTTGGGTTTATCTTCAAACTTGTGCTGATGTTGGCAACCATATTGCTTTTGGTGCTGGCGCATAACCTTGATCGTCGGCAGCGTGCCGATTAGCCATCAAAAGCGTTTTTCTCAATGCATGCGCAAGTTCAGCGCTGTGGAAAGAATTTTTCGTGACCCGTGGCAAACGCCCACTATGCAAACAGGATAGCCTGTTCGGCCGCCTGCCTGACTTGTTCACAGCCTGTAAAGGTTACAAAATTCACACCGGGTGTAACGGGTTGGAAAGCAAAAAATGCCAAGTTTTCCCGTAAGATAAAGTTAAGCCTGTCTCTTAAACCGTTCTTATTGGGCTCGGGGTAATTTGTCCTCACAGACACGAAAAATCGTGCGACGAATTTGACAGTGAGGCATAACCAATGGCTAACAATCTTTCTGCAGCGAAGGCTGACACTCCAGAACGGGAACGCAGTCTCAAACCTCTTTATCTTGAAGCTGTTTCCCGTGTGGAGCGTCTGCACCGCCGTCTGCTCGACCTGATCAAGGACGAGTTCGACCGCATGGGATGGGACGACATCAACCCTGTTCAGGCCCTTTTGATGTTCAATATCGGCGATAGCGAATTAACGGCCGGCGAATTGCGGACTAGGGGCTATTATCTGGGATCGAACGTCTCCTACAACCTCAAGAAACTGGTTGAAACCGGATACATCTTCCAGGAGCGTTCCAAAACGGACCGTCGCTCGGTTCGTATCCGCCTGACACCGAAAGGCGAAGAAGTCGCTGAAGTCATCGACGAACTGTATGAGCGGCATCTCAATTCTATCGAGAAGGTCGGCGGGCTTGGCGAAGCCGACTTTTCCGGACTCAATACAGCGCTTTCGCGTCTCGAACGCTTCTGGGTGGATCAGATCCTCTACAAATTATAACAGTACGCATTGCTGTGATATTGCTGCCACACCTGCCTAGTAAACGCCGGTCCCAGGGTCGGCGTTTCTTATTTGCGCCTTAAACTCTATATAGCTCCAACAGTTCATCGTATAGAGCGCGCTGAAAAGGCGCCCCTCTGGCCCGGCTTGTATTGCGGTAAAAGGGTAGTGAGGACGATTGCGGCGAAGCCCGACTTACGGCAAAAAGCTATTTAGCGTTCATGCTGAGATTTTGATGGTGATAGGACAGATGCGGCAAGAGAAAGCCACAACTAATCGACGTAACGCGATCAAGTCGATCGCTGCCTTCACTGCTGGAGCGACACTGTTTGCGCCAGCCGTTGCCAAGGCATCTATCTTTGGACAGTTCGCACAGCAGCGCGTGTTGCGTGACACTGACCGTGAAGCCAACTCAATTTTCGCAATGCGTGCAATTGGCACGACAGACCCAATCATATCGCTCGATACCGAATATAACCTTCAGCGCGTCGCTGAGTACTACGAGCGCCTGGTCAATATCGGTGGTTGGCCTGAAGTGCCCACCGGCGTCTTCGGACTTGTGCTGGGCAATAGTCGTAGTGCTGTTCGTGACCTGCGTCGGTACTTGATGCATACAGGCGACCTTTCGCAAGAAGCCGAGATGTCGGAACTGTTCGATGCCGATGTCGATGTGGCCGTGCGCGGATTTCAGGCGCGCCATGGTTTGCAGATTTCCGGCAAGGTGGACGAATATACCTATTGGGCAATGACGGTGCCGGCGTCGACCCGCTTGCATCAGATTAACCTCAACCTACAGCGCGTGCGCGGTCTCGAAGGTCGGTTGACCGACCGGTATGTCAACGTGAACATCCCCGCAGCCGCGATTGAAGCGGTTGAAAGCCGGCAAGTCGTCCAGCGACATACTGCAGTGGTCGGTCGAATCGATCGGCAAACCCCGATCCTGCAGAGCCGTATCCACGAGATCAACTTCAATCCCTATTGGACGGCCCCGACCTCGATTGTCCGCCGCGATATCATTCCGATGGTTCGCGATAATCCAAATTATCTCAATGAATACGGAATCCGCATTCTGGATGGTCGTGGAAATCAGATCTCCCAAGATTCCATCAACTGGAATACAGAGGAAGCGGCAAACTATACGTTCCGTCAGGATCCTGGTGAAAACAACGCCATGGGGCACGCCAAGATCAATTTCCACAACCCGCATACTGTGTATTTGCATGACACGCCGCAGCGCGGCTTTTTCTCGGAAAATGCGCGCTTTCATTCGTCAGGCTGTGTGCGTGTCGCTGATGTGGACAGCTTCATTGCTTGGGTATTGCGTGACAATGGCTATGATCTGGGTGCGGTCACCGAGGCTTTTGTTTCCCGAGAGCGCCGTGACGTCGCGGTTAACTCGCCAGTGCCGATCTTCACGACCTATTTTACGGCTTGGGCCAATCGCAACGGCGTCGTAAGCTTCCGCGATGACGTCTATGACTTCGATAGCGAAGGCCGCACGGAATTTCCCGAGATTTCCTAAGCGGACGCATTTGAGATGAGCCGGACATCCGCCTCATCTCGCGAAGTGCTGTTTGAATTTCACCACGTGGGCCAGCAGGTCCGCGTGGCTGCCATAGATTCGGAAACCGGTATCGAAGTCGTTGTTATTGCGCCGGTTTCTTCCAGCCAACAGCATATGAAATCTGTGGCCATGGCCAAGCTTGTTCGGCGGTTGCAACAAGAGGTAGGCATCCTGACCGACTCGCGTCCTGGTCGGCTCGTTTAGCGGCAAATCGCTGCTTGATTTTAAGTTTGCTTGGAATCGCGCGGATGCCTGTGCTAAGCGGATCGCGCTTGCTTGCCTTACTGCTTCAAACAAAGGTCGAGGGTCTGCCCATGAGCGCCACCGGGACTGCTACACTATTTCCCCAGTTTTTCACGCGATCGATTGCCGAGGGTGATCCGGTCATCGCTAAGGCGATTGCAGATGAACTGCACCGCCAGCAGCACGAAATCGAGCTTATTGCCTCGGAAAATATCGTGTCTAAGGCCGTGCTGGAAGCGCAAGGCTCGGTCCTGACCAACAAATATGCAGAAGGCTATCCGCGTCGCCGTTATTATGGCGGCTGCCAGTTTGTGGATGTCGTCGAAGAACTGGCGATCGATCGTGCAAAGCAGCTTTTCGACTGCGAATTTGTCAATGTGCAACCCAATTCGGGCAGCCAGGCCAACCAGGGGGTCTATCAGGCCCTTTTGCAACCCGGCGATACGATTTTGGGTATGAGTCTGGATGCCGGCGGTCACTTGACGCATGGTGCCAAGCCGAACCAGTCAGGCAAGTGGTTCAATGCGATTCAGTATGGCGTGCGTCAGCAGGATGGCCGCGTCGATATGGACGAGCTGCGGGCACTTGCCAAGGAACATCAGCCCAAGATGATCGTTGCTGGTTTTTCTGCCTATTCGCGCACGATGGACTGGGCGGAATTTCGCGCGATTGCGGATGAGGTCGGCGCATATCTGCTTGTCGATATGGCGCATGTGGCCGGTCTGGTTGCTGGCGGTGTTTATCCTAACCCGGTGCCACATGCTCATGTCTGCACCACCACGACCCATAAAACTCTGCGAGGACCGCGCGGCGGCATGATTCTCACCAATGACGAGGCGATCGCAAAGAAGGTCAATTCTGCGATTTTCCCCGGCATCCAGGGCGGCCCGCTGATGCACGTCATTGCTGGCAAGGCTGTGGCATTCGGCGAAGCGCTGACGCCGGAATTCAAAGCCTATGCACGTCAGGTTGTTGCCAATGCTCAGGCGCTGGCCGACACCTTGGTCAAGGGTGGGCTGGAGATTGCAACGGGAGGCACCGACAATCATTTGATGCTGGTCGATCTCCGTCCAAAGAAAGTGACAGGCAAAGCCGCAGAGGCTGCTTTGGAGCGCGCCTATATAACCTGTAACAAAAATGCCATTCCCTTCGACCCGGAAAAACCGGCAATTACATCGGGTATCCGAGTGGGAACGCCCGCTGCAACATCACGGGGTTTTGGCGAGCAAGAGTTCCGGCAAGTCGGCGAATTGATGGTCGAGGTTCTGGACGGTCTTGCCGTCAACGGCGACGAGAATAACGGTGCGGTTGAGGCGCAAGTCAAAGAGAAGGTCATCAAGCTGACGTCTGCCTTCCCGATCTACGGATAAACTGCATGAGATGTCCTTACTGCGGGAACGATGACACACAGGTCAAGGATTCCCGGCCTACAGAGGATTCCAACGCGATTCGCCGCCGCCGCGTTTGCAACGGCTGCGGTGGCCGGTTCACGACGTTTGAGCGCGTGCAGCTTCGTGACCTTACGGTCGTAAAGAAGTCCGGCCGCAAGGTTCCCTTCGATCGCGAAAAACTCTCACGGTCGATCTATACGGCACTGCGCAAGCGGCAGGTGGACCCTGAAACGGTTGAGCGCATGATTTCAGGCGTCGTGCGTCAACTTGAAAGCGTTGGCGATGTCGAGGTCAGTTCCGATCAGATCGGCGAGTACGTCATGGATGGCCTGAAGGGCCTCGATGACGTTGCGTTCGTCAGGTTTGCCTCGGTTTACAAGAATTTTGCCCGCGCGGAGGATTTCCAATCCTTCCTCGAAACGCTTGAAAGCGGCGAAATTCTCGTCGAGGACGATAAGTGAGCACAGCCGCGCCAGCTCAATTGCGCTGGCTGGACGCTGCGGCTCGCCTGGCATTACCGTTCCTGGGGACGACCGCCGAAAATCCTACCGTTGGAGCAATAGTCGTCTCGCCCGAGGGACGACTGCTTGGACGCGGCGTGACGGCTCCGGGCGGACGCCCGCACGCCGAGCCGCAGGCCTTGGCAATGGCCGGGCAGGGCGCTGCCGGAGCGACCCTCTATGTAACGCTGGAGCCCTGCAATCATTGGGGCCGGACGCCGCCCTGCGTGGACGCAGTTATCGCGGCCAAGGTCGCAACGGTTATTTGTGGCTGCGTCGATCCCGACTCCCGAACGGCAGGAAAAAGTGTCGCCAAGCTGCGCGCAGCCGGTATCGATGTCATCGTTGCGCCTGATCATATGCTGTCACGAAAGCTGCATCAGGGGTTCTTCAAACGCATCTTGACGGGGCGGCCACTGGTAACGGCAAAACTTGCTGTGTCCAAGGATGGTATGATCGGGTTGCCGGACAAAGGTAATGTGCCAATTACCGGCGAGACGGCAAAGCGCTGGACCCATATGCAGCGCGCACTCTCTGATGCGGTCATGATAGGAGCAGGAACGGCACGCTTGGACGATCCGAGACTCAGTGTCCGGCTCTCTGGCCTAGAAAATCGCAGGCCCTTGCGCGTCATCTTGGCCGGCAAGAATGAACTCAATCCCGCACTGAATCTTTTTGCAAATTCGAGTGTTCAACATACTGTAGTCATTGCAAAAAAAGGCCATCTTGAATCGGTTTCTGAAAATGTCGAACTGATCGAGGTCGACGGCGTTGGCAGCGCCCCCGATCTGGTTGCCGGCCTGCGAAGATTGGGCGAAAGAGGCATCTCGCGTCTATTTGTCGAAGGGGGCGCACGACTGACCGGGAGCCTGCTAAACGCAGGGCTGGTCGATCGATTTGAACTGCTGGAAGGCGACAAGATTGTTGGCCCGGAGGGCGTTCCAGCCAGCGTTCGTTTTCCGTTATCAGAGCGTTTGTCTGAACTGGGCTTCAGGGCGGTTGATCGGCGCGCGTTGGGGTGCGATAGACTGACATCCTTTGAAAAGTCAGACTGAGCAATGTTTACAGGCATCATCACCGATATTGGCACCTTGATTGAAGTGGACGAGCGCAATGACGGGCGCCGTCTGCGCATCGCGACCCGATACGAGCCCGACGGCATGGAACTGGGCGCTTCGATCATGTGCGAAGGCGTTTGCCTTACAGTGACGGATAGGGGCGAATCCGAGGGGCGCAACTGGTTCGACGTTTTTGCCGCCCGCGAGACACTCGACGTCACCCGGCTCGGAGACTGGAAAGTGGGGCGACGTATCAACCTGGAACGATCGCTCAAGGTCGGGGACGAGTTGGGCGGCCATATCGTTTCGGGGCATGTGGACGGCCTTGCCACGATTGTCGAGCGCAAAGACATCGGCGATCAGACCACTTACGTTCTCGAGGCGCCAGGAGAACTGGCACAATTCATTGCCAAAAAGGGCAGCGTGGCGCTCAATGGCACGTCACTGACGGTCAATTGGGTCGAGGGCAACAGGTTTAGCGTTCATCTGATCCCGCACACGCTTTCTGCGACCAATTGGCCGGATTACCGGCAGGGTGACAGCGTAAATCTTGAAGTTGACCCGATGGCACGCTATGCCGCCCGCCTGCTCGACATGCGCAGCGCATCAGACAAGGAATAAATGATGGCCTCTTCAGGCGACAGCTTCACCATTCAGCCCGGCTCCGCCAAGGGGCAGCATTATCTCATCGTCGAGGCGCGCTTTTACAGCGATATTGCCGATGAGCAGCTCAAGGGCGCCAGTGAGGCGTTCGATGCCGCCGGCGCGACATTTGACGTCGTAACCGTGCCGGGCGCACTCGAAATTCCGGCGGCAGTGGCCATGGCAAGCGAGCTGCAAGGTGACCGTTATGACGGCTATGTTGCCTTGGGCTGCGTTATTCGCGGAGAAACGACCCACTACGAAATCGTCTCCAACGAAAGCGCCCGTGCGCTGATGGATCTGACGATTGCCGACGGTATCGCCCTTGGCAACGGCATCCTGACCGTGGAAAACGAGGAACAAGCTTGGGCTCGCGCCCGCGTCTCGGAGCAAAACAAGGGGGGCGGCGCGGCAATTGCCGCCATGGCCATGGCGGCTCTCAAAACGAAACTGGAGGACTGAGCGATGACCTCCACGCCACCAATTGACCCTAAACGTGCCAATCAGCGAGGCTCGGCGCGCTTGGCGGCGGTTCAGGCGCTCTATCAGATGGATGTCGGGCAGGTTTCGCTTGAAGACACACTCGCTGAATTTGAATCCTACCGCCTTGGGCGCGAAGTCGAAGGCGAGCAATATCTTCCCGCAGACGCGGACTATTTCCGCCATATCGTGCGGGGTGTCGTTCATAATCAGGTCAGGCTCGATCCGATTATTGACGATACGACGCGAAAGGGCGGCTGGTCGATCACGCGGATCGATGCCACCCTTCGGGCCTTGCTGCGCTCTGCCGTGTTTGAACTGACACAGCGCAAGGATATCCCGTTCAAGGTTGTCATCCGCGAGTATGTGGATGTGGCTATGGCGTTTTATGAAGACGACGTGCCCAAGATGGTCAATGGCGTGCTCGATGCCGTCGCGCAGAAATATTCTGAAGGCTACGACGAGAAAAGCTGAACGCTTTCTTGTTCTGCCTCACGGGCCGCACCGTAAAATCCATGACGGGCTAAAGCCGCCCTATGGATTTCACTGGCCCTCCGGCTGGGCAGCGCCA
>NZ_RZMW01000038.1:0-248 GCF_003992625.1 Pelagibacterium lentulum | reverse complement strand
TCGCTTCCCCGGGCGAAGACCCGGGGTCCATGGGCGCTGACCCAAAACACCGGTGCTACTGGATAAGCTGCTGGGTCCCGGATCAAGTCCGGGACAGCGAAGCTGGGGGGTGCCCGGGTGAAGGGGCCTTCCTTTCATTCAACCATGTCAAAGCGCCCGACGGCCAGCGGCCTCGGTTGAGCAATAAGAGATGGACGGCATGGGGCGATGAGTGCTCCGCATACTGAAATATTTTATGAAGCGATCAT
>NZ_RZMW01000037.1 GCF_003992625.1 Pelagibacterium lentulum | reverse complement strand
CTGTTGATTTCCACTGAGAAGTGACCCGGTTTTGGGGGGTATTTTCACTGAGAACTGACCCATGTTTGAACGCTATCCTGCTCGTTTTGGGCGGGAGTTTATGGAGTGTTGGACATGGCGTTTTTGAGCGTTATCCGGCGCTGGCATTTCCGAGACGGCCTATCGATCCGGGAGATTGCACGGCGCACGGGTTTGTCCCGGAATACCATCCGCAAATACCTCAGGGCTGAGGCTGTCGAGCCGAAGTTTCGTGTTCCCGATCGACCGAGCAAGATCGATCTTTTCGCCGAGAAGCTTTCCGCTTGGCTGCGGTCTGAGAGCCGCAAGCCGCGCAAACAGAAGCGCACCATCAAGCAGATCCACGCTGATCTCGTGGCTTTGGGCTTCGATGGCTCTTACGGCCGTGTGGCAGCCTTTGCCCGCCGTTGGAAAGAGGAGCGCCTGCGCGAACAGAACACGACCGGAAGGGGCGTGTTCGTTCCTCTGGCCTTTGATCCCGGAGAGGCCTTCCAGTTCGACTGGAGCGAGGACTGGGCGCAGATTGGAGGGGAGCGCATCAAGCTTCAGGTGGCCCACACCAAGCTCTGCTACAGCCGAGCCTTTGTCGTGAGAGCCTATGTGCTCCAGACCCACGAGATGCTGTTTGATGCCCATAACCAGGCCTTCAAGGCTTTTGGTGGCGTTCCGCGTCGGGGGATCTACGACAATATGCGAAGTGCGGTCGACAAGGTCGGGCGCGGCAAGGTGCGTCAGGTCAATGCCCGGTTCTCGGCCATGGCTAGCCACTTTCTGTTCGAGCCCGAGTTCTGCAATCCCGCAGCCGGCTGGGAAAAGGGAATGGTGGAAAAGAACGTGCAGGATGTTCGTCACCGGCTCTTCCAACCCCTGCCGCGTGCAAACTCGCTCAATGAGTTGAACCTCTGGCTCGAGCAGCGCTGCGTGGCCCTATGGGAAGAGATGGCTCATGGCACCGAACCGGGAACGGTTGCCGATGCATGGAGGGTTGAAGCCCAATATCTGATGGCCGTGCCGCGGGCCTTCGATGGGTTTGTTGAGCACACCAAGCGCGTCTCGCCCACCTGCCTGGTTCACCTCGAGCGCGTGCGCTATAGCGTACCCGCCTCGTTTGCCAACAGACCCGTCAGCGTCAGGGTCTATCCAGACCGCATCGTTGTTGTCGCCGAAGGGCAAATTGTTTGCGAGCACACGCGGATCATCGAGCGGCATCATGGGGCCGGGCAAACTGTTTATGATTGGCGTCATTACCTGGCCGTGATCCAGCGCAAGCCCGGTGCATTGCGCAATGGTGCACCCTTTGCCGAACTGCCGGCAGCGTTCCGTCACCTCCAGACCCATCTTTTGGGCAAACCCGGTGGTGATCGGGAGATGGTCGAGATTCTGGCCCTCGTTCTTCATCATGATGAACAGGCAGTGCTCGCAGCTGTCGAGATGGCGCTCGACGCCGGGGTGCCCACAAAGACCCATATTCTCAATCTGCTGCACAGGCTCATCGATGCCAAACCGGGAACCGTTCCTCCGGTCCAGGCGCCGCAGGCGCTTGCCCTGAGCAAGGAGCCGCAGGCCAATGTCGAACGCTACGACACCCTTCGCACTGATCGGGAGGTGCGCCATGCGTCATGATCCGGCAAGTGCAGCTCTGGTCATCATGCTCAAGAGCCTTAAAATGGCAGGCATGGCTCAGGCGGTCAGTGAACTCACCGAGCAGGGTTCTCCAGCCTTTGAGGCGGCTGTGCCCATCCTCTCGCAATTGCTCAAGGCTGAGATGGCCGAACGCGAGACGAAGTCGATCGCCTATCAGCTCAAGGTCGCCCGCTTTCCCACCTATAAGGATCTCTCGGGCTTTGAGTTTACCAGCAGCGAGGTCAATGAAGCTCTGGTGCGTCAGCTCCATATCGGCGCCTTCATCGAGAAAGCCGACAACGTCGTCCTCCTGGGTGGTCCGGGAACAGGCAAGACCCACATCGCAACGGCCCTGGGCATTCAAGCCATCGAGCATCATCGCAAACGGGTGCGCTTCTTCTCAACCGTTGAGCTGGTCAATGCGCTCGAACAGGAAAAAGCCCAGGGCAAGGCCGGTCAGATCGCCAACAGGCTCATTCATTCCGACCTGGTCATTCTCGATGAGCTCGGATACCTGCCGTTCAGCGCGTCTGGAGGCGCCTTGCTCTTCCATCTGCTCTCAAGGCTTTACGAGCGCACCAGCGTCATCATCACCACCAATCTGAGCTTTGCCGAATGGGCCAGCGTGTTCGGGGATCCCAAAATGACAACGGCATTGCTCGACAGGCTCACCCATCATTGCCACATCCTCGAAACCGGCAATGACAGCTTCCGGTTCAAAAACAGCTCGGCGAAAACCGACAAAACCAAAAAGGAGAAAACACCGAACTTGACCACGTGACCGAACCCAAATCATATCAATGAAGCGGGTCAATTCTCGGTGAAAAAACCGGGTCACTTCTCAATGGAAATCAACAGCCCATGCCTTCAACGCCTATGCAGGCCGCTCCAACTGGCCCCGCATAACAATGGGATGCTTTGTAGAGGGCGATGGAGCCTACACCGATCTGAACATGGTCGCGAAGATGCTCAACACCATTGAGGGCCAAATAGCCTTGGCTCGTGAGTTCAATTCCGAACGCAAATTCAACCGGGCGCGTCATGTGCTTGCTGGCGTATCGAGCCAGCGCCTGCGCCTGAAATCATACATCGAACGCCTTGGTTATCCAATCGCTGATTGGGACTTTGAGGCGCTTCGCACAGCGGCTGAATAGGAGGGAATGATGAAGATCGCGCCAATCATTTGCGACCACTGCGGGGAGTTCAACGTACCCCTTCGCGACTGCGACGATCAATACCTGTGCGCCAAGTGCGCCGATGAATACGACAACGACCCCGGCGTCATTGCCGATAGGGAGTTCGAGGAAGCGATGGATTCGGACCATGACGACTTCTGAACCCTACCAGAACAGGCCCGCGCCTCTGCCTATTCCTTCTCTGCGCCCCTGTTGCTCGACTGCTTGAGCTAGCTGTGTGGCTCCGTACGGATGTCTGGATAAGCGCGGGGTGGGTGTGATGGGCGACAATTGGGACGATTACGACGAAGACGATTTCGAGGTCTGCCCTCGCTGCATGGGCGATAGGGAGGTTCCCTGTCATTGCGGAGGCGATTTGTGCATCTGCGATAATCACGGCGATGCTCCCTGCCCGACATGCCACGGCGAGGGCGAAGTAACCCATGAGCGCGCAGAGCGGTATCTCGCAGAACAGCGACGGTTTCATGAGGCGATGCGCAAGCTTTGGGACAAGAGAGACCCAGTATGACCTCCGCCTCGCACACCATCACTACCTCAAACAACTGGTGCGACACCATGCTCCGTGCCGTTCCTCTCCCGAAACAAAAGCCGAAGGATGAAAAGAAATGAGCGCCACAGCCCTATCCGACAGCGGCAATGATCGCATCAAGCCCGGTGGTAACATGACGCCATTCGATGCAGTCGTTTTGGAGATCGAGGAACTCTACGAGCAGATTGCAGGGATCACCGCAATCGAGAACGAGGCGCAGCACGAGGCCGCGACCAAGCTCTATGACGATTTGCACGAGGCTGGCAAGAAGGCCGACGAACTCCGCAAGGAAGAAGTCAAGCCGCTCGATGAGGCCAAGAAGGCGGCTCAGAAGCGGTTCCACCCCCTGATTGGCGACACCAAGACCGAAGGCAAAGGCAAGGTGCCGCTGGGCAAGGAAGTGCTTGGGCAGGTTCTAACGCCATATCGCGACAAGGTTGCTGCCGAAAAGCGCGCCAGAGCCGAGCAGGCCGCGCGTGAGGCCAAGGAAGAACGCGCCAAGGCTGTTGCCGCCATGCAGGAAAGCTCCGGCGATCTGGAAGCCCGTGAGGAAGCGGAGCGCCAGCTTGAGCTTGCCAAGGAAGCCGAGGCTTTCGCCAAGCGCCAGCACAAGAGAGCCAACACCGGCAATGGTCTGCGCACCTACTGGATTGCCGAAATGGTCGATCAGCGCAAAGCCGTTGCCACGATGTGGAAACAGAACCCCCAAGCCTTCCTCGATCTGGCTCAGGAGCTTGCCGATAAGGCAGCGCGCTCCGGAGTGCGGGAACTGGACGGATTCAAAATCACTGAAACCAAAAAGGCCATTTAGCCATGAAAGCCAAGACCATCAACAAAGTCATTCGCGCGAAGGTCGATGAATGGCTTTCGTCCATCGAAGACGAGGCCGTGCGCGACCTTGCGAAAAAGAACACAATCGTTACAGGCGGCTGCATCGCATCCATGCTCTTGCGCGAGCCGGTCAACGATTACGACCTGTATTTCACGAACAAGGAAACCGCGCTGGCGGTTGCCGAATACTATGTGGCCCGGTTCAAATCCAAGAATGCAAGCGGCATCGAAGTTCCTATCAGCGTCGATGATCGAGACGGGCGCATTCGCATTGTCGTTAAGTCCGCAGGCATTGCCAGCGAGGACGGCGCCACGACGCCTTACGAATACTTCGAAGCGCGTCCCGATGCCGAGGCTAGCGAATACGTTGGCGAGGTTTTGGGTGATGCCGGCGACATAGAGGAAGCGCTGGAAGAAACCACAGACGCTGCTCTTGCGGTCGATGATGGCAAGCCGAAATATCGGCCCGTGTTCCTTTCCACAAACGCTATCACCCTTAGCCATAAGGTTCAGATCGTTCTCCGGTTTTATGGCGATGCCGACACGATCCACGAGAACTACGATTATGTTCATTGCACCAACTATTGGACCAGCAAAGACAGCGAACTGACGCTTCGCCAGCCTGCGCTCGAATCCCTATTGGCGCGCGAGCTTCGCTATGTCGGCAGCAAGTATCCGATTTGCAGCGTGATCCGGTTGCGCAAATTCATCAAGCGCAACTGGACGATAAACGCCGGTCAAATCCTCAAGATGATGCTTCAGATTTCCGAACTGAACCTCAAAGACCATGCGGTTTTGCAAGACCAGCTAACGGGCGTTGATGCCGCCTACTTTGTTCAACTCGTTTCCAAGATCAAGGAGAAAGACCCCGAAAAGGTCAACTCCGCTTACTTGGTCGAAATCATAGACAGGATGTTTTGATCATGGGCGCCGTTAAGACAATCGAACACGAAAGCAATGTTCCGACCGTTATCACGCCAGCGGCCATGCTCCAGCAGGCTATTGAGAAAGGCTCGGGCGTCGAGGTCATGGAGCGGCTTCTGGCCCTCCAAGAGCGCCACGACGCATTCCAGGCCCGCAAGGCTTTCGACAATGCAATGGCCGATCTGCGCAACAATCTGCCCAAGATCATCAAGAGCCGCGAGGTTGATTTCACAAGCGCAAAAGGCCGGACGAATTACAAGTTCGAGGATCTGGCAGAGATCACAGAAGCGCTCGCAGGCCCAATGTCAGACGTTGGTCTGTCGTTCCGCTGGTACACCGAGAACGTTCAGGCCGGCGTCAAGGTAACTTGCCGCATTACGCATCGTGATGGGCACTTCGAAGAAACCAGCCTTGTCGGCCCGCTGGACGCTTCGGGCAACAAGAACCCGATACAAGCCATAGGCAGCGCAGTCAGCTATTTGCAGCGCTACACGCTCAAGGCAGCAGTCGGCATTGCTGCCTCACATGATGACGATGCTCAAGCCGTAGGGCAGCGGAAAGAACCACCCCGGCCAGCGACGGCCTCGAAACAGGCTTCACGGGCAACCTATGACCGGCTGAGCAAGGCAAACCGGGCATGTGAAACCATAGAGGCTTTCAACAAGCTCTGGGGCCACCCAGCTACCGAAAAGGCCGTCGCTGAATTGCCCCGCGATTGGTTCGACACAATCCTTGACGAGAAGGCGGACAAGTTCTCCGAACTGTCGCCGCCACAGCTTGAGAACGCATCGGCAAACGTGGACGACTTCCCGTTCGATGACGATTTCCCAGGAGATAGATAGCCAAAATGACCGACCGATACGAAGCCATAGCCGTGCGCAAGTACGAGCAGAACGGCGAGACGAAAACCGCGTTCACGAACATCGGGGTCGCGTTCAAGATGCGCGACCGTGACGGTTACTCGGTTCGCCTTCACGCCATGCCAGCGCCGACCGATGGCGAGTTCACCATCCTATTGATGCCACCCAAGCCCCGTGATGGCCAGCAGTCGAGCGCGCCGCGTCAGCAGAGCGGCGGCGGCATGGACGACGACATTCCGTTCTGATTCCGACAGCCGCGCAGGGAGCCGGGTGCCTTCGGGCTTAAAGGGAAACCGCCCGGTAGCGCAGGAGATAACCATGATGCGATACATATGCAGAGGCGACGAAGTGCTGGTGGACGGCGAATGGTATCCTGTTGTCGGCTTCTCTTTGATGCACAAGCCGAACGGGCCAACCACCGGTAGCGTGTTCACCGACAAGCCCATCGGCGCTTTCGAGCACTGCCTTGGGTATCGGCTGGAATACTCCAAAATCACAGACGTTCGTGAGCGGGAGCAGTAATGGTACAGCGCATCATAGAGGACAAGTTCGACAAGGGCCGTTTGCTGGCCTTTATCGAGCGCCAAGACCCGCCGTTCACATGCAGCATATCCAAGGGCGGGCGCCGGTCGGTGGCCCAGAATAAACTTGCGTTCAAGTGGTACGGCGAGATTGCCGAGCAGCTTCCCGGCACGTTTGAGACCGTCGAGGATGCCCGCGCCCATTGCAAGCTGCACCACGGCGTTCCGATCATTCGCGCAGTCGATGAGGACTTTCGGCAAGCCTATGACGAGAAGATCAGGCCCGCGCCCTACCCGTTCAAACTGGCATTGATGAAAGCGCCGTTCGACTGGCCCATCACGTCCAAGATGAACACCAAGCAGCTATCGGCTTATCTGGACGCCGTGCATCGCGAGTTCAGCGGACAGGGCGTGGAGCTAACCATCCCCGAGGACAAGAGCCTTGACTGGCGCCCAGAACCCCCAGTGGAAGCATATGAGATGGAAGGTGCGAGATGAACATCATTCACCCCGAACGCATCTTTGCCACGGTCAATGGCGCGTCAACGCGCTTGCCTGATGGCGGCCGCCAGTTGATTGGCGGATGGTGCGAGGACAGCGCCCGCCCCCGCGTTCAGGAATACGTCCGTGCCGATATAGTTGAAACGGTCTTGGAAGCCCTGATTATGGTCCGGGACGCGGATAACGATTGCCGCCTCGATGGCCTTCCCACGATCCCCTCAATGGCCCGCAACAAGATCGATCAGGCCATAGCCAAAGCCGAGGCCAAGCCATGATCCCCCGCCGATTGATCCGCTCCATTGGCTTGTGGTGGTTCTGCTTTAAGCAGCGCTCCCGCCTCGACATGGAAGCCAGAGAGCGCCGTAACGCTATATCCCACGCCCAACGTAGCCATAGGCGGGTAAAGCCGCTGTACGAGGCGCAGAAGGCCGGAATGACAGCAAAGCTGATGAAGGAAATGCAGAATGGCTGAAATCACGATCAAAGGCAGAATTCCCGACGACCCGCGCAAGCGCGTTCTGGCAATCGAAGCGGCGGCGAAGGCCGTATGCCAGTCAGCGGGCGAAGACCCCGCCGACGCGATAATGGCGCTCATGGTGGCAGCGGTTCACATGACGATGCAGCACACCGACAAGCCTATCAGCGAAGCCTCGCTGGTTATGGCGAAATCTTTGGGGCACGCGATTGTTGCCGCTGATGACTTTTTCACTCTGAGGAAAGTCTGATGGCTCGCAAGCCCGCCCCATACGAAATCAACCTGATCAAAGCAATGGCCATGCAGAACGGGCAAATGACCCCGACACCGCAGACGCTTGCCGATCCGAAATCACGGCGCGTTGTGCGCTCCCTCAAGTCCAAGGGCCTGATAACCGAGGCAGAAGGCGCGGACGTTCCGACATACCAGTTGACCGGCTATGGCTGGGAATGTGCGAGGGGCGAGTGATGATGATCCGCTCCAGCGCCATACTCAAACACGCGCGCGGCCAGAATTGCACCCTGCGCCTGCCAGGGACATGCAACGGCAATCCAGAGACAGTCGTGTTCTGCCACCTCAATGGTGGGGCAGCGGGCAAAGGCATGGGCGTGAAGGCTCATGATAGCCTTGGGTTCTTCGGGTGCTCAGACTGCCACCGTGCATACGATCAGCAGCGCGGCCGAGCCGATCTCGCCTTGGAAGTGCTGGACGCGGTTTGCGAGACGCATGTGCTCTTGGTTCGGGCAGGTTTGATCTCGGTGCGTGAGGACAAGCCCAAGGCGCCCAGCGAGCGCCCCGTGAAGCCCCGAAAGCCCAAGGGAGAGCGCACCCCCATTCACTCGCGAACAGACTGGCCTACGGGCCGGAAAATCCAGAGCAGAAACAATCTGCGCAGGAAGGAAAAGGTATGATCGAATCCTACCCATTGCACTGGCCAGCAGGCCGTCCGCGCACGCCGAAACACCAGATCAGCCACTCGCGCTTCTCTCCCGGCAATCGTGCTCAAGAGGTGCGCGCCGTGCATGACGAGCTTTGGAGGCTTGGCGCAAAGAATGTGATCGTGTCCACAAACGTGCGACTGCGCCGAGACGGGATGCCCTACGCCAGCGACAAGGCGCCAGACGATCAGGGTGTGGCCGTCTATTTCGATTATCTTGGCGGGCAGAAGTGCTTTGCCTGTGATCGGTGGCGCACCGTCGAGGACAACCTACGGGCGATTTTCAAGAGCATCGAGGCCATACGCGGGCTTGACCGGTGGGGCAGCAAGTCCTTTGTCGACGCAGCCTTTACCGGCTTCGCCGCCCTGCCCTCGCCAGAAGCGCAGCGCCCTTGGTGGGAAGTGTTGGGCGTCGATCAGAACGCCACCCATGCCGACATCAAGGCCGCATATCGGCGCAAGTCAATGGAATTGCACCAGAGCGGTGCTGGCGAAACTGCACAGGTTGATTTGAACATCGCGCGTGATCGCGGACTAGGAGCATGACAATGACCGATAAGATGACGGATGCGGAGTTGAGTAAAACCATGCGCGAGGCTGCGTCTTGGATGATGCGTTCACGTTTCCCCGGATATGAGAAGCGGGCAATCGAAACTGCTGGGGCTTGCTTGCTGTCTGCCGACCGCCTCTCCCGCAATCAGGGCGTGGTGACGGTGAAGCCGTTGGAGTGGAGCGTGGACAGTTCTCCAAATGAGGAATGCAGATACAACCATTGTGTTGCGCAGACTGCAGTCGGCCCTTATCGCATTGAGTGGAAGGGCTGGAAAGACCACGACGAACCTGTCGTTTATCGTCCAATAGGCGACGAGTTTGTTGGTTGCTTTCCAACCGTATTGCAAGCCAAAGCCGCCGCCCAAGCCGATTACGAACGCCGCATTCTTTCCGCTCTCACCGAAGCCCCTCCTGCCCCAAGTGCAGCGGAGCCGGTGGAGATAGATCGGTTCCATATCGATAGCCCTTGCTTTCCTGAACCAGATGGCACGCTAGTTCGATACGAGGACCATGTTCGCACAATAGCCGATCTGCAAGCGGAGATCGCAGAGCTTAAGGGTTTCTCTAAAAAGCTGTTCCTTGACGATACTGACGCACTGTCGAGCAGCGCAACAATGCTCACCGATCTGCAAGCGGAGGTGGAGAGGTTGCGCGAGGCAGCAGAATGGCATGAACACAACTGGAAGCAGGAGCGAGACCTGAAGGTTGGACTAATTGCCAAGAACAAGGCTCTGGAGGACCGCATCAAGAAATACGAGGCGGGGCAATGAGAACGATCGAAGAAAGGTTTTGGGAAAAGGTCGACAAGCGAGGCGTGGACGAATGTTGGCCATGGGTCGCTCGGTGCTCTTGTTCAGATGGCCGTGGGCGAATTCTGTTTGAGGGCAGGATGCGGACTGCACCAGCTATTTCATTGATTCTAAGCGGGCAGAACATGCCTTTTGAAGCCGCATTCGCGTGCCATGAGTGCGATAACCCAGCATGCGTAAACCCCAAACACCTTTGGTGGGGGACGGCTAAGCAGAATGCTCAGGACGCTGCATCAAAGGGGAGGATGCCAGGACAAGGCAAAACCCATTGCAAAAGAGGGCATGAGCTATCGGGCCGGAATGTTATTATATTTGGCGGCAACCGGAGAAGATGCCGAGAGTGCGATAATATGCATAACCGGGCATATTCATCAAAATCGGAGGTACGCGAACGCAAAGCGGAACAGCAACGGGCCCGCCGCGCCCGCAACGCTCTCGCTCAGGAGGGTAAGCGCGATGACTGACCGCATTTCAAGCGACGACCTTGCAATCCTACGATCACTGCCTCGCGTGGTATATTCCCCCGGCCGCGAAACCGCAGAACGATATGGGAAACTCGAACAAAGAGGGCTCTTAGAAGCCACTGACATCGGATCAGATGAAGCGCAAGAAACCATTCTGCGTATCGATGTCACCCCCGCTGGCCGCAAAGCCTTGGAGTTCAACAATGACTGACATAACCGAAATCATGGCGCGGGCGCTTTGGCCGCTACAAGAATGGGGCGGGATTGAGCACAATGCCTATCTCGCCGCCCAAGCGGCCATATCAGCGCTTAATGAGGCGGGATATGTGATTGTGCCGAAAGAGCCGAGCATTGAAATGATTGCGGCATTCTGGCGTCAAAAGAATACGGGAACGCAAGAGCCGGGTCTAATGGGTCCGGATCGCGACGACTATTCAGCCTACCGCGCCATGATCGAAGCATCCAAGAGGGATGAGTAATGTACTTATCGTATAAAATCATCAATGGCGTTCTGCACGTCCAGTCCATACCAAACGGACCTTGGCGCGTGATGACATCTGATCAGATAACCTCAAGACTTTCCGAGGTTGAGGCCGAGCACAAACGCGCCATTCTCAACGCCAAGCGTGAAGCCTATGAGGATGCGGCAGAGATAGCTCGGGGAATGCTTGTGTTTGCCGACACCACTTGCACAGCAGATCGCGAGATACCCGCCGCCATCAGAGCCAAGGCCAAGGGGGAGCAATGACCCGCTTTGAGAAACGCCCCGGCGTCATGATTGCCGCCTATGGCTTGGCGATATGCGGCCTCATTGGTGGCATTGTTTCTGTCGTCATAGCCATTGCTGGCTTGTTTGGGGGCGGATGATGGGGAAGCACGATGCAATCGCTTACCCCCCGCGCGGCCTCTGCCGAGAGGAAGCGGCCCGCTATATTGGGGTAGGCACAACAAAGTTCGATGAACTTGTTTCCACAAGGAAGATGCCAAAGCCAAAGCGCATAGATGGCCGGGTTGTCTGGGATCGCATTGCATTGGACGCCGCGTTTTCCGACCTGCCGTCAGAAGATGAAGAAAACATTGTAGATCGTATCTTGTCGAGCGTCGGACGCTGACTTAGCGTTAGCGCCCATGGAAGATTACCCGAACGTCACCCCATATACCGACCGGCACGGCAAGCAGCGCTACCGCTATCGCCGCAAAGGCAAATCCATTGCGATCCCCGGAGAGCCCTATACCGAGGCGTTCGACAAGAGGTATCAGGAAATCATTGAAGGACGCGCAATAGCCAAGGCCAAGATCATTGCGCATCCACGGCGAGCAATGCCGGAATCTCTGGGCGCCGCATGGCTCAAGGTTCAATCAACGCTCGAATGGCAAGCCTTTGACACCTCCACAAAGACCAAGAACGCAAAACTGATTGATGACTTCCTCAATGCCCGCATTGTTGATGAGCATCCGTTGTGCTGGAGAGATGTTCCTGCCAAGGATTTGAAGCGCCGGCACATCAAGGATTTCATATCGAAGTTCCACGAGACGCCGCACAAGGCCAAGCACATGCTTGTCGCAATCCGCAAGCTGATCTACGTGGCGCTCGATGAAGAATGGATTGAGACAGATCCAACATACCGCATGAAATGGCGACCAGCCTACAAAGGCTGGGACGCGTGGTCAGTCGATTCAATAAAGGCCTTTGAAGACAGATGGCCGATAGGAACAACGCCTAGACTGACATTCGCCCTCGCGCTTTGGCTCGGCAATCGCCGGTCCGACATTGTGCGTGTAAGGTGGGACATGCGAGTAACGCAGAAGATACTGACCGGCGCCGTGGTGCGCGAGGTTGATGGCTTCCTGTTCGCGCCCAAGAAGGGTAGCCAGCGGCGCGGCGATCAACCGCTGTTCATACCGATTACACCTATGCTGGCCGACTGCCTGGATAAGACCGAGCGCGTTGGAGAGACAGTTTTGGTCACGGCCTATGGCAAGCCGTTCTCCGAGAAATCACTGACAGGCAGAATGGCAGACTGGACGAAAGCCGCAGGCCTGCCCAAAGGGCACACACTGCATGGGCTTAGAAAAACGTTGGGGAAGATGCTGGCCGAAGGCGGGGCATCGACGCGCCAGCTTATGGAAACGCTGGGGCACGATGACATTGAGCACGCGGAATTATACAGCCGTGCCGCTGAACAGGCACGGCTTGCCATCGAGGGCATGGATCGCGTTACGGCCTATGTTGGGAGGGGTGTTGGCTAACCGATTTGGCTAACCGATTTGGCTAACCTTGTGGCGCACCGCAATTAAACCCCTTGAAAACAAGGGTTTTTGGTGGGCCCGGAGGGACTCGAACCCCCAACCAGACCGTTATGAGCGGTCGGCTCTAACCAATTGAGCTACAGGCCCAGCCGGTGCATTTCCTAACCGGTTCATCGCTCAAGGTCCATCCGATTTTTTCGCAGGGGCGACAATTTTGAACAGTCTTGCCGCTTGCCGCAAAACTGTCGCAATGGGGCGTTCACTATGGCGCCATAAGCCATCGTTTTGGAGTTTTCAGATGCGCATTCAATCAGCTATTGCCCCGCTCGCCCTTTCCATGTTTCTGGCGGCACCGGCCGTGGCAGGCGATATTACACTGACCGGTACGGGCTCGGTTCTCGCCGCACCCGATATGGCAATGATTACCACCGGCATCGTCACCCAGGCTGAAACGGCCCGTGAAGCGCTCGACGAAAATACCGCGGTCATGCAGGAATTGATCGACGTTCTGCGCGAAGCCGGGCTGACCAGCCGCGATATCCAGACGTCCGATTTCTCCGTCAGCCCGCAATATGTCTATTCCGACCAGCGCGACACGAGAGGCTTCGCACCTCCGCCGGAAATTGCTGGTTATCAAGTGACCAACACCGTAACGATCACGGTCCGCGAACTTGACGATCTCGGCATTATCCTCGATCGCGCTGTAAGCGTCGGCTCCAACGCCATCAATGGTATTTCCTTCTCTGTCGAGGAGGCCGGCGCCCTTTATGAAGAAGCCCGCAAGCGCGCCTTTACCGACGCCCGTGCAAAGGCCGAAACCTATGCCGAAGTTGCTGGTTTTGAGCTCGGCTCAATCGAAAAGATTGACGAACAGACCTATTTCGCTCCGCCACCGCGTCCGATGGGCGCAATGCGTATGGAAGCCATGGCTGACACCGCCGTACCCATTGAAGCGGGCGAATTGACCTTTGAAGTCAATGTGACCGTGACCTGGGACATCGAAGACTAGCCAAAGATTGCCTGAAGGATCATTCTGAGGCCGACAACGATCAAAAAGATCGCAAACACGACCTTGAGCAGCTTGGCGTTCAGCTTGTGAGCAAGCGCAACGCCAAGCGGCGCCGTCAGGGTCGCAAGGCCACCAATCACGATCAGGGATGGGATGTTAATAAAACCCAGGCTCAGGGGTGGAGCGCCAACCGCCCCCCATCCCGATATGATAAAACCCAATGCTGCGGGAATTGCCAGCATCACACCCAATGCGGCACTGGTTCCCACCGCGGTATGCATGGGATTGCCGAAAGCAACCAGCGTCGGCACGCTGAGCGATCCGCCGCCTATCCCCATAAGCGCAGAAACATAACCGATAACGGTTGCGGAAATACGGTTGGCCATTGGCACATGCGCAAGGCTTTCCATCATCTTGCGCTGCACGGGCAGAACCATGTTCAGCGCGATAAACAGCGCCATCGCCCCGAAAATGATCTTGAGCGCCGCAGCCGAATAAATCGCGACCGTTATACCACCGACTGCCGCCCCGGCGATGATCCAGGGTCCCCAGCGCCGCGTTATCGTTTCATCGACGGCACCGCGTTTTCGGTGCGAAGCTGCACTGCGAAGCCCTGTCGGTATGATCACCGCAAGCGAAGTACCGACGGCCACATGCATGATGACATCGGGATTATACCCAAGGATCTGATAGGCCAGCACCATGGCGGGCACCATGATAATGCCACCGCCGATGCCCAAAAGCCCCGCCATAACGCCAGACAGGGCGCCAGTAAGCGCCAACCCGAGCAGAAACGGGAGATAATGTATGAATTCGTCGACCAAGGAATCATGCCTTACTGAGCGGCATCCAGAATATTGAGAACCTCGGCCCTTCGGTCGAGCGGACCCGAGCAGACCGAATCGCGCGCTGTTTTACTGTCTGGCCCACGATAGCTTGGATCAGCGCCGGCGCGCAAAAGCAGATATACCATCTCCGCGTCACACCACCCGGCGGCGTTCATAAGAACGCTGCGTCCATTGGTTGCGCGGCTGTTGGGATCGACACCGGCTTCGAGCAGCATCACCAGTGCGTCCATCCCCCCTCGAGGCCCTGTTGCCAGATAAATCAGCGGAAACCCGTCGCGACTGACTTCATTGGGATCGCCGCCAAGCGAGAGATAGCGCTCCAATTCGGCGACATTGTTATCGCGCACCACATTGGCAATTGCCACTTCTGCCGGGTTGCGCGCCTCGCAAGCGGCCAAAAAGGCCACGCCCGCGAAAAGACCGGCAAACAAAAGCCCCCGCTTCAACATCTTGTCATTCCCCCAATATATGCAGCACCATCTTCCGCTCATGCGGCGCACGGCGATGCTCGAACAGGTAAATCCCCTGCCATGTGCCCAGCACCATCCGCCCATCGGCAACCGGTATCGATAACGCGGTCTGTGTCAGGGCTGCCTTGATATGAGCTGGCATGTCGTCAGGGCCTTCCGTTGTATGGACGATCCAGTCCATACCTTCTGGCACCAGTTTGCCAAAAAATGCTTTCAAATCTGTTTGTACGTCCGGATCGGCGTTTTCCTGCACCAGCAACGAACATGACGTGTGGCGGCAGAATACAGTCAACAAGCCATCGGCAATTCCCGAATGTGAAACGAATGCTTTCACATGATCGGTGAATTCATAGAGACCACCGCCGCGCGTTGAAATGCTTATCTGGCTCCGATCCTGTCGCATGGCAACTCCTTCGATTTTCAGCGTTTGCAAAAACTTGGCCGTTCACAACGGCAGTGGCGCGGGAACCTTGACACGTTTCGCTCGTTTATCTGCCACACCAGGCGCACGCTCATAACAGGTATCTGATTTTGACGGAAAAGCGCGCAATAATGCCGCAACGGCCTGAGCCTCAATAGGCATCTTAGCTGACCGAGTTTGTGTCACATATTATGGAGAATGCGAAATGGCCGATATCGATCGCGACATTCCAGGTCGCAACAAAGTTAACCGGCACGAGACCTACGTTGTTGAACGTCCAGGCTCCATGGCAGGGTGGTGGATTGCAGGGCTTCTGGTGCTTGCTGTCCTCATCATAGGGTTCATGGCTCTAAGCGGAGGCAACCCGGCCCCCATTGAACCGGCATCAATCACATTGGAGTCGCAGCCCGTCCCAGCCGAGCCAGGCACTGCTCCGGCAGAGCCCGCACCTGCTGAAGCGGCCCCCGCCGAAGGCGCACCAGTTGCACCCGATCCTGCACCGGGTGGATAATCTGATAGCAAGCATCTGAACGCGTCATGTGAAATGGCGCGTTCAGGCTATAGTCATCTTGATTCCTCTAACGCAAGACGACGAATTTTTGTCGCAACCTGATCATAGGTTTAGCTAATTGCCGGGGGGCAAAGGAGAGTTATCGATGAAGTTGAAACATGTCTTGATGGCTGGCACAGCAGCATTTGTGCTTGCTGGACCCGCAATGCCGGCCTTTGGCCAGGCCAACGCTTCTTCACCACTGCTGCTGGCACAGGCAGCGCCACCCGCGCTGATCGGCGCAATTACGACTTATCGCGAAGCCCAGGCAATAGCTGAACGCGCGGAAGGGGAAGAGAACCAGGCCGAAGCCATGGCCGTTCTTCAGGCCGCGGAGGCTGAACTCGAAGCGCTTTGTGCAGCCGTTGGACTTGGCAGCATCCAGGCATGCCTCGACATGTTTGAAAATGGCAGCATGGAAGCTCCGCAAGAAGAGCCGGTCCAGATATTGCCCGCGCCCGAAATCGTCGAGGACGAAGAGCCTGAACCCGAAGTGATTGAGGAGCCACAGCCGGAGCCGGAAGCCGAACCGGAGGTTGTTGACGAAGCCGAGCCTGAAATCGTCGAGGACGAACCCGCAGAGCCGGAGGTTGAAGAAGAACCTGCTCCAGAGCCTCTTCCCGAAACACGCAACGAAGAACCGGCGCCCGAGCCCGCACCGGCTCCTGAAACGATGGAAGAGGAAGCCGATTCTGGCGTTGAAATGGAGATCGAGGCAGATATCGACGCTCCTGAAATGGCCGCTGGCTCCGCCGCTCCGCGTCCGCTCATTGCCGCCTTTGAGGCCTATGAAGCTGCGTTTATCGATTATCAAGCGGCAATCCGCGCGGATTCAGGTGTCGAAGAAGCCGAACAGGCCTATATCGCCGCCGAAGATGAATTGGCAGACATCTGTGCCGCCATCGGCTTTGCCAACATCGATTCCTGTCTCGTCGCTTTCGATCTTGCGATTGAAATCGAAGAGGCCGAACCGCCCGCAGAGGCCCCGGCAGAAGAGCCTGTCCCCACGGAAGCATCTGACGCCGAGCCGGAAGAATTGCGAGAGGACGTAATTCTCGATGATGGTGCTCTTGGCGAATTGCTGCCGGAAAGCGTTGAGCAGAGCGAAATCGCCCCCTTGCTCGATAGCGCCAAGGACGCGCTTGCTGAATCGCGCGACCCCGATGCGGAAGTCGATGTCAGTGACGAGGAAGCCCCTGCGGAATCTGTCGCGGAAGTCGAGGACGAACCGGCCCCGACCTCCGACGAGGAAGCCCAGCCGGCGATCGAAGACATTCAGATCACATCGGTAACGGCTGAAGAAGGCACCCGCCGTGAGCGCACAGGTGGCACTGCAGCTTCAGGCGAGCCGGTCCTTCTCGGCCGCGTGGAACGCGAAACCCCCACAAATCTGGAAATCATCACCACGATCGGTTTGGCGACAATCTTTGCCATCGGTGCAAATCAGTTCATCGATTCGCTCGACACCCCACGCCTGGTTGAAGACAACTTTCAGGACTACTACGTAGAGGATCTTCCCGGCGGTCGCACCCGTGAAGTGATCCTGCGTCCGGACGGCAGCCAGCTCATCACTATTCGTGATCGCTACGGTGACATCATCCGTCGTTCGCGGATCGAACCCGATGGCCGCGAAATCCTGCTGGTCTATGTCGATGATCGCTATCAGCGTTATGACGACCAGGGTCGTTGGATTGATCCGGGTCGCGATCTGCCGCCGCTGCGCCTGCGCATCCCGGCCCGTGAATACGTCCTCGATGCCAGCTTCGCCGATCGGCAACGTGTGGCAGGCTTCCTCCAGCAACCGCCTGTAGAGCGGTTGGAACGCTACTACACGATCGATGAGGTCAAGCGCTCTTCGCGTATTCGCGATATGGTACGGCGATTGGAAATCGGTGATCTCACCTTTGAAACCAATAGCGCCAATATCGCACCCGATCAGATCAATTCGCTGTCGGCCGTTGCCAATGCGATGCTCGATCTGCTTGACCGCAACCCTGCCGAGACCTTCCTGATTGAGGGCCATACCGACGCTGTTGGCGCGGACCTATACAATCTGGAACTGTCAGATCGCCGGGCAGAGTCCGTGGCTTACGCTTTGACGCGCGTTTACGGCATCCCGCCGGAAAACCTTGCCACGCAGGGCTATGGCAAGCGCTATCTCAAGGTCAACACACCCTTGGCGGAGCGGCTCAACCGCCGCGTTACCATCCGCCGTATCACGCCGTTGATTACACCGGTAGCAAACATTCCTGCTGGCTGATCGGCTGACCAAATCTGAAAAGAGGCCGGGTGCTCAAACGCCCGGCCTTTTTGCCTTCACCTCAGGCCGTCTCCCGAACCGGCTGCCGCAATATGGTTTTCAGCCGTTCCGGCGCCACCTTGCGCGGATCGGACAGATAAATCTCGTGGTGCTTGCCAATCGGCTCCAGTCCGTGGCCTGGCAAGAACTGCTCATGCAGCTTGGCAATCACCGGCCCTTCATCGTCGTATGACCCGATATGCAGAACCTGCGCTGCCCTGCCTTCTTCCAGCAGTTCGACCCGCAGGTGATCGAGGGCGGAAAGAGTCTTTTTCCTGCGCGCTTTGGTGATCACCGCATCGATCATGGCTGGGCCGACCCATTCGGGCACCATAATCATCATGGTCCATTCCCAGAGGTTTTTCTTGCGCGCTTTGAACGAGCCCATGGATTTGCTCCACCACAGTCCTTCAAGTGGTGGCACGACGTAATCTCTCTCGAGCTGCTTCTTGCTGGCCGCCTTTAACGCATACGAAATCGTATAGAGCGCCTCGACCGCGGCCCTGTAGTCCTGCGACACATTGGGATCGCCATGCCCGTCGATCATGAGGAAACGCATCGCAGGCACATCCACAAGATGAATGCCTTTGGTCTTGGTTGGCCCATATAATGGCTTCAGGCTTCTCTTGAAATCGATCTTGTCCATCGCCGCCTTTCATGCCCCGGCTGCCAATCTACGCATTTGATAAAAATTTGAAATCTTCCATTGCGATCTCTCCCCGCAATCCCCATCTGCAACGACGCACAGGGAGAATTTTCCGCTATGTTCGATATCGACAAGATCGTTACAGCCCTCCGAACCGACCCCAACGCACAGCGTACCGCAGGGGCCGGCGCAGCGGGGCTTGCAGCGGGCATGCTGTTTGGTCGGGGCGGCGTAGGGCGCATCGCGAAACTTGGCGCCATGGCTGCAATTGGCGGTATCGCTTACAACGCCTGGCAGAAGAACCGGCAGGGCCAGCAGATCGATCCTGAACAGGCACCGCCTCCTGGGCCCTTCATGCCCCAGTCTGAGACGGAAAAAGACGATTTGGGCAAGGCATTGGTCCGGGCGATGATCTCCGCCGCCAAGGCCGACGGCCGTATCGACGCCGATGAAAAAGCGCGCATCTTCGCGCGGCTCGACGGCATGGACCTTTCCGCCCAGGATAAAGCATTTGTCTTTGACGAGCTTTCGAGCCCGCTCGATATGGAAGCTGTCGTGCGTTCGGCAGATACGCCCGAACATGCCGCAGAAATCTATGCGGCGTCGCTCGTGGCAATCGACGGACAATCGCCAGCCGAACTGGCATATCTCGAAGCCCTTGCGCACCGGCTCGGCTTGCCGCAGGGTCTGATTTCAGAAATTCACGCTGCTGCCCAGAAATAGCCCTTTAGCTGGCGGATTTTTCTGGCAAGAAAATGGAACCGCTCGCCCCAGGTCGGCGTTTAATGCTGTCAGCTTCAAGGAAGGAAGGGAGAGAACCGGAATGACCTATCTCGATCCCAACCACACCCGCACACAGTCCGATCTAGGGCGCTGGATCGTCCGCGCCCTTATCGTAGCTGCACTATTGGCCTTTGGCTGGTTTGCGCTGACCGTAGGCTTGCAACGCGATGGCAATACCGAGATCGTTTCCGAGCCGGTGCCCCAAAGCCCGGCACGAAGCTAAGTCACTCCGTCTGCTCTAAGAAAACAGCGTCCGCCCCTGCTCCTGAATGATCTGGCGTGCCTTGCCCAGTGTCGCCGAAGCGGCATCGTCCTTGTCGGTGAACTTGTCCGCGCGGATGAAGGAATAGGTTTTCACTTCACCCTCCACCTCCTGCTCTATCGTTCCGGCAATCTGATATTCATTGCCAACGCGCATCAGCGTCGCCTTGATGATAAACCCTTCGTGCTCTTCCTGTGCATCCACAGAAGGCTTTGAGGGTTCCTTATCCTTGCCGCCGAACAGCGCTTTCCAAAACGACATCGCATCTCCTCGCATATTCATGGCAATGGTCTCGGCCACTGCAAAAAACTCGTGCAGAACTTAGCCTGACTTGCAGTCGATGTCCAAGATCAAGTGTCCGGCAGCCGGGACAGCAGCAGTTCCAGTTGCCGCTCAAGATTTCCCGAGACCTGAACACCGACCAGATGCAGGCTTTCCAGCCCTATCAGGCACGCATAAAGACTTTGGCTCCGCCAAAGAGCGCTTTCACCGACAAAACCTTCCATTTCAAAGCACTCGGTCAAAAAGGCAAGGCGTTCACTTTCCATACGCTGCACCATCCGGCGCACAGCAGCATCCGAACGTCCCCATTCGCGAATCGCATTTTCAACACCAACGCCACCAAACTCCGAGCGCGCCTCCCCGGCAAAGCCGACAACCCGGCGCAGGCGCTCGGCACCCGAGACATTTGCACTGCGCAGCGAAGCGATTTCAGCTCGTGTAGCGTTCTCGTACCAGAATTCCATCATCGCGCTTTTGAGCGCGGCAGCATCGGCAAAATGCCAGTAGAAGGACCCTTTCGAGATCTTTAGCGCGCGCGCCAGCGCTTCCACCCGGACGCCTTTGGCACCTTCCGCTACCAGGGCCCGGAATCCGGCCTTGAGCCAGTCTTCTGCCGATAATGCGTCTTTTTTACTCATAGCCTTCCATACGCCACCGTATTGAATTTCTCAACAAGGTCTTATACATACGGAGGCGTATGGAATGGAGAACACTATGAAACCCAATGTATTCTTCGCGCTGAGCGCCGTAGTTTGTGGCCTGACGATAGCCTTGCATGTCTTTGAAGGAGGGCCGGAATTTCCCGAGATCGCGCTTGCCAGCGGGCTCGATGCAAAACAATCGAGCATGTATATGATACTTTGGCACGCCGTCACGCTGCTGCTCACCGTGGCAACCGCCGCCTATGCGGCAGCCGCGCTCAGAAGCACATACCGTCCGGCCGTGTTGTTTATCGGCATCCTGTTCGTCTCCATTGCCGTGCTGTTTCTGGTCGTGGGCCAGTCGATGCTCGGCACCATCTGGGTCCTGCCGCAATGGATCATATTCCTTGCAATCGTCGCACTGAGCCTGCCGGGGTTCCGCAAGCCGGTGCAAACAGCCGAACAGGTCTGATGCAAAAATGAAAAAGGCGGCCCGAAGGCCGCCTGTCTCAATTATCCAGAAAGCTGCGCAGCTTCCGGCTTCTGCTCGGATGCTTGAGCTTGCGCAAGGCCTTGGCCTCGATCTGACGGATACGCTCACGCGTCACCGAGAACTGCTGACCGACTTCCTCAAGCGTATGGTCGGTGTTCATCCCGATCCCGAAGCGCATACGCAAAACGCGTTCTTCACGCGGGGTGAGCGAAGCCAGAACGCGCGTGGTCGTCTCGCGCAGGTTGGACTGGATCGCCGCATCGATCGGCTGCACCGCATTGCTGTCGGGAATGAAATCCCCCAGGTTGGAATCTTCCTCGTCCCCGATCGGGGTTTCAAGGGAAATCGGCTCCTTGGCGATTTTCAGAACCTTGCGCACCTTGTCGAGCGGCATTTGCAGTTTTTCGCTCAACTCTTCCGGCGTGGGTTCGCGACCGATTTCATGCAGCATCTGGCGCGATGTGCGAACGATCTTGTTGATCGTTTCGATCATATGCACCGGAATGCGGATCGTGCGGGCCTGATCGGCGATCGAGCGGGTGATCGCCTGCCGGATCCACCATGTTGCATAGGTTGAGAACTTGTAGCCGCGGCGATACTCGAACTTGTCGACCGCCTTCATCAACCCGATATTGCCTTCCTGGATCAGATCGAGGAACTGCAGCCCGCGGTTTGTGTATTTCTTGGCAATCGAGATCACGAGGCGCAGGTTCGCCTCAACCATTTCCTTTTTGGCAATGGCCGCTTCACGCTCGCCTTTTTGCACCTTGTTCACGATGCGGCGGTATTCGGCAATGTCCAGGCCGGTTTCGGTCGCCAGCGTCTGGATTTCTCCACGCAATTCGTCAATCGTCGCCCGTTCCTTGGCAACGAAATCCGCCCAGCCTTTTTCAGGCAATTGCGCGATCTTGTCCGTCCAGTCGGGATCGAGTTCTGAACCGTAATAGGCTTTGAGGAAGTCCTCGCGCTTGATCCTGTAGCTTTCCGCAAGACGCAGCAGACGCCCTTCGTGACGCACCAACCGCTTGTTGATGTCATAGAGCTGTTCGACGAGGCTTTCGATACGGCTTGCATTGAGCGAAAGCGACTTCACATCGACGATGACTTCTTCGCGCCAGGCATCGAGTGTCTTGACTTCGGAGACTTCGAGCGATTTCGCAGCAAGCTGGTTTTCGACGTGCTGATCCTGCAGCTTGCGCATCTTGCCGTAGATTTCAGCGATACGGTCGAAGGTTTCAACGACCTGCGGCTTGAGTTCAGCCTCCATCGCGGAAAGCGAGAGGTTGTTCTCATATTCGTCGTCGTCGTCATCCTCTTCCGAGTTGCCGCCTTCTCCGCCCTCTTCACCACCGTCTTCGTCTGACTTCTTGGCGGCCGGATTGGCTGCGGCATCTGCCGCCACGGCAGGCTTGCCTTCTGCGTTGTCCTCGTCTTCATCGCCATCGTCATCACCCGATGCCTCGGCCATTTTGGCATCCGGGCCGGCATAGGTGGCTTCAAGGTCGATAATATCGCGCAAAAGGATTTCACCTTCAGCGAGCTGATCGCGCCAGATAATGATCGCCTGGAAGGTCAGCGGGCTTTCGCAAAGTCCCGCGATCATGGTTTCGCGGCCAGCCTCGATGCGCTTGGCAATAGCGATTTCGCCTTCACGGCTCAAAAGCTCGACAGACCCCATTTCGCGCAGATACATGCGCACCGGATCATCGGTGCGGTCCGAACCCGATTTGGCGTTGGAGGTATTGGCAACGGCAGTGCTGGTGGTCGTGGCCAACTCGCCGCCTTCATCATCGCTGCTTTCGGCTTCGGCCTCTTCCACCTCGTCCTCGTCGATGACATTTATGCCCATGTCCGAGAACATGGCCATGATGTCCTCGATCTGCTCGGACGTCACCTCTTCGGAAGGCAGAACCGCGTTGATCTCTTCATAAGTAACATAGCCGCGTTTTTTGGCGGTCTTGATAAGCTTTTTCACCGCGGCATCGGAAAGATCGAGCAATGGCCCATCGGGACCATCTGCACCGGCTTCCGGCTTTACATCCGCGTCGTTCTTTGTTTGGTTGGCTGCCTTAGTGGCCATTAATGCTCTCCTGAGCCGTGCCTGTCATTTTTGGCACCGGTATCACCCCGAGATGGATACGAATGCGTTAAAAACCAAGGGACAGCATCAGGGTTAATATTTCGCTTCCTGGCTCAACCCTGAAACCTGGCTCGCTTTCCGCGCGCACCACAGACCGACCTGCATATACGCAAAAACGCGCGGACACGAATCATCTTTGTTAAAGACTTCGCGTCACACGCCCGGATAACGAACCAAATCCCTCAATCAATGCCTCTGTACCATCGACACTGGAAATCTGATTCTGGATGTCCCGCAGCCGCTCAAACGAGTGTTCGCTCAGGTCTTCGCCTAGCGCCAATTCGGCTGCTTTGAGTTCCCTATTTAATCGAACAAATTTGTAATGCAAGGCCAGAGCGTGCTGAAGACCCGTTTCTGCGTCACTTTGCGCACTATCGGAATCGGCCTGCCAGATGCCCTGACGCGCAAGAGAGTTGCGCATCTTGTCCAGAATCGGCCCGAACCCCCTGGCAATCAGGGCTTCCTGCACGGCATGGGGGCCCAGATCGGGCTGCACCATCACCAGATCCAGAAACGCCGCCATGATCTGCCGCGCCGGCATGGACTGGAACTCCAACTCGGCCAGATCTTCAAACCGGACCTGCGCCAGTTCCGGATGATTAACGAGACTCATCACGATAACGGCCTCGCGCGGAATGATGTCCGGCGCAGCCCCGCCTTTGAACAGGCGCGATTTGAGCAGCGTATCGGAAACCAGCATCTTCGGATTGCCTCGCGCTCCGCCACGCTGCCCCTGCCGGTTGAAATTGCCACGATTGCCATAGCTGTTGCGCGTCACGGTAAAGAGAGACGAGATTTTCTCGTCAAAGGCCTGGCTGTAATGGCGGCGCACGGAAACGTCTGCGATCCGCCCTGCCCGCTCCCGCAGCCGCGCTTCCAGTGCCGCGCGTTGTTCGGGCGCATCGGGAATACCGGCTGCGGTTTCAAATCCCCAGATCGCCTCTGCCAATGGCCGGGCGCCGGAAATCAGTTCGCTAAAAGCGTCCCGGCCACGCTGTTTGATCAGATCGTCCGGGTCCAACCCATCGGGCAAAGTGCAGATTTTGACGCTCTTGCCTGGCTTGAGCATGGGTAGCGCAATATCGACCGACCGCTCCGCTGCGCGCATGCCTGCGCTATCGCCATCGAAGCACAGCACCGGAATGTCGCTCATGCGCCACAAAAGCGTCATGTGATCTTCGGTCAGCGCGGTTCCAAGCGGTGCCACAGCACCTTCAAATCCGGCCGCCACCGCCGCGATCACGTCGAGATAGCCTTCAACCACAACTATCGGCTTGCCGTCGTAACCAGCCTGACGCGCGGCTTGCCCGTTATAAAGCGTCTGCCGTTTGTGAAAAAGTTCGGTCTCGGGCGAATTGAGATATTTCGCTGCGACGTCAGCACTGAGCGCCCGGCCACCGAATGCGATCACCCGGCCGCGAAAATCGGTGATCGGAAACATCAGCCGTCCGCGAAACCGGTCATAGGGCACGGCAATATCCTCGCCATGCACGACCAGCCCGGTATCCATCATTTCCTTGAGCGAAACACCGTTGGCGGCCAGAAATTCTTTCAGCCCGTTGCGGCTGTCCGGCGCAAATCCGATGCGGAAGCGCTGCTGCATGGCGCCCGACACACCGCGATCGAGAAGATAGCCCCGAGCGCGTGCGCCCACATTATGGGCTAGCGCCTCGGTAAAATAGGTCGTAGCCAGTTCCATCACTTCATAGAGCGAGCGGCGCACTTCGGCCTTGCGCTCGGCGCGCTCGTCACGCGCTGGCATGGGCACACCGGCCCGCCCAGCGAGCAACTCGACGGCCTCGGGAAAACTCATTCCCGTTTTTTCTGTTAGAAACCGGAAGTGATCTCCGCTGGCGCCGCACCCGAAGCAATGGTAGCGCCCGCGCCGATCGTCAGCATGAAA
This sequence comes from Pelagibacterium lentulum, assembly GCF_003992625.1. Lineage (GTDB taxonomy): Bacteria > Pseudomonadota > Alphaproteobacteria > Rhizobiales > Devosiaceae > Pelagibacterium > Pelagibacterium lentulum. The sequence continues at coordinate 292,892 of NZ_RZMW01000037.1, read as the reverse complement.
GCTCGGGCTTTTTTCACCGTGAAATGGGCAACAGGCCCACATATCGCCCTTGCCGGGCTGGCTCTTGCGCTTGTCCCACAGAACATGCTCGCCCACCACCTGCGTAATCGGCAGGCGGTTTCGGATTTCATCGAGAAAAGCATCGGAAAAGCGCATGAGCATTAAGTAGTGACAGCCCGGTCAAATGTCACGCGGCACGAGGTTATCCACAGCGCTCCGTATGGCGTTTAGCCGCCCAGAGCCGTTTTCACCTGCCTGGACGCCTGGCCGAAATCGATCTGGCCGGGATATTTGGCCTTGAGCACGCCGACCACTTTGCCCATGTCCCGCAAGCCTTCTGCGCCAGTCTCGACAATCGCGTCCTTGATCGCCGCATCGACGTCCTCTGCGCTCAACGGTTTGGGCAGATAGTCCTTGATGATCTCGATTTCTGCGCGTTCCTGCTCTTCGAGATCGGTACGACCGGCCTTGGCGTACATCCCGGCCGATTCTTCGCGCTGCTTGACCATCTTTTGCAATAGAGCCAGAATTTCGTCGTCGCTGACGCCTTCCTTGCCCTCTCCGCGCGCAGCGATTTCCCGGTCCTTGATGGCGGCATTGATCAGGCGCAAAGTTGTGGTTCGGCGCGTGTCCCGCGCCTTTATGGCTTCCTTCAACGCCGCGTTGATTTGATCGCGCATGGAGGCTTCCTTTTTGTCTCAAAAATCACTCGCGAGCATATACCCAAGCCGCCCACCATTGCCAACATCAAGCACGCCAAACACAGAAAATATACAAGCCATTGAATCGGCTAACTATTTTAGAGCAGCGACTCAGTTGACCGCAAACGCGCGTTCAAATAGGTTCCGTCCAATTCAATATAGGGTGGAACCAGAAGCGCTTTCGGCAGATTGCCCGAGCGGTTCCGCACGCGCACAAGATTTAGGAGATGCCCAGTGTCCGGTTGGCAAGAAGCAGCCCCCACCGCCGTTCTGATCCTGCGTGACGGGACGCGGCTCGAAGGCCAAGGCATTGGCGCGACAGGTATGGCCGCCGGTGAAGTCTGCTTCAATACCGCAATGACCGGGTATCAGGAAATCCTCACCGACCCCTCATATGCCGGCCAGATCATCACCTTCACCTTCCCCCATATCGGCAATGTCGGCGCCAACGACGAAGACATCGAAACCGTCAACATGGCCGGTGCATCCGGCGTGCGCGGCGCCGTCATCAAGGCCGACATCACCAGCCCCTCGAACTACCGGGCGGCCGAAAAGCTCGATGCATGGCTCAAAAAGCGCGGCATCATCGGCATTTCGGGTCTTGATACCCGCGCGCTGACCGCCCTGATCCGGGAAAAAGGCATGGCCGATGCCGTCATTGCCCATGTGCCCGGCGGCAAATTCGATGACGCTGCGCTCAAGTCCGAACTCGACGCCTTTCCCGGCCTTGAAGGCCTTGACCTGGCCAAGGACGTCTCCACCACCCAGACCTACAAATGGGATGAAACCCGCTGGCGCTGGGGCGAAGGCTACGGCACCCTCGAAAACCCGGAGTTTCACATCGTTGCCATCGATTTCGGTGCCAAGCGCAATATCCTGCGCTGCATTGCCGATCAGGGCGCACGCGTAACCGTGGTTCCCGCAACAGCGACGGCGGAAGACATCCTCGCCCATAATCCCGATGGCGTGTTCCTCTCCAACGGCCCCGGCGATCCGGCTGCCACGGGCGAATATGCCGTACCCACGATCCAGAAGGTCATAGAGAGCGGCAAGCCGGTCTTTGGCATCTGTCTTGGCCACCAGCTTCTTGGCCTTGCCCTTGGCGGCAAGACCACCAAGATGCACCAGGGCCATCACGGCGCCAATCATCCCGTCAAGGATCTGACCACCGGCAAGGTGGAAATCACGTCCATGAACCACGGCTTCGCGGTCGATCGCGACAGCCTGCCCGCGGGGGTTATCGAAACCCATATCTCGCTGTTCGACAACTCAAATGCCGGTCTTGCCGTCGAGGGCAAGCCGATCTTTTCGGTACAATATCACCCCGAAGCCTCGCCCGGCCCCCACGATTCCCATTACCTTTTCACGCGCTTCCTCAATATGGTGCGCGAGCAAAAGGGCGTGCCCGCCCAGGCGGAATAGGCACCCTTGACATACACACCTCCCGATTAGCCTAATGGCTCTCGGGAGGATGGTATGGCCCGCAAATCCGTCGACCCTTTCGCGGTATTCAATCAGCCAGCTCCACGCGGAGACATCGCCTTGTGGAGCGGTGATCTGCTGCTTCGCAATGCCCTTGGAGATACCGCCCCCACGGCCCTCACCGCGGTAAAGCAGCTTGCCGAAGAGCTCGGATCGGCGGAAATGGCCGCGCGCGGTCATCGCCTCGTCACCGGCCCCGGACCCGAGCTAAAGGCTTTCGACACCGGCGGTCGACGTCTCAATCAGGTCATCTATCCCGATACCTATCATGCCCTGATGTCCGTGGGGCTTGAAGCCGGTTACGCCGCCCTGCCCTGGATCGATGATACGGTGGGCGGACATGCCGCCCATGCGGCGATGGTCTATCTTATGAGCCAGATCGAGCCGGGCACCTGTTGCCCCATGACCATGACTTACGCGGCCATCCCTGCGCTGGCAAAAGGCGATGGTCTGGCAGCCCGGCTCAAGGCCCTCGCCCGCGCTAGGTCCTACGATGGCAGCGACAGACCGATTGACGCCAAGCACGCTGCAACAATCGGCATGGCCATGACCGAGAAACAGGGCGGCTCGGACATACGTGCCAATACGACATTCGCCGAACCGGCAGAGGACGCCTATCGGCTTTATGGTCACAAATGGTTCTGTTCGGCGCCGATGTCGGATGCCTTTTTGACCCTCGCGCAACTGCCCCAAGGGCTTACCTGCTTCATCGTTCCTCGCTGGCAACCCGATGGCACGCGCAATGCCATGCACCTCATGGCCCTCAAGAACAAGTTGGGCAACCGCGCCAATGCCTCAGCGGAAATCGAATATCACGGCGCTTATGCCGAGATGCTTGGCCAGCCTGGCGATGGCATCCGCACAATCCTCGAGATGGTGCATCACACGCGTCTCGATACGGCCACGGCCCCGGCGGGACTGATGCGCCGCGCGCTGATCGAAGCGCGCTATTGGGCCGAGAACCGCTCGGTTTTCGGAAAACCCTTATTGCGTCAGCCCCTGATGCAATCGGTCCTTGCAGATTTGACGCTGGAATGGATGGGTGCATTTACGCTTTCCATGCGCGTTGCCAAGGCTTTCGACAACAGCGCCAACGATCCTGCTCAAGCCGCATTTGCCCGGCTCGCCGTTGCGCTGGCCAAATACTGGAACAATAAGCGCTGCCCGCTTGTCACTGCAGAAGCAATGGAATGCCTTGGCGGCATGGGTTACATTGAAGATACGCCCATGCCCTGGCTCTATCGCGAGGCACCGCTCAACGCCATATGGGAAGGCTCGGGCAATATCATCTGCCTCGATGTCTTGCGTACAATCGCCAAGGTGCCCGAGGCTCTCAATGCCCTATTCACCGAATTGCAAGGTGCTAAAGGCGCCGACCGGACCTATGATTTGGCCCTGGATGCTCTCCAGTCCCAAATCGCACAGGCCAGCGAGGCGACTGCCCGGAGCCTAACCGAACGCATGGCATTGCTGCTACAGGCAAGTCTTTTGCTCCGCCAACCCAATGCGCTGGCAGGCGAAATTTTCGCCCAAACCCGGCTTGGCGGCGACTGGGGCCATACGCTTGGCACACTGCCCCCTGGCACCGATACCGGCGCAATCGTGAGCGCAATCTGACTCTGGCATCTGCTCCCCGGTGGATGTCATTTTATGTTTGACCACCTGGTCAAATTTTGCCTAATCTTCACGATCGCGTCATCACGCCGTCATCCATTGACGTCTATTCGGGGGGCATGTCGCGGTTCAGCGCCGCTCATCACAGTGCGCGCCAATAACGAACCCCATCGTCCATTTTGGAGGGACATCATGAAATTCTCTTCTTCCATCTCTCGCCGGTCGTTTCTGGCTGGCACAGCAAGCATTGGTGCGGCTTCGGTCGTCATGCACCCTTTCGCGGTCATGGCGCAGGCCAATCAGGCCCATTTGCGCATCATGGAAACGACCGACATCCATGTGAATGTTGTCCCCTATGACTATTTCGCGGACGCCGCCGACGACACGCTTGGCCTTGCCCGCACCGCCTCGATCATTGAAAACATCCGGGCGGAAGCGGGCAATGCAATCCTGCTCGACAATGGCGATACCATTCAGGGCAGCCCGATGGGCGACTATGTTGCCTATGAGCGCGGGGTCGACGAAACAGACCTTCACCCCACCATCGCTGCGATGAATGTTTTGGGATATGACGCGGCCACTATCGGCAACCACGAATTCAACTACGGCCTCGAATTTCTTGAGGCTTCAATGGCGGGCGCCCAGTTCCCCGTCGTTCTGGCCAACGTCATTCGTGGCACCGAACTTGGTGCAACCCCTCTAGAGGACGATACGCTCTATCCCCCTTACGTCATCATCGACAAGGAGCTGACCGATGGCGCGGGGGAAACCCACACGATCCGCATCGGCATCATCGGTTTCACCCCGCCGCAAATCATGATGTGGGATGCCGGTCATCTCGTTGGCAATGTCGAAGTACGCGACATCGTTGAAACAGCGAGGGCCTATGTCCCGGTCATGCGCGAAGAAGGCGCCGACATCATCGTCGCGTTGTCGCATTCGGGTATCAGTGCGGAATACCAGACCACAGGCGAAAATGCTTCGCTCCAGCTCGCTGGCGTCGACGGCATCGATGTGGTCCTAACCGGGCATCTGCACCTCGTCTTCCCCGGTGCAGCATTCGACGGCATTGAAGGCGTGGACATCGAAGCGGGAACGCTCAATGGCAAACCTGCGGTCATGCCCGGCTTCTGGGGCAGCCATATGGGTCTGATCGACCTTCTGCTTGAAACCGATGGCAATGGCAGTTGGACAATCGTGTCCCATACATCCGAAGCCCGACCGATCTATGAGCGTGTCGATGGCGCAGTGGTTCCCGTCGTTGAGACCGATAGCGACGTCATGGCCGCGGTCGAAATTCCCCACCGGGAAACACTCGACTACGTTCGCCGCGCTGTTGGCGAAACGGCGGCACCGCTCCATTCCTATTTTGCGCTCGTTGCCGACGATCCATCCGTGCAGATCGTCAATCAGGCACAGCTTTGGTACATGGAACAAATGCTTGCCGGCACCGAGTATGAAGGCCTGCCGCTGATTTCCGCTGCCGCGCCCTTCAAGGCTGGCGGCCGTGGTGGTCCCGATTACTACACCGACGTCCCTGTCGGCCCTGTGGCCATTCGCAATGTTGCCGACCTTTACCTCTATCCCAACACGATCCAGGCAGTGAAAATCACTGGCGCCGAAGTCAAGGACTGGTTGGAGCGTTCCGCCGGCATCTTCAATCAGGCCATACCCGGCGAGGACGATCAGCCGCTGATAAACGGCGAATTTCCGTCTTACAATTTCGACGTGATCGATGGCGTGGAATATCGGATCGACATTACCCAACCCTCCAAATACTCCGCCGATGGCCGGGAACTGCTCGATCCGGATGCCAACCGCATCATCGACCTCACCTATAATGGCGAACCGATCGATCCCGATCAGGAATTCATCGTTGCCACCAACAACTACCGTGCCGGTGGCGGTGGACGCTTTCCCGGCATCGGCCCGGATCGCATCATCTTTGTCGGCCCGGACACCAACCGCGACATTATCGTGCGCTACATTGTCGAACAGGGTACGATCAATCCGGCTGCGGACGATAATTGGTCGCTGGCCGAATTCGGCGGCTCGGTCCTTTTTGAAACCGGTCCTGCTGCCGAGCAGCATCTTGCCGATGTCACGGCGATCACAATCGAGCCGACTGGCCAAACCAGCGAAGCAGGCTTCGGCATTTACCGGATCACGCTCTGAATTCTCTGCAATCTATAAAAGCCGGGCACACCGCCCGGCTTTTTTGTTACAGGCTCGCCAGCGTCGGAGGGTGCGGACTGGGCAGGTCGTTGAACGGGTCGCATTGGCGCGGCACCGGAAGATCATAACCTGCGGAAAACCACTGAGCCTGTTCAGTCATTGAAGGTCTGTCCGCAAAGTTCAATCCGCCGTGGCGCTGCACTTCCGCCTGCGCAACAATCCGGGCAACGTCCTCGTTGCCGGAAAGGTTAGGCAAGAAGGCCCATGCTGCCCATATGCCGGCAAAGCAATGCGGTTGCAGCATCAACTGACGTCCGAAAACCGGCAATTGCCGATCCGTGAGCGCACTGCGCAACGCAACATTGACCGAAAGCCGCTGCAAGGCATCCTGCACATGCGCGCCATAAGCGTGGGCAAACAGATAGGCTTGGGCAAGATGCCCGGACTCGCCATGCGTCAAAGCCAGTTGCGCATAGGCATCGAGGTCGACAACGACTGTGTTATCTTCTGCGCAATATTGCGGCCCGCGCTGCAATTGCGTCAGCCCGCACGGCCCGCTTTGCCCCTCGGCAACAAAGTCGATCCTGGCCGGATAGTAGCTTATCGCATTTGCAAGGAACATGTTGACCCAGCCGCGCCGCGCTTCGCGATGCACCGCTTCCATATATTGACGCAGATCTTCGCGTGGCGCGTCGGCTGCTGGAATATTGCCGCGCGATGTCCATTCCCGTGGCGGATCATAGGTGCCGGTAACAATCGTCACCGGACTGATGCCGAAGACCATCAGTACCACGATCGCAGTAACGAAAGCACCGCTCCAGCCAAACCTGCGGATATGGGGAACGACCCCGCGCGGAATGCGAAGGGCATCGGTCAGTCTTTCAAGCCGTGTCCGTGTTTTATCCGGCTCGGTCATGGCCTCCTCCGCCAATATGCGCGCCAGCCAATGTACCCCCTCTCCATGCTAATCCAGAATGCCCCCATTGTCCAAAGGCACTGGCGTAACATCCGTAAAATCGTCACTATCCGCGCAGCCGTCCTTTGGAGACAAATTCAGCAATGACGTCGATCAGCCTGCGCGCTGCCACCGCACAAGACCTGCCCTTTATCGTTCGCCTGATCCATGAGGATGCGGTCGGCGGCAACTCTGCCGAAAAGCCCGAGGACGCAGGGCGCGGCGCCTACGCGGAAGCCTTTGCCGCCATAAACGCCGATCCCAATCAGATGCTGATGATCGCCGAAATTGACGGCCAGCCGGCCGGCACATTTCAGTTGACCTTCACCCCCGGCATCGCGCGGCAGGGACAATGGCGCTGCACAATTGAGGGCGTGCATGTCGATCCCGCCCTGAGAAACAAGGGCATTGGCGCACAGATGATGAAATGGGCCCTCAATACGGCCAGGGAGAGGGGCTGTGGCCTTGTTCAGCTCACCTCAAACAAGGCGCGCGAGGATGCTCACCGCTTTTACCGGCGCCTCGGCTTTGCCCAATCCCACGAAGGGTTCAAGATCACTATGTGATCGCAGCTACCATGCCACATGATCGGGATGCCCGCCGGTTCGCCCCTCGGGCGAGTCCAGTTTGCCGATCGTGACGAGATCCTCATCGTCGAGCGCAAAATCGAACACGGCAAGATTTTCTGCCATTCGTTTGGGGTTAGCCGATTTGGGAATAACGATCAGCCCGTTTTGAATATGCCAGCGGATGATCACCTGCGCGATTGACTTGCCATGCTTGCGCCCGATGCCGCCGAGAACGCTGTCATTGAGCAAAGTGCCGGCACCCAATGGACTCCAGCTTTCAGTGGCAATCCCGCGTGCTTTGTGGAACGCGCGCAGATCGTGCTGCTGGAAGCGCGGATGCAACTCGATCTGGTTGACGCTGGGCAAGACACCGGTTTCCCCGATTATCCTCTCCAGATGCGGTATCTGGAAATTCGAGACGCCAATCGAGCGCGCCCGCCCCGAGTTTTTGATCTCGATAAGCGCCTTCCAGGTTTCAAGATATTTGTCCTGGCTCGGCTTTGCCCAATGAATGAGATAAAGGTCGATTTCATCCAGTCCCAGCCGCGCAATGCTCTCATCGAACGCCCGCAGGGTATTGTCATACCCCTGGTCGTCGTTCCAGACCTTGGTGGTGACAAACACATCGCTGCGCGCAACCTGCGCGCGTCTAATCGCTTCCCCTACGCCACGCTCATTGCCATAAACCCGTGCGGTATCCACATGACGGTAGCCCAAATCTATGGCATTTGACACCAGCTCAGGCGCCTCGCCGTCCTCGATTTGCCACACGCCAAGGCCGATCTGGGGAATCGCGACTCCATCGTTCAGCGTTAAAACCGGCTGCGTCATTCCTGCGCTCCCTTATCCAATGATGCTTTGCTGATTGGCGAACTGAGAATCCGTGCCGCCACAAGAAAGTTCCTCGCCATTAGTCTAAACGATATCAGGCCGATGGTCAGCCGCGTCCGGAGAAAAATTGAATAAGTGTCCGTTTGGAGAAAGAATTACCCTTCAAAACGCTGGAAATCCGATTCCGCTTGGTCTAAGGAACCCGCCTAGCCACAAGAATCCCAGCCCGTTCACCGCGCGACACCCTTTGTCAGCCGCGCGCCTGATGACGAGAAGCAAAAAATGCCTAAACGCACAGACATCAAATCCATCCTCATCATTGGGGCTGGGCCTATTGTTATTGGCCAGGCCTGCGAGTTCGACTACTCCGGCACACAAGCCTGCAAGGCCCTGCGCGAAGAAGGCTATCGCATCATTTTGGTGAATTCCAATCCGGCGACCATCATGACGGACCCTGATGTTGCGGACGCGACCTACATGGAGCCTATCACCCCCGAGGTCGTCGCCAAGATCATCGAAAAGGAACGGCCCGACGCGCTTTTGCCCACAATGGGCGGCCAGACAGCATTGAACTGCGCGCTTTCGCTCAAGAAAATGGGCGTACTCGACAAATTCAACGTCGAGATGATCGGCGCCGACGCCGCCGCGATCGACATGGCCGAGGACCGCGAACTCTTCCGCTCCGCCATGGATCGGATCGGGTTGGAAAGCCCGCGCTCGCGGCTGGCTCATTCGCTGCCCGAAGCGCTTGAGGCGCTCGAAGCCATCGGCCTGCCCTGTATCATCCGCCCCTCGTTTACCCTGGGTGGCACCGGCGGCGGCATAGCCTACAATCGCGCCGAATATCTCGAAATCATCGAGTCCGGTCTTGATGCCTCGCCCACGACCGAAGTTCTGGTCGAGGAGAGCGTTCTGGGCTGGAAAGAATATGAAATGGAAGTTGTCCGCGACAAGAAGGACAACTGCATCATTGTCTGCTCGATTGAAAATATCGATCCGATGGGCGTCCATACCGGCGATTCGATCACAGTCGCCCCCGCGCTCACGCTCACGGACAAAGAATATCAGATCATGCGCGACGCTTCGATTGCAGTCCTGCGCGAGATCGGCGTCGAAACAGGCGGCTCGAACGTCCAGTTCGCGGTCAACCCCAAGGATGGCCGTCTCGTTGTCATCGAGATGAACCCCCGCGTCTCCCGCTCGTCCGCGCTTGCCTCGAAAGCCACCGGCTTCCCCATCGCCAAGGTCGCCGCGCGCCTTGCCGTCGGCTACACGCTCGATGAATTGGAAAACGACATCACCGGCGGCGCCACCCCGGCCAGTTTTGAGCCGACCATCGATTATGTCGTCACCAAAATCCCCCGCTTTGCGTTTGAAAAATTCCCCGGCGCCGACAATCGTCTCACCACCGCCATGAAGTCGGTGGGCGAAGCGATGGCGATTGGCCGCTCATTCCCGGAATCGCTGCAAAAGGCCCTGCGCAGCCTCGAAACGGGCCTCACCGGCCTTAATGAAATCGGCATCCCGGGCCTTGGTGAAGGTGACGACAAAAACGCAGTCCGCGCCGCGCTTGGCACGCCGACCCCCGACCGCCTGCTTTATGTCGCCGAAGCCATGCGTCTTGGCTACGATCATCAGATGATCCACGAAGCCTGCCGCATCGACCCATGGTTCCTTGAGCAGCTTCAGGCCATTGTCGATATGGAAAACAAGGTTCGCGAACACGGCCTTCCGGAAACCGAAGGCCAGATGCGTAGCCTCAAGGCAATGGGCTTTTCCGATCCCCGCCTTGCCGAGCTTTCCGGCAAGACCGCCAAGGAAGTGCTCAACCACCGCCACAAGCTCGGTGTACGTCCTGTCTATAAGCGCATCGATACCTGCGCTGCCGAGTTCGCATCGCCCACCGCTTACATGTATTCGACCTACGAGGCTCCCTTTGCTGGCGCAGTCGCCGACGAAGCGCGCCCGACCGACAAGAAAAAAATCGTCATTCTCGGTGGCGGGCCGAACCGTATCGGTCAGGGCATCGAGTTCGATTATTGCTGCTGTCACGCCGCCTTCGCGCTTTCGGACGCGGGTTATGAGACCATCATGATCAACTGCAACCCGGAAACCGTCTCGACCGACTATGACACCTCCGACCGCCTCTACTTCGAGCCGCTGACGGAAGAAGACGTCATTGAAATCCTGACCACCGAAAAGCAGAACGGCACGCTGCATGGCGTTATCGTTCAGTTCGGTGGCCAGACCCCGCTCAAACTCGCCGCCGCTGTCGAACGCGCGGGCGTTCCGATCCTTGGCACCCAGCCCGAAAAGATCGACCTTGCCGAAGATCGTGACCAGTTCATGAAGCTTTTGAACCGGCTCGATCTGACCCAGCCCAAGAACGGCATCGCCTATTCGCTCGAGCAATCGCGCATCGTTGCCGAGGGCTTGGGTTTCCCGCTGGTTATTCGCCCGTCCAATGTTCTGGGCGGACGCGCCATGGTCATCTGCTATTCGGCAGAAGATTTCGAGCGCTATGTGCAGTCCACGCTGACTGAACTGGTCCCGCCCGAAATCCGCCAGAAATACCCCAATGACAAAACCGGCCAGATCAATTCGGTCCTCGCCGCCAACCCGCTGCTCTTCGATAGCTACCTCCAGGGCGCAGTCGAAATCGACGTCGATTGCCTTTCCGACGGCACCGATGTTTTTGTCGCGGGCATCATGGAACACATCGAAGAAGCGGGCATCCATTCAGGCGACAGCGCCTGTTCACTCCCGCCCCATTCGCTGTCCGGCGAGGTCATCGCCGAACTCAAGCGTCAGGCAGCCGAAGTCGCCAGGGCGCTCGATGTTGGCGGCCTGATGAATGTCCAGTTCGCATTGAAGGACGGCACGCTCTACTTCCTTGAAGTCAATCCGCGTGCTTCGCGCACGGTGCCCTTTGTGGCCAAGGTTATTGGCGAACCGATTGCCAAGATTGCAGCCCGCATTATGGCTGGCGAAAGCCTTTCCAGCTTCAATCTTGTCGAAAAAGACATCAAGCATATCGGCATCAAGGAAGCGGTCTTCCCCTTCGCCCGCTTCCCCGGCGTCGATACGGTTCTTGGCCCGGAAATGAAGTCCACAGGCGAAGTGATCGGGCTCGATACCGATTATGCACTGGCTTTTGCCAAGTCCCAGCTTGGCGCGAACGTTAAGGTGCCTGTGGAAGGTACGGTCTTTGTGTCGGTTCGCGATGAGGACAAGGCCGGTATCGTGGAGCCAGTGCGCCAATTGGCCAATGCAGGCTTCAAGATCATCGCAACCGGAGGCACCCAGCGCTTCCTCGCTGAACAGGGCATCGACTGCAGCAAGATCAACAAGGTGCTTGAGGGGCGTCCCCATATCGTTGATGCGATCAAGAACGGGGAAGTGCAACTGGTGATCAACACCACCGATGGCGTCAAGGCGGTTTCGGACAGCCGCGACATCCGCCGCGCCGCGCTGATGGGCAAGGTGCCCTATTACACCACCATCCCAGGCGCCACCGCCGCGGTTGAAGGCATCGTCGCCTATAGCGAGGGCAACCTTTCGGTCAAAGCGCTACAGGAATACTTCGCAGCGTAACCCTTGAGCGCATCCAGCAAAACGCATGCCCCCGGATTTGATCCGGGGCATGCGTCTGCGGTTCGGAAACGCTATAAAACAAGGACTTGGAGCATTTCCCAAGCGCTACAATGCCTCGATCCAGCTCTTCAGCCGCTCGCCCTCGCGCTCCAGGAGTGACGGATCGCGAGCGCTCAGGGTCACCATTGAGGCCCCCTGTAATCCCGCTTGCAGTTGGAGCGCCAAATCGTTCGCCTCCTTCTCATATCCCAGTTCGATGAACTGCTCTTTCATCCACGCCATCGGGACGGTCAGCAGTTCGCCGGCACCCTCCGAAAACGCGTCAGTCATCTTGAGAAGTTCCGCGCACAACGTGCCCATCGGGCAGCCTTTCTGCGCCACATTGTCGGCATTGCTCACCGTCATGTCGACGAAAGCCTTCAGCCGCTCTTTTGGGGACACTATCGCGCCAAAACGATCCCGCGCCTGCGCGAACTGGTCCTTGCGATAGGTCAGAATCGCCGCGCGGATGTCTTCCCTTGTCTTGAAATAATAATAGACGTTGCCAAGCGGCACGCTCGATTCCGCGGCGATGTCGGCCAGCGTGGTAAGGCCAAAACCCTGACGGTAGGCGAGCGCGACGGCCGCCGATACCAGCCGCTCGCGCTTGTCGCGGGCGGCTGTCCTTTCCTCTTTTGCCAAGTACGGCTCCTAACTGACGAACGTTGTACTCTTGCGCATCATATCCGCAGTCATCGCCCGCACCAAACCATGTGGCATAATCCTGTTCATGATGCGGAACACGAGACCCGGCATGATAATCATCTTATTGCGGCTCAAGCCTTCCAGCGCCTCGCGGACGCACTGTTCGACCGGCATGGGCTTCATCGGCATGGCAGCCCCATCGAGGCCCATTTTCGTAACGAGCGGCGTGTCAGTCGGCGTCACGATCAAAACGCTGATCCCAACGCCCGACCGCTTGAGTTCGGAATGCAGGCTGCGACCAAGTGTGTTGACGAGCCCTTTAGACGCCGCTGGAACGGCATGAAAGGGAATACCACTGTCGGCGCCCAGTGCCGAAACGAGTAAGGTGCCACCCCTGCCGCGCCGTGCAAATCTCTGACTGAAATGATGGGTCAGCAACAAATGCGATAGCCCATTGAGTTGCACGATTTCGCGCAACTGCTCACTGTTGAAGGCTAGAAACGCCCCCGGTTGTCCGGTTCCCGCGCAGGAAAAGAACAGCCCCACATCAATGTCCGCAGTGCCCGCGATAAGGACATCTTCGGCACCGGGCTGCGAAAGATCGGCTTCTATGACCCTGAACACGATCCCGTAGTGGCGGGCCAACTCCTCCCCCAGGCGAGCGAGAACTTCGCCCCGCCTGGCAACCAGCACCAGATTGAGCCCATTCGCGGCAACCTGGTGCGCCGCCTCCCGTCCGATGCCGGAAGACGCCCCTGTCACAACGGCCCAGGGACCGAATCTGCGGGCGTCCAACCTGGCAAACCGCTTGTTTTTCTTCTTCATGCTTTGTTGCTCCTTCATCAAATTAGTTAGCTAACTAACTTATTGTCGATCATAAAGCAAGAAGCCTGCCGCGCACCCGCAGAAATGGCGGCAGATTGCCCGAGAAAAGAGAGACAGCGTCAACTCCGGGCCATGTCCGAAAGACCCGGCGGCTTATCGGCGCACGGCAAACGGGCGCGTCCGACAAAAACCCAAGCGTAAAATCAACGCCTGAAAAACGCCGCCGCGACCGCCAGCGCCCGATCGACATCCGCATCCGAAATATCCAGATGTGTCACCCAGCGCTGCTCTCCATATCGGCCGGAAACCAGAATGCCGTTTGCCGCAAGCCAGTCGGAAAATGCGGACCCGATTGCCGCATCGGCGTTGACGAAGAAAATATTGGTCTGCGGCGTTGTCACGGCCAGCCCGTCATATCGCGCCAACCCTTCGGCAAGCCGTTTTGCTCGCGCATGGTCATCGGCCAGCCGGTCGATATTGTGCTCAATTGCATAAAGCGCCCCGGCGGCGATGATCCCGGCCTGCCGCATGCCGCCACCCACCATCTTGCGTAAGCGCTTGGCCTTCCCGATAAGGTCCGCATCGCCTGTCAGTACCGAGCCGACCGGTGCGCCCAGCCCCTTGGAAAGACACACCGATACGCTATCGAAAGGTTCTGCAAGCTTCTGGGCCGATTTGCCACTCGCCACCGCGGCATTGAAAATGCGGGCGCCATCGAGATGGGTCGCGAGCCCATGCCTGCGCGCAAGCGCTGTCGCTTCCAGCACATAATCTTGCGGCAGCACTTTGCCGCCAATCGTATTTTCCAGCGCCAGCAGCTTGGTGCGCGCAAAATGCGCGTCGTCTGATTTGATCGCAGCTTCGATCTTTTCAAGCGCGATCGATCCGTCTGGCAGATTTTCGAGCGGCTGCGGCTGGATCGAGCCGAGAACGGCCGCGCCTCCTGCCTCATACTTATAGGCATGGCCATCCTGCCCCGCGATAAACTCGTCGCCGCGTTCGCAATGGCTCATGAGCGCCAAAAGGTTAGATTGTGTTCCTGAAGGTACGTAGATCCCGGCTGTCTTGCCCATCAATTCGGCCACGCGGGCCTCAAGCGCGGCAACTGTTGGATCCTCACCGTACACATCGTCGCCCACCTTCGCTTCCGCCATGGCCTGACGCATGGCCGCACTGGGCCGGGTAACGGTATCGGAACGAAAATCAACAACAGGCTGTGTCATGGAAAGCAGGTACTCGCAGAACAAAACAGATTGGATGTTCCTCTTACAATCTCCGCCAGCATATTTCCATCGCCAGAACCGGCACGTGCCGGACCACCATGCGTCCAATGCCAACTATTACAATTTTAGGGCCTTCATTAGCCAAATCGAAATTCCCGTATTGCTGACATGTTAGAAAGCGCGTTACACTATGCAGCGCATCTCTATTTCAGGAATGCCAGTATAAAAATTTTGGTGGCCGCCTGAATTCAGAAACTCTTGAATAGTTCCTGCACTTCTTCTAAAAATTGCATATCGAAATTAGGGCTGACCGATCTAGCCTCGCGAGTTTCTTCGCGCCTGCAGACGTACTGGACCAATATTCGATATACCCGGCACGCAATGGCAATGCGTGCCACTAGACAGCGCGACGCGAAAGGACACGCCAATGGCTACTGGCACAGTCAAATGGTTCAACACTCAAAAAGGCTATGGCTTTATCCAGCCCGATGAGGGCGGAGCGGACGTTTTCGTCCACATTTCTGCCGTTCAGAACTCAGGCCTGACTGCTCTCGATGAGGGTCAGAAGATTTCTTACGAAATCGTCAAGGATAAGCGCACCGGCAAGTCTGCAGCCGGCAACCTTGTAGCTGCCGACTAGGCAGCAACCGGTACTTGAGCCAGCGGCCCGGCTCAGGGGCCGGAAAAGAATAAATTGGGCGCAAACCTTTAGCGGGTTTGCGCCCAATTCGGTTTTGGGGACGATTCCTCTTGCACCGCTTGGGCGAACACCCATATCTCGTCAATCGGGCTTGAGTGTTCGTAACGCACGGGTGGGACTTGACCAACCTGTCGGACATGGGCACCCTGTGCGTAAGAATCTCCCCGAATACGTGAAAGCGGCTGCCGCTGATCCTGATCGGCGCCAGACACCGCTTGCGTAAACTTGTTTGTAGAAAGGGATTGGAAAGAATGGAAAAAATCCCGATGACTGTGGCAGGACATGCCGCACTTATTGAAGAGTTGAAGCGCCGGACGTCGGAAGACCGCCGCACCATCATCGATGCGATCTCCGAGGCACGCGCCCATGGCGATCTCTCGGAAAACGCCGAGTATCATGCCGCCAAGGAGCAGCAGAGCCTTAACGAAGGCCGCATCATGGAACTTGAATCCATGTTGGCCAAGGCCGAGGTCATTGACGTGTCCAAGCTCTCGGGCTCAACCGTCAAGTTTGGCGCAACCGTCAAACTCGTTGACGAAGATACCGAGGAAGAAAAAACCTATCAGATCGTCGGCGATGCCGAAGCCGATGCCAGCGCGGGTCGTATCTCGGTATCCTCGCCCATCGCGCGCGCGCTGATTGGTAAGGAAGAGGGCGATTCGATAGAAGTTGCCGCACCCGGCGGTGCCCGCAGCTACGGAATCCTCAAAATCGCCTATAAATGAGGCAAGTGCCGGGGTGCAGCAGCGCTCCGGCAGCCCTTTGCTGTAGTTTAATCACAACACCAACAGCTTTTACCCCGCCAGCGCGTCACCATGCTTGTATCGGCGGGCTGGCGTGCCATATTTGACGCAACGCAAAAACGACGATCAGATAAAATGCACGCCAAAGTCATCATTATTGGGTCCGGCCCTGCCGGCTACACCGCCGCCATTTACGCCGCGCGCGCCATGCTTGAGCCGCTTATGCTTGCGGGCCTTCAGCCCGGCGGTCAGCTCACGATCACCACCGACGTTGAAAATTATCCCGGCTTTGCCGACCCCATTCAGGGGCCGTGGCTCGTCGAGCAGATGCGCGCCCAGGCTGAAAACATGGGCACGAAAATCAAGAACGAGATGATTGTCGATGTCGATTTCAACACGCGTCCGTTCCGGCTGACCGGCGACAGCGGCACGGTTTACACCGCCGATAGCGTTGTGATCGCAACCGGGGCTCAGGCCAAATGGCTCGGTCTGCCCACGGAAGAAAAATTCAAAGGTTTCGGCGTCTCTGCCTGTGCCACATGCGACGGCTTCTTTTATCGCGACAAGACGGTCCTTGTGGTTGGCGGCGGCAATACCGCTGTCGAAGAGGCCCTGTTCCTGACCAATTTTGCATCCAAGGTGATCCTCATTCACCGCCGCGACCAGTTTACCGCGGAAAAGGTCATGCAACAGCGCCTGTTCAAAAATCCCAAGATCGAAGTGCGTTGGAATACCGTGCTCGATGAGGTCAAGGGCGATAACATGCCGCCATCGGTGCGCGGCGCTGTCTTGCGCGATGTCGCAACCGGACAGACGAGCGAACTGGAGGTCGACGGTATTTTCGTTGCCATCGGCCATTCTCCGGCCACTGAAATTTTCGCCGGCAAGCTCGATATGAAGCAGGGCGGCTATATCATTACAGAGCCCGACAGCACGCAAACCTCGGTTCCCGGCGTCTTTGCGGCTGGCGATGTGACCGACGATGTCTATCGCCAGGCCGTGACCGCTGCTGGCATGGGCTGCATGGCCGCGCTCGAAGCCGAGCGCTACCTGGCGGCCCACGAATTGGCAGAGGCTGCCGAATAAAGGATAGGAAGGGACGAGGGGGATGCTGGACTGGGACAAGCTGCGCATATTTCATGTCGCCGCGGAATCGGGGAGTTTCACCCATTCTGCGGAAAAGCTCGGCATGTCCCAATCCGCGGTATCGCGTCAGATTTCCGCGCTTGAGGATGATCTGGGCCTCAAGCTCTTCATTCGCCACGCCCGCGGTCTCGTTCTGACGGAAGTGGGGGAGCAATTGTTCCGCACCGCCCACCGCATGGCGTGGGAACTACAGTCGGTTCAGGCCCAGATGACCGAAAGTCAGGACGTTCCGACCGGCCCTCTGATCGTCACGACCACTGTGGGGTTCGGCTCCACATGGCTGACCAAACGCATCCATGAGTTTGTCGAGCTTTATCCGACCATTCAGCTTGAAATCAAACTCAATGACGCTGAATTGGACCTGGCCATGCGCGAGGCCGACGTTGCGATCCGGCTGCATCGCCCGAACCAGTCCGAGATGATTCAGCGCAAGCTCTTCACCGTGCATTTCCACATCTATGCATCCAGATCCTACATTGAGCAGCATGGCACGCCCAACTCGATTGAAGAGTTGGACGCCCATAACATCATTACCTTTGGCGAGCCTTCTCCGTCCTACCTGGGCGATGTGAACTATCTTGAGCGCGTGGGGCGGCCCGACAACAGCCCGCGCCGCACCACCCTCAAGGTCAATGCCATTTACGGCATGATGCAAGCCTGCCGTCAGGGAATCGGCATCGCGATGATTCCCGATTACATCACCGAGGAAGAACCCACCCTCGTTCGTGTTCTCGATGACATCGAATTGCCGGCATTTGAAACCTATTTCGTCTATCCGCCCGCGCTCAAAAGCTCAAAGCGCGTCGGCGTATTCCGCGACTTCCTTGTCGAGAAGGCGCGCGACTGGCACTTCTGACCGATTACGCGTCCGGACGCGGCATGGAACGCAATCATGTGGTCTCCAAGGGCGGCGCAGTGTTGCCGGGAATTCGTCCCGGCTTCGCCCCGACCATGCGCGCTTCAACGCGCCGGCCAACGCTTTAGAGCGGATCAGTTTTTAATGAAATCGCGATCTTCATCTTTCGCTTGCCCGGCGAAAGCCGGGGCCCATGGGCATCAGCCGCAGGCTCTTGTGTTTGCCGATAGGCTGCCGGATCTCCACTTTCGTGGGGACTGCGAGGGGAGAGCTTGGGGATGTTTTCATCAAAACAGCTCCCCAATTCAAATCCCAACGATTCCGCTTTTGGCTGGTAGCGCCCGTTCAGCTTCCCCTTCGCAAGAGGTATCCTCCCTCCGGAACACGCCCGCCCCTTATATCCGATGATATTTTAAGCATAAGCGCCGCCAGTCTGCATACAAGAAAACGCCTGTATTTCAGGCACTTTGCGCAAATTTCAGCGCCCGCTATGCATTTTTCACATAGCTGACATGCTTATAGCGGGGTTGCGAGCCACCGCGCTAATCTCTACTTACGCACCAGACATTGCGCGTCTTTCCTCCTCCTCCCTTTGGGCGCGCTTGATGTTCCCTCCTTTCAAGAGGCTTGCCTCTTGAGACTGGCCCCGCTCTCCCCTCGAGCGGGGCTATTTTTTTGCCTTTGCCATAAAGACTATTTATTAGGCGCTATTTTTTACCGCCGAAAATTTCATCACCACTCTGCCCGTTTTGACCTCTGCAGAAAATGCATGGCAGCTATGCCAAAAGACTACTTTTCAAGTCGTGATTAGATTGGCATATATCGGTCGTCAACTGAGCAGCGCGCTTTCTCCTCCTCCCTAAGCCCCCTGCGAAGTGACACATAGAGCGGCAAGGGTATCTCCTCCTCCCACCTGATCCGCTCCACCGGCCGCGATCGAATCCTCCTCCCTCGATTACGGCCGACAGTTTAAGGCTCCACCCCCTCCTCCCGGGTGGAGCCTTTTTCTTGCTCAATTTTTGACCACAACTCGACATCTGCCTAATGCATGGCAGGTATGCGCTATTGCGCATTGTCCCAAACCGGCTCATGGCACATATTCGTCTTGTCAGCGGGCGACGCGCCTTCTCCTCCTCCCTAGGCCCCTCGCCACTGACACCGAACAGGCGACGTATCCTCCTCCCACGGACCCTGTTCACCCGGCCGTCGCCGTATCCTCCTCCCACGGAGCGGCCGTAAACTTTGAGATTAGGGCTATGCCCGATATCAAGGCTCCGTCTTTGACGGAGCCTCTTTTTTTGCCCGATTGGGCCGCACTGGATCACACGCCTACTTTTCTGCCACCCCGATCTGTCGTATTCGCAGACATAAAGGTCGTGGGACAGGAGATATCGGCATCATGCAAGCACTCGTACTGGAAAAAACACGCCAGCTTTCCCTGCGCGAGATCGATCTCCCGCTCGACATGGGGGCTGACGATGTAACCATTGCCATCGATACCGTCGGCATTTGCGGTTCCGATGTCCATTATTTCACCCACGGCCGCATCGGACCCTATGTCGTCAACGCGCCCATGGTGCTGGGCCATGAAGCCGCGGGCACCGTCACCGCCATTGGCGCGAACGTGAAAACGCTCAAGGTCGGCGATCGCGTCTGTATGGAGCCAGGCATTCCCGATCCCAGTTCGCGCGCCACGCGCCTTGGTCTTTACAACGTGGATCCCGAAGTCGTTTTTTGGGCTACCCCGCCGGTCCATGGCTGCCTGACCCCGCAGGTCGTTCACCCCGCAGCCTTCACGTTTAAGCTGCCCGGCAACGTATCTTTTGCCGAAGGCGCGATGATCGAACCGCTCGCCGTGGGGATGCAGGCCGCAGCCAAGGCTAAAATCGCACCGGGCGATACCGCGCTTGTCATCGGTGCCGGCCCCATCGGCATTCTCACGGCCCTTGCGGCCCTTGCAGGCGGCTGCGCCCGCGTTCTCATTTCAGACCTGCAAAAGACAAAACTCGACATCGCCGCCCAATATCCAGGCATCACCCCGGTCGATATTTCAAAGGAAAATCTCAAAACCGTTATCGACGAGACCACCAAGGGTTGGGGTGTGGATGTGATCTTTGAAGCCAGCGGCAGCCCAAAGGCCTTCGAGGGCATTTTCGATCTTGTAAGGCCCTCCGGCGTGGTTGTGTTGGTCGGAATGCCTGTTGCGCCCGTCACATTCGATGTGGTCGGCGCGCAGGCCCGCGAAATCCGCATCGAAAGCGTATTCCGTTATGCGCACGTCTTTGACCGCGCACTTGAATTGATCGCCTCGGGCAAGATCGACGTCAAACCGCTCATCACCGAAACCTTCCCCTTCGATCAGTCGATTGCCGCCTTCGAGCGCGCCGCCGAGGGCCGCCCCGGCGACGTCAAGCTGCAGATTAAATTGGCCAAATAGCTACTCCACACCTGCGCAGAACGCCTCGATGCGGTTCATCGCTTCCGTCAGTTCCGCATCCGAGGCGGCGTAGGAAATGCGGAAGTGCCCAGCCAGCCCGAATGCACTGCCATGCACAAGCGCGACGCCATTTTCCTCAAGCAGCGCCATCACGACATCTTCATCGGTCTCAAGCGCGCGTCCCCCGGCGCTGGTCTTGCCCAATAGCGCCTTGCAGGACGGAAACACATAGAACGCGCCTTCCGGTGTAAGGCATTCCAGCCCTTCGCAGCCATTGAGCCGTTCCACCACCATGTCCCGCCGTTGCTGGAACACCGCGCGCCACTCGGCCAGAAATGCCTGCGGTCCGTTGAGCGCCTCGACCGCCGCCCATTGCGAAATCGAGCACGGATTTGTCGTTGATTGACCCTGCAACTTGGTCATGGCCTTGAGAATTTCACGCGGCCCGGTGCAATAGCCGATCCGCCAGCCGGTCATGGCATGGGACTTTGAAACCCCGTTCATGGTCAGGGTACGGCCAGCAAGCCGCGGCTCAACTTCCGCGATTGTCGCAAATGTCCGGCCGTCATAGACCAGCACTTCATAGATGTCGTCGGTGAGAATATGCACATGGTCGTGGCGCACCAGCACATCGGCCAATGCCTTGAGTTCATCTGCCGTATAGGCCGCGCCCGAGGGGTTGGACGGCGTGTTTAGCAGCAGCCATTTCGTCCTGGGCGAAATGGCCTGCTCCAGAACCTTTGGCGTCAGCTTGAACCCTGTTTCCTGGCTTGCATGGGCAAAAACCGGTTCGGCACCGGCCAGTCGCACGATTTCGGGATAGCTCACCCAATAGGGCACCGGCACCACCACTTCATCGCCGGGATTGAGCGTTGCCAAGAGCGCGTTATAGATGATCTGCTTGCCGCCCGAGGAAACAAAGCAATCGTCCGGGGTAACGTCGAGCTTGTTATCGCGCCGGAACTTTTCCGCCACCGCCTGCTTGAGTTCGGCAATGCCATCCACATTGGTGTAGCGCGTCTTTCCTGCCTCAATCGCTGCTATTCCGGCCTTGCGGACATGCTCGGGCGTATCGAAGTCTGGCTCCCCGGCCGAAAGCGCAATCACGTCCCTTCCCGCCTGCGCCATCTGCCGCGCCAACTGGCTGATCCCCACGGTTGCTGAAGGCTGCACGCGCCCAAGCGCATCTGACAGCAGACCCATAATTTTCTCTCCCGGAAACAAAAACGACTGGCTATCAGCCTCTTACGCCACAAGCTGCCGCCCGTGCAAGGATGCAGCAGGCACCGACGAAAGAACGATGTCGTTCCTCAATATCAGAACTTGCGTATTTTGTTTTCGCCGGGCAAGCTGAACCATATTGGCTGAGGAGGAATTGCCATGTTTGTAGAGTCCATCCTTTCATCCAAGGGCGGCGACGTTTATTCGGTCGCTACCAGCGCGACCGTTTCTGAACTTGTCGACATGCTCGCCAAGCACAATATCGGTGCCGTGCTGGTACTGGACGACGAGGGAAACACAGCCGGCATCATTTCCGAACGCGATGTGGTCCGGCAACTGGCGCGCGCGTCCGAGGGCATTATGTCAAAGCCGGTTTCAGCGCTTATGACCAAGGCCCTCAAGACCTGCAAACCCACCGATACGCTCGATACGGTAATGGGCATCATGACTCGCGGGCGCTTCCGCCACCTGCCCGTCATGGAAAACGGTCGCCTTGTCGGCATCATCTCAATCGGTGACGTCGTAAAGCGCAAGATCGAGGAAGTCGAACACGAAACCGAAGTGCTACGTGAATACATCGCAAGCTGAAGGCTGGGCGGCGATCGCAGTCCTCGACATCTGACATGTTAGCACTTGCTCCCGACCCCTCCGGCGCCTAGAAATAGGCGCAAGCCTGTCTTGTTTCGGATTCTTTCATGTCGTCTGTGCCCCTTGCTTTGCCTATCGCCGACGTTCGCGCGTTTTTTCCGGCCTTTAGCGAACCGTCGCTCGATGGTTGGGGCTTTTTTGAAAACGCTGGTGGCTCTTATACAGCCCGGCACGTGCTTGACAGGCTCTACAGCTTTTATACCGGCACCAAGGTTCAGCCCTATAGCGCCTATCCCGCCTCGATTGATGGCGGCGCGGCGATGGACATGGCCTATACCCGCCTGGCGCTGGCACTCAATGTCGAACCCGATGCCATCCATTTCGGCCCTTCGACCTCGGCCAATTCCTACGTGCTGGCAAACGCCTTCGATCAGTTGTTCCAGCCGGGCGATACGATCATCGTTACCGATCAGGACCACGAAGCCAATTCCGGCGCCTGGCGCAAGCTGGCGGACATGGGCATCACAATTCGCGAATGGCAGGTCGATCCGGTAAGCGGCAATCTCGATCCGTCCCGGCTCGATACGCTGCTCGATGAAAGCGTGCGGCTTGTCGCTTTCCCCCATTGCTCCAATATCGTTGGCGAGATCAACCCGGTTGCTGAAATCTGCGCCACGCTCAAGGCCGCCAATATCGTCAGCGTCGTCGATGGTGTTTCCTACGCGCCGCATGGCTTGCCCGATGTTAAGGCCCTGGGCGCCGACATCTACCTGTTTTCGGCCTATAAAACCTATGGACCTCATCAGGGTATCATGGTCGTGCGACCCGATCTCGCCCGCCAGCTTCCCAATCAGGGCCATTTCTTTAACGCCGATCTTATCCGCAAGCGGCTAACCCCGGCTGGCCCTGACCATGCGCAGATCGCGGCATGTACCGGCATTGCCGATTATCTGGAGGCCCTCGCCGCGCTTTCGCCGGACGCAAACCAGCCCAACCCGTTTCGCCGCGCGGAAACCCTTATACACCAACAGGAACAGGCCCTGCTCGCCCCGCTCATGGATTACCTGGGAGCGCGCCGCAATCTGCGCGTCATCGGCCCGCTCGATGGCACCAAGCGCGCGCCCACGATCTCAATTGCCCTCGATGAACCGGGACTGGAGGCCGCAAAGCGGCTCGCCAAACACAAGATCATGGCCTCGGGCGGGCATTTCTATGCCTGGCGTCTGCTCAAGGCGCTTGGCCTCAACCCGGAAGCCGGTGTCCTGCGCCTGAGCTTTGTCCATTATACCTGCCCGGAAGAAATCGAACGGCTGATTAAGGCATTGGACGCCGAGATCTGATCAGTTGCTGACCCGGTTCAGCTCGATGCTTTCGCAGATGACAAACAACGCGCAGGCATCCAATTGCATCCGATCCTCGCTGATCACTTTCAGCGTGCCATCGAAATTGAACCCTTCGAGCGTGATGCGTCCGCGCCATACGCCCTCGCGCACCGGCATGGCTTCGTTGATGAGATAGGTATTGAGATATTTGCTGTTGCGCGCATCGATCTTGTCGTCCTGAATCCAGATCAGTTCCGCGCACAGAAAATGATTGGCCTGCCCGCAAGCGGTAAATTCATAGCGGGACTCGCGGTTCTCCGGCTCCCAAACCCCATAGGGGTTGGCGGCGAGCACCGGCGCTGCGACCGCCATACAGGCAACAGTGGCAATCGCCGCAACCATCCTTGCAAACATTATGAGCCTCCATCTGGCAAAAACATCGCGCACAATTGGCACCACCCCGGCTGAATGGTCGATGAACCGGCATGATCTATGCCCAAGAAACGCGTCATATCAATGTCATAGATCACCAGTAAAGTTTGATCGGCAGCACGGCTTAACCCCAGCAAGCTGCTTGAGGTCCGGTGCGCACGGACCTCTTGCCGAACCCCAAATCGGCTCTTTTCTTTCACGGTCGCCATCTTCGGCGACCGTTTTTCTGCTGCACCGCTATTCGGCATCGTCATTTGGCTGTGGATCGTTTCAGCTTTTGCGCCGCATTCATGGATTCGCGCATTAAAAGAGCGGCCTACCTCTCCGACCAGAAGCACGCATGGCCAAGCTTTATTTCTCATACGCCGCAATGAATGCCGGTAAATCCACAATGCTTTTACAGGCGTCGCACAATTATCGCGAGCGCGGTATGCAAACCCTGCTTTTCACGGCCGCCTTTGATGATCGCGCCGGTCGTGGTGTCATCGCGTCGCGTATTGGCGTTGCAAGTGAAGCCTTGCTTTTTTCTCCAGATGACGACCTCTTCGCCGTCATTGAGCGCGAGATTGCAAAAGACAATCTGGCCTGCATCTTTTTCGATGAGGCCCAGTTTCTGACACCCGAGCAGGTCTGGCAACTGGCGCGCGTTGCCGACAGGCTCAACGTGCCGGTGATGTGCTACGGCCTGCGCACCGATTTTCAGGGCAAGCTCTTTCCCGGCTCGGCCGAATTGCTCGCCATTGCCGACAACCTGCGCGAAATCCGCACCATCTGCTCGTGCGGCGCCAAGGCCACAATGGTCATCCGCCTGGGCGCCGATGGCAAACCCTTGCTCGAAGGCGAACAGGTCGACATTGGCGGCAATGAGAAATACGTTTCCCTGTGCCGCCGTCACTGGGAAGAGCAGGTTGGCCGCTGGGCCCGTAACCGGTCAATGAAAGGATCTGCATAAAATGAGCACTGTGGAAACCACTTCCGAACCGCGCGGAGCCATGACCATCCGCACCATGCCGATGCCCGCCGATACAAACGCTGCAGGCGACATTTTCGGTGGCTGGGTCATGAGCCAGATGGATATTGCCGGCGCCATTGCCGCCGTCGAACATGTGGGCGGGCGTGTCGCGACCGTGGCTGTCGAAGCCATGAACTTTATTGCACCGGTTCAGGTTGGCGATGTCTTCTGCGTCTATACATGGGTCGAGCGCATCGGAAACACCTCAATCACCATCGGCATGGAAGCCTGGACCAAGTCTCGCCATTCGCCCATCCGCCGCAAGGTTACTCAGGGCCACTTCATCTATGTTGCGCTCACCGATGAGGGTCAGAAGCGCGCCATAGGCGATCAACCCATCAACCTATAGAGCGCGCCGAGAACTGCGGCCCTTTTTCAATCAGGATCGCAACTCCAGCGTCCCCAGTAGTTCTGCGTAATGCTCGCGCTCGCGGATCGCGACTGGCAGGGACAGGACGGTTTCGACCTGCTCCCGCGTAGGCCGTTTTTCAAAATGCAACGCGAACTGCGCGCCAAGACTCATTCTGCGGTTCTCGGCAGGCAGATAGGCAATTGCCTGCCCTGCTTCTGCTTGTCCCTGCGCAATCACCCGTGCATAGGCACCTGGCCGCCCGGCATCGCGGAACCGCTTGACGAATGCAGGATCGCCCATCTTGGCAGCAAAGGTGTTGCACGGCACCCGCGGCGCAGTGATCTCAAGCGTGACATTGCCAAACTTGAGCCTGTCGCCCGCACATAAAGTTGCGCTTTCCACGCCCTCGATCGTCAGGTTCTCGCCAAATAACCCCGCCTCGACATCGATCCCGTCGTCGGCCCAGAAAGCATAATCATCCATGGTGTAGAGATAAACGGCCTGATCCGGGCCGCCGTGATGCTTGCGATTAACAATAGCGTCCCCTTCCAGGCCTAGCCGGTCGATCTCGACCGGGCCGCTGACAGGTCGCTTGAATATACCGCTTTTCTTTTCGGGGCGCGTCGGGTCGTAAGACTGCTTCCGGCCAATATTGACGCTGATCAATTTCATTTCGCGCTCCCTTTTATACCCATCGTTGTTCTCCAGCAGCATCCCTTAACTTCCCGTTCATATCGGGTTCAACTCACGCAATATAGACTTCACGATCATAAGTTACCGCTTGCCTCTGAAGAAAAACGGCAAGTGAACGGAACAATTGGCGACGAGATGGATTTGACATCTTATGCGCCTCGCAAGGAGAGCATCATGTTTATGCGCAAATATACAACCGTAGCGATTGTTGCCATAATGGCGCTGTTCGTCTCGGTTTCGGGCGCGATGGCCTATCAGGCCGCCGCCTCCACTTCACTCAATGTCCGCTCCGGCCCCGGCACCAACTTTGGCGTCGTTGGCGTGCTCCAGACCAATCAGGTCGTTAATGTGCTCGAATGTAACGCATCCAATACATGGTGCCGCATTCAGGATCGCACCACCCGGGGCTGGGCCTCGGCGCGTTATCTGCAGCCCATTTCCGGCACGGTCCCATCTCGGCCCGGCGTCAGCCAGCCGAATGTCGGCATAACCATCGGCGGCGACGGCTTCAGCTTTTCTTTCGGCACCGGCCCGCGCGCGCAAGTCTGCTTTTATGAGCGCCCCAACTATTCCGGCCGGAGCTTCTGCGCCCGTCCCGGCAGCACCAACCGTATGCTGGATCGCAACTGGATCGATCGCATCAGTTCCATCCGCGTTGATGGCAATGCACAGGCCATCATCTGCACCCGCCCCGGCCTGCGTGGGAATTGCGTAACAGTCGATCGCTCGGTGCGTCATTTGGGCCGCTTCGCCAACACCACCGCTTCCTACCGTATTCGCTAAACCTACCTTCTTGGCGAACGATCAACGGCCCCGCATCTGTCGGGGCCGAATTCTTTGCGCCCATCAAACTTGAGCAGGAAGTTTGTGGAAATCCGGCCCCGAAACTGTTGCAATATTGCAATAGTTCCTGGTTGATTCGCTTAAATCGACCAAAATCACATTTGCGTCATCTTTGGTCTAAGTCTGGTCACATGCACGTGTAGAACGCCCTGATCATTAATAATTAGGGCAACCAGAACAATGCCGTTTGCAAAAAGCGCTATATGCGCGGCAATACTGACTTTAGGGGTCCTTCCGGCCACTGTTTCTTCTCTCTCAGCACGCGAAACCGTTGCTGTCGTCCAGACCATAAATGGCACCGCCTCCTGGTATGGCGGCAAATTTCATGGGCGCCGCACCGCCAATGGCGAAACCTACAACATGCATGCGCTGACTGCTGCGCATCCTTCACTTCCGTTCGGCACCCAGGTGGTCGTCACCAATCAGAACAATGGCCGCACCGTCGTTGTCCGCATCAATGATCGCGGACCCTTTACCGGCGGCCGCATTATCGATCTGTCGCACAAGGCGGCAAATCAGATCGGCATGATCAATTCCGGTACTGCGCGTGTCACTCTTGAAGTGCTTGGCGGCGTCTAAAATCAAATAATGCGCGTTGGCTCGGCCAGCATCCGGTCAGCCACGCGCGCAAATTTGTCCGCTTCGTTTGCATTGGTCTTGCCCATGCCCGAAAGGATGAACAACACTTTCCACAGCACCCAGGCACGTCCGCGTAACCAGGTCGCGTCATCGAGATCGACTGCCTGCGCAAAGACCGTGCGCGCCTCTCCCTCCAGAGAGGTCCATGCAATGTAAAGATCGCAGGCAGGGTCGCCGACCCCCAATGAGCCGAAGTCGATCACCGCAGCCAATCGCCCATCGCGGACAATCAGATTGCCTGGCGCAACATCGCCATGCAGCCACACCGGCCGGCCGGCAAATCTCGCGTCAAGGCCTGCCTCCCAGATCGCGGTCGCGGCACGCTGATCGATCCGCCCTTCAAGCCGCCTTATCGCCTCGCGTGTCTGACTGTCATAGACTGCTGGCGGGCATCCCCGATAAAAATTGTGCTTTCCGGCAGCCGGACCGCCCGTGGCATCCACATCTCGCAAAGCCCTCAGAAACCTTGCCAGGTCGCGAGCGAGCTGGACATTATCGACCGTCTCGACCTGCGCGAGACTGTCCCCTTCAATCCATCGATAGACCGACCAGGGAAAGGGATAATATTCACCCGGCTCTCCAAACGCCAATGGATGCGGGACGGTCAGGGAAAGATGCCTGGCCAGATACGGCAGCCAGCGCCGCTCTTTCTCGATTTGCGCAACATAGCGTTCAGCGCTGGGAAGACGCACCAGCATATCATTGCCCAGATGAAACGTGCTGTTGTCCCATCCGCTATGGGCCACGGGGCGCACGGGCAGGTCCGCCCATTGCGGGAACTGGTGCGCAACCAGCTTTTGCACTGTTTCGGAATCGATTTGCCGCCGATCATCAACCATAACGCACCTTGCTCGTTGAGCAGTTTTCAACAACCCAGGTTGAACATAAACCTAAAATTTACCGACAATTTTAATTTCCCGCACAAGGTCTGGTTAAGCGCGCATACTGGTCCGCGCTGCTTGCAAAGCCACGGAGACAACCTCGGCAAACCTGCAGCACAGGGGGCATTATGCGGACCGGCGACGGTCCAGACCAAACGTTTGTGGGGTGTGTAATGTCGGAAAAACTCTCGACCCAGAAATTTGTCTCTATGACCATTGCCGCACTTGCGGGAACGGCCATGTGCGGCCTTTTCGCGATGGTGCTTTTGGCCACCGGTGCGCTGGCCGCATGAACCGCAATAAGAACGAGACCGGCCTCGATTAAAGACCGGTCTCACGTTTTTCACTATAGCGCGGCGTCAGGCTGCTGCCCAACGCTCCTCACTGTCATCGGCTTGCGCAAATGTCGTATTCTTGTCGATGGTGAAAATCTCCACGATCCGGTCAAGAGCCGAAGCCTGCGCTTCGGTCTGCTCAATCGCCGCATTGGTTTCTTCCACCAGCGCCGCATTGTGCTGGGTCATCTCGTCCATCTGCTGAACCGCAACCCGAACCTCGCCGATCGCAGCGCTTTGCTCCTGGTTCGCTTCTGCGATTTCCTGCATCAACGCGCTGTTTTCCTTCACTGCGGCCAGAATGTCAGTCAGTTTGGCAGCAGCCTCGGCCACCAGCTTCGACCCGCCGCTGACTTCATTTGCACTCTGCTCGATCAACGCCTTGACTTCACCCGAAGCATTGGCGGCCGATTGTGCCAGCCTGCGCACCTCAATCGCCACAACGGCAAACCCCTTGCCTGCTTCACCCGCTCGCGCTGCCTCGACCGAAGCATTGAGCGCCAGCAGGTTGGTCTGAAAGGCGATATCGTCGATCATGCCGATAATGTCGGAGATCTTGTCCGACGACGACGTGATCCGCTGCATGGCGGTTGTGGCATTGCCCATCACAACCCCGCCTTCATTGGCAAGCTGTGCCGCAGATTGGCTCTTGTTAAAGGCAACGTCCGCCTTTTCGGCATTGCCGTGAACAGCCGAGGCCAACTGCTCGATGGCCGCCGACGTTTCTTCAATTGCGGCTGCCTGCTTGGTGGTACGGCCGGAAAGATCGTTGGCACCGGCAAGAATTTCCCCGGTTGCCGTCTTCAACCCCCGCGACGTTGCCCGCAGCTTGCCGACAATCTCGGTCAGGTTGTCCGCTACCGCATTGGTGTCTTCGCGCAGCGCCGCAAAAGCGCCGCGATAGGTGCCTTCCATGCGCTGCGTCAGATCGGTACGCGCAAGCGCCGAAAGCACCTGGCCTGCTTCTGCCAGACCGGCATTGACAGTATCGAGCATGGAATTGAAGTTCGCCACAACGCGGTCGATATCCTTGTCGCCGAACTCCTCGCGGATGCGCTTTGTGAAATCGCCATCGGCACACGCTTCGATCACCGTATCGAAGGCCAACTGGAACCGCTCCATCATCTGGGCGCGGGCAGCAGCGGCCTGCGCATTGATCGCGCGCTCGGCTTCAGCCGCTTCCATGGCCTGCCCATTGGCGCGGAACACTTGCAGCGCCTTGGCCATCTGGCCCAGCTCGTGCTCGTTGTCGGTGCCCGAGATTTCCATGTTGAACTCGCCATCGGCCAGCCGTCGCATCAGTGCTGTCATTCCGGCAATTGCGCTTGAAAGCCAGCGCCCCATGGCAATCGCCAGAGCGATGCCGAGGACCAGTGCCAGCGCGGCAACGCCGATAACCAGTGCGCTTCCGAACTGCGCCCCCTCAACACCGGCCGGACCAAGCGTATTCTGCCGTTCGGTCGACCGCGCATAGAGCGCATCATAGACTTCCTGTATCTGGGGGCCAATGGCATCGAGCTGTTGGGAGGCCGAGATCTGGCCGGTAATGTTCATGGCCTGCTGTGCCGCAATAAGATTCTGCACCGTCTCGAAATACTGCTGGCCCAGCGTTTCTGCCACTGCCAGATCCGCCAGCGCGATCTCGTTGCCCGCAAACAGTTCCAGGACTGATGCATCGCTGGTGGCAAACCGCTCGGCCGCCGCCAGAACTGCCTCGCCCAGTTCAGGGCTGGAATTCAGCCGGTAGGAAACGCTCAGCCGGCGGACCGTCGCCAGCTCGGTTGCATATTGACTGACCAGCAGCGCCTGACGCGCAGCCAATCTGTATTCGTTGAAGATACCTGAAACGGTCTGCACCCCGTAAACGCCGATAGCGCCGGTTGTGACCATGAGAAAAATAATGAG
Organism: Pelagibacterium lentulum; assembly: GCF_003992625.1. Taxonomy (GTDB): domain Bacteria; phylum Pseudomonadota; class Alphaproteobacteria; order Rhizobiales; family Devosiaceae; genus Pelagibacterium; species Pelagibacterium lentulum. The sequence goes on along the minus strand of NZ_RZMW01000037.1, from coordinate 262,134 downwards.
CCCGAAGGCGCCATAAACCCTGAAGGCAACAGTTAACTTGGAAAACATCTGTCCGAACCGGTTTTACGTTCAACCCTTGCAGCCCGCAGGCAGAGCGCCATGCGAAAATGCCCCTCTTGAAAGGCTCCAAACCTTTTTGGCAACGAACGGAAAATCATTCACGACATCGGTGCCGGAAAGCCTTGTAGCCCAATCCAGGCAGACCCGCTCCTGACGCTGGCCACCCAAACCGGTTTAGACGCTATGCTCAAGCATTTAAATTTCAGTCAACATTGACCATTAATTGCGCTGGGCACTATTAGCCTTGTATTTGTCCGCCGAGCACTTCAAACACCCTATCGTCAAGAGATTGGGAAACATTGAATCTTAAAAAGCCCCTCGCGGCCTGCGAAACGCTGAAAGCATTTCCCGGCGCCAGCACGATATTTTTTGCCAGTGCCGCCCGCGCGACATCGGCCGCATCCAGTCCCTCGGGCAATTGGCACCACAAAAACATCCCGGCTTGCGGATAAAGCCACGGCGCGATCCCGATGGCTTGGAGTCTTTCCGCCACCTGCGTCATGGCTTGGGCGAGCCGCGCGCGCAATCTCTCCATATGCCTGCGATATCCCCCATCGCTGAGCACGCTCAGCACCAGTTCCGCATTTAGCCGCCCGCCGCCAAACGATGTCGCAATCTTCAGATCGATAAGGTTCTCGATCCATTGGGGCCGCGCCGTGATATAGCCGCTCCGCGCGGATGCCGAGAGCGTCTTGGAAAAGCTGCCGATCGAGACAACCCGATCCAGCCCATCAAAGGCTGCAAGACGCGGCGCCGGGCTATGCTCGAAATCGGCAAAAATATCGTCTTCGATGATCGTCAGTCCGAACTGTTCGGCCAGTTTCAGCAGTCGGTGCGCCACAACCGGAGACAGCATTGCGCCGGTCGGATTATGAATGCCTGCATTTGTAATATAAAGCCGCGGCCTGTGCGCCTCCAGCATCTGCTCCATGGCATCGATATCGGGTCCCGCCGGCGTCATGGGCACGCCCACCATCTTGGCCCGATGCGCGCGCAGCAACGCCTGGAAATTGAAATAGCACGGATCGTCGACCATCACCGTATCGCCCGGCTCCAGCAAAAACCTGCATAACAGGTCGATCGCCTGTGTCCCCGATTCCGTGAGGATGATCTGATCGGGCGCACATTCTATCGCCCGGCCTGCCAGTCGTTGCGACAAAAGCTGCCGCAACCCCGGCGATCCCAATGGCGACCCATAGTCGCCCAGCACCGGCGCCTCCGCCCGCGAGAGCGCGCGCAACGCCTTGCGCAGCGGTTCTTCCGGCAACCATGACGGGGGCAACCATCCACAGCCAGGCTTTAACATCGCATCTCCGGCTTCCAGCGATTGCCGGGAAATCCAGAACGGATCGATCTCGCGGTCGAGCTTCGGCCCGATCTCGGCGAGCGAGAGCGGTACGCTCTGGTTGGCAACGAAAAATCCCGACCCGCGCCGCGCATGGATCAGCCCTTCGGCCACCAGCCGCTCATAGGCGTCGACCACGGTGGACGGCGACACGCCCAATGTCTGTGCAAATCCCCGTATCGAGGGCAACTTGCCGCCCGGCAAAAGACTGCGCCCGGCAATCCGCTGCCGGATCACCTCCATTGTCGTCTCAACCTTGCTTTTGCTATCCACAACCATCTGTACTGCACCCGATACCATAACAGTTTGCGCAAACTGTATCGAACTGTAGCTGGCAAAGCCAGCGCTTCTCGCCCATAGAGCGTGTCCAGCAAAGGTGGAGTGCAACAATGGACCGGACCGTGGCAGGTCTCATCAACGGATTGATTGGCGTTGTGATTTTCAGCGGCTCGCTGCCCGCGACGCGGGTTGCGGTCATGCAGTTCGATCCGGTTTTCCTCACCGCCGCCCGCGCCGCCATTGCCGGATTGCTGGCCGTATGCCTGCTCCTCATCTTCCGCCAGAAGCGCCCTGGACGCAGCGATTTGGTCTCGCTCGCGATTGTCGCTTTCGGCGTCGTGCTGGGCTTCCCCCTGCTGACGGCTCTCGCCCTGCAACACGTCACATCGGCACACTCGATTGTCTTTATTGGCCTCTTGCCTTTGGCCACAGCCATCTTCGGCGTCATGCGTGGGGGAGAGCGGCCCAAACCGGCCTTCTGGATATTCTCGCTGCTTGGCAGCGCCCTGGTCGTCGGCTTTGCGCTCTCGCAGGGCTTTGCCGCCGCTCCCGTTGGCGATGCACTAATGTTGGCCGCCATCGTCGTTTGCGGATTGGGTTATGCGGAGGGCGCGCGCCTTTCGCGCACGCTTGGCGGCTGGCAGGTCATTTCGTGGGCGCTGGTCATATCCTTGCCCATCATGCTCGTGCTGTCGGTAATGCTGATGCCAGCGCGCTTTGACGGGATCGACATGCCGGCATGGCTTTCACTTGCCTATGTCTCGCTCTTTTCCATGCTGATCGGGTTTGTGTTCTGGTATCGCGGATTGGCGCTAGGCGGCATCGCGGCCATCGGCCAGTTGCAGCTTCTCCAGCCCTTCTTCGGCCTCGCGCTGGCCGCAACGCTCCTGCGCGAATCCGTGTCCGCGCTCATGCTGGCCACAACCCTTGCTGTCATCCTGTGCGTCGCGGGCGCGCGAAAGTTCGCGCGTTAGTTAGTTGGAAACGCGGCGTCGAACGCCACCCGCCCCGCTTTGGAAAACCGCACCGCGCGGCTGCCCGCCTCCCGATCCACCCATCGCTTTTCAAGCAATAGGTCAAACAGCGCCCGCCCCAGCACACCGGCAAGATGTGAACGCCTTTCGCTCCAGTCCAGGCATTCCCGGCATAGCGGCGCACGCCGCCCGGCCAGTTCATGGACCGAAACACCGAGATCGGCAACAAATATGCCGCCTGCCTCAGTGACAGATAGACCGTCCTCGCCAATCTGGAGATAGCCCCGCCGCACAAGCGAGTCATACATCTGCACGCCCGCCTGCCCCGCAAGATGATTGTAGCAAACCCGCGCCGCCCGCAACGCCGCATCGCGCGGTCCTGTCCGGGTGCGCAAATGGCCCTGCGCCACGGCAAATCCCATAAGCGCTTCCAGAACGTCACCGGCTTGCGCCCCTGCCAATGCGAAATATTTGTGCCGCCCCTGCTTGCGCGCCACAACCAGCCCGCCCTCTTCGAGCTTGCGCAAATGCCCCGACGCCGTGGGCATGGCAATGCCAGCCTCCTCGGCAAGCTCGGACGCTGTCAGCGCCTTGCCGGCCATTAGCGCCGTCAGAATATTGGCGCGCGCCGGATCGCCGATCAGCGCCGCCACATGTGCAATGTCAGGACCTTCCTTCATAGTTCGATCCTGACCGAAACATCCGCGCTTGGCAAGCGGCTAGAACGGATGCGCAAATATCGGGAGATCATCATGCTGACTTGCGTAATCCGCTATCATATCGATCCGGCGAAAAAGGCCGATTTCGAACACTATGCCCGCAATTGGGGCGTTGCCAGCCCGCGTTGCGGCGCCGATCTCATCGGCTATTACGCGCCCTATGAAGGCTCCAGCACGCTTGCCTATGGCATCTATAATGTACCCGATCTGGGCTGGTACGAGACCTTCCGCAAGCGCCTCGCAGACGATCCGCTTGGTCGCGAAAATTACGAATTCGTCCAGAAAAACCGCTTCATTCTGAGAGAGGACCGGACCTTTCTCAAGCTGGCCTCCGCCCCGCATGGCAAAAGGGAAACGCCATGATTGCTGTCCTCTTTGAAGTCCATCCCGCAAATGACGGTATGGACCAATATCTCGCCATCGCCCAGCGCCTGAAATCCGACCTTGAGCAAATCGACGGCTTTATCTCCGTCGAGCGCTTCCAGAGCCTCTCGGAGCCGGGAAAATTGCTCTCGCTGTCTTTTTTCCGCGATGAGGATGCCGTACAGGCCTGGCGCAACCTGCCCGTACATCGGGCGGCACAGCAAGCCGGGCGCAGCGGGATTTTCGCCGGGTATCGTTTACGTGTCGCCACCGTCATCCGCGATTATGGCATGACGGAGCGCGCCGAAGCCCCTGCCGACAGTCGCGCGCATCACTCGGGCTGAACCGTGGTGCTCCTCGCCTCCTGCATATCGATCCGCCAGACATAAAGAGCCGAAACAAGTCCTGCCGCCGATGAAAAAAGCATCATGCCCAAAAGCGCATAGGCGCCATTGGTCTCAGTAATCACCAACCCCGTCGCCCAGGTCAGCACAGCACCGCCGCCCACCGTCATCGCGCCGGACAGGCCCGACGCGCTGCCAGCCAGATGCGGACGCACGGACATGGCACCGGCATTGGCGCTGGGCAGGGTCAACCCATTGCCCAGGCCAACGAAAATCGTTGCCCCGAATAATGTCGCGGCATTTACGAAACCAAGCACAAAGAGCATAAGCCCGGCCGCCAGCCCGATACAGGCGACGATGCGCCCCCACATGATCAGGGTGAGAAGCGAATATCTGCGCGCCAGGCGCCCTGAAAGAAAACTGCCAAAGGCAAAGCCCAGCGATATGGTGCCAAGGCACAGCCCCAGAATGGCCGGTGACATGGAAAACAACCGCTCGACCACCAGCGGCGCCCCGGCCAGAAAGGCATAGAACGCCCCGACCGAAAACGCCATGCAGAACGAATAACCCCAGAACCGGCGCGACCGGATCAGCTCAGGATAAGTCCGAAACTGCGCCGTGAATGTCTCCGATGGTGTGACATTGGTTTCGCCCAGATCGGCCCAGCACAGCCAGTAGAGCACGATCCCCATCACCATAAAGGCGTAAAAACTCGCCCGCCAGCCGAAAAATTCCTCAAGCACCCCGCCGAACATCGGGCCAAGCATGGGCGCGAGCGCCATGGCCATGCTGACATAACCCAAAAGGCTGGCCGCCTCCTGCGCGGGAACCATGTCGCGGATCACCGCGCGTGAAAGCGCCATGCCGGAAATGATCGCACCTTGAAGCACGCGGAAAAACAGAAAGGTCCATATGTCGTTGGCCAGCGCACAGCCCAAGGATGCGCCAGCAAAAATGGCAAGGCTCGCCAGCAGCACCGGCCTGCGCCCGAACCGGTCCGAAAGCGGCCCCATTACGATTTGCAGCACCGCCGTTATCGCCAGGTAGCCAGCGATAGAAAGGTTCACAAGACCATAATCGGCCTGCAACGCGCTTGCGATGTTGGGCAGCGACGGCAGGAACATATTGAGCGACAGGATTGAAACCGCCGTCAAAAGGATCAGCGTTATCAACTTTGGCGGGGAATTGGCTGCGGCGAACATGGGGAACCTGTCTGGATTAAAAATGACGCATAAAAAAGCCCCCTGTTCAGGGGGCGTGCATGAACGCTCGGCAGACCAGCGGCTACCGGTTCATGCACACATGCTGCACCACGAGCTTTATGACTGTCATCGGGAATACACCTCCAAGCATACCGACATGCTAGGCCGATGCCTGCGAACCGTCAACGCCGCCAACCTAAACGGCGCGTTCAGAAAGCATTCAGCCGCGCGCCTGTATCCCTTCAAACAACGATGCGAACACGAAATCGTAATCGCATGAAACCATTTCCGAGTTCGCTTCGTTAATGAAGCAGAAAGAATTTGGAATAAGCAAAACGCAGGAGCAGACCATGACAACGCGTAAGATTATTCAGGTAAGTGCCGCCAGCGCAGCAGGCTTTGCAATGCTCACACTGATGACCGTCGTTATGGCTGTTTCGGGCGCCCTCGCCTGATCTGTCCTTTGAATAATCTCATAGAGTTTCCCAATTCCCCCCAAAGTTTCCCATGCCCTCCAAGTCGCCCCGCCGAACTCCTCCCCGGCGGGGCTTTTTTTGAAACAAATAGCTGGCAATGTTCCGTACCGAGAACCGGTTTAGACCACCCGCAATACCCTTGGAAACCTATGCCACGTCCCGCTCCGAGCGGGCCAGCGCGCGTTCCAACGCCGCGATACAGGTCGGGTCATGTGATGCGCCCGCACCTTCCCAAAGGATCGAGAGTGCTTTGGATACCGGCATAGCCTTGCGATAGGGCCGGTCTGCGGTCAGGGCGTCAAAAACGTCTGCCGTCGAGAGGATGCGCGTGTCGAGGTCCAGTTCATCGGCAGTCTTGCCATTGGGATAGCCTTTGCCGTCCAACCGCTCGTGATGGGCACCGGCCACCACTGCAAGATCGGCGAAAGCTCCGATGCGTGAGAGAATGTCCTCGGACAGCCGCGCATGGTCGCGCATCGATACCCATTCATCGTCATCAAGTTTGCCAGGCTTGTCGAGCACGCTGTTGGAAACGCCCAGTTTGCCAATATCATGCAGCAGCGCCGCGCGCTTCAGCCAGCGACGTCGGGCAGCGTGATAGCCCATTTCCTCGGCAATGAGATCTGAAAAGACCGCCACCCGCTCACTATGGCCTGAGGTAAAGGAGCTCTTGGCGTCGATCACCTGGGCGAAGGCCCGCGCAATATCATCGAGATAATTTTCATCGGCCACCGCATCCTGCTGGCCCGGTTCGAGGTCGAGCACGACCGCTTCGATATCGGGGCGCGATAGAATGGTCCAGAACTCGGCATCGGCCGCCACCTCGCAGAACGCAAAGACCACCGCCGGATCGAACCAGGTGCCCGCGCGCGATTTGATCTCGGCTAATGCCGCATCCGGCCCCCCGGCCATGTAAAACACGTCGGCCACCTGCGCCAGCAGCGCAATTCTGGCAAAAAGCGAAATTTCGGTGCCGATCTTGCCCATGGGTTTGCCGGCGCCGTTCCATTGCTCGTCCAGATCGATGATGGCCTGAGCCACGTCTTCGGAAAACCGCATTTGCCGCGCAATCGCCGCACCGCGTTGGCAGCGTGTTTCAATCAGGCTGGTAACGATCTCGCCGCCATTACGCATGATGTTGACAACAGAGCGGAACCGCTCGGCCAATCCGGCCTCGGCGCCGGTATGGGCGATAACGAAACGCAGCACCTGCGGCAGACTGCCATCGAGATGCTTGAAGTCTCGCTTGAACGTCAGATCGTCGGCCAGATACAGTTCACAAATGCGTGCTGCATTTGACGAGCAGCCCAGATCCTTGAGCAGCAGCGTGTAATAGAGATCGCGCAGCGCCGCTTCGTCCAGCCCCAGATTGCGCCCGACATGCACTCCGATCCAGCAACAACGGACACAATGGCCCGGCGGCTGCCCCTCGGTAATATCGAGCGCGCGGCTCAGCGCACCCAACACCTCCGCCAAACGCACCGAACCGTCCATCTCACGTCCCCTTATAAGCAATTCCACTTAGCCTATGCCGGCAAGATCAAAGACGGCGTTAACACCGGCGTTCCTGAGACAATCCGCGTTCGGTCCCATTTGCGCGTCACGCCGGTTCACAGAACCCGTTTCAGCCGAAGGCTTCAAACACCGCGCGGATTCGCGCCGTATGTCGCAATTCCTGAGGAGCCAGCAACCAGATGTCGACCGAAAAGGCCGTGTCGTCCGAAATTGGGACCAGATCGGGCTGCTCCACCGCAATGCTTGTTGGCAAGAGTCCAACGCCTGCTCCGGCACCGATTGCGCGCAGCATCATCAGCGGTGTGGGCACGCTCATAAGCGGGTGAACGTTCGGGCATTCCGATTTCATCCAGCGCCCCGCCGGTCCACCGCAGTCCCGACCGTTATAGTCAATCCACGGCAACTGATCGGCGGCCTTGTGCCCAAGCCGTGCAAGCAGCGTTGCATGAGCATAGGGCAGGAAATCGAACCGCCCGATCCTGCGCCCGAAAAGGAATTCGTCTGGCCGGTTTGTCAGCCTTAGCGCCATTTCCGCCTCGCGCCGCGACAGGCTGCGCAACTCCGTGCCAGTCTCGACGCTGAGGTCGATTTCGGGATAGGCCGCGCGAAAGGCAGCGATCCTGCCCATGAAGTGCCACGCCAGCACGTCAACAGTTGTCAGCCGAACCGACCCTACCAACCGTTGATCGCTACCTTTGATGCCGCGCTCCAGCCCGATGATCTCGGCATCGATCCGTTCCGCGCTCTCAAGGACACGCTCACCCGCCGGTGTCGCAATCAGCCCTTCCGGTGCATTCTCGAACAATCGGGTCCCATAATACGCCTCAAGTTGCCGCAACCGGCGCGCTACCGTGGTATGCGCGACCCCGAGCTTACGCGCCGCTGCCGAAAAACTACGGCCGTCCGCCAGCGCTTTTGCCAGCCCGAAATTGGAGACATCCATGAACCACCTGAGCGTTATTGCACATTTCGCCTGCTAAAATGCGCGTTGCTTGAACGGCAACGAACGGACATCTATGCGCTGTTGTCAACCATCCCGGACAAAATTCCATGTTTGTAACTCTCGCCATTCTCGCCACCGGCGCGCTCGTCTTTCTCTCCGCCGCCGTCCAGCACCTCAACACGATCACTGCCAATGGCATCGCCTTCGCTTTTACCGATCGCAGTACCCCGCTTTCACGTGAGGGCTTTACGGGGCGCGCGGCGCGCGTTCTGCAGAACAACCTCGAATCGGCGGCCATGTTCCTGCCTGCGGCGCTCCTGTTATCGACGAACGGCAGCACGATCCCCGACCATGCCAACATCGCCGCTGGTGTATATGTCATCGTCCGCATTGCCTTCACCCTCGCTTACTGGACCGGCCACAACCATCTGCGCTCGCTCTTCTGGGGTCTTGGCATGGCCTCCATCATGGTCGTCACACTCACCGCCCTCCTCACGCTCCTGACATGATCCGTCAGCAGCCCCCGTTCCCTCTCCGTTCCTGCCGTGCTATTGAAACGCGCGAGCGTCCGAACGATATGGTGCCCCATGACCAGCGATAAGAAATCCCAGCAGCCTGTCCGGCGCGAGGACGAGAAAACATCCGGACGGCCTGGCAAGTCTCGTGATCGTGGCGCGACCGACTTCTCCATCGATGATTTCATCAAGGAGATCGAGAAGGCCGAAGACGCCCAGGCTTCCAAACCGCTCTATGCCGAACGCATGCGCAACAAGCGCGCGCTCGATCGCGCTGACGCCAAGGCCGCTGCCGAAGCCGACAAAAAAGCCGCTAAGGGCAAGAAGAATACCCGGAGCGAAGCGACGGGCATGAGCCTCAAAGCCCCAAAGTCGAAAGCCAACTCCGTCGAACGCCCGACCAATCTCGATGGCTTTGCCGAAGGCGCGCAGGCCGGATTTCATACGCCCACCTCCGTGACCAATTCCTCGGCAGGCGTTTCGGCCACCGTTGCCGCGCTGGAAAAGATCATTGCCGAGGGCCGCAAGGAGGTCGAAGGCAACGAGGCGTGGAAACCCCACCGCCCCGCCGCGCTCAAGAAAGACAAGGCCGGCATCCCCTTCAAGCTCGTCACCGAGTACGAGCCGCGCGGCGATCAGCCCACCGCCATTGCAGAACTCGTCGAGGGCGCCAACAATGGCGAGACCGATCAGGTGCTGCTCGGCGTCACCGGCTCGGGCAAGACCTTCACCGCCGCCCAGGTCATCGCCCGCACCAATCGCCCCGCGCTGATCCTTGCCCCCAACAAGACCCTCGCCGCCCAGCTTTATGGCGAGTTCAAGAACTTCTTCCCCGAGAACGCGGTCGAATACTTCGTCTCTTACTACGACTACTACCAGCCCGAGGCCTACGTTCCGCGCACCGATACCTATATCGAGAAGGAATCCACCATCAACGAGCAGATCGACCGGATGCGCCACTCGGCCACCCGCGCGATCCTCGAACGCGACGATGTCATCATCATTGCCTCGGTCTCCTGCATTTACGGTATCGGCTCGGTGGAAGACTACACCACCATGACCATCTGGCTGGAGAAGGGCCAGAAGATCGACCAGCGCGCCCTGCTCGCCGAACTTGTCGCCCTGCAATACAAGCGCGGCGACATGGGCTTTGTGCGCGGCACTTTCCGCGTGCGCGGCGACACCATCGAAGTCTTCCCCGCCCACTATGAGGACACCGCCTGGCGCATCACCCTGTTTGGCGATGAGATCGAAACCATTGCCGAATTCGATCCGCTGACGGGCAAGAAGTCGGTCGAGCTCAACGCCGTCCGCGTCTTTGCCAATTCCCACCACGTCACCACCCGCACCACCATGAATGCGGCGATCAAGGAGATCAAAAAGGAACTCCAGGCCCGCCTGCAGGAACTCAACGGCATGGGCCGCTTTCTTGAGGCCCAGCGCCTCGAGCAGCGCACCCTGTTTGATCTCGAGATGATGGAAGCCACCGGCTCGTGCGCGGGCATCGAAAACTATTCGCGCTACTTTTCTGGCCGCAAGCCCGGCGAGCCGCCCCCGACCCTGTTTGAATATATCCCCGACAACGCGCTGGTCTTCGTTGACGAGAGCCACGTCACCATCGGCCAGTTGGGCGCCATGTATCGCGGCGATCTGCGCCGCAAGGCGACGCTGGCCGAATATGGCTTCCGCCTGCCCTCCTGCATGGACAACCGCCCGCTCCGGTTCGAGGAATGGAACGCCATGCGCCCGCAGACGGTCTATGTCTCGGCCACCCCCGGCTCATGGGAAATGGACCAAACCGGCGGCGTGTTTGCCGAACAGGTCATCCGCCCCACCGGCCTGATCGACCCGGTTGTGGAAATCCGCCCCGCCACCAATCAGGTGGACGATGTGGTGGACGAAATCCGCAAGACCACCGACAAGAATTATCGCACGCTCTTGACCGTGCTGACCAAGAAGATGGCCGAAGACCTCACCGAATATCTGCACGAGCAGGGTATTCGCGTGCGCTACATGCACTCCGACATCGACACCATCGAGCGCATCGAGATCATCCGCGATCTGCGGCTGGGCAATTTCGACGTGCTGGTCGGCATCAACCTGTTGCGTGAGGGTCTGGACATTCCCGAATGCGGGCTGGTCGCCATTCTCGATGCCGACAAGGAAGGCTTTCTGCGCTCCGAAACCTCACTGATCCAGACCATCGGCCGCGCCGCGCGGAACGTGGATGGCAAGGTGATCCTTTACGCCGACCGCATGACCGGCTCGATGGAACGCGCGCTGGCCGAAACCAACCGCCGCCGCGAAAAGCAACTGGCCTATAACGAGGCCAACGGCATCACCCCGCAAAGCGTAAAGGCCCGCATCAACGATATTGTCGACAGCGTTTACGAACGCGATCATGTGTCGGTGAAAATCCGTCCGGGCAAAGACGGCAAGGATACAATGCCCGTCGGCGCCAACCTCGCCGCGGTCATCAAGGATCTTGAGGGCAAAATGCGCGACGCCGCCACCAACCTGGAATTCGAACAGGCCGCCAAGCTCCGCGACGAAATCCGCAAATTGCGAAATCTAGAATTGGAGCAACTTGAGGCTCCGGCAGACACAGACTGATTTCGTCGAGCGAGCGAAGAGCGAGCCGCCGCGCGTGCGGCGCCCCGCCGGAGGGCCAGTGAACGGCATAGCGCGGATTTAGCGCGTCATGCCGTGAACGGTGCGGCCCGTGAGGCAGAATAACAAGACGAGATTAAAAAGCTCCGCGAAATGGAACTGGAGTCGCTGGAGGGCCCGGGTGGCTAATCAGCCCCGTCTACCCTTCTCCCCTTGAGGGACTTCGAACCGGCCAAAGGCAAAATCGCTCCGGTGGAGCGATTTTAGGTGAGGAGGCCATGAGAACTACTCTCGAGTGGCAGTGGCAGCGACAGGCCGGATTCAGGCCGTCGTCGTGCGAGCGGTGCGCGCCGTGAGACAAAACCAAAGAGACGAAATCAAGAAGCTTCGGGAGATGGAACTGGAGCAACTCGAAGGCCCGGGGGGTTAGTCCTCCACGGCGACCACAGGTCTCAGCACCACCCCCCTCCCCTTGAGGGAGAACGAACTGGCCAAAGGCAAAATCGCTCGGGTGGCAGGATTGAAGCCGATGAAGGTGCCCCTAAGGGGCGGGTGAGGGTCCGAGCACGCGAGCAACTCGCACGCTAATCCTCCGCTATGCAGGGCCTATGCACAACAACAGCTTAGTATAGGGTTCCTCAATAAGAACATTTTCCTTAGGTTTCATTCTCAGCAGCGATCCCAACCAATCATCAACGAACTTGTTCTTGTTTATATTTGTCTTCAAACCTAATACAGCAGCAAGCACCTTTTCTAGAACATGAAAACCTACATAATATGTCGGCTCAAGCTCGGTTGCTTCAGCCATTTTTTTATCAACTTTGTTTCCAATGTTCATCCAATACGAATAATCGCCATTCTTATGAGCTATTTTGGTGATGAAATTCGGTCTATCAAAAAATAACTCGCCACCTACTAGCGATATGCTCTTAGCCACGATTGGTAACGCTATACTTTTACCATCCGAGTGCCCTATCATTCTAATGACATGAATCTGTCGGGCAACTGACAAGGCAAACTTGATCCATATGTCCGAAATGTCTTTACAGAAATATATGCTTAAATTTTCGACAAACTGACCAGAATCCAAGATGTCCAGCTCTATATCAGCTCTTTCGGTCAGTATAATATTATCGCCTGGCGGGACATATGTTTGCTCCTCAAAGCTCCTATCAACGAGCCCAATAACGTGCCCGGACTGTTGATAGAGGCCTCCACACACGGCGATAACCCTACCTCGACAGCCGTCGACACCGTCGACTTCCACGCAATCGATTTCAATATCATCGATCGCGAAAATTCCGACACCGAACGGCCAGTCCCCTCCAAATATACGACGAACCGTGTACTTATCTGAAACCCCTTCTACTAAAACATCTGGTTTCAATTTGAACATTTTTTGTATTTCAATAATCTGCGACAATTTTCTGCGAGGTATCATTCCATCCCCCCAATAGATACAACCCTTGCCGCTTCACTTGTCAGTATTTCCGGAGAATGACTCGCCAATATATACTGAACCGGCGAAAATTTCGATATCCTCTCCAATGCACCTACAAATTCTCTTTGCCATATTATGTTAAGTGATAATTCCGGCTCATCAATCAGTACTATTCCAGTTTCATCTTGAACTAAAAATGCACTACCTAATATAATGAACAATTGCCGCTCTCCGGAAGAGAGCCATTCCACCCGAAGCGGCTGCTCATTAGCGATAGATTTCACAGTAAATCCATCTCTAATCGTAAAATCGAATAGTTTATCCTGGTAAAACCTATTCAATTCTTGAACAAAAGCCTCCATTCGGTCGACCATTGCTGCTATGCCGCTCGCCCTCGCCTGAAGGCTATCTAGAAAAGGATTAAGAACTAAATATAGCTTCTCTAACTCTGCTTCCTCACTCTGCCTAACTGCTCCACGAAAGACTTCTGCGTCCATCATGGGCATCGCGCCGATTCTAATCGACGATTCAGTGAGGCTCTCAGTTTCATCAATTCTCTCCAAAAGATAGTTCTTGATATCGTCTGGCGTTTCCGAGGCCTCAATCACAGATTCCACGAGTTGCTTGTAAATTGAGTACATATTCCTCTGTACTTGGACACCCCCTTTCATAACCTGCCTTCTAAAGACTTCAGTTATTACTTCTGCCATATCAGAAAAAGAAACGGACTGATCCGCTTCTTCTGACGATCTCCTCATAAAATAATCTCTGCCGGACTCATAAATAATATCTCCGCTCACTGGACGCCTTCTATGTATGCGAGAGACAACATTAGAATTCGAGTAATATTTTCGGTCATCAGTCATATAGAATATATTAACGGGAAAGTTAGCAACAAATGAAAGATAATCACTTACATCCGTTCCACTGTTATCCATTTTCACGCTATTATTTTCATCTGCAATTATATTGAACTCTATTGATTCAAGATCCTTATTAAATATTACTATATATGATCCAGTATTACCCTTTGTACGCGAAACTGTTAGTGTAGAACCATCGCTCATGAATAGCTTTGCTTCTATAAATGGCAGGGCAGCAATCCAACTTTTATGTCCCCTTCCACTATCCTTGGAAATCAGGAAATATATAAATTTTAATATTGTCGTTTTACCCTGACCATTCAATCCATATATGATGTTTATGGAACGTTCTTGAGTCTCCTGAGGGCCAGAGAAATCGAGATTTATGTCCTGTCGCCCAAATAATTTCTTTATTTCTAGGCGTGATATGAATGCATTATCTGCCGGCATCAAATCATAGAGGAAGTTCTCACCGTCGCTCATGTTTTCTCTCTTGCGTTGCTTTTGTAGGAGCTTAGCGGAGGAGTTTGTAAGCTGGCAATATTTGGTTCGACGATAGAATAAAAACTTTGACTGCTTTGCATTAGCTACGCGCTAGCGGCCCAAGTGTGGGTTGCGCTCTACGCTTTTCCCGAGCTCTTATCCCCACCCTTCCAACCTCCCCTATCCTCTCCCGTCATCCTCCGGCCGCCGGAGGCAACATGACAAGGAGAGACGATAAATGCCGACCAAACCCGATCTTCGCGATAGCTTCCAAAACCTCATCGCGCGCTATAATGCGCTGCACAGCGATTTCACCGCGCAGGCCAAATCGCGCAATGCCGGGGCGGCGACTGCCCAGGCTGTAAGGCTGGTCCGAACGCTGCTGACCGACACGCGCCGCCATCTTGGCCCGGCGCACGCGGTCAAGGCGTTGCCGTTCCTGCCCAAAAACGACGCCCTGACTGTCGCGGAAATCGCGCTGATCCTCGTGGAAGCGCGGGCCGTGCTCCAAGAACATGCAAGATCGCTCGGCCATGACCAGCCGCGCGCCAAAAGCGCGCTGACGCGGGAAGACACAGTTAAGGTCGTGCGCCGCCTTGCCGAGCTGACGATGCTCGGCGTCGAATGGGGCGTGGACGTGCGCATGCGAGCGATTGCGGCGGGCGAGGACCCCGAGGAGGCCTATACGATCTTTCACACCGAGTTTTACAAGCGCATTTATCATGGCCGCCCCGAACTCACCGAGGAAGAGCTTCAGCGGCCCGCGCCACGCCTGAATCGCGATGAGCATGGCAATGTGATCGATAGCTGGCGCGACTGAACTTATCCCCGCCTCGCAAGACCGGGTTATGGTGTGCGCACGGTCCCGCTGAGATGGACGCAAGCGCAACGAACGCTTGGCGGGGAGACCGGAAAGCCGCTTTGCGGCCGACCGGTTTTCTTGACCGATCCGGGTCCGATGGGAGTCGTCCCAGCGGAGGCCGAAACGTCACCGAGGCCAGCCACAGGACGCCTGTGGTAACCGGGGAAACCCGGCAGGGATTGGCCCTAGCCCGAGCGGACGCCACGCCACAAATCCCGGATGCATGGGGCGATGGTCGCTTCATATATTAAATTTCAGTACGGAGCGTTCATCGCCCCATGCCGTCCACCTACTTTTTATCATCCGAGGTCATCTGGCCGTCGGGCGCTTTGATATACGCTGTGGAATCCCCCTCATCCCCACCCCAAACATAAACACATCGTTCAGCAACGGTTCAGCTAGGTTGCGCTTTATTCATGGATACAAGGCGGCACAAGCCGCTCGCAACATTCAAGGGAGAAGCGTAATGGCTCTCAACAAGACTGTTTTCAGGGGCGGGTTGGCCGCTCTCATGGTCATGGTGATGACCGCCGGCGCTTATGCCTGGTCGGCCACTGCCACCACCACGGTCAATGTCCGCCAGGGTCCGGGCACCCAGTTCCGGGTTGTCGATGTGCTTGAGCGCGGTGAGCGTGTGCAGGTCGATTATTGCCGCAGCGGCTGGTGCCTGATCGAGCGTCGCGGCTATTATGGCGGCGAAGGCTGGGTTTCCGAGCGTTATCTGAGTTCGGGCGGTTATCATCGTCCGCGCCCGCCGGTGTATCAGCCCCCGCGCCCGCGTCCGCCCTATTATCACCCCCCGCGTCCGCGCCCACCCTATTGGGAGCACCCGCGGCCCCGGCCCCCGCACTACCGCCCGCCGAGCCATCGGCCGCCCAGCACTGGTGGTCAGGTCTGCTTTGACGGTCCGAACGGATATTTCTGCTTCGGGAATTAAATCCCGCGATACATGATAATGAGGCCGGAGCCCCGCTCCGGCCTCAGCTTATTTTCAGCCGGTCGATATCCATGCCGCGCGCCGCCAGCCGGGATTTAAGGCTGCGATACATGAAGGTCGTGATGCCGAATAGCGTTGCTGCCGCGATCACCAGCGTGAGGACGAAATCACGCATTCCGGCGCCTTCGATGGCAAAGCCGAGCGCCAGGAAAAAAGACAGGATGGCACCGATCGTTGCCACATAGAAGCGCCGGTCGCTATCGGCCCGCACTTCCCGCGCTGCGGTGATCAGCAGGTCGCGGCGCTCCTCTGCGCTCATGCCGGCGAGTTCCTCGGGCATACCCTCGGCATTGAGGCTGTTGATGTAGATGTCGACGCGTTCGCTCATCTGCTTTTCAACCCGCGCCGTGTTCCACTTGTGCAGCATAAGGTTGCCGATAAGCGTTATCGCTGCCAAAGCTATTGCGCCGTATAAGAGAATGATCACCGCTCTAAAGACCTCCGGTATATGGTGCTGCCAACATGCGTAATCCCCGCTATGGGTTCAAGGCCTATGATCTCAAAGTTCGTTTCAGACGTATTGAAACCATTGCGATTTCATCTGCCGGGGGTAACTGATCACCATGTCTGACTTTCTGATTGCCTATCTCGTCTGCGCCGCGATCTTTTTCCCCATCGATTATGTCTGGCTCACTTATATGGGACAGCGCTTCTATTTCCCCCAGCTTGGTGATCTGCTGCTTAAAAAGCCCCGGTTTGGCATTGCTGGCGCCTTCTACCTTGCCTATGTCGCGGGCATCGTGCTTTTTGCCGTGCTTCCCGCAAGTTCGGTGCTCAATGCTGCACTGCTTGGCGCCGCGCTCGGTTTCATTGCCTATGGCACCTATGACCTCACTAACCTTTCCACCATGAAGGGCTTTACAGTCGCAGTTGCTGTTGTCGATATCGCCTGGGGCAGCTTCCTCACGGCCTTGACGGCAGCCGGCGGCTATTGGCTTTTCACGGCAATAACGGGCTGACTGGCACCTGTTCAGCTTGCAGTCATCTCCCCCGTGGTACAGACTTTGTATCGACGGGAATGACAGGGGAGCTGAACGAGCAGTATGACACTCCGGCGCTGGGCGATAGCCTTCGGGCAATTGGGTTTGCTGCTTGCCGTCATCGGTGCAGGCCCAGCACTCGTCATGATGGTCGTTGCACCCAGCAGCAATGCGCTGCTGCCTGTTCTCCTCAGCCTGACCGTCGCGCCGCTCGGCGCGCTCTGCCTCCTGACCGCCGCGATCATGTGGCTTGTCGGCCGGATACGGAATTAATCCCCGCCTCTTGCCACTGACATAATCTGTCTCAACCAACAGATATTGCTCGCGCAACCGTCCCGGACTAAAGCTGGGTAGGGCTGAACCACCACTGGTGGCTATCCGTTTCCTGTCTTTGACCTCAAACTTTCCAAGGAGTACATTATGCAGGGCACGGCACTGATTACCGGCGCAGCGGACAGGATCGGCGCGGCAATCGCGACGCGTCTCGCAGGCGAAGGCTATGCCGTAATCATCCATTACCGCAGTTCGGGCGAAAAGGCCGAACAGCTTGCCGACGCCATTCGCTCCGATGGCGGCCGCGCTGATATTGTTCAGGCCGATCTTTCGCGACGCGAAGACCGGATGGGCCTGATCGCTGCCGCCGCCGCACCTTTCGGATCGCTATCGGTCCTCATCAACAACGCATCGGTCTTTGAGCCTGACAGCGCCGATACGCTGCACGAAGACCTTTGGGATCTGCATATGGCCCTGCACGCAGAAACGCCCGTGTTCCTGGCCCGCGATTTTGCCGCCCAGCTTCCCAAGGAAACTAACGGCAATATCGTCAACATCATCGACGAGCGCGTGCTCCATCCCGGCCCGGATCACTTCTCCTATACACTTTCGAAATCGCTGCTCTGGACCGCCACACGCACGCTCGCCCAATCGCTGGCGCCGAAAGTCCGGGTCAACGCCATCGGTCCGGGCCCGACACTCAAGAACAGCCGCCAGACCGATGCCGAGTTCGCCGCCTCGGTCAAGCAGCTGCCTCTTGAAAACGGGGCTGCCCCCGATGAAATAGCACAGGGTATAATGGCCATCCTCTCGCTTGAGTCGATGACAGGGCAAATGCTTGCTCTCGATGGCGGCGAGCACCTGCAATGGCTCGAAAAGAACGACCCCACCCCGCGCACCACATGACCAACGATACCGACGACCTTACCGGCCCCGACATTATCAAGCGCTTTGTGAAAACCCTGCCCACCGGGCCGGGCGTTTATCGCATGCTCGATGAAAATGAGGTGGTAATTTATGTCGGCAAGGCCCGCAACCTCAAGGCGCGCGTCACCAATTATACCCGCTATGAAGGCAATCCGGTCCGCATCTGCCGCATGATCGCGGCTACCCGCGCCATGGAATTCGTCCGCACCGAGACCGAAGCAGCGGCGCTTCTGCTTGAAGCTAACCTCATCAAGCGCCTGCGCCCGCGCTTTAATATTCTGCTGCGCGACGACAAGACCTTCCCCTATATCCTTCTCGCGACCGAGCATGAAGCGCCCGAGTTGAACAAGCATCGTGGCACACGCCGCCGCAAGGGACACTATTTCGGGCCATTCGCCTCAGCCGCAGCGGTCAACCGCACAGTAACAGCATTACAAAAGGCGTTTCTTTTGCGCAATTGCTCGGACAGCTTTTACGCTGGCCGGTCCCGGCCCTGTCTGCAGCATCAGATCAAGCGTTGTGCCGCGCCCTGCACCGGTGAAATCTCTATCCCCGACTATCAGGCGCTTGCTAACGAAGCCAAAGACTTCCTCTCAGGCAAGACCAAGGCTGTTCAGGATCATCTGCAGTCTGAGATGAACGCGGCCGCCGAAGCGCTCGATTTCGAGCGCGCCGCCATGCTGCGCGACCGCCTCAGTGCGCTGGCCCAGATTCAGGGCGGAGGCGGAATGAATGCGCAATCGGTCGCTGAGGCTGACGTGTTCGCCATTCATCAGGAAGCAGGCAGTTTCTGTGTGCAGGTGTTTTTCTACCGCGCGCATCAGAACTGGGGCAATTACGCCTATTATCCTCGCGCCGATGAAAACTATTCATTGTCCGAAGTGCTCGAAGCCTTCATGGCCCAGTTTTACGAGAACCGAACGCCCCCTGCACTGGTGCTGGCGTCCGAGGAACCTACGGAACCCGATCTTCTGCGCGAGGCACTTGCATCGCGGGCTGAGCGCACGGTCAGACTCGAAGTCCCCAAACGCGGAGAAAAGCGCGCGCTTGTCGAACACGCGCTGACAAATGCCCGCGAAGCACTGGGGCGTCATCTGTCCGACTCCGCCAGCCAGCGCAAACTGCTTGAAGCCATGGCCGAAACCTTTGGGCTTGAACAAACGCCGCGCCGCATCGAAATCTACGACAACTCCCATATCCAGGGCACCAATGCCGTCGGCGGCATGGTCGTTGCCGGGATCGAAGGATTGTCAAAAAAGCACTACCGGACGTTCAACATCAAATCCAAGGACCTTTCGCCGGGCGACGATTTTGGCATGATGCGCGAAGTGCTGACGCGCCGCTTCACCCGACTTGCCGCGGAAAGCGACATCGAAGCGGAAGACGACGCCTCGGGTATGCCCGATTGGCCAGATGTGCTTTTGATCGATGGTGGCGCGGGCCAGACCAACGCCGTCAAGGCTGTCCTTGCCGAAATGAACCTTCCGCGCGAGGTTACAATCATCGGCATCGCCAAAGGCGAAGAACGCAATGCAGGGCGCGAAACCTTTTATGTCGAGGGCCGCGATCCTTTCATGCTGCCATCGCGCGATCCGGTGCTCTATTATGTTCAGCGTCTGCGCGATGAGGCGCACCGCTTTGCCATTGGCACCCATCGCGCCCGGCGCAAGAAAGACATTGTCCGGAACCCGCTCGATGAGATCGAGGGCATTGGCCCAACCCGCAAGCGTGCGCTCTTGCAGCATTTCGGTTCTGCCAAGGCTGTATCACGCGCAGCGCTTTCCGATCTGTCCGCCATTCCCGGCATTTCAAAGGCTATGGCCCAGCAGATTTACGATCATTTCAACCGCACTTGACCGGCACAACGCATTACGATTGAGGTAGTTTATGAGTTCAGCTTTCGACATGGCCAAAGTGCCAAACTACCTCACCTATGGCCGGATATTTGCCATTCCGGTCATCATGGCACTGTTGCTCGCAGATGGAGACGTCTGGCGCTGGCTTGCGCTCGCGCTCTATATCATCGCGGCCATCACCGACTTTTTCGATGGCTATCTCGCGCGTAAATATGGAACTGTCTCGGCCATCGGGCGCATGCTCGATCCGATTGCCGACAAACTGCTGGTCGGTGCCCTGCTACTGGTGTTTTTTCTCGACGGCACCTTCGGCGTCTGGGAGCTGATCCCGGCAACGATCATTCTTCTGCGCGAAATCTTCATTTCCGGGCTGCGCGAATTCATGGGCAACGAAAAGATCGTTGTGCATGTTTCAAGCCTCGCCAAATACAAGACCACGATCCAATTGGTCGCCCTGGCACTGGTCATTGCCATGCCCGTTGTGCCGGTGCTGACCATTCCCGCGCTGGCGCTGTTCTGGCTGGCGGCAATTTTGACGGCGATCACTGGCTGGCAATATTGGCAGGGCGCAATCTCCCAGATTGCCGACCGCGAAGGAGCGAGCAAGTGAGAGTGCTCTATTTTGCCTGGCTGCGCGAAAGGCTCGGACGCGACAGCGACGAGATCGATCCGCCTGCAAGCGTTGCGACAATCGCTGACCTGATCGACTGGCTGGCCGCAAATGACGAGACCTTTGCGCTCGCCACCGCCAAACGGGAACTGATCCGCGCCGCGCGCGATGAAGAGCTGGTCGATCACCAGACCCCGCTTGCGGGCGCAAAAACCATTGCGCTTTTCCCGCCTATGACCGGGGGCTGAGCAATGAGCGTTCCCAGAAAAAGTGGCCGCCGGTTTTTCGCTTCGGG
The DNA here is from genome assembly GCF_003992625.1 of Pelagibacterium lentulum. Taxonomy (GTDB): domain Bacteria; phylum Pseudomonadota; class Alphaproteobacteria; order Rhizobiales; family Devosiaceae; genus Pelagibacterium; species Pelagibacterium lentulum. Next base: position 241,202 of record NZ_RZMW01000037.1, on the reverse strand, counting down.
AACGCGACAGAGGAACGCGTCATGAGCGTTCGGTTGCAGCAGCCCACCTTCGACCCCGGCGCCGAGACCAATGCGTTTCTGGAAAACGCGGGCGGTGCAGGCGCGGCCGTAACCTTCACGGGCCTTGTACGCTCGCTGCCCGAAGATCCGATAATCTCAATGACGCTTGAGCACTATCCGGCATTGGCAGAAAGCCAGCTTGAAACTTTGCTCGGCGACGCCATGCAGCGCTTTTCTCTAACCGATGCAACGATCATTCACCGGTTCGGAACGCTTTATCCAGGCGAACCGATCGTTCAGGTCATGACCTTGGCACCGCACCGTCAGGCTGCATTCGATGCAGCCAATTTCATCATGGACGTCCTCAAGACCAACGCACCCTTCTGGAAAAAGGAAGAACGCGAAACCGGATCGGACTGGGTTGCCGCCAGGCAAAGCGATGACGAGGCCGCCCAGCGCTGGCAATAAAAAAGCCGGGATTTATCCCCGGCTTTAGAATTGCGGTGATGATGCGGCTTTTTATTCCGCTGCAGCCTTCTTGGGCTGAACTTCCGCCATATAGGCTTCCACAAGCGTCCGGCAGGCTTCACCCGGCGTGAACTTGTATTCGCCCACTTCGGAAACCGGCGTCACTTCAGCCGCGGTTCCGGTCAGGAAGCATTCGTCAAACTGGGACAATTCCTCGGGCATGATGTGCCGTTCGGTGACGGTATAGCCGTTGGCCTTGGCCAGCCCGATCAGCGTCCGGCGCGTAATGCCGTCAAGGAAGCAATCGGGCGTCGGGGTGGTGATGTCCTTGCCTTTGACAAAAAAGACATTGGCACCGGTCGCTTCAGCAACATAGCCGCGATAGTCGACCATCAGCGCATCGGCATAGCCCTTGTCCATGGCCGTGTGCTTGGAAAGCGTACAGATCATGTAAAGACCGGCAGCCTTGGCCTTGCAGGGAATGGTTTCAGGCGACGGGCGCTTCCAGTCCGCCCAGCACAGGCGAATGCCCTTGAGCCGTTCCTCGGTCGAGAAATAGCTCGGCCAGACCCAGGCGGCGATGGCGAGGTGTACCTTGTTATCGCGCGCTGGCACCGAAAGCGTTTCCGAACCGCGCCAGGCGACGGGGCGCATATAGGCATCGACGAGTTCGTTCTTTTCAAGAACCTGACGGCAGGCTTCGTCAATCTCATCGGCCGAATAGGGAATGGTGAAATCGAGCGTCTTGCCTGAAAAAATCAGGCGCTCGGTATGTTCGCGCAGCTTATAAACCTCCCCGCCATAAGCGCGCTGACCTTCAAAGACGCTGCTCGCGTAGTGCAGACCATGCGTAAGGACATGGAGCTTGGCATCCTGCCAGGGTACCATTTCCCCGTTATACCAGATCCAACCTTCTCGCTGATCCATTGGCACGATGGCCATCTTATTCTCCCACTAATTCATTTGTGTAAAGGTGCATAGAGTTGGTGCACTTTGTCCTATAATGCAGCAATCTCTCCCTACTTGGCAAACACAAGTGGGTCTGTGATAAGTCACTATTGGACAAAGAATTTGGACGGACGATGCCAGCTAACACAATAAATGTCAACAAGGCTGACATAAATTCCGCCATTTACGATTTCCCTGAAATGCCCATAGACATCATGGGCTTGTTTTTCTTCGCCTATCGGGATTTCGTGCGTGATGCGGATGCCCTTCTGGAAAAGCAGGGCTTTGGCCGGGCGCACCACCGCGTGATCTATTTTGTCAATCTGCGCCCCGGCATGACGGTTGCTGACCTGCTCGACATCCTGCGCATCACCAAGCAGAGCCTTGCCCGTGTGTTGAGGCAGTTGATCGATAGCGGTTACGTCACCCAGCGTCATGGAGAAACCGACCGCCGACAGCGGCTCTTGTACCCGACTGAAAAGGGGCGCGAGTTCTTTGAAACGCTCAGCGCTTCTCAGGCAAAACGCATCGAGACCGCGCTGGCCGCTCTGCCCGATGAAACCCGCCAATGCGTCGCGCGGTTCTTTGTGGAAATGACCGAGCAGACCGACCGTACACTTTTGGGTCAATTGCGCCTGACCGATCGCATCTCCGAGGACTGATCCCAGCGGCGTTGATTTACACCGGCGCGATTGCCGCCTGATCTCACATCAGCTTGCGGCCATTCGGCACTTGCTTGTCGACGGCCGCGAGCACGATAGCGCCGTCCTCGTCTTCAAATCCCAATGTCAGAACTTCGGACTTGATCGGCCCGATCTGGCGGGGCGGGAAATTGACCACCGCCATCACCTGCCGGCCGACAAGTTCATCGGGCGCATAATGCACCTTGATCTGGGCCGATGATTTCTTGATCCCGATCTCGGGGCCGAAATCAATGATCAGGATAATGGCGGGCTTGCGCGCTTCGGCAAAGTCCCGCGCTTCGATAATCGTCCCGGTGCGGATATCGACCTTCAAAAACTCATCGAATGTAATTTCGCTCATTTACCCAATTCTTCACTACGTGCCCTCGCCGCCGCAACAGCGCGATCCATCAGCGGTCTCAAACCATCCTCGGCCATCAGCACATCGAGCGCCGCCTGTGTTGTGCCGCCGGGTGAGGTTACGTTCTTGCGTAATTGTGCTGCCGGACTTGCATCTGCTTCCAGCAAGGCGGCGGCGCCGATAATTGTCTGGCGTGCCAGCAACATGGCCTGGTCAGCGCTCAAGCCCTGCTTCTCGCCTGCAAGTGCCAAGGCTTCAACAAGGTAGAACACATAGGCTGGCCCGGACCCCGAGACTGCGGTCACTGAATCGATCAAGGCTTCATCTTCGAGCCAAACCACCTGCCCTGCCGCTTCCAGCAGAGCTTGAGCGAGGGCTTTGTCATCGCCCGTCACCGCTTGCGCTGCCACCGCACCGGAAATCCCCTTGCCGAGTTGCGCCGGTGTATTGGGTATGGTCCGCACAACCTTCTGCGTTCCCAACGCCGAAATGAACTTATTGACGGAAATGCCCGCAGCAATTGATAGCACCAGCGTATCGGGCCCGACACTCGGTTTCACATCGGCAAGCACTTCGCTCATGACCTGCGGCTTTACCGCCAGAACAATGACACGCGGACTTTCCGCTGGAAGCGTACTGCCAAGCGAGGCGCCGTTCTCATGGGCAAAGGCTATAACGCTTTCATGCGGCGCCGGATCGACAAGGAAGAGGTTCCTGCCCGGCAGTCCGGCCTTTATCCAGCCGGCCGCCATGGCCGTTCCCATCTTGCCGGCCCCGACCAGAACGACGGAACCGGCATCGGAAAGATTCATGCTTGCCCCACGGTTTCAAACATGACTTCAGCAAGCGCGTCGGAAGCCGATTTTCCGGCCCAGACCACGAACTGGAAAGCCTGATAATAAAGATCGCAACTGTCGGTCGCAGATCGCAAAAGGGCTTCGCATTGCTGGGGCGAAACCTCGGCGCCGCCCGAAAGCAGATGCGAATTGCGGAAGAGCACAACGCCCTCCCGGCTCCATATATCGAAATGTCCGATCCAGAGTTGCTCGTTAACGAGCGCAATCAATTGCTTGATTTCACCACGGCGGGCTTCAGGCACCTTGAGATCGAAGGCGCAGGCCAGATGCAGGCTTTCCATCTCCTCCATCCAGTTGAACGATACGTGGTAATCGCACCAGCCGCCTTTCACCGAGATCGAGATTTCATCGGCATCCTGTCGCTCGAACGACCAATCGTTGATCGCAGCGATATGTTCGATGATATCCACCGGGTGGATGTTCCTATCCAGTTCCAATTCAATAAGTGACATGGCTGGCTCCGCACGCTTGAGCAGGAATTTGAACGAACGCATGACCTGATGCCACACGCCCTACGCGGCACAACCGAACTGCCTGAACAAGGGTTAGGTGTACGAATCGTCCTTAAAATTGAATCTACACCGACCTTGCCACCCGAACCCATAAACGCTGGTCCGATTGACAGATTCTTCTGTGGATGATCGGAGCGCCATGGTTAACGGGTTCTTAACAAAACCGGTTGTTCACAACGATTTGCGGCTCATTTTGGCGCAGAAATTACCTCTGCCAGCCCATTTCGAGGTTTTTGGCCCATGTCTTGGCGCCATGATCGCGCGCCTGCTGCGCGGCTGACATATGATCGTAAGGAACCTGGCGCAGCTCAATATCCCATTCTGCGCCCTTCTGCGTCACGAGAGCATAACCTGCATCGGGAGAGAGACGGGCAATCGAAGTGGGATCGGCCATGGTGTAAGCAGGACGCCCGACACTACCCGGATTGAAAACAATATGGCCATTTTCAAGCTTCACCGCACGGGCGACATGGGAATGCCCGCAACAGATCAGAGGAAGCGCTATCTCCTCGCACGCGCTGGCAATCACGTCCGGCGCAGTGGGAAAGAACCTGCCATCCGCATCTTTTGTCTGGAGCCAATGCGTATCATCGGACGCAGGCGTACCGTGGCACAGATAAAGAACATCGCCCACAACATCGGTTTCGGGCAACGAGCGCAGCCAATCGAGATCGCAAGGGCGCAGTGCCTCGATTGCGATCCTGTCCACCTTGCTCATATCTTCCGGGGCTTCGTCGAGCAGGTAGCGATCGTGATTGCCCAAAATGCTTATCGCATCGAAACCGCGAAGGAGTTGGGCGGTACCAAGCGGGTCGACCGGCCCGGAAAAATGGTCGCCCAGATTGCAAATCACATCGGTTGCCTGCCGACCGATATCGGCGAGCACCGCCTCAAGTGCCAGAGCATTACCGTGAACATCGGACAATACGGCAATGCGCATGAGAAAACCCTAACTGGTTTTACGGCGCTTCTTGAACGCTTCGAGATCGCGGCGCAACGCCTCGATTTCTTCGCCTTGAATCTGCACGAGATCGCGAAGTGCGTCATAGTCCTCTCGCTTGACCAGATCCAGGTCATTGACGATCCGCTCCATCTGCCCGCGCATGGCTGTTTCCGCCTCCCGGCGCACACCGTCGGCCACCGAAGCTGCATCGTTCATCAACCGGCCAAGATCGTCGAAAATCTTGCTTGATTGGCTCATGTGTCAATTCCTTTTCATTGGCGAGTTAGCCAAATTTATCTCTATGTAGTGACTGGCTGGCAGCTTGACCAGAGCAAGTTGGCCCGGCATGGTCCGCCTATTCAAAAATTGTGAGATCCGACTTGCCTTTCCCCAATATCGATCCCATCGCCTTTGCCATCGGCCCCATTGCCATCCGCTGGTATGCCCTCTCCTATCTGGCAGGCATCTTTATCGGTGTCGGATATGGCATGCTGCTGGTAAAGCGCACTTCGCTTTGGATGAACAACAATCCGCCCATGACCGCCAATGAGCTTTTCGATTTCGCGTTCTGGATCGTTATCGGCATCGTGGTGGGCGGTCGTTTGGGTTATGTCGTGTTTTACGATCCGGCATTCTTTGCAGCGAACCCGCTTTCCATTCTGGCACTTCAGGATGGTGGCATGAGTTTTCACGGCGGCATGCTTGGCGTCATGATCGCGATGATCGTTTATTTGCGGCACAAGGGTGCCAATGTTCTTTCAGGGCTTGATCTTCTGGCCTGCTGTTCGACCATTGGCTTGCTTCTTGGCCGCGTTGCGAATTTCATCAATGGCGAGCTTTACGGTAGCGTCACCACAATGCCTTGGGGCGTTGTATTTCCCGGCGGCGGCGACCTTCCGCGCCACCCTTCGCAGCTCTATGAGGGTTTGCTGGAAGGTCTCGTGCTGTTTCTTGTCATTCGCTATTTCACCCATATCAAGCTGGTGCTGCGCAGCCCCGGCACAGCCGCCGGCATCTTCGGCATCGGCTATGCCGCGTCTCGCATTTTCGTTGAGTTCTTCCGCTTGCCCGATGCCCATATCGGCTATCTGGCGTTCGGCTGGTTGACAATGGGCATGGTCCTATCGTTGCCCATCCTGATTGCAGGAATTGCTTTGATCGTCTGGGCACAAACGCGCCGCCATGCGTGACACCGATCTCAGCCTTGGCGATCTGATCGATATGCAGATCCGCACAAGCGGACCCATCTCACTTGCCACCTATATGGGCTTGTGCCTGACGCACCCATCACGGGGCTATTACCGGACGAGCGATCCGCTTGGCGTTGGCGGGGATTTCATCACCGCACCTGAAATCAGCCAGACTTTTGGCGAAATGATCGGTGCATGGATCGCCGATCTTTATGTGCAGATGGGTTCGCCTGACGCCATTACTGTACTTGAGCTTGGGCCGGGGCGCGGCACGCTCATGGCCGATGCGCTCCGGGTTGCCACGCGGGTTCCCGGTTTCAGCGATGCCCTCAATCTGCAATTGATGGAAACCAACGCAGCACTGATCGAGATGCAGCGGGACAAGCTCGCCGCCTTCGGACCGCAATGGACGGAAGATATCGGCGAACTGCCCCCCTCTCCACTCATCGTAATCGCAAACGAGTTTTTCGACGCGCTGCCGGTTCGCCAGTTCGTTAAACGTGAAGAGAAATGGTTCGAGCGCTGCATCGGCCTCGCCGATGGCAGACGCGTGTTCGGCCTGTCGCCAACACCCTACGACGGAACATTGCTTGGTGAGGCTTTTTCCAATGCGAAAGATGGTGAAGTTGCGGAAATTGGTCTGGCCGGCCGTCAACTCATGGAGCAATTGGGCCGGACAATTGCTCCACGCGGCGGCGCGATCCTGACGATCGATTATGGCTATGAGCATACCCAACCAGGCGAAACGCTACAGGCGCTTTCCCGTCATGAGTACGCGGACCCATTGGCTGAACCCGGCAAGGCCGATCTTACGACGCATGTGGATTTTGAAGCGCTGGGTCACGCTGCACGCATAGCTGGGTTGACGATACACCCACTTGTGACACAGGGCCACTTTCTTACATCATTAGGGCTGGAGGATCGTCATTCAGCCCTGAGCAAAACCAATCCTGACAAGGCCGAGCAATTGCGTTCCGCATTTGAGCGACTGACCGGATCATCGCAAATGGGTACGCTTTTCAAGGCCTTTTGCGCATCCAGTCCCGGCTTGGCACCGGCAGGATTTGTTTCCCGCTAGAAAGGCCAGCACCCTCCGGCTGCATTTCTGGCGCTTTACGACAAAAGATTTGGCACCATGCACGCACCCCTTGAGCAAAGCCCGGCCCTTAACCAGATCCGCTCCATCCGTCACGGCTTTTTCGGACGCAGGGGCGGGGTATCGGAGGGCGAATTTGCGGCGCTCAACGCTTCGATTTCAGTAGGTGACGATTCTGGCAATGTCGCAGAAAATATCCATCGGGCCGTCATGGCGCTCAAGGCCGGTCCGTTGCCGGTCGCCATGGCAAAACAGGTTCATGGAACCGATGTGCTCACCATCCGCGCAGGTCATGATTTCAAAGCGCGCCCGGAAGCCGATGCGCTCGTCACGGACCAGCCCGGCATAGCCCTGGGCATTTTGACCGCCGATTGCGTACCGATATTGCTCGCAGACCCGGAAAGCGGAATAATCGGTGCAGCACACGCGGGTTGGCGCGGCGCGGTCGGAAACATTCTCGCAGCGACCGTCAATGCCATGGCCGAGCTTGGTGCAGGTGTTGAAGACATTGTGGTTGCTATCGGCCCATCCATTAGCGCACCTGCCTACGAAGTCGGCGACACATTCGCTCAAATGATCCGCGAACAGTTCCCGCATACATCCGATTTCTTGGCGACCAAAGGCTACGAAAAGCCGCATTTCGACGTGCCGGGGCTTGTTCGGCATCAGGCCGAAGACCTAGGACTGGCGACGTTCGAGCAAGTTGGCGGCTGCACATATCATTCACCCGAACTCTATTTTTCCCACCGGCACGCCACCCATTCCGGCACTCGCGCGGGTCGGCAGATTTCACTGATCGCCAAGAGCTGACAAGCGGACACTTTGGTAACACTTTGCAAAAGACTTTTGCCATTCATGCAAAAGTCATATTGCGCCGCTGCCAGTGTAGGGCTACAGGTGCCCGCAAACGGAGCCGGCGCATTGGCGACGCCGGCATAAAAGCACAGCGATAGGGGCTACCATGAAGCTGGTGACGGGCAACTCTAACCTCACCGTGGCCAAGGCCGTCTCCCAGTATCTCGAAATTCCGCTTACCGATTGCTCGGTCAAACGCTTTGCGGACAAGGAAATCTTCGTGGAAATCCACGAAAACGTTCGTGGCGAGGATGTTTTTATCCTTCAGTCCACGTCCTATCCGGCAAATGACCACTTGATGGAATTGCTGATCCTCATCGACGCAGCGCGCCGGTCCTCAGCGCGCCGGATTACTGCCGTCATGCCCTATTTCGGCTATGCGCGCCAGGACCGGAAATCCGCTCCCCGCACCCCGATCTCCGCCAAGCTCGTGGCTAATCTGATCACACATGCTGGCGCGAACCGCATTTTGACCCTGGATCTGCATGCACCGCAAATCCAGGGTTTTTTCGACATTCCGACAGACAATCTTTATGCGGCACCTGTCCTGACCCGAGACATCAAGGCCAATTACGATACGTCCAAAGTTATGGTCGTATCACCAGACGTCGGCGGTGTATTGCGCGCCCGCAATGTTGCCAACCGGATCGGCGCCCAGCTTGCCATCGTCGATAAGCGCCGTCCGCGCGCAGGCGTCTCCGAGGTCATGAACATTATCGGTGATGTCGAAGGCCAATCCTGCATTCTGATCGATGACATCGTGGACTCCGGTGGCACGCTGGTAAACGCAGCCGAGGCGCTGCTCAATGCTGGGGCCAGTGAGGTTTCGGCTTATATCACGCACGGCGTCCTGTCCGGCGAAGCGCACGAGCGGATTGCCAAGTCTCGTCTCAAGGAACTGGTCACAACCGACTCCATCGAGATGACCGAGGCCGTGAGCAAAGTCGAAAAAATCCGGCACATTCCGATTGCGCACCTAATGGGCGAAGCGATTGCCCGCACCGCATCGGAACAATCGGTATCGAGTCTGTTCGACTAAAGCTCATCACGAGTCGTTACGTTTATGGTTAACCCTCGGTTAACGCGGAGATAGGCTTCCGCGCGAATACCCTTGCGACTGCACTATGGTTAACACTTCGTCATCGCATCATTTGCAAGATGAGGCTTTGACCTATGCCGCCGACTCAGCCACAAGCCTTGGTGTACTCAGCGCTGAATGGGGGCCCATTAGGCGGGGCACTGGGCTACGTTCTATATGTGTGCGAGTGGAATTTTCGCAGATACCAGATGCTGACCGGCAAATTTCTGTGCCGGCTGGGTGGGTCCTGGGTTTCCGCTGGCGCTGCTGTTGCGGAAGTACGTTTACCCCCTATGGCCCCTAAAAAGCCCATTATCAGCCCGCGTACCGCGGCCCGCTCCGAACTCGATACGCTCCTGGGCGAAATATCGGGTTGGGACAATACGATTCTCATTCACATGTACAAGCGCTTCGCCACGAGCAGGTTGTTCCGCGTGCGCCATGACATGACGGCGCCAATGACCGAACATGCGATCTGCTTGCGCGAGGCAGCGAAGGCAGAGATACAGCGACGTGGCCTGCCATTGCCAAATGAGCAGACCGATAAATAACGACCACGGCACCGCCTCATTTTCTCCACTTGTGCGTTTAAACTGGGGACAGTTCAGGAAGGAACGCACAAATGTCGATCAAGACTGTCGTTGCGGTGTTGGCAGCTTTGGCTTTGGCCGCCTGCTCAACCACTGCGGAGGAACGCCGCGCTCTCGATCAACAACGTTGCGCCGGATATGGCTTCAGTCCCAACAGCGAGGCCTTTGCCAATTGTCTTTTGACACTCGATCTCGACCGCCGGGCCGACCAAAGGGCAAGGCTGGATCGTTTGCAGGCCCGCTCGCCAATGTTCATCTATGTGCGTGAACGCTACGAAGACGATTGAGAGATCGCAAAATGCAACGGGACTTGCCGAAAGTTCCGCACTCTAGTATAGACCGCGCCCATGAAGCGCTCGTCACCCCTGGAGGACGGGCGCGCGTTTCATTTGGATGAAACGCACCAACCGAATGGATGATTCCATGAGCGTCGAGCTAAAGGCTTCGGTGCGGGACCGGGTGGGCAAGGGGGCCGCTCGTGAACTGCGTCGTAATGGTCTGGTTCCTGCCGTTATTTACGGCGATAAGAAAGCCCCACTTGCTATCTCGGTGTCCTATAAGGACACATTCCGCAAGATTCATGACGGCGGCTTCCTCTCCCACGTCATCGAAATCGATGTCGACGGCGAAAAGCATCGCGTAATCCCGAAAGATTACCAGCTTGAGCCTGTTCGTGACTTCCTCGTACACGTAGATTTCCTGCGTATCGGCAAGAACACGACCCTGACGGTCGAAGTTCCGGTCAACTTCATCAACGAAGAAAAGTCGCCTGGCCTCAAGAAGGGTGGCGTGCTCAACATCGTGCGTCATGCTGTTGAAGTTAGCTGCCCTGCCGAATCGATCCCGGAAAATCTGGTTGTCGATCTTGCTGGCGTTGAAGTTGGCGACTCGATCCACATCTCGGCCGTTACCCTGCCCAAGGGCGTAACGCCCACGATCACCGATCGTGACTTCACCATCGCAACGATCGCTGCGCCTTCGGCTCTGCGTTCGTCTGAAGGTGGTGCGAGCGATGAAGAAGCCGAAACTGGCGAAGGCGAAGAGTAATTTCTTCCACGAGGCTGACGGGCCTACTGTCAGCCTCACCTTTCTGATTGCTTGTCCGGAGCCTTGCAATGCACCTTATTGTAGGTCTCGGTAATCCCGGCCCCGAATATGCTGGCAACCGGCATAATATCGGCTTCATGGCAGTCGATGAAATTGCCCGTATCCATAATTTTCCGCCTTTCCGCAGCAAGTTCTCCGCGCAGATCGCTGAATCTGTAATCGAGGGGCAAAAAGTGCTGCTCATCAAACCGCAGACCTTTATGAACCGGTCGGGCGATGCTGTGGCACAAGCCGCCAAGTTCTATAAAATCGGTCCTGCCGATATCTCCGTCATCCATGACGAACTGGACCTTGCGCCGGGCAAAGTGCGGATCAAGACCGGTGGCGGCAATGGCGGCCATAACGGGCTCAAATCCATAGAAAGCCATCTGGGCAAGGAATTCGTTCGCGTCCGGCTCGGCATAGGCCATCCGGGCAGCAAAGAACGCGTCCATCAGCACGTGCTTTCAAATTTTCCAAAAGCCGATGCAGCGTGGCTGGAGCCCGTGCTCGACACGCTGGCAAAAAATGCTGCGCTGCTCGCAAAGGGCGATGCCGCAGGGCTGATGAACAAGCTCGCGCTCGCCACACAAGCTGAAATCGCAGCCACTTCAAAACCGGCGCCTAAAGCCCAAAGCCATGTGCATCAAGCCCGGCAAGGCGCTTCCAAAAAAACCGCGCAACCAACCGGTCCCATGGCCGCAATGCTGAAAAAGCTGTTTGGCGACAAGTCCTGATTCTGTTGGCCTTCAGCGCTTGACTTATCCCGCCGGCTGCATGACGTAAGGCCAAGTTTATTTCCGCACCGGCGGACACGAAAAAGAGGTTCTTCAATGGGTTTTAAATGCGGCATCGTCGGTCTGCCCAATGTTGGCAAGTCGACCCTTTTCAATGCGCTTACCCAGACCGCTGCCGCGCAGGCCGCAAATTTTCCCTTTTGTACGATTGAACCCAATGTGGGTGAAGTCTCGGTGCCCGATGAACGGCTCGACAAATTGGCCGAGATCGGAAAATCGGCAACCAAACTCCCTGCGCGCCTTTCATTCGTCGATATTGCAGGGCTGGTCAAAGGCGCATCCAAGGGAGAAGGACTGGGCAATCAGTTTCTCGCCAACATTCGCGAGTGCGACGCCATTGCCTATGTTCTGCGCTGCTTTGAAAATGACGACATCGTCCACGTTGCGGGTAAGGTCGACCCGATCACCGATGCCGAGGTTGTCGAAACCGAATTGATGCTGGCCGATCTTGAAAGCCTCGAAAAGCGCATTCCGGGCCTGGAAAAGAAAATCCGTGCCCAGGACAAGGAGGCCAAGCTGGCGCTCGAATTGATCCAGCGTGCCAAGGCACTGCTTGAGGATGGCAAACCGGCCCGCCATACCGAACGCGCTGCCGACGAAGAAAAAGCATTCAAGGAGCTCCAGCTTCTGACGGCTAAACCGGTGCTTTATGTCTGCAATGTCGATGAGTCGGCTGCATCCACTGGCAATGAGCACACAAAAAAGGTCGAAGAATACGCCAAGGCGCAAGATGCCCGTATGGTTATCATCTGTGCGGAAATCGAGGCGGAACTTGCCGGGCTCGACCAAGCTGATCGCGCCGATTATCTGGCCTCGCTTGGCCTTGAGGAACCCGGCCTGAACCGGCTGATCCGCGAAGGCTACAAGCTCTTGCACCTTCAGACCTATTTCACCGTAGGCCCCAAGGAAGCGCGCGCCTGGACTATTCCTGTGGGCACCAAAGCGCCCCAGGCCGCCGGCGTCATCCATACCGATTTCGAGCGTGGTTTCATCCGTGCGCAGACCATTGCCTACGACGACTTTATTGCTCTGGGCGGGGAAGTTGCCGCCAAGGAAGCCGGCAAGGCACGCGACGAAGGCAAGGAATATATCGTTAAAGATGGCGACGTAATGTTGTTCAAGTTCAACACCTGAACCTGACCATCAGAACCAAAGCAAAAGGGGCGATGTCATCGGCATCGCCCCCTTTTTATGCCTTGCCTCAATGGCCGGTTGCGACCGCACCGACAGGCATTTCGTCGGGATCCTTGGTCTTGCGGATAAACAGAGCCGCAACAATTGTCCCTAGCGAAAGGATGGCCGCACACATGAAGGCCATGCGAATACCGCCAGCAAGCGCGGCGACATCAGTGGCCCCCTGATCGGACAGCACGGTCATGCGCAAAGACATGAGCGACACCAAAAGAGCTATGCCGGCCGCACCGGAAACCTGCTGGATGGTGCCAAGCGTTGCGCTGCCGTGCGAATAAAGCCGCGCAGGCAACGCCCCCAGACTTGCCGTAAAGAGCGGCGTAAACAGCAGCGCCAGCCCAACGCTGAGTACCATATGCCCTGTAAGCACCAGCCAGATCGCCGTCGTTTCGCCAAGCAGCGTCATGCTCCAGAGCACAGCGCTGACAAGTATGGATCCGGGAATGACGAGTGGAGCAGGCCCTACCCGATCATACCAACGGCCAACGAAAGGTGCCATCAAGCCCATCATCAAGCCACCGGGCAACAGCATCAGACCGGTTTGCAGCGCATCCATGCCCAGGACATTCTGGGTATAGATCGGAAACAGGATTATCATGCCAAAAAGCGCCATCATATTGATGGCCATCATCACAATCGCCAGCGTAAAGGTCTTTGACTTGAATGTCCTGAGATCGAGCAGAGCGCGGTCCAGATCCTGCAATTTGAACTGCCGCGCGATAAAGAGCGCCAGACCGAGTGCGCCAATCGCTACCGGTACCCAGAGCGGAACAATATGTTCTGCGCCGTGTGCTTCACCAATCGAACTAAGCCCATAAACCAGCCCGCCGAACCCAATGGCCGAAAGAACGACCGACACAATATCGAGCGGCGCAATGCGTGGCGTCGTAACATTCTGAATCAGGCGACCACCCAGCACCAGCGCTGTAACAGCGATTGGCAGCACCAACCAGAACATCCAGCGCCAATCGAGCACATTAAGAATGATGCCGGAAATCGTGGGCCCGATGGCTGGCGCCACTGAAATGACGATCGAGATATTGCCCATCGTCCGCCCCCGCGTTTGAGGCGGCACCAGATTCATCACCGTGGTCATCAACAAGGGCATCATAATGGCGGTGCCGGCAGCCTGTACCACGCGCCCGAAAACAAGCGATAGCAAGCCCGGTGCCAGCGCGCACAGCAAGGTGCCGACGCTGAACAGGCCCATGGAAATCAGAAAGAGCGGGCGGGTATTGAACCGCTGGATCAGAAAGCCGGTAATGGGAATGACCACGGCCATGGTCAGAAGAAAGGCTGTCGTCAGCCACTGTGCTGCGCCTGCTGTCACATCGAGATCGTGCATAAGGCGCGGCAGAGCAACGCTCATGATGGTCTCGTTGAGAATCATCACAAAGGTCGAAATCAGCAGGATGCCGATCACCAGCCTGTTGCGCGCTGCCATTGCCGCATCAGGCGATCCACCTTGCGACATAGAGTGTTCAATGTCTTGAGACGACATGAGATTTATCCTGCGTGAGCTGAGAATGTATTGGGCCTGATGCGCGCCAGCCCGAACGCGGCAGGGCCGTGGCAAATAGGCGCACACAAGTTTGAAGTCAACAGCAAACCGAAATTCATTTGCGCAGCTGTTGCTCAATGACCTCAGGTCGCCAGCCCGCACATGCACTATTGAGCTCTGACCCGATTCGGCTCCAATCTAGTCAAACTTGGATAAGTGATCGGGCGTGAGAGGCGCGCATGGATATCAAACTCATTGCCCCGCCCCTTAAACATATTCTTTCGCGTTATCTGCGCGACGCCTGGCTTATCCTGACCATAGTTACATTGACCATGGCGCTAGGCGCGGTATCGGCAATTGCAGCGCCTTATTTGTTCTCACGCCTTATCGATCAGATCGAAGCCAGCCCCGTTGGTACATGGCTTGTTGCTGCCTTTATGGCCTATGCGATTTTGATGGGGCTTTCCTTTGCATTTCAAAGGGCTGCGGGCTTCCTGACCTTCATGACGTCCGAGAGCCTCAATTTCGTGACTGCGACGTCGTTTTTCGAGCGGCTTATCGATAAGTCGTCGGACTTTTTTCTCGATCATAACCCTACTGAAATTCAAAGTGCGGAGGCGAAGGGGGAAGAAGCCCTCAATATCGTCGTGCAGTTTGCGCTTGCGGCTTTGCTGCCGGCCTCCGTCCAGGTTCTTTTGAGCCTTGTTCTGCTTGGCAATGTGTTGAGCTTGGACATTGCGCTGATCGTGGTCGTCTATGGCATATCCTATATTGCACTGGTCTATTATGCGTCCAAGGTCACACGCAAACATCTCGATGCGGCTATCGAGGCATCCCAGGACAGTTCCAAATTCATCGGCAATGCCATTGGCGCCATGGATACGCTGCGTCAATTCAATTCGAGCGTTTGGATGACAGGCCAGTTCGCCAACCGCCAGAGCGCCGCGCTTAAAGGCTGGCAGCGCTATGCAATGGCACATGTCAATTTTACGATATTGTTTGGTCTTTCACTCACGCTGCAATTTGCCGTTACGCTTTGGCTGCTGGTGCCACGCGTAGCTGCAGGCGAATTGACCATCGGTGATCTCGTATTGTTCAACACGCTGCTCTTGCAACTCAACATGCCTTTCCAGATGCTTGGGCAGGCCATCCAGCAGATCGCCCAATCCTATTCCCGTTTTCTGCCCTTCGCCCGTATGTGGCAGGCGCCAGAGCACGAGACCATCGAGAACCCTGTTAGCCTGACGCTTGAGAATGGCCAGGTCCGCTTCAGAAATGTGGGCTTTCGCTATGCCAATGGACGAGGCGTGCAAGACGCCGACTTTACTGCCGACCGCGGGGCCATCACCTATATCACCGGGGACACAGGCGCCGGCAAATCCACCCTGTTCAAGCTGTTGCTCAAATCCATGCAGCCTCAAACGGGGCGTATCGAGGTGGATGGGATCGATCTGGGCAAGATTTCACGCAAGGATTGGTTCACTGCCGTCGCGGCCGTTCCGCAGGATATCGTGCTGCTCAACGATACGCTCGCAACAAATATCGTGCTTGGGCGTCCATTCGACCATGCACGTATGCGACGCGCTGCAACACGCGCCGCCATTCTGGACTTTATCGACGGGCTGGACGAAGGTTTTGACACCGTAGTTGGCGAACGCGGCTTGAAACTTTCGGGGGGCGAACGCCAGCGCATAGCCATTGCCCGCGCACTTTATGCCGATCCGGCAATTGTCTTGCTCGATGAGGCCAGTTCAGCGCTCGACGCCGAAACCGAAAAAGACATCATGGATCAGCTACGCCGGATCTGCGATCAGGTCACGATCATCGCAATCACCCATCGGCTGTCCGTCATCGCGCCCAACGACAATGTTGTCCATATAGCGCCAGATATGAGCTGAAAATCTGTCGCGCCTTGCCTACTTGCCCTTCATGGCCACATGAGGCAAATTAGCGTTGACGTATAGGACAACACAATGACCAATCCGATAACCAAAAATCGGCGACACTACGAGGATCTTTCCGTCGGCGAAACCTTCCCGCTTGGCCCCCGCAAAGTTACCAAGGCCGACATCATCGGCTTTGCGCGGGAATTCGATCCCTTTCCGTTTCATCTCGATGAGAAGGCCGCACGCGCAAGTCTTTTGGGCGGCTTGGCGGCCAGCGGCTGGCAAACCGGTGCGCTGTCGCTACGCATGCTGGTCGATGGTTTTCTCAACGACATCGCATCCATGGGCGGGCTTGGTTTCACCGATCTCAAATGGAAAAAGCCGGTAATGAAGGGCGACACGATATCGGGCACGGCCAGGATCACATCGCTGCGCCGATCCCAATCGCATGCGGAAATGGGCATTGTCACAATCGCTTTTGACATGCGCAACCAGAAGGGGCAGCAGGTCATGACCCTCAACCTCGCCAATCTGGTCGAAGTTCGCAATCCATCATCCAACGCGGTGGAGGTCGCGCAATGACCCGCTGGTACGAGGAAATTGAAATCGACAAACCCTTCGATCTGGGCGCCCATACGTTTACCGAGGCCGAGATCATTGCCTTTGCCAAGCAATATGACCCGCAATATTTCCATGTCGATCCCAAGGCGGCAACCGAGTCTCACTTTGGTGGCCTGGTTGCATCGGGTTGGCATACGGTCAGCGTTGGACATCGCAAGATGGTGGACCGACTGTTTGCCGAAGAAGATATCGTCCGCGCCGAGGGAGGCGAGCCCGGCGTTTCCGGCCCTTCTCCCGGCGTCAATTCGATGGACTTCAAGGCCCCCGTGCGCCCTGGCGATACCGTGCGCTATACGCTGACGGTTACGGGCAAGCGGCCGTCAAACTCCATTCCTGGTTGGGGCTTGCTGTTCAACAGGCTCGATGCTCACAATCAGCATGGTGAACTTGTCTATCGCGCCGATCTCGTGGGCTTTTCAAAGCTGCGCGACTACAAAATGCCACTCAAGATCAAACTGGCATTGGCCCTGCGCCAACTCCCGCTGATGGACAAGGTAATGCGCCGGTGAAGATGTTCCGTACGATTGCGCTGGCGGCCTCAGGCCTTCTCGGCGCAACTGGCGTAGGAGCCGCCGCAGCCTCGAGCCACACTGGTGCAGACCTGCTCGGCCCCTATGCCCTGATCGCGCTCACCCATGCGCCGGCTCTGCTTGCACTCGGCCTTTTTGCCCAATCAGGCCTCCAGATGGCCGCCATCGCAGCGCTGACGACCGGCGCCCTGCTCTTTTGCACAGATGCCGGTATGCGCCATTTTATGGGAACAGGGCTGTTCCCGTTTTCGGCACCATTGGGCGGCATAGCCATGATGGCCGGCTGGGCACTTGTTGCTGCTTCGGCACTTTTCCAAGCCAGAGATTGACAGGACAATTGTCCTGTGCTTTGTTTGCTATTGTTCAATAAGCCATTATGAGGTCCCGACTCCAATGAACATCTGAGACCATATCGTAGCGATGCCGTTGCCTCTTCTTCTGTCCTTGCAAGATGAAGCAATGATGTATGCGCGCGGTTGCGTTTCGGAAAAGTTGGTTGGTTTGAGGATCCTGCTTTCTTGATGCAGTTAGAGCCAGAAAGCTCATCATCGAGTTTCCCCTCTCACAAAATCCGCCACCTAAAGCACTGTAGCACTTGATAGTTATGGTGTTTTCCCGGCACAGAGCCACACCGCACGCATTCGGAACGGACTGCCAGAGATCCGTCGGCAGTAGCCCTTGGCATCTTATCGCGCGAACTCAAGCACCTCAGTTTTGATCCCTACGGTCCCTGCAATCGAGCGCATGAGTGCGTTGGGCCTGCGATCAATATCGAAATCTGCACCCGCTTTCTCCTGCAACGAAAGCGGCACACGTGAACTATTATAATAGGATTACTTACCTACGCGGTTCACGAGAAAGGCACCACGATGAAAGGCAAAATGTATAAACTGACCGGAACGGGCTTGTTCGGAAAGACTCGGAAAAATGGCATGGGAACATCGTCTCAGCATTTTCCGAAGTCCAAGAGGAAAAACGCGATCCCGAACACCAAGCGCGACGTTTTCCAAACCGAATTTACCGACAAGCAATTGCCGTTAATCCTGCCTGGATTGCCGGTAAAGGACACATAATATCATGCCGGCGCAGGCAATTTCCGGCGCCGGCAGCTCCCTTAATCGGCCTTACGCCTCTTCTCTGCCCATACCGCGTCGATCCTGGGCATACTGACTTCGATCCAGTCGGCCAGCGCGCGTACTTTTTCGGCGGCCTCCCGGCCCATTGGCGTAAGGCTGTATTCCACATGAGGTGGCACGACGGGATAGGAAACCCTGTCGATCATGCCATCTTCCTCCAGCCATTGCAGGCTTTGCGATAGCATTCGTTCGGAAACGCCATTGATCTTGCGCCTAAGCTCGCTGAAGCGATGCGTTCCCGACAGGAGCGCAATCATTACGAGCAGCCCCCAACGGCTTGTAAGATGCTTGAGCACATCTCGTGATGGACAGGCCTCGGCGAACAGGTGCCCGCGCTCCATTGCTTCCGAAAGTGTTCCGGACCGCTCTTCCGTCAGATCGGACATTTCTTCTAACTTACCTTTTTGTACGTACTTACGAAAAGTAATTTAGCACTATATAGGGAAATTCCCGCGTTACAAACAAGGAGTTTCAATATGTTGGGAATTACCGGTGCAACCGGCCAATTGGGCCGCCTCGTCATTCAATCACTGAAAGATAAAGGGCTTGCAGATCAAGCAGTCGCGCTCGTTCGCAATCCGAACAAGGCCGAAAACCTTGAGATCGCTGCCCGTCCTTTCGACTATGATCAGGCGCCCGCAACCCTGGCTGCCAGCTTGCAAGGCATAGAAAAGCTGTTGCTGATCTCCGCCAGCGAAGTCGGCAAGCGGGTGGCACAACACCGGAACGTTATCGACGCAGCCAAGGCCGCTGGCATCAAGAAAATTATCTATACGAGCCTGTTACATGCTGACACCTCGCCAATCGGCTTGGCCTCTGACCATAGACAGACCGAAGCCGCGATAACCGGCTCGGGCATCGCCTACACCATTCTGCGCAACTCCTGGTACACTGAAAACTATACTGGAAACCTCAAGGCAGCAGTTGAGAACGGCGTCATCTTGGGCGCAACCCAAAATGCGCAACTCACTACCGCCTCACGCTATGACCTGGCCGAGGCTGCGGTCAAAGCTCTGACCGGCGAAGGACACGAGAACAGAACTTATGAGCTTGCAGGCATCCCGTTTACGTTAAGCGTACTGGCCGACGAAACCGCAACCCAGTCCGGCAAGCCAGTCATTTACAAAGATCTGCCGCAAGCTGACTATGCAGAAACACTGCAGTCATTTGGCCTGCCAGCACCGGTGGCGGAGATGATTGCGAGTGCGGATGCGGACGCCGCCAACGGGGCCCTCTATGACCAAAGCGGCGATCTTGCACGGCTTCTAGGACGTACACCACAGCCCCTAAGCGACGCCGTTAGAGACGCGTTGCAATAGCCTTACAGTCAGGTCCTTGGCTCTAATGCCCCTCGAACGCAATAAGCGCCTCGACGGAAACGCCGAGCGCGCGCACTTTTTCCGCACCGTTTATGTCGGGCAGGTCAATAACAAAGCCAGCATGGGAAACCGTAGCACCCGTGCGGCGCAACAGCGATATTGCAGCTACAGCTGTTCCGCCCGTTGCGATAAGATCATCGATCAGCAGCACATTATCATCGCCGTTGACGGCATTGGCGTGGATCTCAATGGTGTCCACGCCGTACTCGAGCGCATAGTTCTGCCCGATCGTTTCGCCTGGCAGCTTGCCCGCCTTACGCACGGGTACAAACCCAACCCCCAAGGCAATGGCGACGCCAGCGCCGAAGATAAAGCCACGCGCCTCTATCCCGGCCACTTTAGTAATGCCCTTGCTCGAATGGCTATCGGCCAGTTGCTGGCAAGCCTGCCGGAACCCGGCAGAGTCTTCGATCAGCGATGTAATATCGCGAAAGATGATGCCCGGCTTGGGATAATCGGGGATGGAACGGACGAGCGATTTCAGATCAACAGCCATGACACCACGCAAGACAAACAGATTCGAACCGGCGGCGATCCAATCATGTTTCAGCTTGAGAGGAAAGGCCCGATACCGCCCAGCAAACGCTGTTTAGAAGCTAGAAGAAACGATTGGGCGGCACAACGCGCGCGGTGATTTCACCAGCCTTGCGCGCGGCGCGTTTTGCGCCGTCAAGCGCGGCCCGCCGCTGCTCGGCCGGAATCATCTTCGGGGCGTTGCGAACAGCTTCACGCACTGCCGGATTGCGGCTCGCAGCAAGCGCAACGAACAATACTGTTTTGGCAATGCGTATGGCTGACATCCGACCCTCCGCAGGCGACGCTCACAGCCTGAAAATAAACAGCCAATGCGGCCTGATCAAGACAGAACCAGCACCGCGACGGCCAAACGAAAAAAGAGGAGCCTCACGGCTCCTCTTTTCATTCAATCCCGGACATGCACCTTAGTGAGCGTTTGCCCAGATCTTGCGCTTGACCAGATACATCATACCGGCAAGCAGCACGAGGAAGATCATGACACGGAAGCCCATTTGCTTGCGCGACACCATATGAGGATCGGCTGTCCATTGCAGGAAGGCCGCGACATCCAGCGCATATTGCTCGACTGTCTCCGGCGTACCTTCCCCCTCATAGGAAATCAGGCCATCCGAAAGCGGGTTAGGCATCACAATGGGTCCATAGAACTCGTTGTAATACATGCCCGGCTGCAATTCCTCGCCTTCAGGCGGTTCTGCATAGCGCGTCAGCAGATTGTAGATGTAGTCTGCCCCGCCTTCCTGATAGGCGGTGAAATAGTTGAACACCCACCACGGAAACTCCTGGTGAATCGTCCGCGCCTTGGCCATCAGAGAAAGATCGGGCGGCAGCGCGCCACTATTGGCATCACGCGCAATCTGATCGTTCTCAAACGGATCTGGCCAGCGATCTGCCGGAATAGCGGGACGTTCGCCACCCTCAGCCTCGATGTCTTCTACCGTGAATTCGGCTGCCAATGCGCGCACAGCTTCCTCGGAATACTGCGGGCCACCGGGTTCCGACAGGTTACGGAACGCAATGAAATCCAGGCCATGGCAGCTTGAGCAGGCTTCCTTGAAGACCTGAAAACCGCGCCGCAACTGGTTACGATCATAGGTTCCAAAGACCCCGGAGAATGTCCAGCTTTGCTGATAGGCGTGGGCAGTTTCCCCGGCCGCCTGGGCCGGGTTGGCCGAAAACGCCATGGTTGCGGCGAGAACCAACGCGCCAAGGAGTGATTTTTTCTTGATCATTGTCTTTTCCCCTCGCCGTCTCAGGCCGCAGCCTTCTTGCTTTTGGCCAACACGCTTTCCGAGATGCTCGCGGGCAGCGGTGCTGGCGTTTCGATCCGCGACAGCAGCGGAAGGATAATCAGGAAATAACCGAAATAGTAAGCCGTGCATATCTGCGCCAAAAGAACGTAGATGCCTTCAGCAGGCTGTGCCCCAAGATAAGCCAGAACAATAAAGGTGAACACGAACACCCAATAGAAAGGCTTGAACAGAGGCCGGAAGGTGCCTGAGCGCACGGGCGACCGGTCCAGCCACGGTAGAACGAACAGGATCGCAAGCGAACCGAACATCACCAGAACCCCGCCCAACCGGGCTTCGATAAAGAGGACATCGAAGTCGATAGCGCGCAGCATGGCGTAATAGGGCAGCAGATACCATTCAGGCACGATGTGAGCTGGAGTAACCAGGGGATCACCGGGAATGTAATTGTCCGCGTGGCCCAGGATATCCGGCGCGAAAAATACGAACCAGGCAAACGGGATCAGGAAGACCACGATCGCAAACAGATCCTTCATGGTGAAGTAAGGGTGGAACGGCAACGTATCGCGGCTTTCCTTGACTTCGACACCAACCGGATTGTTGTTGCCCGGCACATGCAGCGCCCAAATATGAAGCACCACAACCGCCGCAATGATAAAGGGCAGCAGATAATGCAGCGAGAAGAAGCGGTTGAGTGTCGGATTTGCCACCGAGAAACCGCCCAGAAGCAGCGTCTGGATTGGCTCCCCGATCACCGGAATAGCTGAGAACAGCCCGGTGATAACCGTCGCACCCCAAAGGCTCATCTGCCCCCAGGGCAGCACATAGCCCATGAAAGCGGTCGCCATGACCAGGATGAACAGGATTACGCCGAGCATCCAGATGATTTCGCGCGGCGCCTTATAGGACCCATAATAAAGACCCCGGAACATATGCACATAAAGCGCCACAAAGAACATCGAGGCACCCACCGCGTGAGTCCCCTGAATGATACGTCCGTAATTCACGTCACGCCGAATATGTTCGACCGACGCGAATGCCAGATCTACATGCGGCGTATAGTGCATCACCAGAATGATCCCGGTGACGATTTGCACCACCAGCATGAAGGCGAGAATGCCGCCGAAAGTCCACCAGTAGTTGAGATTTTTGGGTGTCGGGAAGTCCATCAGATGTTCTTTGGAGAACCTGATGATAGGGAGGCGCTCGTCCATCCAGCGCTCGAACCCGTTGCCCGGCGTGTAGTTGCCTGCGTGATTAGCCATTCCTCAACAGTCCCCTTAGCCGATCTCGATCAGTGTATCGGTCAGAAATTCATACGGCGGCACAACCAGGTTGGTCGGTGCCGGACCACGACGAATTCGGCCCGCAGTGTCGAACTGCGACCCGTGGCAAGGGCAGAACCATCCATCATAATCGCCCGATTCACCCACTGGAACGCAGCCAAGATGCGTGCAGTTTGCGACCATCACCAGCCATTGCTCATGGCCTTCCTTGACACGATCCGCATCGCTCTCCGGGTCGCGCAGGGTCGCAACATCCACCGCTCGAGCGGCCTCGATTTCGGCTTGGGTACGATGACGGATAAACACCGGCATACCGCGCCACATAACCGTAACCGACGATCCTTCAGCAATCGGCGAAAGATCGAACTGCGCGGATGCCAGCGCCAAAACCGAGGCATCCGGGTTCAACTGGTCGATAAGTGGCCATACAACGGCGGCTACGCCAACCGCCCCCACTGCTCCTGTCGCGACGTAAAGAAAATCGCGTCTTGTCGCTTTTGTTTCGCTCGCTGTCGCCAAAGCTCTTGATCCCCGTAAGGCCTGCACAATTTAATCTCATGTCCGCTTAATCAGGCCGGTCCTGCCTTCGGCATATACGACTCGGCCCAAGCCGCTGGCAAGCGGCGCGGATTTTTGGGTTCTTTTTGCACTGTCTTATCGTCTTGTCCAGACATCGGGGGCGTGACTTCACCAATATGCGACACTATACCCACCCAGATTTGAACACTTTTGGGCCATTCTTTATCCCATGACGCCTGCTCTCGCGCTCTATCAGCCAGACATTGCCCAAAACACCGGGACACTTTTGCGCCTTGGCGCCTGCCTTGGCGTGCCTGTTCACATCATCCACCCTACGGGATTTCCCTTTTCCCGCGCCGCACTCAAACGCGCTGGCATGGATTATCTCGATCAGGTGGAATTGATCGAGCATACAGGTTTTTCCGCTTTTGACAGCTGGCGAAAGCTGGAAAACAGACGCCTTGCACTCCTGACGACAAAGGCTTCAGTCTCCTGCTATGACGCCAGCTTTTCGGAAAGCGACATCCTGCTGGTCGGGCGCGAAAGTGCCGGCGTCCCCCAGTCGGTGGATGATAGTGCCGATTTGCGGTTGCGAATTCCGATGCGACAAGAGGCGCGCTCGCTCAATGTCGCCATCGCCGCTGCCATCGTGTTAGGAGAGGCACTGCGCCAGATAAAGGGGTTCGACACACTCATATGACCTTACCCGCTGATATTGAAGACAAAAAATCCAAGGCCAGCACGTGGTTCCGGCAGGTTCGCGACGACCTTTGCGCGGCCCTTGAGGCAGTTGAGGACGAGGTGGCAGGACCTCACGCAGATCGCGAACCCGGCCGTTTCGAGCGGGAAACATGGACGCGCACCGATCACACCGGTGCTGAAGGCGGCGGCGGTGAAATGTCGCTCATTCATGGACGCGTCTTTGAAAAAATGGGCGTTCATATCTCGACCGTTTACGGCCAGTTTTCTCCTGAATTTGCCAAATCCATTCCTGGCACCGAGGAAAATGCCCATTTCTGGGCCTCCGGTATTTCGGTCATCGGCCATCCGTGGAATCCCAATGTGCCCGCGGTACACATGAACACCCGCATGGTCGTGACGTCACAATGGTGGTTTGGCGGCGGCGGCGATCTTACCCCGGTGCTCGATGCGCGCCGCACGCAGGACGATCCTGATTCGCGTGCATTCCATGCCGCCATGAAAGCAGCATGCACGCCCCATGACGTCGCAGATTACCAGCGCTATAAAGACTGGTGCGACGAATACTTCTATCTGCCGCACCGCAAGGAACCGCGCGGCATCGGTGGCATCTTTTATGATCGGCACAATTCGGGCGACTGGGATGCCGATTTCGCATTCACTCAGGATGTCGGGCGAAGGTTTATCGAGATTTATCCCGAATTGGTACGCCGCAACTTCAATACGCCCTGGACCGACGAGCAGCGGCATGAGCAGCTTGTACGCCGCGGCCGCTATGTCGAATTTAACCTGCTTTATGACCGGGGTACGACCTTCGGGCTCAAAACCGGTGGCAACGTCAATTCGATTCTGTCGTCCATGCCCCCCGAGGTGCGCTGGCCATAGTTGACGGCAAGCTGGAACAAACCTGCAATGGCTTCGTTTTTATGATATGGTCGCATCCCGAAACGACAAGAACGGAGGAACACCATGAAACGCTTTGATGGCGGATCGCTGATCCCCGGAGCCACTTGGCACGCAACAGCAGAATCGGAAGCTGAAGTTGTTCGCAAGGCAGTCGAAAAACTGCGCACCGAGCACGGTGAGACCGATATTCGCCCCGACATGGTCGAACGCATAAAGGAGCGTATCGTCGATGTTGAAGGCACCGGCGAAACCCGGCACTGATCGAAAGCCGTCCTAGTTTTCAGGCGGCCTTGCCATAGCGAGCAGGGCCGCCTTGTCATAACCATAACCTGCTTCGAGCCAGCATTTTTCCAACCGCTTGAGTTCAGCGCCCAGTTCAGGGCCGGGATGATATCCCAGGCGAACAAGATCCTTGCCCGACACCGGAAACCCATCCGGCACCAATTGCTCCATTTGCGCCATATGCTCGGCCAGCCACCGCTCGTCTTTTTCACCAAGGACACTCGCTACGGCGGCAATTGTGAATTTGTGCTCGGGCAAGCGGTAAGCAACCTCTGCGACCTGTCCGAACAACACATCGCCACAAGCCTGGAAAACCGACCGCGCCGCGTTGATCTGCGCGTTTGAAAGCCGCCATTTGTCCTGAAGTTTCTCTGCCTCAATCCCGCCCGCGAGAATTAGAGCCAACCGGCCACTAAGTTCGGGAGAAAAACCAAGGCTTTCGTAGCGCACCAAACGTTCAAGCGTCTGCTGCGACATCACGATGTCGTCGAGAACGCCGCATGTCTTCATTTCACCCAGCGTTTCGCCGATCTTTGCCAAACCCAGCAGCCGGACCATCTCGCTGCCCACCCGTTCGGCTGAAAGCTGATCGAGATTGTCGGCAACCCTTGCGCAGGCCGCAAGCGCTTCGGCGTCGAACTGTTGCGCCCCATGGCTGGCAGCAAATCGGAAATAGCGATAAACGCGCAGCCGATCTTCTGCGATCCTGTTGTCGGCATTGCCTATAAATTTCACCTTGCGAGCAAGGCAATCACCCAAGCCTCCGAGCGGATCGAACAAGGCTCCTGCGGCATCGGCATAAAGCGCATTCATCGTGAAATCGCGCCGTCGCGCATCCTTTGCCCAGTCAGTACCGAAGCGCACCTTGGCATGTCTGCCAAACGTCTCAACGTCTTCGCGCAAAGTGGTCACTTCCGCCGTCACGCCGCCCGCAACCAGGGTAACAGTGCCATGCTCCAGCCCCGTTGGGTGGGCCCGAATGTCCGCGGCCTGAGCCCGCTCCATCACCTCTTGCGGCCGAAGCACAGTGGCAAGATCGATATCGGTTGTCGTCTGAGCGCGCCCCAAAAGTGTGTCACGCACAATGCCGCCCACAGCGCGCGTCGCTCCGTCATCGCCACCCAGGCAGTCGAAGAAAGGCTTTGCGTCAGCAAGCCAGGCCGCAGCCTTCAATCGCGCCAACGCCTCTTGCTCACTCACGAGTCCACCCCCGTGCCGATCACGCTATCGCGAAACCGGCGGGTCAGATTCGCGGTGATCCCCCAGATCGTGTGCCCGTCATATTGCAATTGCCAGCTCCGCCGCTCCTGCCCACGGTGATGGATGCGGAATGTGCTATAGCTTTGCTCGGACGCAATAACGTCCAGGGGCACCTCGAAGACGCGCTCGACTTCCGAAGGATTGGCAACAAACGGCGCCTTTGGGTCCACCACGGCGACCACCGGGGTAATGAAGTAATTGGTGCCGGTGAAATAATAGGGCATATAGCCCAGAATATCGGCATCCTGCGGATTGAGCGCCACTTCCTCATTGGCTTCGCGCAGAGCCGCATAAGCCGCATCGTGGTCTTCCGCATCGATACGGCCTCCGGGAAAAGCGACCTGCCCCGAGTGTTTGCGCAGAGCGCTTGAGCGCTCCGTGTAGAGCACACTATAGCCCGCATTCCGACGAACCAGTGCAATTAACACGGCCGCGGGCACCGGTGGCTGATCGAAGCCATCATCGGGCAGCCAGTCCGGCATGAGGTCGGCCGCATCCGGCATTGGCTGCGGCTCACCCAAAAGACGCTGACTGAACTCGAAAATGTCGCGGTCACCACTCATGTCCAAGGACATAGGCTCAATCGATGAAACCCGCAACGTCCCCTTTCAGATTTGCAGCCAGCGCTTCATCTCTGGTGTTGATCAGCACGCGGTCTGGATCGACGGGACCGGGAAAGACGATTGCGCGCGGTGTCGTCGGCACAAAGCCCAAAGGTTCGTAATAGGCCCTGTCCCCTACAAGCAGCACAAAGTCGATCCCCTTGCGTTCCAGAGCCAGATCGCAAACATGGGCAACCAGCGTCCGCCCTGCCCCTTGCTTGCGAAAGACCGGATCGGTCATCAGGGGGCCCAACAAGTATCCATTGCGCCCACCGACCGAGATCGGCGTCATGCGCACCGATGCCGCCCGCTTCCCACCAAGTTCGGCAATCCAGCATAGACTTGGATCGACATCGAAGCGCTCACGCACACGAAAGGCCGCCCGCGCAAATCGTCCCGGTCCGAACGAGACTTCGTGCAGGTTTTCAATCCAGGCTTCATCGAATGGTGTTTCAGGCCGAATGGCCAGCGCTTCAGGCTGTGTCACGAAATCCGCGGCGTGCGGGGTCGAGATCGTCATGGGGAATTATCCGGTTCGGTCAGCGTACAACGAAATCCTCGCCTGCGACAGGCGGTAGTCAAATTCGTCGAAGATCCTGATCGAAGCTGAACATTTTTGTAGGTCCAAAGCGGATAACTTTTTCGCAAATAGCACCGGCACGCCTCAGCGTCCAACAAAATTTTTCGAGCCTTGGTTCCAAGCTTTGGATGAAACAGGCCGTTCAACGGGAAGGGGCTAATAATTTTGAACAATCGCCTTACATTGTCGTCATAAATGCAGACGCACGAGCAAAGGATATCGTATGGGACAGCTAATCGACGGTAAGTGGTCAACCCAATGGTATGACACCAAATCGACGGGCGGTAAGTTCAAACGCTCCGAGTCGGCGTTCCGCAACTGGGTTACAGCCGATGGCAGCCCCGGCCCGACCGGCACCGGGGGCTTTAAGGCAGAGAGCGGACGCTACCACCTTTATGTTTCCTATGCCTGTCCTTGGGCGCATCGCACACTGATCTTTCGCGCCCTCAAGGATTTGGAAAAGCACATTTCGGTGTCGGCAGTGGCGCCGAAAATGCCCGATGAAACCGGCTGGGCCTTTACCGGAGACATGGGTTCGGACAAAGATCCGATCCACGGGGCCGATTATATGTGGCAGGTTTATACCGCCGCAATGCCGGATTATACTGGTCGCGTCACTGTCCCAGTGCTCTGGGATAAAAAAACCAATACGATTGTCTCCAATGAAAGTGCGGAAATTATTCGCATGTTCAATTTGGCGTTCAACGATTTAACCGGCAACACGCTCGATTTCTACCCCGAGGACAAGCGCGAACAGATCGATGCGATCAATGCCAAAGTCTATTCCAACATTAACAACGGGGTTTACAAGGCAGGCTTTGCCACCACACAGCAAGCCTATGCAGAAGCCGTCACCAATCTTTTTGACGCGCTCGACTGGGCTGAAACCATTTTGCAGAAACAACCCTTCCTTGTGGGCAGTGAACCAACCGAGGCTGATTGGCGGCTAGTGACCACG
Source organism: Pelagibacterium lentulum (assembly GCF_003992625.1). GTDB lineage: Bacteria > Pseudomonadota > Alphaproteobacteria > Rhizobiales > Devosiaceae > Pelagibacterium > Pelagibacterium lentulum. The sequence goes on along the minus strand of NZ_RZMW01000037.1, from coordinate 212,618 downwards.
CTGATGCGGTTCGATGCGGTCTATGTCGGGCACTTCAAATGCAATATCCGCCGCATTGCCGACTATCCGGCCCTCTCAGCTTATCTCAAGAAGCTGTATAATTGGCCCGGCGTCGCAAAAACGCTCGATCTCGAGCACATTCGCACCCACTACTACTGGAGCCACACAACCATCAATCCACACCGGATCATCCCGGCAGGACCGGAACTGGATTTCATCACCCCGATCGGCCATGCGCCCAAAGCTGCGTCAGCCGTTACCAGTTGAGACTGATCGGGCGTCGCCCGGCAATCTCATCAAGCCGCCTCAGCGTTGCCGGGCTCGTCTCGTCCGGCAACCCATCGATTTCGAACCAGCCGATTTCTGAAATTTCAGCGCTGGGCACAAACTCCCGGCGCTTTTCAGCACCGCCGAAAACATAGAGCGCGACGTGATCGCGATTTGTGTAGAGCGTACTGTGATAGAGACCGAAAAGCTGCCCTTCATCGGCAACACAATAGCCGGTTTCTTCAAGCACTTCCCTCTTGCCTGCCGCAAGAGCCGTCTCGCCTGGATCGACACCGCCACCGGGCAGATGCCATCCCGCGACGTAGCTATGGCGAACCATCAGCACTGCGTTATCGGAAATTACGGCACAACGAACACCGAGCGTTACGTGCCGATAAATGCCCACCGCACGCAGCATCAAAGAAAACTTGAGTTTTTGCCAAGGTGTTTGCGGCATTGCACTTCCTTTTGTTCACCAACACATGACAAAACGTGATCAGTTGAGCAATCGGCCATTTTCTTGCCGCAGCGCGCATGCCAATAGAATGCATAATGATCAAACTTGCGCATATTTCGGACATTCATCTCGCACCGCTCCCTAAGGTGCATGCGCGCGATCTGCTGTCCAAAAGAATTACCGGCTTCATAAATTGGCGCGTAAAGCGGAAAGGCAGTATGCGGCGGGACACACTCTCCCGCTTGACCGCTCACATGAAGAGCCAGGAACCGGACCTGACTGCCGTGACCGGCGATCTCGTTAATCTGGCGCTTGAGGAAGAAACAGCGCGCGCCGCCACATGGCTGGCAGGGCTTGGGACGCCGGAAGTAGTCTGCGCGATTCCCGGAAATCACGATGCCTATGTCAAAGGTGCGCTTAAAAATGCCTGCGCGGCATATGGCGCTTATATGTCGGGCGAAACACTGAACGACAATCCGTTTCCTTACGTGCGCCGTGTGGGACAGGTCGCGGTAATCGGAGTGTCGAGCGCCATACCCACGCCGCCATTTGTGGCCGCAGGTCGCGTGGGACAACCGCAACTGGAAAGACTCGCCCGGCTTTTGCAGCTTCTGGACGAAGCGGGCTATTTTCGCGTCGTTATGATCCACCACCCGCCCAATCCGGAATCGGCGTCAAAGCGCAAAGGTTTGTGGGATGCGCCCGCGGTTCGGGCAGTTTTGGCGCAACATGGCGCGGAACTTGTCCTGCACGGCCATACCCATGTCTCGTCCATCCACGGCATTGCTGGCCCGGAAAAGGAAATTCCCGTCATCGGAGTTGCTTCAGCTTCCGCCTCCCCTGACGGACACGATGCGCCGGCGCGCTATAACCTGTTCGGCATTGAAAAGAGCGGAAACACATGGCATTGCGTCATGCGCGAATATGGATATCAGCGCATTGGCGATGATATAGCATTACGGCTACAAATGCGTATCTATTGATTTGCGCCTTACGCCAGCCAGCGAGTCCAGTCTTGAGCGACACTGCCTTCATCATTGCGCGTCCCCGGTTCGACATCGAATCCGGTAGCGCCGAGTTTACCTATAGGCTCGGCGACCTGAGCTTTACCGAGGCACTGCAATTCCCAGGTGGATTTGATCGCGATGCGGCCCAATCTCCTGTTTTTGTTCACCTTCTGGATCTGACTGCAGCAGTTCTGGGCGTGAGCTATTACAAGCTGCGCGCGCCATTTGAAATCGATGCGACAGCGCTCTCTCTGGCCGCAGATGACAGATCTTTCCTTCTCGATATCTACGAGAACGGCTTGGGCGAGTTTTATGCCCGCAACGACCTCAAACGCTTCGGCAAGCTCAATATTGCTGTATCGGCGACCTCTGTTACGGTGGAAAAGCCAGACCTTGCTGATCGTGCACTGGTTCTGATCGGCGGCGGCAAGGACTCGCTGGTCAGCGTCGATCTTCTCGAACGTGCCGGGATTGCAATGACCCTGTTTGCGGTCAATCCCAAGGGCCCGATCCTTTCCTCAGCCGAACGAGCCGCACACGACATGATTGGTGTACGCCGCGTGCTCGATCCCGAAATGATCCGGCTCGGCAAGGAGCCCGGCTTCTATAATGGCCACGTCCCATCAACGGCGATCAATTCCATGATCGCTAGCCTTGCCAGCCTGCTCTTTGGATACAACCGGATCGTGCTTTCCAATGAGCGCTCCGCCAGCGAGGGCAACATCGAATTCGACGGTCGGGAAGCCAATCATCAACACTCAAAATCCCTTGAATTTGAACGCCATATTCAATCCCTGCTCTATCGGGTTTCAGGCGGCGCGATCGAGTATTTCTCTCTATTGCGTCCTTATTCGGAAGCAAGGATCGCGCGTCTGTTTGCGCGCGGGACGCGGTTTGACGATGTATTCTCGAGTTGTAACCGCAATTTCCTGCAAGCTGGCAATTCCGGCCCGCTCTGGTGTGGAAAATGCCCCAAATGCCTGTTTGTCTTTCTGATCTTCGCGCCGGAAATGGGGATCGAGCGTCTCACGAAGATTTTCGATACAAACGTCTTGGACAATCCTGACAATATCGCTCCTTATCGCGAACTTGTCGGCATTGTCGGGCATAAACCCTGGGAATGTGTCGGCGAAATTCTCGAGGCCGCAGCCTGTTTGTGGAAAATCTCCGACCATCCCGACTGGCGCAATACTGCAGTGGTCCAGGCGCTACGCGATGACCTCATCGCATTCTATTCGCAGGCCAAGCTCCAAACCGCCTATGCGGATCTGTTTGTCGATAGCGACCAGCATCTTATCCCTGCCCAAATTGAGAAAGCGGTGTTTCCTCATGCAAATTGATGGTCCCGTTCTGCTTTACGGCGCCGGACGCGAAGCGCGCTCCACCGCAGCTTTCCTGCGCAAACAGCACCCCGAACTCGAACTGTTCGTCACCAGCGATGATGGCGAGGCCCAACTGGATGGCGCCACTTTCGTCACCCCTGAAGCAGCGCAAGACGTTTCGCGTTTTGGGTTGATTGTCAAAAGCCCTGGCGTTTCGCTCTACAAGCCCATTTTTCAGAGCGCCAGGGAAGCCGGTATCAAAGTAACCTCGAACCTCAATCTTTGGGGTGCCCATTATCGCGACGGTCGCACAGTCGTCGCCATTTCAGGCACCAAAGGCAAATCGACGACCGCAACGCTTGTGCATCTCATGCTCAAGCATTCCGGGGTGGATGTGATCTTGGCAGGCAATGTCGGTATTCCGCCGCTCGATGCCACCGACAAGGCGCAGACAGTGGTGTTGGAGCTTTCCTCCTACCAAACGGCCGATATCGACTTCGCACCCGATATTGCTGCGATTTCCAACCTCTATCCCGAACACGTGGATTGGCACGGGGGATTGGATACCTACTACCGCGACAAGCTCAATCTGATCGCCAAGGGTCCAAAGCTGGTCGCCATCGGCCCGCAGGCTGCGACCGTCGAACGGGTAAAAGCCACGATCCCGGCGGGCACCCAGCATGTCCCGCCACTCGACATCGACCTGAGCGATGAAATTCTTATGGCGGCCATGACGTCGCGGCTCAAAGGCGCACACAATCACGATAATGCACGGCTGGCTGCCGCCATAGCACTGGCAGCAGGTGCCACGCGCGAGGGCATTTTTGCCGGCATTGAGGCGTTTGTGCCCCTGCCCCACCGGCTCGAGGAATTGCAGGTCGGAGATCTTCTGTTTGTCGACGACTCCATCTCGACCACCCCCGAGGCAACCAAGGTCGCCCTCGCTGCCTACAAGGGCAAAAAAATCGCACTTGTCGCAGGCGGCCATGAGCGCCAGCAGGATTATACAGACCTTGCAAACCTCATGGGGCTAACAAGCGTTGTCATGCTGTGCTGTTTGCCGGTCACAGGGATGCGGTTGGGCAGGATGGTCAGCGAAAACACCCCCATCCCGGTGATTAAGGCCAATACTCTTGACGAGGCAATGCAGGCTCTAGCCAAGGTGCCAAAAGACACCTTCGATACTGTTATTTTGTCGCCCGGTGCTCCGAGCTACAACCAGTTCCGCAACTTTGAAGAGCGCGGCGACAGGTTCAAGGCGCTCGCGCAATCCCTTTTTGGCGATAAGGCCGCTTCATGACCTATGTTTATTTGCTGACAGCCATCGTTTTTGAAGTCATTGCCACATCTGCCCTTAAGGCCGCCGATGGCTTTACCCGGTTAGGCCCAAGCCTGATCGTCGTTGCAGGCTACGCTGCAGCCTTCTTTTTCCTCTCGCTGACCCTGCGCACGCTGCCGGTCGGCGTCGCCTATGCAATATGGTCAGGCCTCGGGATCGTTTTGATCTCTATTGCCGGATGGGTGCTTTATCGCCAGATGCTCGACGCCCCCGCAGTGATCGGCATGGTATTGATCGTTGCCGGCGTTATTGTCATCAACGTTTTTTCAAAGGCAACGCCGCATTAACATCCGATATTGTCGACTTTTCCTATGCCGAGAAATTGCGGGTGTAAGATTGCGCGCTTAATCACACCAGCTTGTCGAGCTTGGCATAATTGGCTTCCATGCTTTTTTGCATTTCGGCAACGCGCTTGTTAAGCCGCGCTTGTGCGGTCATGGCCGCAACTTCCCCAACACCGTTGATCTGGTTGTTAAAGGCGTTGCTGAAAGCATAAGCCAAAGCGTCGGACTGAGCCTGGAACTGCTTGATGGCGTTGCGGCGGCGTGCGCGCGCAATTTCGAACTCTTTCCAGGCAGGCTGCTTGGAGTTCCAGTTCATCTTTTTGTAGCCACCGACAGTACTCATGGGACAATGTCTAGCAACGATGCGTTAATTTGACGTTAGCAGTTTCTATTGCTGAAAAGCGTTATCTTCTGCATCCGAGCAAGTTCTCGGCGCCCCTACGCCGAAGGTTTGACAATCACCCGTCCACGCACTCTTCCCGCAAGAATGTCCTCGGAAAGCGCAGGCAGATCTGCCAGCGCGGCTTCAGTTACCATACGCTCGTAAACTGTTGAACTGAACAAGGTGGTCAGCCGATCCCACGCCGCCATTCGCGCGTCAAAGGGCTGCATGACGCTATCGATACCGGCAAGGGTAATCCCACGCAGAATGAAGGGCACAACGCTGGCGTCCCAATTGGCACCAGCGGCAAGCCCCACGGCTGCCACGCAACCACCTGGCTCAATTTGTTTAAGCAGGGAAGCCAATGGCGCGCCACCGACATTGTCGATGGCGCCGCGCCAACGCGGCTTGAGCAAACCTTTTTCGCTAGCCTCAAGAGCGTCCCGGCCAAGGACCATATTGGCCCCAAGAGCCTTGAGATCGTCGTGTACCTCTTCCCGCCCTGTTACCACATGTACCTCATAGCCGAGCCGTGCCAGCAACAAAGTCGCAATTGATCCCACGCCTCCGCCTGCCCCGGTTACAAGCACCGGGCCATTCGTACTGCCGGCGGCGCGTATGCCCTCCGATTTGAGGCGGTTGATTGCCAGCATGGCCGTCAACCCCGCAGTTCCGATGACCATGGCATCTCGCGTGGACATCCCTTTGGGCATGGGAACCAGCCAATCTGCATTGACCCGCGCCCGTGTCGCGAACCCGCCCCAATGCCACTCACCCACCCGCCAGCCCGTCAGGATAACCGCCTGTCCCGGATGATAGCGGCCATCGGTGCTCTCAATGACCCTCCCTGCAAAATCAACGCCGCCAATATGGGGATAGCTGCGCACGATCCCCCCGCGCCCGGTCAGCGCCAAACCATCCTTGTAATTGAACCCCGTCCAGTCGATCGCCAGCAAAACATTGCCATCGGGGAGGTCCCGTTCGTCCAGTTCAGCAACTCGGGACGAGACCTTGCCGTGCTTGTCCTTGTCTGTCAGCAGTGCCCGGAATGTCATTGATCGCCTCCATTTCAAAATGGCCGGGCCAGCCTGTCAACAGGTACACCGGCATGAGAAATTCCGTTGCTCAGGACACGCAACAGTTCGGTATCGAGTATGTGGTAACGCAAAGCAGGCATAATCCCCATGCGTCGAAACCTGTTGCTTGCGAGAAGTCGTGGCAGGTATGCGTTGATTACTGTGTTGTCGCGCAGATGGCCGCCAGCCGAGACCAGAACCGCAGACCCCAGATCCGGCAGACCCTCGATCATCCTCTCTCCAAATTCGACGGCAGCCCTATAATCACCGTCCCGCAAGGCATGAAGCGCCGGCACGGAGTAGTAGAAGTTGGGCGGATCGCTCTCGACCGAAAAGGCAAGCGCCGAAAGTGAATTTGCCAATTGCCAATTGCCGATCTGCGCCTCGACATAGGCGTAGTCGGCCAGCATGTCGACAGCAGCCGGATTGAGTTGCATGGCCGTGCTGTAATACTCGCGCGCCTGCAGCGTATCGCCGCCAAGCAAGGCCACAAATCCACGCGACGCCCAATTGAACGCGCTGATGGGCTCTATACGAATGGCCTCGTCGGCGAGCCGTCCGCCTTCAGCCAGCAGCGCTGCTCCTTCTTCATTGTCACTGCCGATCCGCCAGCCTCGATCTGCCGTAATCAGCGCAAGAAGTGCCTGGCTTTCTGAGTCGCCGCCGCGCGCGCCAGCTTCGGCGCACCTTTCCACCTGAGTTGCATCGATCAGAAGGCGCTGCTCGCGAAACAATGCCGCTGCGATGAAGCAGGGATAAGGCTCAAGCACAAGGTCGGACGCAGTGCTCGATGCCAACCATTGCCGCGTTGCAGCATGGAGTGGTCCGCGCGGACTGCCAAGCCTGATAGCAATCATGCGAGCGACATCATCAAGAGACATCTGCGGATTACCGTTATCCAAAGGGACCGAGACATCGACGCTGGCAAATGCGGCTTCGCTATTGTGCTCCCGGAGCAGAACACTGTAACGCACCCCCTGTTCGGTCCGTCGCACCACCCCCGACAGCATGTAGATCGGCTGTCCAAGCGCAAGATCGCCCTGAGTAACTTCGGCCTGAGTATCGCCATAACGCGCGGAAAGATCGGGAAACTGGTTGAGATCGGTAACGAGCTCGATGGCAAGACCCGCAACGAGAGGAACACCCCGCCGGTCATCGATCAAACTCTCGAACTCCTCGACGATGACGAACGGCATTGCCGGCTGCGCAACTGGCACCGCTACACCGGTACGCTCGCTCAGAGAAGTCCAATAGATCCCCGCGAGTATTAGTATCGCGAGCGCCAATATACCGACAGCCCACACGGCACGAGGCCGCCCCGTTTCAGTTTGGGGCTTGACTGATTGCTTCGCCCGAGCGCCATCCTGATAGATCGGAGCCACGGGCTGCTGCTCGGGCGGCAATTGCTCAAGCATCCGAGCACGGAACTCCGGCACATAGCCGCCGATGGGCAAGACAATCTCGATGGGCGCTTCGGCATTGCCGGACTGATAGAATTCAGCAAGCAGAGCGCGCAACCGTCGCGCCTGAACCCTGACGATCGGATCTCGTTGCGGATCGAAGTCGGCGGCTCGGCCAAAAACATCGACAGCAATGGAATAAGCCTTTATGGCTCCAGCGTCCCCTGCAAGCCTTGCTTCGACGACGTAAGCGAGGAAGGCTCCCAATTGGGGAGAACGGCGCATAGGCTCCCATGCCAGCAATTCGTCCAGAGCTTGGCGAACTGCGGCAGAATCGTCGTCTCCCGAAAATGTGCTCCCCTCTCGCACTTTCAGGCCCCTACCTTTCAAAGCCCTAGCCTACGCGCCTCCATTTTACATGTAAATCAGAAACGGTTTTACACAGGTTTACGCCAACTAACATGGTAGCTCGTCACACTTTCATCCATATGGCGCTCAGATACTACGCCCGAACCGTTGCTAACGGAATTCGGGCAATATCACATACGCGCTCGACCTTGGCGGAGGGCGTCGCGTAAGCAACCGGATTTAATGAAACATTGAGGGCACCGGAACTGGCCGTCCAAGGCTGGCCTGCGCGGCTCTTTGAATGCTGGAAAGAGGTCATGAGCAACAGCGCAGCAAACTTGCCGACATTTGTGCTGGTCGATGACCATGTGCATTCTGCGCGCCTGTTGCGCCGCACGCTTCATGAAGCGGCAACCCCTGCGCGTCTGGTCTGGATTGGACCTGCGAAGCGGGCCGGAAAGACCGTAAAGGCGCTTCTGTTTGGTGCTCCTGAACGCAAGCCGGACATGATCATCGTCGATCTGAAGGCCCATTCGGCTGCCACGGAAGAATTCATCGCCAGCATCCGCGATATTGCCGACGAGGCCGATGTGCCCGTCGTTGCAATTGCGCCAAGCCTTGATGGGGAACTGCGAAACGCCCTGATTTCGGCCGGCGCCAGAGCTGTGTTCGAGCGCCTCGCTGATTCAGAGGCGTATCGCGCCGAAATGGCACATCTGACAAGTTACTGGGTGCGCGAAACGCTCACCTGGCCTATTCGGGCCTAGCCACCGCGTCCCCGGCTGGGCCCGATAGGGAGGAATGCGCTCCTGAATACGTCCCCCCAATGGTCGTATTTACACCATTCCTCCCGCTTTCTTCGCCCCCCAAAAGGGCACACAAAGATCGCGGTTTTCCTCCCGAACTGCGATTGCGAAAGGCGATGTGGACTGTGCGTCCTGGCCCCGCCTTTCATCTGGAGAGAGCGCCGCCGTCCATTGGCGCTCTCTCCCTTTTTCCACTACTTTGGCCCGCCCTTGCCAATCGTTAATATTTAGCGCATCCTCGGACATTCGCGGCGTTAATGTTTCGTCAATGTTTGTTGATGTCTCAAACCACGTGCGGGGAGGCCACCATTATGAACGCACAGCGTTTAGTCAGCATGACTGCCTTGGTCGCAAGCCTGGTCGTTGTCGTGTTGGCGATTACCCAGGTCAATGGCTCGCAGCCCGATACGGCTGAATTTTCAATGACAGCCGAATTCTGCGTTGAAAGCGTTGTCGGCAACGCCGCCGCTTGCAGCAATACGCTGTCCGCAACAGTCATAGACCGCTAAGGCATAGCTCATGCCCTGATTATGGAAGCCGCGCGAAACAACGTGCGGCTTCTCTTGTATGCGCGAACCGATACCCCGCTATGCGCCCCATGCCCTTGGGAAAATTGGCGCGCTTTGCCATAATGCTCTCAACAAGGTTTTAGCTTGAGCGCCCCACCCGCAATCTGGAACCAATGGGATGCGCTTGGCATTTTAACTCTAAGGAGTGTTTCGCAACTTAACCCAAAAGAGGATATGACAGACCCCAGTTCGGCCATCCTGTCTGCGTGCTCAAGCCCGTTGGCAATTTTCACCGATTTCGACGGTACGCTCGTTGAAATTGCCGAAAGTCCAGGCGCCGTGCATGTGCCGTCCCATCTCACTGCACGGCTGAAAGCCCTTGATGCAGCTCTTTCCGGTGCCTTTGCCATCGTAACCGGACGCACCATCGCTGACATCGACGCCTTTCTCTCAGCCCGCATCTTTACGATCTCCGGCAGTCACGGTGCCGAATGTCGCCACGCCGGAAAGATTCGCGAACCCGACGCCGCGCTTGGCGCCGCTGCGCAAAGCATCGCTGCCGGCCTTCGCTCGGCGATGGGAAACGATGACCGTATCCTGATAGAGATAAAGCCCGCGGGCGTTGCGCTCCACTACCGCGCTGCGCCGGAGCGGCGCGATGAAGCCCATAGCGCCATGTCGGACATAATCGCAGGTTTTAAGGACTTCCACTTTATCGAAGGCAAGAAGGTTGTCGAGGCGCGTCCCAAAGGCATCGACAAGGGTGCCGCAGTTGCTGCCCTTATGGAGCTTGAACCTTTTGTCGGGCGAACACCCATTTTTATTGGCGACGATGTCACTGACGAAGACGGTTTCAACGCCGTCCAATCCATGAATGGCGCCGGTATCAAGATTGGACCGGGACCAACAACCGCCCGCTTTTCCCTGCCCGATGTGAATGCGGTTTACGATTTTCTCGACCGGGTGCCTCAGTTGCAGACCGGTCTAACCTCGCGTCCGGCCAAGCCGGAAGGCCAGCAACAAGGCATTCCCAGATGAGCAAACTGATAATCGTGTCTAACAGGACACCCAGTAAGACGCCCGCCGCTGGCGGGCTAGCAGTGGCACTCAAGAAAACCCTTTCCGCCCGTGACGGTTTCTGGTTTGGCTGGTCCGGCAACTTTTCCGAACAGCCTTCGCGTTCTGCCAAATTTGAAACCATCGACGGCCTGAGGGTTGGGTCGGTCGATCTCACCCGTGCCGATCACAAAGCCTATTATGCCGGGTTTTCAAACTCGATACTTTGGCCTGCTTTTCATCTTCGGCTCGACCTTACCGACATTCAGTCTCACTGGTACGAGGGCTATCGCCGGGTTAATGCGCAATTTGCCGATGCGCTGGTCGAACATATTGAACCCGACGACATCATCTGGGTGCATGATTATCATCTGATCCCGCTGGCAGCGGAATTGCGCCGCCGCAACATACGCAACCGCATCGGCTTTTACCTCCATATCCCCTTTCCTACTCCCGACGCACTGCACGCCATTCCCCATCGCGAGGAACTGCTCGACGATCTGGTGAAATACGATCTGGTGGGCTTTCAGGCCCATCGCGATGTCGCGGCCTTCAACGAATTCCTAGCCCATGAGGAGATGTTCCTGGAGGCGGGCGGAAAGCCGGTCACTGTGGAACTGGGCGACACCCAGATCGATGCCTTCCCCATCGGTTCTGATCCGGACGCCTTTGCCGCATTGGCAAAAAGTCCCAATGCCCAGAAGATGTACAAGCGCGTAGCCAGCGCGATGAACAGCCGCGCACTGGTACTCGGAGTGGACAGGCTCGACTATTCCAAGGGCTTGCCGCAGCGGATCGCGGCTTATGAAAAATTACTTGAAAACAATGCCACGCTGCGCCGCACAGTCCATATGCTCCAGATCGCGCCCCCTTCTCGCGACACGATCAAGGAATATCAGCAGATTTCCGACGAGCTGGACAGCGCCGTAGGACGGGTCATCGGTCGGTTCGCAGAACCTGACTGGACCCCGCTCACCTATGTCAGACGTGCCTATGCGCAGGCTTCGCTGGCAGGGCTCTACCGATTGGCTCGAGTCGGGCTGGTCACTCCCTTGCGTGACGGGATGAACCTTGTCGCCCATGAGTATGTTGCCTCTCAAGATCCCGAGGACCCAGGCGTACTCGTGCTTTCGCGCTTTGCCGGCGCAGCGGAGATCTTCCACGATGCGCTGCTTATCAACCCCTTCGACACCGACGAAACGGCTGAAGCCATGCGTCAAGCGCTGGTCATGCCTCTGGATGAGCGCAAGCGGCGCTGGCGCAATCTTATGGACGCAGCAATGGTGCATAATGTCGACGATTGGGCAGAAAGTTTCCTGCAGGCACTGGCCAGCGATAGCGGAACCGGCTCTGATCTTGGCTCGACTACAAAAAAGGTCCCGCCACCCCCGGTGAAAAAGAACATGTTGCCCAAGGTTCCTCTGACCTCGCGGGTGCCGCTGTTTCCCTGGCTACGCGCAGTGTTTTCGTAACCGGGATAATCCGGTCAAGACTTTTTGTCGGTCCATTTCATGCGCATGTAAACATGACCTCGGGCCAGTTCGTCGAGCATCTGGGCGAGGCGCTTTTTCTTGGTCTCTTCACGCTTGGCCGTGTTGATCCAGAGCAGATAATCGTTTCGCTGATACGGTGGCCGCTTCTCATAGGCGGCCATCAGGTCATTGCGGATCAACGCCTGCAGAACGAATTCTGGCATGGGCTGTTGAGTCCGTTGCAACCCCGAAACAGAATTCATTGCAGCACCGCCAGCGCTTCGATCTCGATCAGAAAATCAGGATGCGCAAACCCGGCAACGCGCAATACCTTGACAGTCGGCGGATTGTTCCGCTCCCCCCAAAAATCCATCCATACGCGGAACGCAGCCTGTAAATCCTCGTCCTGCGCGATGACCACCGTTACCTTGACCAGATCCTCCAACCGCCCGCCTGCCGCTTCAAGAACAATCAGAAGGTTTCCCAGCGCCTTGCTTGTCTGCTGCGCAATATCGCCTTTCCCGACAATATTGCCTTGCGCATCAACGGCATTCTGCCCGCCGATCAGAACCATTCGCGCATCGGCCGGCACAACGACGCCTTGCGAGAAAGCGGGGTTCTTATGCAATCCATCAGGATTCAAATGCTGAACGGTCATCGCGTTTCTCCTTCTGTTTCGACCGGTGGCGCGCCACCTTGATAAGATTTCCGCACCGGTTCATCGAACACCATTGCCGTTTGCCGGGGCGCGAACGGTCCACAAACATCAATTGACACTGGGGATTTTCACATTCGCGAAGGCGCTCGGCGAGCGGTGTGCCAAAAAGCGTCAGGGCGTCGCGCGCCACGCTCGACATGACTGCATCGAAGCCTATGGCGTCAGAAAGCAACCGGCGTCCATCGCGCCAGACTGGAGGAATATCAGGCTGTGCGGCGACTTTCTGAATAACCTCGATCGCATCGCCGGCTATGTCGCGCCCCTCGACCATACTGCGGGCCACCGCCCATATTGCCTCGCGCAAAACCCGCGCTTGGGCCAAATCCCGAGAGTTGGTTTGGGGACGAATACAAAGGTCGGGCGCCAATTCCGCCCAGTCCGCGAGATCGGATGGCTTATGCCAGCTTTCCCACCGCGCGCGAAATCCCTCCCCGCCGGTCTGGGCGAAGTCGAGCGCGAGACAATTGCCTACAAAGGCAAATCGGGGTGGCCAACGCATTTGACATTCACATTTCGATTTCAATGTAACCTGTTAAACCGGTTACATCACCTAAGCAACAAAAAAGGCGGCTCAGATGCGAGCCGCCTCCAGTTGGCTTGTGATGGGAGGTCACAAGGTCGATTTGGTTTGTCCGATCAGAACGGAGAATCGGGGAAGTAGTATTGCTCGGCATTCTCCGGGGTAATCAGCGGCGCGCCCAGAATGTATTCACCGGTTACGGGTCCGTTGGACTTGAAATGAGAAACGGTCACGTCCATTGCCGTTGCGATCATTGCGGGTGGATAAAGCACGTTGACCGGGATCAGTTCGGAGCCCTGCATGACCATCGCGATCACCTCCTTCATGCCGGCGCCGCCAACCACGAACATTTCATCCACACGATCGGCCTGCCGGATGGCTTCGATTACGCCCAACGCAATGTCGTCATCCTGTGCCCACACGCCATCGATCCGAGGAAAGCGCGAAAGGAAGTCCTGCATGACTTCGAACCCATCGTCACGGTTCCAGTTGGCGTGGGCATGGTCGAGCACATTGATGCCCGAGCCTTCGATGGTTTCGAGGAAGGCATTGAAGCGCTCATCGTCGATGGTGGTGGGAATACCGCGCAAAATGACAATATTGTCGCCATCGCCCAGGCGGGTCAGGAAATATTCGCCCGAAACGCGGCCCAGTTCGGGATTGTTGCCCGCCACATAGACATCCTCGATGCCTTCCTGGGCAAGCCCGCGATCAACGACGGTTACGAACACGCCTGATTCCTTGACCTGCCGTACCGGATCGGTAAGCGGCTCGGATTCAAAGGGCAGCACGACCAGCGCATCGATATTGTGAATCGACACGAGATCTTCCAGGTCGTTTGCCTGCTGGGCCGGACCGTCGGCAGTCACCAGAATGATGTTGATGTCGGGATACAGTTCCTGCAAGCGCGCTTGGGCTTGTGCAGCGTGCCAGTTAAGCCCGCCTGTCCAGCCGTGGGTTGCTGCCGGAATGGAAACCCCGATGGTCTGCGCCAGAGCCGCAGGGCTGACGGCCATCATGGCCCCTACCGCCAACGCGGCCAGTGTTTTCTTGATTGGCATAGATAGTCCTCCTCAGGTTTAAGATCGCACAACTCTCGTGTGGATGCTTGTCGCCACCCCGCCGGTCCCCCGGACGCTGTGGAATTCAGTTTTTGGCGCGCCGGAAAAACCCCAGCTTGATGAGATTGCCACGCTGCAACCAAACCGCTGCAATGATGATGACCCCTTGCACCGCCCCGTTGAGATAATTGGAGATCACGTCAGTCAGGTTCAGGATATTGCCGATTGTAGTCAGCATGATCGCACCGATCACCGTGCCCCCGATCCGGCCATAACCGCCCTTGAGCATCGTCCCGCCGATAATCACCGCAGCGATCGCCTCGAGTTCCCAAAGCACACCGGTCGATGACGATGCCGAACCCAATCGCGGCACATAGATGATCGTTGCCACCGACACGCAAAGCCCCTGAATGACGTAGGTCAGGGTTCTTACGCGGTCGACCTTGATCGCCGAATATCGCGCAACGGTCTCGTTGGACCCGATCGCCATGCAATAGCGCCCGAACGCCGTCCGGTTAAGGACGATCCAGCCCACAATCGCCACCAGCGCAAAGGCCAGCACCGGAATGGGTATGCCGAAAATGTTGCCGTAATAAACCGGACGATAGACATCGCGAATATCGAAAGCCAGCGACAGCGTACCGCCATCGGCGAAATAGGTCACTAGAGAGCGATAGATGCCCATTGTGCCCAATGTCACAATGAAGGCTTCGATCTTGCCTTTGGTGGTCATGAAGCCGTTGAGAAATCCGGCGGCAAGTCCGAGCAGTACCGAAACGAGGCATCCGATCAGAACCGTCTGCACCCCGATGCCAACCGTATCGATGGCATTGTTCATGACAATGATCATCACGCCCGAAATCACGGCAGCCATGGAACCCACAGAAAGATCGATACCACCGGCGGTAATGACAAAGGTCGCCCCCACCGCAATGATCCCGATAAAGGCCGAGCGTGTGAGCAGGTTGGTAACATTACCCTCGGAAATGAAAGCCGGATTGAGCAGGAAGCCGAAGACACAAAGCGCAATCAACGCCAGCAGTGGCCCCATCGTATGCAGATCGATATGAAAACGCCGCTTGGCGGGCTTTACCCCCTCATGCGCTTGCACGGTCATCGCTTTTCTCTCCCTTAAGCCCAGCGGCATATTTCATGATCTCTCCCTCGGTGATTTCAGCGCCTTCAAGAATTCCTGTAACCCGTCCCTCGCGCATGACGGCAACCCTATGGGAAAGCCCGATCACCTCCTGCATTTCCGAGGAAACCACGATGATCGACTTGCCCTCTTTGGCAAGCGCGGCGATGATGTGATAAATTTGCTGTTTGGTGCCGACATCGATGCCACGGGTCGGCTCATCGATGATGACAATTTCGGGCTCGGATTCCATGGCTTTGCCCAGCATGAGCTTCTGCTGATTGCCGCCCGAGAGTTGCCCCACCTTGACCGATGCGTCCCGCGCACGAATGTCGAAGCGGCGCGTCGCACGCTCCATGGCTTCCACTTCGCTGGATTCGCGTAAAAACCCCATGCGCATATGCCGGTACAGGGTTAGCAATGTCAGGTTGGGCTGGAGCCCGATATTGAGCAGCAGGCCTTTGCCCTTTCGATCCTTGGTCATATAGACAAGGCCCGCCCGGATGGCTTCGGCAATCGTTGGAAAGTTGACGGGCTCGCCGTTGACCCTGATCGTCCCGCTGCTACGTGACTGCAATCCGACGACCGCTTCCATGACCGCCGTCCGGCCTGAGCCGATCAAACCCGCAAAGCCCAGGATTTCGCCCTTGCGCAGCGAAAAACTCACATCACGCACACCGGGCGCCACCAGATTGCCCACCTCAAGTACCGGCAGCGCGTCAACATCCGGCTCGCTCTTCGGCGGATAGAGATTGGACAATTCTCGCCCGACCATCATCTCGGCTATGGATTCGGCGGTCAAATCACCTGCATCCACGGTCGCAATCAACTGCCCGTCGCGCAGAACCGTAATGCGATCGGAAAGCTGCATTACCTCATCAAGCTTGTGCGAAATGAAGATGATGGCAACGCCCTTATCCTTGAGCCTTTTGACCTGAGCGAAAAAGTGTTCCGTTTCCGCGGGTGTCAGAACGGCAGTCGGCTCATCCATGATAAGCACGCGCGCGTCCCGGCTGATGGCCTTAGCGATTTCCACCATCTGCTTGTCGGCGACCGAAAGCGTGTTGATGCGCGCATCCACATCAATGGAAACATGCAGACTATCCAGAATTTTTCCGGCTTCGACATGCATGTCATTCCGCCGCAGGAACCCGAACCGCTTCCATTCACGGCCAAGAAAAATGCTCTCGGCTACGGTCAGGTGTTCGGCTAGGTTGAGTTCCTGATGGATGACGACGATACCCAGAGCCTCCGCTTCGCCATTGGGAGGCAACACAATATCTTCGCCGTCGAAAAAGATTGTGCCGGACGTCGGCTGCTCAAGCCCGGAAAGAATCTTGATAAGTGTTGATTTGCCAGCGCCGTTTTCCCCGATGAGCGCATGCACCTCGCCGGGCAAAAGGTCAAAATCCACGCTGAACAGCACGGGAACTTCGCCAAAGCTCTTAGAAATTCGGCTCGCTTTCAACAGCGGTGCCGGCAAATGCGCTGGCGCATCACCCATCGAGCAATCCCCTCCCCTTGGCGGGGCTTATTGCCCCTTCACCAAATCCTACCGCCATCGATGTAAACCTTTTCATGCATCATGTAAAGGTTTACATAATTGCCGTTGTGTATAAAGTCGCCGCGGATCAGACTCGCAAAAGACCAACAATTACAAAGAGCGAACCCGCGCGTTCTGCACGCGATCAAGCTTTGGGGAGAGATGGATAGGTTTGAGCGCTAAACCGGCAACGATCGAGGATGTTGCTCTGATTGCGGGCGTCTCCATTGCCACGGTCAGCCGGGCTTTGAACGAGCCGGCCAAGGTCGCAGATTCCACACGCCGCAAGGTTCTGGAAGCCGTTGCCAAAACCGGATACACCACCAATGCGATGGCGCGAAACTTGCGCATGCGCAAGTCCAACATGATCCTGATCCTCGCCCCCGACGTTGGCGATCCCAACTTCTCCAATATTCTCGTGGGCCTGGAAACCGAGGCGTCAAAACGCGGCTACGGCATTCTGATCGGCAACACGCAAAACGATCCGGCGCGCGAAACAGACTATCTGCGTTTTATCAGCTCGAACCAAGCCGACGGTATCATCGTATTGACAGGGCACCTGCCATTCGGCCTCGTCCAGTCAGGCGCAACCAAAAGCCTGCCTCCCATGGTAGCGGTCAACGAACCCGTGCTTAACGCCGACATCCCGTTTGTCGGTGTCGACAATCTGGAAGGCGCGCGCATAGCCGTCGATCACCTGATTTCGCAGGGGCATCGGGAGATCGCCTTTATCGGTCAATCCCCCGGCCGCGCCGTCGCCAATCTACGCGAGCGCGGCTATCGCGAAGCACTAACCAGGGCGGGACTGGAAATCGATCCCCGCTTTGTCCTTGAAGCCAATGGCACAACCGAAAGCGGGCGCGGAGCTGTGGAACGCATGTTCGTGCGCGATCAGTTGCCGAGCGCCTTTTTTTGCGTCAATGACGCAACAGCCTTGGGCGTGATCATCGCGCTGACCGCGCGCGGCTATGACCTGCCGCGCGACTTCTCCGTTATGGGTTTTGATGACATTTCCTATGCGAGCTTTGTCACGCCCTCGCTCACCACAATGAAACAACCCCGCCTTGAAATAGGCGAGGCCAGTATGGAATTGCTTTTAGCGCTTTTGGAGGGCGAGCCGATCAAAAATCGGCACGTCCTTTTGCGCGCTGATCTTATCCTGCGCAACTCTGTTGCGCTCTATCGCTCTTATTGAGTGACAGGCTCTTCTTCTGGAGCTGCTTCAGGTTCGTCGACCGCAGGATCGGCATCTTCAATGGCAGGAGCCGGTTCTTCCACAGGCTCAGGCGCCGGCCCTTCGACAACTGCATCATCGGTGGGAACGGGAAGCGCGCCATTTTCAATATCGGCATCGGTTTCCGGCACACCAGGAGCCACATCCTCAAGCGTCTCACCAGCCGGTGTTGTTGTTTCCGTTTCCGGTGTTACGGTGGTGTTGTACCAAATGGCCAACGCAAAACCGATAACTACGACGACGACACCAATAATCAAAACACGCAGATTCATTCGCCTGCTGTTGGCCTGACGCATTTCGGTCTTGGTCAGATCGGGCTTTTCCGGATCGCCGGGTCTATTGTCAGTCATTATTGTCGTCCCTAGCTGAAAAGTAACAAATGAAACGACGGCACATCAGCGCCATCGTTCGCTTAACGCATAACAATGCAGAAATGTTCCAGATCCCCGAACGCGCATCATCTTGCTTGGATATTAGGCAGCCCGAAAAGTCGTTTAAAAAAACGTCAGAATTAGCCAATCCCGCTTGCACGGCGGACGGCGAGACGACATACTCGTTTTTGTCCAATTGGTCTAAAAATCGGCGCACCATGCAAACGGCAAACCCTGACGATCTGCTGACCCTCAGGGGACTGACGAAATCGTTCGGCTCATTCAAGGCCAATGACGGAGTTGACCTGTCGATCCGCCCTGGAGAAATCCATGCGCTACTGGGTGAGAATGGCGCAGGCAAATCCACTTTCGTCAAAATGCTCTATGGTGCCCTGCAGCCAGACGCAGGTGAAATCTTTTGGCGCGGCAAAAAGGTTGAAATTCCCAATCCTGCCTACGCGCGCGAGTTGGGCATTGGCATGGTGTTCCAGCACTTTTCGCTATTTGAAGCCCTAACCGTTGCGGAAAATATCGCCGTAGCGCTTCCGCCGAAAACCTCGTTCAAAAAGCTCTCGACCGACCTTGAGACCGTATCGCGCGAATATGGTCTTCCGCTCAAGGCAGGATCGCATGTCTATGACCTGTCGGTCGGCCAGCGCCAGCGCATCGAAATCGTCCGCTGCCTGCTCCAGCAACCCGATCTCATCATAATGGACGAGCCGACCTCAGTTCTGACGCCGCAGGAGGTCGAAGAACTCTTTGCCGTACTGCGCAAGCTCTCAAGCGAAGGCAAGGCTATCCTTTACATCTCTCATAAGCTCGAGGAAGTTCGCGTCCTTTGCGAGCGCGCCACCATTCTCCGACACGGCAAAGTTGTCGGCGCCTGTATTCCGAAAGACGAAACCGCCTCATCGATTGCCCGAATGATGGTGGGGTCCGACATTCATCAGATCCGGCACGAACCCAATGCTGCCCATCATGGCGAACCTTTGCTGTCGGTCCGCAATCTCTCATTGCCGGCGCGCGATACCTTCGGCACGCCGCTACGCGAGGTCAGCCTCGACCTTTATCCTGGCCAGATTGCCGGAATTGCGGGCATCGCAGGCAATGGCCAGACCGAACTGTTCGACGTCATTTCAGGCGAAACCCTCGCGCCGTCTGCCGAAGACGTGATGCTGTTCGGCCAACCGGTCGGAAAACTGGGCATTTCGAAAAGGCGCGCCATTGGCGCCGTTTTTATTTCAGAGGAGCGGCTGGGACAGGCAACCGTTGCGACTATGCCGTTATCGGAAAACGTCTTCTTGACCCGCCATTCGGTCAATCCCGATCTCAAGGCCGGTCCCTTGCTGCGCCGCGGCACCGCAAAGGCGCTGCTCGACAAAATCACGACGGAACTCGATGTTCGCAAGAGCGCCGCCGACCCTGCGGCTCAGGCGCTGTCGGGCGGCAACCTGCAAAAATTCATCGTCGGGCGAGAAGTCCTCGAAGACCCCAAGGTCATCATCGTCAACCAGCCGACATGGGGCGTCGACGCGGGATCGGCTGCGCGTATCCGGCAAACGCTTATCGATCTTGCCGCAAATGGCGCCGCCATTCTCGTCATAAGTCAGGACCTCGACGAACTCTTTGAAATCGCCGATACAATGGCCGCGATTGCCGAGGGCAATCTGTCGAAATTCGAGTCGGTGGCAAAGACCAATCGCAATGCCATCGGACTCAAGATGTCCGGCATATTTGCGGCAGAGGGGACGCATCCATGATCCGGGTTGAACTGCTGCGCCGGGACAATCCCTCGCGCGCACTGCGTCTGCTTTCTCCGTTGATCGGACTGAGCCTTGCGCTCATCACGGGCGCAATCATGTTCTCGCTCATGGGCAAGAATCCGGCCGCTGCCCTTTACGTCTATTTCATCGAGCCACTGACCGAAGCATGGTCGGTCCATGAACTGCTCATCAAGGCGGCTCCGCTCATCCTGATGGGGGCCGGACTTTCAATCTGCTATCTGTCGAACAACTGGAATATCGGCGCTGAAGGCCAGTTCATCATGGGTGCGCTGGCTGGTTCCATTTTCCCGGTACTCTTTACTGATTTTCAGAACCCGATGGTCCTGCCGCTCATGTTCATTTTTGCGGTTGCCGGCGGGGCCTTATGGGCGGGTATCCCGGCCTTGCTAAAGGCAAGGTTCAACACAAATGAAATCCTTGTCAGCCTGATGCTGGTCTATGTGGCCGAGCGCATACTCGATTATCTGGTGCGCGGCCCGTGGCGCAATCCCGGCGGCATGAACTTCCCCGAATCCGTGCGCTTTCATTCCTATGCGCGCGTGCCCGAAATCATGCCCTGGGATGGCCGCGCCAATCTCGGTATTGTTATCGCCATCCTTGTTGCCATTGCGCTGTGGTTCATGCTGTCCCGCACGCTCAAGGGATTTGAGGTAAAGGTCATCGGTGCCAGCCCGCGTGCGGGCAGGTTTGCGGGCTTTTCCTCCAAGGGCATGATCTTTTTCTCATTCCTTGTCGCTGGCGGTTGCGCCGGACTTGCCGGCATCATTGAGGTTGCCGGTGCATCCGCACAATTGCGGCCCATCATTTCCCCCGGCTACGGCTTTACAGCAATTATTGTTGCCTTTCTTGGCCGCCTCAATCCACTCGGCGCCATCGCTGCGGGTCTGATTCTGGCGCTGACGTATCTCGGGGGTGAAGCTGCACAGATTTCACTTCAGATTTCCGACAAGGCCTCGCGCGTATTCCAGGGCACCTTGCTGCTTTATATCCTGGCTTGCGACACGCTGATCCATTACCGCATCCGGTTCTCACGCAAACCGGCGGCCAAAGGCATAGAACAGGCCGCCGCAAGCAGCGAGCAACAACCACCCGCGGCCGAAAGGGCGGTGTAGCCATGGAACTGACTCTCGCTATTTTGCTCACCATCATCACCGCCGCAACCCCGCTGCTACTGGCCGCTACCGGAGAACTTGTCGTCGAGCGTTCCGGCGTCCTCAATCTGGGCGTTGAAGGCATGATGATCATGGGCGCCGTCGGCGGGTTCGTTATGGCCTATCTGACCGGGAATCCCCTGCTTGGCATCGCATTTGCGGTGCTTCTGGGTATGGCCATGGCCCTGCTGTTCGGGTTCCTCGTATTGACCTTTGCAACCAATCAGTATGCGACCGGTCTTGCGCTCACCATTTTGGGCCTCGGTCTTGCTGCCCTGATTGGCGAAGGCTTTGTCGGGCGCGCCGGTATCCGCCCGCCCAACCTTTACATTCCCGGCATCTCCGACATTCCCTTTATTGGCCCGCTGCTCTTTGGTCGCGATGTGCTGTTTTACATCTCCATCACCTTGGTAGCGGGGGTTATGTGGTTCCTGTTCCGCACCCGACAGGGCCTTACGTTGCGCGCGATCGGCGACAATCATCATTCCGCCCACGCGTTGGGCATCAAGGTCATTCGCTATCGCTATCTTGCGGTGCTGTTCGGTGGTGCCTGTGCGGGACTTGCCGGTGCCCATCTTTCGCTTGTCTATACCCCGCAATGGTCAGAAAACATGACTGCAGGACGCGGTTGGATCGCACTGGCGCTTGTGGTTTTTGCCTCATGGCGGCCCTTGCGGGTTCTGGCAGGTGCATATCTTTTCGGCGCCGTTTCCATCGGACAGTTGCATGCCCAGGCCATCGGTATTGCCATACCATCGCAGGCGCTTTCGGCCCTGCCCTACGTCGCAACAATCATCGTGCTGGTGATCATTTCGCAGAACCGGCGCCTGACCATGATCAATACCCCGGCATCGCTGGGCAAGAGTTTCGTGCCCGACCGATAACCGGCCGAGCATTTGAATAATCAAACGGGCTTTTATAACAAAGGAAGGACGACCATCATGAAACAACTTCTCCCCATACTTGCGGCAGCAACCGCGCTGTCGCTCACCCTCACTCCCGTTGCCTTTGCGCAGCAGGACACGGCCCATGCGTGCTTTGTCTATGTCGGTTCACATACTGACGGCGGCTGGAGCCAGGCCCATGACCTCGCCCGGCTCGAAATGGAAGAGCATTTTGGCGGCGCCGTCACCTCGACCTTCGTCGAAAATGTGAGCGAAGCCGCTTCGGCCGGCACCATCGAACGCCTTGCCCGTTCAGGCTGTGATATCATCTTCACCACCTCGTTCGGCTTCATGGACCCAACCCTTGAAGTTGCCGAACGCTTTCCAGACATAAAATTCGAGCACGCAACCGGCTACAAGACCGCCGACAACATGGCCGCCTACAATTCGCGCTTTTATGAAGGCCGTTACATTCAGGGCCAGATCGCGGCAAGCATTTCGGAAACCGGTATTGCAGGCTACATTGCCTCCTTCCCGATCCCCGAAGTCGTTCAGGGTATCAACGCCTTTATCCTGGGAGCACAGACCGTCAATCCCGATTTCTCGCTACGGGTAGTCTGGGTCAATTCCTGGTACGATCCGGGCGCTGAAGCTGATGCGGCCAAGGTCCTGATGGATCAGGGCGTTGATATTCTGACCCAGCACACAGATTCCACCGCGCCGATGCAGGAAGCTGCTGCCCGTGGCATCAAGGCTTTCGGTCAGGCTCTCGATATGATCGAAGCTGGCCCGGAAACCCAGCTCACAGCCATCATCGATAGCTGGGCGCCATACTATATCGAGCGCGTGCAGGCTGTGCTCGACGGAACATGGGAAAGCGCGGAAATCTGGCACGGGTTGCCCGAAGGCATTCTGACCATGGCGCCCTATACCAATATGCCGGATGACGTTGCAGCCATGGCTGCAGAAACCGAAGAAGCAATCCGCTCTGGCACGCTTCATCCTTTCACTGGGCCGATCGCCCGTCAGGATGGCAGCGAATGGCTGGCTGAGGGAGAAATTGCCGACGACGGCACGCTTCTGAGCATGAATTTCTATGTTCAGGGCGTTGACGATCAGCTTCCCGAATAAGCTGGGCAACATCACGAAGTGTCAGAAATGGCGGCAATATTGCCGCCATTTCTCTTTTGAACCGAAGCCTTGATAAAACCGCTTTCCCCATTATTTGATGGGTGATGACCAAAGAGCGCAGCCGCCTTGAACGCCTGTTTTTGCGACTCGAAGCACGGTTCCCGCGCTTTGCACTGATGATCTATCTCTTGCGTCGGCCTTGGGCGATGCTGATCCGTATTCCGCTCGGCATCCTTTTGTGTGTCGGCGGCCTGCTCGCCATCCTTCCGTTTTTCGGCATCTGGATGCTGCCGTTCGGTCTGCTCTTGCTCTCAATCGATCTGCCATTTTTGCAGCGCCCCATGAACGCGACCATGCTGCGCGGGGAGCGTCAATGGAAACTCTGGCGCCGCTCGCGCCGAGATCGAAAGGCGGGCAAAGCACCGCCAGCACCATAATCGCCGTCAGTTTACGGGCACTTGCAAAAATAATTATTCCGCATAACAATAATATTGCATAACGAATGCAAAGCGGAGGAAGCCATGAAACTGAAAACGAGGAGCGCAGTTGCGCTCGGCGCACTGATGTCGGCTGGATTGTTTGCAGGTGGAGCAAACGCACAGGCACTCGATTGCGCCCAACTGACCGGACACGATTTCGGTGTTGCCGATCTTGTCATCACGACAGCGCAGCCCGAACCTGCCGGGGAAGAGTCGCCCGTCGATCATTGCCTTGTCCGCGGTCACGTCGATGAACGTACAGGAATTGATGACAAGACCTATGCTGTGTCCTTCGAGTTGCGGCTGCCCGACCAATGGAACAACCGCTTCATTCACCAGTTCAACGGTGGCAACGATGGCGCCGTCGTTCCCGCCTTTGGTCCATTGCTCAACGGTGATCCGGACGATAACGCCCTTTCGCGCAACTATGCCGTTGTCTCCAGCGATGCCGGACATGACGGTTCGGTCAATCCCGAGGCTGGTCTGGCCGGCGGCGCCGTTTTCGGCTTCGATCCGGAAGCGCGAACCGATTATGGCTATGGCGCTGTCGCCAAGCTCAACCCGGTTGCAACGGCAATCGTCGAGACCTATTACGGCGATGAGATCGCTTATAGCTACGGCGTTGGCGGTTCCAATGGCGGGCGGCACGCGATGGTTCAGGCAACACGGTTACCCGAAGCGTTTGACGGCATTCTGGCGGCCTATCCGGGCTTCAATCTGCCCCGCGCCGCAATTCAACACGCCTGGGACGTGCAGGCCTTTCATGCTGTCAACGGCGACATTCGCACCGCCTTCACCCCTGACGAATTGGGTCTGGTTGCCAATGCAGTGCTCGACGCCTGTGACGCCCTCGATGGGCTTGAAGACGGCATTATCGCCGATATGCACGGCTGTCAGACGACCTTCGATATTTCCGTCCTCACCTGCGAAGCTGAAGGTGGTGGCGATTGCCTCAGTGACGCGCAAATCGAAGCACTCGCCAAAATTCATGCTGGTCCCACCAATTCGGCAGGCGAACAGCTCTATTCCGAATGGGCATGGGATCGCGGGCTGGCAAGCGGTGACTGGCGCTTCTGGAAACTTGAAAGCCCGATTCCACCCTGGGACAACCTGCCACTCATCGCGGTCATGGGATCATCCTCGCTCGCGATGATTTTCTCCAATCCACCATTTGAAGTCGATGGCGATCCCGCATCGCTCCAGCAGTTCCTCCTCGACTATGATTTTGACAGCGATGCCCTTCGGATCGACGCAACCGATTACGTCTTTACCGAGTCCCCCATGGACTTCATGACACCAACCGATTCCGATGATCCCGAAATGGCAGGTTTCCGCGATGCGGGAGGCAAGATGATCGTCTATCACGGGATCAGCGATCCGGTATTCTCAGTGATGGACACAGTCAACTGGTACGAAATGCTGGATGCCAACAATGGTGGCAATGCAGCAGACTTCGCCCGGCTCTATACCGTGCCCGGCATGGGGCATGGTCCGGGCAGCCCGGCCGCCGATAAGTTCGATGCGTTTACCGCACTTGTCGATTGGGTGGAAAACGGCAATACGCCCGAACATTTGGTCGCGACCGCTACGACGGACAATCAATATGTGCCCGAGTTGATCGGCGTAACCCGCAAATTGTGCCCCTATCCGCAAGTCGCCCGCTACAGCGGTGGCGATGAAGCGAGCCACGAAAGTTTCACCTGCCAATAGGCGCTGAAAAAGCCAAGGCCCGCCGGTTTGTCCAGCGGGCCTGTTCTCACTTTATGCGGATTTCACTTCGCGCCGTTTCGCGTGCAGGATGGGCTCGGTATAGCCCGAAGGCTGACTCGTCCCCTCAAGCGCCAGAGCAAGCGCAGCCTGGAAGGCAATCGAATGTTCCGGGTCGTCGGCCATCGCCTTGTAAAGCGGATCGCCTGCATTTTGCTCATCCACCACCTTGGCCATACGTGTAAAGGTCGCCACAACCTCGTCCTGCGTCACAACACCGTGCCATAACCAGTTGGCAATGGCCTGACTGGAAATCCGGCAGGTCGCCCGGTCTTCCATCAAGCCCACATTGTTGATGTCCGGTACTTTCGAGCACCCCACGCCCTGATCGACCCAGCGTACGACATAACCAAGTATGCCCTGCGCATTATTATCGAGTTCGCGCTGAATTTGCTCACGGCTGAGGCTCCCAGCTTCGAGGACAGGCATCGAGAAAAGATCACTGAGGGGCGGGATCGGCTCGTTATGGC
This sequence comes from Pelagibacterium lentulum, assembly GCF_003992625.1. GTDB lineage: Bacteria > Pseudomonadota > Alphaproteobacteria > Rhizobiales > Devosiaceae > Pelagibacterium > Pelagibacterium lentulum. Next base: position 186,645 of record NZ_RZMW01000037.1, on the reverse strand, counting down.
GGCGTTTTTGCGCCTCGAACACATCAACCTGATGATAGTGGATCGCATGAAGCGTTGCCGCAGTAGGAGACGGCACCCAGGCGCAATTGGCGCCGGCTTTGGGGTGGCCGATCTTCTGGATCATCATCTCGGCCATGTCGTCAGGCCTTGCCCACATGCCTTTGCCGATTTGCGCCTTGCCGGAAAAACCACAGGCAATCCCGATTGTCACGTTGCGATCCTCATAGGACTGAATCCACCGCTCGGCCTTGATCTGATCCTTGAGCAGCACCGGCCCCGCCTCCATCGAGGTATGGATTTCATCGCCCGTACGATCGAGGAACCCGGTATTGATGAAGAACACCCGCTCGCGCGCCGCGTGGATGCAAGCCTTGAGATTGGCCGATGTCCGGCGCTCTTCATCCATGATGCCGATCTTGATCGTATTGAGCGGCAGGCCCAGAGCCTTCTCGACCTCTCCAAACACATTGCAGGCGAACATCACTTCGGTCGGCCCGTGCATCTTGGGCTTGACGATATAGATCGAGCCGGTTTTCGAGTTGTGCTGCCGCTTGAGGTCGTGCATCGCGCAAAGCGTGGTCACAAGCGCATCCATAATCCCTTCGCCGATGGGCTCGCCATTCTGGTCGAGCACCGCATCGGTAGCCATAAGGTGCCCGACATTGCGCACCAGTAGCAGCGCGCGGCCTTTCAGGACAAGTTCGGAACCGTCAGGAGCACTATAGACGCGATCAGGGTTGAGCTTGCGGGTGATCGTCTTGCCGCCCTTCTCGAACGTATCTTGCAGATCACCCTTCATCAGCCCCAGCCAATTGCGATAGACCCCGACCTTGTCCTCGGCATCCACCGCAGCGACTGAATCCTCACAATCCTGAATCGTGCTCATCGCACTTTCCAGAACCACATCGGCCAAATGGGCTGGATGGGTTTTACCAATCGGATGTTCCGCGTCGATCAGCAATTCGGCATGCAATCCATTATGCACCAGCAGGATTTTAAGCACCGAGCCATCTTCAGCATAACCTGCAAAACCTTCGGGATAGGCCAGCTTGACCGGGCCATCCTGACTTTCAATCACCAGCCGCGCGGAACCATCGTCTTTTGCAATGCCATATTTCGTCACCGCGTCATGCTTGACGCCCAGAAGCGGAAACGCTTCATCGAGAAATTCAGCCGCGCGCGCAAAAACCGCCTCGCCGCGCTTTGGATTATAGCCCTTGCCCGGCGCCAGATCGCCATCCTGCGCAATGGCATCGGTCCCATAGAGCGCATCGTAAAGGCTGCCCCAGCGCGCATTCGCTGCGTTCAGCGCATAGCGCGCATTGGAAACAGGCACCACAAGCTGCGGCCCGCAAATGGTTGCAATTTCAGGATCGAGATTTTGTGTTTCGATCTTAAAGTCGTCCGGCTCGGGCTCGATATAGCGAATCTCGCGCAGAAACGCCTCATACGCCTCCGGATCGTTATCGATGGGCCCATGCGTTCTGTGCCAATCGTCGATTTGCTGCTGCATGCGGTCGCGAATTTCGAGCAGTTCACGATTGCCCGGCATATAGGCCGAAACCAGTTCGGCAAATCCTTCCCAGACCGTATCGGAGGCCAGATCGAGCCCTCCCAGCGCTTCTTTTTCGATAAAGTCGGCCAAAAGGGCATCGACCTTAAGCCCGGAACGATCAACGTAATTGCTCATGTACCTGCCCTCAAAATACTCTTTGATCCTTGGGGTAGCTTCTCAACGCCGCGCTGCCAAGCCATATCGCAAAAGCGTTCCACGATATGGAATGGGCTCTACGCTGCCTTCATCTTGGCCGCCGCGCCCGCGATATAGGTTTGGACGACCACCCGGTCATCGCCACAGGTCTGCAGCAGAAACAATTCCTCGCTCAATGTTTCCACCTGCTCCATCTTGAGCGCCATATGCGGCACCGCTTTGGCGTCCAGCACCACGATATCAGCGTCGGCGCCCACTTCAAGCGATCCAATCTTGTGCTCAAGACATAGCGCGCGGGCATTGCCCAGTGTCATCATGTAAAAGCTCTCAATCGGCGAAAGCCGCTGCCCTTTGAGCTGCAGAACCTTATAGCCTTCATCGAGCGTTCGGAGCATGGAATAGCTTGTGCCCCCGCCGATATCGGTCGCCACGCCGATACGTACATTGCCTTCAATCATCCGCTGACGATCGAACAGCCCCGAACCGATGAAAAGGTTTGATGTTGGACAAAACACTGCCACCGCGCCTGTCTCTGACATTGCCTCTATTTCCCGGTCTGTCATGTGGATGCAATGGCCCAGTAGCGTTTTCGGACCCAGCAGCCCGTAATGCTCGTAAATACCGACATAATCGGGCAGGTTTGGATAAAGCTCCTTGGCAAAGGCAATCTCGCCAAGGCTTTCATTCACATGGGTCTGGATATAAGCGTCGGGAAATTCCCGTGCGAGATCCTGACACATTTCCATCTGCTCATGGGTCGATGTCAGCGCAAAGCGCGGCGTGATGGCATAGTGCAGTCGCCCACGCCCATCCCATTTTTCCATCAGGCGTTTTGTATCGTCATACCCGCGTTGCGGGGTATCGCACAGGGCTTCGGGCGCATTGCGATCCATCATCACCTTGCCGGCAATCATCCGCATATTGCGCTTTTCCGCTTCCGCGAAAAACGCCTCGGCCGATTGCGGATGCACTGTGCAATAGGCTGCTGCCGTCGTCGTGCCATAACGGACCAGTTCGTCGAAAAACAATGATGCAATCCGCGCGGCATGAGCCTCATCGCCAAAGCGCTGTTCTTCAATGAACGTATAGGTATTGAGCCATTCGAGCAGGTCCTTGGCATAAGACCCCACAACCTGCATCTGCGGATAATGAATATGGGTATCGATGAAGCCGGGCAGGATCAGTTTACCCTTGTGGTCGATTACTTCCGCCTTGGGCGCAGCCAGCTTGAGCGCCTCGGACCATTCCCCCACGGCAATGATCTTGCCCCCATCGATCACCACCGCGCCATCTTCGATATAGCGATAGGCGTCATGATCCTCCGCGCCCTGCGGCTCGGCCACAAAGGTCAATACCCGCCCGCGCAGGATTGTCCCGCTCATAGGCTGCGCTCCCCGGTCACGCTCTGATACCAGAAAACGATAAGATCGCGTTCTTCCTGGGTCATCAGCGAAACATTGCCCGGTGGCATGGCATGAGTACGCCCCGATTGGATATAGATCTCGCGCGCGTGTGCTGCGATCTCTTCGGGCGTTTCCAGACGCACATGTTTGGGCGCCATATGCACCCCCTCCCAGAACGGTTCGGCCGCGTGACACATGGCACAGCGCCCCTGAACGGCATTGGAAACGGCAACGAAGTGATCGTCCGCCATAAAGCGCAGCGCCGCTTCACTCGGGCCTTGCGGTTCACCGCCGATCCGCGGGCTTGTCGAAAGCCACATGATGACGATGAATAGGATCGTCGCCGCCGCCCAGGTCCAGTATTCCTTTCGCCCCGTCGCGTGCATCGTATTGAAGAAATGCCGGATCAGAACCCCGATCAGGAAAATCAGCCCGGCAATGATCCAGCTATATTCGGTTGCATAGGCCAGCGGGTAATGGCCCGACAGCATGAAGAACAGAACTGGCAGCGTAAGGTAATTGTTATGCACCGAACGCTGTTTCGATTGCGCGCCAAGCGCAGGGTCCGGCGTTTCCCCCGCCTTCATCGATGCGACGATTTTCTTCTGGTTGGGAATGATGATGAAAAAGACGTTGGCCGACATGATGGTGGCTGTAAACGCGCCCATATGCAGGAACGCTGCCCGTCCCGAAAAGACCTGCAGATAGGCCCAGCCCATGGCAACCAGAATGAAAAACAGAACCACCATCAGCCCGTTCTGGCTTTTGCCGAGCGGGGAGCGGCACAAAAGATCGTAAAGCACCCAGCCGACCGCCAGAGATGCCATCGAAAGCCCGATTGCGCCCCAGACCGGCAGGTCCATCACGGTGCGGTCGATCAGGAACAGGTCCGCCCCGGCATAATAAACAATAGCCAGCATGGCAAAGCCGGTCAGCCAGGTCATGTAGCTTTCCCATTTGAACCACACCAGATGCTCGGGAAGGTTGGGCGGCGCTACCATGTATTTCTGGATATGATAAAAGCCGCCCCCATGGACCTGCCACTCTTCGCCCAGAACGCCGTTGGGCAAGTTCCCGTGCTTGCGCAGCCCCAGATCCAGCGCAATGAAATAAAATGACGATCCGATCCAGGCGATCCCGACGATCACATGCGTCCAGCGCACGACAAAACTCAGCCATTCCCAGAAAATCGTAAAATCGGTCATTTGTGTTTTGTCCCAAACCCATCGATCGCCCGTACGATTTCGGCAGCGGTCAATGCTGCAATGATCTCGGGTCTCTTGTCTTTCACATCCGCCCCGCCGATGGGCAGCACGAGTTTATCGATCAACCGTGCATCAAAACCCATATCGGTGAGCCAGCTCTTGAAGGTTGCCCGTTTGGTTTTTGAGCCGATCATGCCGACATAGGCCGCATCGCCCCGGCTCAACGCTTCCGCTGCAATCAGGAAGTCGAGCCCGTGGTCGTGGGTCATCACCACAAAAGCCGAGCCCACCGGCGCATCGCGCACCAGTCCCTCCTGCACCGCAACATGCGCCTTTTCCACGCCCGGCGGCACCTTGGCAATCTCCTCGGCGCGGTTATCCGCAAGCAATGTGCGCAGCGGCAAATGTGCAAGTGCCTGCCCCAGCGCATTGCCCACATGCCCGGCGCCAAACACATAGACATGGGTACGTGCCATATATTCGCGTTCCGCCTTCACCCGAAGCATTTGCGCACGTTCCGCATCGATCAACGTCAGCGCAATCGAAACCATGCCGCCGCAGCATTGCCCGATTTCCGGCCCAAGCGGAATATCGAGCGCCGCCACCTGTTCCTTTTGCCCCAGCATCGCGCGCGCGCGGTCGATGGCGCGAAATTCAAGCTGGCCGCCACCAATCGTGCCTATGGTCTTGTCGGCCGCCACCACCATCCAGGCACCAGCCTCGCGCGGCGTCGACCCCTTCACTTCTGTCACCTCGACAGCAACCGCTTCCTCATAAGCATTGAGGAAATCGCGCAATTGCTGTGGAGTGACGCTCATTGACTTGCAGCCTCCCGCTTGAGTCGCTCCACCGTCATCAGCACGCGCTCAGGCGTTGCAGGTGCATCAAGCCGTGGCGCGATCTTGTAGTCGGCCACACTGGCTGCCGCCATGGAAAGCGCTTCCAGAACCGATATTGCCAGCATGAAAGGGGGTTCGCCCACCGCTTTGGATCGCCGGATCGTCGGAGCTTTGTTGGCCGACCAATCGGCAAGTTTGACATTGAAGATTTTCGGCACGTCCGAGGCAAGCGGGATCTTGTAGGTCGAGGGCGCATGGGTACGCAATTGCCCCTTGTCGTCCCACCACAATTCTTCCGTGGTCAGCCATCCCATGCCCTGAATAAAGCCGCCTTCGACCTGCCCCAAATCGATGGCCGGGTTGAGCGATTTACCCACATCGTGAACGATATCGACCCGCTCGACCATATATTCGCCCGTTAGCGTATCGATCACCACTTCAGAACACGCCGCCCCATAGGCGAAATAAAAGAAGGGCTTGCCTTTGCCAGCCGCGCGATCCCAGTGAATGTCAGGCGTTTTGTAGAACCCCGCAGCCGAGAGCTGCACGCGCCCAAGATAGGCCTGATCGATGAAATCGGCCCAATCGAACCGCTGGTTGCCCACAAGAATGCAATTGGGCTCGAACACCACGGCGTCCTCGGGCACACTGTATTTTTCCGCAGCAAAAGCAACCAGCCGCGCTTTGATCTGGGACGCGGCATTGGCCGCGGCCATGCCGTTCAAGTCCGAACCGGACGAGGCCGCCGTAGCAGATGTATTGGGCACTTTCCCTGTCGTGGTCGCGGTAATCTTGACCTTGTCGAGATCGACCTGAAACGCGTCGGCCAGAACCTGTGCCACCTTGATATAAAGCCCCTGCCCCATCTCGGTGCCGCCGTGATTGAGATGGATCGAACCGTCACGATAGATATGCACCAGCGCGCCAGCCTGATTATAAGCCGTCAGCGTGAAACTGATGCCGAACTTGACCGGCGTGAGGGCTATGCCGCGCTTGAGCACCGGCGAAGTCTTGTTGAAATCGATAATCGCGGCCCGGCGTTTTTGATACTCGGCCTCGACCTCCAGCTGCTCGACCACCCGGCCAACGATATTGTCCTCGACCACCTGATGATAGGGCGTGACATTGCGCTTATCGGTGCCGTAAAAATTGGCCTTGCGGATCTCCAGCGGGTCCTTGCCTAGCGCATAGGCGATTTCTTCTATCCAGCGCTCGCAGCCCACCATGCCCTGCGGCCCGCCAAACCCGCGAAAGGCTGTATTGGAAACCGTATTGGTTTTCAGAGGTTCCGATTTCAACCGCACCGCCGGATAGTAATAGGCATTGTCCGCATGAAAAAGCGCGCGGTCGGTCACCGGCCCGGACAGGTCGGACGAAAACCCGCATCGCGCCGCATAGACCGCATCGACCGCCTCAATCCGCCCGTCATCGTCAAACCCGACCTCGTAATCGACAACGAAATCATGGCGCTTGCCGGTGGCGATCATATCATCGTCGCGGTCAGGACGGATCTTGACCGTACGATTGTATTTCTTGGCCGCAATCGCCGCCACCGCAGCAAAGAGATTACCCTGCGTTTCCTTGCCGCCGAACCCGCCGCCCATGCGCCGGATGATGACATTGACGGCGTTGGACGGCACGCCAAGCGCATGGCCAACCATGTGCTGAACCTCGCTCGGGTGCTGGGTCGAAGAATGGATCGTAACCTCGTCGTCTTCACCGGGCATGGCCATGGCGATATGGCCTTCGAGATAAAAATGATCTTGCCCGCCAATTGTTACCGAGCCTTTTAGCCGTCGCTTCGCATTGGCAAGACCTGCCGCGACATCGCCCCGCTCCAGCTTCATGCCTTCGGTCACGACTGCGCCACCCGCTGCCCGCGCTGCGGCCACGTCGCCCAGATGGTCGAACGGCTTATAGGTGATTTTCGCCTTGTGGGCCGCGCGCCGCGCCGCCTCGCGCGTTTCCGCGATCACGGCAAAAACCGGCTGTCCCCAGAATTGCACGAGCTTTTCCGCAAAAATCGGTTCGTCATGCTTGCCTGTCGGACTGACATCGTTGTGGCCGGGAATATCAGTTGCCGTCAGCACGCCCACCACGCCTGTCGCCGCGCGCACCGCATCGAGATCGATGGTTTCGATTTCCCCATGGGCGCATTGGGAAAGGCCGAGATAGGCGTGCAGTGTGCCGGCAGGCTCAATCATATCGTCGATATACTCGGCCCGCCCCGAAACGTGCTTATGACCGGAATCGTGCTTTTGCGGCACATGCACACCGCCCTTGATCGTCGGCTTGGTATCGAGCGCCGTCATCACGCCACCTCATGCCGGATGATACGGGTATCGGTCTGCCCGCTCATTTCAAAATAGAAGCGCTTCAAGAGATTCTTCGCCGCCAGCATCCGGTAGTCGGCCGATGCCCGCCAATCTGTCAAAGGCTGATAGTCCATCTCAAACGCGGCGAGCGCCGCCTCGACTGTCTCCAGTGACCACGCCTTACCGACAAGCGCTTGTTCCACGGCCTTCGCCCGCTTTGGCGTCCCGGCCATGCCGCCATAGGCAATCACAGCCTTCTCAACCACATCGTCCAAAACCGTCAATCGGAACGCGCCCAGAACGGCCGTGATGTCCTCGTCGCGCCGCTTCGTGACCTTGTAGGCCGCAAAAAGCTCGTCCGACTTTGGCAAGGGCACACGCACGCTTTCCACAAATTCGCCCGGCAGCCGATCCTGCTTGCCATAGTCGATGAAGAAATCCTCGAGCGCCACCACGCGGCGTGCATTGCCTTTGCGCAACACGATCTCCGCCCCAAGCGCGATCAGCGGCGGCGGCGTATCGCCGATGGGCGAACCATTGGCAATATTGCCGCCAATCGTCCCCATATTGCGCACCTGCGCGCCACCGATCCGCTCGAACAATTCCCGCAATTGCGGCAGCTTTTCGCAGATCACTTCAAACGCTTCGGTATAGCTTACCCCTGCCCCAAAGGTTATCTCATCGGCACCCACATCGACGTCGCGCATGAGATGCCCAATAAAGACCACCGGCGAAATCTCGCGCATGAATTTTGTGACCCAAAGCCCCACATCGGTCGCCCCGGCAACGATCCGCGCTTCGGGCATCTCATTGACCACCGCCGCCAGGTCATCGACATCCGCTGGCACAATGAACCGCCCCGCCTCCGAGGTCACATCCACCCGCGCGCCATCCTTGAGCGCTTCGAGCCGGGCGATAATCGTCTCGCGTTCTTCATTGAGCGCATCCTCGGCCGCGGCGCCGTAATTTGAAATCGCGCCCGCCGCACGAATAATTGGCGCATAGCCGGTGCAACGACACAGATTGCCCTGCAAAGCCATTTCGATCTCGGGAACCGACGGATTGGGATTGGCAAGCCACAGCCCATAAAGGCTCATTACGAATCCGGGTGTGCAGAACCCGCACTGGCTGCCGTGATAATCGACAAGCGCCTGCTGCACCGGATGCAAAGCGCCATCGCGACCTTTCAGATGCTCAACCGTCACCACATGAGAGCCATCGAGTGAGCCGACAAACCGGATGCAGGCATTGACGCCTTCATAAACCAGTCTTTCGCCGGCAAGCCGCCCCACAAGAACCGTGCAGGCCCCGCAATCGCCCTCGGCGCACCCTTCCTTGGTGCCGCGCAACACCTGGTCGAGCCGCAAAAAATCGAGCAGCGTGCGGTCCGGCGCCACATCGTCCAATTCGATCAGGCGCTCGTTGAGATAAAAGCGGATAAGGTTGCGCGTCGCCAAGGCCTCAGCTCCCGCGATAGGTCGAATAGCCGAACGGGGAAACCAGAAGCGGCACATGATAATGCGCGTCCGGGTCCGAAATGACGAACCGCACCGGCACGATATCGAGAAAGGCAGCCTGCGTGCCATCGAGGTCCCGGAAATAATCACCCACATGGAAATGCAGCTCGAACGCGCCCAGTCCCATATCGCCCTCCTCAAGCATCGGCCCATCACAGCGGCCATCGGCATTGGTCCTGACGGATTTGAGCCGGTTCAGAACGCCATCCTGCACGCGGAACAGGTCAATGGTTAGATTGCGCGCCGGATGCCCGTTCGCCGTATCGAGCACGTGTGTGGTCAGCCGCCCTGCTCCGCTCATTGCCAGTCCTTTTTGCCAAATCAAACCGATCAACTATCAACCCAAAAATTGCGATATGAAAGGGGGAGCCTTCAAAAAATTTTACCACATGGTCCAATTTTTAGTATCAATGGCCTGACATTGCTTTTCGACCAATAAGGTGCCCTCCATGCGCTATCCCCGCAATTTCTCCGGTTACGGCCCCAACCCACCCCATGCAAATTGGCCCGGCGGCGCCAATGTTGCGGTGCAACTGGTGCTCAATTACGAGGAAGGCGGGGAAAACAATATTCTGCATGGCGATGCCGCGTCGGAAGCCTTTCTGGCCGATGTTGTCGGCGCGGCACCCTGGCCGGGACAGCGCCACTGGAACATTGAATCCATGTATGAATATGGCGTCCGCGCCGGGTTCTGGCGTCTGCACAAGCTCTTTACGGAACGCAATCTGCCGATAACGGTCTATGGCGTTGCAACGGCCCTGATGCGGGCCCCCGAGCAAGTTGAAGCCATGCTGGCTGCAGACTGGGAAATCGCCTCTCATGGACTGAAATGGGTTGAGCATAAGGACATGGAGCGCGCCGAGGAAGCGCGCCAGATCAAAGAAGCGATCGGCCTCCATACTGTCGTGACCGGTTCACGCCCGCTTGGCTGGTACACCGGCCGCTCTTCGCTCAACACTGTCGATCTGGTTTCCGAAGAAGGCGGTTTTGCCTATGTCTCGGATGCCTATGACGACGACCTGCCCCATTGGCGCACCCATAACGCCAAGCCGCAACTGATCATTCCCTATACGCTTTCGGCAAATGACATGCGCTTTGTCACACCATCGGGCTTTGCCAATGGCGAACAGTTCTACCAGTTTTTGAAAGACAGCTTCGATTGCCTTTATCGCGAAGGCGAAGAAGGCAGCCCCAAAATGATGTCCATCGGCCTTCATTGTCGGCTTGTCGGTCAACCGGGCCGTTTCGAGGGCCTGCGCAAATTCCTCGATTACATCGCCGGATTCGATAAGGTCTGGATTGCCCGCCGCATCGATATTGCGCGTCACTGGGCGACCCAGCACCCGTACCGGGCACCGAAACTGGCACCCTCGCAAATGGACGCATCGACCTTCATGGCGACGTTCGGCGGTGTCTATGAGCACTCCCCCTTCATTGCCCAGCGCGCTTTCGAGGCCGAACTTGCCCCCGCCCACGACAACCCGACCGGCATCAACTTCGCCCTGCGCAACCAGTTCCGCCTGGCGAGCCCCGATGAACGGCTTGGCGTTCTCAAGGCTCACCCCGACCTTGCCGGGAAACTCGCTGCCGCCAAGCGCCTGACCGCAGAATCCACTGCCGAACAGGCATCAGCCGGGCTCGATGCGCTGACCGACGCGGAACGCGAAACCTTCACCGACCTCAACAACCGCTATGTCGAAAAATTCGGCTTCCCGTTCATCATCGCCGTCCGCGACAATACCAAGGCCTCGATTCTGGAGACCTTCCAGCGCCGTGTCGAAAATGATCGGGAGACGGAGTTCACGACCGCTTGCGCGCAGGTCGAGCGCATCGCGCAATTACGGATTGAAGCCCTGTTTGCGGATTAGAGCGTGTCCAGCAATAGTGGAAACGGCTTTGCGGTTCGGACACGCGACAAAACAAAAACCTAGAGCCAGGGATTTGATCGAATCAAATCCCTGGCTCTAGCTCGGCGCCACCAGATGAATGACATTGCCCGGACTGGCGATCCAGAACCCGTCTGAGCCATCCGGCAGCCTTTCGATCTCATCGCGCCGGGCAATGCCATGCTCGGCAAAATGGGCTGCGGCGTTTTCGCCGTCATCGGTGCGGATTTCGAGCCAGATTTCCGCCTGGCTCAGCCCCTCCATCCTGTCGATCCAAAGCTGGTTTGAGCCAAACGTGAAGCACACATCCGGCATCATCTCCTCAATTTGCGCCAGTCCCAGCACATCGCGATAGAACCCGACAACGGCCTCATATTCATGGGCAGGCACTTTAACGGCAATATTGCGTCCGCCCCGGAAAAGCGGGTCGGTCATTTGTAGAACCCTTCGCGCAGATTGATCCCATGCTCGAGATAGACCTTCAAGGCCGCCAGCATGCCGGTCCAGCCCTCGCAATTGTTGTAGGATGCCTTTTGGCCCGCCGCCGTGTCGCGCCAACCCGTTTCGTGGATCGAGACAAGCGTGCGACCGTCCTCAAGCGGCTTGAACGTCATCGTCACCGTCGTGTTGTAGCTGCCTGCCTCGTCGCTGGCGCCATCGGCTGACTCCCACTGCAGCACGATCTTCTCGTTGGGGACCAAATCAATGACATGCACGGGGAAGGCCCCGGGGAAATCATGGAAATCCCAGGTCACCTCCGCGCCCACCGCAAGCCGCCCTTTCGCGCCTCCGGTGGTGAAATAGCCCGAAAGCCTGGCCGGATCGACCACGGCTTCAAACACCTCTTCGACTGGCTTTGCGATACGTCCCGAAACGGTGAACTCGGGACTCATGTATGATTTTTTCGATTGAACGGCCCTCATCACGGCCTCCTTGGAATTGACGATGGACACATTATGTTATAAAAATATAACATGTCAAGCGCAGATGATTCGGATAAGATTTTCAAAGCACTAGCGGATCATCGCCGCCGCGCCATCCTTGATGCGCTCAAGGATGAGCCTAAAACCACAGGCGCCCTGTGCGATATGTTTCCTCAGATCGACCGCACGACTGTGCTGCAGCATATGCGTGTGCTGGAGGCCGCTGGCTTGATCGTTGCGCGCCGGGAGGGCCGCGAGCGCTGGAACCACCTCAACGCACTGCCTATCAAGGAAATCCATGACCGCTGGATCGGCGATTATGCCCGCAACGCCGTTTCACTGATGGCACGTCTCAAGGCTGATCTCGAACCTTAACCTAAAGGGATGTTCGCGCATCCTGTTCTGCGCTATCAGTTTGAAATGTTCTGGTTTTCAGCAAAACAATGGATTTCATGACAAAGCCTCCTTACGCCATCCCGCCGGGTGGATTGCCCTCCCAGAGAGAGTTGCTTACCGGCCGCGCGGTATTCACCGAGGCCTATGCCGTCATCCCGCATGGCACGATGCGCGACATCGTAACGAGTTATCTGCCCTTTTGGGAAAAGACCCGGCTCTGGGTCATAGCGCGTCCACTATCCGGTTTTGCCGAAACCTTCTCCCAATACATAATGGAAGTCGCACCCGGCGGCGGCAGCGACAGCCCGGAAGCCGATCCAGACGCGCAAGGCGTACTCTTTGTCGTCGATGGGACCATCGAACTCACCGTCGAAGGCAAGCCCCACACTCTGGAGTCGGGCGGCTATGCCTATCTCCCCCCCGCCTGCAACTGGACCTTGCGCAACATTTCCGATGCACCTGCCCGCTTCCACTGGGTCCGCAAGGCTTACGAAAAGGTCGAAGGGCTGGAAGTACCGCAACCGTTCACAGCCAATGAAAAAGATATTGCCCCGATCGCCATGCCGGACACCAATGGTGCATGGGCGACAACGCGCTTCGTCGATCCGACGGACCTGCGCCACGATATGCACGTCAATATCGTGACCCTTGAACCCGGTGCCGTCATCCCCTTTGCCGAAACCCATGTCATGGAACACGGCCTTTACGTGCTCGAAGGCAAAGCGGTCTATCGGCTCAACAATGATTGGGTAGAGGTCGAGGCAGGCGATTTCATGTGGCTGCGTGCCTTCTGCCCACAAGCCTGTTACGCGGGCGGTCCGGGCAAGTTCCGCTATCTGCTCTATAAGGACGTCAACCGTCACATGAAACTGGCACGTCCATGAGGCGGCAAGTTACAATCACACCTCTGACCAAAGACGCTTTCGCACCCTTCGGGCAGGTCCTCACGACTGAGGGCAGCGATCATTTCCCCATCAATGGCGGCATGACCGAGCGCTACCACGATCTTGCCGACGTCCAACTGGCTGGCGAAAACCCGCGTGCGATGATTTCCATCTTTCGCGGCCAGCCCTATGCCTTGCCGTTGGAACTGAAAATGGTCGAGCGCCACCCTTTCGGCTCGCAGGCCTTCATGCCCCTCCATCAACGCCCCTTTCTCGTCACCGTGGCACCCGATGAAAACGGGATACCAGGCACCCCGCAAGCCTTCATCACCCAGCCCGGCGTTGGTATCAACATCGGCAAAAATGTCTGGCACGGCGTTCTGACCGCACTCGAAGCCGAAGGCGATTTCCTCGTGGTCGATCGCGGCGGTGGCGGCATCAATCTCGAAGAATTCTTTTTCGATGAGCCGTATTTGATAAGCCGCAAACAGGGCGCATTAAATTCAGGCTAGGGCGAGGCGAAAATGGTGGTTTTCGAGCCCCCGAGCGGAGTGTACGTAAAAGTACATGAGCACCGGAAGCGCAGAAAACTGCCATTTGCAGCCCGGCATAGCCTGAATTTTCCTATATGCCCGCATACCACTCATAGCCATGGTCAGCCCAATAGCTGCCATTGCCCCGATGCAGATGCGAGAAACTCTCGACCAACTCGATCCGGTACACATATTTAGCCATCTTGTAGCCGAGTTGCCGCTCCACACGCAGCCGCAATGGCGCGCCGTTTTCCACCGGTAACACAGCATCGTTCATGCCATAGGCAAGAATGGTCTGGGGATGATAGGCATCGATCATGTCGATGCTCTCATAATAGGGAATTTCCCCCGATAGCCCGACCCCCATCACGTCGAAACAATGGAATACAGCATAGTTGGCATTGGCCTGCGGCTGCACCTGCTCCAGAATATGGCCCAGCGGCACACCAGTCCATTTGGCAATGCAACTCCAGCCCTCCACACAATCATGGCGCGTGATCTGGGTGCGTGACGGCATGTTGCGCAACTCTTCGAGATTAAAGCGCATCGGTGATTCAACCAGACCATCCACTTCCAGATGATAGAGGCTGAAATTGCCCTGGCTTAAAAACATATATTCCATTGTATTTGGATTGGTCGAACCATTGGGCCGCATTCCCTGCCGGATCTCGCTTTCGGAAAACTCCTTTGCCATAGAATCCCGCCCCATAAGCGTGCGCTGCACGGCCTCGGTCAACCCGTTTGCGCCAATCATGAAGTCGCGCACCGGATGGCCCGACCGCAGCATTGGATCGAACACATCGCAACCAGTTAGCGCCGCACCCGCAGCCCCCGCCGCTCCGACAGTCAGGAATTTGCGGCGATTGAGTTTGAACCGGCTCATGGTTTTTCCTCTTCGCTTGTCGGATCGGTGCGATACCAACCGGTAATCATCGAGCGCAGTTCATTGATCGGGCCGGCAAGCACCACCATCAACACATGCACGATGAAAAACAGTACCAGCACGACCATTGCCCCGAAATGGATCGTCCGCGCTGTCTGGCGACCACCGAAGATTTCTATCAGCCATGGCCAGGCCGCATTCATTCCCGGTGACATCGAAAGCCCGGTCAAAACAACAAGGGGAAAGATGACGAGCAGGATGAAGGCGTAGCTGAGCTTTTGCAGCGGATTATATCCCGCGCGCTTATGGAACCGGAACCGCGCGTGAGCGGAAATTTCTCCCGGCAGCGCTTTGAAGTCGGCGCCTTTGGGCACAATATCGCGCCGCAGATGCCCATTGATGAGACTGGCAACAAACCACACGAACATCGTCCCGACCAATATCCAGCCGAAAAACAGATGCACGACACGCCCGGTCGCAAGATCCTGATATGAGGGAATGGTTATCCAGTTGGGAAACGCGCGGAACTGGGGTTGTTCCTGCGTGCCGGAAAAGCCCAGCACACCGGATGTATCGAAGCTGTGCCCAAAAATCGTCGTCCGCCCGGCAAAACTGCCATCCTCGCGCTGGATCGGCAGGATCGAAAGCACCCTGTTGTCATACTCGAACCCGGACTCCTGCCCGATATAAAGGATCGGATGCGCGTTAAAAATCTGAAATCCGCTCAGCAGCAGAAAGAACAGGCACACGACCCACACCCAATGGGTTGTCCGCGTCCAGATCGATTGCCGATAAATCAGCGGCCCCTTGGCACGCGGGGTCTCTGTCTCAACCGCGCCATGTTCGCTTTCCGACTGCTCCGATGCCAATCCTGCCATCGCATACTCCTTGTTCGCATTTCGCCCTTTCGCAAAATGCGCTCCCCCTTGTTACGGACCCTAGCAGGGTTTGGTTTCACGAGAAGGGCTTTTGTAGTCAAACCCGCGTCATCGCAATTGTTACAAATCCGTCATAAATTGACCGCCCGGTCAAACTTATGCTTCCCCTCGTCGCAAAAACGCGATTAACTTTGCCTTGGCAGCAAACCGGAACAGCCATGCGCAAGGGGAACGCGCCGCTGTCACAAAACTGACTTTGCTAATGAGTCAAAAAAGCTGAACGCATCGGCTCCAATTGCCGAGGGAACGCCAGCATCAAAGGAGAAACATCATGCTCAAACTCAACACAGAACGTCTGCTGGGCTCAAGCGCTATGAATATCGACCGCCGTCGCTTCATCAAGGTCGCGGGCGCAACGATGGTGGTTGCCGGTGCCGGAACCTTCGCCATGACGTCGGCACGCGCCAATTCTGAAGGCTTCCGCCTCAACATCCTGCATATCAACGACATGCACAGTCGCATCCAGGAGATTGCAGGCTCGGATGCCACATGCTCCCCCGATGGCTCGGCCGCTGGCGACTGCTTTGGCGGTGCCGCACGGCTGGCAACTGCAATTCGCGACCGTCGCGCCGAGATCGAGGCAGAAGGCGCCCCCGTCTTGACCCTCGATGCGGGCGATCAGTCGCAAGGCACGCTCTTTTACACCACCTATCGCGGCCGCGCCGAAATCGAAATGATGAACATGATCGGTTTCGATGCCATGACGCTCGGCAATCACGAATTCAACCACGGGCCTGACGAATTGGCTGTCATGCTCGCCGAAGCCGATTTCCCGATCGTGGCCGGCAATGTGCGCGCGCCGGCAGATCACGCTCTTGCTGAGCTCATCAATGACCATCTGATCATCGAAGCTGACGGCGAGCGTATCGGCGTTCTCGGCATTACGACCCCGGACACCGTGTTCCTGTCTTCGCCCGGCCCTGTAACATTCGACGATGAAATCGAACATCTCAATGAAGCTGTTGCGCGCCTGCACGATGAAGGCGTCAACAAGATCATTCTGCTTTCGCATATGGGCTATGTACGCGATCAGGAAATTGCGGCCCAGGTCGATGGCCTTTCGGTCATCATCGGCGGCCACAGCCATACCCTGATGTCCAATACGGTTGAAGGCACCCCCGATTACGCCACGCTTGTCGAAAGCCCCTCGGGCCGGCCCGTTCCAATCGTCCAGGCTTATGCCTTCTCGCGCTATTTGGGCGATCTCGAATTGCATTTCGACAGTGATGGTGCAGTCACTTCGGCAACCGGCGACACCGTACTGCTCGACGCATCTTTTGCCCCTGCCGAAGATGTCGAAGCGCGTATCGAAGAGCTTTCAGGCCCCATTGAGGAAGTCATTCGCACTCCTGTAGCCGAGGTTGCGGCCTCCATAGATGGCAGCCGCGAAAGCTGCCGTTCAATGGAATGTGAAATGGGCAATACCGTAGCCGACGCCATGCTGGCCGAAGTGGCCGGTCAGGATATTTCCATCGCCCTGGCCAATGGCGGCGGTCTGCGCGCGTCAATCGAGCAGGGCACCGCAACTCTGGGGGACGTACTCACCGTGCTGCCGTTCCAGAATACGCTCTATACGCTGCGCATCTCCGGCGCTGCGATTTTGGCCGCGCTCGAACATGGCGTTAACGGCATAGAAGAGGGCGCAGGCCGCTTCCCGCAGGTCGCGGGAATTCGGTTCAGCCTCGACCCGACAGTCGCTCCCAACGAAGGCCGCGTGTCTGACGTCGAAGTGCGTCAGGGCGAGGAATGGGTTCCGCTCAACCCTGATGCCACCTATGGGCTTGTGACCAACAACTTCATGGCCGCTGGTGGCGATGGCTATGCCATGCTCGAGTCCGAAGGCACCGACGGCTACGACACGGCAATCGATCTGGCCGAGGTTCTGGCCCGCTATCTCACCGAAAACGAGCCCTTCGCGCCCGTTATCGACGGCCGCATCGCCCAGTAAGTTTCGACCGAAGTTGCATATGAATGCGCCTCCTCCCCGGAGGCGCATTTTTTGTGTTACCGGAACAGCATGACCGGGACCAGCACCGAACGGATCATTTCGGTCGTGGTTGAACCGATGATCAGGTTGCGAATGCGCGAATGCCCGTAGGCGCCCATCACCAGCAGCCCGATATCCTTTGCTTTCACATAATCGACGATCAACTTTTCGGGCTCGGCCTCTTCGAGAACCGGGACCACGTCATAGCCCTGCGCCTCAAGCTGTCGCTGTGCGGCTTCAAGCCTGCCGCGATTTTCCGCGTTGTCCTTACCGGCCATGACCAGATGACACACCAGGCCCGGAAACAGCTTGCCCTTGGCAATATGGGCCACCGCCTTGTTCGCGCTCTCCCCGCCATCGTAAGCGATCATGAAGCTCTTGACCGGCTTGAACGCCCGCGATGCCACCATCACGGGTTTCTTGCTCTGGCGGGCAACACGCTCGAGGTTGGACCCCAGATGCATCTTGGCAAAATCTGCGGCCTCGCCGCGCTTGCCGATGATGAAAAGATCGGTGTCCCCTTCAAGGTCCGCAATGGCGTCGATGAAATCGCCACGCCGCAATTTGCCCTGCGCGGCGACACCGGCCTTGGTCAATTGCGCGGCCGCGTCGCTGACCAGCAACCGTCCACGCTCTTGCGCCAGCTTGGCCCGCTGGGCGTCATGTTCGGCAAGCTCATTAAGCAGCGCCGTGCGTGCGCCCAACTCCAGATTACCGCTCCAGTTCATGGGCGTTTCGGTATCGCGCCGCCCGATCACATGCACGATTTCAACGCTGGCGCCGGTTTTTTCGGCCACCCATTGCGTATGATCGAGCACGCTCTGGGTATAGCTTGAACCGTCTATAAAGCTGACGATTTTCATTATCCTGCCCTCCTCAATGGCCCATCAGTTTTTCCATGGCGCCCGGCTTGTCGTGTATTGCAAGCCTGTCAACGATGGTTTCACTCGCCTCGTTGAGCCCAAGAACTTCGACCTCGGCCCCCTCGCGGCGGAACTTCAGGATTATCATATCGAGCGCCTGCACGCTGGAAATATCCCAGATATGAGCGCGACTGACATCGATTGTAACCTTGTCGAGCACTTCCTTGAAATCGAACGCCGCTGTAAAATCTTCCGCCGAGGCAAAAAACACCTGCCCCTCAACCGTATAGGTACGATGGCTTCCGCTTTCCGAAAGCGTCGAGGACACGCGGAAAATTTGCGAAATCTTCCAGGCAAAGAAGATGCCCGAGAGCAACACGCCCACCAGAACGCCAATGGCCAGATTGTGCGTGTAAACAACGGCAAACACCGTCGCGATCATCACAATCGAGGAACTGCGCGGATGGGTGACGACATTCTTGATCGAGCTCCACGAGAACGTACCGATCGAGACCATGATCATCACCGCGACAAGAGCAGGCATCGGAATTTGTGAAACAAGGTCGCCCAAAAGCATCAGCAATCCCAAAAGATAAACCCCGGCAAGAAAGCACGAAAGCCGCCCCCTGCCACCCGATTTCACATTGATCATCGACTGGCCGATCATGGCGCAACCGGCCATGCCACCGATAAACCCGGTTGCCGTATTGGCGATGCCCTGCCCGATACATTCCTGATTGCGGTTCGATTTTGTGTCGGTCAGATCGTCAACGATCTGCTGGGTCATCAGCGACTCCAGCAGGCCCACCACAGCCACGGCCACCGAATAGGGAAAAATGATCGCCAGTGTTTCAAACGTCAGCGGAATCTGTGGGATCAGGAACACCGGAAGCGTATCGGGCAATTGTCCCATATCGCCCACGGTCCGCACATCCATGCCAAGGAAAATGGCCAGCGCGGTAAGCACCACGATGCAGACCAGCGGCGAAGGGATGGCCGTTGTCAGGCGCGGGAAAAGATAAATGATCGCCAGTCCGCCAGCGACCATGGCATAGGTTTCCCAGCCGACATTGGTAAGCTCGGGGATCTGGGCCATGAAAATCAGAATGGCCAGCGCGTTGACAAAGCCGGTGATGACCGAGCGCGAAACAAAGCGCATGACATAGCCGAGTTTGAGCACCCCGGCGCCGATCTGCAAAAGCCCGGCCAGCACCGTGGCAGCAAGCAGATATTGCAGCCCGTGGTCACGTACCAGCGTAATCATGAGCACCGCGGTTGCGGCGGTCGCCGCCGAAATCATGCCTGGACGTCCGCCGACAAAAGCGATCAGAACCGCAATCGAAAACGAAGCATAGAGGCCGACCTGCGGGTCGACACCGGCGATGATCGAAAAAGCGATAGCTTCGGGAATAAGGGCAAGGGCCACAACGAGCCCTGAGATAGCGTCACCGCGAATGTTGCCGAACCATTCGCGCTTGTAATTGGACAGCAATGTCATGAATTTTTTCCAACAGGCAGGATGTCTGTGCGATGCACGGGGAGGAGCAGCGCTGTTCAGAATCTGTATGATGGTTACCGAGGGATAGGCGCCCGGAGAAGCCACCCGGCAAAGCCGAGTCCGATTTGCAGCGGCCTTATGAACGGTTCCCGGCACCAGCGCAAGACCTGTGGCCAAAATTGGGCACGACTTTTTCGGAGGGCGCAGCGCGGGAAGCGCCAGTTGGGCTGAATGGGAATGCGGACTTGCCAAATCCTTTTCGTGCTAGCGGCTAGCAAGGGCTGGGGGCGAGTAGGGGAATGCCGACTTTGGGTGCAGTAAATAGCCCAAACTCTCCTCTGTCTGATTTCACTTCAGCGGTGAGATCAGAAACGACCGCGGCCCAATTTTGTCCGAGATGTTGACATGTCGCACTTGCAGGAGCAAAGTTTAACCCGATTCAGGTCATCGAGCCTAGGATCAGTCACATATGAGCCGCACCGACGGCATCGAAAGGATATATCATGACTGCGAAGCCTTACCGCTTCGACGTAACGGAAGCTCGTAGCTTCTCGCACGCCGTTTTCCCTTCAGTAACTAAGCACACTTTTTTTCTCCAAGCGTCCAAGTTGCCGCTCGGCTTGCCGGCTGGTGCCAACGCACGTGAGGCGGTGGGCATGAACCGGCGCGTATACAAGGACGTGACGGAAAGCTTGCGGGCAAACGAAGCCTATCCCGGCAGCTTCGACCTGATGAACTTGGGCATCATGATCATTGCCGACGAAGTGAAAGTAGTTGGGAAGAAATCATTCGACGTCCTGATCCATGACGAAGATGGTATCGTGAATGGTGCCCATACCGCTCGAATAATTGAAAGCTGTATCGACGATGGAACTGTGAATCCGGACCAATATGTCGAAGTAAAGATTATCACTGGCATCGACAAGGTTGGGTTCGATGATCTGAAGGCGGACATTGCCAAGGGGCAGAACACCGGAATTGGCGTCAAAGACCAATCCATCTACAATACCCAAGGTATATTTGACGGTCTGAAATCTCGCATTCAGAATGAACCATGGGCCAAGAATGTAGCCTGGCGCGAAAGCGACGTGGGCAATCACGACGTTCGGGATCTGATCTCGATCTTGGAAGCGATTAACGTAATTGACTTCCCGAATTCTGGAACGGCGCACCCGATTCACGCATATGAAAAATGGTCGGTGCCGCTCCAGCGCTATGCCGATGACTTCAAGAAGAATGACATGACACCGACAAAGCGGAAGTACGCAGCACTTGAGCCGTTGTTAGTCGAGGCGCTCGAGCTGTATGATCGCATCCGCCATGACTTTCGCGAAGTCTACAACGAGCATATTAGTTCTGGCGCTGGTCGCATGAGAATCGTGGAAGAAGCCCCAGTTCGGAGGAAGACCTTTGACTTTCCGTTCAGCCATCAAAAGTCGAGCAAATATCGGCTCACCAAGGGGGCTGCCTTCCCGATCCTTGCCGGGTTCCGGAACTTCGTTGAATATGACCCAAAGACCAACACTGCCAAGTGGGTTGGCGGATTCAGCAACGTCCGGAACATGTGGTTAGAAATTGCACCCGAGCTGGTCAGGGAGACTGCCGCGGCAACTCGTGAGATTGGCCGCACACCTGACTTGATTGGCAAGAGTCGCAATCATTGGGCCAGCATTCACCGACTTGTCGAAAACCGGCTGCTTCGGCTGAAGCTCAAAGAAATGCAAAATTAAGTGCGATGCGCCTCGGGCCGCACAAGCCTGGGGCGCCTCGCGTTAGACCATAGTGCATACGCGATAATTTCCAGGTCGGCAGGGCCTGAGCGCCGGAAAACTGCTCCTTAAAGATGCATCGCCGCTTTCGGAAAATTCAAATCCTGACGGAACCGCCGGTGTGGGGCCGCTTCCCAATAGTAATTCTCGCAAGACTTCTCCAGAACCGAGCAGACAACCTCGGAATAACCACAACAGCGTTGCAACCAGCCCCACCAAATTTCCCACTTCCCCGGTGCGCCGCCAGCGGCTACACCAGCACTGGAGCGCTTTCAGATCAGGTGGGTACCGCCTGATCTGAAAGCGCGACAAAACAAAGGTTTAGAGCATGCGTTCTGATTCTATAGGAACGCATGCTCTAAGAATGTTGGTTGGTATGTTCTCATGACTGTTACCCTTACCGGCAAGGGTGTGCTTGCCGGGATGCGGCGCCTTGCAACGATTGCCTTGCTTGTTTTCCCGTTCGGCTTTGGCTATGGCGCCGCCGCGATTAACGCGGGCATGACCCCGATTGAAGCCATCGCGATGAGCGCCCTGGTTTTCGCAGGCGCCTCCCAGTTCGCCGTTCTCGATATATGGGTCCAGCCGCTGCCCCTGCTTTCCCTTGCGCTCATCACCCTTGTCGTCAACGCACGCCATATCATTTTCGGTGCGGCGCTGGCGCCCGACATCAACACCCTTCCAAGGCGCAAACGCATTCTGGCGGGCCTGTTTCTCTCCGATGCCAATTTTGCCGATATGCAGATCGCACGGCGCAATGGCGACCGCGATCTGGGAATATTGGTTGGCGGCGGCCTTGTGATGTGGATCTTTTGGGTTATCGGTACCGCCGCCGGTGCTCTTGCCGGTGGGGCGACAGAAGACCTCTCGAAATTCGGCCTCGATATGGTCATGGCCGCTTTCTTCATGACCGTGATGATCGGCGGCCTGCGCTCGGGCACCCCGGCTCTACCGCTCATAGTCGGCGCCATTGTTGCCATTGTAACGCTTTCATTCCTGCCCGTGGGCTGGAATGTGCTGGCGGGTGCCTTCGCTGGCGGCATTGCAGGAGTTTTGCGCCGTGGATGATACGACAATGGTTTGGATCGCCATCCTTGTTGTCACGGTCGCAACGCTTTTTACCCGGCTTGTCGGCCCCGAAATCATGCTGCGGGTCAAGCTGACCCCGGCGCGCACCCGCTTCCTTGAGGCGCTGTCCACCTCGGTCATTGCGGCAATTCTCGCGGGCTTTCTGGCCCGAGGATCCCTGCGCGAAGCGGTCGCGCTGGGCATTGGCGCCCTTGTCATGGTGACGACCCGCAATGCCATGGCAGCGATGTTTGTGTGCATCGCCGCCGCCGCCACATGGAGCGCAGTTTTAGGGTAAGCGCGCGGGCAGAATTATCTGACGTTCAGCTCGCGCCGGTTGGCTTCGGAAACAAAGCCCAGGTCAAGCACCCGTTGCAGATTGGCCGCGTGCCGGAAATCGGGCTGCCGTGTTTCCCCTGCCCAAACCGCTTCGGCAAAGCGGTGATAATTTGTGGGGACAGGCTCAACCGGCATTTCGACCCAGTTCTGGGTTTCAATATCCTCGCCGGTGCAAAGTCTCAGGCTCGTCCCATCGAAACCATGCTGGATTTCGATGCCGCCCTTGTCGCCATAAGCGCGCAGGCGCAGCGTGTTGAGATAGCCCGGTGCCCAGCGGGTCGCGTGGATCACGCCAAGCGCGCCATTGCCGAATTCCAGCGACATGGTGAAGCTGTCATTGGCATCGAGAACATAATCGTCGATCTTGCCTTCCGGCGCCTTGTCGAATGTTTTCAGCCGGCAAAAGGCATGGTCGATATCGGAGTCGATGCCGAAAACCGCAAAGTCGAGAATGTGGATGCCGATATCGCCAAGCGTGCCGTTCGAGCCATGATCGCTCGATAGCCGCCACAGCCAGGTCGGATCGGTGCGCCAGTCGCCCCATGCTTTCGAGACCAGCCAGCTTTGCAAATAGCTTGCTTCGACATGTTTGATCGCACCGACCTCACCGGCCAGCACGATCTCGCGAAAGCGCTGCAACTCCGCCACATTGCGATAGGTGAGATTGACCATGCCGATCAGCCCCTGCTTATCGGCAAAATCGGCCATCTCCATGGCATGCTCGTAATTTGTCGCCAGCGGCTTTTCGCAAAACACATGCTTTCCGGCGGCCATGGCCTGCATCGAGGTTTCATAATGGAACCGGTCCGGCGTCACATTGGCGATAGAGTCAAAGTCGCCCCAAGCCAGCGCTTCATCGAGACTGGTGAAGGTGCGTTCGATATTGTATTCGCCTGCGAAACGGTCCACCCGCTCCTGGTTGAGATCGACCGCGCCAACGATTTCGACACCTTCGATCGCGGAGAAATGGGCTGCATGGCTCGACGCCATGTTGCCCGTTCCAAGAATGACAAGACGCATGAAAATGCTCCCGGAACCCTGTTTGCAAAAAGCCCGCCAGAATTCTCCGTCAAGCCGGACAATCTGGCGGGTTTGCGCAATTAATAGTGCCTGAATCTCGCGCTAAGCGAACCGATTCTGGCTATTTGAAACCCTCTTCACCGTCAGCATGGAGCTTCGGGCCGCGCTCTTCAATCGGTTCAAGCGCTTTGTCCACCGGCACGTTCGGCGCCTCGTAAGCCCCGGTATAGGCAGGAATCGGGTTGTGCGCCCACTTCACTGCATTGCGCAGCACATGCCCTACCGTCTTGTCGTAATAGGTCGGATAGGTCTCGTGTCCGGGCCGGAAGTAAAAGATATTCCCCGCCCCCCGCCGGTATGTCAGTCCTGAACGAAACACCTCACCGCCCTGAAACCAAGAGACAAATACGGTTTCCAAAGGCTCGGGAACCGAGAACGGCTCCCCATACATTTCCTCATACTCAAGCTCGAAATATTCGCCCAGACCTTGCGCAATCGGATGACCAGGATTGACCACCCAAAGCCGCTCGCGCTCACCCGCCTCACGCCACTTGAGTGCGCAGGGGGTGCCCATCAAGCGTTTGAAAATCTTGGAGAAATGCCCAGAATGCAGGATGATCAGCCCCATGCCTTCGTAAACGCGCTTGGCCACGCGCTCGACGATTTCGTCCTCTACCGCCGCGTGGTCGGCATGGCCCCACCACAAGAGCACATCGGTCTCCGCCAGCACGGAATCGGTCAGCCCATGCTCGGGCTGCTGCAACGTGGCGGTCCTGGCGGAAATAACATCATCCTCGCGCAAGGATTTTGCGATGGTTTCATGCATGCCTTCGGGGTAAAGCTCTGCAACCACTTTGTTTTTCTGCTCGTGGATGTTCTCGCCCCAAACGAGTGCGCGAATGGTCATGCAGGGTCTCCTCTTAATACCGCGATTGATCCTCAACTGCCTCCCAAAACGTTTTGGCAGTCTGTAAAAAGCACCAGGGCGTTCCTGTGTTCCGACTCGCTCTAACCCGTTTGGCCGCAGATTTGGAGAGGCAAAATGCAATTGCACCAGAAAAAAGAGGCGGATCGCTCCGCCTCTCCAATGTTTTTCCGAAACAATGCGCTCAGTTCAGCGCATCGGTAATGATTGTTGTATAGGCACCTTCCGGCTCCGCCGTGATCGCCGGATTATCTGGCGAAACGGCCGACAGAAGCGTGGCTACGGTTTGCTCGTAACTGTCCATATCCAGCGCTGGGCCGCCAATCAGCGAGCCAACGACACCAACCTGATAAATCTGACTTTCCAGTGTCAGGGCGCCGGACATATCGTTGTCGATAACGATCTGGGCCGCTTCTTCAGGATTTTCGATCACATAGTCCCAACCCCGCATGGAGGCTTCGACAAAGCGTGTCATCGCATCCACGAAATCGGGGTCTTGGAGCCGGTCCTCAAGCACGTATAGGCCGTCTTCAAGCATACCCACGCCTTCATCGGCGAAGTTGAACAGAGTCAGGCTGTCTTCCGGAATACCGGCATCGAGCACCTGCTTGTATTCATTGTAGCGCATGACCGAAATGCAGTCGGCTTGCCCCTGCAAAAGCGGATCGGCGGAGAATGCCTGGCGCAACACTTCCACGCCACCTTCGGACCCGTCGGTTGCCAGACCAAGCTGCGCCATCCAAGCATAGAACGGATATTCATTACCAAAGAACCATACGCCCAGCGTCTTGCCGGGGAAGTCGGCGGTCGATTGGACACCGCTTTCTTCCGAGCAGACCATTTCCAATGCCGTATCGGCAAAGGGCTGGGCAATATTGACGAGCGCCACGCCACGTTCGCGTGCCGCCAGCGCGGCGGCCATCCAGGTGGTAATGACATCAGCGCCACCGCCTGCGATCACCTGTTCTGGCGCGATATCCGGACCACCGGGATTGATTGTGACGTTAAGACCAGCTTCGTCATAATAGCCGAGGTCCTTGGCTGCCAGATAACCGGCAAACTGCCCCTGGTTGACCCATTTGAGCTGGAAGGTAAGCGGATAGGCGTCCTGTGCAAAGGCCGACGATCCCGCGATAGTCATCATTGTACCCGCGAGGGCTGCAGTCATGAGAGTTTTCATTTGCCGTTTCCCCTTGTTGAAATTTCCTCTGCGGCAGAGTGTGCCTGTCGCAAAATATCGTTCACAGTTTTCGAGCGCGCGGCGTTTACCCGCCTAACGCCCGTCCCTACCGTCCCCCACGAACGGAAGGATGCCAAAAGGTGACTGCCCTTTCGATAAGCGCAATCAACCCGTAGAACAGCGAGCCGGCGAGCGCGGCAAGCGCGATCTCGGCCCAGACCATATCGACTTGCAGTCGTCCGATGGCCGCGGATATCCGGAACCCCATCCCCACGACAGGAGTGCCGAAAAATTCTGCAACGATGGCGCCAATAAGAGCCAGCGTCGAATTGATCTTGAGAGCATTGAAGATGAAAGGCCATGCCATGGGCAAGCGTAATTTGACGAGCGTCTGCCAGTACCCTGCCGCATAGGTCCGCATCAGGTCCTTTTCCATCTGACCAGTGGCATTCAGCCCGGCAACGGTGTTGACCAGCATCGGAAAGAACGTCATCACCACGACCACAGCCGCTTTGGACTGCCAGTCGAAACCAAACCACATCACCATGATCGGTGCGATGCCGACGAGCGGCAATGCCGAGACGAAATTGCCCACCGGCAACAGTCCACGCTTGAGGAATGGCGAGCGATCGATGGCGATGGCCACCACAAAAGCCGCAGAACAGCCCATCGCATAGCCAGTCAGGACCGACTTGAGAAATGTTTGCTGGAAGTCGGGCCAGAGCGGATTGGGAATTGAAAGCAATATGCGCTCCCAGATCACGCTGGGCGCGGGCAGAAGGACCTGGGGCACATTGAATCCCCGAACCAGGCCTTCCCACAACACCAAAAGCGTGATGCCGAACAATACCGGCACAGCCAGATTGATCGCCATTGCACTCTGGCTGTTGCTCACCCTTATGCGCACGAGAAGCGCATTGATGCCCCAGGCAGCGATCCAGAACAGAACCGCAAAAATGATCCAGCCTGAATTCATGCCGGTGCTCCCATGGCCTTTTGCGTCAGCTTCTGAACAGCGGAAATGGCAAAGATCAGTGCTGCCGAAAGGGCCGCCGCCATAAACAGCGCGGCCCAGATCTGCGTGGTTTGTCCATAGTATGAACCCGCAAGAAGACGCGACCCCAATCCACCGGCTGCACCGGTCGGCAATTCACCAACAATCGCGCCTACGAGCGAGGCGGCGACACCGACCTTCATCGAGGTAAAGAGAAAGGGCAAGGCAGACGGCCAGCGCAGCTTCCAGAACATCTGCGCGCCGCTGGCGCTATATGTCCGCATCAGGTCGAGTTGCAAGGCATCGGGCGAGCGAAAACCCTTCACCATGCCGACAACAACGGGGAAAAACGACAGATAGGTTGAGATCAACGCCTTTGGAATGAGCCCCGTCAGGCCCACAGAATTAAGGACCACCACGACCATTGGCGCAATCGCCAGGATCGGAATCGTCTGGCTGGCAATGACCCACGGCATCAAGGACCGATCAACGGCGCGATTGTGAACGATCAAAACCGCAAGAAAGATACCCAGCAGCGTGCCGAACAAAAAGCCCAACCCCGTGGCGGACAATGTGATCCAGGCATGGAAAATCAGGCTGCGCGGCGTTGACGGATTGGCCAGAAAGACCGAATTCCAGAACTCGACGGCCACCTGATGGGGCGCGGGCAAGACCGGTCGCTGCTGCGACCACAGATCACTGAGCAACTGCAACAGCGGCACGCCGTCTTCCCCGGCGCGGGCATAAACGCCCCGTTGCCAAGGCATATTGAGCTGGATGGAAAAGCCATACCAGATCAAGATGATGGCGCTGACCACCACCAGAACGGCAAACCAGGTATTTTGCGTGAGCCGTTCCATCGCCTATTCCTCGTAGGAATGGCCGGCCCGCAATCCATCGCGGACACGCGCAGCAATTTCGAGAAATTCCGGGCTTTCGCGAATATCGAGCGGCCGCTCCTTGGGCAGCGTCGACTCGATGATATCTGTCACCCGTCCGGGGCGTGGGCTCATCACCACGATCTTGGTGGACAGGTAAACCGCCTCCGGGATCGAATGGGTGACAAAGCAGATGGTTTTGTCGGTCTTAGCCCAAAGCTGCAAGAGTTGATCGTTGAGGTGATCGCGCACGATCTCGTCAAGCGCGCCGAACGGTTCATCCATCAAAAGCAGGTCAGCATCGAAAGAAAGCGCCCGGGCAATAGATGCGCGCTGCTGCATGCCGCCCGAAAGCTGCCAGGGGTATTTCTTTTCAAACCCGGTCAGATTAACCAGATCCAGCGTGCGCGCAATCCGCTCGCGTTGTTCTGCCTTGGCATAACCCATGATTTCGAGCGGCAAGGCCACGTTGCGCTCAATCGTGCGCCACGGATAAAGCCCTGCTGCCTGAAATACATATCCGTAAGAGCGCTGCTTGCGCGCCTTTTCCGGCGTCGTGCCATTGACGGTAATCGTGCCCGATGTTGGCTGTTCAAGATCGGCAATTACCCGCAAGAAGGTGGTCTTGCCGCAGCCAGATGGACCGATGAAAGAAACGAACTCGCCCTTGTCGATCGTCAGATTGACATCGGAAAGGGCATGGACCGGCCCATCGTTTGTTTCAAATGTGAGGCCTAACCCTTCCGCCTCAACTACGCTCATACCTTGCACCAAATGCTTTGCCCCCAAACCGCGCGCATCAAACCCCAGTCGCGGGAATACCCGTCCGTTCCACCTTGCGCGGCGCAGTGATTTCCTTCCACTGCGATAGCGCGCGATTGACAACCATATTGGGCTCACGCGGCACGAACTTGCCGTGGCCCGGTTCGTGCTTCATCGTGGATTCTTCAACCGAAACTTTCCCCCTCGTTAGAACGAAGCGCGGCAGGCCTTCAACCTCGATACCTTCAAAGACGTTGTAATCGATGGCCGATTGCTGGCTCGATGCCGAAATCGTCTTTTTGCGCTTGGGGTCCCACACAACGATATCTGCATCTGCGCCGGGCAGAATTGCACCCTTTTTGGGATAGCAGTTCAAAATCTTGGCAATATTGGTTGAGGTGACGGCCACAAATTCGTTCATGGTCAACCGGCCCGTATTGACCCCCTTGGTCCACAGAACCGGCATCCGATCCTCAAGTCCGCCAGTTCCATTGGGAATCTTGGCAAAATTGCCGACACCGAACCGCTTCTGATCGGTCGTGAAGGCGCAATGGTCGGTCGCAACGACCTGCAGCGACCCTGACGCCAGCCCTGCCCAGAGCGAATCCTGATGCGTTTTATCGCGGAAGGGCGGAGACATGACGCGACGCGCAGCGTGGTCCCAATCGGGATTGGCATATTCGCTCTCGTCGAGCACCAGATGTTGAATCAGCGGCTCACCATAAACCCGCATCCCCTTTGACCGCGCGCGCCGGATCGCTTCATGCGCCTGCTCACAGCTCGTATGCACGACATAAAGCGGAACGCCCGCCATATCGGCAATCATGATCGCGCGATTGGTGGCTTCTCCTTCAACTTCCGGCGGTCGCGAATAGGCATGTGCCTCCGGCCCGTTATTGCCGGCATCGAGCAGCTTCTGGGTGAGGCTGGCAACCACATCGCCATTTTCCGCATGCACGAGTGGCAGCGCGCCCAACTCGGCGCAACGCTGAAACGAGGCATACATCTCATCATCATCGACCATGAGCGCGCCTTTATAGGCCATGAAATGCTTGAAGGTGGGAATGCCTCGTTTGACCACCTCTTCCATTTCGTTGAACACCTGTTCGCCCCACCAGGTGATCGCCATGTGATAAGAAAAATCACACGATGCCTTGCCGATCTTGTTGTCCCACATGGAAATCGCTTCAAGCAGCGATTGACCGGGGCTGGGCAGGCAGAAATCCACAACCATTGTCGTGCCGCCAGAAAGCGCGGCGCGCGTACCGGATTCAAAATCGTCGGTGGAATAGGTGCCCATGAAGGGCATTTCGAGATGGGTATGAGGATCGATCCCCCCCGGCATCACATAACAGCCGGTCGCATCGAGGACAGTATCGCCTGTCAGGTCCTGGCCAATCTCAACGATGCTGCCGCCTTCGATTCTGACATCGGCCTTGTAGGTGAGGTCCGCGGTAACGACCGTGCCGCCCTTGATGACTGTGCTCATGATATTTCCCCTCTGAGTTCCGTTGCGCGTCGGCGCAAGCATGTTTGCCCATGCTTGCCGCGCAAATTCAAATGTCTATTCGACGATCTCCGCAGTCTCGAGCACCGCGTGCAGCAAGACGTCGGCCCCTGCCGCGGCCCATTCCTTGGAAATATCCTCAGCCTCGTTATGCGATAGCCCATCGACACAAGGACACATCACCATGGCCGTGGGATAGACCCGATTGATCCAGCATGCATCGTGGCCCGCGCCGGATACGAGGTCACGATGCGAATAGCCCAACCGTTCTGCCGCATTACGTACAGCCGCAACGCAATTCTCATCGAAAGTCACCGGATCGAAATGCCCTGTCACCTCGATCTCGAAACCGAGCCCCAATTCTTCGGCAATCTTTGGCGCTTCGGCTTCAAAACGCGCTTTCATCGCATCGAGCACGTCCTGATGCGGCGAACGGAAATCAATGGTGAAAACCACCTTGCCGGGAATGACATTGCGCGAATTGGGATAGACATCACAATGCCCGATGGCACCGACCGCTTCGGGCTGATGGCTCATGGCGATCTGGTGGACCAGTTCGGTCATCCGCGCCATGCCGAGCCCGGCATTCTTGCGCATCGGCATCGGGGTCGAACCGGTATGACTATCCTTCCCGGTCAGCGTCACCTGCAACCACCACAACCCCTGCCCGTGCGTGACTACACCGATATCCTTGCCCTCAGCTTCCAGGATCGGACCTTGCTCGATATGAAGCTCGAAGAACGCCTTCATCTTGCGCAGCCCCACCTCCTCGTCGCCCACCCAGCCGATACGCTTGAGTTCATCGCCGAACTTCAGCCCCTTGGCGTCTTCCCGGTCGTAGGCCCAATCGAGCTCATGCATACCGACGAACACGCCGGACGCCAGCATGGCAGGCGCAAAGCGCGTGCCTTCTTCGTTGGTCCAATTGGTGACGACAATCGGATGCTTGGTCTTGATGCCGAGATCGTTCAACGTGCGGACGATCTCCAGCCCACCAAGCACCCCCAGCACGCCATCATATTTTCCACCCGTGGGCTGCGTATCGAGGTGGCTGCCCACATAGACCGGCAGCGCGTCGGGATCGGTGCCCTCGCGACGGGCGAACATGGTGCCCATCTTGTCGACACCCATCGTCAATCCGGCCTCATCGCACCAGCGCTTGAAAAGATGCCGCCCCTCACTGTCGGCATCGGTCACCGTCTGCCGATTATTGCCCCCGGCAATCCCCGGCCCGATCTGCGCCATCTCCATAAGCGAATCCCACAGCCGGTCCCCGTTGATCTTGAGATTGTCACCGAGTTTGGCCATGCTTTTTTGCTCCCTTCTTGTCGTCAGTCACAGGGTTGGAAATGTAAACTGGGCGCCGGATTTGATCCCCGCCGGCCAGCGCGTCGTCACGGTCTTAAGGCGCGTATAGAAATGCACACCCTCCGGTCCGTAGATGGAATGATCGCCGAAAAGGCTCCGCTTCCAACCGCCGAACGAGTGATAGGCCACCGGCACGGGAATCGGCACATTGACCCCGACCATACCCACTTCGATCCTGTCGGCAAAATCCCGCGCCGCGTCGCCATCGCGGGTGAAGATCGCGGTGCCGTTGCCATATTCATGTTCATTGATCATCTTGACCGCATCGGCATAGTCCGGCGCACGCACGACCGAAAGAACAGGCCCGAAAATCTCTTCCTTGTAGATCGTCATTTCCGGCGTCACGCGGTCGAACAGCGTGCCCCCGACATAGTAGCCATTCTCATAGCCCTGCAGCGAAAACCCGCGTCCATCGACAACCAGTTCGGCACCTTCTTCGACACCCTTGTCGATATATCCGACCACCTTGTCGCGATGCATGGCCGTAACGAGTGGCCCCATCTCCGCGTCCTTGTCGGTCGCCGGACCAATCTTGAGGCTCTCCACCCGTGGCTTTAACCGCTCGATAAGCGCATCGGCGGTCTTGTCGCCCACCGGTACAGCGACCGAAATCGCCATGCAGCGCTCCCCAGCGGATCCGTACCCGGCCCCCATCAGCGCATCCGCTGCCTGGTCCAGATCCGCATCGGGGAGGATCACCATGTGGTTCTTGGCGCCACCAAGCGCTTGCACGCGTTTGCCGGCCTTCGTCCCGCGTTGATAGACATATTCCGCAATCGGTGTGGAGCCGACAAAGCTCACAGCTTTGATGTCGGGATGGTCGAGAATATGGTCGACCGCCTCCTTGTCGCCGTGAACGATGTTGAGCACGCCCTCGGGGCACCCCGCTTCCATCAGCAGGTTCCAGGCCAGCATCGGCGCCGAGGGATCGCGCTCGGAAGGTTTCAAGATAAAGGTGTTTCCGCAGGCAATCGCCGCCGGATACATCCACATCGGCACCATCGCCGGAAAATTGAACGGCGTAATCCCCGCGACCACACCCAGCGGCTGCCGGTCGGCGTAGGTATCGATTGCCGGGCCGACATTGCGAGAGAATGTGCCCTTCAAAAGCTCCGGGATTCCGCAGGCATATTCCACGCACTCGATACCGCGCTGCACTTCGCCCAGCGCATCGTCATGGGTCTTGCCGTGCTCGCGCGAAATCTCACGCGCGATGTCGGCAGCGTGCCGGTCGAGCAGTTCCTTGAACTTAAACATCACCCGCGCGCGTTTGAGCGGCGGCGTATTGCCCCAGGCCGGTTGCGCGGCTTTGGCGCTGGCCACCGCCGCGTCAATCTCGGAGGTGGTCGAGAGCGGGAGTTCGGCGATCTGCTCGCCGGTCGCGGGATTGTAAACCGCAGACTTTCTGCCCGAGTTGGACACAACCCGTTTTCCGCCAATGGCGTTCTCTATAACCTGCATGATCAGTCCACCTCCCCGAGGACATCGCGGATCGTTGTAACGATCTGATCGATATGGTCTTTTTTCACAATCAGCGGCGGCGACAAGGCGATGATGTCGCCGGTTGTGCGGATCAGAACGCCCTTTTCATAGGCTTTGACGAAGGCCGAAAAGGCGCGCTTTGTCGGGTCTCCCGCAATTGGCTCCAACTCAATGGCGCCAACCAGTCCGATATTGCGAATATCAATCACATGCGGCGCATCCTTTAACGAATGCAGCGCATCCTCCCAATATGGCCCAAGCTCCGCCCCACGGGTAAGCAGGCCCTCTTGCTTATAGGTTTCGAGCGTCGCCAGACCGGCCGCGGCGGCAATGGGATTGCCCGAATAGGTGTAGCCGTGGAAAAACTCAATGAGGTGTTCCGGCCCCGTCATAAAGGCGTCGTGAATCTTTGAGGACACGAACACAGCCCCCATCGGGATCACACCATTGGTCAACCCCTTGGCGGTAATCATGATGTCGGGCGTGACATCGAAATAGTCCGCGGCAAATGGCGTACCCAGCCGACCGAAACCGGTGATAACCTCGTCAAAAATCAATAGGATGCCGTACTTGTCGCAAATCTCACGCAACCGCTTCAGATAACCCGGCGGCGGAATGAGCACCCCGGTTGAACCTGCCACCGGCTCGACAATCACCGCAGCAATTGTCGAGGCATCATGCAACGTGACGATACGCTCAAGCTCATCGGCAAGCGACGCGCCATGGTCGGGCTCGCCGCGCGAAAAGGCGTTCTTTGCAAGATTGTGCGTATGCGGCAGGTGATCCACACCGGTTAAAAGCGTGCCGAACATTTTCCGGTTGGCAACAATCCCGCCCACCGAAATGCCGCCGAAATTGACCCCATGATAGCCGCGCTCGCGCCCGATCAGCCGCGTGCGCGAACCTTGCCCAGTCGCCTTTTGATAAGCCAGCGCGACTTTCAGCGCCGTTTCAACCGATTCAGATCCCGAATTTGTATAGAGCACATGATCGAGCCCTTCCGGGGCCAGATCGACAAGCCGGTTGGCCAACTCGAAAGCCTTGGGATGCCCCATCTGAAAGGCCGGCGCATAGTCCAGTTCAGCGGCCTGCTTCTGGATCGCCTCGGTAATCAGCGGACGGCAATGGCCGGCATTGACGCACCACAGTCCGGCCGTGCCGTCGAGCACCTGTCGTCCATCCGAGGTTGTATAGTGCATGTCCTTTGCACCCACGAACATGCGAGGCGCTTTCTTGAACTGCCGGTTCGCCGTAAACGGCATCCAGAACGCATTGAGATCGTTAGGGATCGACTGAGCACCCTGAGACATGAATGTTCCCTTTCCGGCGTGTTTGGTTTTGCCGGTTATTAATTGTGGCCAGATTTTTTTTGACCGATTGGAAAAATTCTAGCACTCTATGCGCAAGGTTCAAGGCAATAATTTTGCCGCTGCGCATCATTTTTTGAAAAGCCTCACGCGTGGCCCGATATATCCGTTGACCGAGCTTGCTTATTGGAGGCATTTGCAAAACTATGAGCGCAGACGCAGAAACACCACGGCCCGTCACCCGCATCCAACGCGAGAAACAGGAGCTGATTCTTGAAGCCGCGCTTGATGTCTTTTCTCAGCACGGCTTCCGTGGTTCGACCATCGATCAGATCGCCGAAGCGGCAGGTATGAGCAAGCCCAACCTGCTCTATTACTTCAAATCCAAGGAAGATATTCACGCCCCGCTTCTCGCGCGTATTCTCGATACATGGCTCGACCCGCTGCGCGATCTGGATGCCGATGGCGATCCTTTGCCGGAAATCCAGTCCTACATCCGCCGCAAGCTTGAAATGAGCCGCGACTTTCCCCGTGAAAGCCGGCTTTTCGCCAACGAAATGCTGCGCGGCGCCCCCGGTTTCCACGATGTGCTGCATACGGAACTGAAAAATTTGGTGGACGAGAAGGCTGCCGTCATTCGCGGCTGGATGGCCGAAGGCAAGATTGCCAAGTGCGACCCATACCACCTGATTTTTTCAATCTGGGCAACAACGCAGCACTATGCCGATTTCGATATCCAGGTTCGCGCCGTACTGGGACGCGAGCGCTCGGGTGAAGGCCGGTTTGAGGATGCCGCGCGCTTTCTCGATCAGCTCTTTCTTCACGGACTTAGCCCGGCGAAAAAAGCTTAGAACAAATCCGCTTTTCACGGAATCGCAGATTTGCTCCAAGTCTTTGATTTGTCGCGCGTCCGAACCGAAAAATCGTTTCCACCCTCGGATCAAGTCCACAGGCATGCTTTTGCTGGGCACGCTCTAGAGATCGCGCCCTTCTGGCTGCCATATTTGCAATGGATTGCCTTCCGGATCCTTGAAATAGGCAAACCGCCCGTTGGGGTAGCGCTCAGGATCAAGTTCAACGCTTGTGCCCATCGCTTCGAGCTGGGCCACCATGGCGTCAAGATCACGGACACGAAAATTAAGCATCCAGTTTTTGTCCCGGCTACCGAACATCGTGCTGTCCAGCGCAAAAGCGGAAAAAACGGTTACACCCGCCTCTTGCTGCCAAACATCGCTTTCATAGGTTTGGGGCGGCAACGTGATACCCAACGCATCATGATACCATTTGCCGAGCGCGGCAGGATCTTTTGCCCTGAAAAAGAACCCGCCAATACCAATAACCTTTTCCATTTCCCCTCCATTGAGCACATTTGTCGATGGCGATTGCGAGGATCACAACTACCACAACGATGCCGGGCCGGAGATAAACGTAGGTCATAACCTGCAATGCAGGCAATCGCAGCCAAGCATCTTGCAGGAGAACGAAGCTGGTCGCGATTGGGCAGATCACGAAACAGGCGATGCCACACCAACCGCCATCGTCATAAGGAAGGCGCAGACAAGCGCCCCCCTTCAGCAGAGTTTGTTGCGCAAGCCTAAGCCGCGTCGGCAACGTCGATCGGATGCTGGGAGCGGAAACTGACGGCGATACGGTTCCACACATTGATCAACCCGATGACGACCGTGATTTCGGCAACCTCTGCCTCACTGAAATGTGCCCGCACGGCCTCATAAGCATCATCCGGAGCGCCTGTTTCGGGCAACAGCGTAACAGCATCGACCCAGCCCAGAACTGCACGCTCCGCCTCAGTAAATACTGCTGCTTCGCGCCAGACCGAAACAAGGCTGACCCATTGCACTGAAAGCCCGTCCTTGAGCGATTCCTTGGTGTGCATGTCGACGCAATATGCGCAGCCATTGATTATCGATGCTCTGAGCTTGATCAAATGGATCAAGCGGGAAGCGAGCCCGCTTTCCTTTATGACCTTGCTGTCAAATGAAAGCATTGCCTGGAAGGCTTCCGGGGCAGCCTTGGTAATATCGAGACGTTGTTGTTGCATAAAAAATAGTTCCTCATGATGCTGAAGAGAAGGGTTATGGCTGAGGCCGGGCATTGCGGGCCAAGAACCAGCATTCCCGTTCTTCAATTGCCCCGATCAGTTCCGGCTCACTGTCCACCAACAGCTCGGAGATCACGGTCTTGCGCAATTCTGCGCGATAGACTTGCTCGGCTTTAAGCATCGCAGTGTTGATCTGGCAGGGCGATCTATAAAATTTCTTGTCGAGAGGTCTTGGACCGCGCTGGCGGATTTCAGCGCACCGAAACGCCGGTTCGGAGCCTTCGATTGCCAGCACGACATCGAGCAGCGTGATCCGATCGGGCCGCTTCGCCAATCGATACCCGCCTTTGGGACCGGGCACAGACTCGGCAATCCCCGCATCCGTCAAGGCACGTAAATGCTTGAGCAAATAGCTCGTCGAGACGCCATGAAATTCTGCAAGCGCCGAAGCCGGCAGCACGTCATTGGCGCCGAGCCCTGCAAGCATCGCCACACTATGAATTGCCTGTTCGACACCTTCACTGAGCTTCATGAACACACTCCCAATTCGTGGATAATATTTATCATGGATATTTTATATCCGCAATATACAACCAAAAAAAGGCGCCCGGTTTTTGCCGGGCGCCGCTCAAGCCAATCCTACTCCGCCGGTTCGCTGACTTTGGCTGCCGGATTGTTGGGATGCGTCGTCCAGTTCGCATAATGCTCCGGCACGCGCTCACCGGTACGCTCATCCAGCGCCCCGGCCGGCAATGGCTCCATGGTGATGCAATCATCGACTGGACAGACATTCACGCACAGGTTGCACCCAACGCATTCGTCATCCATCACCATGAACATACGCTTGCCATCGACCTCCTTGGTGATGGCCTGATGCGAAGTATCCTCGCAAGCGATGTGGCAACGACCGCAGGAAATGCAGAGATCCTGATTGATCTTGGCCTTGGTGACATAGTTGAGATTGAGATATTGCCAGTCGGTGACATTGGGAACGGCGCGCCCAACAATCTCGTCGACCGAAGCGAACCCCTTCTCGTCCATATAGTTGGAAAGACCGGTGATCATTTCCTGCACGATGTGGAAACCATAGGTCATCGCGGCGGTACAGACCTGCACGTTGCCGGCACCGAGCGCCATGAATTCGACCGCATCGCGCCAGGTTGTAACGCCACCGATCCCTGAAATCGGCAATCCGCGCGTCTGCGCGTCGCGTGCAATCTCGGCGACCATGTTGAGCGCGATGGGCTTGACTGCCGGACCGCAATAACCGCCATGGGTGCCTTTTCCATCAATGGTCGGCTCGGGCGCAAAAGTATCGATATTGACCGCTGTGATCGAGTTGATCGTATTAATCAGGCTCACTGCATCGGTGCCACCGGCGTGAGCGGCGCGGGCCGGCTTGCGGACGTCGGCGATATTGGGCGTGAGCTTGGTAATGACTGGCATGCGGGTATATTGCTTGCACCAGCGCACGACCATTTCGACATATTCAGGCACCTGCCCGACTGCCGAACCCATGCCGCGCTCGCTCATACCGTGCGGACAACCGAAATTGAGCTCGATACCATCTGCCTCGGTTTCTTCAACCAGCGGCAAAATGTTTTTCCAGCTTTCTTCTTCGCAAGGCACCATGAGCGAAACCACAATCGCCCGGTCCGGCCAGTCACGCTTGACCTGCTTGATCTCGCGCAGATTGGTGTAAAGATCGCGGTCGGTGATCAGTTCGATATTGTTCAGGCCCAAAAGCCTGCGATCAGCGCCCCAAATGGCCCCATAGCGCGGCCCGTTGACATTGACGACCGGCGGATTTTCCCCAAGCGTTTTCCAGACAACACCACCCCACCCCGCCTCAAAGGCACGGATCACGTTATAGGCCTTGTCGGTTGGCGGCGCGGAGGCCAGCCAGAACGGATTGGGTGATTTGATACCGACGAAATTACTGCGCAGATCAGCCATTTTGACCTCCCATCAATGCGCGGTGCATACTCTCGGCAGCGTCGCGTCCCATTGCTACCGCCGAAACAGTCAAATCCTCGCCTCCGGCAACGCAATCGCCACCTGCCCACACTTTGTCGAGTGACGTCCTACCTTCGGCATCGACCTTGATCCGCCCACCTTCAAGTTCGATTTGGGCACCGCTCCCGTTGAGTGCCCCGGCGGCAAAGGTCTGACCGATCGCCTTGAACACCTGATCGGCTTCGAGCGTCATGGTCTCCCCGGTCATGACCAGAGTGTCACCATCAAGCCGCGTATATTCGAGCTCGATCCCGCTGACATTGTCACCGTCGGCCAATACGCGACGGGGTGCCAGCCAATGCCGGATCGTCACACCCGTTGCGGCCGCCAGGTCCTGCTCGAACAGCGATGCGTTCATCTGGTCCTTGCCGCGGCGATAGCAGATTGTAACATCTTCCGCGCCCAAAAGCTTGGCCTGAACGGCAACGTCAATCGCCGTCATGCCACCGCCGATTACGACGACGCGACGCCCAACCGGAATAGCTGAAAGATCTGAGGCCTGCCTCAGTCCGGCGATATAGTCGACCGCATTGGACGCGGCCTCCTCGCCTTGCGAGCGCAGGGCATTGACCCCGCCCAAACCGAGACCCAGGAAGACAGCATCGTAGCGGCTGGCAAGATCGGAAAGCGAAACGTCGCGCCCAAGCGCCTTACCGTTTTCAATGGCGATGCCGCCAATCGCTGTTACGTAATCGACTTCGGCCTGAGCGAAATTGTCCGTCGTTTTATAGGCCGCGATGCCGTATTCATTGAGCCCGCCCGCCTTTTCGCGCGCATCGTAAATCGTGACTTCATGCCCCTTGACGGCAAGACGATGGGCGCAGGCAAGGCCTGCGGGCCCCGCCCCGATAACGGCGATCTTCTTGCCCGTGGGCTCTGCGCGCTCGTAAAATTGAACGCCTTGTGCAATAGCAACATCGGTTGAATAGCGCTGCAGCCGTCCGATCTGCACGGGCTTTCCTTCCGCGACTTCACGCACGCAGACTTCTTCACACAGCGTTTCGGTTGGACAGACCCTGGCGCACATGCCGCCCAGAATATTCTGATCGAAAATCGTCTTGGCAGATCCCAGCGGGTTGCCCGTCGCGATCTGACGAATGAACATGGGAATGTCGATCGATGTCGGACACGCCGTCATGCACGGCGCGTCATAGCAGAAATAGCACCGGTCGGCCTCGACGCGTGCTTCGTGTTCGGAAAAGGGCTGATGCAGATCCGAGAAGTTATCTGCATATTGTTCCGGAGTCAGACGTCCGGCTACAATCCCCTTTGCAAATTGACCTTCAGGCATAAAAACGCCCTCCCAGATTTTCCCTCTGGAAGTGACGCTAACGCGGAACCGATTTTTTATCAATCGGTAAAAAATAGTTTTTTATCAAACGGTCAAAAACGACCGGATGACTCGAGTTTTGCGAGGAGAAAGAGGCCCTGTACGCGGCTTTGGCGCTCCGCCTACAGGGCCAAGGGGCAGGCCTCACTCCTGCAGGACCTTTGCTACAGGAAATAAACATGACTGTAAACATCATATTTATAATTCCGGCAATTTTTTTGCCGAGGGTGAAAGCTGACCGGCATGGGGCGATGTGGGCAGAGAAATGCGCTGGGCGCCTGCTGTGGGATCTCAGAGCAAGCCTAGTTCAATTCGCTCAGGCCAAGCATCTCGATCCCAAGGCGCGAACGCATGGCACGGCGCTTATCGGTAAGGTCGGCGATTGTGTAGGATTCAAGAACCGCGAAAAACGCGTGCAGCGCTTCATGCAACGCGGAATTAAGGTCGCAACCGGCGACAAGCGGGCATGAGGTGTCGCCACCTTCAAAACATTCCGCCAGCGCGAAATTCTCTTCGGTGAGCTTGATGGTATCGAGCAACGTAATTTCCGACGCCGGGCGTGCAAGGCGAATACCGCCATGTCGGCCGCGTACCGTTTCAAGCAAGCCGTTTTCCACCAAAGGCTTGATCAGCTTGAACAGAAACAATTCGGAAATGCCATAAGCTTTGGCCACATCGCTGACCCGCGAAAGCTCGGGCGCATTGACCGCACAATACATCAGTGTCCGAACTGCATAGCTCGACTGTCGCGTCAGTCTCATGTCCTAGCCTTTCTCAACCCTTGTATCTGCTTCCGACCCGCCGCAAATCACAGCTTAACAGTCATCGGAATCAGCCTCCAATAGCTTCGTACATTATAATAATTCTAAACTATGTCAAGAAAGCTGATACCTCACATCATATTTACAATCGCGAAGGCCATTGCCCATCTGCCCTCCTTTTTGCGTACCGCATACCGGTTCCTACTTTTCCGGACTTGTTCTAGGATCGTCACTTTTATCGTGAGTCTTTTTGGAGGTCTTTCATGCAGCGCAAAATCATTATCGACACCGATCCGGGTCAGGACGATGCCGTTGCCATTTTGCTTGCCTTGGCCTCGCCCGTTGAAATCGACCTGCTCGGTATTGTGGCGGTTGCCGGCAATGTTGGACTTGCCCAGAACGCGAAAAATGCGCTCAAGGTCGTCGAGTTGTCTGGCCGTACCGATGTGGCGGTTTACGCTGGCTGCTCAAGACCCCTGCGGCGCGAACTCGTGACCGCCGAGCACGTTCATGGCCAGACGGGGCTGGACGGACCCGATCTGCCCGAGCCGGTAAAAATACTGGAAGAACAGCATGGCGTGGATTTCATTATCGAAACGATCATGCGCGAACCCGAGGGCACGGTCACGCTTTGCGCGCTCGGCCCCTTGACCAATCTGGCCATGGCGCTGGTCAAAGCCCCCGCGATTGCAGCGCGCATCAAGGAAATCGTGCTTATGGGCGGCGCCTATTTCGAAGTCGGCAATATTACGCCTGCCGCCGAATTCAACATCTATGTCGACCCCGAAGCAGCCGATGTCGTCTTCCGGTCAGGCGTACCGCTTGTCGTGATGCCGCTCGATGTCACCCACCAGATGCTCTCAACGCCCGAACGCATTCAGGCCTTTCGCGATCTGGGCAACGCATCGGGCAGTGCTATTGCCGAAATGCTCGGCTTTTCCGAGCGTTTCGATCTCGAAAAATACGGTTGGGACGGCGCACCCCTTCACGACCCCTGCGTCACGGCATACCTGCTTGCGCCGGAAATCTTCGAGGGGCGGCTATGCAATGTTGAAATCGAAACCGACAGTGAACTTACGCGCGGCATGACCGTCGCTGATTATTGGCATGTCACCGGCAAGCCGAAAAATGCCCTGTTTGTTCGCAATGGCGATGCCAATGCCTTTTATGCG
Organism: Pelagibacterium lentulum; assembly: GCF_003992625.1. Taxonomy (GTDB): domain Bacteria; phylum Pseudomonadota; class Alphaproteobacteria; order Rhizobiales; family Devosiaceae; genus Pelagibacterium; species Pelagibacterium lentulum. The sequence goes on along the minus strand of NZ_RZMW01000037.1, from coordinate 144,927 downwards.
CTGCTAACCGACCGTATCGCGCGTTTACCCTGATTGTTATACCGAGGCTGAACATGTCCAATTTCGTTACCACCCAATGGCTCGCTGAGCACCTCTCCGATCCCGATGTCGTCATCATTGACGGTTCCTGGCACATGCCGAATTCAGGCCGCGATGCGCGGGTCGAGTTTACGGCAGGCCACATCCCCGGCGCGGTTTACTTCGACATCGACGCCATTGCCGATACCGCTAGCGATTTGCCCCATATGCTGCCCGATACGGAGACCTTTGGCGCCATGGCAGGCGCGCTTGGAATCGCGTCTGACAAAACGATTGTTGTTTATGACGAGGCAGGCCTGTTCTCGGCGCCGCGCGTCTGGTGGACATTACGCGTGATGGGCGCAGGCGATGTCCGCATCCTGGAGGGCGGCGGCCCCAAATGGCGTGCCGAGCAGCGCCCGATTGAAGCCGGCGAGGCTCAACCTGAACCAGCAACATTCACAGTACGTTTCAACCCCGACGCAGTTGCTGACATCGACAAGGTTCGCCGCGCCTCGATGGCGCACGATCAGATTCTCGACGCTCGCCCCGCAGCACGGTTTACCGGCGAAACGCCAGAACCGCGCCAGGGCTTGCGTTCGGGCCATATCCCCAACAGCGCCAGCCTGCCTTTCTCGGCTCTGATCGAAGACGGCAAGCTCAAGCCCGAAGCTGAACTCAAGGCTGCGATCGAAGCTGCAGGTATCGATACGCAAAAACCGGTCATTACAAGCTGTGGCTCCGGCGTCACCGCCGCAGTTCTGGCGCTGGCGCTCGATACCGTCGGCGCCAAGGACGTGGCGCTTTACGATGGCTCATGGACCGAATGGGGCGGCAGGGACGATACACCGGTTGCGTCAGGCGGCGCGTCGTGAACGGCTGACCTGATTGCGTCCGTTTCGCTTGGAGAGATAAAGGGCATTGTCAGCCTTGCGCAAAATCGTGTCGAGGCTGCATCCGTCCTTTTCGACAATGGCAACACCGGCGCTGACCGTGCAGGTCATGTGACGCTCACCGCGACTGTGAGCGATGGTCATGAACCTGGCGCGAATGCGCTCCGCCAAGGCAAAGGCGCCTTCCCCAGCCTCTTTTGAGATCACGCAGAATTCTTCCCCGCCGAGCCGCGCCGCGATGTCGCCGGGCCGCGTTTCCTCTTCGAGCAGGCGCGCAAACCGGATCAAAACCAGATCGCCGAATCCATGGCCATACCGGTCGTTGACGCCTTTGAAATCGTCGAGATCGAAAATCGCAACGCCTGTATCGACAGGCAGGTCGCGGGCCTCGAATTCATCGTAAAGCGCACGGCGATTGGCCAGTCCCGTCAGCGCATCGGTCAGTGAATTGACCTTATACGTCCGTGCAATCCGTTCCTGATAGATCGTGGTGAACAACCCGCCAATCCCGGTAATGGCAATTACCGAGCAGATCAGATTGAGCACCTCCGCCCAGTTCTGCGGCATGCCTTCCTGCTGCCAATGCCCTTCCCAGGCAACGGCGAACGCGCATAGCAAAAAGGAAATGCCGAGCATGTGATGAAGCCCGGCAATGGTCATCAGGGCCGCAGGAGATTCCTGCCTGATCTGCCAGAACCGCCAGCCCATATAACAAAGCAGCACAGCGGCGACCGAATTGACAATAACATAGGCAATACTCTCATATCCGAGGGCAAAGATGGCCGCGCCGGGCACGCTTGCGGCCAGCAATAGAACGACCATTGGACGCAATGGCAGGTCGCCATCGCGAAACTGAACCTGCCCGCCCCAGGCAATGGCGAAGGCCGCCGTCAGGAAAAAACAAGCAACGGCACCGAAAGTCCGTTGCAGGGTTGCCTCGTAAAGGCCGAAAAAGACAACGGCACCGACGACAACGGCCATGCCGCAGGCCCACGTCATCAGAAAGCCTGAAGAACGCTGGCGCAGCCAGTTGGTAAAAAAAGTTACACAGAGCGCCGCCGCCGCAGCGCCAGTTGCCGCGAGCACAGAGCCGTAGTCAATGAACATTGTTTATCGAGCCATCGAATTTGCGTCCCCCAATTCACCCTAACATCGGGCGATCAGGCCCGCGCATATTCTGACTGCTCTGGTATCCAAATCGTTTCCAATTTCGTCGAACCAGAAAAATATGCTCCGTTTTTTTGCTTTTCCGGCCTCGTTTTCCTTTTTTTCTTTGTGTTTGTCACAGTTTCTGGTTTTCTAAATTCGCTTCAGACTTTAACAAGCAAGTCAGCAAGGTGCCCAGAACCGCGCCGGGGGCAGCAATAACAACAAGGGGAAAATCCTCACGAATGCAGCCGATTCTCGAGATAAAGGATGTGCATAAGTCCTTTGGCCCTCTCGAAGTGCTCAAAGGCATTTCATTGCAGGCACAGCCTGGCGACGTCGTGTCGCTGATCGGTTCCTCGGGCTCGGGAAAGTCCACCCTGCTGCGGTGCATCAACATGCTAGAAGTGCCCAATGCAGGCTCGATCGCAATCGATGGCGAGCAAATAGCCCTTTCTCCGGAGGGGCCGGAACGTCAGCCGACCGATACAGAGCAACTGCGCCGCGTCCGGTCCGAACTGGGCATGGTCTTCCAGTCCTTTAATCTCTGGTCGCACATGACAATTCTGGAAAATGTCATGGAAGCCCCTTTGCGGGTGCAAAAGCGCGACCGCAAGGAGGTGGAGGCCCACGCACGCGAATTGCTTGAAAAGGTCGGGATTGGCGACAAGGCCGATGCCTTCCCCGCGCAATTGTCGGGCGGGCAGCAACAGCGCGCCGCCATTGCGCGCGCATTGTGCATCAACCCAAAGGTCATGCTGTTCGACGAACCGACATCTGCGCTCGATCCCGAACTTGAAGTCGAAGTGCTGCGGGTCATAAAGATGCTGGCCGAAGAGGGCCGCACCATGATCCTTGTGACCCACGACATGAAATTTGCCAGGGAAGTCTCCGACAAGGTTATCTTTCTTCATCTCGGTAAGATTGAAGAAGAAGGCACGGTCGATGAGGTTTTCGGGGCAACCAAGTCTGAACGGCTGCGCCAGTTTCTGAGCGCCGCCGGTCATAACTGACCGGGAATGAAACCATCATGCAAGCACCCGGTCCCAATCACCAACCAAAAGCTGTAGGGAGCATATTTATGAAAAAGGTGATACTCGCAGCGGCTGTTCTGGCCCTTGCCTCGACCGCCGCGAACGCACAAACCGTGCGGATCGGAACCGAAGGCGCTTACGCGCCCTGGAACTTCGTCAACAATGAAGGCGAACTCGCGGGTTATGAGATCGATCTGGCCAACGCCATTTGCGAACATGCCGGTCTGGACTGTGAAATCGTCCAGAACGACTGGGACTCGATCATCCCCAACCTGCTTGCCGGCAATTACGATGTAATCATGGCTGGCATGTCCATCACCGAAGAACGCCTGCAGACCATTAATTTCACCCAGGACTATTTCCCGCCCGATCCGTCGAAATATGTCGCCGCCGCTGGCGAAGAATTTGATTTCGATAACCTTTCCGGCATTCGGATCGGCGTTCAGGGCAATACGATCCAAGCGGCCTTTGCCGAGGAAAATCTGGCCGACGGCAACACCATTATCGCTTTTGCAACGCCCGATCAGTCGGTCGCGGACCTTGCCGCAGGCAATATCGACCTTCTCCTTGCCGATGGCAGCTTTCTTGATCCGGTCGTTACCAACTCGGGCGGCGCAATCGTCTTTGTCGGTCCTGAAGAACTGATTGGCGGCGGCGTCGGCGGTGGCGTGCGCAAGGAAGATACCGAGCTGCTTGCAACGCTCGACGAGGCTCTCGACGCCCTCAAGGCCGACGGCACTGTCGATGCCCTGCGCGCACAGTGGTTTGACGGAGCAGAACCCGCCTACACAGAATAAGGCGGGCAAACCGAAATTCAAACGGGGCCGGCCATTTTCGATGGCTTGCCCCGTTTGGCTATTTGCTTTTCTTGATTGAGAAGGCCGACCGAACGTGAACGCCGAGTGGCTATCGAATTTTGTGGGCGAGGATATCGCCTTCTGGCTCGCCTATTTCACAAATGGCGCGCATCGCGCATGGTATGCGAGTTTTCGCTTCACCATTTTCGCCGCGCTGTTCGGCGCCCTGCTTGCACTGATTTTCGGCCTGTTCGGCGCGATGCTCAAAAACGCGCGCTTTTTCCTTATCCGCGGCATTGGCCACACCTATACTGGGATGGTGCGCGGCATCCCCGACGTCTTGTTCTTCCTGTTTTTTCCCCTTGCCTTCGTGCAGGCCATTGAGTGGATCAACGCCCAGTTCGTCTGCACCCCGGAAATGATTGCCGCAACCCAGAGCAATTGGCCACCATGCCGGGAAGCCGCGATCTATTTCTCGACCGGCGAATATCTCATCCTTGCCTGTGTCGCGCTGGGCATCGTTTATGGCGCCTTTGTCGCCAATGTGATCCACGGCGCCATGCGCGCGGTGCCAAAAGGCCAGCTTGAAGCGGCGCGGGCTTATGGCATGAGCGCCACCCAGGTTCTGCTCCGCATCCATATCCGCCAGATGTGGGTCTATGCCCTGCCCGGCCTTTCAAATGTCTGGATGCTTTTGATCAAGGCAACTGCCCTGCTGTCGCTTTTGCAGGTTGCCGATATTGTCTGGTGGGCGGGGCAGCTTGGCGCACCCAACTATCTTCCCCAGGCAGGACTTGTCCATGGCGACTGGCGCTGGGGCTATTACACAGCACTTTTTGTCTTCTACATCTTCGTTACGCTGCTCTCGGAACGCTTTTTCCAGCGCGTTACGGTCTGGGCGCGCCGCGGCATGCCGGTGGAGGTGTAAATGACCTTTATCGAAACGCTCTGGAACGAAATCCAGCTCTTTGCCTATCCGGCGCTGTTCAACCTTTATTTCGCAGCCGCGTCGCTGCCTATCGGATTTGTGCTCGCCCTGCTCGTGGCATTCGGGAAAAATTCAAAGAACCCCGTTATTTCGCGCCTGTGCTCGGCCTATATCTACGCCTTCCGCGGATCGCCGCTCTTTATCCAGTTCTTCATGTTCTATTCCATCATGCTGGCGCTCAACCCCATCTGGTGGCGCCCGATGGGCATTGCTTGGCTGATGATGAACCCGCTATTTATCGGGCCTCTGGCACTGGTGATGAACACCACCGCTTACACCGCTGAAATCTTCTACGGCGCCTTGCGCACCGTACCCAAGGGTGAAACCGAAGCGGCACGCGCCTATGGGATGACCCCGTTTCAGGTTTTCCGCACCGTGACCTGGCCCAACATGATCCGCATTGCGTGGCCGGCCTATACCAATGAAGTCGTTTTCCTGTTTCACGCAACCGCGCTTGTTTACCTCACCCTGCCGGTGATCGGAAACCAGCGCGACCTGATGATGACGGCACGAAACCTTTTTGAACGCGACTATAATGCCTTTCTGCATTTCTCGGTTGCTGGCCTTTATTTCCTTGCCATCTCAATGGTGCTGTTTTTCATTTCAGGCCGAATTTACGAGCGCATGATGCACCACATCAATGTGCGCGAAACCAAGCCCCGCCTGCGCTTTGCTCCCAAATACGTCCGGTAAACCCATGACCTTTGAACGCCATACCCGCCGCATCCAAGCCGATGCCCCCGGCACTCATGCCGAACTCACCTGGTTCACCTGCGGCCCCGAGAACGCGGACCGGAAAGTCTATATGCAAGCGGCCCTTCATGCCGATGAGCAGCCCGGAATCATGGTGCTCCACCACCTGCTGCCCATGCTTGAAAAAGCGTCCACTGACGGCACGCTCAAGGCCCATTTCGTCATCTTTCCCATGGTCAACCCGCTCGGTATGAACCAGGTGCATTTCGAGGTGCATGGCGGGCGCTACCATGATCGCTCTGGCACCAATTTCAATCGCCGCTGGCCGGACCTCTTTGCCGCTGTTGGCGACACCGTTGCGCTCAAACTGACAAATGACGGCGCGGAAAACGTGCGGCTCATTCGCAACGAAATCCGGCTCTGGCTCGAACAGCAACACCCGGTGACGGCGCTGCAAAAGCTCCGGCATTTCATCATGACGCAAGCCTATGACGCCGATTACGTGCTGGATCTTCATTGCGATAATGAGGCGCTCAACCACCTGTTTGTGACGCCCGACTCTATGGATGAACTCACCGAACTCGCCGATTGGATGGGATCGGTCGCGCAACTGACGGCAGAGGATTCCGGCGGCGGCTCGTTCGATGAAGTCTGGCCCTCGCTCTGGACCCGGCTCGCAAAGGCGCACCCGGAAAAGCCGATTCCATTTTCGGCGCGCGCGGCAACGCTCGAATATCGTGGGCAGACCGATGTTTACGACCAATTGGGCAAAACCGACGCGCAGAACCTTTTCAATTTCCTGCTGGCCAAGGATTTGATCGCAGGCTCCCTGCCAAGCCTGCCGGAAAAAGCCGCTGCACCAACGCCGCTCACAGCCACCGAAATGCTGCGGGTGGATCGGCCCGGCCTGCTGGCCTATCGCGTCGAACTTGGCGAACACGTCAAAAAAGGCCAGCCGGTTGCCGATCTGATCGCCCTTGATGGACCCGATGCCTTTATCGAACGCACACCGATTTTAGCGGGTACGTCAGGCCGGGTGATTTCGCGCAATCTTTCCAAATATGTCGTTCCGGGCAATTCGATTGCCAAGATCGTAGGCACCGAACCGCTGGCGGAACGGCAGGGCTATCTCTTGGAGGATTGATCTCCCCTGACCGGAACATAAACAAAGCGCGGCATCTCGATCTTGAAGACGATAGCAAGGGTGCGAAGGGTAAAGCCGATCACCATTGCGACGATCATCACAAGTTCGGCCGGCAATCCCCATTGCTGGCCGAAAAAGTATATGCAAGCGGTAATCGCTGAAACCGTTGCGTAAAGCTCGCCGGAAAAAAGCAGCGGCACGTCATTGCACAGAATGTCGCGCAGAACCCCGCCCACACAGCCGGTAATCATGCCTGCAACGATCACGATCAGCACCGGCTGCCCCATTTCCATGGCAACATTGCACCCAACGATCGTAAAGACCACCAGCCCAACCGCATCGAGCAGCAGAAAGATCATCCGCAGCTTTTCCATCACCCGCGCCACCGCGATGGTGAACAAAGCCGCTGCGGTCGTTACGAGGAGCAGCGCAGGCTGCTCCACCCAGACCAGCGGATAGTGCCCAAGCAGCACGTCCCGCGTGGTCCCACCGCCCAGGGCCGTAACGCTGCCCAGAACGCAGACCCCGAACCAGTCCATATTGCGGCGCCCTGCCGCCAGGGCGGCTGTCATGGACTCCGCGGCAAGCGCAATGACGAAAACGGTATAAAGCAGCATGGAGATTCCCCGGATCAAGCCTGTTCGTGACGCGGACAATGGCCGCTAAATCGACGGCTCACAAGCGCGATTGCTTTGTGCCTGCCTTTACCGCTATCGTTGCAGTGCGAGTGAGTGTTGGACCCGGAGTTTGTCTATGTCGATCAAGGCGGCCATCTACCACCTCACCCATTACAAATACGACCGCCCGGTCACGCTCGGCCCGCAAATCATCCGCCTTCAGCCTGCCCCCCATTCGCGCACGAAAGTGCTGAGCCACGCGCTCAAGGTCGAGCCCAAAGATCACTTCGTCAATTTGCAGCAGGATCCATACGGCAATTTCCAGGCCCGTTTCGTTTTTCCCGAACCGGTGACCGAACTCAAGATCGAGGTCGATCTCGTCGCCGACATGACCGTCTATAATCCGTTCGATTTTTTCGTTGAGCCGGACGCTGAAACCTGGCCCTTTGCATACCCCGACGCCATCGCCCCCGATCTGGCGATTTACTTAAAACCCGATCCCATGATCGGTCCCCGTTTTGAAGCCTTTCTGGCATCGATCGACCGTACACCGAAAAACACGGTAAACTTTGTCGTCGATCTGAACGCCCGCCTGCAAAGGGAAATCGGCTATATCGTTCGGCTTGAACCGGGCGTGCAGACGCCAGAGGAAACACTGGAAAAGGCCAAGGGGTCTTGCCGGGATACCGGTTGGCTTCTGGTTCAGACCCTTCGCCATCTCGGCCTTGCCGCGCGTTTCGTTTCCGGCTACCTCATCCAGTTAAAGCCCGATCTCAAGGCGCTCGACGGTCCATCCGGCACTGACCGGGATTTCACCGACCTGCACGCCTGGTGCGAAGTTTATTTTCCCGGTGCAGGCTGGGTTGGGCTCGATCCGACATCGGGCCTTTTGACCGGCGAAAGCCATATCCCACTGGCTGCAACGCCCCATTATGGCAATGCCGCACCGATCACCGGCATGGCCAGCTTTGCCAATGTTGATTTCGACTTCGACATGAAAGTCACCCGCGTTGCCGAACACCCACGCATTACAAAGCCTTTCACAGACGAAAGCTGGGATGCCGTTGATGCGCTGGGAAAAAAGGTCGATGCCGCACTCAAGGACATGGACGTCCGGCTGACGATGGGTGGCGAGCCAACCTTTGTTTCAATAGACGACTTTGAGGGCGCTGAGTGGAACACCGACGCTGTCGGCCCGACCAAGCGCGAAAAGGCGGACATCCTGATCCGCCGCCTGCAACAGCGCTTTGCACCAAATGGGTTCCTTCATTACGGTCAAGGCAAATGGTATCCGGGCGAAACTCTCCCCCGCTGGACCTTCTCGCTCTATTGGCGCAAAGACGGCGAACCGGTTTGGAAAAATCCCGATCTCATCGCACCGGAAACCGCTGGCAAAGATCTGAATCCGAAACTGGCGCGCGATTTCGTCACCGCTATCGCCCACGAATTGGGGCTCGATGGTACGTCGGTCGCCCCCGCTTATGAAGATCCCGGCGAATGGATTTTGAAGGAAGCCCAGCTTCCCGAAAACGTCGATCCGTCAAACTCCCAACTCAAGGATGCCGAAGAGCGCGCCCGCCTTGCGCGTGTTTTCGAGCGCGGGCTGACCGAACCCACAGGCTACGTGCTGCCCGTCCAGCGCTGGAATGCGCCGGCCCAAGCGCCGCGCTGGCTGACCGAGGTCTGGAAAACCCGGCGCGGGAAACTCTTTCTTGTTCCCGGAGACTCTCCTGTCGGCTATCGCCTACCGCTCGGCACCTTGCCGCACGTGCCGGAAACCAGTTACCCCCATGTCGTGCCGATGGACCCGAGTATTCCGCGCGAGCCCCTGCCGCCGCGCGATCTGATATTGCCCAAGCCCGATGAAAAGGACTTGCCGCAGGCAAGTTTTGCCAGCGATGAGACGATTATTCAGGATCGCATCGAACAGAAAATTTCCGATATAGCGGGGGTGGTCCGTACCGCAATTTCCGTCGAACCGCGCGAAGGGCGCCTGTCGGTCTTCATGCCGCCGACCGAACGCCTTGAGGACTATCTCGAACTGATCGCCGCCGCCGAAGCCGCCGCGGAAAAGCTCAAGCTGCCAATCCATATCGAAGGCTACGGACCGCCCGCCGATCCGCGCCTCAATGTCATTCGCGTCGCTCCTGACCCCGGCGTTATCGAGGTCAATATCCACCCGGCCAGCAATTGGGAGGATTGCAAGGCCATCACCGAAGCGGTCTATGAGCAAGCGCGCCAGTCGCGCCTGGGCGCGGACAAGTTCATGATCGACGGCAAGCATACCGGCACCGGTGGGGGCAACCATGTGGTCGTGGGTGGCGACACGCCTGCCGACAGCCCCTTTCTACGCCGTCCGGATTTGTTGAAGTCGCTGGTTCTGCACTGGCAGCGGCACCCTTCGCTTTCCTACCTGTTTTCCGGCCTGTTCATCGGCCCGACTTCTCAGGCCCCGCGCATAGACGAAGCGCGCCACGACAGCCTTTATGAGCTGGAGATCGCGCTTGCTCAGGTGCCGGTCCCCGGAGAAGGCGAAGCGCCTGTGCCCTGGTTGGTGGACCGATTGTTTCGCAATCTGTTGATCGATGTCACCGGCAACACCCATCGCGCCGAAATCTGCGTTGATAAGCTCTATTCTCCCGATGGACCAACCGGCCGTTTGGGGCTTGTCGAATTTCGTGGCTTTGAAATGCCGCCCAATGCAAAAATGAGCCTTGCCCAGCAGGTGCTGATCCGCGCCCTGATTGCACAGTTCTGGAAAGCGCCGCTCAAGGGCCGGTTCATCCGCTGGGGGACACGGCTCCATGATCGGTTCATGCTGCCACACTATGTCTGGACCGATTTTCTCGATGTGCTAGACGACCTGCGCGCGCATGGCTTTGATCTCAAGCCCGAATGGTTCGCCGCCCAGCTTGAATTCCGGTTCCCCTTCTGCGGCGAAACCGAAGTCGCAGGCCACACTCTGGAACTCCGGCAGGCGCTTGAACCCTGGCATGTCATGGGCGAAACCGGCGCGATTGGCGGCACTGTAAGATATGTGGACTCCTCGGTTGAGCGCTTGCAGGTCAAACTCACCGGTCCGGCACCTGAGCGCTATAAAATCGCCTGTAGCAACAGACCGGTTCCCCTTGCTGCCACCGAAAGCAATGGAACCTCGGTAGCGGGCGTGCGTTACAAGGCATGGCAACCGGCGTCTGGGCTTCATCCGAAACTTCCGGTTAATACGCCGCTGGTGTTCGACGTCTACGACACCTGGACCGGACGCGCGGTCGGCGGCTGCACTTACCACGTAGCGCATCCGGCCGGTCGCAACTATGAAACATTTCCTGTGAATGCCAATGAAGCGGAAGCCAGACGCCTTGCACGCTTTGTTCCTGCCGGACATAGTGCCGGCTCTTACGATTTGCCGGCCGAAGCGCCCGCGCCCGAGTTTCCTCTGACGCTGGATCTAAGGCGACCTCACCAGTGGTTGTAGATGCAGAACAACAGCAAGCGCAGCGGATTGAAGGGCCATGAAATGCCCGATCTTATAAGCGCATATCGCCCCATATCCGGGGTACCCGACGAAATGGTTGCCCCCGATGGCACCGTCAGGCCCGGTTGGCTCGGTTTCATGTCTGCCCTTGATCGGCTTGGACCGGAGGAATTGACGGCCCGCTTCCAACGCTCCGATCAATATCTGCGCGATGCCGGTGTCTTCTATCGTATGTATGAAGGCTCCCAACAGGGCGAGCGTGAATGGCCGCTGGCCCACATACCGCTTCTGATCGCCGATGAGGAATGGCAGCAGATCGAGGTGGGATTGACCGAACGAGCCGAATTGCTCGAGTCGGTTCTCGCCGATATTTATGGCGAGAACAATCTGATCCGCGAAGGGCTTCTGCCTCCCGAACTCGTTGCGGCAAACCCGGAATTCCTGCGCCCTATGGTCGGTATCCGTCCCATGAGTGGCCATCATCTGCATTTCTGCGCCTTTGAGCTTGGCCGCGGCCCGGACGGCCGGTGGTGGGTTCTGGGCGACCGCACGCAGGCCCCCTCGGGCGCGGGCTTTGCGCTGGAAAACCGTGTGGCAACGACTAGGGCGCTGGCCGATATCTATTCAACGCTTCACGTCAAACGACTTGCCGGTTTTTTCCGCGATTTTCGCAACGCCCTCACCGATATGGGCGGCAATGGCTCGGGACGCGTTGCAATTCTTACGCCCGGCCCCTTGAACGAAACCTATTTCGAGCACGCCTATATCGCCCGCTATCTTGGCTTTCTGCTTGTGGAGGGCGAAGACCTTGTTGTCCTCCACGGCGAAGTCATGGTGCGAACGGTTTCCGGCCTGAAGCCCATTTCCGTCCTCTGGCGGCGCCTTGATGGCGATTTCACCGATCCGCTCGAATTGCGTCAGGAAAGCCAGATCGGCACCCCCGGTCTTGCCGAGGCGGTGCGTCGGGGCAGCGTCGGTTTTGTCAATTCGCTTGGCTCCGGGCTATTGGAAACCCGCGCGCTTGGCGCCTTCCTGCCGGCCATTGCCCAATCGCGACTGGGTAGGGATCTGATGCTGCCCAATATCGCCACATGGTGGTGCGGCGGCGCGGAGGCGCGCGCCTATGTGCGCAACAATATCGAAAACATGATGATCGGCCCGGCGCTGTCCACCATTTTGTCAATCGATGACGATGGAGAGACCCAGGATGCCGGTCAGTTGTCCGATAGCGAACGAGCCGCCCTTCTGGCCCGTATCGATGCCGATCCCAAGGTCTTTGCCGCGCAGGAAACCGTAAAGCTGTCCACTGCCCCGGTTTATGTCGGCGGCACGCTGGAGCCACGCCCGATTACCTTGCGCATTTATGCGGCCCGCACCCCGAATGGATGGTCGATCATGCCCGGCGGCTTTGCCCGCGTCGGCTATTCGCTCGACACTGCCGCCATCGCAATGCAGCGCGGCGGCCAGGCCGCCGATGTCTGGGTCGTCTCCAAGACACCGGTCGAAAAGGTTTCGCTTCTCACAAGCGCCAACAAGACCATCGAACGCAACCCATCGGGCAACCTGCCATCGCGCGCCGCAGATAATCTGATATGGCTCGGTCGCTATGCTGAACGCTGCGAAGCGACCGTAAGGCTGTTGCGCGCCTGGCATCTGCGCCTTGCCGAAACCGGCACCGAAAATCTTCCACTTTTCGAGGCGACCCGTGAATATCTCGAACCGCTTGGCATCGATACGGCCGAGCCGGTTCCGCAGGGCCTGCTTGCCATTATCGATGGTGCGGTGCGTTCGGCCAGCGAGATTCGCGATCGCTTCTCCCCTGACGGCTGGCTGGCCCTGACCGATCTGCAAAAGACCGCAAACCGCTTTGCCAAGACCATCAAGCCGGGCGACGATGCCACGCGCGCCATGACAGTGCTCTTGCGCAAGCTGGCGGGGTTTTCCGGCCTCGTCCATGAAAACATGTACCGGTTCGCAGGCTGGCGCTTTCTTGAAATCGGGCGCCGACTGGAGCGCAGCATACAGATTGCCGAAATCGCGAGTTGGCTCTGTGGCGAGGATGCTCCCGACGGCGCCACGGAAATGCTACTGGAAGTCGGCGATAGCGTGATGACCCATCGCCGCCGTTATGGCTATGGCCATGGCAATCTCGGCGTTATCGAACTGCTCATCACCGATCCGCTCAATCCGCGTTCTGTGATGTTCCAGATGTCCGAACTGCTCGAACAATTGAAGGAATTACCCCGCGGCTATGTCGATGGCCAGCTTTCTCCCGCCGCCAAGGCAACGCTCAAGCTCCAGACCGAGTTGGCGGTGGCCGATGTCGAGGACATCACCCCACAAATGCTGCTCGACATGGTGATGGGCATCTACAACGTCTCCGATCTGATTGCGGAGGCGTATTTCTAATCGTGCTCTATGATGTAAAGCTCAAGCTCAGTTATACTTATGACGCGCCCGTTTCAGGTGGTCGGCACCTCGTTCGCGTCTTTCCGGTTTCGCTGCCCAATATCCAGCGGGTTATCGCTTCGAGCCTGCATCTTGAACCCGGTCCTGCTGAAAACTCTGAATTCGCTGACTTTTTCGGTTCGCGCGTTGCATCTCTGGCTTATCGTTCCGCACACGATGCCCTTGAAATCGCCATGACTGCGCGCGTCGAAGTGTTTCGGACACCAATGAACGTCTCGAACGCTCCAGACAGCCTGACACTTGCTGAGCAAATCGCCGCGACCTGGGATATGGGCTGGCGCTCGCCCCATCATTATCTCAGCACCAGCCCTCGCATAGTGCTCACAGCCGATATCACCCAATACGCACGGCAAAGCCTCACTGCCACATCGGATGTCTTTGCGGCCGCAACGGACTTTTGTATGCGCATCCATAGAGATTTCGCCTATGACGGCGAGGCAACCCTGGTCGATACGCCGGTCACCGAGGCCTTTTCTCTGCGCCGCGGCGTCTGTCAGGACTTTGCCCACATAATGATTGCGGGCCTGCGCGGACTTGGCATCCCCGCAGGCTATGTATCAGGCTTTTTGCGCACTATTCCACCCGAGGGCCAGCCACGGCTCGAAGGCGCCGATGCCATGCACGCCTGGGTCAAGGTCTGGTGTGGCAGCCAGATCGGCTGGGTGGAATTTGATCCCACCAACGCCATGCAAGCTGGCCCCGACCATATCGTTATCGGCTATGGCCGGGACTATTCTGACGTCACCCCGATTGTAGGGATCTTGCGCAGCGCCGGCGGTCAGGACACCACGCAGGCCGTTGACGTTATCGAAGTCAACTGACCTTTACCGCTCCCCGGTTTCCAGCCATTTGGCATCTTCCGGGGTCAGCGCGATCTCAAACGCCTTGAGGCTGTCGTCAAGCTCCTGCAACCGGCGCGGCCCGATCAGCGGTACCACGTTGAAGGGCTGGGCGAGACAATAAGCCAGCGCAATGTGGATCGGGCTTTTGCCGAGTTTTTCGGCCAGTTCCACGGCGCGATCGCGGCGGCCAAAATTGCTTTCTGAATACCAACAGCGCACGATTTCCTCATCGTCCTGCTTGTCGCGTCCGGCCCTGTCGGTGAAGAACCCGCGCGCCTGACTCGACCAGGCAAAATTGGTCATGCCGCGCCCATTTTGCCAGTCCTTCCAATCATCGTCTGACGAAGCAACGCAGCCCGGCCAGATCGGATCGAGCATTTCAGCCAGCGAGAAATTATTGGAAAAGACCGTCGGAACCGTCTTCCCGTTGGCCTCGGCATAGGCTCGCGCTTCGTCGAGCCGTTCACGCGTCCAGTTCGATCCCCCGATTGGCCCGCGAATGCGCCCGGCCTTAACTTCCCGATCCATGGCATCGACAAACTCGCCCACCGGAATATCGGTATTGTCACGGTGCATGAAATAGATGTCCACGTAATCGGTCGAAAGCCGCTCGAGGCTCTGATCGAGCTGCTTGGAAATAACATCGGGATAGACGAGCGGCGAATGCGCGCCCTTGCCGATAAGGACAACCTCTTCGCGCACGCCGCGGGCCTTCAGCCAGTCGCCGAAGTTTCTCTCGGTCAAGCCACCCTGATAGATATAGGCCGTGTCATAAACCGTACCGCCCCGCTCAAAAAACGCATCGAGCATAATTGCCGCACTCGAGAAATTCGGGAAACTCTCAAACCCGAGCGCCACCTGCGAGGCCGACTTGCCGATCCCCTCGATCGGTCGATGCCTGATAATATCGTACCGCTTTTCAAGCGCTTCGCCGACAAGCGTGTGTTTACGCAGCGCAGGTGTTTCGATCTCATAGGTCAGCCCGGCATCAGCGCGCCATTTGTCCAATACCCGCAAATTTCCCAGCGTGTCGTCCCAACTCATGCCCGGTGCCGCGAACTCTTGCGTTCCGGCGGCAACAGCCTCGGCCACCGCATCAACCTCGAAAGCGTATAGCCACTTGTCTTCCCTGACCTCGACGGTCTCGACGGCGCCGTCGGGGCGATGGATTTCGATCTCGCCAACGCCGCCCTGCTTGCCGGAAGCAAACCAGAAGTCGGCAACCTCGATACGTCCCGTCGTTCCATAAATGCGCAGCATATTATCCTGCGCCACCGAGACCGAGCACGAGACTTCGGCAATAATCTCGTTCTCGAACTTGAGAACCGCAGATGCCCATTCGTCGACCCCGGACTGACCAATATGGGCAACCCCCGCCACATTGGTTGGCTCCAGAAATGGCTTGCCCGCGACAGCTCCGGCAATCAGTCGGGCGATGGAAACCGGATAGCATCCCACATCGAGAATGCCGCCGCCTGCCAGATGATTGGCATAGAGCCGATGTTCGGGATCGAACTTGGGCATGGCAAAGCCGAAGCTGGATTTGATCAGCCGCACCTCGCCAATGGCCCCCGTACTCACAAGCTCAAGCAGCTTGGCAGTTTGTGGATGCACCCGATACATGAAGGCTTCGCCTGCAAACACTCCGGCCTTTTCCGCCGCATGGAAAATCGCATCCGCCTCATAGGCGGAAAGCCCCATCGGTTTTTCGACAAGCACATGCTTGCCTGCCTTGACCGCCTTGATTGCCCACTGCGCATGAAAGGGGTGCGGGGTCGAAATGTAGATGGCATCGACTTCATCATCGGCCAGCAAGGAATCATAACCCTCATGCACGCGCGCGCCGGGGAAATGCTCCAGATAGTCGGGTTTGGTCGCATCGCGGGCACCGAGCGCCACGAGCTTTCCGGTTTGAGAGTGCGCAATGCCTCCAGCAAACGCACGGGCGATGCCGCCTGGCCCAAGAATGCCCCAGCGCAGTGATTTGGTATCGGTCATAATCTAAAACTCTCTGAAAACGATTGTCAGTTCAGGCGCTTGCCCTGAGCATCGAAAAGAAATGCCTGTTGTGCTGGAATGCTGGCGGTGAGCTTTTCCAACCCGACTTCCGAACGCGATTCCTCGCGCTCGACGATAAGTTGCTCACCCGATTTGGTGTTGGCGTAGATGTAGCTCGTCGAGCCCAGATGCTCGGCCACATCGATATTGAGGTCAATGTCGCAATCGCCCTGTCCCGCCGCGCGGAAATGTTCAGGCCGAACGCCAACGGTAACTCTGTCGCCGACTGCCGGACCGTCGCTGACCGGCAGGGTAATCATCGCACCGCCCTGATTGACGAGCTTTACTGTCGCACTGCCATTGCTCGCGCTTTTGACACTGGCCTCCATAAAATTCATCTTCGGGCTTCCCATGAAACCGGCCACGAACTGGTTGGCCGGATCATCATAAAGGTCCAGCGGTTTGCCCACCTGCTCGATCTTGCCATCCCGCAATACAACGATTTTGTCGGCCAGCGTCATGGCTTCGGTCTGGTCGTGGGTAACATAAATCATCGTCGTTCCCAGTTCCGAATGCAGCCGCGCGATCTCCACCCGCATCTGCACCCGCAATTCCGCATCGAGATTGGAAAGCGGCTCGTCGAACAAGAACACCTCAGGCTCACGCACGATGGCCCGGCCAATGGCAACGCGCTGGCGCTGGCCACCGGAAAGCTGCTTGGGCCGGCGCTTCATCAATTCATTGATGCGGAGGATTTCGGCGGCTTTCTGCACGCGCCGGTTGGTATCCTCCCTGGGGTTGCCGTTCATGCGCAAACCGAACGAAAGGTTCTGCTCCACGGTCATGTGCGGATAAAGCGCATAGGACTGGAACACCATCGCGATGCCGCGATCGGCAGGCTCGACATCGTTGACCAGCATGCCATCGATTTCGATCTCTCCTTCGCTGGCGTCCTCAAGGCCGGCAACTATACGCAAAAGCGTGGATTTCCCACAGCCAGACGGTCCGACAAAGACCACAAACTCGCCATCCTCGACCTCCAGCGATGCGCCATGAATCACTTGAACCGACCCAAACCGCTTTACAACATTTTTCAGTGTTACTCCGGCCATCGGCCCTCTCCTATTTGATGGCCCCGGCAGCGATGCCGGCGACGAAATGGCGCTGCAACAGCACGAAAACCACAAGCATGGGCACCGTCAAAAGCACCGCGCCTGTCATGATGCCGCCCCACGATACACGCGTCAGCCCGATCAAAGACCCCAGAGCTACCGGCGCCGTCATCATGTCCGGCTGATTGTTTATCAGCAGTGGCCAGAGATAGTTGTTCCAGCTTGCAAGAAACAGGATGATGCAAAGCGCCGCAATTGTAGGCCGGGCCATAGGCATGGCGACAAAAAGGAATATTTTCCATTCCTTGACCCCCTCGACCCGTGCCGCATCGAACAATTCGCCCGGCATCATCGAGAACGATTGCCGCATGAACAATACGCCCAGCGAATTGAAAAGCGGCGGCACGATCAGCGCAAACCAGGTATTGGCCAGCCCGAAATCACGCGCCACCATGATGAACTGGGGAATAACCACGACGAAATAGGGCAGCGTCAGCGTACCCAGAATGATCGCCAGGACCATGCCCTTGCCAAGAAAGTGATAACGCGCCAGCGCCCAGCCAGCCATGGATGTCAGAAAGACTGACAATACAGTATAAACCAGCGCCACCATGATGGACACGAACAGGGTGCGCAAAAAGCCCGTATCGGCCTGCAACTGCTCGAAATTGGCCCAGAAGTGGGTTCCGGGCAGCCACTGGATTTGCGCTGAAAAGATCGCGTTCTCCGGCAGCGTAGAAAACACCATCATCATCCAGAGCGGGAACAGCCAGACAATTGCCAGCGGCACCAGAACAGCATGCAACCCTATGGTCCGGATCATTTCTCGGGACGATTTCGACCGCATTTCAGATTGTGGCTTCATTTGGGATCCCTCCCCAGCCAGAAGTTGATAAGCGAGATGATGATGGCAAGCCCGGCAATCGTATAGGCAACCGCCGACGCATAGCCGAAATTGAGCACCGTGAAGCCTTGCCTGTAGAGAAACAGACCAAGCGTTTCAGTGGCCCCGCCCGGACCGCCACGATTGGTGATAAGGAACGGCTCGGCGAAAAGCTGCATTGTCCCTATGACCGAAAGCACCACGCAAACGAGGATGATTGGACGCAACAGCGGCAGGGTTATGAAGAAGAACTGTTTTGTCTTGGAAACCTTGTCGAGCGTTGCCGCTTCATAAACATCGTCGGGGATCGATTGCAGACCTGCAAGAATGATGATCGCGTTATAGCCTACCCAGCGCCAGGTCACGGCCATGATGATAAGCGCCATGGCCGCTGTCGGGTTTGAAAACCACGAGACGGCAGGCAGTCCAACACCTGTGAGGATTTTGTTGATCACCCCGAAATCGGCATTGAACATCAGCCGGAACACCGCCGCATAGGCGACTTCCCCCACGACCACCGGCGCAAAGAAGGCAAAACGCATGATGCCGCGCGCCTTGAGCAATTGCGAATTGAGCAGCACCGCCAGCAAGGTCGCCAGCGCGATCATCACCGGCACCTGGATGAAAAGAATTACCAGCGTATTGCGAAGCGCGTTCCAGAAGGCCGGATCGATCCACAACCGTCCCCAGTTCATATGCGGCGCCCAGGTCCAGGGCACGGCCCGCGTCGAGAGGAACGAGAGATAGAACGAATAGATAATCGGCCATATCCAGAAGACCGCGAAGATCAAAAGATATGGTGCGAGAAAGCCATAGGCTATGCGATTGCGCGCGCGCATCCGGGCTGCTCCTCCCCAAGTTGCACTGACAAAGGCGGCGCGGAGCAATTTCGCCCCGCGCCACTTTCAGGAGGATTTACTCGGCAATCGGCAGGCCGGTTACCAGTGCGATCTGACTGGCCGCATCGTCGAGTGCCGCTTGCGCACTCTCGAACGCCCCGTTGATATACTGGGTTTGCGCTGCCTGAACGATGGCATCCGCATCGCCAAAGAACGGCGTGCCGCGGCTTGGAACGACATCATCGAGCGTTCCGAGAATATCGACCCACACGGCCTGACCGCCCCAGAACTCCAGGGGTTCAGAAACGTAAGGATCGTCAAGGGCCGAGAGCAACGACGGTACCAGGCCATATTCACGCAGCATCGTCACCTGGCCTTCATTGGTACCCAGCGTGTAATTGACATAGGCCCATGCGGCCTCGGGATTTTGGGAGGCTGAGGTGATCGCCAGCGACGAGCCACCAAGGTTCGCTGCACGTGGGCCATTCGCATCAAGGCTGGGCATCAGATAAACGCCCCACAGACCATGCTGATCTTCAGGCACCGTCGAACGAATGGTGCCCTCGTACCAACCGCCATACATCTGCGAGGCAACAGTGCCCGCATTGTTGGCCTGGATTTTTTCGTCCCAGTCTGCCGCTGTCATGATACCGGCATCGACCATTTCCTTGACCTTTTCCAGCGCGGCCACGCAGCCGGGCTGGTTGACGGTGATCGCGCTGCCATCATCGGAGAAAAAGCCGCAACCCTGCTCATTGCCGATCATGCGCACCCATTCGGTATCGCCATTGAGGTCAGCACGGGTCATGGTCACGCCGGGATTAGCTTCGGCAATCGCAATTCCAGCCTCAATGAAATCATCCCAGGTCTGGATGGAAGCAGGGTCGACACCCGCATTTTCGTAAAAGTCCCGGCGGTAGAACATGACGACGGGGCCCGAATCCCAAGGCATGGCATAGGCGGCATCGCCCACTTCAAGTTCGGTGCGCTTGAAATCGGGAAATTCTGAAGCCAGTTCTTCGGTGTACCCAAGATCGCGCAGGTTGACGAAGCAATCAGGGAACTGCGCCCAGAAGATTTCCGCTTCGTGATTTTCGATAGAAACGATGTCGGGCAGTCCGGCTCCCCCAGCCGCACACCCCGCCAGAAGGCGGTCGAAAACCTGCTGATTGCCAAGGTCATCAACACGAACGCTGATATCAGGATATTGTGCGTTGAAGCCCTCAACGACAGCCTCCAGCGAGGATGCTGCAATGTTCCAGCTCCAGATGGTCAACTCGCCAGATTGAGCATTGGCGCCCGATGCCCCCATTGCGACACACAGCGCCAAGGTTGCGCAGCCAAGTTTCACGCGCATTGATATTCCTCCCTTTTTTCGTTGCCCGATTGCCGAGCTGACCATAGACTACCAGCAGGAGGACCGGCGTCTCGTGCAAAGGGAAGGCAGAGTCGGCGGAAAGTAAGATGGGACAGAAGCGGTACTGGAATCCGTCTAAAAGCACGGTCGAAAAAGTGCCAAACCGGCTGGTCGTAAGCCATGAACAGCCGGGTATAATGTCGACTGCCCATTGGCATGCCCAGATCGAAATAAACTATGTATTCCAGGGTTTTGTCGATTATCAGATGCAAGGCCACCAGACCCGGCTCGATAAAGGCGATGTCTGCATTTTCTGGGGCGGCTTGCCCCATCGTGTCTATGACACCTCAGATGATGCGCTCTTTGTTGCGATCCACCTGCCGCTGATTCATTTCTTCCGCTTGCGCCTGCCCGCCGACATTCAGCAAAAGCTGATGCGGGGCGCGACCCTGCTCACCGCCAAATCCGATCCGGGCGATGCCGCCGCCTTCGCGCGCTGGTCCGACTATATGCGATCCGAAGATCCTGCACGAGTCGAGCACGCCATCGACGAACTGCTCTTGCGCATCGAGCGCATCCAGTTCGACAACTATCGGCTGATCGATGCCTCCACCACCGATTCAGCACCCCTTGAAGCACCGGACCAGCAGAGCTTTGCCAATATCGGCAGGATTTGCGAATTCATTGCCGAAAACTTCCGGCATGACATCGATTCGACCGATATCGCCCATTCTGCGGATATTCACCCCAAATACGCCATGAACGTTTTCAAGAAATCCACCGGCATGACGCTGAACGAGTATGTCAGCCTTCTGCGCCTGTCCTACGCGCAAGCGCTTTTGATCAATGACAGCGCCAATGTGTTGCAGGTGGCAATGGATAGCGGTTTCGGCTCGCTTTCAGCCTTCAACAAATGCTTCCGCAAGATTGCGGGCAAGAGCCCGTCAGACTTCCGTCGGGATCTGCGCGCCCGGCCGCGGTTAGATGCGGATGGTTTCGCAATACGCCCACACTGACACCCTACTGCCTATTACGCTCTTGCTCGGCGGTAATCGCCTTGTCGCTGGCGATAAAGTTCACATAACCAAGCGCGAGCCCGAACGCGCCGAAGGCACCAAGAGCAAGGGCCACGAACCAGATTGCATCAGCAGGCATTTTCTTCTCCATCAGTTCAAGTGATGAGGAAGTCATACTCCTGATTTTATTGTCTTAATTTGATCTGGATCAAATTATTTCGAGGTTGCGTCAGCCTGCGACAATCTGTTCGGCGGCACGCAATGTATTGGCCATCAGCATGGCAATTGTCATTGGCCCCACCCCGCCCGGAACCGGAGTGATCGCACCCGCAACAACAGCGGCGGCATTAAAATCGACGTCGCCCACAAGCCGCGTCTTGCCCTCGCCTTTTTCCGGCGCATCGATGCGGTTAATGCCCACATCGATAACTGTCGCACCGGGCTTGACCCAATCACCCTTGATGAATTCCGGCCGGCCGATTGCGGCAACCAGAATATCCGCCGAACGGCACAATTGCGCCAGGTCGCGCGTGCGCGAATGGGCGATGGTCACGGTCGCGTTTGCGTGCTGGAGAAGCGCCGCAACAGGACGCCCCACGAGATTGGAGCGACCAACCACCACCGCGCTGAATCCCGAAATGCCTTCGGGATGTGCCGTATCGATAAGCTCCATGCAGCCTTTGGGTGTGCAGGGCACTAGCGTTTTCTCCACCTGCCCCGACGCCAGCCGCCCGATGGAAACGTCATGGAGCCCGTCCACATCCTTGGCCGGATCGAGGGCGGCAATGGTCGTGCGTTCATCGAGATGTTTGGGCAGCGGCAATTGCACCAGTATGCCGTGGATCGCGGGATCGGCATTTAGCTTTGCAATCAGCGCCAGCAACTCATCCTGACCGGTATCGGCAGGCAGCGTATGCTGGACCGAATGGAAGCCACACTCCTTGGCCATCTTGCCCTTTGATGCCACATAGACCTGGCTTGCCGGATCCTCCCCCACAAGCACCACCGCCAGACCCGGCGGAAAGCCATTGGCTTGAGTGAAAGCCGTGGACCCGGCCTTAACCCGCTCGATTGCCGCCCTGGCGACTGCTTTTCCGTCGATGATCGTTGCGGTCATGACCTGTTCCTATGCGAAAACTACAGTTTTGTGCCCATTGAGCATGACGCGGTTCTCAAGATGGATTTTCACCGCCCGACCCAGCACGCGACTTTCGATATCACGGCCGACCGCGATCAGATCGTCAGGCGTCATCGCATGGGTCACGCGCGCGGTTTCCTGCTCGATGATCGGACCTTCATCGAGGTCCGGCGTCACGTAATGCGCCGTCGCGCCGATGATCTTGACCCCGCGCTCATGGGCTTGGTGATAGGGTTTGGCACCCTTGAAGCTGGGCAGGAACGAGTGGTGGATATTGATGACCTTGCCAAACAGCCGCGTTGAAAGCTGATCGGAAAGGATCTGCATATAGCGCGCCAGAACGATCAGGTCCGCATCGACAGCCTTTATGATCTCAAGCACCTTTGCTTCCTGCTCGGCCTTCTTGCCCTTTTCCAGCGGCAGGTGATGGAAGGTGATGCCTTCAGCGTTGGCAATCGCACGCGCATCGTCGTGATTTGAGACAATCGCGGCCACTTCCGCACGCAGCCAACCGACCCGGATCTGATACAGCAAATGCAGCAGGGCATGGTCGAATTTCGAGACCATGATGACGATACGCGGCACGCGCTTTTCATCGACAATCGCCGTTTTCATCTCGAACCGCTCGATCACCGGCTTGAGCGCACGCTCTACGACTTCCTTATCGGTGCCGTCTGGCGCCGTAAAGCCGATCCGCATGAAGAACTTGCCGGTATCGCGGTCCCAGAACTGATTGGATTCAGCGATATTGGCGCCAAGGCCAAAAAGCTCTGTCGTCACCCCCGCCACGATACCAGGCCGGTCGGCGCACGATAGGGTCAGAATGAAACTGGACATATGTTGAAAAAGCCCCCGGCGAACTCGGTTTTCATCGGGGTTCATAAGAGGTTGGGATGAAGATGTCGAGATAGACCCATCCGATTACCCCGCTGCCTTCTCCACGCCAGGAATATAATTGAGCACCGGCCCGAGCCAGCGCTCGACATCTTCGATCTTCATGCCCTTGCGCTGGGCGTAATCTTCCACCTGATCGCGCTCGACCTTGGCCACCCCGAAATAATAGCTTTCCGGATGCGCGAAATAGAGCCCGGAAACAGATGATCCCGGCCACATGGCGTAGCTTTCGGTCAGTTGCACCCCGATCTGCTTTTCCGCATCGAGCAGTTTGAAAAGCGTTGTCTTTTCGGTGTGATCGGGCTGGGCCGGATAGCCCGGTGCTGGCCGGATCCCCTGATAGGGCTCGCCGATCAGATCTTCAGGATTGTAGCTTTCTTTTGCATAGCCCCAAAGCTCGGTCCGCACCACTTCATGCAACCGCTCGGCAAAGGCTTCAGCGAAACGATCCGCCAACGCCTTGACCAGAATCGAGGAATAATTGTCGTTCTCCGCGTCGAACCGGTCGGCGATTTCGATTTCCTCAAAACCCGCCGTCACACAAAAGCCACCGAGATAATCGGGCGTGCCCGCTTCTGCCATGAAATCGGCAAGCGCCACATTGGGCTTGTTGCCCGATTTGGACAATTGTTGGCGCAGCGTGAAGAATTTGGCCAGTTCCTCGCTCCGGCTTTCATCGGCATAGAGTTGAACATCGTCACCCACCCGATTGGCTGGCCAGAAGCCAACCACCGCCTTCGGCGTAAACCATTTCTCGGCAATGATCTTTTCGAGCATAACCTTGGCGTCGGTGAAAAGCTGCCGTGCCGCTTCCCCCTGACGTTCATCGTCGAGCACTTTGGGATAGGTGCCCTTGAACTCCCAGGCCTGGAAAAACGGCGTCCAGTCGATGTATTGTGCCAGATCGGCCAGATCCCAATTGTCATAGACCTTGGTGCCCAGAAACGACGGCGCCTTGGGCGTATAGCTGCTCCAGTCCGGCTTGAAGCTGTTGTCTCGTGCTGCCGCAAGACTCATGCGCTGCTTGTCGGCCTCACCCTTGCGGTGCTTTTCGGCAACCGTCTCATATTCCTGCTTGACGGTCTTGACGTAATCGTTCGCCGCTTCTTTCGAGAGCAGCTTGGACACGACATTGACCGCCAGCGAAGCATCCTTGACGTAAATCGTCGCGCCACGATTATAGCGCGGATGGATCTTGACCGCCGTATGGACGCGGCTGGTCGTCGCCCCCCCGATCAGAAGCGGAATGTCGAACCCCTCGCGCTCCATTTCGGACGCCACATGCACCATCTCATCGAGCGATGGCGTAATCAGTCCTGAAAGTCCGATCACATCCACATTCTGCTCGCGCGCAGTGTCCAGAATTTTCTGGGTTGGCACCATCACGCCAAGATCGATGATCTCATAATTGTTGCAGGCCAGAACCACGCCCACGATATTCTTGCCAATATCATGCACGTCGCCCTTAACGGTCGCCATCAGCACCTTGCCGGCCTTGCGCTGCACACCATCGGCCTCCTGCTCCATAAAGGGCAAAAGATAGGCCACGGCCTGTTTCATCACGCGGGCCGATTTCACCACCTGCGGCAGGAACATCTTGCCCGAGCCAAAAAGCTCCCCGACCACGTTCATGCCGTCCATCAACGGCCCTTCGATCACATGTAGCGGGCGATCGAACTGCTGGCGGGCTTCTTCGGTATCGGCCTCGATATATTCGGTAATGCCATTGACCAGCGCGTGCGAAATTCGCTCGCCGACCGGCTTTTCCCGCCAGCTCAGATCCTTGACCCGCGCTTCCTTGCCACCCTGACCCTTGTAGCGCTCAGCAAGGTCCAGCATGCGCTCGGTGGAATCCTCGCGCCGGTTTAGAACCACGTCCTCGCAATGCTCACGCAATTCGGGATCAATGGATTCATAGACGGCCAACTGGCCAGCATTGACGATCCCCATATCCATGCCTGCTTTGATGGCATGGTAGAGAAACACTGCGTGCATGGCCTCGCGCACCGGCTCATTGCCCCGGAACGAGAAAGATAGGTTAGAAACGCCACCCGAAATGTGGACATGGGGCAGCGTTTCAACAATCTCACGGGTCGCTTCGATGAAATCGACCCCGTAATTGTTGTGCTCTTCGATGCCGGTTGCGACCGCAAAGATGTTGGGATCAAAGATTATGTCTTCGGGCGGGAAGCCCACTTCATCGACGAGAATGCGATAGGCGCGGGTGCAGATTTCAACCTTGCGGGCCTGCGTATCGGCCTGCCCGACCTCATCGAACGCCATCACGACAACGGCAGCGCCATAGAGTTTGCAGAGCCGCGCATGATGCCGGAAGGCATCCTCGCCTTCCTTCATCGAGATCGAATTGACGATGGGCTTGCCCTGTACACATTTCAGCCCTGCCTCAATCACCTCCCATTTGGAGGAGTCGATCATCACCGGAACCTTGGCGATGTCGGGCTCGGAAGCAATGAGGTTGAGATATTCGACCATCACCTGCTGGCTGTCGATCAGGCCCTCATCCATATTGATGTCGATGATTTGCGCACCATTCTCCACCTGATCGCGCGCCACATCGAGCGCGGCCGTATAATCGCCTGCCGTAATGAGTTTCTTGAACCGGGCCGACCCGGTGACATTGGTGCGCTCACCTACGTTGACGAAGGGAATATCGTCGGTCAGCGTGAAAGGCTCCAGCCCCGAAAGCCGCAAGCGCGGCTCGACAACCGGAATTTCACGCGGAGGATATTTTGCAACCGCTTGGGCAATGGCCGAAATGTGCTCGGGCGTTGAACCGCAGCAACCACCAACAACGTTCAAAAATCCGTCCCGCGCAAACCCTTCGATCTGCTCGGCCATGAATTCGGGCGACTCGTCATATTCCCCGAATTCATTGGGCAGCCCCGCATTGGGATAAACGCACACAAGCGTATCGGCGATCGAGGATATTTCATCCACATGCGCCCGCATGGCATTGGCGCCCAGCGCGCAATTAAGCCCGAACGTGAAGGGCTTGGCATGGCGCAGTGAATACCAGAACGCCGTCGGAGTCTGCCCCGACAGGGTACGACCGGAAAGATCGGTGATCGTTCCAGAGATCATCACCGGCAGCCGGATGCCCTTATTCTCGAACACCTCTTCAACAGCAAAAACAGCGGCCTTGGCATTGAGCGTATCGAAAATCGTTTCGATGAGGATCAGGTCCGAACCGCCATCGATCAGCCCTTCGATCTGCTCGGCATAGGCGATGCGCAACTCGTCGAAACTGGTAGCGCGATAGCCGGGATTGTTGACGTCCGGGGAAATTGAGGCTGTCCTGTTGGTCGGCCCTACGGCACCGGCAACGAACCGGCGACGCCCATCTGCCGCCTCGGCACGGATTGCGGCACGTTTTGCAGCCTGTGCGCCCGCTACATTGATTTCAAAGGCCAACGCTTCCATGCCGTAATCGGCCTGCGCGATGGTCGTACCCGAGAACGTATTGGTCTCGAGAATATCCGCTCCCGCCATCGCATAATCGAAATGGATGTCTTCGATCAGCTTGGCTTCGGTAATCACCAGCAGATCGTTATTGCCCTGCAACGGCTTGCTCCAATCGGCAAACCGCTCGCCACGGAAATTTTCTTCGGTCAGCTTGTGGCGCTGGATCATGGTGCCCATGGCACCATCGAGAATGAGGATGCGCCCGGCAGCCGCCTTTTCGAGCGCAGCGAAAATCTCTTCACCCTCCTGCCGCGTCCGCACAGGCCCCGATCCGGGCCGCAAGGCCTCCACCACCCGGCTGCTCTCACCCATACCACCCATCCGGCCGTCCTGCGGCGCATGATTGTGGCTGGCATGGGTACATCCGGGGGCGTTGCACATGGTAACTCTATCCAAATTGAGGGCCGAAGCGCGGTCCGATGAAAGACATAAAGATATCTTTATGTCAAATAAGAATCCCTTCGAGAAGCCCAACAAACCGAGTCACCCGCCTTTCGGTGGCATCGGCAAACCCGACAATCAGCCCTGTGTGTTTTTCTCCAACGCAATAGCTCGAAAGCGCTGGCGTTTCAAAACCTTCCGCTGCGAGTGCCGATGCGATTTTCGTATCATCGACGCGCCCGGCCAGCCCTATCACCGTTTGCAATCCCCCCATGGGCATCGAGACGTCAATCCTGGCACCGAGCCGTTCGCGCAGCTTGTCCACCAGCAAACGCCCCCGCGCCTCATAGAGCCTGGCAATCTTGCGCAGATGGATAGCTAGAGCCCCGCTTTCGATAAGCTCGGCATAGGCAGCCTGCGCGTGAATATTGACCCGCAGACCAAAATTGCGCTGCGCCTGTCCCATCGGCCCAACCAGCGCATGGGGCACCACCATATAGGCCAGCCGCAAGCCCGGTAGCAGACTCTTGGCGGTAGTACCGAAATAGATCACCTCGCCGCCCCGGCTGATGCCCTGTAGGGCGGCGATGGCCCGGCCCCGCCACAAGAACTCGCTATCGTAATCGTCTTCGAGCACCATCGCCCCTTCGCGCCGGGCCGCTTCAAGCAAATCCATGCGCCGCTGCAAATTCATCCGCGCGCCGGTGGGATAGTGATGCGAGGGTGTGACATAGATCAGCCGCGCCCCGCTGCCGGCAATCGCCGCAGGATCAGCGCCCTGCCCATCCACCTCTAACGCCCTAGTGACCAGCCCGGCTCCGGCAAAGGCCGTCCGTGCTCCGAAATAACCCGGCGATTCCACGAAGGCTGCATCGCCAGGGTCGGCGAGGCAGTGTGCCGCCAGTGACAATCCCGCCTGAAGCGATGGCACGACAATGATCTGCTCAGGCTCGGCACTTACCCCGCGCTGACGCGCCAAATGCTCGGCCAGCGCGGATTTGAGCTGGGGCAATCCCGCCATACTGCCATAAATCGCCGCCGCCCCGAATTTTTGCCGCGCCACCCTCCGCAATGTCCGCGCCCAGAGATCGGCCGGAAACAGCGCCTCATCCGGCGCACCCGGTTCAAGTTGCTCGCCATTTCGCCTTCCATCCCACTTACGCAGATCGAGCGACAGCGCCTGCCCACGTTCCGATAACGCTACACTTGCACCTACGCCCTCAAGCCGCACTGTATCCGGTTCGACACGCGCTACCACCCTTGGCGCCGCGCCGGGACGGATGGCGATCACCCCGTCGGCCCGCAGCAGTTCATAAGCGGCATTGACCGAGTTGCGCGAAACGCCCAAGCCCAAAGCCAATTGCCGCGAACTGGGCAGTATAGTGCCAGCCCTTAGCCGACCCGAACGCGCCGCCGCACCCACGGCGCGATAAATCTGCTCGGGCAAGGGCACGCCCGACTGTTCCAGCACAATCAATCCCTCAAGCATCTGGATCCTTGAAATACACGGAAAGTGGAACTTACTCAGAACCAGTTTATCGCAGATAACTGCTCTTATCGCAAAGACAGAGTGCGATCGGAAAAAAGTTACAGACCTTTTTGGTTCGATCGCACGACACGTGAAGACCTCTAAAACGTCGATTGCCAAAGGCACCACCATGAACAAGCACGCCCTGCCGCCTTACGCCCAAGCCCGCCAACCGCGCCGCGCCCGCTATGACGAGGAGACGATCAACGATATTCTCGATTGCAGCCTTGTCGGTCATGTAGGTTTCATCGCCGATGGCCGGCCCATGGTGGTGCCCATGGCCTATGCCCGCTGGGGTCGGACCGTCTATCTGCATGGCGCCACCAAGACCCGCATCGTTGCTTTGCATTCCGATGGCGACCCCATCACCATGACCGTTACGTTACTCGAAGGCATCGTTGCAGCGCGCTCGGGCTTTCATCATTCGATGAATTATCGCGCCGCCACAGTCCATGGCGTAACGCGTCTGGTCACCGATCCCGGTGAAGTCGAGCAAGCGCTGAAACTTATCACAGAGCATCTCCTGCCCTTGCGCTGGAACGAGGTCCGCCCGATGTACGACAAGGAGCGCAAGGCCACCGGCGTTCTGGCGCTGGAGATCGAGGCTGCTTCGGCCAAGCTGCGCCAGGCCCCACCCGCCGACGACCCGGAAGATCATGACCTGCCCATCTGGGCTGGCGTCATTCCCATCGTCACCAGCCTTGGCGCACCTGTCGGCGACGGTATCGGCCCGGACGTACCACCCCCGCCATCGACCCACCTTGCCCGCAAGAAATTCGCCTAGCGCCTGTCCGGCAAAAGCGGCTCTCGACTCGCCAAAAAGCACCGGCTCAAGAATTAGCCACCGCTCAAGTGATCTACACCATCGCGCGTTGCGACAACGAACCGCATGTCACCGGTATGAAATGCACAGGTAACATTCTGTTTTGGTGCCATAATTCAGACATGCGGCTGTTCTTCATAACGCATATTGGGCATTGCCTGCGATGGAGCTTGATTTGGAGCCCAAACCGCTAACCAGAACCGGCACAACGGTCGAAGAAATGGTGCAAGCGATTTCAGACGCTATCGTGTCGGGCCAATATCTTCCCGGTGACAAGCTCGATGAGATAGGTGTCGGCAAGCGGTTCGGCGTCTCCCGCACCCCTGTTCGAGAAGCCCTTAGCCAGCTCGCTGCCATCGGCCTTGTCGAGCGCCGTCCCAATCGCGGTGCCGTCGTCACCAAGGTCTCCAACGAAAAACTGGCGACCATGTTTGAAACGCTGGCCGAACTTGAGGCCGTTTGCGCCCGGCTGGCCGCCGAACGCATGAGCATTGGCGAACGCCAGGAGCTTGAACAGGCTCATCAGCACTCCGTTGCGCTGGTGCGCGCGGGGTCGCTCGGCCCCTATGAGGCCTTCAACGCCAGGTTTCATCAAATGATTTTCGATGGAGCGCGCAATTTGCATCTTGTCGAACTGACGACACTTACCCGCTCACGACTTGCACCCTTTCGCCGGGCGCTTTTTCGCCTGCCCTCCAGACTTGCGATCTCTTTTGACGAACATGCAGATATCGTCACGGCCATCATGCAGGGCGACGGCCCCGGCGCCGAACGCGCAATGCGTGAACACATTCTCGTTCTTGATGATCCCTCGGTCCGCCTCACCTCCATGACACGATAACATGAAAGCGGTGCGCCCGCCCCCGGACGCACCGCCCTACACGGTCGACGAGGCCTATCGCTAGTCCTTTTCAACCGTAATCTTGTCTTCGCGCATCTCAAACCACATCGCATTGAGAATTGCGAAGCTGCAGGCGAGGCCGACCCCGAGAATCCAAGCAAAATACCACATGATTGCGTCTCCTTCGTCTCAATAAGCGTTCGGGTTGCGCGAAAGCGATTTCGTCGTGACCGGACCCGAGATCACCTTATAGACCCAGCTCGTATAGGCCAGGATGATCGGCATGAAGATCACCGTGGCGACCAGCATGATGAACAGGGTCAACTGACTGGAGGACGCATCCCACAGTGTCAGACTTGCCGTCGGATTGTGCGATGATGGCAAAAGGAACGGGAACAGCGACAACCCCGCCGTGGAAACAATCCCGAAAATTCCCACGCCAGACGCCAGCAGAGCCAGAAGGTTCCGCTTGATCCGCAGTCCCAGCCAGGCCAGCGCCATTCCGGCAAAGCCGAGTACCGGTGCAACGATCATCCAGGGATAGGTGCTATAATTGGCCATCCAGCCTCCAGGCACCAGTTCCACCCTCTTTGCCAGTGGGTTAGACGGTAGGTCGGTCACAACAGCCGAAGTGATGACATAGCCGTCGATCCCGAACGCGATCCACACCCCGCCCAGCGCAAACAGCGCAATGGTCCCAAGAGCCGACCACTGCCCGTAACGCGTTGCCCGTTCGGCAATAACGCCTTCGGTGCGTTTGGCAATGATCGAAGCACCGATTGTTACCAGCATCCCCAGGCTTACAAGCCCGCACAACAGTGCAAATGGCGTTAAGAGCCCGAAGAAGTTGCCGAGGTAGGAAGGCCGCAGCGTTCGGTCGAGGTCGAACGGAGCCCCCAGAAGCACATTGCCCACGGCAACTCCAAAGATCAGAGCCGGAACGAACCCGCCGATAAACAGGGCCCAGTCCCATGTATCGCGCCAGCGTTTGTCGGCAATCTTGCCACGGAATTTGAACCCGACAGGGCGCAGGATAAGCGCCAACAGAATCACGATCATCGCAAGGTAGAACCCCGAGAACGAGACCGCATAGAGCGGAGGGAAGGCGGCGAAAATCGCACCGCCACCGAGCACCAGCCAGACCTGATTGCCTTCCCAGGTCGGCCCGATGAGGTTGAGAAGCACACGGCGCTCCTCGTCCGTGCGGGCAACTGCGGGCAACAGTGTCCCCACCCCCAGATCCATACCGCCCATGATCGCAAATCCGATCAGCAGCACTCCCAGCAACGCCCACCAGATCAGGCGCAGGGTTTCATAATCGATAGGAATAACGTCCATCTGTGCCGTTCCTTATTCTGCGGGTTGCGCTTTTGCATCGTCTTCATATTGACGCGGCAGTCCGGTTTCCTCGTCGTCCTCGCCATTGAGCAGCGCGACATAATCCTTGGGACCGGCCTTGATCGCCTTGACCATCAGGATCACCATGATGATCGCCAGCACCGTGTATATCGTCACATAGAAGGCGAGGCTGAGGACCAGATCGAGCACCGTCAGGCTCGAAGCGGCATAAAATGTCGGCAACACCCCTTCGATAGCCCAGGGCTGACGCCCGTATTCGGCAATGATCCAACCGGCTTCTGCGGCCAGCCACGGCAATGGCAGGACGGCGACGGCGGTGTAAAGGAACCATTTGTGCTTATCGAGCGTACCGGTCGACGCCTTCCAGAAAGCCAGTGCAAAAAAGGCGATGAAGAAGAATCCGATCCCCACCATCAGACGGAAAGTCCAGAACAGCGGCCACACATCGGGCACGGTATCCTGCGCGGCCATGGCAATTTCAGCATCGCTCGCATTCTGGATATCGGTACGATACCTCTTGAGCAGTAGGCCATAACCGAGGTCTTCCCAGGTGTCGGCGACCGTTTCGCGCGCTTCCTGATTGTCGGGGTCATCCTGCAATGCCTGCAAAGCGTCATAGGCGACCATGCCGTTACGGATACGAACTTCGGCGCCCTCCACAAGGTCATCGATACCAGGCAATTGCTGATCGAACGACCGGGTTGTGATCAACCCCAGAACCCACGGAATCTTGATTTCCCAGATCGAACCGTCGGCTCGCGGAAAGGCCACCAGTGCCAGACCGGCTGGCGCGTCTTCGGTGTGATACATCGCCTCCATGGCCGCGATCTTCATTTTCTGGTGCTCGGTTGCAACGTAACCGCTCTCGTCACCCAGAACGACGACCGAAAGCGCCGATGCGAGGCCAAAACTTGCCGCCACGACCATCGAGCGCTTCGCCAGTTCGATATGCTTGCCCTTCAAGAGGAACAATGCGCTGATCGCCATCACGAACACCGCGCCCGTCACGTATCCGGCCGAAACCGTATGGACGAATTTCGCCTGCGCAACGGGGTTGAAAATCACCTCCATGAAATTGGTAATTTCCATGCGCATCGTGTCGGGATTGAAGGTCGCGCCGACCGGATATTGCATCCAGCCATTGGCGACCAGAATCCAGAGCGCGGAGAAATTGGCTCCAAGGGCGACAAGCCAGGTGACGATCAGATGTCCGATCTTTGAGAGCTTGTCCCAACCAAAAAAGAACAACCCGACAAAGGTCGCCTCAAGAAAGAAGGCCATCAGCCCTTCGATGGCGAGCGGGGCGCCAAACACGTCGCCCACATAGTGACTGTAATAGGACCAGTTCATGCCGAACTGGAATTCCATCACAATCCCTGTCGCAACACCCATGGCAAAGTTGATGCCGAACAGCGTGCCCCAGAACAGGGTCATTTTGCGCCAGATTTCACGTCCCGTCATCACATAGACACTCTCCATGATCGCCATCATGAAAGAGAGCCCAAGCGTGAGCGGAACAAACAGGAAGTGGTATAAGGCCGTTGCTGCAAATTGCAGCCGCGACAGGTCCACGACGGTTTGATCGATCATTATCGTTCGCCCTTGTTATTTAAAAGCCTGACTTTTGCCCAAGCTTGTCTCCTTTAACCAAGCCGCAGCGAGTCCCGCTTTGATCCAGATCAATGCGATTTGCGCCCGTGTGCCGCACGGTGAAGGTGTAAAAAAACAACCGGCAATTCGATGTCCCAATCCTTCCCGCCTTCGCCCGATAAAGCCCGCAACGCCAGAATGATGGATTTGCGTCGGCATGGTGGATTTGCGCTTCGTCTTGCCATCGGCTTGCCGCTCGTCGGCGGCATTCTGCTTGTGGCGCAAGCAT
Source organism: Pelagibacterium lentulum (assembly GCF_003992625.1). Classification (GTDB taxonomy): domain Bacteria; phylum Pseudomonadota; class Alphaproteobacteria; order Rhizobiales; family Devosiaceae; genus Pelagibacterium; species Pelagibacterium lentulum. Next base: position 111,280 of record NZ_RZMW01000037.1, on the reverse strand, counting down.
TGGTACTGGCCAACATTCTGGGCCGGGTGATCCAGGAAGGAGCCGCCGTCGCGACCGTCACACCGCTCGTCCTTGCGGTCGCCGCCATTTTGCTTGTCCGCATCGCTATTGGGGTCACGGGCGAACAGGCAGGCCAGATTGCTGCGGAAAAAATCAAGCTGGCCTTGCGGCACGCGCTTTTTGCCCATGAGATCGAAAAGCGCAATGGCCTCGGGCTTGCGCCTGCGTCCGGCGCCATCGCAACCGCAATCGTCGATCAGACCGAAGCCATAGAAGCTTTTTTTGCGCGCTATCTGCCCGCCATGATTGGCGCAGTATTCCTGCCCATCGCCTTTGCCGTTGTCCTGTTTCCCGTGGACTGGATCATTGCCCTGTTATTTTTGTTCACGGCGCCCGCCATTCCGCTGTTCATGGCGCTTGCAGGCATGGGTGCACAGACCGCCACCGACCGGCAGGCCAACGCATTATCGCGCCTGTCGGCCTATTTCGCAGACCGGCTGCGCGGTATCGTAACGCTTAAGCTTTTTGGCCGCGAACAGGATGCCATCGCAGACGTCCATAAGGCCAGCGAAGACCTGCGCCGCCGCACCAATCGCGTTCTGGTCATCGCCTTCCTCTCGTCGGCCATTCTCGAGTTTTTCGCCGCGCTCGGCGTTGCGGGTGTCGCGCTCTATGTCGGGCTGACCTATCTGGGTTTTCTGCCCTTCCATCCCGAACTGACCCTCACCATGGGCTTTTTCGCGCTGCTGATGGCGCCCGAAGTCTATCAGCCGCTGCGCCAGCTTGCCGCCCATTACCATGACCGCGCCGCAGCGCGTTCCGCCATCGAGCAGATCGAAAACCAGATCGGCAAGCTCGACGCGCTGACAATACTCCAGCCAGCCAAATCGCCACTGATCCGGATCAATGCCGCCGCGCTCGCGATTGAAGACCTGACTGTCAAAACGTCATCGGGCCGCGCCATTCTCGATGATTTGAACCTCTCGCTCTCGGCAAGCCAAAGCCTCGCCATCATGGGCGAAAGCGGTATTGGCAAAACCACACTGATGCGCGCGATCGCACGCCTTATACCCTATGAAGGTCAAATCCTGATCGACGGCACCGAAACCTGCGAACTGCCAGAGGCCCAATTGTGCCAGCGCCTGGCGGCCATCACGCAAAAGCCGCGCATTTTCCACGGCACGCTTTATGACAATATCCGATTTGCCGCGCCCCAGGCATCGGACGAAGCCGTCCACACAGCGGCATGCCGTGCCCGTGTCATGGACTTTGTTAGCGACATGCCCGAAGGCCTCGATACACTCGTCGGCGAAGGCGGCGAAGGGCTATCGGGCGGACAGGCCCAGCGCATCGCACTCGCCCGGCTATTTCTGATCGGGCCCGGCCTTATCATTCTCGATGAACCGACCGCTCATCTCGACCCCGAGACAGAAGCTGCCGTTCTCGACGAAATCTTTGCCTTTGCCGCGGGCCGCACCCTCATCGTTTTAACCCATTCCCGTTCCGTCGCGGCGCGCGCCGACAAAGCCATGCGCCTTGCTGGCGGCAAACTTCACACAATGCCGCATATGCGTTCCGCAGCCGCCAATAAAGAGGAGCATCGCGCATGAAAGCCCTCGCCTATTTCGCACCCCTTTTCGCACCGCACTGGAAGCGGCTGGCGCTGGCTCTCGTCCTTTCGCTTATAACCATCGCAGCGGGTACGGCGCTGCTGGGCGTCTCGGGGTGGTTTCTGACCGCCACCGCACTCACCGGCGCTGGCATCTCCTTTAACCTGTTTGCGCCATCGGCAGCGGTGCGCGGCTTTTCCCTCATTCGCATTGTTTCGCGCTATTTCGAAAAGCTGATCGGCCACAATGCCACCTTGAGCCTTTTGTCCGACATTCGCCGCTGGCTCTTTGCCGCACTGTTCCCGCGGCTTCCCCTGCCGGGCCGCTCCCTGCGTCATGGCGATCTGGTCAGCCGCCTGACCGCAGACGTCGATAATCTGGATCAGCTCTTTCTTCTGGCCATCGGCCCAATGATCGCGGCCATTATCCTGGGTTCGATCATTACCGGCGTTCTGGCACACTTCCTCCCGGCGGCGGCCGTCATCTACGGCGTGGCAATCTCCGTTGCGCTTTTTGTCATTCCGGTAATTCTGATCGCAGCGACCAAAAAACTCGGCCAGAATCTTGTCGAAACCGCCGCTACATTGCGCGCCCATGTGCTCGATGCGGTTGCCGGCCATGACGACATCATCCTTTTCGGCCAGCAGCAGCAAACCGCTCTCCGTTTTGAAAAAACCGCGTCCGAACTGGCGAGCCTGCGCAAAAAGCAATCCCTCGCAACCTCAATTGCAGGCGCCAGTGTTCAGGCATTAACCGGCCTTGCACTTATCGCCATTCTCTTTACCGGGCTGCGAACACTTGAACTGGACGCCATCACCGGTGCGCTTCTCGCTGGCCTTGTTTTCGCGGTCATGGGCAGCTTTGAAGCCACCAATGTCATCATTCGCTCGGTCGGAAAATTCGGCCAGGCTGCAGCTTCGGCAGAGCGGCTCAAAGCGGTTGCTACCATGCCGCCTGCCATCCGCGAGGCCGCACGCCCTATCGCGCTGCCTGAAGGCAACGACATCCATTTCGAGAACGTGACCTTTGGCTATGGCGCATCGAGGCCGATCCTCGAGAACATTCACCTGTCGCTTGCCGCCGGTGAGCATGTCGCAATCTCCGGGCCGAGCGGCTCGGGCAAATCCACCCTGCTTGCCCTGCTGCTGCGCCTTGCCGATCCGCAAAAGGGCTCGATCACGATTGCCCGAACCGACACCCGCGATGTCGCGCTCGCCGACCTGCACGCGCGCGTCGCGCTCCTGAGCCAGGACAGCCCGGTCTTTTTCGACACCGTGCGCAACAATCTGCTCATCGCCCAACCGCAAGCCACCGATGCCGAGCTGTGGAGCGCCCTGCGCACTGCCCGGCTCGAGCAAACCATTCGCGCCCTGCCCCTTGGGCTCGACACGATGATCGGGGAAACCGGTGCCACCCTCTCTGCCGGACAGGCCCGGCGTTTGTGCCTCGCACGCACGCTTTTGTCGCCTGCTGGTATCGTTGCGCTCGATGAGCCCACCGCAGGCCTTGATCGCCAGACCGAGCTTGAATTTCTCAGTGACATTCCTGCTGCCCTTGCCGGTCGCACCGTATTGCTTGTTTCCCATGCGCAAATCCCCGCTGATCTGCCGTTGCGCAGGTTCATCCTGGCGCATGGCGAACTTGAGGAGCAAAGCTCATGACCAGCCCGCTGCCCGAAGCCGCCTCCCGGTCGGATCGCCACGATCCCTACGGCCTTGGCGATTTCCTGCTTGCCAGCCATCGCGACCAGCTTGCCCTTTGCGCAAGCCTTGAAGCCATTGCGGACTCCCTGCCCGCTCAGATCGACCGCCCTGCCTGCATCAATGCCGCCCGCGCACTCAGCCCTGTTATTTCACACGCCCACACGCTCGAAGAAGACGTGGTCTTTCCCGCCATCGCCCGGCGCTGGCCGCAGCTTTCCGGCCTCACCCGTACCATTGAGCGGCTGAAGTTCGAGCATCTCGAAGACATCTGCTTTTCCGAAGAACTCTACGACGCGCTTATGACCTATGGGCGCGGCGAGGACCGCCCTGCCCCTGAAGCCTTCGGCTATATGCTGCGCGGCTTTTTCGAGGGTCTGCGGCGCCACATCGCGTTTGAGCAGGAAGTCATCGTGCCGTTGTTCCGGTTGGGTGCATCGGGGGATGACAGAAACGACTAAACGGCCTTTGAATTGGCGGTAAGGAAACGAGCATAGTCTTTCTCGTCGATCTCGCTTGCGGCAAGTGCGAGCACAGCATTGGCAGCGTCCTCCTGACTGGCTGAAAATTGGAAACCATTCAGTTCAAGAAGCAATATGCCAAGCACGAACCCGGTCCGCTTATTGCCGTCCACAAAGGGATGGTTTCTGACGATCGCCGTCGTATAAAGTGCTGCCAGTTCAACAATTTCGACAGACTCGCTATAGGCTGCAAACTGTTGTGGCCGCGCCAATGCCGACTCCAGCAATCCCTCATCGCGAATGCCTGCCGCTCCGCCATGCAGAACCAGCAGCCGCTCATGAATTACGAGCGCTTCGTCACGCGCAATCCATGTCGGTTCGCTCACTTGGCCAGCACATGCAGCGTATCGCGATACCGGTGCATGATGTCTTCGGCCTTGCTCATCTTGTTTTCAAACTCCGGGTCAAAGGGCACCAGCCGATAACCGCCATCTGGGGTCTCCGATAGGTATAATTGCTCCCCGTCGCGCGTGTTGAGGCGTGAAACCACTTCCTTGGGCAACACCACACCCAACGAGTTTCCAATCTTCCGCACTTTCAATTCAACCATCGCAGGCACTCCAAATTGTTACCACCAATGTAATAACAGTCACCCGAGAGTGCAAGCCACGCTATCCGCAGCGGACCTTTAGCCGTCCAAGATCGGGCACCGTGACCTGTCGGTTATTGACGATCTCGATCACCCCATCCTTGCGCAATTTGGTCAATTGCCGGGAGACTGTTTCAATGGTCAGCCCCAGAAAGTCGGCAATATCGGCCCGGCTGAGCGGCAGGTCGAATTTCATGCTGCGTTCGCCCCGTTCCTCTTGCCGTTCATTGGCAACCGGATCGATATGGGTTGCGATCAGCAGCAGGAAAGTCGCGACCTTTTCCGAAGCGGTCTTGCGCCCCAGCGTCACCATCCACTCGCGCGCCTCATCGAGTTCGCGCAATGTTTGCTCCATCAGCCTGTGCTCAAGCTCAGGATGCGCCTTGACCAGCTTTTCAAGCGCCGATTTCGGGATCTTGCACAATTCCACCGGCGAAGCCGCTTCGGCCTCAAGCGTATTCTGTCGCCCAAACAACCGTCCCAGAAAATCGGGCGCAAACTGCAGACCCACGACCTGCTGGCGTCCGTCCTCGAGCATTTTGGACAGCTTGACCACCCCGCGCATCACGTTGGCATAGCTTGTGATCTCGCTGTCGTCAGCGATCAGTTCGGCCCCGGCCTCATAGCGCACTGTCTGAGTATATCGGGAAAGCTCCAGCAGATGATGCTGGTCGAGCGCACCGCACATGCCCTGATGCCGCACTTCGCAACTGCGGCACAGTATCGGCACGTCAGAATTGTGAATATCGTTCCGGCTCATATTTGCGCCTTTAAACCTGTGGAGTGCACTATACGCCCCACCGTCCCCTACGGCGATCCTCGAAATCGTCGCACATCCCTTGATCAAATTGAAGCACCCTCCAAGTTTGACTTTAATCAAAGCGGACGTGAGCGGTAAGGGGCAATGCTTACGGCGACACAATTGCTTCGGGCCGCAAACCTATAATGGCTGGCTCAGGGACTTGCCCACAAACGCCACGCCCGCACATCATCTGCATTTTCCCTGCCGGTCTCAACCTCACGGCATCGCCTGCTGGCGATATGACCGGTCGTGCAGGCAATTTTTCTGCGTTCGATCCGTCTGCCACATGGGTGATAACTTTCGATGTGCGCGGGCCGACTGGAAATCCTGGCGGTTCTCGTGCTTCTCAGCCCAACCTTATGGCACCCGCAAGACGCCGGATCGCAAAATAGGCCATGCGGAAACCATGGTCTTCGTTCCAACAGCATCCGACGCCATTGCGGTCGTTCATTGGCGTGATCGAGGCATCACAAACCGGACATGATACGACACCAATACATGTCGCAGGTTTCGGGGATTTCGCGGGAGATTGACGAATCGGCATTGGACCGACATTCTAAATATGGCGTGGCCTGCGCCTAACCTCGCAAGACCTTCCCCAGCATGGTCTTAATCGGAGGCAAAGGGACTTCTGTCTCGGGTCGCTGTCTTGGTCCGATCGTTTCGGGCGGGGTTGCTGGGGAACTCACGGCCGGAACGTGAAAGGCCCTGACAATGACGCAAAACGGAAATCTCAAACGCCGTGTCCGTGCTCGCGCAGCAAAAACAGGCGAGTCTTACACCGCGGCTCTCAGACATATTCGACAAGCATCGCCCGATCACTCCGACACCAAATCGGTGCGCTTGGCTGTCGCCCAAACGTCGTTCTTCAACGATCCTCGCGATATTTCCGGGCTCCGTGCCAGCGGAATGGAAATGCGTGGCCTGATGCGTGACGCCCATAAGGCCGGTACGCGACTTATACATTTCCCCGAGGGAGCAACTTGCTCTCCCAACAAGCGGGTTATGTCCGAGAATGGACCTAGAGAAATCGGCCCTTCTGACTGGGCTCGGTTCGAATGGGCCATTCTTCGTGAGGAGTTGGACGCGACCAGCAAGCTGGCGAAGGAGCTTAAGCTATGGACGGTGTTGGGCTCGGTCCATCAACTCACCCCGCCGCATCGCCCGCACAACAGCCTATATGTCATCTCTGATCGGGGGGAGCTGGTAACCCGCTACGATGAGCGGATGCTATCGAACACGAAAATCTCCTTCATGTATTCGCCGGGAAAAGCTCCGGTGACATTTGATATTGATGGCGTCTGTTTCGGCTGCGCAGCGGGCATGGAGACGCACTATCCAGAAATATTTTCCGAGTATGAGCGGCTTGAGGCGGATTGCATCTTGTTCTCGACTACAGGCGAGATGCCTTCCGCCGCGCCAGCTTTCGCAGCAGAGGTATTGGGGCACGCTGCAAGCAACACGTTTTGGGTTAGCTATTCGGCCCACACGCCGCAGAGTTTGGTCGTCCCTTCGGGAATTGCTGCTCCCGATGGTCAATGGGCGGCGCGATGCCCGGCAGGTGACGCAGCCGCTATTGCTGTAGCGGACATCACCATTGATCGGGGAAATCTTGCACGGCCGTGGCGGCGAAAGGCTCGCGCCGATTTTTACGCCCCTCATCAGGTGGACAGCGACCCGAGGAGCGACGGTCGCAACCTGTTCTGACGAATAGGCATTGGCCAGCGGGGCGGTTTGCACCGCTGGCCAGCCAATCATCCTGAATGCCTCTGCCTCGTGGCGAAAATCCTAAGCTGTGCGACAAAATCGCCAGCGCTGAATTTTCAGGGAAATTTCCGTCGCAAAAGTCAGGTGCATAAACCCGTCTTGCGGTACAGACGCTTGCGACAATGGAAGTCTGCTTCCATCCCCTATCAGCCAGAAGCCGACAGTCCCCTTCCCACCCCTTTTCTGCCGTTCAGAGGCAATCGCCTGGAGGTGGTTCTTACGGCCAGTTCATCAGGGATCAGCATTTCATGCGTCGCAGCGAACGCAAGATACGCTCATCGTATGTCAGTCTAAAGCGTTTGATACATCACCAGGGCGTCAACATAGCCGTGGGTCGGGTGGCTGAACGCGAGGGGCAATCGCCCTACGATCTCAAAACCCATCTTCTGCCATAGCGCCACTGCGCGCTGGTTGGTGCTCACCACAAAATTAAACTGCATTGATCTGTACCCGCGCGAGCGCGCATAGACCAATGAGTGTTCGCACATGCGTCTCGCGATCCCTCGTCCGGTCGCTTCAGGTGCGGTCATGTATCCACAATTGCACACATGCTGCCCGCCGCCGCGCTGGTTGGGTCGGATGTAATATGTTCCAAGGAGGGCTCCCTCTTCCTCGGCAACGAAAACCTCGTTGTCAGACGCCAGCCAGTAGGCAAGAGCCTCCGCCTGGCTCAATCCCCGATCGAGAGCATAGGTCTCTCCCGCTCTGATGGTGGGCTCCATGACAGACCAGACGGCATGAGCATCGGCGGATGTGGCAGGGCGAATAAGCATGACATTCTGATAGCGGGTGCATCTCGCGCTGAAAAGCAAAATAGGTCGGCAAAAGTCCGCTTGCGCTGGTTCAATGCCACAACCCGCAATCCCTCGCCTGCCTCAAAGTGATCGGTCAGAACCGCAGGCTTGCCAGTTGGGTCGCCCTATACGTCTTCATCGGGATAAGGCAGGTCATCGGCAGAAACATTGATGTAGTCTGGTGCCGGTGTAACCGGGAATCTCACCGCCTGAACGTGTGAGCGCTGCTCCAGTAGCACTTTTACGAGGCGGTGCATTCCATCCATCAGTCGGCCATCCGCGCGCAGCAGGATCGGGTAGGTCAGATCCGCCTGCTGGACCAGAGCCATATGATCGGCCAGCGCGCGCGGGGTCGGCAGTTTGTCTGGATTGTCGTACCACCAGTTCTCATCCAGTTCGGAAATTTCCGCGATGGAGACAAGCGATGGCGTGAGTGCCTTGGACATCCGGATCAGTCGATGAATGTCCCAGGCATGGAGATCGCCCCCAATCGTTCGGAAGTGATATTGCTTTCTAAGCATCCAGGCCTCGCCGTGTCGTGCGTGGCGTGAAGTAACCACGTTTACTCAACCAAGTGAAGGACGGCCAAAATCCAACCAGTGGCGTGTGAATTTGCCCACGACTCGCGTCTATTTCTCTATCGGCTGCGACCGGAAACGTGCGTGCCCTTCTGCCTCGAATTGCTTCTTTCCGTCCACCTCACCGCCAGCATCTGCACAGCTACAGCTAAACCTAAACCTACACTCCTGCACCTATTACCCGCACACTATCCGCCTGCGCCCAGCCCCCCACTACCCGCCTGCTCACTCACACTCATCCTCAGCCCTTCACACTTGCGAATAATTCCTAATTGCAATTGACACATTGCGAATGATTGTCATATTCAAAATGAACTGATACAGCTTCTCCCGCATTGCAAAGGAATGGATATGACACCACAGCCCGCCACATCGCCCCGGACGTTCGCCCCACGACTCGCTGGCGTTCTCGCCGCGCTGGCCGTCACGACCGCAGCACCGGCCACACTTGCCCAATCCGCCCCCCTCAATGTGGTTGCCACCATCGGCATGATCGGCGACGTCGTAAGCGAAATCGGCGGCACTTGTGTCAGTGTCGCAACCCTTATGGGTCCGGGCATCGACCCGCATCTCTATCAGGCCACCGCCCGCGATGTGCAGACACTCTCGTCCGCCGAGCTGATCCTTTATTCGGGCTTTGGCCTTGAAGGCCAGCTAGGTGACGTGCTGGAGCGCTTTGGCGAAACCGTCCCAACCCTGGCGGTAGCTTCCGCCTCCGTGCCGACATCGGAACTCATAGCAGCCGACGATCTTTACGGCATCGACCCGCATCTTTGGATGGATCCTGGCCTTTGGATCAATATTGTACCCGTACTTGCCCAAACGCTCTCCGAACAGGCTCCCGATTGCGCGTCAGAGATCGAAGCCAACGCCACGACCTATGCCGCCCAGCTTGAAGCGCTCGACCAATGGGCAGCCCAAACTATCGCTTCGATCCCGGACGATCAGCGCATCCTTGTGACGGCCCATGACGCCTTTGCCTATTTCGGCCGCGCCTATGACATCGAGGTCGAGGGCATCCAGGGCATTTCAACCCAGTCCGAAGCCGGGATCGCCGATATTCGCGAAACCGCCGCGCTGCTGGTTGAGCGCGAAATCCCCGCCGTCTTCATCGAATCCACGATCAACCCCCGCACGATCGAAGCGGTAATTGAAGCCGCCGGTCAGCAGGGTCATGCCGTTATCATCGGAGCCGAGCTCTATGCCGATGCGATGGGCGATGACGGCACGCCCGATGGCACCTATATTGGCATGATTTACGCCAATGTCGCCAATATCGCGGGCGCACTCGGCGGCACTCTAGCTCCCCTGCCCGCTCCGCTTGCCGACTGGGCGCAACACTGGGATATCGAAACCGCCCGATGAAAAACGATTTGCACGAGCCGGGACTGGCGCTTCACGTTGAAGATTTGACGGTCTCCTATCAATCCCGGCCCGTGCTATGGGATATCGATTTCGACATCCCACCCGGCGTCATGGCGGCCATTGTCGGCCCCAATGGCGCCGGAAAATCCACCCTGATCAAATCCGTGCTCGGGCTGGTCAAACCCACCGCCGGCCATATCACGATGTTCGGGCGCCCCTATAAAGTCCAGCGCCGCAAGGTCGGCTATGTGCCCCAGCGCTCCAGCGTGGATTGGGATTTTCCCACCACCGCGCTCGATGTCGTGACCATGGGTCTTTATGGCCAACTGGGCTGGATCAAACGCCCCGGAAAATCCGAACATGCCCGCGCCCGTGCTGCGCTGGAACAAGTCGGCATGGCTGATTTTGCCACCCGCCAGATCAGTCAGCTTTCCGGCGGACAGCAGCAGCGGGTTTTTCTGGCCCGCGCACTGGTGCAGGATGCCGATCTCTATTTTCTCGATGAGCCCATGGCCGGGGTCGATGCCACAACCGAACGCGCCATCGTCAAAATCCTTCACGCCCTGCGCGATGCCGGCAAGACCGTAATCGTCGTCCACCACGACCTGCACACGGTCAGCACCTATTTCGACTGGCTGGTGATCCTCAATGTCCGTGTGATCGCGCAAGGACCGGTGAGCCAAACCTATACGCCCGAAAATCTGCGCCGCGCCTATGGCGGACAGATCGCGCTGCTCGATCGCGACAATTTCCTCAATGCCACCCCTTCGGCATCGTAAGTGGCCATGCTTGCGCTCCTGTCCGATTTCACCATTCAGAATGTGATCATTGGCGCCATGCTCCTGGGGCTGATCTCTGGCGTGCTCGGCTCCTTTGCCGTTTTGCGCAAGCAAAGCCTTCTCGGTGACACGCTTTCACACGCCGCCCTACCCGGCATTTGCCTTGGCTTTCTGATCGCAGGCTCGCGCAACCTTGGCGCCATTCTCGCCGGTGCGCTCGTCACCGGCGCGCTGGCAGCGCTCTTTATGGTGCTGCTCACCCGCACAACACGACTCAAGACCGATGCCGGCTTGGGCATTGCCCTTTCCCTGTTCTTCGCCCTTGGCATTGTCTTTCTCACCCATATCCAGGCCACCGGCGGGGCTGCGCAAGGCGGGCTGGAATCCTTCCTGTTCGGCCAGGCCGCCGCCATCCTGCGTTCCGACCTCTGGGTCATGGGCACAATAACGGCCATCGCACTCGCGCTCGTTGCGCTGTTCTGGAAGGAGTTCAAACTCGTCACGTTCGATCCGGTTTTTGCTGCAACGCTCGGCCTGCCGGTACTGGCGCTCGATATCGCGCTGACCCTGATGATCGCGCTGGCCGTTGTCGTGGGCTTGCAAATGGTGGGCGTGGTGCTCATGGCCGCCATGGTTGTGGCGCCCGCAGTCGCGGCGCGCCAATGGAGCAACCGGCTCGATGTGATGGTGGCGCTCGCCGCAATTTTCGGCATGGTATCGGGCCTTTTCGGCGCCCTCGTCAGCGCCACCGCGCGCGGGCTGTCCACCGGCCCACTGATTATCCTTGCCGCCTCGGCAATCGTCATCGTCTCGCTGCTTTTCGCTCCGGGCCGCGGGCTGGTCTGGTCCGGCCTCAAACGCCTTGAAGACAAGCGCGCGCTGCGCGGACGCCGCGTGCTGACAACGCTGTATCGCCTCGCTGCCGAGCACAAGGACCCCGCCTATCCGGCCGAACAGGCTATGGTCGATGCCTATTACGGGCTTGAAACCCGCCCTGTGCTCAACCGCCTGCACCAACGCGGGCTCATCGCCCAGGTCTGCCACATGCCCGAACAGACACCCCATTGGGTACTGACCGACCAAGGCATTGCCGAAGCCGAGGCCCTTCTGGGCCACCGGGACGACACGCCATGATCCAGTCCTTTTTCAACGATCCGGGCCTGATGATCATGACCACCGGCGCGCTTGTCGGCATCGCGGCATCGCTGGTCGGCACCTTTCTCGTCCTGCGCGGCACCTCGATGCTGTCCGATGCCATCAGCCATTCCATCGTCTTTGGCATCATCATCGTCTGGCTCATCACCCGGCAAACCGCCGGGCCCGTTCAGATCATCGGTGCGGCGCTCACCGGTGTGCTGACCGTCTTTCTCACTGAAGCGCTGGCCAGCACCAAACGGGTCAAGACCGACGCCGCCATCGGACTTGTCTTTCCGGTGCTGTTTTCCATCGGCGTGCTGCTGATCAACCTTTACGCACGCGATGTTCATATCGACGAGCATACTGTGCTTCTGGGCGAAATCGGTTTCGTCTGGCTCGATACGATTACGCTACTGGGCTACCGCCTGCCCGAAGCCGTGCTTTGGATGAGCGTCATAACGGCTGTCAATCTCGGCTTCGTTCTGCTGTTTTATAAGGAACTCAAGCTCGCAACCTTCGACCCGGCACTTGCCACCGCGCTCGGGCTGGCGCCGGGCCTTGTCTTTTACGGCCTGCTCATTCTCACCAGCGCCACGGCCGTTGCAGCCTTCGATTCTGTCGGCGCCATCCTGTTTATCGCCTTTGTCATCGTGCCCCCCTCTGCCGCCTACCTGCTCACAGACAGGCTATCGCTCATGCTGGCAATCGGCGCGGCAATTTCTATAGGAGCGGCGATTTCGGGCTATTGGCTAGCGGTCCATTTCAACGTCTCGATCTCGGCCATGATGGCGCTGATGACCGGCGCCGCGCTCATCGCTGCCTTTCTGGCCGGTCCCCGTTACGGCCTTGTCGCGCAAATGGTCCGCCGCCGCTCGCTACACCGCGCCAATGCGTGCCGCACGCTCACCGTCCATCTTTACAACCACGAGGGCGAAACCGCTCGCGAGGCGGAAAACGCCGCCGCCGCCCTGCGCGATCATTTACGCTGGAGTGAAACGCGCGCCCGGCAGGTGCTGATCGACAGTCTCGATCGGGGGCTGATCACCCGCGACGGAGCCGTACTGACCCTCACCGAAAAGGGGCGCGCGCTGGCCCGAGAAGTTTTGGAGCCGCAGGTCTGACATTCGCGGCTCACCGTTTTTCGCTACAGCGGCTTTTTAAGCCACTTGCCGATCACCCCGACAATACCCTCGCGGAACAGCAGCACCGCAATCACAAAGATCGCCCCTTGCAGCACCGTTACCCAGGCGCCAAAGCCCGCGAAATAGTTCTGCATGGCGACGATGAGCGCCGCACCCGCAATCGGGCCGAATATCGTGTGGATGCCGCCAAGCAACGCCATTAGCACGACCTCGCCTGACATGGTCCAATGCACGTCTGTCAGCGAGGCAAGCTGGAAAACCAGCGCTTTGGTCGCCCCTGCCGTGCCCGCTAGCGTTGCCGAAATCACGAACACGGCGAGCTTGTAGCGATTGACCTGATAGCCCAGCGAAATCGAACGCTGCTCGTTTTCCCGGATCGCCTTGAGCACCTGCCCGAATGGCGAGTGGATGATCCGGTAGATCAGCAGCACGCCCCCGAAACAGATCGCGAGCACAAAGAAATAGAATGCCCGGTCATGACGTATGTCGAACAGCCCGAACAACAGATTGCGCGGCACGGCCTGAATGCCGTCCTCGCCACCGGTAAAGGGCGCCTGTAGGGAAAAGAAGAACACCATCTGCGCAAAGGCCAGCGTGACCATGGCGAAATAAATGCCCTGTCGCCGGATCGCGAGCGACCCGATTACAAGACCCAGAACGGCCGCCGCCCCTGTACCGAGCAGAACGGCAAGTTCGGGGGTGAAGCCCCACATCTTGGCCGCATGGGCTGAAATATAACTCGCCCCGCCAAAAAAGGCGGCATGGCCGAAACTCAAAAGCCCACCATAGCCGAGCAGCAGATTGAAGGCGCAGGCAAAAAGCGCAAAGCACAGCACCTTCATCAAGAACACTGGATAAAGGAAAAACGGCGCAGCGAGAAAGAAGATCAACAGTGCCGCAAATATCCCCATATGCAGCACAGGAACCCGCAGCGGCTGTCGCGTTTTTTCGTTCACCGGCGCACCGCTCATTGTCTGATCCGTCATTATGCGGTCCTCCCGAACAGCCCGGCGGGCTTGATAAGCAACACGATGGCCATGATGACAAAGATCACGACAGCCGACCCTTCAGGGTAAAAGACACGCGCCAGCCCTTCCACGAGCCCCAGCCCGAACCCGGTGAGGATTGCCCCCATGATCGAACCCATGCCCCCGATAACGACGACCGCGAAAACGATGATGATAAGATCGGCGCCCATATTGGGATTGACCGAATAAATTGGCGCGGCAAGCACGCCTGCCAGGGCTGCCAGCCCAACGCCAAAACCATAGGTCAACGTAATCAGCCGCGGAACATTGATCCCGAAAGCCCCCACCATGGTCGGGTTTTCCGTTGCGGCACGTAAATAGGCGCCGAGCCGCGTCTTTTCGATCAGGAACCATGTGCCGAAACACACTACAACCGAGGCAACCACCACCCATGCGCGGTAATTGGGCAGGAACATGAAACCCAGATTGGTACCACCCTGCAATTCGGGCGGGATCGAATAGGGCATCCCGGAAACCCCATATTGGTTGCGGAATAGCCCTTGAATGATCAGCGCCAGCCCGAAGGTCAAAAGCAGACCGTAAAGGTGATCGAGATGGTAGAGCCGTGAGATCATCAAACGCTCGATCACGATGCCCGACGCCCCCACGATAACCGGCACCAGCACCAGCGCCCACCAGTAACTCAGCCCGAAATAGGTCAGCAGCATCCAGGCGACGAACGCACCCATCATGTATTGAGCGCCGTGGGTGAAATTAATGATGTTGAGCAACCCGAAAATGACGGCCAGCCCAAGGCTGAGCATTGCATAAAACGAGCCATTGATCAGCCCGAGCAGCAATTGCCCGAACAGGGCTTGAGGCGCGATGCCGAGAAGTTCAAACATGGGCGTTATCCTTCGCCTTTGATGTGTTTCCAGCAAAAGCGGGATGCGCCAGTAATCCTGTGGCGCATCCCCAGCTTGGTCGGGAGGATCAGTTCACCAATTCGCAACCGCCGTCTTCAAGCGGACGGAATGCGGTTTCAGCGGGAATGGTCGCAAGATGCTCGTAATAATCCCAAGGACCGCTCGATTCATCGGGCGACTTGACCCGGAACAGGTACATGTCGTGGGTCTTGCGTCCGTCTATCCGCAACTCACCACCGCCCATGACCGGATCTTCGATCGGCAATTCGCGCATGGCTGCCATCACCAGTTCAGCATCTTTCGAGCCGGCATGCTCGACGGCCTTGAGATAGTGCAGCACGCCTGAATAGACACCGGCATGAACCATTGTAGGTTTGGCGCCACGCTGGGCCTCGAAACGCTCCGACCATTCGCGGGTCTCATCGTTGAGGTCCCAATAGAAGGCTTCGGTCAGGACCAGACCTTGTGCATCGTTGAGCCCCAATGCGTCGACATCGGTAATGAAGATCAGCAACCCGGCAAGTGCCTGGCCAGCCTGTGTGATACCGAATTCCGATGCCTGCTTGATAGCATTGACGGTATCACCGCCGGCATTGGCCAGCCCGATCACCTTGGCACCCGATGCTTGCGCCTGCAAAAGGAAGGATGAGAAATCCTGGCCGGGGAACGGATGACGGACAGTGCCCAAAACCTCGCCGCCGGATGCTTCGACCACCGCAGAGGTATCGGCCTCGAGCGCATGACCAAACGCATAATCAGCGGTCAGGAAATACCAGCTATCGAATCCCTCCTGCACCATGGCCGAGCCGGTGCCATTGGCCAGCGCCCAGGTGTCATAGGTCCAATGCGCGGTATTGGGCGAACACATCGTGCCAGTAAGGTCCGAGGACGCAGCGCCTGAAACAATGAACACCCTGTTTTTCTCGCGCGTGATTTCATGCACGGCAATCGCTGCCGAAGAGGTCGGCACGTCAGCGATCACATCCACGTTGTCGTTATCGTACCATTGACGCGCAATGGTCGACGCCACATCGGGCCGGTTCTGGTGGTCGGCGGACAGGATTTCAACATTGATGCCCTTGTCGGCAGCACCGAAATCCTCAATTGCCATGCGCGCCGCAATTACCGAACCTTCCCCCGAAAGATCGGCGTAAATGCCCGAGCGGTCGTTAAGCACACCGATCCGAATGTCGATGGCGAGCGCGGAGCTGGTCATCAATAGCCCTGTTACCAGAGCCAGCATTGGTTTAGCGATATTCACTTTGGTTTCCTCCCTTTCGTGAATTTCTTGGCCTACACGCCCAGATAGGCGTGCAATTTCTCGATATTTTCCTCCAGCTCGGCATTGGGGATCGTGTCGATCACCTTGCCCAACTCGATCACATAATGCCGGTCCGCAACCGAAGCCGCGAAATGGAAGTTCTGTTCGACCAGAACGATGGTGAAGCCCTGCTGCTTGAGCATGGCGATGGTCGCACCGATCTGCTGCACGATCACCGGCGCAAGCCCTTCGGTGGGCTCATCGAGCAGCAGCAGATTAGCGCCAGTGCGCAGAATGCGGCCGATGGCCAGCATCTGCTGTTCGCCGCCTGAAAGTTTGGTTCCCTGGCTCGAAAGCCGTTCCTTGAGGTTCGGGAACATCTCGAAAATCTGCTCAACGCTCAGCCCGCCCGGTTTGACCCGTGGTGGCAGCATGAGGTTTTCCTCAACGCTGAGCGAGGAAAATATCGCCCGCTCCTCAGGGCAAAGCGCGATCCCCGCCCTGGCGATGTCCCGGCTCGGCAATCCGATAAGCTCGCGCCCGTTCAGCGTCACCGACCCCTTGCGCTTGGCCAAAATCCCCATGATGGCCTTGAGCGTTGTCGTTTTGCCAGCGCCATTGCGGCCCAGAAGCGTTACCACTTCGCCTTGCGCCACATCGAGATTGATGCCGTGCAGCACATGGCTTTCCCCGTACCAGCCTTCGAGATCGCGTACGGCCAGAAGCGGCGCCGTATCCAGTTTGGGTGCAGCCTCAGCCATGTCCAACTCCGATATAGGCTTCGATTACGCGCGGATCGTTCGAGACGGTTTCGTAATCACCCTCGGCAAGAACCTGCCCGCGCGCCAGAACGGTGATCTTGTCGGAAAGGTCGGCGACAACAGAAAGGTTGTGCTCGACCATCAGGATCGTGCGATTGGCCGAGATTCGCTTTATCAGCGCTGAAATCCGCTCGATATCCTCCTGCGCCATCCCCGCCATAGGCTCATCGAGCAGCAACAGTTCGGGTTCGAGCGCCAGCGTCGTCGCAAATTCGAGCGCCCGCTTGCGACCATAGGACAATTCCCCCGCCAACTCGCCCGCAAAATCGGTAAGCCCGACTTCCTCGACCCGGCGCATCGCCTCCTCGTCGAACTGGTTCAGCACCCGTTGGGACCGCCAGAAGTCGAAATTGCCACCGCGCCGCCGCTGCAACGCCACGCGCACATTTTCCAGCACCGTCAGCTTGGGAAACACCGCCGAAATCTGAAACGAGCGCACCATGCCAAGCCGCGCAATATCTGACGCAGCCATGGTGGTAATATCCTTGCCGTTGAAGCTGATCGAGCCCGCCGTGGGCTGCAAAAACTTGGTTAGCAGATTAAAGCAGGTTGTCTTGCCCGCCCCGTTCGGACCAATCATTGCATGGATCGAGCCGCGCTTAACGTCGAGATTGACATCCTTGACCGCCATGAACCCGGCAAATTGCTTTGTCATGCCCTTGGCCGACAAGATCACGTCTGTATCGCTCATTTGGCCGTCCACCCTCCATCAATCGAGATCGCCGCCCCTGTGATCGAGCGTGCCATGTCCGACGCGAGATAAAGCGCAAGTTCGGCCACTTCCTCGGGCTGCACAAACTTTTTCGTGGGCTGGGGCGCCAGCATCACCTTGCGGATGACATCCTCTTCGCTCATGCCATGCACCTTCGCCTGGTCGGTGACCTGAGCGGCAACCAGCGGCGTCCACACATAACCCGGACAAATCGCATTGACCGTGATGCCCATTTCCGCGACTTCCAGCGCCACGGTCTTGGTCAACCCCACAACCGCATGCTTGGTCGCGACATAGGCGGACTTATAGGGAGAGGCGCGCAGGCCATGCGCCGAAGCGATATTGACGATACGGCCCGTGCCGCGCTCCTTCATCCCCGGCAGTGCAGCACGGATCGTATGATACGCACTATCGAGGCTGACAGCGATGATCCGCTCCCAATCCTGGGGTGGAAGATCTTCGACAGCCGCCACCTTCTGAATGCCGGCATTATTGACCAGAACATCGACACGCCCGAACTTTCCAATCGCGGCATTGGCCAGCGCAAAGCTCTCGGCGCCATCGGCAAGATCGGCTTCAAAATAAAAAGGCGGACACGGACCGTTGCCAGCAATCTCGGCAATCGCCGCCTGCGCGTCCGTAACGCTTTCAAGCCCGTTGATCACCAATTGATGTCCGGCCCGCGCGAAACGCTTCGCAATGGCCAAACCGATCCCGCTTGTCGCGCCGGTAACGAGCACGACCTTTGGCTCGACGTCTGATGACATCGTTCCTCCACCCTTTTGTCGTTTTACGAGGACTTTGATGCCCCGCTTTCGGGAACATCATTTCAAGATGCGTGCCAGTTTTAGAGAGCTGAGGAAATTCCCCGGAATTCCGGCGTTAAGCCAAGATTCCGCCGCTCAAACCGTGCCGGACTTTGCGCCAAGGAAGCAAAGCTTGTCCGGAAATCGGAACGGACACATGTACGGAATACCGGACGCTACAGTGCCAGATCGTGTCGCTTGAGCTTTTCGTAAAACTGGCTGCGCGAAACACCGAGCAGCCGCGCTGCTGCCGCTTTCTGGCCCTTGGAGCGGTTGAGCGCATCGAGAATGGCATCGCGTTCGGCCCGGTCCTTAACTTCGGCCAGTCCCCCTTGATCGCCACGCACGAGATGCACCTGCCCGCGTTCGAGTAATTGCGGCATGGCGCGTGAAATCACACCGAAATCAAGGACTTCACTGGGTGCGATCGCTGCTGCCCGTTCAAGCACATTGCGCAATTCACGTACATTGCCCGGCCAGTCATGACGCTGCAAAAGCCCGATCGCGTCGGGCTCAATGATCCAGCCGCGCATATCTTCGGACCTTGGCGTATCTTGGAGCAGCCGCTCGCAAATCACCGCCATATCTTCGAGCCGCTCGCGCAGGGGCGGCACCTGCACCGTCAGCACCGCAACCCGGTAATACAGATCGGCCCGGAAGCGCTTGGCCGCCATGAGTTGGTCGAGGTCCTGTGAGGTCGCCGCAATGATCCGTACATCGATCTTTTTCAGCGCGTTCGACCCCAGCGCCTCGATCTCACCTTCCTGCAGGACGCGCAGGAATTTCGCTTGTATCGACAAGGGCATATCGCCGATTTCGTCGAGGAATAGCGTGCCGCCATGCGCCAGTTCGAACTTGCCCTTGCGCGCTTTTTTTTCCGCGCCGGTATAGGCGCCCGGCGCCACGCCAAAGAACTCGGACTCCAGCAGCGCTTCGGGAATTGCTGCCATGTTGACGGCGACGAAGGGGCCGTCTGCCCGGTCGGACGCCTGATGGATCGCATGGGCCAGAAGTTCCTTACCGGTGCCCGTTTCCCCAAGTATCAGGGCGGGCCCATCGCGCAGCGCAAAGCGACGGATCTGGCTTTTCAATTCCGTCACCTTGTCGCTGACACCCACGAAATTGGCGAGCGAATATTTCGTCGACCGCTCGCGATCAAGCGCCGCCTGCGCCCTGCTGAGTTGGCGCTGGAGTTGTTCCACTTTTTTCAGGATCGGGGCGAGATAGTCCACATTGTCATAAAACACAAAACCGATGGCGCCCTGAACCGTGCCGCTTTCATCCTTTAGCGGAATCCGGCAGACAACAAGCTGGCGCTCTCCGATCTCCATGATGTCGAGCAGACTTGCCCGGCCGGTTTCCACAACCCTGCGCAGCATCGAATGCGGCAGCACCTGCTCGACCGGAAGGCCAACCGGATCGAAACCTTCCGCAAGCTTCAAAAGCCGTCGATAGCGCCCGTCCATCCAGGTGATGCGCGCCTGCGCATCGACCATGATCGCGCCCTCGAAATAATCTCGCAGCAGGTTGAAGGCCCCCATGGCCTCCTTGACGATGGCGGGTGGCGTTGTGCCATTTGAGGTCAGCGCGCGCACCATGATCTGTCTCCTACTCCCGCAATTGCGGCAGGTTCCTATAGTGGTCCAGCGCTTCGGGATTGGCCAGCGCCGTTGTGTTCTTCACGACCCGCCCATGGATCACATCCTTGACGGCGATCTCGGAAATCTTCCCGTTGCGTGTGCGCGGGATGGCAGGCACGGCAACAATCTTTGCTGGAACATGGCGAGGGGTCGCACCGCTGCGGATGCGCTGCCGGATGATTTTTTCAAGTTCAGAATCCAGCGCGTGCCCTTCGCGCATTTTGACAAACAGGATGACACGTTGGTCGCCTTCGATCTCCTGTCCCACGGCCAGCGCTTCTTCCACCTGGTCGATGGTTTCCACCTGTCGATAGATTTCCGCGGTGCCGATCCGTACGCCGCCGGGGTTGAGCGTCGTATCGGATCGCCCATGAATGACATAACCGCCCGACGGGCGCTTTTCGACATAATCGCCATGCGCCCAGACACCGGGGAAGCGCGTAAAATAAGCGTCTCGATAGCGCGAGCCATCCGCATCGCCCCAGAACATGACCGGCATCGAAAGATGCGCGTTGCGGCAGACAAATTCGCCCGGCTGACCGGAAACCGGATTGCCCGCGTCGTCGAGCGTATCGAGATCCATGCCCAGCATGGCGCCCTGTAACTCGCCCCGGCGCACCGGCGACAGTGGATTGCCACCCAGGAAACACGCGCAAATATCGGTGCCGCCCGAAATCGAGGCCAGATGCAGATCGGCCTTCCAGTCGCGATAGATATAGTCGAAACTTGCCGGGATGAGCGGCGAGCCGGTCGAAAGGATCAGCTTGAGCGTTTCGAGACTATGGCTCTCGCGCGGCTTCAGCCCCGCTTTCAGACACGCATCGATGTACTTGGCGCTGGTGCCAAAGACCTCGACGCCCTCACTATCGATCAGATCGACCAGACGGCTGGCCTCGGGACAAAAGGGATTGCCGTCATAGGTGACAAGCGTAGCGCCGGTGGCCAGGCCAGTGACCTGCCAGTTCCACATCATCCAGCCGCATGTGGTGAAATAAAAGAACTTGTCGCCCGGTTTTATATCGCATTGCAGCACAAGCTCCTTCTTGTGCTGGATCAACAAGCCGGCCGCAGAATGGGTGATGCACTTGGGCTTGCCGGTCGTGCCGGACGAAAAAAGGATCGCCAGCGGCGCCTCGAAAGGCAGCCGGTTAAACGCGATTTCTTCTGCCTTATAAGGTGCCAGCCAATCCTTGAGCGTTATGCACGGCAGAGCGCTAAGGCCTTCGGGAACCTCATCTCCGATCAGAACGATCCGCGCGAGATCGGCCCCTTCCGCCACCGCGTGGATAGACGCGGACACATCAATACGCTTGCCCGCATAACCATATCCGGGCACGGCCAGCAGCACTTTCGGTTCGATCTGACACAGCCGGTCCGAAGCGCCTTCCGGGCCGAAATCTGGCGAACACGAGGACCAGATGGCGCCAATCGCCGCTGTCGCCAGATAACCGATGATCGCCTCAATGTCATGGGTGACGATTGCCGCCACCCGGTCCCCTTCTCCAACCCCTTCGGCACGCAAAGCCTGCACCATGCGCGAGACCTGATCGTAAAGCGACGCGCGGGTTATCTCGCGGCGTGTACCGTCGTCGCGATGGGCGATAACCGCCAGACTGTCATTGGGATTCTGGAGAAGATTTTCCGCATAATTGAGCCGCGCGCCGGGATAAAATCTCCCGTCGCGCAAACCGGCACCGGCAACGAATGCAGCCCCGCCCTTGTCTCCCACAATGCCGAGGAAATCCCAGAGTGCGTCGTAAAAAGCGTTCGGTTCGCGGATCGACCATTCGAGCAGCGCCGCATAATCGTCGGGCGCCGCGCCATGTTCATGTACGGTTTTTTCCGCAAAGGCCCATAGCGACGACCCGCGCTTGCGTGCCTCAGACGGCGTCCACAAGATTTCGTTCATAGACAGCACTCCTCCCCCGCTTTCGATTCAAGTCTTTGCAGCCAGCCTTGAACCGAAAACTATCGTTCCACGCACATGGCAATCCCCATGCCGCCACCAATGCAAAGCGTTGCAACGCCCTTGTGGACATCCCGTCGCGCCATTTCATGCAGCAGAGTGACCAGAACTCTTGCCCCCGAAGCGCCGATAGGGTGCCCCAACGCAATGGCACCACCATTGACATTGACCTTTTCGGGGTCGATCCCCAGTTGATCGACGACAGCCAGAGTCTGCGCGGCGAAAGCCTCATTGGCCTCCCACAGATCGACTTCCGCAGCCGCCCATCCGGCCTTTTCCAAAGCCTTTTGCGAGGCGGGGATAGGCCCGAGCCCCATGACTTGCGGATCAAGCCCGGCTGTCGCCCAGGAGACGATCCGCGCCAAGGGCTTTGCACCTTCTCTCCCAGCAAGATCCGCCGACATAAGAACAAGCGCTGCGGCCCCATCGTTGATACCGGTGGAATTGCCGGCAGTCACCGTGCCGTCCTCCTCAAAGGCAGGAAGCAGCCTCGCCATGCTTTCGATGCCGGTATCGTGCCGGATAAACTCATCCCGCTCGACGATCACATCGCCCTTGCGGCTTGCCACTGTCACCGGCGCAATCTCGCCGACAAACCGGCCTTCCCTTTGCGCGACCGACGCGCGCTGTTGCGAACGCAATGCGAGATCATCCTGATCGCTGCGACGCAGCCCGCATTGGCGCACGATGTTTTCCGCAGTAACGCCCATGGGATAGCCGTAAAAGGCATCAGAAAGTCCGTCCCGCATGACGGTATCGACAAAACTGACATCACCCAGCTTCTTGCCGGTCCGCAGCCGTGCCACATGCGGCGCAAGGCTCATCGACTCCTGCCCACCCGCGACGATTACTTGAGCGTCTCCGCACACGATTTGCTGGAAACCCAGCGCCACGGCCCGCAAGCCCGAACCGCAAACCTGATTGACGCCGAATGCCGTCGCCGCATCGGGCACTCCTGCCGCCCGCGCCGCCTGCCGGGCCGGGTTCATGCCCGCGCCGGCACCCAGCACCTGCCCCATGATCACTTCATCGACCTGCGCCGGCGCGATGCCAGCCTTCCCCAGTGCCGCACCAATTGCAGTCGCGCCAAGCTGGTGCGCCTCGACCGACGACAAGCTACCATTGAGAACACCGATCGCGGTGCGCTTCGCTCCCACAATCACGACATCGTTCTGCGCCATGCGCCATTCCTCCACGCGGTCCCGATTTTGTACTTGCAGTTTACCGCTTGCGTACCGGACATAATAAGACGTATTTATACGTCATGGCGTCACAAATACCTGTCCGGCATTTCGGACTCGAGCAACTGCCCGTTCCCATGGTCTATGCGACCCACCGGATCATCCGTGAGGTCAATTCCGCCTTTGCAAACCTGTTCGGCTACGACAAGGAAGAGCTTAAAAATCAGAGTTTCAACGTGCTTTACCCACAAGTCGAGGACTTCGTGATCGTCGGCGCTCTCTGGCGCATTAACTTCTCGGGCGGGCGCAGCTACACCGATGAGCGCATCATGCGCAAACGCGATGGCACCCGCTTCTGGTGCCACGTTCGCGGTCGCTCCATGATCGAAAGCGACCCGTTTTCCGAGGCTATATACTGCTTCGACCCGCTGCCACGCCCCCTAAAACCTGAGCGAAACGAACTCACACCGCGACAGAACCAGATCGTCACCCTCATCGCGCAGGGCAAAACAAACGCAGCCATCGCCACAGAGTTGGGTCTGTCGCCGCGCAGCGTCGAA
The DNA here is from genome assembly GCF_003992625.1 of Pelagibacterium lentulum. GTDB lineage: Bacteria > Pseudomonadota > Alphaproteobacteria > Rhizobiales > Devosiaceae > Pelagibacterium > Pelagibacterium lentulum. The sequence goes on along the minus strand of NZ_RZMW01000037.1, from coordinate 87,655 downwards.
ACCCACCGCTACCGGCTGATCCGGCATCTGGGGCTTAAAAATACCGCCGAACTGATCGCCTGGTTTTCCACAAAAGGCGCGGCTGCCTCCGGCCAATAGCAGTTGATTTTATCGGCGCGGCGGCCCATGCAGAAGCTAGAGCCGTTCAGGATTTGATTGAATCAAAACCCGGCTCTAAGCCCTTGTTTTATCGCGTGTCCGAACCGCAAAACCGTTTCCACTTTTGCTGGACACGCTCTGACCATCCAGGCAAGAAAAGGACTGCCCAATGAGCATTGAACGCCTTCATATCGGCCCGCGCATGAGCCAGGCTGTAAAGCACGGCAACACCGTCTATCTCGCAGGCCAGGTGGCCAAGACGGCAACCGCTTCGGTGGAAGTGCAAACCCAGGAAGTGCTCGAAAAGATCGACGCCCTGCTGGCAGAAGCCGGATCGAGCAAATCCAAGCTGCTTTCCGTTCAGGTCCTGCTGTCCAACATTGCTGACTTTGCGGCAATGAATTCGGTTTATGACGCCTGGATTGACCCAGCCAATCCCGCTGGCCGCGCCTGCTATGAAGCCCGGCTCGCTGATCCCAACCTGCGCGTTGAAATCATTGCAGTCGCCGCGCTGGACTAAGCAGCGCCCAGAATGTGCAACGCTTGCTCCCGGTTCGACCGGGAGCAGCCCAGCAACTGCGCGATCTGCGCAATTTCACCGACCCCTTCCGCATTATCGGCACGTAAGCCGCCATCGGGGCGCCAGAGCGAATTTTCAAACCCGACACGCGCATGGCCGCCAAAGGCAATTGCTGTCGCAAGGCTCGGCAATTCACCCCTACCAAACGCACAGACCATGAAGCTGTTCAAAGCCAAACCGGCCTGTTTCCGCTTGGCTTCCATAAAGGCAACAAGATCGGCGGGCGTGCTTTCCTGATCGGCACTGTAACGGCCAAGCACAAAGAGCGCTGACGACGGTCCATCGGGAATGATGCCGCGTCGTTGCAAATCGGCAAGCCAGGCGATTTCTTCGGGCGCATAGAGTATGTGCTGCACGGCAATATCCTCGCGCGTGCAAAAGCCATAAAATTCAGCCGCCGACGGCTCGACCGCCGGATCGGGTATCATTTCGCGCAGAGCGACCGATACCGCCTGCGGCCCTACAGCACGTACCACCGATTGCTGCTCGGCGGGACTGTAGCGCCCGACCGCTTCTGTCGTGATCTGAACGACCAGTTCCGGCCCGGCCTCACGCGCAATAGCTTCGATAAGCTCGTGATAGAGAGCGGCATCGAGCACATGGCGCCCCTCGCTATCGCGCACATGCACGTGAATGGCCGAGGCACCGGCCTCGAAACATTGCGCCGCGCAGCGCGCCGTCTCCGATATCGTCATCGGCAGGGCCGGATGATCGGCCTTGGTGCGCCTTGCACCATTGGGCGCCGCCATGATCAATACCGGTTCGCTCATTGCGCCAGCGCCGTCGCGAGACTCTTTTCAAGCTTGGAGACAATCTCCTCGACATGGGTTTCATCGATGATGAAAGGCGGTGCCAGAAGCAAGTGATCGCCATGCTCCCCATCGACCGTTCCGCTCATGGGATAGCACATAAGCCCGTTGACCATACCCGCCGCCTTGAGCTTGGCCGCCAGCTTTTTTTCCGGCGCAAAGGCCGACTTGCTTGCGCAGTCTGCGACAAACTCCATGCCGATAAACAGCCCACGCCCGCGAATGTCGCCGACATTGGGATGCTGACCGAAGGTATGCTGCAAGCGATCCATCAGCAGCGCGCCCATCTTGCGCACATTGGCGAGCATTCCGGGCGAAGAGATCTTGTCGAGCACGGCAAGAGCGCCTGCCGTGGCGACCGAATGGCCCAGATAGGTATGCCCATGCTGGAAAAAGCCGGTTCCCGCTTCAATGGCATCGTAAATCTTGCCCGATACCATGAGCGCACCGATGGGTTGATAACCAGCGCCCAGCCCCTTGGCGATGGCAATCATGTCAGGCACGACATCGTCCTGCTCACAGGCAAAAAGCGTTCCTGTGCGCCCCATGCCGCACATGACTTCGTCAAGAACCAGCAAAATTCCATACCGGTCACACATATTCTTGATCTTCTTGAAATAGCCAGCAACTGGCGGCACCGCGCCCATGGTGGCGCCCACCACCGGTTCGGCCAGAAAGGCGGCCACGGTTTCGGGCCCAAGCTCAAGGATCTTCACTTCAAGTTCGGCTGCAAGCCGGTCGCCATAGGCCTCATCGGATTCGCCTTCATGCTTGTCGCGCCAGGCACGGCAGGGCGACACATGATGCATAGCTTCGACCATGAAAGGCGAGAATTGCTCACGCCGCCAGCGATTGCCGCCTGCCGAAAGCGCACCGATTGTGTTGCCATGATAGCTTTGCCAGCGGGCAATCACATGCTTGCGTTCGGGTTCGCCAATCTCAAGAAAATACTGCCGCGCCAGCTTGATCGCAGCTTCCATGGCTTCCGAGCCACCGGAAACGAAATAGATCCGCTCGATACCCTCTGGGGCCAGCGAAACCAGCTTTTCGGCCAGTGCTTCTGTGGGGCCACTGGTAAAAAACGCGGTATGGGCATAGGCCATTTCCCCGACCTGCTTCTGGATCGCGGCCACTACATCCGGATCGGAATGGCCAAGACACGAGACAGCCGCGCCGCCACACGCATCAAGATAGCGTTTGCCCTCTGCATCGATCAGATAGCAGCCATCCCCACCCACCGCGATGGGCAGATCAGCCTTGGTATGGCGGGGAAAAACATAACGCGACTTCATCGCGAGAACTCCAGCAGAAACAGGCTGCCCAAGAGGTAGCTCTTTTGCGCAAAAAGAAAAGCGGGAAAAACTCAGGTGCGCACCACCAGCACCGAGCATCGCGCATGTCGCACCACGCGCGCAGCGTTGGGGCCGAGCAGATATTCCTCCAGATCCGGTCGTCCAGAAGACATGACGATCAGATCGCACTCGGTTTCACGCGCGTAGTGCAGAATGATCTTGTAGATCACCCCGTGATCGACAATATGCCGATGCCGGATTTCCGGCGGAATGACCCTGGCGGTAAAGGCATGCAGGTCTTCGTTGGCCTTCGCCACGGCCGTCTTCTCATGGTCGGCCGGAAAAAAACCGCCGACAATCGACATCCCGAAATCGGGCACGACGGTAAGCACATGCAGACGTGCACCGAACGCCTTGGCATATTCTACAACGGTTTGCACGGCCTTGGTCTCTTCGTCGAGATGCGCCAGATCCACCGTCACAAGGATATTCTTATACATCCCGGCCTCCCTATGCTTTTGTTGCGCTCATCTTTTTCGGCTCAGTCGCGCGCCGCCGCCGTTGCATATAATAAACGCCACCGAGCAGAATCAGCGCTGGGATATAAGCAATCTCGTCAGCCATGCGATCCTGATTGGGCACAAGCACACGATTGATGTTCATGCCGAAATCCACGCCCATGCGCTCCGCTTCACTGCCGAAGGCCACGTTCATGATCTGGGCCTGATCGTCCGTGACCATGACTTCTAGCCCGGCATTGCGCAATCGATCGGCCCCAGGCGCCTGCGGCCCTAGATTGAGCATGACAATGCGCGTGATTTCATCGCCCATCATGGTGAAACCGGAAACCTCAAGCCGGAGGAAGGCATTGTCCGGTTTGGACTCCACGACCTCCATCAATTCCGCAACGGGTCGTTCGTCATATCGGGGGTCAATCATGTCGATCCAGAAATCGGGCCGGAACATTGTGAATGCTACAAACAGCAGGATTGCCGATTCATAGATTTTGCTGCGTGTAATGAAATAGCTATGTGTCCCTGCCGCAAAGGCAAGCATGCCGATAAAGCCCGAGACGACCACGCTCACCAGCGTTATCCAACTGTCTATGCCGATCAACAGCAACTGCGTGTTGAAGATGAAAATGAACGGCAAAATGATGGTTCGGATGTCGTAGGTGATCGAGGTCAGCCCCGTCTTGATCGGGTCGCCCCGAGATACCGCCGCAGCCGCATAGGCCGCTAGACCAACAGGCGGTGTCGCGTCGGCCATCAGGCCGAAATAGAAAACAAACAAATGCACCGCGATCAGCGGCACAACCAGCCCCTGCTGTGTGCCCAGTTCGACAATGACGGGGGCCATCAGCGTGGCAACGATAATGTAATTGGCCGTGGTTGGCAGTCCCAGGCCCAGAACGATGCAGAAAAATGCCGTGAGCATCAGCATAAGCAGAAGATTGCCGCCTGAAATGAACTGAACCAGTTCAACCAGAACCGCACCAATGCCGGTCTGGGCGACGGTGCCCACGATGATACCTGCCGATGCCGTGGCAACGCCAATGCCAACCATATTGCGGGCACCGGCGGCCAGGCCTTCAACGAGTTCTGAAAAGCCCTGGCGTGTTGCTGCAGCAATCTCGCCGCTCCTGCGCATCAGCGCAATGATCGGGCGCTGCGTCACGAGAATGAACATCATGAACGCAACCGCGTAAAAGGCCGAAAGGCCTGGCGACAGGCGTTCCACGATAAGCGCCCAGAGCAGCACGATGATCGGCAGCAGGAAGTGCAAACCGCTGCGCACGGTCGGTCCGGTTTCCGGCAATTCGAGAACCGGATCGTTGGGATCGTCAAGCTCAAGCACAGGCGCGCGCGCGGACAGCCACAGCAGTCCCAGATAGGCGGCAAATACGGCAACAAGGATGATCAGGCTTGCCGTTTGACCAAACACATCTCGCGTCCAGCCCACGCCATAATAGACCACGGCAGCGAGAACAATCAGGCTGCACAACGTGATACCGAAGCTAAACAGGCTCCAGAACCAGGGCGTAATCTTGCGCTTGGGAAGCCCCTCAAGGCCCTGCTTCAGCGCTTCTAGGTGAACAAGATAGATAAGGCCTGCATAGGCAAGCAAAGCTGGTAGAAGCGCGTGCCGGATAACTTCGACATAGGTGATACCGACATATTCGACCATCAAAAAGGCCGCAGCACCCATGACCGGCGGCGTAATCTGACCATTGGTCGACCCTGCAACTTCGATCGCACCGGCCTTTTCCGAGGAGAAGCCGACCCGTTTCATCAGGGGGATGGTGAAAGTGCCGGTTGTTACGACGTTAGCGATCGAAGAGCCGGAAATGATGCCGGTCATGGCCGAAGCGACCACCGATGCCTTTGCCGGCCCGCCACGCAAATGGCCCAGAAGCGCAAAAGCGACCTTGATGAAATAATTGCCCGCCCCGGCCTTATCCAGCAATGCGCCAAAGAGCACGAACAAAAAGACAAAACTCGTCGACACCCCGAGCGCGATGCCGAAAACGCCTTCGGCAGTGAGCCATTGCTGGCTCATGGCGCGTTGAAACGAGGCGCCGCGATGCGAGATCATATCGGGCATATACGGCCCAGCAAATGTATAGAACAGGAAGATGGCCGCTATGCAAAGCAGGGCCGGTCCAAGCGCCCGGCGGGTCGCTTCAAGCAGCAAGACCATGCCGGCGCCAGCCACAACCAGATCGAACAGCGTCGGCGCACCCGGACGCCGCGCCAGATCATAATAGAAGATATAGAGATAGGCGGCGCAAAAGGCGGCGGCGGCGGCAAGCACCCAATCTACTCGCGGGACCGTATCGAGCGGCGTCGGCTTCCAGGCTGAATAGGCCGCAAGCAGCGCAATCGCCGTCATAGCTGTAAAGGCCATCCACTGAGCGTTTCCACCCATGGCCAATACAACAGCGTAATATGCAAATCCCAGAGCCGCGATAACGTAGATCGCCGCAAATATTGGCAGACTTGCGGTGCGCCTTATGGCGCCGGGAAACGCAGTAAATGCCAAAAACAGGGCAAAAGCGAGATGTATGGCGCGCGCTTGCGTGCTGTTGAACACAACGCTTGCCCGCGACTCCCCACCGAAAATGCCAAAGAAGCCGCGCAGAAGCGGATCGATAACCGGCGCGACCATGAAGGGAAGCGGGGAGGCGATCCAAAGCTGGAACAGGGACCAGGCAATTGCAACGCCAAACAATAGCTTGGCTGAAAATCCGCCCGGATTGCGAGCGCCTGTATCGGCTACGGCAACCAGATCCTGGGGATTTTCCCCCTCAATGCCATTGGCTGGCACTTGTGCACCCTTAGCATCGGACATCAGTCGCCCCTCTCGCAAATGACCCTTTCGTAAAACGACGGGGCAGCGAGCCGTCCCATCTATGCTTTAGCCCGAACCCTGCTGCGTCTTGCTTTAGAGCCGTTCAGGATTTGATTTAATCAGATCCCTGGCTCCAAGTCCTTGTTTTGTCGCGTGCCCGAACCGCAAAACCGTTTGGGCTTTTGCTGGACACGCTCCAGGTGGCAGCTTTATCGGAAATGGCAGGCGCGATCGCGCCTGCCATCATTGTTATCAGAGAAGCCCTGCTTCCTCGAAGTAGCGCTGTGCGCCTTCATGGAGCGGAGCGGAAAGGCCGGACGAAACCATTTCTTCACGGTCAAGCACCCCGAATGCCGGGTGCAGGGCCTTGAACTCGTCAAAGTTCTCGAACACGGCCTTCACAACTTCATAGACCACATCCGCTGGCGTATCGGTGGACGATACAACGGTTGCACCGACACCGAAGGTCTGGACGTCTTCTTCGTTGTTATACATGCCGGCCGGAATCGTAGCATGGAAGTAATAGGAGTTTTCTTCCACCAGACGATCGATAATATCGCCGGTCACATTGACCAGAACTGCGCCACAGGTCGCCACCGGCTCGGAAATCGAACCAGATGGATGCCCGACTGTGAAAACGAACGCATCATACTGATTGTCGCAAAGTGCCTGAGCCTGCTCCCGCGAAGGCAATTCGGCAGCGAGCGCGAAATCATCCATGGTCCAGCCGTACTCTTCCATGAGCAGTTCCATGGTGTTGCGCTGACCCGAACCGGGATTACCGACATTCACGCGCTTGCCAACAAGATCTTCAAGACTCTCGATGCCAGCATCGGGACGGGCAACGACCGTGAACGGCTCGGGATGCAGCGAGAAAAGTGCGCGCAGGTCTTCGTAAGGACCTGTGCCATCGAACTGTTCGATGCCATTGAGCGAATTGTACTGCACGTCGGACTGTACAACGCCGATATTGAGTTCGCCCTCGCGGATCGAGTTGAGGTTGAACACCGAGCCGCCTGTCGATTCAGCCGAACAACGGATGCCATGCTCGGCGCGGCCTCGGTTAACATTGAGACAGATCGCACCGCCGGCCGGGTAATACACCCCGGTCACGCCGCCGGTGCCGATGGTAACAAATTGCTGCTGGGCAAAAGTCGGCGCAGCGGAGAAGGCCAGCATCGCCCCCGCGGCTGCGAGAACGGCGGCTGTCTTGCTGCCATAAACTTTAGCATTTGCAGTCATGATGGTCTCCCTTTTGATTAAATGACAATTTTGCAAGTCTTGGGATAAGGCCCATGATTTCAGAAGGCCATGCCAACAATCAAGCCCTAAAGGGCAAAAAATACCGTAATCACACACAGATACCGGAAACCGGGTACTATTTGCGGGGACTTTACGGACAAAATATCGCTGATAGTGGACTGCTGATGCCCGCAGATTGGGATAAAACCGGCGCTCTGCTGCAACCCCTGCGGGAAAACCTTGCACGATCAGCACACTAACACGTTACCGCTCTTGGCACACGCGGAGCCGGACCTGTTGTCCAGCATCATGCGGATCAAAGGAGAAAAGTGAAAGCAGGCGGCACCTTGATTTGATGCCGCCCGATAAAACTTCTTACAAATACTTCCGAAAACTTGTCTGTAGCGTGGTCTCAGCGATATTTGCGGTTTTCGATCAGGTGATCGACGATGCCCGGATCGGCCAGCGTCGATGTATCGCCGAGACTTCCGAAATCGTTCTCGGCAATCTTGCGCAGGATGCGCCGCATGATCTTGCCCGACCGTGTCTTGGGCAGGCCGGGCGCCAGTTGAATAAGATCGGGAGTTGCGATCGGCCCGATTTCCTTGCGCACCCAGTTGCGCAACTGAGCCTCTAGATCGTCGTCCTGCGCAGCATCGGACATCAGAGTGACATAGCAATAAATGCCCTGCCCCTTGACCGGGTGCGGATAGCCCACCACCGCGGCTTCCGAAACGCTGGGATGGGCAACAAGCGCGCTTTCGATTTCAGCCGTACCCAACCGGTGGCCGGAAACGTTGAGCACGTCATCGACGCGCCCCGTAATCCAATAGTAGCCGTCCTCGTCGCGGCGCACGCCATCGCCGGTGAAATAATAGCCCTTATAGGTGGAAAAATAGGTTTCGACGAACCGCTGGTGGTCACCCCAGATTGTACGCGCCTGTCCGGGCCAGCTATCGGCGATGGCGAGCACGCCCTGAGCCTGTGTTTGTGCGATAACCTCGCCATCGGGCGTGAGCACCTTTGGCTCCACACCGAAAAAGGGCTTGGTCGCCGAACCCGGTTTGGTCTCGATGACGCCCGGCAGGGGCATTATCATCGACCCGCCGGTTTCCGTTTGCCACCATGTATCGACAATCTCGCAACGGCTCTGGCCCACATGCTTATGGTACCAAAGCCAGGCTTCAGGATTGATCGGCTCGCCCACCGTTCCGATCAGACGCAGGGACGACAGGTTCGCCGCTTCTACATACTGGTTGCCTGCCCCCATCAAGGCGCGGATGGCGGTGGGCGCCGTGTAAAAGATATTGACATTATGGCGCTCGACCACCTGCCAGAAACGCGAGGCATCGGGCCAAGAGGGTATGCCCTCAAACATCAGCGTTGTAACGCCATTGGCGAGTGGCCCGTAAACGATATAGGTGTGCCCCGTAACCCACCCCACATCCGCCGAACACCAATAGACTTCATCGGAGCGCGGATCGAAAATCATTTCATGGGTCAGTGATGCCCATACCAGATAGCCGCCGGTCGTATGCAGCACGCCCTTGGGCTTCCCTGTCGAACCTGACGTATAAAGAATAAAGAGCGGGTCTTCCGCATTCATCGGCTCGGGTTCGCAGAACGGCTCGACCGCCGCGGCAGCCTCATGCCACCAGACGTCACGCTCGCTCTTCATGGCAATTTTCTTGCCGGTATTTTCGACGACCAGCACGTTTTGAACGCCCGGACAATCCTCGAGCGCGGCATCGACATTGGCCTTGAGCGGCACCGTCTTGCCTCCACGCCTGCCTTCATCCGCCGTAATGACCACGGCGCTGTCGCAGTCATTGATGCGACCGGCAAGTGCATCGGGCGAAAACCCGCCAAAGACAACCGAATGCACCGCGCCAATGCGCGCGCAAGCCAGCATGGCATAAGCTGCAGCCGGGATCATGGGCAGATAGATCGTGACCCGATGGCCTTTCCTGACGCCCAATTGCTTCAGCACATTGGCAAAGCGGCATACTTCATCATGCAATTGCCTGTAGGTAATATTGAGCGCCCGGTCTTTTGGATCGTCAGGCTCCCAGATCAGCGCGATCTTGTCGCCACGATCGGCAAGATGCCTATCGATACAGTTGGCCGAGAGATTGAGTTCGCCATCCTCGAACCATTTGATCGAAATATCGGGCCAGGCAAAGCTGGTATTTTTCACCTTGGTATAGGGCTTGATCCAATCGAGCCTTCTGCCTTGTTCCGCCCAGAAGGCTTCCGGGTCGGCAAGCGATGCTGCATAAAGCGTTTCAAACTTTTCCGGCGTCAGTCTGGAATGCCGGGTAATCGGGGCCTGGCTGTTCATGAGCTGGTCCTCCTAGATTGCAAGGTATTCCTGGCGCAATTCTTCATTGTCGAGCACGTCCTTGGCGGTCCCCGCGAAGGCGACTTCGCCGGTATCCAGAATCACAGCCTTGTCCGCGAGTTTGAGAGCCGCCACCGCATTCTGCTCGACGATCACCGTCGTAATGCCCAGCGCCTTGATTTCATGGAGAATGCGTTCGATTTCCTGCACGATCACCGGCGCAAGACCTTCATACGGTTCATCGAGCAACAAGAGCTTGATGTCTCTTGCCAAAGCCCGCGCGATGGCCAGCATTTGCTGCTCGCCACCTGAAAGCGTCGTGCCCTCCTGCTTGCGGCGCTCGGCAAGACGCGGGAAATGACCATAAATGCGGTCAAGATCCCACCCGGCGCCTGGTGCCACCTGCGCGAGCGCCAGGTTTTCCTCGACTGTCAGCCCCTGGATAATGCGTCTATCTTCCGGCACAAGCTGAATACCAGCCCGCGCGGCCTCGAACGATTTCATGGCATGGACGGGCTGGCCGTCGAGCCAGATTTCGCCCTTTTGCAGCGCCGGATCGTCCAGACGGGCAATGGCCCTGAGCGTTGAGGTTTTGCCCGCCCCGTTGCGACCAAGCAAAGCGAGAATTTCGCCATGCGCAACATCCAGGCTAACGCCCTGAACGATATAGCTCTCGCCATAATAGGCATGAACATCGGATACCGAGAAAAAGGCTGCCTGATTGTCGTTGTTGACGGTTTGCGCCGTCATTTGCGTCGAGATCGCATTCATTAGTGCGCTCCTCCAAGATAGGCTTCCTGCACCTTCGGATTCCCCCGAACCTCATTGGGCAGGCCTTCAGCGATGATCTTGCCGCCCGCCAAAACCGAAATCTTGTCCGCAAGCGAAAAGACAACATGCATGTCGTGTTCGATGATCACCTTGGTCATGCCGCGGCTCTTGATCTTTTTCAAAAGCTCAATCGTGGTGTTGGTGTCGTGACGGCTCATGCCGGCAGTGGGTTCGTCAAGCAGCAGCAGCCGCGGCTTCTGGATAAGGCACATCGCCAGCTCCAGCCGTCGCTTGTCGCCGCGCGACAATGCCCCTGCATGACTTTCCCGGCGCTCGACAAGCCCCACATCGTCCAAAATGGCTTCCGCTTCGGCGCGTATGTCATTCTCATTGTCGACAAGACCGAACATGTTGATCTTGAAAGCGCCGTCGCGACGGGCGAAAGCTGGCGTCATAACGTTCTGGAGCACCGAAAGATCGGAAAATATCTCCGGGGTCTGAAAAACGCGGGCCACGCCAAGCTGGTTGATCTCATGGGGTTTCTTGCCGGTAAGAACGGTGCCGTCGAACACAACGGCTCCGCTTGATGGCGGGAGGCGCCCGATAATGACATTGAGGAGGGTGGACTTACCGGCCCCGTTGGGGCCGATAATCGCGTGTGTCTTGCCTTCCTCGACCTGCAGGTCGATATCCGAAAGGGCATGAAGGCCGCCGAAATGCTTATGCACATCGGCTACATGGAGAACGACATTCTCTGGGGTCTGCATAGCAATCGCCTCCTATTCCGCTGCGGTGGGTTTAAGTTCGGAACGTGACCGTGTGCGTCCGGAAATCCGCTCAAGCAGAGCACCGATCCGGCGCGCGCCCTCCATGATGCCTCCGGGCAGGAAGATCACGATCAGCATGAAGACGAGCCCCAGCGTCAGGTGCCAGCCTTCGCCGACAAACTTGCTGGAGATGTAAACGACCGTGGACTGCATGCCTTCAGGCAAGAACGACCAGAAGTTGTAGAGAATGTTGTTGTTAAACGACGAGAAGATATTCTCGAAATATTTGATGACCCATGCCCCAATCACCGGGCCGACAAGCGTGCCGACACCACCGAGGATGGTCATGAGCACAACTTCACCCGAAGCTGTCCAGCGCATGCGCTCGGCCCCGGCCAACGGATCGGTAACAACCAGAAGGGCCCCGGCAAGCCCGGCCAACATGCCGGAGATAACAAAGGCGGTAAGCGTATAGGGGCGTGTATTGAAGCCGGTATAGTTCATCCGGTTCTGGTTGGATTTGATGCCCTTGAGCATCATCCCGAACGGCGAATTGGTGATCCGCATCGCCAGGAAGAACGTGGCAATCAGAAACACTGCCGAAAAGAAAAAGCCGTTCCAACCAGACAATGTGGCGCCGAACAGACTCGGCACTGGCGTACCGGCCGGCACCTCGAAAAACATCCGGTCCAGGACGCGCGGATCGCTCAGGGCCATCCGAAGGCCGGTCTCGCCGTTGGTAATCGGCGTCAGCACCGAATACGCCAGATTGTAGCTCATCTGGGCAAATGCGAGGGTAAGGATCGAAAAATAGATACCCGAACGCCGCAGCGAAACGAACCCGATCACCAAGGCAAAGATGCCTGCGACAATCACCGCGAAGATCAGTGCCGGTATTGCATTGGTCGATAGCAGTTTGAACGACCACATGGCGGCATAGGACCCGACCCCGAAAAAGGCAGCATGGCCAAAGCTGAGATAGCCGGTGAGGCCGAACAGGATGTTGAACCCGATGGCAAAGATGCCAAAGATCATAAACCGCTGCAAAAGGTCGGGATAGGCTGCGCCAAAGGGCGCAGCCAGGAATGGCAGGGCCAGAACGATGGCCGTAAAGCTGATGAAGAGTGTCAGATCCTTACGTGAGATGAACTTTGTCATTTATGCCTCCATCACGCCACGGCGGCCCAGAAGACCACGCGGACGGACCAAGAGGATCACCACCGCAACAAGGTAGATGATGATCTGATCGATGCCGGGAAAAATTGCTTTGACCTGCGTCATCGAGGCAAAGGACTGCAGAATGCCCAGCATGAAGCCAGCGGCTACCGCACCGGGCAATGAGCCCATGCCCCCGACCACCACGACGACGAACGACAGCACAAGGAAGTCCATGCCGATATGATAATTGGGCGGCAGGAGCGGGGTGTACATGACGCCAGCCATACCGGCGACCACAGCCGCAATACCGAACATGATGGTAAACCGCCGGTCGATATCGATGCCCAGGACCCCAACCGTTTCACGGTCGGCCATACCGGCCCTGACGACCATGCCGAAAGTCGTAAATTGCAGGAAGCAGAACACCGCGCCGATCACCGCAGCAGAGAACAGGAAGTAAACCAGCCGCCACCATGGATAGGTAATGACGTTGGCCTGCATACCCAGCCATGAACCGATATCGGCAGCGCCACGCAGGTTCTCCGGCATCGGTTGGGGTATGGGATTGGGACCGAAACCGGCCTTGATCAGTTCTTGCAACACGATTGCAAGCCCGAAGGTGACGAGTATCTGCTCGGCATGCGGACGCTTGTAGAAATGCTTGATCAATCCGCGTTCCATTGAAATGCCGATAACCAGCATGATGGGAATGGCAAGCAGAAGCGAAATCGGCACCGAATAATTGACGAGCACGGCGCCAAATTCCCCGAACCAGGCCTGAACCAGCGGTTCACGGATTTCCAGCGGCTGCCCCCAGGGCGACAGCTTTTCAGGATCGATCGTGACTGTTTCAAGGGTCAGGATACGCCGGAACAGCACCGCGCAAAACGCGCCGAGCATGAACAGTGCGCCATGGGCGAAATTGACAACGCCCAACGTGCCGAAAACAAGCGTAAGCCCCAGCGCGATAAGCGCATAGGCGCTGCCTTTGTCCAGCCCGTTCAGAAATTGCAGAAAGATGACTTCAAACATTACCGGCCTCCCGGAGCGCCCTCAGCATGTCTATGTGCATCCGCCCTGCCGACAAGCCGGCAGGGCAGTGTTTCTATCTCAGGCGCACTGAGGAACAGGCTCTGCCGAGCCCAGCTCGCCGCCGAATATCGCCGGGTCGTAGCTGCTATCCTCGCGCGAGATTTCCTGCACCACTTCGAGCACGTCGAACTCGCTCGAGGGGTTATCATTGCCGCGCACAACAAGAACCGATTTCATGCACTGGTGATCCGATCCACGATAAAGGGTCGGACCGTTGCCCATGCCGTCGAACTCGAAATCTTCGAGCGCCTCGATGACCGCAGGCGGATAGAACGTCCCTGCCCGCTCGACGGCATCCGCATAAAGCAGTGCCTGAACATAGGCGGTATGTGCCGCCTGGGACGGCGGGGAGCCATAGGCCGCGCCAAACGAGCGGGTAAAGGCTTGCGAGCCTTCATCCTGAAGGTTCCAGTGCCAATTGGACGTGCCGAAAATACCCTGGATGCTGTCGCCAGCACCCTTAGCCATAAGTTCAGAAAAGAGCGGCACCACGATCTCGAAATTCTTCCCGTTTGCCTGCCGGTCACGCATCCCGAACTGGACGGCCTGGGTCAGAGAGTTGACCATATCGTTGCCGTAGTGGTTCAAAATCAGAACGTCGGCACCTGAGTTCAGAACTGGTGTCAGAAACTGCGAGAAGTCACCCGCACCAAGCGGGGTCAGCACCGTTTCGGCGGTTTCCCAGCCCAGTGCTTCGGTCGCGTCGCGGATCGATTCCTCCTGGGTCCATCCCCAAGTATAGTCTGCCGTAAGGTGATAGGCCCGGCGGTCGGTTCCATAAGCCTGCGCAAGAACCGGCGCGATGCCGATACCGGACTGATAGGCATTGAAGAAGTGGCGGAACCCGTAACGGCGCTTGTCCTTGCCGGTCGTATCGTTGGAATGGGTCAGGCCCGCCATGAAAATGACGCCCAGTTCCTGACACAAGCTCTGCACCGCAATGGCTTCGCCCGATGAGGAACCGCCCGAGATCATGATTGCACCGTCGCGCTCGATCATGCGCGTCGCACCGGCACGGGCAACATCCGAAAGCGTCTGGCTATCGGAGGTCACAAATTCGACCTTCTTGCCCAAAATGCCATTGCCTGTCAGCGCCGATGGCTGGAACACGTTGAGCAGTCCACCATCGCCCTCACCATTGATGTGCTCAATGGCCAGCTGATAGGCCTTTTGCTGGTCGGCGCCTTCTTCGGCATAAGTGCCGCTCAACGGCAGATTGAGCCCGAACACGACCTTGCCGGTCACATCCGGGTTGTTGCAGAAATCCTGGGCCCATGCCCCTTTGGAAATGATCATTGGCGATACGCCGGTTGCCAGAATACCAGCCATGCCTGTGCGCAGCACCCGGCGACGGCTCACGCCGCGTTTCAATATGCTCATTATTCTCCTCCTTTAGCGCGGAGGCCCGATTCTCAGCCGGATCGCTCAACCGCGGCCCACACTATCGGAAATCATTAACAAGCATTCAATACACCATTGTAATAAATAAGAAATTCTGTAAATTGTTGCACTAAATTCAGTTTTCAGCAGTAAATACGTTGACAGAGTAGGCGAAAAATTGCGCGCACCAATAGGGTTACGCATCAACACCCGCCGCAAGGCTCTCGGCATTTCGCAGGCAGCGCTTGCTCGCGCCGCTGGAATTTCACCGAGCTATCTCAACCTGATCGAAGCCAACAAGCGGCAAGTGGGCGGCACGCTACTCCACAGAATCGCAGCGGAACTTGAGATCGACATTGCCGATCTCACCGGCGAGGCCGAACACAGGCTGATCCATGAGCTTGTCGAGGCCTTTGCCGATCCAGTGCTCAGCGCAGCACGCCTGCGTATGGACGATGCACGCACGCTGGTGGCCACCCGTCCCGACATGGCAGCGAACATGGCGCGGCTCTACCGCGCCTATTCCAATGCCAACCAGAACGCAGAGACCTATGCAGACAGATTGCGCTCCGATCCGCTTTTGAGCCAATTGCTCCATCAGGTGCTCTCAGGCATCACAGCGATCCGCTCAAGCGCGGAAATTCTTCAGGATATT
This sequence comes from Pelagibacterium lentulum, assembly GCF_003992625.1. Taxonomy (GTDB): domain Bacteria; phylum Pseudomonadota; class Alphaproteobacteria; order Rhizobiales; family Devosiaceae; genus Pelagibacterium; species Pelagibacterium lentulum. The sequence goes on along the minus strand of NZ_RZMW01000037.1, from coordinate 72,118 downwards.
GCCGACCTCAGCGCAGAAGAGCGCCAGCGCTTTCTCGGCTCGATCACACGCGAGACGCGGGGTCTGACCGGCGTTGCCCAAACACTGATCGGACAGTTCGACCAGGCCAGCGCGGCAGGACGCACCGTCTCGGCCCGCCGCGAGGTCGATGACATGATCTTTGCCGCCGACAATTACTTTCCAGACCTCGAAATCTCAGCGGATCGATTGCGTTCGCAGATCGACGCCTATGGTCCATTCAATGAAACAACGCTCACCGATCTGCTCGCCAAAGAGCACGCAATCTCAATCGAACGCTCGAGCCAACGGGGCGGCGCGCGCGCCTTCGGCTATGACACCGCGGAAAAAACCCTCTGGTTCCGCAATACTGTTCCGCTATCGACGCGGCAATTTCAAATCGTGCGGCTATTGGCACAACTGACCGGACAGGATGTCGTCCGATCTGCAATCGAAACACCCATGCTGTCCAGCGAGCAAGCAAGGGATCAGGCCGCCAGCTACCTGCTGTCTTATATCGCAGGCGCTGCAATTCTGCCCTATGAGGCATTCCTGACCGATGCCGAAAGACTTCGCTACGATGTCGATGCGCTGTCCGAACGGTATAACGCCAGCTTTGAACAGATTGCCCATCGACTGGTTACGCTGCGCAATATCGGCCAGTCCGGAGTGCCCTTCGGCTTTCTGCGCGCCGAGCCGGCCGGTCGATTGTCCAAACACTTTCCCCTGCCCGGCCTGCTCTTGCCGCACACAGGCCACGCCTGCCCACTCTGGGCCATCTATACAGCGTTCAGAACGCAGGGCGCGGTCGTGCGCCAGATCGTGCGCTTTGCCGATGGGTCGCGCTATCTTTTCATTGCCAAGGCAGTCGCGCGACGTAGTTCAGGCTTCAACGACGCCCCCCTACCCCGCGCTATTCTGCTCGCCACCGACATTCTCAACGCCGACAGGACCGTCTATGCCGATGGCCTGAATCTCAGGGACACGGACGCGGACACTCTCGTCGGACCCACATGCCGACTTTGCTCGCGCATGGACTGCGCAAGCCGCCAAGAAGCGCCCTTCATGCCGAGCACGCAAGCTCGCTGAACCCGCATTCTACTGGCCAGCAATAGAGGCAGATCACCGCAGTTGATTTGGGCGCATTGCAATTCCGGGACTTGGCGAATGGCTTGCTTTACGTTTATGTGAAGGCAAGTTCTCTTGGAGGAGGGAGCGGGAGGGGGAAAGATTTGGCCATAGATATTCTAATCGCCGAAGACGAACCGAGCATCCTTGAAGCCCTTGATTTCGTTCTACAAAAAGCGGGCTGGACAATCGGATCGGTAATGGATGGGGAAGCCGTTCTTGACGCGGTGCGCCGGCTCAACCCGCGTGTGCTTGTGCTCGACGTCATGCTGCCCAAGCGCAACGGATTTGAAGTTTTAAAGCAAATTCGGGCTGATGCGCAGATCCGCAACTTGCCCGTGCTTGTCTTGACGGCCAAGGGGCAACAACAGGATCGCAAGATCGCGCTGGAGTTGGGCGCGGACGGCTTCATCACCAAACCATATGCCAATGCCGATGTCGTGGAAGCGGTGCGCGCATTGATCAATGGGCCGGTTCTCGGCAATGTTAGCTAAACCAAAATGACCCGGCGCAAGATTGTCGGAGCATCGTTGTTTTTCACCCTCTTCGGGGTCTTGGCATTGATGCCACCGTTGATCTGGTTGTTCCGCTTTGAAGGGCGGATCTTCGGCGTGCCAATCGAGACGGTTTATCTGTTTGCGATGTGGATTTTCCTCGTTGCGGGCGCCTGCTGGTTTGGCCGGATATTGCCTGCGGAAACGCCCCCCTCGGGGCGGCATCGGGAACCGCCGCAATGACTCTATCAGCCGACTTCGTCATTGCCACCGCGATTGCCTATGTCGGCCTGTTGTTCCTCATCGCCTTCCTTGGCGACCGGCACACGCGAAACCGCACCGGCGGCTTTTTGCGCTCGCCTTTTGTCTATACACTTTCGATCTCGGTCTATTGCACAAGCTGGACCTTTTACGGCGCGGTCGGCACGGCCGCGCGTAGCGGCCTTGAATTTCTGACCATTTATCTGGGGCCGACCATCGTTTTTGTCGGTTGGTGGTTCATCCTGCGCCGCCTCGTGCGCATCAGTCACGACCAGCGTATCACCTCGATTGCCGACCTTGTATCGTCCCGTTTTGGCAAATCCAGCAAGCTCGCGGTGCTGATCACGGTCCTCGCTGTGATCGCCATTGCGCCCTATATCGCTCTGCAACTCAAGGCGATCACCTCCTCGATCGAAGCAATTGCCGGCGCGTCCGAAGCTGGGCGCGGCAGCCTTGAAGGCTGGGACGAGGTGGGACTTGCCCTTGGCGTGGCCGCAGGCATGGCCCTTTTTACCATACTGTTCGGCACCCGGAATGTCGACGCCAAGGAGCAGCATCATGGCGTTGTCGCCGCCATTGCCTTTGAGGCCATCGTCAAGCTCGCAGCCCTGATCGCAGTCGGTGTATTCGTGATCTATCTCGGTGGTGGCCTCGAGCCGATTTTCGCCAATGCCGCGCGAGCGGGCCATCAGATCCACGCCACCGACACGTTCGGCGACCGCTGGATCGCAATGATGATCCTCGCGGCAGCGGCCATCATCTGCCTGCCACGCCAGTTTCAGGTCACAGTTGTCGAAAACTCCGACGAAAAGCACCTGCGTACGGCAAGCTGGGCCTTTCCCGCCTATATGCTGGCAATGAGCCTGTTTACCCTGCCCATCGCACTGTTCGGCCTCAGTTTCATGCCGCAAGGCTCGAATCCGGATATGTTCGTTTTGACCCTGCCGCTGGCCGTGGGTCAGGACGGTTTGGCACTATTTGCCTTTATCGGCGGATTTTCCTCTGCCACCTCCATGATCATTCTGGAATCGATTGCTCTTTCGATCATGGTTTCAAACCATATTGTCGTTCCGGTCATGCTGCGCCTCACATCGGGTGCGGGAATTGGCGATGGTCAAGGCGTGCGGCGCCTGATCCTCAACGCACGCCGTCTCTCCATCGTGCTGATCCTGTTTCTGGGCTTCGGCTACTTCTATTTCACCCGCTCGTCAGATGCGCTCGCCCCTATCGGGTTGATCTCGTTTACCGGTGTTGCCCAGTTCCTGCCCGCCATCATCGCGGGATTGTTCTGGCGCGATGCTTCGGCCAAGGCCGCTATCGCGGCAATTGCGGTTGGCTTTTTGATCTGGCTTTGGTCCAGTCTCCTGCCGTCCTTTGCTTCGTCCTCGCCGCTTGTCGCAACGATTATGGCCGAAGGGCCATTCGGCATCTGGTGGCTGCGGCCACAAGCACTTTTTGGCATGGAAGGGCTCGATCCGCTCGCTCATGCTGTGTTCTGGAGCCTGTTTCTCAATACCACCGTCCTGATCCTGGGTTCGTTGATGACCAGCCAATCGGCCCTTGAGCATGTTCAGGCGGCTCTCTTCCTCAATGCCTCCAACTCGGCACCCGCCGCCAGCCCGATCCGGGGCACGGCAACCGCAGACGATCTGTTTCTGGTCGCCCGTCGTGTATTGGGCCACGACCGCGCCGTTGCCCTGTTTTCCGAGGAGGCCAAGCAAGCCAGGATGCCCTGGACAAGCCTTGAACCAAGCCCCGCATTCATCCGAACGCTTGAGCGCGAAATGGCCGGCTCGATTGGTGCAGCGTCGGCCCATGTCATGCTCTCGAAAGTCGTCTCGGGCGATGCCGTCAGCCTCGAAGAAGTCATGCAGATGGCCGATGAAACCCAGCAAGCCATAGAATATTCCCAAGAGCTTGAACGAACTTCAGCGCAATTGCGCGCAACCGCCGACCAGCTTGAAATCGCAAACCGGCAATTGCGCAAAGTCGATTTGCAAAAGGACGAATTCTTGAGCCAGGTCAGCCACGAGGTCCGTACCCCCATGACGGCAATCCGAGCCTTTTCGGAAATCCTGCTTTCAGAGAAGGCGCTGACCGATGATGCACGCGAAAAATTCGTTGGCACAATCCACAAGGAAAGCCTGCGCCTCACATCGCTCCTTGACGAAATTCTCGACCTCTCCGCGCTCGAGCGCGGCGAACGGACATGGGAAAACATACCGACCGATCCTGAAGCCGCGCTCGATCAGGCGCTCCATGTTTGCGATGCGCTTGCCCGGCAGAACGGCACAGAAATCCGAACCAGCTCGCGGGTATCGGACATTTCCCTATCTGCAGAACCGGATCGGTTGAGCCAGGTGCTGATCAACCTGATCTCCAACGCCATCAAATATAACGATGCCAAAGAGCCGGTTGTTTCCATTTCATCGCGACTGGAAGACGATCATTACCTCATCGAAGTCGCGGACAATGGCACCGGCATTCCTGAAGAGGAACGGCCACGCATATTCGATAAGTTCTATCGCGGACGATTGGGCGAAACCGGCCCGTTTGCCGGCGCTGGCCTGGGGCTGCCGATCAGCCGGGAAATCATCGCACGCATGAACGGCCGGCTGGAATTGGCAGTCGGCGAGGAACAGGGGGCCCGTTTCCGGGTCATCCTGCCCCTTAACTGATCCGGCCGCGGATTTATCGCACGAACGCTGAACGCGGCAATTCGGAAAGCACTTCCGCTCCATCTGCACGCAGGATGACGATTTCCTCGAGCCTTATGCCGAAATGGTCGGGCAGATAGATACCCGGCTCTATGGAAAACACCATGCCTTCTTGGAGAACAACTTCAGACGTACCGGTAATATAAGGCGGCTCGTGAATATCGAGGCCAAGTCCATGCCCCGTACGATGCAGGAAACGATCGCCATAGCCAGCCTGGGCAATAACATCGCGAGCAGCTTTATCGACATCGCGGGCCGGAACGCCCGGTTTGGCCGCATCTAGTGCTGCGTTGACCGCAGCGTCGACAATGGCGTGAATTTCAGTGAACTTTTCCGGCGCAGCACCGACATGACCAACCCGCGTCATATCGCTGGGATATCCCATATAGCGGGCTCCTATGTCGATAAGCACGGCGTCGCCGGATTTGAGTTGCGTTTCGCCGGTGTGATGGTGCGGGAAAGCGCCATTGCCCGAAAAGCAGACACTGGTGAACATCGGCACGGCACCATTGGCCTTGTAAAAGGCACGTATGGCTTCGGCGATTTCGCGCTCCGTAATGCCCGGCCTAAGCGCATCGAACCCGGCCTGCATCGCCCTGTCGTTGAGCAAGGCACTGGCCTTGAGCGCATCATATTCGTCACCATCCTTGCGCGCGCGCAAGTAGGAAACGGTTTCATCGGTAAAGGTACGCCGCGCGCCCGGCAACGCATCCAGCAGCAGCAGCGCGAAGTCGGCCCGCATGGTTTCGTCGATGACAACGCTGACATCGCTGCGGTCAATTTCGCAGGCCGAAAGCAATTGATCGAGCGCCGCGTCCGGACCATCGGCGTCGGCCCAGGGGAACATAGGCAGATCGGTGTGCTGGCGCGAGCTATCGACATTGAGCGCAGGCATCAAAAAACCAGCAAACTTCTGGCTAACGAGCAAGAGAACCGGCCGCTCATCCCCATGCGGAGAAAGGTTTGCCAGCCAGAGCATATGACTCGAGGGCCCGATGGCGACAAGATCGGTGCCAGTGTCGCGCATCCGCTGGCGCAGATTGGTAAGGCGGGTTTCATAAGATGTCGGCATTGGGCTCCCCGAAATAACAAAGACAAAAAAGGAAGCCGCCACGCCGGGCGGCTTCCCTGTTGGACAGTGCAGATCAGTCTTTGGTCACAAGACGGTAATAAACAAAGTCCGAAGTTGCGCCATTGACATAGCCATTGACGTTCTCGGCCATGCCGACTTGGTAAGAGGCCTGGAACATGATGACGATGGGTGAGTTTTCCTGCACTTGGCGCTGCAAGTCCAGATACATCGCGTTGCGTGCATCCTGATCGGCTTCTGCCAGGGCCGCCATGGTCATTTCGTTCATTTCCTGGGGAACGGCCCAGGAATTGCGCCATGTGGTGGTTGCAGCAAAGGCATCGTCGCTATTGTCCGAATTGTAGGCAAACGCCTTTGCATTGGAGTGTGGATCCATGAAATCCGGGCCCCAATACAGCAGCATGGCCTGGTGGCTGCGCTCGCGATACTTCGTGATGACCTGCGCAGCCGTGCCGGGCAGAATGTCGAAATTGACACCGGCCTCAGCAAAGGTCGCTTGCAACGATTGCGCCATATCGGTGAACGGGGTCGAATTGATAACGTCGAGCGTTACCGTGATCGGAGTTTCGATACCCGCATCGTTGAGGATCTGCTCGGCCCGCTCAGGATCGTAGCTAAAGGGCGTATCGGTCAGCGCGCCGGGGAACCCTTCCGGCCAGAAAGCCTGATGGATTTCCATCTGCCCCTTGAGGAAGGTTTCGGTCATCCCTTCATAATCGACGAGATAACGTGAGGCTTCCCAGACCGCTTCGGGCTGGAGCACTTCGGTTTTCTGGTTAAACGAGAGGAAGTGGACCGCCGCCTGCGGGAAGGTTTCGACCTTGACCGCATCGCTGGACATCGAAGCGATCTGATCGGGCGTCAGGTTACGCGCAAGATCGATATCGCCGGTCTCAAGCAAAAGCTGCTGGGTCGCAGCTTCCGCCACGTGGCGGATGACAACGGCGTCGATAGCCGGACCGCCTTTGAAGTAATCTGGATTTGCCGCAAGCCGGATCAACTCAGCCGGGCTGTAAGCCACCAGACTGAACGGGCCGGACCCGGCAGAATTGCCATTGAGCCAGGCGTTACCCCAATCACCGTCGACCTCATTGGCCTGAACCACTTCCATATCGACAATCGATGCGGGGCGTGATGCGAGCACGTTGAGCACAAAGGCAGAAGAGAAGTCACCATCGTAGCGCACTGTGACGACATTGCCATCAGCCGTTACCATCTCAGTGATGTTTTCCGGTGTCCAGCCAAGCTGAGCCAGAATGAAGGCCGGCGTCAAATTAAGTTCGATGACGCGCTGGAACGAATAAACAACGTCTTCCGCCCGGACAGGGTTGCCCGAATGGAAGGTCGCGCCGTCGCGCATCGTGAACGTGATGGTCTTGGCTTCGTCATCGGCTTCCCATTCCGATGCCAGACCGGCAGCAAGTACGGTTGTATCCTCGGCGTCATACTGAACAAGCCGGTCGTAAACGTTGGTTACAAGTTCGCCCGAGGTGAATTCATAAGCCTGCGCGGGATCGATGGCGACGATATCGTCGATATTCTGGGCGACAACCAGCATGCCCGCTGGTGTTTGCGCAACAGCGGCACCCATGCCCATGGGCAGGGCAAGCGCCGTCGCGAGCATTGCGGCTCGTAAAAGCTTCATGATGTTTTCTCCTTTGAAGTTGTCTTGGATTTGGCAGAAGTCTTGGCCGGCTTGCCGCCGGGCTTGTTATGGGCGTCCGGCAATACCTTTGCGGCATCGAGCGAACGAAACAGTGTCAGCGTGCCACTCCAGAGCAGTCTGGCAGGCTTATCAGTATGATTGGACCAGGCATGGGGCTTGTTGCCGCGGAAATGAAGACTGTCGCCTTCACGCATCACCATTACTTCCCCATCAAGGGTTTGGGTGATTTCCCCTTCGAGAACAAACAGCAGTTCTTCGCCTTCATGGCTGACCGTTTCCGATACATAGCCGGGCGGAACGGTCATGACGAATGACGAGAGAACATTGCCGGGAAATTCAGCACTCAAGCGCTCATAGATCACCGAAGACCCATCGACAGAAAATGTCTTGCGTTCGTTTGATCGGGTCAGCGCATCCTTGGCGCTCGGCGCCGCTATGAAATAATCGACCCCGACGTCAAGTGTACGGGCAATCTGGACGAGCGTTGCCAACGAGGGTGTTGCGTGGTCGCGCTCAAGCTGGCTGAGATAACCAACCGAAAGCCCACTGGCCTGTCCTAGCGCCTTCAGCGTCATCTGCTGCTGCTTGCGGCGCGCTCGAATGAGCGCCCCAATCTTGGGACGCGGATCCGGATCGTTTTTCACCAAAGCTGGTCCCGCCACAGCCCCCTCCATCAAAATTTTTTTGATATAAGCAAACTTTTGCGTATAATCCAAGCGAAATATGACAAGGCATGACAGGCCGCGAGCATTCTGGCTTACGGCATATACGCTTGTTTTAACTGGGGGATTTTCACAGTGTCACTCGAACCGCAAGCCAATCTGCGACAGCCCGGATGGGCCGCAAGGGGGGTAGGAAGTCGCAGGGTCTGGCGTGCTGCAAACGCGATTTTCTGGTTCATTGTAACCATTGCCCTCACATTTCTCGGTCTGCTGGCAATCACCTTTTTCATCGGGCGCGTTATCCCGATCGATCCGGTGCTTTCCGTCGTCGGAGATCGAGCCACCACCCAGGTTTATGAAGCTGCCCGGCAGGCCATGGGCCTGGACCGTCCGCTGATCGTGCAATTTTTCTCCTATGTCGGCGACGTTATTTCCGGCAATCTCGGCAATTCCATTTCAACTGGACGCCCGGTGATTGTCGATCTGGGACGCTTCTTTCCGGCCACACTGGAAATGGCAACGCTGGGCATTCTAATCGGGGTTGGGCTGGGCGTGCCCATGGGGGTTATCGCAGCGGCAAAGCAGGGCTCCTGGATCGACCAGGTTATCCGTGTCGTAGGACTTCTGGGTTATTCCGTACCGGCATTCTGGCTCGGCCTTGTCGGGCTCGCTCTCTTTTACGCACGCTGGCGACTGGTCGGTGGACCGGGGCGGCTCGACATCTTCTATGAAGGCCTCGTGCCTTCTATAACAGGCATGATTCTGATCGACAGCATCATCGCCGGCAATATGGACGTGTTCAAAAATGCCGTTTGGCATCTGGTCCTGCCAGCATCGATCCTGGGTTTTTTCTCGCTGGCCTATATCGGGCGCATGACGCGCTCCTTTATGCTGGACCAGTTGAGCCAGGAATTTGTCACCACGGCTCGGGTCAAGGGCGTTCCCGAACGCGTAGTTATCTGGCGACATGCCTTTTATCCGATCCGCATCCAACTCATTACCGTTATCGGGCTTTCCTATGCGGGTCTGCTCGAAGGCTCGGTCATGATCGAAACGGTTTTCTCCTGGCCGGGCATCGGCAACTACCTCACCACCGCCCTGCTCAATGCCGACATGAATGCCGTACTGGGCGCCACACTGGTAATTGGCGCCGTCTTTATCTTCATCAACAAGATTTCGGACGTGCTCTATCGCGTTCTTGATCCGAGGGCACGCTGATGACCACACGCGACTGGCTTCTGGCCGACTCTCCGACCTCTCGGATGCAGGCCAATCTCGGCCGCACCTACAGAGTTACGCTGGCGCTGATGCGCAACCCGCTGGCAGTGGTGGGCGCAATCATTGTGCTTACACTCATCGTGACCGCAATTCTGGCGCCATGGATCGCCCCCTATTCCGCAACCGGGCAAAACCTTTCCAATCGCCTGCTGCCCCCAAGCTGGGACCATTGGATGGGGACCGACGAACTGGGCCGCGATATTTTCTCGCGCGTGCTCTATGGCTCTCAAATCACCCTCACCATCGTCCTGCTGGTCGCTGTTATCGCGGCACCGCTCGGACTGGTGATCGGCGCCGTGGCCGGTTATTTCGGCGGCTGGGTTGATCGCCTTCTGATGGGCATAACCGACATTTTTCTTTCAATGCCAAAGCTCATTCTGGCACTGGCTTTTGTCGCTGCACTTGGCCCAGGCATCAACAATGCAATCATCGCCATCGCCATCACCACCTGGCCCGCTTACGCACGTATTGCGCGAGCTGAAACCCTGACGTTCCGCAGCTCGGAATTTATCGCGGCGGTACAATTGCAGGGCGGTTCGGCCTTCCGCATCGTCCTGCGTCATATCCTGCCACTTTGCACCTCCTCCATGATTATCCGTGTCACCCTGGACATGGCCGGCATCATCCTGACCGCAGCCGGATTGGGCTTTTTGGGCCTTGGCGCACAACCACCTCTGCCCGAATGGGGCGCCATGATCTCGCGCGGACGCAACTTTATTCTCGATCAATGGTGGGTTGCGACCATGCCCGGCTTTGCCATCATCATCGTCAGCCTTGGCTTCTGCTTTCTCGGCGACGGGTTGCGCGACGTGCTCGACCCCAAGCAGGGAGAAAACAAATGACCGCCCCCTTGCTCGATGTTCAGAATTTGCGTGTATCTTTCCCAACTCATCGCGGCCGCGTTGAAGTCGTCAAGGGCATTTCCTTTTCGCTCGGCCGCGAGCGGCTTGGCATTGTGGGGGAAAGCGGTTCGGGCAAATCCATGACTGGACGCTCGATCCTCCGGCTTATTCGTGCGCCCGGAAAGGTTACGGCAGACAGGCTCAAGTTCGACGGCATCGACCTTCTGAGCCAAACTGAAAAGCAAATGCGTGCAATACGCGGCGCTCGCATTTCCATGGTGATGCAGGACCCAAAATTCTCGCTCAACCCGGTCCTGACCGTTGGCGACCAGATTGCCGAAGCCTTGCACTATCACACCTCCCTGCCCCGCCGCGATATTCGCGCGCGCGTGCTGTCCATGCTTGAAGCGGTGCGGATCAACGAACCCGAGCGCGTCGCACGCCTATATCCTCACGAAGTGTCCGGCGGCATGGGCCAACGCATAATGATCGCCATGATGCTGATCCCCGAACCCGAACTGTTGATCGCCGACGAGCCAACATCGGCGCTCGATGTTTCGGTGCAGGCGCAGGTGCTCGACATCATCGACGAGTTGATAAGAACCAAGGGCATGGGCCTGATCCTGATCAGCCACGACCTCAATCTCGTCTCACGCTATTGCGATCGGATCCTGGTGATGAATTCGGGCGAAGTCGTAGAGGAGTGCGAGGCAAAGGCGTTGTCACAGGCTTCCCATCCCTACACGAAAGGGCTGCTGGCAGCTATGCCACGCATTGACGAAACCCGCGAGGCCCTGCCGGTCCTCGACAGAACCGCATGGGCTGGCACATGAATGCGATAGAACTCAGTAACTTAGATATATTTTACGGTGACACCCAAGTCACCCACGATGTCTCGCTCGCAATTGCCGAGGGTGAAAGTTTTGCCCTTGTTGGCGAAAGCGGCTCGGGCAAGACAACAGTTTTGCGCGCAATCGCCGGGCTGGCGCCGGAATGGCACGGAGCGATTTCGCTTCTGGGGTCGCCACGCAGCCATGGTGTCGACAAATCCGTCGTACGCCAGTGCCAGATGGTCTTTCAGGACCCCTATGGCTCCCTACACCCGCGCAAGACCATTGACGCGGTTCTGACCGAGCCGCTGGCGATTCACGGCATCGGCAACCGCAACGAACGCGTCGAAAACACACTGCGCGCCGTCGGGCTGGATCAGCGCTTTCGCTATCGCTTTCCTCATCAGCTTTCCGGCGGACAGCGTCAACGTGTTGCAATTGCCCGCGCGTTGATGCTTGAGCCAAAAGTTCTGCTTCTCGATGAGCCGACCTCAGCATTGGACGTCTCTGTGCAGGCCGAAATCCTCAACTTGCTCAAAAAACTGCGCGCCGAACAGAACCTGACCTACCTCATGGTAACCCACAATCTGCCGGTGGTGTCGTTCCTTTGCGACCGGCTTGCCGTGATGCGCAATGGACGCATCGTTGAGATCGCCCAAACCGCCCAGCTTAAATCCGGCACCTTGAATGACCCGTATTCGCAAGAACTTCTCGCTGCCAGCGGCGGAACGCTCTAGACAATGCCGGTGTTTCCTCAAATCGCCGACCTGACCTAACCAATTGTTCTATATCAAGTCTCTTCGGAAAATGGTTCCACTTTTCCGGATTTGCTCCAGCCCAGGACTATATAATGACGACATTTAATCCCGCCCCTCTTCTGCGCGCTTTCGACAAAGCCGTTGCCTCCGCGCGCGACGAGGAGACTGTTTTTGCAGCTCTTCACACGCTTTCCGACGCGCTTGTCGGGGCAAAGCTCTTCACCGTCATGACGGTGGATATGGAAGCGGGCCTGGCGCGCCGCGCCTATACCAGCGACAAAATCAACTATCCCGGCGCTGGCACCAAGCCCATTACCCAGAACAGTTGGTTTGACATCGTACATCTGGAAAAGCGCACATTCGTCGCCAATACGATCGATGACATTGCAAACGTGTTTCCCGATTATGAGTTGATCAATTCGCTGGGATGCCAGTCGGTTGTAAACCTGCCGGTCGTGATCGGCGATGAATTGATCGCGACGATCAATCTGCTCGATGCCGCCGGTCACTTCACGCCTGAACGCGTTGAGGCAATCGAAACCTATCTCGCCGCCCCGGCAAAGCTCGCCTGCCTTTTGGCACTGAAATTCGCTTGAAGCACGCGGCATTTCTGGCCGCGAATTGCCCGTGAAACAGGCTGGTTCAGCCGAGCCCATCGATACGGCCGGGCAAAAATCGCTCAGCCGCTGTCAGGGTGCTTGACAGCGGCATCAGGGGTCCCTAAGAAGCGCCGTGCCGAGTGCAAAGCGCGGTATTTTCGCGGTCGACTTGAATGCGACCGGCCTTTCGGGGCGGAGTAGCTCAGCTGGTTAGAGCAGCGGAATCATAATCCGCGTGTCGGGGGTTCAAGTCCCTCCTCCGCTACCACCAATCCCCACACCCGTTTGACGCCATTGGGGTAGGCACGTTCGCCAAGGATCGAGTTGAGCCGTCCTGAAATCTCGATCTCGACTGCTCCGGGTTCTGAAGGATCGCGGTAGACCGTGACCGTTTCGACGAGTTCCCGTATGGCTTCCGCGCATTCCCGGTCGCCTGATCGCATGCCTGCCGCCAGCGCATGTTGCATGGTGTCGAGTTGCTCTTCGTAGCGCCTCAGGATGGCGGGATGCAGCGAAACGACTTCGAAGGCAGGTGGGGCTTTTGCCAGTTCTGCAAGAACCGCCTCGCGCTCATGGTAGAGTTCCGTCGAACGGGGACCGATCACATATGGATCGCCGATGCCCTTAGCGAGATGGTCGACCAGCCGGTCGATCTCGCGCTTGAGCTTTTCGGCCCGGCGCTCAAGCCGAGTTCGATTGGCATCGGCCTCCGCTGATAGGCGCTTACGCTCCTCGTGATATGTCTTCACGTATTCGGCGAGCACTTTGGGGCTCTTCATCTCGGCACGCAGCCCGGCCAGAACGGCCGTCTCCACGGTTTCGAGATAGAAGGTTTTCGGATCGGGACACGAACCGCTTTCCGTCGCGGCCGAGCATCTGATCCGGATACGACCCGACTTATCCTTGCCGTTTGTCGACATGCCCGATCCGCACGCACCGCACCGAAGCAGCCCCGACAGCATGTGGCGCGGCCGGCGATGGTGGTGTGGATGGTCAAGGCTGCGCTCGCGTTTGCGCGCCTGCGCCTGCTCGAACAGTTCGCGATCGACAATCGCGAGTTCTGGCACGTCGGACGACTGCCACTCCTCTTTCGGATTGGGGCGCGAGACGCGGCGGCCCGTGTCAGGGTCCTTCACCATGCGCACCTTGTTCCAGACCAGCCGGCCACCATAGAGTTCGTTTTGCAGGATGCCGGTGCCGCGCTGCACGTTACCGTTGATTGTCGAAGCGTTCCATTTCGTCCCGCGCGGAGGCGGAATGTGGTCGCGGTTGAGGTCGCGCGCGATGTCGCGCGGCGTTCGCCCCGAGACATATTCGTCAAAGATGCGGCGGATGATTTCTGCCTCTTCTTCGACAATCTGCCTTTTCCCCGGCTCGCCTGGTACAGGAGCGTAGCCGTAGGTCAGGCCGCCGGCGTTGAGGCCCTGACCGACACGCCCAGCCTGGCCGCGACGAATCTTGTGTGCGTTGTCTTCGCGATAGAGTTGGCCGACCAGTCCCCGGAGACCGACGAGAACCGTGTTGGCGACGCCGTCATGCACAGCGCGGATTTCGATATTGAGAAAGGATAGGCGCTTGTGGATGCCCGCCAGGTCCTCCATGTCGCGGGAGAGCCTGTCGAGTGCCTCGATAACCAAAACGTCAAACGCGCCATCACGGGCGGCATCCATGAGTTGAACGAGACCTTCTCGCCCAAACACCGAGGCGCCTGAACGGGCTCTGTCCTCGTAGGTCGCAACGACTGCGAGATTTTGCTCTGCGGCATGCTTCCTGCAGAGGGTAATCTGATCCTCGATCGACCGTTCATTCTGCAGGTCGGTGGAAAATCTCGCGTAAATTGCCGCGCGCTTCATCATGACATGCGCTCCCTGCTTGTTGGCGCGCATGGTCTTCCCTGGCGGCTTGGCGTGCGAGAACCCGCGCAAGCTTCAGAATCGCACTGTCAATCTCTGCGGGCAAGTCCTTTCCTGTCGTCGGAAGACATTCATGACCAGCTAGATCACCAGAACGAAGTCTCTTGACCGACAGTTGCTCGACTTCGGAAACCCGTCGTGCATTGTGCCCGACTAAGGCAGAATGTGGCGAGGGCACAGCAAATTTCTTGCTAAGGTCGGTCATAAGAATGACCATGAGCCGGAAGCGTGACTTATGAAATGCCTATCGACCTACGTTCGAAGTATAGCGCGGCATAGCGTGCATAACGGACAGGTCAGATTCAGCGGAATGGCACTTGGCGCCATGTGTGGAGACCTTCACGTACAACAGTAGAAATCTTAGGATGCCCGGCTGCAGGCTCGTGCTTGGCCCGTCAACAATCTTGCCAACTCGACCTCCAAGGATCGAATCCCTTTCGCTGGCTACAGTTTCCAAGCGTAAATTAGGGGTATGGCAAACTTGCGGTTGTCTAGAAAAGGGCCGCTCCCTTCGGTATGAAAGGCGGGCCGAAAAATGTCGGCGCCTAACGGACCTTCGGCCATCAGACACGCAAACCATTCAGGCCAAATGGTCGAGACCATGTCGAAAAGAAAACTCTATTCACGAGCACCCAATGCGCGCCGTGCGAGCGCGCAGGCGTGGTCCGCCACCTCAGATTCGGCAAAAAAGGCGTGCCAAGATCGACTTCTAATTCTGTGGCGGCCTGATCAACTCGCAAGGATCAACGTTGAGAGCTTTTGCCAGCTGACCCAACACGCTCACACTTGCAGAGACCCGAGCGCGCTCTATCGAGCCCACGTAGCGCATGCTTAGTTCTGCGCGGGCTGCCAACTCCTCCTGCGTCAGATCCTGATCATGGCGCAAACGACGCATATTGATCGCCATGACCTCTTTGAGGTCCATGGCGAGATAGGAATCAGAATGGGAACTTTCGTTCTAGGAACGATAATTCCTATTCGCTATAGTGAGCTGGCCAAGAGTATGGCTTGCTCTGACCAATCACAACAGAACTGCAAATATCATGCATGAATCCCGAACCGGCACTGAGAGTGCGATGAAATCGGAAATCCAAGAAGAAGTCCCCTGGTCCAACAACCTCACCGAATACGACCAGGAGCACTTCACACTCTACATGAGGCTCCTAGACGCCGCTGCCGGCAATGCGAGCGAAGAGGAGATGGCGCAGATCATCCTGGGCATCGATCCGCTGCGGGAACCAGAGCGTGCCCAGAAAGCCGTCCGCAGCCATCTCGGCCGTGCGAACTGGATGGTAACGACCGGACATAGGGAACTGTTCGCGCGCTAGTCAGCGCGCTCAAGGCGCAGCTCACGCCAGGAAATCCTGGTATGTACAATTCATGAGAACGCGGCCCCGTCTGATGGCTCGGCGGACGCGATCGCGAAGATGGTCGCCCGGGTCCGTCCAGTCGGCCTGGACACGCTGTCGCCCCATCAAGGCCGTCGCGATTTCGCGTTGGGATGCTCCGGCCAGCGACCCGTCAAGCGCTTGGAGGACAAGGCGCAGACGGCTGCCACGCGCCTCGGGTGGAAACAGCCTATCCGGGAGTTGTCCGGTCGCGCAAAGAGTATTGAGGCATTCGAGCCCAATCATCCGATGTCTCAAGCGATTCGTTGGCCAGATGGCGTCGACGTGGAGTTGAACGGGACGCAATACGCCCGCACCCTCTACGACGAGCTGGAGATCCCGATGAGAATCCCGCAGCAAGACATGCTGGCGGCCGTCAGCCGTTATCAAGATCACTGCCCGACATGGCAGTGCGGTGAGGTCAAACGATGACCTTTCCGATGAGAACCGTGCCTGTTCCGCAATGACAGGCAGCACATGCAAGCATTGGCGGGGACACCAGAACACAGCTGCGTCACTACTTAAGGAGTCTGCGAAACAGGAGCCCCCACCGCGTCAGGTCGACCGGCGGTTCGATCGTACGGAGATTTGCCCCCTGGTGTACGTATTTGACGTGCTCCAACGCACGCGCCAAATCGCACTGGAACCTGGGGTTGCGCCGCAGAAACTCCCAAGCCCAGCCACGCCGTGTCAGCTTGATGGTGTACTCATAGGCATCGCGGTTCTGCCATGCCGGCCACTGAGTTTGGGTGCTCCGTTCGGACACGGCACGTTCCCCCCGGGATCAGCGAGAGACGGCCGAGCGTATCAAGCAGTCTTGCAAGACCACTGGCCCCCACAATACCGGGCTGTCGAACCTGCCGTTCCGGCGAACCACTTCGAGGCGCTCGCGAGTAACATCGAGATAGCCGGCCACGGCTTGTGTCTTGCCGATGGTCCGCGGATCGCTGATCCTTTCCAGCGGCCAGCCGGCCCTGCGCAGGATGCGCTCCATACGCAGGTCGGTCACGGTGACGATGCGGCTGAGTTCGCGGGACACGCCGAATTCGAGCATTCCTGCGAAAAGCTGATAAGTGCCAAGGCCGATGCCGCCTGCACCCTTCGGCGCAGATGGCGTCAGGTCGAGCGCGAAGCGGCTGCTCTCCCAAATTTTGGGTTCCTTCGGTGCTGGCCGACCGTCCAGCAGGAGCGGAAACACCTGGTCCAACATCGTAGGGCCAGTCGAGGGAAGCAGTCGGACGCAACCGTTGACGCGTCCATCCAATGCGCGCAGCAGCAGATAGTAGGCGCCCAAGGCATCAAATCTATCGAGCTCGAAGCCGCTGGCGGTCTGGACCTCCCAGTCAAGCCGGTCCTTGAAGACCCGATGTCGCAGGCGGTGCATTTGCCCGATTTCGTCAGCAAATGACTCTCGCCAGCCCGGCCCAATCAGCAATATCATGACTGTAACCTCCTCGCAGGAAAGACCCTGTCATTAGAGGCGTTGCGTCACGGCAAATCAGCCTGTGCAGTAGCACGGGGAACGGCCGATTTAGGTCTAGCGACGAGTGATCCGCCGCGAGGCTGAGAAGCGCGCCACGGCCTGATTGATCGTCCGCACCCCTAGTTTTTCCTTTGTGTTGTCGAGATGGAAAGCGACCGTGCGCCGCCGTATGCCGAGAATCGTAGCTATGTCGTATGTCGACTTGCCCGTGACGGCCCATTGCAGGCACTCGTATTCACGGGGCGTCAGCCTAATGCCATCAATCGTTTGATCATCGGCCGTCGTCCGGCGTACTTCCACATGAAAGCATGTCGCCATCAGTTGCAGCGCCAGTTCATACTTTTCCGCTGCACGCAAAAATGCCGGATTGCGCTCATCAGCTGCAAATGTCAGAGCTGCAAAGCCACCGCGAAGGTCATGGATCGGGATCGTTAGTCCGCTGGCAATGCCGAATTCGGCTGCTTCGTTGAGCATTCTCTGCTGTGCTTGTGTGGCATTGCCTCCGCAGCACCCCTGCCTCCACTGAAACGGGCAACCTCCGCACCGAGCTCTCTGAATTACCGGATCGATCTCGTCGTACCGGTGACGGAGGTAGTAAGATGTCCAGCCCAAGGGATAGTTTGATATCAGCCTCGGCTTCTCAGCGGATTTCGCCGGGATGACCAGGTACGCAAACGTCGGAAGACCAAGGTGCTTCCCCGCGTCTGCCAATGCGTCGCGGAAATTCACTTCATCTATGCTTTCCGATATGCGCTCCAGAAATGTTTCGAAGACAGTCTGCATCGATTCAGGTCGGGCGAATCTCGGGAAATCTGAAGTCAACTATCTTCCTGCATCGAGCAGGGGCTTGCTACCGCTGATCCGTCGCGAAAGCTCCATCATGCAGCAGGAACGACATTTCCACGCCAGGCCAGTATAGCCTCCAGGGACAGACCGATGCCAAGGAGTCTTCTGTCGCTTCCGACGGGACCGTCGAGCTCTATACCAACAGGTAGGCCGTGCTCGGTGGCACCAATGGGAATAGTTAGGCCTGGCAGACCGGCATTGGCACCAGGATCCGTGTTGCGGATATACGTGTCGAATACTTTGACAGTTCCAACATTGGGAATATCCATCATTCCAAATGCATCATCAATAGCTTCAATCGCTGGAGCAGGAGTTGTTGGAAACAGAAGAGCATCCAATCGGGCATCGTTGAAGACGCGCTCATAAAGGCTGCAAAGCTGCGGGCGGTAGATCGAGACGGCCGCTTTGTAAGCCTCCCCCAATGCGTCCCTTAAGATCAAATCGAACGCTGCTTGCACATCAGGATTGACGATCTTTTCGGCGATGTTTGCCAAAGTAATTTCGCCGTATCCATTTTGCGCCAGATATGCGGGTATGTCAGCGATAGGCTCATGTAGCACCACCGGCGCTGAGATCTTTTCTAGAAGACCGCGCATTCCAGGAAGATCGACCTCAACAAGCGTCACACCCTGCTCTTTCAGTCGATTGCACAGGGCATGGCAGACAGTTTCAACCTCAGGATCGAGCGCCTCCCAGAAGGGCTTCGGCAGTCCTAGCCTAACCTGTGAAAGCGGCACTGGCTCCGCTACCTTTCCGCCGCAAATCGCAGCATCAAGCAACGCAAGATCCGCCACCGATACCGCCATCGGGCCGATGGTATCGTTGGTGTGGCTGATGGGCAGCACACCATCACATGGGTAGCGCCGCTGTTCACCCCCGTTGCCGACGGAAGGTCGTAGACCCGCGATGCCGCAGAGGGATGCGGGAATTCTAATAGATCCGGATGTGTCCGTTCCCAACCCCGCCGAGACGATGCCTGCGGCTACAGCGGCGGCCGTTCCACCGGAGGAACCGCCTGTAATCCGCAGCGGATCGTGGGGATTGCAAGTGGATGTGTAGGCCCCGCCAAAATTGGTGTTCGTGATCCCAAACGCCAACTCGTGCAGGTTGGTTTTCCCTATGACAATCGCTCCGGCTCCATGAAGGCGGTCGATCACACTTGCGGTGCGTTGAGCTATCAATCCTGCCAGCGACGGCGTCGCGCCTGTGGTGAACCATCCTTTTACGTCAATATTGTCCTTCACGCAGATCGGAAGCCCCGCCAGCAGCCCCTGCCGCTCGCCTTGCTGGCGCGATAGATCGATCTTCCGCGCCTGTTCCAACGCTTCCTCAGCGTATATGCCTATGAATGCGTTGAGGTCTGCATGGGTGTGGGCTCTTTCTAAAGCCTCTTTCACCGCAGCTTCGGCGGTCGTTTCGCCCTTGTGCAACGACCTCAGTAGTTCCGTTGCACTCCGCGCCGTGTGTTTTGATCTCATCACGCGCTCTCCTTCGTCGGCAGCGGTGCATTACGCGCAGGTTGGGCCGCACGCCTGCGCGCCAAGTCTTCGAGCAGACCCACAACGCCCCGAGGCATCAGAACCACACAACCCACTAGTATCAGGCCCATGCCGATATCTCGGAGGTCACCAAGCTCCCGCATTGCTTCATCGGCAAACATCAGCAAAAGCGCGCCCACTAAGGGCCCCCAGATTGTCCCCACCCCGCCAACAATGATCATCGAAAGAAGGAACAATAGATGTGAGAACGAAAACACTACCGGGCCGACCACACCGGTGTTCACTGCATAAAACGCTCCAGCAAGTCCGGTAAAGAAGGAGGATAAACCGAAGATCCAAAGCTGGTACTTGAAACGGTCTATGCCCCGCGCAGCCGCATATGCTGGATTGTCACGCAGGGCTTGGAACGCAAGCCCCATCGGGCTGCGAATAACAACGACAGAAGCAATCATCGCTAGGGTCAACATTGCCAAGCCCACATAGTAGTGGCCAATATAGAACGCGGGGCCAAGCAGTTCGCGAAAGCCGAGGTCACCAAACCTGGAAAATCCGCGAACCCCTCCCATCAAGGGCATGCAGCCAGCAGGCGGGTTTGTGAAACAGTCTGTATCGTTGACGATCATGAGGTACATAACCTGAGCAACGCAAAGCGTTAGCAATGCAACATACGGGCCACGCAACCTCAGGCAGGCTAAACCCACCGCAACACTAAATATAACCGCCAGCAAAGCACCTGCTGGCATAGCAAGAAACATGGATGTTCCCAAGTAATATCCAAGCATAGCAGCGGTATAGGCGCCGACCGCAAATAAGGCCATTTGGGCTAATGAAAAAATTCCACCAATACCGAATACGAGATTCCACTGGACAACGACAGTGGCCCAGATGAAGAAGAAGGTTGTCTGGGTGACCGTGTATCTCACGCCGGACACCACGGGCAGAAGTGCCGCAAAACCGGCCAATATCAGGCACAGGAATAGATCTCGCCGTCGCGCTGTCATAGCCGGACTCCTTGAACGCGGCCGAATACACCATGTGGTCGCCAAATGAGGACCAAGATCACCAGTATGAGCAGGAGTGCGAAACTGAAACGGACGCCGAAGATATACTGCACTACCGCCTCAAATACGCCGATGAAGAGCGCCGCAATCACGCTGCCTGGAACGCTTCCTAAGCCGGCAACCACGCAGATTATGAACGCCTTGAGCATGGGATCAGCCCCCATGTTGGGAAGAAGGCTGGAGAGGGAAGAAATTGTGATGCCTGAAACGGCAGCCAAACCTCCAGAGATCGCCAGAACGAGGGCGTAAACGCCTCCGATGCGCACTCCCATTAGTTGAGCGGCATCCCTATTCTGGGCAGTTGCCCGAATGGCCCGTCCGATCCGCGTTTTCTGGAGTGCGAAACCCAACGCCGCCATGATCAGCACTGCGACGCCGAGGATCATGAGGTTCTGGTACGGCAGATACACACCACCCCACATCAATGAACCTGGCACCGAAACTGGCTGAGGTTTGGGCTGCGGGCCGAAGGCCTCTAGAATGATGCTTTCAAGGATCACGCCCACGCCGATCGTGGCAATAAAGATGCGGGTCTCGAAATTATCGGACTGCAGCATTGGGCGCGCGACAATATGATAGATCACTACACCCACGGCTGCACAAACCAGCACCGCGAACGTAATACCGACTGGGGCCGGTAGACCTAGCCCGGTAAGAGCGAAATAGGAAAGGTAGCCACCGAGCGCCAGGATCGCCCCGTGGCTCATGTTGAGCATCTTCATCGCCCCGAAGACCAGCGCGAGGCCTGCGGTGGATATCGCGTACATGGCACCCAATGTCAGGCCAGAAGCAAGTATTTGGAGAGATACGTCCATTAGCCGCCCTAAGCTCCAAGATAGGTTTCAAGTAGTTCCGGCCGCCCGGACAATTCCGCGCCTGTTCCGCCCCATGCTATGCCGCCATGGTCCAGAAGATGAATCTCGTCGGCGATATCCGCTGCACGCACTGCATTTTCTTCGACCAGGATCACGGTTCGCCCGGAACGGCGCAGCGTGTCGACAACTTCGTAGATCTGATCGATGATGATTGGAGCTAACCCTAGCGAGGGTTCATCCAGCATCAGTATTCGCCCCGATGTCATGAGGCCCCGTCCGATGCCAACCATCCGCCGTTCCCCCCCAGACAACGTGCTGGCTGTCTGCTGCTGCCGGTCGCGCAGCTTGGGTAGCAAAGTAAAAACCTCTTCCAGCCGCTGCCTTTCCAGCCGCGCGGCAGCGGGCAGATAACTGCCCATGCGTAGGTTTTCCAGAACGGTCATATCTGGGAAGAGGAGATCTCCCTGCGGGACATGAACGATCCCACGGGCAACGATCGCGTCCGGTCGATAACGATCGATTCGGGTACCAGCGAGAAGTATCTGCCCAGCTGCAATTGTAACGAGACCGGATATTGCGCGCAGCAGCGTGGACTTGCCATGCCCGTTCGGTCCGATGAGTGCAGTAAGTGTTCCGCTCTCCACATCCAATGAAAGATTGCGGAGAACGATCTGCGCGCCATAGCCGGCAGTGAGGTTTTGAATCGAAAGTTCAACGGACATGTTGCTCATCCCTGGCGGTCAACGCCGCAACATGTTCGCCGGCACCCTTGCCCAAATAGACCTCCACGACATCGGGATCACTAGCAAGTCCAGCAGCAGAGCCTTCGTAGAGCTTCCGGCCGTGATGCAGGATCAATACGCGCGTGGACAGCTGAACAAGAAATCGCATCACATGTTCGATCAAAAGGACCGTCACGCCCGTGGCGGCGATTTTTCTGACAACTTCAGCCACATCGTCGATTTCTCTATGGGTGAGCCCGCCAACCGGCTCATCGAGAAGAAGCAGCTTTGGATTCATTGCTAACGCGCTTGCGAGCATAAGGAGCTTACGATCCAGCACGGGCAGGGTTGCCGTCAGACAATCGTCGCGTCCTATCAGCCCAACGTTGCGCAGTGCTGCGTCGACCGCTTCTTCCACCGCGGGCTCCATGCTGATACCCGGGACAATGCGGTTGCGGCGGCCGTAATAGGCCGCCACGCGCACGTTGTCGCGGACACTGAGGCTATCGAAGCCCGTGTTCAGCTGGAAAACCCGTGCCATGCCCGCATGGCACATCTCCACGGGCGAACAGCGTGTCACATCCCGTCCTTCGAGTAGGATCTGACCGCTCGAGGCGGTATTATGTCCTGAGATCACCTCGAATAGAGTCGTCTTTCCAGCGCCGTTCGGGCCGCCGATGCCAAGGATTTCCCCGGCTGGTAGATCGAAGCTCAAATCGTCGATGGCAACCAGCGAACCAAACCGTTTTGTGACGTTTCTACACGACAGCAGAGGGGGCGAGATTTCGGCAGACATCGCCCGAACTCAACCGTTCATCCAGGGTGGCAGCTTGAATGCCGCTTTCCCGTAAGGCCAAGGGGCAATAAGGTCGGGTTCCCCAGTATAGTCCTGTATTTGCAGGAATTGATGTGGCATTCCAAGTGAAGGATCATCAACCCCACCTGGATACGCATAGGCTTCCTGGATGCCGGGAACAAAACGTGTTGCGCCGCCCACCCCTCTGAAGATGAGGGAACGGATGCGATCAGCCACTTTTCGATTCTGATCATCATTTCCAGGCTCGCCGGAACCGCCGGCAAGCGCCGCAGCAATCGCCCAGATCCAAGCGCCGTTGTACGACTGCATTCCCGAGTTGTGTCCGGCATTTGCGCCGAAACGCTCCTTGTAGCGCCGTTCAAACTCTAGCCCCATTTCATCCTGGAGCGCACCAATTACCGTAGAAAACAAGACTCCGTTCGCGGCCTGTCCAGCAATATCCCGGAAAGATTTCACCGAAGGTCCGTACTGCATATAGACGAGACTCGGGGTCGGATTGTTCATGAATTGAACCATGAACTGTGCCAAGTCCGCCGGGAAGTAGTGGGTGACAACGATTACGGCGGGCGGGTCTTGTCGGATCTTCGCGAGAGTAGGTCCCCACTCGGAGGTGGGCACATTAACCGTCTCGTACAGGCTAATTTCCCAACCAAAATCCGCGGCACCGTCGCGGACAGTATTGGCTATGTTGGACGCGTATGTTCCAGCCGACAGAATTATCGCCATTTTGTTGTTGGGACGGCTAAAGGAACGATCGTCCTCAACACTCTTGAGGAACTTGAGAAGACCGGTGCCATACCAAGTTTCAGATGGATCGGTCTGAAACGACCCGAAATAGCGTTGGGGATCCGACTCGACGAGCACCCCGTGTCCACGCGAAGTATCGTTGTGCATATAGATGATCCCCGCATCTGCAATAACGTCCTGAACGGCAGAGCCGGAACCGAGGTTGTAGCCATTTATGACGGCGTGTACGCCATACCGATCGATCAGTCGCTGTACGGCCTGAACGTTGGTGGCATCCCCCATCTGCTTGGTGTCTTCAAAGTAGGGCTCCAAGGGGCGGCCCAGCACGCCGCCCAAGGCATTGATCTCCTCGCATGCGAGGAGGAGCCCGTTCCGGAACTCGACACCATCCGCGGCCGCAAAGTCTGTCAGCGGCGCGGCCTGACCAATGGGGATCGGCTCACCGCTCGCGTATGCAGTACCGTTCGCGCCAACCAATAGACCGGCGCTGCCCGCAAGCAGAGCAGAGCCTTTGAAGAAATTCCGACGATTAATTTGACTGTCCATGGTTTCCTCCTCCAGTCGCTAGAAATTCTTGTTAAAGCTCCGGGCGCCTTCCGCTCCACGGTTTCGCGATCTCCATCTGCCCCGCGAGATTGAAGAGGCTGGCCTCATCGTTGAGCCGCGCCGTCAACTGAACACCAATCGGCAGGTTGTCGCCGGTCCAACTCATCGGGACACTCGCCGAAGGCAATCCGGTCACGTTCGCTGGAGCTGTGAAGGCAAAAGAATCGAGAACCCGCTGCCACGACTCTTCGCCACCCAGGATGCCAGCATCGAAATACCCGAGCTTGGGAGGGGCAAACGGCAGCGTAGGAGATAGCCAGATGTCGTATTTTTCGAAGAAATGTCCGAAGACGCGCGCCATGCCCTGGAACCGGACAAGATCCTGGATGTAATCGACGGCTCGCCGGGTTATGCCTTTGGAGAAGAGATACTGGTTGAAAGGCTCAAGGTCTCGAACCAGAACATCGGGATTGGTGCCGCGCTGCTCCGCAAGCGCGACCAGGCCGCGGGTCACCGTCATCGGCCAAAAGTCGCTTAAGGCGGCGCGAAACCCAGGGCCGTCGATGGGCGAGGTGATCTCCTCGACGTGGTGTCCAAGCGACCGGCAAAGGTTCGCCGCCTCCTCGACAGCAGCTACGCATTCGGCCGCGACGTTCGTTCCATCCGGAGCGCCTGAGGAAACGGCAATCCGCAACCCCGCTTGAGGGTTGCGTACCGATTCCAAAAAGGGTCGCGGGGGAGGAGGAGCGACATAGGGATCGCCGACCATAGGACCGCATGTCGCGTCGAGAATTGCAGCGCTGTCACGCACGCTCCGGGTGACAACATGCTCCGCAGTAATTCCGCCGATGGATTCGCCGACATCCGGACCAAGGGTGACCCGCCCCCGTGACGGCTTGAGACCGAAGAGACCGCAGCAGGACGCAGGAATACGGATTGATCCGGCTCCGTCATTGGCATGGGCGGCAGCCACATATTGCGCGGCTACCGCGGCAGCTGCGCCTCCGCTCGAACCACCCGGCGTATGATCGAAATTCCAGGGATTGCGCGTCGCGCCTCGCCAAGCCGGCTCTGTTGTTCCCACTGAGACCATTTCCGGCACGTTCGTCTTGCCAAGGGTCACAAAGCCCGCCTGTCGATAGCGGCGCATCAATTCGCTATCGTGATCGATGACGTTGTCTTCCAGGAGGCGCGCGCTACCTGTCGTCGGCGTGCCTTTCATATGGCAATAGAAGTCCTTCACAAGGAAGGGAACGCCCCGGAACGGACCATCTACCAAGCTGCCATCCGCGTTCTTACGCGCCTCGTCGAAAAAACGCTGCGTGACAGCGTTGATTCGCCCGTCATACGATTCGATCCGTGAGATGCTGGCCTCGATCAACTCGCCTGCCGAGATTTCGCCGTCGGCGATTAATCTGGCCTGCTCTGTGGCGTCGCACTCAAGAATGTCGGAATTCACGCGGAAACCTCCCGGTCAATAGAAGTGGAAGCGAGAAGCTCGTTTTGCAGATCGGCGAGTGCGTCGGAGAGGCGGGAGAACAAGGCGGCGATCTCCGCCTCCTCGATTACAAGCGGCGGGCAGATCGCGATAACGTCGCCGAGGTTGCGCAAGATGATCCCCCGCTCCATAGCAAGCTCGATCAGGCGTGCGCCGACACGTCTGCTGGGCGGGAATGGCGCCCGCGATACCTTATCAGCAACCAGTTCCAAGGCGCCGATCATGCCGATACCGCGCGTTTCCCCGATAAGTGCGTGGTCGGAGAAGGAATGCAGATGCGCAAGAAAGGCCTTGGAGAGGGACCGCACGCGCCCTATCAGATCAATTTCGTCGTAGATGCGCAGCGTTTCCAAGGCGACAGCGCTTGTTACCGGGTGGCCGGCATACGTAAAACCATGGCCAAAGACGCCAAGCCGCCCGGCTTCCTCTGACACGGCTTGATAGATTTCACGGCTCATTAGAGTTGCGCCGATCGGCTGATAACCGGAGGAAAGACCCTTTGCCACGCTCATCATGTCCGGCCTGAAGCCGAACGTTTGGCAGCCAAACCAGTGGCCGGTGCGACCGAAACCGCAGATAACCTCGTCACTCAGGAGCAGGATGTCATGCCGGCGCAACAGCGCCTCTACGTTGCGGTAGTAACCTTCAGGAGGAATGATCACACCGCCGGCGCCCATAACCGGCTCGACGATCATTGCAGCAATGTTCTCTGGCCCCTCGCGCTGGATCAACGCATCAAGCTCGCTCAGCATGCGAGCCGCGAAGGTCTCCGGCGTTTCGTCCTTCTGTGCTTGGCGGTAGTGGTAAGGCGCTGCAGCGAAAATCACCACATCATTGTCTTCGACAGCCATTGCGCCACGTACATGCGGCAGGCCACTCAGAGTCGCTCCCATTACGGTGCTGCCGTGATAGGCATTGTGTCGGCTGATGATCTTCCGCTTTCGGGACCGCCCGCGCGCGCTCTGGTATAGCCAGGAGAGTTTGATCATCGTGTCGACGGCTTCCGATCCCGAATTGCAGAAGGAGACCTTTCCGTCCGACATCGGCGCGATCGACAGCAGCTTTTCAGCCAGCTCGATCGCGGGCGGATTGGCGCGTCTGTTAAACGTATGGTAGCTGGCAAGCGTCAGCATTTGGTCGTGGGCCGTCTGGGCCAACCGCGGGTTGGTGAACCCGAGCGCCGCGCACCAGAGGCTGGCCATTCCTTCGATGTAGCTGCGGCCCGAACTGTCGGTGACCGTCACGCCGTTTCCCCGCTCGAAAACGATCGGGCCATCGCGCTCGAGAACTTTCGGGTCGGTCTGCGGATGAAAGTGTGCGTGTCGGTCAAGAAGGTCCAAAGAGTTTCTCATTGCGGCTGCTCCACACCAGCCGCAATGCATTCGATCTCGACGCGCCATTCCGAACGGCCCAACGCCTTCACGAGAACAAGCGACGCCGCTGGATAGGGCGGCTGAATGAAAGAATCACGGGCAGCGCGAATGGCCGTCAGGTCCGCTTCATCGACGACGAAGTAGTTCATCTTGATGATATTCGCGAATGTAAAGCGGGCCTGTTCGAGAACCTTCGACATGTTCTCGAAGATGATCCGGGTCTGCTCTCCTGCATCGTGCGGGATGGAGCCATCGGCGCGGACACCAACCTGCCCGGCCAAATGGACGGTGGAGGCGCCTGGCGGCACGATCACGGCATGGCTGTAATTGCCAAATGGCGCGGCCACCGTATCGCAATTGAAAAAGCGAACTGTCATATTTACAATCTCCGTCCGCGCGATCACTGTTCGACAAGCGCGTTAAGTGCTTCGAGGTACTCGTGTTCGCATTCGCGGAACCGCTCGGCAGGCGCAGATAGAGCGATCGCGAAAGGTGCGGTGCCAGCCTCCAATGGCACCGCCATGCAGCACACGCCCAGCGCAAATTCCTCGTTGTCGATGGCGAAACCATTTGTGCGGATGGTCTCGAACTCGCTCTGGAGCGCTCCGAGGTCCGTCAGGGTGTTGGGCGTGAGCGCGGCGAGAGGTTTGCCGGCAAGGTACTCGCGGGCACGGAGTCCGGGGGCGAAAGCCAGCAATACCTTTCCAGCCGCGCGTGCATGCGCATGCTCGTATTGTCCGTGCGGCACTTCAGCGGCACGGACAGCGTTGGTACCGCGTGCCACGTCGAGCGTAACAATCTCGCCTTGCCACCAGCCAACGGCATAGCAGGTCTCGCCGGTAGTCGCCGCCAACGAACGCACAAGCGGGCGTAAATGATCGGGCGCGGAGAATTGGCGCTGAAAAGCCTCGGCCAGGACACCGGTCTTCAATCCCAAGCGGTAGTTGCGCCTTTCATCGCGTCCGATGAAGCCCATGTCGGCTAGCGTATGGACGAGATGATAGGCGGTCTGCCGCTCGATGCCGATTGTTTCCGCGATCTCCCGGACACTGAGGCCAGTTTCACTGCGCGCAATGGCGGTCAGAATGTTCATTGCGCGCGCCACAGAATTGATGCGTGCGCGAGTGGCAGGTTGTTGAGCGTCACTCATCAGGCGCTTTCCTTCTCCATCTGTGTTGCATTGGCGCGAAAGAGGCTGGTTGCGGCATCAAAGATCTTCCGGCGGCTCGGAAGAAGGGCTGCTTGAAGGACGGGAGAAGCCGGGATACGGACGTCCGGAGCAGCGATCCGGGAAAAGCGGACCGAGCCAGGAGGGAGACGCTCCATCAATCCGGCAACAACTTCGGCACCGAACCCTCCCGTGTGGTTTGCCTCGTGCACTACCACCACCCGGCCGCCGCAAGTGCTGACGGTGCCGCAAAGGGTCTCCCAGTCCAGCGGCGCAAGCCAGCGCAGATCGAGCACGGCCGCCGATATGCCGATCTCTTCAAGATCTGCCGCAGCCTGCTCAAGCAGCGGCACAACGGTGCTCCAGCCGACCAAGGCGACGTCCTGACCGCCTCGCCTCAGCGTGGCACCAAATGCCGGCTCCGCTGATTGGGCCAACGTGACGCTTGCGGGGACCTGGTACAGCGCGCGAGACTCAATGATGATAACCGGATCGTCATCAGCGACTGCCGCGCGCAGCATGCTGTACGCATCCTGCGGCGTTGCCGGCAGACCGACCCGCAGGCCTGGAATATGGCTCAGCATCGCTTCCAGACACTGGGAGTGCTGGGCCGTCGAGCCTGGGGTCGCGCCTTGCTGAACGCGCACCACCAGCGGGACTGCTCGGTGCCCTTGTGTCAGGTACCGGATGTTGGCAGCCTGGTTTATGATCTGATCGAGCGCAACGAGCAGAAAATCAGCCCACATGATCTCGACAACGGGGCGTTTCCCTTCGAGCGCTGCCCCCACCGCCGATCCGAGGATGGCCGCCTCAGCAATCGGCGTATCGAAGACGCGCTCTTCGCCGAATTCTCGCTGAAGATAGCGAGTAGCCCCAAAGATCCCGCCGGCATGACCGACGTCCTCACCATATACAACCACGTCTGGATTTGACGCCAACTCTGCCTTCAGAGCTTCGTTTACGGCTTGAATGTAGGTAAGATCCTTGACTTCTGCTGTCGTCTCTTCTGCGACTTTTTTTGGTATGGGACGATGAGAACCGGTAACGTGAAGCTTGGCCGTTTCCGGGTCCGGCGCTGGCAGAGCTAGCACCTTTTCGACGACAGCAGCCCACTCCTGATCGATCCGCTGACGCATTAGTTCAAGCTCAACCGCGCTACTTATTGCTCTTTCGCAAAGCTGCTGCTCAAGCCACAAGAGTGGGTCGCGGGTCTGCGCCTCCTGGCGTTCTTGTTTCGGCCGGTAGTGCTCGATGTCCCGATTGTAATGCCCCCATAGGCGAGGAACACGGCACTCGATGAATACCGGTCCTTCGCCGGTCACTGCGCGCTCGCGAGCGAGTCCGAATGTCTCCCGGACTGCTATTGGATCAATGCCATTGATTGTCACGCCTTGAATGCCATATCCCGCAGCCCTCTTCGCGAGGCGGTCGAGTTTCGTTATGCGCGAGATCGGTGTCATTTCCGACCAACCGTTGTTCTCGCAGACGAAGATCACCGGTAGTTTGCGGCTGACTGCGAACACGAAAGCTTCGTGGAGCGCCCCCTGACTCGTGGCGCCATCGCCAAAGGTGACGGCGACAACCCGATTTGCCCCCTCAAGCACGGCCGCCATGGCAGCGCCGCAGGCAATGGGCCCACCAGCGCCGACTATAGAATTTTCTCCAAGAAAACGCTCATTGGGAGCGGTCACCAAGGCAGAACCACTTCGGCCGCCGTTTACTCCTGCCGCCTTGTGGCAAAGCTCAGCGAGCAGGCTCTCAGCGGACACGCCGCATTCCAAGGCCCATCCGTGACCGCGATAGGTGGCAATAACCCGGTCCTGCTCGTCCAGCGCAGCCAAGGCACCAATAGGCACCGCCTCCTGGCCAGCACAAAGGTGCACCGAGCCGACGATACTCGGCTCCTTGCTCGTACTGAGATCGAATGCGGTCTGCTCGAACTGGCGAATACGATACACCCGCTCATAGGCCGACAACAGGAACTCGGTATCAGATACGGAAATTGGTGACGGCACGATGTCTCCCGACGAGTTGCTCAATTCAACACATACGCAATGCTACAGGCCGTCCACGGTCCATGTCAATATTATTGTCAATTTATCACTATTTTATAAAATCTGGGGTGCGAGAACGAAATCGTATCCGTCTGCTGGACTGACGCTGCCTCAGATCTAGTTTCGCATAACGGATGTAAAATATTGATATGTCGTGATAAATCCGCCTGCGTTCTATGCGTGATCAAAGCCAGGTTACTCCGGCTCGTGAGACAGCATTGCTTGGCGGCAGGCTTTCGAGACCCTCCTTAGAGAGGCTGTGAACCCGATGTTGGTCATGCGGAACGATGCCAGATACGAGGCTAGGTCAGCTGCCGACGGTTGCGCCAGCTTATCATAGTCAACCTCCTGTCGTTTCGAGCACCAAATCTCTCGTCACAATGATCCTGACCGGGAAGCCGGGACGGATGGTGAGCGTCGGCGCAACCTGCAACTGACGCTGGACGATCTGCTGGCCGGCCTGGTTGATGGTGTCCTGGGCCCCGTCGCGGATGGCGCGGATCAGGCGGTCCTCGTCGCTGGTGGCCAGTTCCGCGCCGACCGCAAGCAGGGTCGAGAGGCCGGCGGCCTTCATCAGATCCCACCAGTGATAATCGACGCCATCCTCGAGCCCGGCATAGCCCGACGCATCCGCGCCCGGCAGGCGCTCCAGGACGATGGAACGGCCACCTGGCAGGAGGAGGCGGTTCCAGACGAGCAGGACGCGTCGCTGGCCAAAGGTCACGCCGTCATCATATTGGCCGATGATGCGCGTGCCCTGCGGGATCAGGAGCAGCGAGCCGGTCGGGCTGTCATAGACGTTCTCCGTCACTTGCGCCGTGATCTGGCCCGGAAGGTCGGAACGGATGCCAGTGATGAGCGCGGCCGGGATCACACTCCCGGCCTGAAGGATGTAGGGGGATGGCGGGGACATGACGCGGTCAGGCGCCACAGTCTGCCGGTCCACCGGGCCGTTGAGGAAAGCAGTGTGCCGATCCTGTTGGCCGGTCTGCCCCGCAAGGTCGAGGGCAGATAGGCCAGGCATATTGGGACCGGCAGCGGCTGTCTGGGGACGCGGCCCGGTCTGGAAAAACACGTTGCTCAAACGAGCCGCTTCTTCCTCGGCACGGCGGCGTTCCTCTTCGGGATCGACAGCAGGCGTTGCGATGGCGGGTGGTGCGACCGGCTGTCCACGCTCCTGGGCGCTGACAATCGGACGGCCGAGATCGCCGGGCAGCGCCGGCCCCAGGACGGGGCCGGTATAGTCGCGCGGCAGGCCGGACAGGCCGTCCGCCGTGGGCCGGTTTTCGGTCGAATAGAGTTCGCCGCCTCCCGGTCCCGCTTCGCGGGTCTGGAGAGCGTAGATCAGCGCGCCGCCGATGCCGAGAAGTGCCACCGCACCCACGCCTGCCAGCATCTTGCGGGACAGGCGGGTGACACGGGGCGGCTCGGCGCGCAGTCGCATGGGCGCGGCGGTATCGGTCTCGTTCATGAGGACGATCCTCCCGTGGGTGAACTGGCCGGCTGGCTTTCCGCCTGGCTAGGTTCGATACGGACGATCCTCACCACCTGCTGACGATTGCCACTGCCGAGACGCAGTTCGGCCGCGCCGAACAGGCGATCCACGATCAGGACGTTCTGATGGATGCGGCTATTGACGATCTGCGGCTCGCCGTCCGAGCCTAGGACGAACAGAGGCGGCATCTCGCCCTGCACGATCCCGGCCGGGAAGACGACATAGACACGGCGGCCATCGTCGAAGACGGAGATCGGGCGCCATGGCGGGCTATCGCCTTGCACCTGCAATCCGTAGCGATGATTGCGGGCCGAAGGTGCCGGGATGACAGGCGCGGCCGGAGCCATCTGGCGCTGGCTGGCAGGTGGTGTGGGATAGGCCCAGGCAACGGCAGGCATGTACGGCTCCTCCCGGGCATGCAGTTCCATCATGTAGAGGCGGCGATCGGTGGTAACGACGAGGTTGGTCGTGATGTCTGGCCGGGTCGGTTTGACGAGGATATGGACGCGGGCGTTCGCGCCAGATCCGCTCTCGGTATCGCCGATGATCCAGCGGGCGGTATCGCCTGCCGCGATCGGCCCCGCGCCGGTCAGGCTCTCGCCCGGCTCCAGCGCGATATTGGTGATCTGCCCGGGCGCGGCATAGACTTGGTAGAGCGCGCCTTCCGACCAGGGATAGATCTGGATGGCATTGTAATAGCCCTCACGGCGCGGTTCGACGCGGGCCGCGGCATTGGCGTTTTCGATGCGGGCGGTCGGTGTGCCGGCCGCGTCGCCGCCGCGCGCCACGGTCCAGGCCGGGGGCGTGTGCAGCAGCCGGGGGCTATCCTGGATCGAAGCCACTGGCGGGGCCGGCAATGGCGGCACAGAGTCGTCGTAGCTGAATTGCGGAACCCGGTTCGTCGCGCAGCCTGCGAGCATGGTTGCTGACAACAGCAAAGCCGGAAGGCCGAGTTTGCGGAAATCTGACAAGACGGGTCTACGGAAAGCCGGAAACGCGGCTTTACGAAAGATCGCACGGGTCATTGGCTCATCTCCCGCGACCAGGAGATCGCGTTGACATAGATTCCAAGGGGGTTGGCGCGCAGGCGCTCGGCGTTGCGCGGGGTCTGGATGACGATGGTCAGGATCGCGGTCCAGCGCTCGGTGGTGGAGAGCTGGCCGTTCTCATAATGGCGCTCGGTCCAGGCGATACGGAAGGAATCCGGCGATGCCCGGATGACAGATGAGACCTCGACCGCCACTTGCTGGCGGCCGACGCGGGTGAAGGGATCATTGGTGCGGACATAATCGTTGAGCGCCGCCGCGCCGCGATCCGTGGTGAACTCATAAGCGCGCAGCCAGTTCTGGCGCACGATGATCGCATCGGCCGGGATCGCGCGGACCTGCTCGACGAAGCGGCCGAGATGGAAGGCGATCTGCGGATCGGTCGGGCGATAATCGGCCACGGCCGGCGCAACCGTCTGTGCCTCGCCGAGATTGTCGACCTGCACCACCCAGGGCACGACAGTGCCACGCGCCGATTGCCAGACAAGGGCGGCAGCAAACCCGGCCGACAGGATCAGCGATCCGAAGGCCATGTAACGCCAGTTCCGTGCCTGCACGCGGGCAGAACCGATGCGCTCATCCCAGATTTGCGCGGCCTTCTGATAGGGCGTCTCGGGTTCCGGCGTCTTGCCGTAATGGGTTGCGGGTCGTCTAAAGAGGTTCATGAGCGGTCACTTTCAGAAAGGCTGACGGAGGAACCACCACCATGGCTGTCGCCGGAACGGACAGCGTGGGCGGCCATGGTGGTGCCGTGATTGAGGGCTTGGGAGCGCTGCATGCGCTGCGCCCAGGCCGGTGGACCATCGTTTTCGGAGGGGGAATTGGAGGGCATGGGGGTTGCGCTTCCGCCGACCGTGCCCATCGAGGAGCGACCGCCGGAGGCTTCAAATCCGCCCTTGATGCCATTGGCGTAGCTGGATTTCAGGCTATCGGCGGCACGGGAGGCGGCACGCTTGAGCGGCGAGGCGGTCGCGGCCGCACCGGCACGGGCAACACCGCCAAGACCGGAAGGGGCACCGGCCGCGCCGGACTGGTCCATGGAGCCAAGGGTGTAGGCCGAAGAGGCAGCGCCGGCGGCAAAGGCCCCGCCACGCGCGAGAGCGGCACCGCCCGAGAGTGCGGCAGCGCCGCCCTTTGCTGCGAGCATGGTCGCGCCTCCAGCGGCGACTGCCGCTCCGCCAACAGCAAGGCCCGTACCGACAGCGGCGCCGGCGCTGAGTTGCGGGCCACCGGAGACGAGGCCGGTGGCGATGCCGGGGCCGAAGATGCCGAGGCCGAGAAGGGAGAGAGCCGCCAGCACGATCGCCATGGCGTCGTCGATGGTCGGGGTCGCGCCGCCGAAGCCGGCAGTGAACTGCGAAAAGAGTGTTGAGCCGATGCCGATGATGACGGCGAGGACCAGCACCTTGATGCCGGAGGAAATGACGTTCCCCAGGACCCTTTCCGCCATGAAGGCGGTCTTGCCGAAAAGGCCGAACGGAATGAGCACGAAGCCCGCCAGCGTGGTCAGCTTGAACTCGATCAGCGTGACGAAAAGCTGCACGGCCAAGATGAAGAAGGCAAGGATGACCAGCACCCAGGCAAAGAACAGACAGGCGATCTGGATGAAGTTCTCGAAAAAGGCGATCCAGCCCATCAGGTCAGAGATCGAGTCGAGCATCGGGCGGCCGGCGTCGAGACCGGTCTGCGCCACATGGCCAGGGCGCATGAGATCGGCAGCCGAAAAGCCGGTGCCGGACGCCATCAGCCCGAGGCCGGCAAAGCTGTCGAAGACGATCTGTGCGAGGCTGTTCCAGTTGGAGATGATGTAAGCGAAGACGCCGACGAAGAGCGTCTTCTTCACCAGCCGGGCGATGATGTCGTCATCGGCACCCCAGGCCCAGAACAAGGCGGCCAAGGTGACGTCGATCACGATCAGCGTGGTCGCGATAAACGCCACCTCACCGCCGAGCAGGCCGAAGCCGCTATCGATGTAGCTGGTGAATATGCCCAGAAAGTTGTCGATGACCCCCGTTCCGCCCATGGCTCACTGCCCTCCGTTCGGAGCGGCAGGTGCCGGTGTCCGGCCGAGGAAGCGATCGCGGCTTTCGGCCCAGGCGGCAAGGCAGTCGGCATCGCTGGCCGCGGCCTCGCCAAGTTGCTGGCAGTGGCGGAGCGTTGCACGCAATGGATCGGCCGGAGGCTGAAGCGAGGGAGCGGTGCTGACCGGCGCAGGAATATCTTCGCGGGTTATCTCGATCACCGTCACTGTGATCGCAATCGCGACAAACACGATCGCCCCGATCCGGGCCAGCACCTTCCCGTCCATGGTCTTCCCTCCCGGCCTCAGTTGAACATCTGCGCGTTGCCGGGCTGGTAGCCCGACCCCGGCGTCAGGAAGCGTTCACGCTGGATGCGCCCCTGTTCGGCAGCCGCGGCGCGCTCCGCCTCCAGCAAGGCTTCCGCCCGGCCATTGGCCGAGATAACCGCGATCAGGTCGGACAGCTGCTGCGACTGAAGGGCGAGAAGCTGGTTGCCGGCCTGCGTGGCTTGCAGCGCGCCAACGGCGTTCTGGCTCTGGCCGACAAGCGCCGACATCTCAGTGCGGTTGGTGTCGATATTGCCGACGACGCCGGCCTGGACGCGCATCGCATCCTGCAAGCCCCCGACGGTATTTTCCCAGCGCGAGCGCGCATCGGCGATCATCTGGGCATCGGTCCCGGTCAGGGACAGGTTGCCGTAGTCCTGCTGGAACATCCGGTCGATATTCTGCACATCGAAAGCGATGTTCTGGGCCTGCCCGAGAAGCTGCTGGGTCCGCTGGACGTTCAGTTGGAGCTGCTGGAGCGAGGAATGGGGCAGGCTCGCCAGATTGCGGGCCTGGTTGATCAGCATCTGCGCTTCGTTCTGGAGTGAGGCGATCTGGTTGTTGATCTGCTCCAGGGATCGAGCCGCTGTCAGCAGGTTTTCCGCGTGGTTGGTCGGATCATAGACAATGCGGCCGAAGCCGAAGAAGGCATGGGCCGGTGTAGAGAGCACAGGCGCCAGGGCCAGCGGTGCGGCGAGCGCGAGAGCCAGTGCCGAGGCGCTGGCCATGCGGGTGAGCCGGGGCATTGTGCGCGTCATGGGGTAATCTCCTCTTCTTCCAGGGTGAATTCGGGCGCGTCGTCATTGAGGGTGACGGGCGAGAGGTCCTCGCTTTCGGTCGCGAGATTGGTTAGGTCGGGGATCAGGTCGGCGGCCCATGCAACACCGCGATGGCGCAACCACGCCGCAAGGAAGCCGTCGCTTCCATGCTCGGCATGGATGCGCGCGATGTCTGTCTGATCGGATTTGGAGGAGGCTGCGCAGAGGGCGAGACCGACTTCGGACAGCCCCAGCTCGAACAGGCGATTGCCGCGCCGGGACTGGCAGTAATAGTCCCGCTTGGGCGTTGCCCGCGCCAGGATCTCGATCTGCCGGTCGTTGAGACCGAAGCGGCGATAGATGGCCGTGATCTGCGGTTCGACGGCGCGCTCGTTCGGGAGCAACAGCCGCGTCGGGCAGCTCTCGATGATGGCGGGCGCAATATTGCTGCCGTCGATGTCGCTGAGCGACTGCGTGGCGAAGACGACGGAGGCGTTCTTCTTCCTGAGCGTCTTCAGCCACTCGCGGAGCTGACCGGCGAACCCTTCGTCGTCCAGCGCCAGCCAACCCTCGTCGATGATGAGGAGCGTCGGGCGGCCGTCGAGCCGGTCGCCGATGCGATGGAACAGATAGGAGAGCACGGCCGGGGCCGCGCCCGTACCGACCAGCCCCTCGATCTCGAAAGCTAGGACGTCCGCCGAGCCGAGTTGTTCGCTTTCGGCGTCGAGCAGCCGGCCATAGGCCCCGCCGACGCAGTAGGGCCGAAGGGCTTGCTTCAGGTCGTTGGACTGGAGCAGCACGGCGAGGCCGGTGATCGTCCTTTCCTCGACAGGCGCGGAGGCAAGCGAAGTCAGCGCCGTCCAGAGATGTTCCTTCACCTCAGGCGTGATCTGGATGTTTTCGCGCATAAGGATCGCGACGATCCAGTCCGCGGCCCAGGCGCGCTCGGCGACATCAACGATGCGGGCCAGCGGTTGCAGCGAGACTGAAGCCTCCGCTGTATCGGCCCGCTCGCCACCCAGATCATGCCAGTCACCGCCCATGGCGAGCGAAGCGGCGCGGATCGAGCCGCCGAAATCGAAGGCGAAGACCTGCGAACGCTCATAGCGCCGGAACTGCAAGGCCATGAGCGCAAGCAGCACCGATTTGCCCGCGCCGGTGGGGCCGACGACAAGCGTGTGGCCCACATCGCCAACATGAAGAGAAAACCGGAACGGGGTCGATCCTTCGGTCCTGCCATAGAGCAGCGGGGGTGCACCGAAGTGATCGTCACGTTCCGGCCCCGCCCACACGGCAGAGAGGGGGATCATGTGGGCGAGATTCAAAGTGCTGATGGGCGGCTGTCGGACATTGGCGTAGGCATGTCCGGGCAGCGAACCGAGCCAGGCATCGACGGCATTGACGGACTCAGGCATGGCCGTGAAGTCGCGTCCCTGCACGATCTTCTCGACCAGCCGCAGCTTCTCGGCTGCGCGGCGGGCATCTTCATCCCAGACGGTGACGGTTGCCGTGACATAGGCCATGCTCGCGACATCGGCGCCGAGTTCCTGCAAGGCCATGTCGGCGTCGGCTGCCTTGTTTGCGGCATCGGTGTCCACCAGCGCGGATTGCTCGTTGGTCATCACCTCTTTGAGGATGGCGGCAATCGACTTGCGCTTGGCGAACCATTGCCGCCTGATTTTGGTCAGCAACCGCGTCGCGTCTGTCTTGTCCATGAGAATGGCGCGCGTGCTCCAGCGATACGGGAACGGCAGGCGGTTCATCTCGTCGAGAAGACCCGGCGTCGTCGCACTCGGAAAGCCGGTGATGGTCAGCACTCGAAGGTGCTGATCGCCGAGGCGCGGCTCGAGTCCCCCGGCCAGCGGCTGATCGGCCAGCAGCGCATCGAGATAGATGGGTGTCTCCGGCACGCGGACGCGATGCCGGTTGGTGGAGATTGTCGAATGGAGATAGGTCAGGGTCTCGGCATCATCGAGCCATCGGCACTCGGGCATGAACCCGTCGAACAGCGCCAGAACGCGGTCGGTGCGATCGGCAAAGCCGCGCACCTGTTCCCAGGGGTTTACGCCCGAGGTCTCGCGCCCCTCGTAAAGCCAGGATTCGGAGCGTGCGGCGTCCTCGGCCGGAGGGAGCCACAGAAAGGTCAGGTAGTAGCCGGACACGAAATGGCTGCCGTTCGGCCGGCGGTCGTCCCCCAGGGACGATCCCTGATCGGCCTCACCCTCGAAATCGGCCTTGCGCTCCGCATCGACCAGTGCCGAGGCTGCATCGGGAAACGTGCTGTCGGGATAGGCCGAGGATGGGTTGCGTTGCGCTTCGACGAAGATGGCCCAGCCCGAGCCGAGGCGACGGAAGGCGTTGTTCAGCCGCCCGGCGACCGCGACCAGTTCGGCGGCGACGGCGGAATCGAGATCCGGCCCGCGAAACTTCGCTGTACGCTGGAAAGAACCGTCCTTGTTGAGCACGATGCCATCGCCGACAAGCGCTGCCCATGGCAGATAATCGGCAAGGCGGGCGGCGGTGCGGCGATATTCGGTGAGATTCATCATGGGTGTCGTCCTCACACCGAGAGATGACCGGGCACGCGCAAGTGCTGGCGCGCGACCTCGACAAAGAGCGGATCGCGTTTCGCAGCCCAGACGGCTATGAGGTGACCGACCCCCCAGATCAGGACGCCGGCAAACCAGAGCTGCAGCCCGAGGCCCACGGCTCCGGCCAGCGTGCCGTTCAGGATGGCGACGGAACGCGGTGCCCCACCCAGCAGAATCGGCTCGGTCAGAGCGCGATGGACCGGGACGCTGAAGCCCGGCACAGTGTCGAGCGCCTCGAAACTCACACCCATCAGATCAGCGCCCCGCCGCCGAAGCTGAAGAAGGACAGGAAGAAGGACGAGGCCGCGAAGGCGATGGAAATGCCGAAGACGATCTGGATCAGACGGCGGAAGCCACCACCGGTATCGCCAAAGGCCAGCGTCAGGCCGGTGACGATGATGATGATCACTGCCACGATCTTCGCCACCGGCCCTTCGACGGATTCGAGGATGGATTGAAGTGGCGCTTCCCAGGGCATGGAGGAGCCGGAGGCGAGAGCGGGCGCGGTCATCAGGCTCGCCCAGGTGAATGCGGCGGCAGTTGCCACATGATGGCGGATACGGAAGGCGCGACGGATCATGCAGAGTCTCCTTGATCGTGAGTGGTGTTGGGTTCTGAAAAGGTCGGGGAAATCCGGTAATCGCCGTCAGGGCCAAGCCCTTCGACGCGGGCAAGCTCAGTGAGTCGGCGCGCGGATCCGCGCCCCGCAAGGACGGCGACGAGGTCGATGGTTTCCGCGATCATGGCGCGCGGAACGGTGACGACGGCTTCCTGGATGAGTTGTTCAAGGCGGCGCAGCGCTCCGATACCGGAACCGGCATGAATGGTGCCGATGCCGCCCGGATGGCCTGTGCCCCAGGCTTTCAGAAGGTCGAGGGCTTCCGCCCCGCGCACCTCACCGATGGGGATGCGGTCCGGGCGCAAGCGCAGCGAAGACCGCACCAGTTCCGACAAGGTGGCGACACCGTCCTTGGTTCGCATGGCTACGAGGTTGGGCGCCGCACATTGCAGCTCGCGCGTGTCCTCGATGATGACGACGCGATCGGAGGTCTTTGCCACCTCGGCGAGCAGTGCGTTGGTGAGGGTGGTCTTGCCGGTTGACGTGCCACCGGCAACAAGGATGTTGGCGCGGGTGGCGACGGCTTGGCGCAGCGTTGCCGCCTGGTCCGCGGTCATGATGCCTGCCGCGACATAGTCGTCGAGCGTGAACACCGCGACGGCGGGCTTGCGAATGGCGAAGGCTGGTGCGGTCACCACCGGCGGCAACAACCCCTCGAACCGCTCCCCGGTTTCCGGCAATTCCGCCGAGACGCGGGGGCTGCGGGCATGCACTTCCACACCGACGTGATGCGCGACCAGCCGCACGATGCGTTCGCCATCGGCCGGCGACATCGTCTCGCCCGTATCGGCCAACCCGGCGGAAAGCCGGTCCACCCAGATGCGGCCATCCGGGTTCAGCATCACCTCGACGACGGACGGATCCTGCAGGAGGGTCCAAATGGCAGGCCCAAGCGCCGTCCGAAGCATGCGCGCGCCGCGGTCCACATTTGCCTGTTTGTGGTCGATGCCTGCCATCTCGTCCCCGTTCCACCGGGGAGGAGAGAGTGGGTCCCCGGATGGGGATGACTAAAAGAGACGCAAAACGTGCCGATTCAACAAGTTTCGGTCGTAGTAGTGGTGTGGCGTGCAAATACAGGAGAACGGCGGAAACCATGTCCCGCCTTCAAGGTTTGAGCGCTCCAGCGCAGCCGCCCGTTGATTCGATCGGTGTGCTGGATATGCCAGCTATCGGGACACTCCGGACATTGGCTGGACATGCGCGATCTGTGGTTGCACCTGCGAATCCCCCGACGTGGAGGGCGTACGAAGCAGATGTTTGCCACGTCGGTGACGAATAACCGGGTTGGGGCCGACTGCTACCCGATGGCTTATGGAACGTCACCGAAAAGCTACTGAGACAGTGCTGCTGGATGAGCAGTCTAAGATACGCTACACCTAAGGTGTGTGTGATGGTCAGCCCTCCTCGATGGCTGTTTACCAGCAGCGAACGGGGGATGTATGGCCACGGCGAACGACAAGGAAATCAAGGGTGCATGGGTAATTCACCATGGCCGCAAGCTCGTTCTCGACTTAAACGGGCCAGCGGAATTTCCCGCCATCAACGAGGCGGCGAAGGCTGCAACCCTCCTAACAAAACTCGGCCAAACAAACCAGGCAACCGTCTCCAAGGTAGAGGCCCGAGCGATCGCTGTGGCCTCCGGGCTCGATCCCCGTTTGGAGCTGAACGGCCTCCTTCAAGTCTTGGAACGTAAGCGTCTGATCGATCAGTCGAAAGACGATATCTCTATTTTGGGTGTCACGACGCGCGGCTCGCTAGGCCATGCTAGCGATATCTATAGTGAAGCCGAGCCGAGTACCTACGAGGAGGCGTCAATCACGCTGGCGGAGATTGCTTCGGAAGCGCCGATCCGGCGGGCTGACGTCTCGCAACGGATCGGCGATACGCACAAACTCACCAACTCCCAAGTTGGCGATTTTCTTGATCGTGCCGAAGGCATTGGTTTTGTCGACAAGGAAGGCGACGGGCATGACCGGCTGCTTTTTAACGGCAACCTGTTCCGACGGTCATCGGTCGCCAAAACCCAGAAGGTACTGGCCTCCCTTTCAGATGCGGATCAGCGTCTGGTCGCGGAGATCGCCGAACAATTGTCGAAGAGCGGTTGCTTGAGCGTGGCGCATGTCGAGAATGTTTTGTCGAAGCCGCTCTTTGAAAAGCTGGTCGCGGCGGCGGTCTATGATCTCAACGAGGTGACGAACGAGCGGGGCAGCCACGTGTATGTTACTGCTCCCTCAGCGTTCCACAAATTTGTCGATCCGATGGTGGACGACTGCTTCGACATGGCGAAGTCGCTTGTGGCGGCTCTCACCTATGGCATGGTTTCTCGGCCATCCTCCCAGGGCCGGATCGCCGATCTTCCTGCTCTCGTTGGCAAGCTGATTTCTGGCCGGGAGGTCGGCCCGACAACCTCAATCGGGCAGGACTATCGAGTCCTTGAGGTGAACGGCGTCGTCAAACTTCGGCGTGACGCAAACTACGCCAATCGTTACTACTTGCGCCTGGTTAAAAAAGAGGTGGGACAGCTCGCATTGCATGTACTTACACAAGGCAACGCTTATGCACAGTCCCTTGCCGATCTGCCCAGCGCCCCCATGGCGGGATACGTAGGCCCCGAGGAAAGCCGTATCTCGATTCGCAAAAAGCAATCCCCGTTGAGCAAGCGAGCTACACGGGATGTTCTAGAGGCCGTTCGCGGCGGACGGGTGCTTTGATGAACGAGAAAACGCAATCGCCCAAAGGGGCCGTATTGGAGGAGGTGCTGCGTGCGTACTTCCTCCGTGCCGGATTCTTCGTCATTCGTGGTGTCCCCTTCCGCTTTGCGGATGAAGACCTAACCGATGTCGACCTCTGGCTCTATGAGCGTCCGACTGGTACTTCTCGCCGAGTCCAGATTTGCGACATCAAATACAAGCAGCGTCCGAAGGCAGTGGAGCGCATCTTTTGGACGAGCGGACTGGCGGATGCACTCGATGTTGACGGGGCCTATATTGCAACGACCGATAAGCGGAAAAGCCTACGGTCTGTAGCAGAAAAACTCGACCTACAACTGATCGACGGCACAGACATTCAGCGCATTCAGAACAGTCAGACGGTACTCTACCCTGAGCGAATTGGCGATGAGCAACTGATCGCTGAGTTGCAGGCGGTAGATAAGAGTTTCCGGAACAAGAACCTCCAGGACGCAAGAATTGATATCCTCTCTGCCCTCTCCGAAGGGTTTGGCGCTCCGTCTGCGGTCAGAGCTCTGGAAGGTTTCTCCCGGCTGGCCACTGCCGCTGTTGCATACCACCCGGACTCACAGGCCGCTCGTTCGGCTGGCCGCTTGGCTTACCTTGCTGGGGCCATTGCTTGCCAGAGTCTTGACTACGTCAGCGTTGGTGCTGCATTTCGAACAATGGACGAGAGGCGTGACCTCATCCTGCGGGCCGTGCGGTTGGGGGCATTGGGTGACGGCAGTGGTCAGCAGACGCTTCGCTTGGCCATGGCCCTTGTTGAGAAATACGCCCCCGGCGGCAGGGCAACTGCTACAGCTGTCGAAGCTGGGTTAAAGCAAGACTTGGATAAAATCCCGGCCGAGATCGTCGCCGATCAAGCTGTGCGCCTCCTGAAATCGGACCAGCTATTTATGACCGGTCGGGAATTGGAAATGGCGAGTTATCGTATAGTGCTGCCGCCATTCGACGGTCTCAGTGTCCACACCAAGTCAATGCTCGGCGCGTTGCTCGACTATGCGAATATTGATCGCGAGCGGTTCGCGAACGCATGGAAATCGGACCCAGCCCAGGCCATCGCCTCTGCTCAAGCAATGACTGAGGACGTTGAAAAGGGCGTTTCACCGCAAGCCAACCTGTTCGGAGAGGCCTAGCCACTGAGACCGGAACGGACTCGTATGCTCACAGTCTGAGCCAACAACTGCTATCGGGCTCCTACCAACCTTTGTCACGTTTAAGTCGAAGAACGGCAAAGGGCCGCACATGGACCTGCATCTGCAAAATACCTGCCGTGCCGCGTCCTGTCCGATTGGCGCTGAAAGACAGTCGCTGACGACCTTTTCCTGCGGCCTTTTTCACCTCTCCGTCCCCTGCACATCCTCCGACACTTCCTGTCGAAGCTTCGGCCCCTGCGCGAGGCGGCGGCCGAGCGCGGCGATGAAGGCTTCGTAGCGCTCGCCGGCTTTGGCGCGCGCAGCCTGAGCGGCGGGTTCGGGCAAGGCGGGCGTGGTGGTGAGCCAGAAGCGGATGAACACCGCGAGGCTTTCGACGGCGATGCCGAGATCACGCTCGAGGCGCGTCATGCGGCGATCCAGCTGGTCGAGACGTCTGGCAACAACCGCCTCCCGGCGCTCGGCATCGTCGGGCGACAGGAACGAGGCGATGGCGGCTTCCATGATCATCGATTGCGACTGATCCCGCCGTGCCGCGAAATCCGCCAGGGCTTTCTCGACCTCCGGGTCCAGATAGGCCGTCACTTTCTTCTTCTTGCGCGGGTTGGTCATGGCACTACAGGTCCATGCCGTCATTGGGGTCCATCGCGACCTGACGCGCGATGCCCTGGGCGTGGCGGATCATGCGCCGATTTCGAATGGCGTCCTCGCCAGCGTCATCATGCAGCCCGGCCTCGAACTCGTTCTCGATGGGTATGTTCTTCTCCACCGGCTTCGCGCGGCTGAGTTCGGGTTGCAGCCGACGCTCGGATTCGGTTGGATCTTCATCCTCGAGCGGATACTCAGGCGATGCTTCGGAGCTCTCCGGCTGAGCCGGGATCGGGAGCGCGGTCCAGTCGTCGGGTCTGGTTTTGTCTGGCTGCGTCAACTCCGGGGGCGAAATCAGGCGTTCGGTGAAACGCCCATCCTCAAAGTAGCGCGCCTTTTTCGCCCGGATCGGCGGGATACCGGCGACCATGACGATCTCGTCGTCCGGGGGAAGCTGCATGATCTCGCCAGGTGTGAGCAACTGACGGGCGGTCTCCGAGCGCGACACCATGAGATGACCCAGCCAGGGCGACAGCCGGTGCCCGGCATAGTTCTTCATCGCCTTCATCTCGGTTGCCGTGCCGAGGGCGTCGGAGACGCGCTTTGCGGTGCGCTCGTCATTGGTGGCGAAGCTCACCCGGACATGGCAATTGTCGAGGATCGAGTTGTTCGGCCCGTAAGCCTTCTCGATCTGGTTCAGCGACTGCGCGATCAGGAAACTCTTGAGGCCATAGCCCGCCATGAAGGC
Organism: Pelagibacterium lentulum; assembly: GCF_003992625.1. Lineage (GTDB taxonomy): Bacteria > Pseudomonadota > Alphaproteobacteria > Rhizobiales > Devosiaceae > Pelagibacterium > Pelagibacterium lentulum. The sequence goes on along the minus strand of NZ_RZMW01000037.1, from coordinate 27,791 downwards.
GAGAGCGGATTCGAAGAAGTCGAGCCGCCCGAGGGCAGGAAACTCGTCCAGCATCAGGAGCAACCGATGCCGCTTCGTATTCGCCTGTAGATCCTCGGTTAGACGACGGCCAACCTGATTGAGCAGCAATCGCATCAACGGCTTGGTCCGGTTGATATCGGATGGCGGCACGACGAGGTAGAGCGTGGTCGGGCATTCGCCTTCCACGATGTCGCGGATCCGCCAGTCAGAGCGGCGTGTCACCTCGGCGACCACCGGGTCACGATAGAGACCGAGGAACGACATGGCTGTCGACAATACACCGGAACGTTCGTTCTCGGATTTGTTGCGCAGCTCACGTGCCGCGCTGGCAACGACGGGGTGTGGCCCCGCTTCGCCCAGATGCGGGGTTTTCATCATGGCGCGCAGGGTGGATTCCACCGGGCGCCTGGGATCGGAAAGGAACTTGGCGACGCCCGCCAGCGTCTTGTCCGGCTCGGCGTATAGCACATGCAGGATCGCGCCGACGAGCAGCGCGTGAGAGGTCTTTTCCCAGTGATTGCGCTTGTCGAGGCTCCCTTCGGGATCGACGAGGATATCGGCAATGTTCTGAACGTCGCGCACCTCCCATTCGCCACGCCGCACCTCGAGCAGCGGATTGTAGGCCGAGGAGTTCGGGTTGGTGGGATCGAAGAGCAGCACCCGGCCATGGCGGGACCGGAAGCCGGCGGTGAGCTGCCAGTTCTCGCCCTTGATGTCGTGGACGATGACCGAGCCCGGCCAGGTCAGAAGTGAGGGGACGACGAGGCCGACCCCCTTGCCGGATCGCGTTGGCGCGAAGCACAGCACATGCTCCGGCCCATCGTGGCGAAGGTAATCCTTCTCGTAGCGGCCAAGCACCACGCCATCGGGATCGAGCAAGCCCGCGGCCTTGATCTCGGGCTTTTCCGCCCAACGCGCCGAGCCGTAGGTGGCGACGTTCTTCGCCTCGCGCGCTCGCCAGACCGACATGCCGATGGCAACCGCGACGGCGATGAATCCGCCCGACGCCGCGATGATTCCGCCTGTGGCGAAGATCGGGGGCGCATAGGCCTCATAGAAATACCACCACCAGAAGATCGCGGGTGGGTAGTAGACCGGCACACCGAAGAGTTCGAACCAGGGCGGGCCGAGCTGAGGCTGATAGCCAAGGCTCCAGGCGACATACTGCGTCGCGCCCCAGGTGGTGGCGAGGATGATGAGAAAGACGATTGTGATCTGTCCCCAGAGGATCTTGGTCGCGGACATGGGCGGTGTTCCTTTCCGTTTGAGCTAGAGACCGAGGCCACGCTTGCGCCCGAAATCCCAATCGACGCCGCCGTCGTCGCGGGCGACGCCGGAAACGTGGCGGCCGACCTGCTTCTCAATGGAGGGCGACCAGGGCACGAGCTGGAAGCCGAGGCCGTCGTCGATCATGGCAAAGCGGCCCGAGGCGAGCGCGAGGCGCTGACGATAGGTGCCGGAAACATACTCGCCGCTGCCGACATGGTTGAATGGTAGGCCGGTTTCACTGGCCAGCTTCTCCCCGAGCGCACTGACCTCGCGATCACGCAGCGTGTTGAGCAGTCGGCGCGCGAAGACGACGCGCCCGCCTTGTCGCTCGGCAAAGCCCTCGCCGATCAGATGCTCCGCGCGCTGATCCATCGCCTGGCGGACTTCCGCGCCGAAGCCGCTGTCTGAGAGCGCAATGGGTTCGCGGGCGATGGCCTGCCGGTCGAGCCAGGTCGCGCCTGTGGCACCCACCTGTGCGCCAAGATCGAGATCGGAGCGGACGGCGAGTGCGACGCGGCGCGCGCCCCGTGCATCCTCATAGGCGCGCAGCTCGACGATCGAACCCGGTGGGCTGTCTCCGGCGGCATCCAGATGCGGAAACTTGATGTGATGGGTCCGGCCATCGACACCATCGACGACCGCATAGGCGGTGCCTTTCAGCTCATCATCAAGGCCGCGCTCCATCAGGCGGCCAATGACGGGCACCTCGAGGCTTTCACCTGCCAGGACATAGCTGGCGGAACCGCGCTCAATGCCACGTTCGATCAAGGCGCGGTGCATGCGTTTGATGATGTCGCTGCGCTCGCCCAACTCGCGCAGCACCGTTTCAGCCTCAGGCTTGATGAACCATTGCGAATGGCCGATCTGTCCGGCGACGCCCAGTACCTCCAGTTTGCGCAGCCGGCCGACTTTCAGCGTATGGAACTCATCGGGCTGGTGGTCGGGGAGCGGCGCCAAATCGAGGATGCCGGATTTTCCGGCGTCGCGAACAAGCTGCCGGTCGAGCTGGGTCCAGCGTTCTGCCTCGATCTGGGCCTCCAAGGTTCGGCGGATGTCGAGATCGGTGCGCGGCCCCAACTCCAGGGTGATGAGATCGCGCGCCCGGTCGCGCATCCCCTCCTTGATGTAGTCGCGGGAGATCACGAGGTCCTGGCCATCGTCGCGCATGCCGCGCACGATCAGATGGACATGGGGATGCGCGGTATTCCAGTGATCGACCGCTACCCAGTCGAGCCGGGTGCCGAGGTCCTTCTCCATCTGCCCGACAAGATCGCGGGTAAAGGATCGCAGGTCGGACATTTCTGGGGCCTCGTCGGGCGAGACGATGAACCGGAAATGATGCCGGTCGTCACCGCAGCGCTCGGCGAAGGCACGGCCATCCGCATCCTCGGTTCCCGGCCCGAACAGCCGCGCCTTCTCCCCATCCCGAGTCACGCCGTCGCGGCGCAGATAGTCGAGATGGGTTCCGAGCGGTGCGGAACGCGCGCTGTGGCGGACAACCCGCGCCTTGACCACGGCGCCGCGCGTGCGGGATGTGATGAAGCGATTGGCCTGGATGCTGGCCCGCTGACCGCGCCCGAAGCGGGATCGGTTTCCGGAGGTGACGCGGCCGGATCGCGAGACACCGCCGCCCGCCTTCTTTGCCGCGGCGAGCGCCTGCGCAATGAAGGGCCGGGCAGCCTGAGCACGGGTCGAACGGATGCGCCCCGGACGGATGCGGAACTCGTGCTCATCGGACATGGCGCGGCCCTGCACGGTGCAAAACAATGCGGAAATTCAAGGCGATGGGCGTGGAGCGCACGGTGCGCGCCAGCGCTGCACGGTGCGGAACGCGCCAGAAACATGAACAAAAACAACCGCCCGCCTGAGCCACACCGTGCGCCCTTTTATCCTGCCATCCTTCGGTTGTGGCGCCTGCCGCCACCCCTGGCGCCCTCCATGCTGCGCCAGCACACGATGCGATGCGATGCGAATTGCGTTGCCACTGGTCATGGCCGGTCCTCGGCGGCATTGCGGGCAACGAAGAGGCCTTCTTGGGGCAAGGCCATGAGCCTTTCCGGTGCTGCCGGGAGGAGCGAAGGGGCCTCGTCAGGCGCGCGATCCTGCAACGCTGGATCGGCGGGAAAAACGCCATCGTCACGCGCAACGAAGATCGCCGCCTCGCGCCAGTCGAGCGATTGGGCAACAGCTGAAGCGGAGGCTGAGGGTTGCTCGCCAAGCAGAAGGGGCGCAAGCGAAGCGACATAGGCGCGCGTCTCGGCGGGTAGCGGACGATCCGTCGAGCGGTATTCGTCGTAGCGGCCGGGACCGGCATTGTAGGCCGCGAGCATCGCACCGACATTGCCGTAGCGATCCCACATCTCGCGCAGGTAAGCCGCGCCTGCGAGGATGTTGTCGCGTGGGTCATAGGGATCGAGGCCGAGACGATAGCGGATGCACAGCTCTGCCCAGGTGTCTGGCATGATCTGCATCAGCCCCATTGCGCCCGCCGAGGAAATGGCGCGGATATCGCCGGCGCTTTCCGCGCGCATGACGGCGATGATCCAGGCCGCTGGAATACCGAAGCGTTGCGACGCCTCGGTGATATATGCGTCATGCGGATGCGCGGCGACGGCGCGATCCGGCACGGCGATCTGCGCCAGAACCGGCGGTGTTGCGGCTGCGGAGAAGAACAGGCCGGAAAGAAGAAAGAGGACGATGCGGCGGGCTGCGCCGCATCTGCCGGTGGCGGGACGAAGGCAGGAGATGATCATGATCATTCCTGCTCGCCGCGCTTCTTCTGGCGGGTCCAGTGCAGGCCCCAATCGCGGCCGGTCTCGTCCGACTGGAACAGGCGGGCGCGGATCGGTTGCTGAAAGACGGGGTCGTCGAGCAGGACGGAAATGAACGTCCCGGCGCGTTCGCCGGAGTGTTTCCAGCCTGCGCCGACTTCCGGTCCGTCCTCGTCGCCCAGGTGAATGCGATAGGCGGGCGCATTCTCTGACTCTGCTTTGTCCGTCCGAACAAAGGTCAGCTCGACGTCGAGCGATAGAGTGCGGACCTGCCCGGAATAGCCGGACGGGGTACGCGTGAATTGACCGATCTGTGCCACTGAAGGCTCCTTTCCTTTTGCGGTGGGACAGGTGCGAGGCCGCTGACACGCCCCGCTGTTGGCGCGCCGTCACCGCATCGGCGTGCGCCAATTGAGGCGGCCATCGCCGTCCTCGTCGGTGAAAAGCGGGGTGGCCCGGCCGATCACCACTGATGCGGGGAGCGGACCGAAATAGCGGCCATCGAGGCTGTCACCGACGTCCGGGTTCATCAGGAAAACTTCGCCGTCAGCGATGATGCGGCAGCCCTGCCAGACCGGCAGGTCGCGGCCTTCGTGGTCGCGGTCGCGGGCCTCGCCGAGCGTAACGGCATCGACCGTGATTGAGCGGCCGCCGCGGCATGCGAGCTGCCCCGGCAGGCCGATCACCCGCTTGAGAAGCGGCGCGCCGCGTCCGATGTAGCCGCGTTCGACCATGAAGGAGGCGACGGGCTCAGGCGGCATGACGGCAACGAGATCGGGCACCTCGATCCGCTCGGCCGGCGCGATGGTATAGAAGCCGATCGGCACGCTGGCCGATGCGTTCCAGACCAGCCTGGGCGATGTCGGAACGAAGCTGGCGATGACGATGGCGAGCGCAGCCACAGCCGTCACCATGACATAGGTTGCGCGGGTCATCTTCCGACCTCCCGGCGCCGGAGCCATGCCCGGTGGCGGGCCTCGGAATAGGGCCGCGGCGCTTCGCCCGCGCGCATCCAGTGGGCGACATGCCGCCAGTGATCGGGGTCGACATCAGCTGGATCGATGCCGAGCGCCTCGACGCTATCGACATGGCGAAGGACGCCCTCGACGTGTCGCCAGCCCTCGATCCTCAGAAGGATTTCGCCGCCCGGACGGACGAAGGGCAGCGTCTGATAGGCATTGCCGGGTGCCACGGCGCGCACGATGTCGATGCGCGAGATGATGGTGCCGTAGTCGTTCGCCGCCCAGCGGACGACGGCGAAAATGGCACCGGGACGAAAAAGGACGACACGGCGGTTGCGGTCGAGGATCTGAGCTCCCGCTTCCTGACCGAACCTGATCCAGTATTCGATTCGTTTCTCCACCCACGTCAGTTCCACGCGGGTTAGATCATCCTGGTGTGCTGAGGCGCTGATCATGAGCGATCTCCTGATGGGTCGGGAAACTCGCGCGCGAGCAGTTCACGCAGCATGTCCGCGACAGTGATGCCGCGGCTGAAAGCGGCGACCTTGATGCGGCCGCGCATCGCGGGCGTGACATCGATGGTCAGCCTGGCCGTATTGGCCGACGCAGCGCCTTCGCCTTTCGTGGATCCGTCCCCGGCCTTGATCCATCCGTCGGGATCGACCGGGCGGGCTGCAAACCCTCGGCGGGTCGTGCGCTCACTCATGGCGCAATCCGCTCGATACAAAGCCTGCCGATCTCGGTGACAAGCGCGGCAATCTCGCGCGCGGCCGGGGAGCGCTCGTCGATCTCGCGGGCCAGCCGCCCGGATTGCGCGGCGTCGGCGAAAACGACGCGCTGGCCGATGGTGCTCGCGAGCAGCGGAGGATCATGGTCGGCCAGTGTCTCGGCCGTTTCGCGGGCGATGATGGTGCGCGCACCGCAGCGGTTGAGCACGAAGCGTGCGGCGATCTGGGGCCGATAGATGCGGGCCTCCGCAAGGAGGGTCAGCATTTCGGCCGAGGCCCAGCCATCGAGCGGTGATGGCTGCACCGGGATCAGCGCGAGGTCGGCAGCGAGAAGCGCAGAGCGCATGAGGCTGGCGACACGCGGCGGGCCGTCGATGACGATCATGTCGGCGTCCCGGGCGAATTCGGGGGCCTCGCGATGCAGCGTGTCGCGCGCTAGGCCGACGACGCCGAACAGGCGTGGAAGACCCTCATGGGCACGTTGCTGGGACCAGTCGAGCGCGGAGCCCTGCGGGTCGGCGTCGATCAGCGTGACGCGCTTTCCCCGGCTTGCCAGTTCACCGGCAAGATGCAGCGCCAGCGTCGTCTTGCCGACGCCGCCTTTCTGGTTGAGGAGCGCGATGATCATCGGCGTCCTCCCGGCAGATCGCTGGAAAGGCGGGGCGTGTCGGGACTGTTGGACGGCGTATCTTCGTCTTGATCGGGTACCGGTCGGGACGAGGATGGGGCGACAGATGCCCTCTTCTTCGCCGCCATGCTGAGGCTTCTGGCGGTGTCGCGGATGAGATTTTCCACATCGCGCGCGCGCTCTTCAAGGTTAGACTCTTTGTTAGACTCTAAGTTAAGGGCGCGATTTCGTGTGGGATTTCCGTGCGTTAAGCCCCGTTTGGGTTCCTGATAGCACGAGCCTTGGGTTCCCGATAGCACGATAGTCCGGGTTCCTGATAGCACGAGGCCGTCCACAGGTTTTCCACAGGGCGCGGCTGGCTCGAAGGCGAGCAGCATCCGCCCGCCGATCTCGGCCTCCAGGAACAGCGTGTAGCCCGGCAGGGGCTGGCGCCGGATGATGTCGCGCAGCTCGAAAGCGAAGCGCTTGAACGGCGACAGGGAACCGGATTTCTGGTGGAGATGGCGGAAGTCGAAGCGCCAGCCATCGCGCTGGCGGCCGCCGTGCTTTCGCACGATCCGATAGAGCCAGCGGTCGAGGCCACCGGTCAGATCGAAATAGGCCCGGTCGATGGTCAGCACGAGCGCATCGTCGAGAACGGCCTGGTAGAACCAGTCCGGCACGATCATCTCGATGCCATCCGGGCGGCCCTCGCGACTGGTGCGCTCCTGCCATTCGTTAATCCAGGAGAAGCGATGCCGACGCCCCTCGCCCGGCTGGCGGATCGAGGTGGAAATCGTGGTCGATTGCAGCCGGTCGAGGCCTGCCTTAAGCCGCTGATAGTCGCGCAAGCTGGTGCCGCGCCCGACATAGGTGAGGATTTCGTAAGGCGTCGCGGCCATCAGCCGGGAGGTGCGAAGCCCGGCGTCGCGGGCTTCGACGAGCTGGCTGGCGGCCCAGATCAGGATGTCGGCATCCCAGATCGTGGCCATGCCGTGGTCGGGAACGGCCTCGACCCGGATGGTGACGTTGCCGGCCTTGAAGTCTATCGGCGCGATACGCTTCGATTTGGCGAGGGAGAAGAAGGGATAGGCCATGAGATCCTGCGCGTCTCGTGGCGCGAAATCGCCGGGGAGCGCCCTGAACAGGTCGAGCTGACCGCGCTCGGAAAGGGAACGACGTCGCACCGCCATGAAGAGAACCGCGCGCCGTCAGCGCGCGTAGCGGCCGGCCTGAGGACCGGACGGGAGGGCGTGGCGCTTTGCGGGCAGGACGGAGCCGCGCGGATCGGAGGTGGAAGTCACGGCACCGCGATCGGCCCAGGATTGGAGATCGTCGATGGCATAGACGACACGGCCGCCGAGCTTGCGGTAGGCCGGACCGGTGCCGTAGGTGCGGTGTTTTTCGAGCGTTCGCGTAGACAGGCTGAGAAACTCGGCAGCCTCCTTGGTCCGTAGGTAACGTGGCGGGAGTACGGCGAGATCGGGTCGCATGGATCGGGCCTCCGAGGGGTTCGTTGAGGCCGCTGGTGCTCAGCGGCTGACGAAGGCCACGATGGCGGAGAAAGGCCGGCGGGTTGCAGGGCGAAATCTGGGGGTACGGAAATCGCCCCCCTCCCGGCGTTCGGCTATTAAACCCTATCCAGTTCAACCGAGGGCTTTGGCCGCGGTGAAGGTCAAGCATCGGGGGGCACGGTGATAGCGATCTGCCGCGAACATGAAAAACCCGGCGCCTTTCGCCGCCGGGCCACTGGCCTTCCGCGTCAGAACGGCACGTCATCGTCGTCGATGAACTTGCCCTCGTCGTTCTCGGTCTGCTTGGCCCGGCTCAGGAAATCGACCGTCTCGGCGATGATCTCGCAGCCATAGCGGTCAACCCCTGCCGCATCGGTCCACTTCGTGTAGTGGATGCGGCCGCGAACCAGAACCTTCATGCCCTTGTCGCAATGCTGCTGGACCGTCCTGCCGAGGCCGTTGAAGCAGGTGATGCGGTGCCATTCCGTGTCTTGGATCCGATAGCCGTTCTCGTCGCGAAGGACGCGGCCTTCCGAGTAGCGGGGGCGCGAGGTGGCGAGGGTAAAGTGGGTGATGGAAGTCCCGCCCTGAGTGGTGCGGGATTCCGGGGCCTGACCGATATTGCCGGCGAGGATGACGATGTTCTGCATTTTCAAGTCTCCGTTGCTTCTCGGAGGGACCATCCCTCCGACGAGACCCGGCCAAGGCCGTCGGGAGACTCCCGCAACTGTCGGCGTGCCGACAGCCTGCCCTTTAGGCCCGGAGTGGTGCGGGCAGCCGCCTCCTGCGCGGCAACTCGGTCCGGAGCCGCGGGGGTTGCTGGTGGAAACCGAACGGACTTAGGGGATCAGTCAGGCGGAGGGAATGGTGCTTTCGAGGGCAGACCGGAGATGCACAACCAGTTACATCGTCAATGCCGGTAATAGCGACCCTTCAGCCCCCTGAACCGGACCCATTTGGTACAGCACCTGTCGCCCCTATTTTCCTTGGCTGCCCTCGTGTTTGCCGCAGGAAGGTCGCACTGTCCGGGATGAGAGCGAATCCGCTATCGGGTTTCCGGGCACGGAATCACCTGTTTCAACGTCCGAGCCGGACCAGCAGCACTGCGGCGAACATAGTGAAGGTGATCGCGGAGGCGCTCACGGAATGAAGCGCCAACGCGGCAGGTATCGACCGCTTGGCGACTGCGGGATCCATGCTGATGTCACATTTCAATGCCGGGGTGCCGCAGCGCGAGAATGATGGCGGCGAGGCCGCGATGAAATGATTGCTCACCATTGGTGCGGGCACCCAATGCCCGGCGGCGCAAGCCACCGGGTTTCCCTTGTGGAAGCAGAAGATCGAAGCCACCGTTTCAGCGCGAGAATACCGACTCGCCGAGGGCGTTCAGATTGACGATGGCCGAGACTCCGATAACAAGCCCGCCGATGCCGCCGAGCAGATTACGGGCGAGACTCGAGTCGATGGCGTTTTTCGTGATGCCATAGACCAGCGCATAGCCCGCGATGACAGCAGGTACGGCGAAGAGGGCAAGCGCGATGAAGCGTAGGACCGGGTTCCTGGCGAAACCGAGAACCACGAACACCAGGGCGATCGACAGCAGAGCGGCCCCAGCCGCGGCGACGCCGGACATCAGGACGCCCCCTCCCGCGCCCCAGGCATATTGCGCGGAAGTGATGGCGGCCATGACAGGCAAGGCGTAGATCGCGAGATTGTAGGCGATCACGCAGGCCGCGATGGTCAGCGAGATGGCGAGCAGGATCAGCGTCATGGAGGCCTCCAGATAAACGCTTGGGGATCACGACAGGCTGCCGGGAGGTACGCTCCGCCTGCGACTATGCTGCTTCGCCGGTTCTTCAAGGGTGGGCATTGGACCCGGAATAGTATCCGAGGTCAAGGTGTGTGCGAAGGGGACCTCGCCATCCGCTATGGAAGGCAGCTATACGGATGGAGTGCGCGGCTTACGTCTCAATCACTGTCCTTCCAGCTTCGTACCCATTTCTCGATGTTCATCGCGTGATTGGCCACTGGCCAACCGACCAGTTCCTGAATGCGGCCGCCAACTTCGGGATTGATGTCAACCACAGTTACCTCGGCTCGCCCCGTAGGCGCGCTGCGTTTGCCATCTGCACGTAGTTGTCCGCTCTCCTGATTGTGAAACCCGCATCTTAGGATGAAGCGTGCATGGAAGTCGGCCTCGGCGAGTGAATATCCAAGAAAGCGCACATCTGATGCGGTGCTCAGAACCGATACTACTTCGCGCCACAGCGACTGGAAGACGGGGCCGGCGAACTGCTTGTTGAAGACGGGCGGCACTATTAGAGGCATGTAGATGCGTCGCTCTGACTTTGGCGCACGGTAGGGTCTGAAAGCGTAAACGGCATCGCCATCTTCCCCAGAGAGCAAGAACTTCTTGGTGCGCTTGAGATGACGACCTGATGACCGTTCATACCAGTTCAAGGATCCATGCGGCTTCAATAGGCGACAACCGGCCCACCTGCGAGTGAAGCCATAGTTCTGACGAGAGAGCGTCTCGCCGAACAGCAATTCGTCAAGTATAAGGTCCCAATTGAAGGAGATGATCTGCGCGTTCTCATTTTGCATTTGTTTAGCCAGTTTCGACAGCCATGTCGGCGGCTTCGCGAGTGCCTTGCGCTGAAGCTCATGAAACCAGCCGGCAAGTTCCAGGAGGAAATCCTGACGCCGTTCAGCTAACTGCTCTACAGTAAAGCGGCCCGTCGCTGGACGGCTCGAGTCGAATAGTTCCTCGTTCGCCTGTATTTCCGACAATAAGCGTTCGACATTGACGAACGTGTCGTCCCGGGACGGATTGAAGGACGGATGATGGAAGCGGATGATATCTGCCATGCCATCTGCGATGCCAGCACTGATCAGGCGAGGCCAAATTTGTTCGACTAACCGGCTGATCGTGGGAAATCCAAGACCCGCGGAGAACCCGGCACCGATCACGTACACAACTGTGCGTCTGGTTGCTGCCATATTTCCAGCCCCCTCTCTACCCCATGCAAGAGTCCGTATATTGCCCCTAACAACTAGACTTATCCAGCAGCGCCTGCTTTGCGGAACCAGCAAGCTCGGCATCGAATATTACCTGAAGCACAGCGGGCGGCGCTTTACGCGCCACCCTCGAACTTCATGACCGGGATGCCGAGCCTGCGCGCCTTGTCCGCGAGGTTCTCCTGAATCCCGGTGCCGGGAAAGACGAGGATACCGACGGGCAGGACGTCCAGCATGGCATCGTTGCGCTTGAAGGGCGCGGCCTTGCCGTGTTTCGTCCAGTCGGGCCGGAAGGCCACCTGCGGTACCTTGCGGTGATCGGCCCAGCGGGAGGCGATCAGTTCGGCGCCCTTCGGCGAGCCACCGTGCAAGAGCACCATCTCCGGATGCTTGGCATGGACCTGATCGAGCTTCGCCCAGATCAGCCGGTGGTCGTTGAAGTCGGCACCGCCGGTCACGGCCACCTTGGGGCCGGCGGGCAGCATCACCTCGGTCTCGGCTCGGCGCTTGGCGGCAAGGAAGTCGCGGCTGTCGATCATTGCGGCGGTCAGGTTGCGATGGTTGACCATCGAGCCGGTGCGCGGCCGCCAGGCGCTGCCGGTATGGTGCTCGAATGCCTCGGCGGCAATATCGCGGAAGAGTTCAATGCTGCCGCGCCGTTCGATCAGGGTCTGCCCCTCTGCTGTCAGGCGTTCGAGTTCGACCGACTTCACCTCGCTGCCGTCCTGTTCCCGCTGAAGCCGGCGTTGTGCCTGCTCATTGCCGTCGAGATCGCGTTCGACCCGACTGGTGGCGCGGTGAAAGAGATTGACGGTTCCCCAGAGCAACTCTTCGAGATCGGGTTCGAGTCGGGTGTCGCCCAAGGTCGCCACAAGCGCGTCGAAGATGTCGGTGACGGCGGCGGCGACGGTATTGCCCTCGGGCAGCGGCCTCGGATCGGGTTCATCCTGGAAGGGACGCCAGCCATAGAGCTGGAGTTCGGAGAGGGCGTGAACGGTCTGGGAGGAGGTATGGACCGGCTCGGCACCTGCATATTCGGGATCGGAATTCATCGGGAGCGTCCTTCGTCTGGTGACCGCGCCCATCGCGGCCTTCACAGGCGTCGAAGCGCACGGGCGGGACGGACTGGCAGCACTCGTGTTTCCGCGAGGGCCTTGATGGCCAAGGCCGACTATTTTGTTTCGCGCTGCAAAGCGTCCGCAGGATGCGGCGGAAAATAGTCGGCCGCCGCCATTGCCTGTCCGGCCCGATTGTGTGCCGATCGCCCTCTTGAGAAGGCCGTGGGCGCGGGACCCTCCGACGAAGGATGCGGCTGCCGATGGCGTGAGATTGAGCCCGGCAGGAGACGCAGCCTGGGCCACGCCTCCGGGGCCGAGCGCGTGTTCACCCCTCAATGAATCGGCGGACATCTTCGGGATAAAGCTGTCCCATCAGGCCCGCGCGGAGGGCGTCGACGCCGTGACCTCGCAGATCATCGTTGAAGTCGCCCTCGACCGGCGTGAGCGAGATCGCCTCGATCCCGTGGCTCGCCGCTCTGGCGACCAGGCTGTCTCTCGCACCATCCCCGGCCGGGTCGCGATCGCGCAAGACATAGAGCCGGCGCAACGCCGGTGGGAACAGGATGGCCGCGAGGTGAGCAGCCGAAAGCGCCGCCAGCATGGGCATGCGGGGCAGAACCTGACGGGGCGACAGCACGGTCTCGATGCCTTCGCCGACGGCGAGAACCTCACTCGCAGTGCCGAAGCGGACGCCATGCCCGAGCAGGTCGCCCATCGCCCGCCGCGGTGTCTCGACAGCCGCCTTGTCTGAGCCGTCCGGGGCGAGCCAGGTGCGATGCGCGCCTGTCTGATGGCCGGCTAGATCGGTGACGGCGGCAACCAGCGCCGGCCTGATCTCGGTGGGCGAATGCGCGTCAGGCCGATAATAGCACCGGGGATGGTAGCGGAGCGCGGCGGTGCCGGAGAAGGTCGTGATCGCCCGCCTGCCAAGATAGATTTCCGCAAGCGTGCCGCTGATCGGCTGTGACATGGTGAAGAGCCGCCGCGCCGCTTCGGCCGAGTCCGACGGTGCAGGCGTGCTGGCCGATTTCTTCGACGCCGGTTCGGGTTCGGGATGCGGCAGGCTGAGAAAGCGTCGGGCTTCCGCAACCACATCGACGAATTCAACAAGGCAGCAACTCTGGCGGATGACATCCAACAGATCACCATGCTCGCCGGTGGCGGCATCGGTCCATTTTCCGGCTGGTCCCTTAGGCGAATCCATGAGGCGCACGAACATCGAGCGACCCGGCGTGTTGCGGACATCGCCGACCTGCCAATAAGTACCCTGGCGGCGGCCACTCGACAGGTAATGCCGGCACACCGCCTCGGCCTGCCGGCCGAGACGGTGCGCGAGATCGAAGGCTTCATACATCACGTTTACCTCGAAACCCAAAAAGGCCCGCCGTTACCGACGGGCCAGATGACAGAGGCAAACGTTTGCTACACGGCGGCGGTACCATACGCCTCGGTCGCATCCGGCTTATCTTCGCCGACGAGTTCGAGGTCGACCATGGCCGTTTCGCCGTCGTTTGCCGCCGAGTTTACACCGTCGCCGCCAGAGACTGCGGTCTCGTCAGACGCGGTTTTCTGCTCGGCCACCCGCAGCGGTTCGGGCAGCCAACCGGTATCGGCCAGAAGGCGCTCGGCTTCGCTCGCCATGTCTCCCTTCTTCATATGATCGATAAGCTGGGCGGCCCGCTCGCCCGCGCCTTCGCGGACGGCTTCGAGAATGCGCGCCTTGGTGACACGGCCGAGATAATTGCCGACAGTCGGCTTCCAGCCTGCCGCCACCATGTCGAGGCCGGTGGCGTACTGGAGCCGGTCGGCCTGCGCCAGACGCACATCGAGCCCGTGCTGGCTAACACCCGTTCCGCCATAGGGGTTCGGCCGCTCAAGCAGCGCGTTTACGCCGAAGCTGACGCAGTGGGCGAGCAGATCGAGACGCGCGGCGTTGTCAAGATCGGTCAGCCAGTCCCAGAGCGCCTGGTCGTCGGCCGGGACATGATCGCCCCAGCAATCATGCCGCTCGGTAATTTCGCGGGCAGGTGCGCTGTCCTTCATTTCCTCCGATTGCGCGGAGAAGAAGATGTGGCGGACGCTGGCCTCGAGGCACCCGGTCGGCGCGGTGCGCCGGAAAGTGTCGCTGACCAGTTTGTGCAGCAACATGGTCATGGCGACGTCCGGGTGCTCGGCGACGGCGTTGCGCAGCGCCAGCGTGCGATGCGCGGTCAGTTCGATGACGAGGCGCTCGGGCAAGGGCTTGACGCCGTCATCCTCGTCGTCCTCCGGCTCCGCGGGTTGGCCGCCGATGGCGATGACAGCACGCTGAGGAGCATCTGAATGCTGGGTATCGCTATCAGCCGCCGGCGCGTCATCGCCTTCGAACTCGACCGGTTGTTCATCCTCGGGGCGGACATAGCCGCGATCCACCGAGAGCGAGCCGTCGGCATCGATGCTGACGAACGCACCAGCGATGGCAATATCGGCAGGATCGAAGATCACCGGGCGCTGATCGAAGGCGTCGAGCGCCTGTTCGATCTCGCCCAGCCGCTCGTCCACCGCGTCGGGAAGTTCATCGGCTTCTCCATATTCGGCTTCGATCCGATCGTATTCGTCGCGCAGCACCTCGCGTGTTGCACGCTCCTCCTCGGTCAGGTCGACCGTCGTGCCGGTCAGTTCGCGAAGCCCATGCTGGTGACCGTAGGGAAAACTCACGGCGACCTCGACCCACTTCCAGCCTTCGTCCGCAATCTCGTCAGCGACGACCTTCAGCTTCTCGGTTACCAGGCGGTCGAGCAGGGCCGGATCCTGCAGCCAGCCTCCGTCGTCGGACTGGAACAGGTCGCGCAGCACGACGCCGCCCGCAGCTTCATAGGCCTCCACGCCCACGAAAACGGCCCGCTTGTCGGATGCGCGCACCGCGGTCTCAGTCAGCATCCGGCGGATGGTATAGGGCTCCTTCTGCCAGCCATCCTTGGTCGCCGCCCAGACCTGTTCCTGACGATCATGGTCATGGGAGACGGTGAAGGCCATGAGCTGTTCGAGCGTCATGCCGTCCTCGGCATAAACGTCAAGCAGCGTCGGCGAGACGGATGCCAACCGCAGGCGCTGCTTGACGACCTTCACATCCACGAAGAAGGCTGCCGCGATTTCCTCCTCAGTCAGGCCCTTCTCGCGCAATGCCTGAAAGGCGCGGAACTGATCGAGCGGATGGAGCGGCGCGCGCTCGATATTTTCGGCGAGCGAGACCTCGTCGATGAGGATGTTGCTACCGGCTTCCGAGACGACGCAGGGCACCGGCGCTGTCTTGTTGAGGCGCTTCTGCTTCACCAGCAGTTCGAGCGCCCGATAGCGGCGGCCGCCGGCGGGCACCTCGAACATGCCGGTCTCCTGGCCGTCGGCATCGACCACCGGGCGGACATGCAGGCTCTGGATGAGGCCGCGCCGGACGATGGATTCGGCGAGCTCCTCGACCGAGACACCGGCCTTGACGCGCCGGACATTGGACTGGGACAGCACCAGCTTGTTGAAGGGAATGTCGCGCGAGGACGACAGGGTGATTTTCTGAGCGGCAGTAGCCATGTTCTCAACTCCGCGACGGGCGCCGAAAGCCTCTCTCTCGGTTTGAAAACCCGTCACGAAGCGAAGCGCCGCCCTCTTCCTCTGAAGGGAGCAGCGCCACGAAAGATGGCAGGCAGGAGGCACGGAAGCGCAAAGCCGGAAACACGCGGAACCGCATTCCCGGCTTTGCGGATGTCAGGCCGCGCGATCGAGGAGCTTCTTCGCCTTGCCCTCCATATCGAGGCGGGCGTCCTGATGGGCCTTGTCGCGGGCCAGCGCGGTGATGCCTTGCACAAAATCGAAGATCGATTCCGGCGGCCTGCCTTCCTCGGCCAGCACCGTGTTGATGATCCGGCCGGTCTCGGCTTTCGAGAAGCCGCGCTTGCGCAGGAAGTCGCTGCGGTCCTCGTCGGTACGGGCAACAATCCGCGCGCGGGCCGCCTTGATACCATTGATGAAGGGCATGGGTGAGGAATTGGCGAAGTTTTGGAGCGCCGGCGCTGCCTCATGGGCGAAGCGCGAGGCGGCGTATTTGCTGTGGCGGATGGTAATCTCCTCGAAATCCTCCACACCCCATAGGTTCCGATTCTGGCACACTGCCCGGAGATAGAAGCTCGCCATGCCGAGCGTCTTGGCGCCAACCTCCGAGTTCCAGCAATAGAAACCCCGGAAATAGAGATCGGTTGACCCGTCGGGCAACTTGCCGGCCTCGATGGGGTTGAGGTCGTCGACGAGAAACAGGAAGATGTCACGATCCGAGGCATAGAGCGTCGTCGTGTCCTTGGTGATGTCCACGCGCGGATTGTAGATGCCGGTGGACCAGTCGAGCACGCCCGGCACCTTCCAGCGCGTGTCGCCCGTGCCGTTACCGGCGATACGCTGCACGGCTTCCACCAGTTCGTGGTCGAAAATGCGGCCGTAGTCCGGCCCGGTGACAGCACGCAGTTCCAAGTGGCCGTTCTCGATCTCCATGGTCTTGATCTGCTCGGCCCGGTGCGCGGTCAGGCCATATTGCAGGTTGATGCCGGCCAGGGTGGCTGGGAGCTGACGCAAATAGGCAGCCGGCGCTCCGACCAGACTTGCGAGTTGGCCGAAGCTCCAGTGTGTCGGCGCGACAGGGGCGTCGGCACCGGGCAGCATCAGCGATAGCCGTTCGGGATCGTCACGACTCGCCTCGACATGGATCAGCGCGCTTTCGAGCACGCGGGTCTTGCTGCGCTCAGCGCGGGTGCGGACCATATCCGCCAGGGCGTTGAGAGAGAGGAAGCGCTCGTCGTCCGGCCGGTTGAACCATTCCGACGAAACACGGCCAACCCGCTCGCCGCGGCTGACATCGACCTTGTACCCGCCACTCCCATCGCGGCGGGTATCGAGAACCTGCATGGTCATGGGATCAAACTCCATGACGGGCGCCGGAGGCCTCTCCTCCAGCTTCCAACCCGTCACGGAAAAACCCTCCACACTCTTGCTCTTATGGGGGCGTTGCGGGGGTCTCCCCGCAGAAGGGGTCGGCCGAGACTAAAGACTCGGCCGCAGGGGAAGGCCTTCCCCTCCAGGGTTCAATTACAAGCTGTTAGAAGTTACCCAGATCGGGCTCTTCGGGAGATCGAAATCAGCTGAACAGAGACGGAGCCGCCATGGACGGTATCCTGTCTGACTAGCGCGACTACCTCGAATTAAACGTGTGACGGCGTTCCGCGCCAGGAACTTTGCGGCCGAGATAGGCTAGACGAGACTCGTTTCCAATCGTCGCTTACGCTCGCGCCAATCGGGTAAGACCTTGTCCATCAGCCACCGCCACTTTGGACCATGGTTAGGTTCAAGAGCATGTGCGAGCTCATGCACAATGACATAGTCTATACACTGCACGGGTGCCCGAATGAGATCGATGTTTAGGACCAGATTGCCTTTGGGCGTGTAGCTGCCCCATCGCTTTGTCATCGGGCGGATGAGTAGTTTGGGCGCTTGGATTCCTTCCGAGGCGAACAAGCTGGAGACCGCTTGAAGTCGACGTGGAAACTCTGTGTGTGCTTCGAGCCGATAAAAGTGGTTGAGCAATGCGGCTTTATGCGGAACGCTCTCTGTATGTGGTGTTTCGATCACGATCCGATCGCCGCTCAGATAGATGCGAGAGGCTTCGGTTTCAAGGACCCGAAGACGGTATTGTATACCCCGCAGGAGGTGTGTTTCGCCGCTGATGTACTGCCTAGGCGGAGTCCTTGGGCGATACTGCTCGAAGTCTTCGATCTGGGCGGCGATCCATCCGCCTTTGCGGCGAACACGGTAATGAACCTCGTCATCGGCTGCGTCGAGCGGCGCTGTGACATGCACCGAACCGGAAGGCGCGACGGCGATTTTTAGCCGCCTCCGCTCATCCCGAGTGACGCGGTAGGTAATCCGTCGCCGTCCCCAATGAAAACAAGCTTCAGCGGACACGGCCGTCATCCTGCATGCGGACCCGCGCGGCCGAGAGCACCTCATTGACGATACTGTCCATCACGGCTGCGTCGAGGTCCACGCCGCCGGGGCCCATCACCTCATCGAAAAAGAAGTCATCGATCGCATTGCGCATGTCATTTTGAATGTCGCGGTCATGTTGCCATCCAACGCGCCGAAGATTCTCGATGATCTCGGTTAGCGACAGCGAAATACGCACCGAAAGCCGGGGATCATCGATCCCCGCGCGGCGCAGTTCCTTTCTGGCAATCCCCCAAAACGCGGTTTCATTGCCCTTGCCCCGCAGCTGATGCGGCGTCGGATCGTCTTCATCGTCACGGGCATCGAGCTTGTCGCGCTGCGTTCGGATGCGTTCGAGATAGGCCTTCTCTTCCAGGCGACCGCGACGGAAGTCGTCGATCGTCTGGCGGATGAGCTTGGAAAACTTCTCGAAGAAGACAGGGTCCTCGTCCCACTTCTCCTCGATTGTCCGGAGCGTCCGGTGCGCAATCTCGTCCGCAATCGACGCGTCCGAGCGCTTCTTTTCGCTGCGTGCCGCTTCTATGGCGCCATCGTCGAAGACGGCGAGCGGCTCCACGACCGTTGTGACCTCATGTGCGGTAACGTGCTGGTCGAGAAGGGTCCGCACACGACGTTCGTAGTCGCTCCAGTCGACCGCATCTGCATAGCGGGCTTTGACATGAGAGCGGAGCGCCAGGAACCGTTTCTCATCGGTTCGCCAGCGTTGAAGTCGCTCCGATGGCGTCTCCTCAATGAAGGTCCGCGAGCTGATAGCGACGGTCAGGGTTCGGGAAAACTCGGATAGACGCCGATAGAAGTCGTCTCGCAGGGCGTCGTCGGCGAGCTCGCGCGCATAGGCCTCTTCATCATAAACGTTGGAGACGCCCGCGAAGAGATCGAGCAGCGCTGCGTGCTTTTGCGGCAGCGTTCGCGCTTCATCAGCAATAGCGCTGACCGACTGCTGGAGGTCAGCTTCGTCGAAGTCGCTGAGAGCGTCGTTCGCGCTCAGCGCTTCCCCGAGATGGCGGAGAACGCCGCAGTAATCGATGATGAAGCCGAACGGTTTCTCCGGTGCCCCGTCCTCGTCGAACACGCGATTGACGCGCGCAATTGCCTGCAGAAGGCCGTGTTCGCGCAGAGGTCGGGCCATGTAGAGCACGGTATTGCGGGGCGCATCGAAACCGGTGAGTAGTTTGTCGACCACGATCAGGATATCGGGCTCGCCAGGCCCCTTGAATTTCGAGATGATTGTCTTGTTGTAGCTCTCCTCGCCGCCGTGACGCTCCATCATCCGGCGCCAGAACTTCACCACCTCGTCGTCGGATTCTTCGTCGATCGCATGCTCGCCCTCTCGCTGGTCAGGCGCAGAGATAATGACCTCGGAAGTCACTTCGCCGAATTCGTCCAACAGCTTCTTCAGCGCGATGGCGTCGCGCTTGGACGGCGCGACGAGTTGGCCCTTGAACCTGTACGGTTGAAAATTGTCGGCAAAGTGCCGGCTGACATCGAAAGCAATGCAACGTAAACGGGCAGAAACACCCATAAGCGTCCGCGGGCGGCTCATCTTCCGCTTAAGATCAGCCTTCTGGGTTTCGTTTAGCCCGACCGTCACCCGGTCGAACCAGGCGTCAACCGCGTCTTCATCGATATCCTCTTCGACGTGGCGTCCCTCATAGAGGAGTGGCACGACCGCGCCGTCGGCCACCGCATCCTTCATCGAATAGACCGGCCGCACGAGGGGTCCGAATTTCGTGAAGGTGTTGCGCTCTTTCTTCGCGATGGGCGTGCCGGTAAAACCGATCAGGCATGCGCCCGGCAAAACATCTCGCATCTTCTGATGCAGGCTTTCCATGTCACCGTACTGGCTGCGGTGGCTTTCGTCGACGAGCAGGAAGATGTCCGTGCTCTCGTCTACGACCCGGCGTTTGTTAAGGCCGGCCCGGAATTTGTGAACCAGCGTGGTGATGACGGGCGTCTTGGCTTCGATGAGCTCGATCAGATGTTCTCCCGTCTTGGCGCGCTCTGGCGACAGGCCCGTGGCCTTGAACGTCTTGTCGATCTGGTCGTCAAGATCGGTACGGTCAGTGACGAGCACGACGCGCGCCGTCGGGACATTCATGGAAAGCGCCTTGGCGAGCATCACCATGGTGAGCGATTTGCCGGAGCCCTGCGTGTGCCAGACGACGCCGCCAGCCCGCCGCCCGCGGTCATCGCACGCCTCGACGCGTCGAAGGAGATCCTTCACCGCGAAGTACTGCTGATGGCGCGCGACCTTTTTCACTCCGGCGTCGAACAGTGTGAATCGGCGGGCAAGATCGAGAATCCGTTCCGGGCGACAGAGGCTCACCAACATCTCGTCGAGCGGCGTGACGAAGCGTCCGCCTGCCTCGCGCAATCCGTCATGCTTGCGCCGGTGCAAACCGAAGTCCTGGAATATCGCATCCTGATCGGTCGCGTCGATCGTCCGGTTGACGACTTCGTTCGCGTAATCTGGCGGATCATCGCCTTCACTCCATTTTGACCAGAACTTCGCGGGCGTGCCGACCGTCGCATAGCGGGGCTCGTGCGAGTTCGCTGCGATGAGGAGCTGCGCCGTGAAGAAGAGATTGGGCGCGCCGAGATCGGGCTTCTGGTTGCGCAGATGCTGGCTGATGCCTTGCGCGACCTTTTCCTGGCTCCGCTTCACCTCGATAACGGCGAAGGGGATGCCGTTCACGAACAGAACGATGTCCGGACGGATGCTCGCCCCTTCCGGCCAGTCGACTGGAAACTCGCTCGTCATGTGGAAGGCGTTCGCCCGCACACTGTCTGAGCCGAGGTCCCAATTAATGTAGCGGAACGGCCATTCGCGCGATTGACCGTTGACTGTCTGCTGAAGGGCTCGACCAAGCTGGATCAAGTCGGTCTGGCGTTCGTTGGTGCGCATCAGGCCGTCAAATCGAACATCCTTTAGACTCTCGACAGCGGTCTCGATGTTTCCTTCGGAAAAGGCGTGCGTGCGTCCACCCGCCCGAATGCGGTTAAGCGCTGCGAGCTGCGGGCGCAGCGTGTCCTCAAGCAGAACGCTGGTGCGGCGGTGGCGCCTCTGCCGATCCGCCTCGGCGCGCGTGACATAGCGCCAGCCAAGCGCCGACAGCGTCATGAGCGCCTGGAGCTGCTCCCGGCCAGCTTCGGAGAGGGGGAATTTCGGGCTTTCGGTCATTCAATGACCTCCGCATTCTCTCCAGCGCCCTTCGCGGATCGTTTGGCTTTCGCCTTCGCGCCCGACTTTGGCTTCTCTATCCAGGCGAAAGCCCATTTGTACCCGAGCGCATGTAATTCCCGGGCAGCTTGGCGGAAAGAGACCAGGCTGAAGAAAGGGAGTTTCGGCTTATCCGAAGCGGCAATGACGCTGTAGACGACAGTGAAATCGCCTCGGGTGAAGTCATTCCCGGAATTCGGGATGATGTCCTCGTAGCCGGTCTGTCCGGTTTCAGCCTGGACCGCGATCACTTCGTTCCGGACGCTGTCGCGCGACGGCGGGTCGGTCGCGAGGACGCGTGCGGAGACGGTCCCCTGGCTGAAAAGGTGACTGAGTCGAGACGAGGACGTCTTGTCCTTAACGTGGATCAGTTGACGCTCACGGCCGAGAAAGTCGCACGCCTCGATCTTGCTTGCAGCACCTGTCGGCTTGATGAGCCGGCGGTCTAGGCAGATCATGTCCGCATCAAGGCCGGCGACGCGCTTGTTGTAGGTTTCTTCTGTCTCGTCAGCCTCAGCGGCGGGCATACCGACCTTGCTTGTCGCGTCGAAAAATTCCTGTACCTCTTTGGCGAGATTCTGGTCGATCTGGTACCAGCGGCCTCCAGAGAAGACGTAGGTCGAGCCATCGAGTTCTGTCTCGAACACGATGCACTCCCGCAACTTCCACTTCCCACCACAGTCATGGCCATCATCATCGACTTCGTGGACAGTGTGATTGCGGAGGTCCTCGTCCGAGTAGCCTGACTTCTCGCGCTCCTTCAATGCGTCGAGGTAACCGGGCAAGTCGAGGTCGGCATAAAGCTGCCAGCTACGAAAGCCTTTGTAGCGGATGAGGCTTGATTTCTCAGGGTCGTAAATGACCGGAAATGCGAGGTGAATTCCGTCGGTCTCGCCTTCGTCGACCGCCTTCGCCAAAGCTTCGATCAGCTTCGCGTCTAGCTTGTCGATCAATTCTTGCTCACGGATGTGGCGAATCTGATCGATCCAGCCGAAGTCGGTCTTGTAGTCTGTCTTCTGATAGATCGCATACGCGTCCGCACAGGCCTGGGCGAGTTCCGCGATCTCAAGCTTTCGGTTGAGCGTCAGGCCATCGGTCCCCGCCACATAGGAGCCGAACCCTTCATCTTTGGGCGTCCCAGCCAGTCCACGGACAAGGTCACGCTCGATGTCTATGGCGAAGGCAGTCTGATCGGAACCCCGGCTGGTCTGCGTACGGCGGGACAGCGTATTCTCATCCGGTGTCCGAACGTCCGCGCTCTTCAACTGCTTCGGATCAACGGCGTTGAGGACAACCCGCAGCCCAAAATCCTGCTCGAACGCTGCAGGATCAAGCTTGACATGACCCATGCCAAAAGACACGGCGAACCAGCGCCCGGACGCCTGGACGAACACGAGTCCAAAGGCTGTGTGGTTAAAGATCTTCTTCTTCTCGTCTTCTGACAATTCGAGAAAGCCCGCCCATTTCGGCGCGCCGCCGCCGAGCGTTGCCAATGAAATGAGTGCGCCTTCCAGCTTGTCCCATGGTGTTAGGTCTACACCGTCGCGCACTGCGTCAGCGGGGGCGAGGCCACCTCGCAAGAGGCGAATGGAAAGCTTCTGAGTGTTGCTCATTCAGCAGCCTCCTTCACAGTTGTAGACCCACCACTGAACAGTCGCTGCAAAAGAGCTCGCTTTTGCGTGCGCAGACCGTCGAGTTGTGCCGTGAGAAGATCGATCTCGCGAGCTAGACCGACGACAACTACCTCTGCTTGCGCAATCGCATCGTCTGAGTCAGGTAGAGCAATCGGCGTTGCCTTCAGTGCATCCAAGTCGATGCTCTCGACCGTCGTGCCGGTCTTCACGCAGGCTAGGCGCAGTTGCTCTGATGCTTGGCGCATTATCAAAGCGATCAACGACCCACTCCATGGTCCGTTGACTTGCAGGGCCTTGATGTCCTGATTGATCGCTACAGGCACGGCGGCAACGGCACTTGGAACCGTGTTCCGCAATATTCCGCTGCGTGTGACCACGAGGACGGACCCTGCAGGCACTATCCTTGTGCTGCTCTTTGCGACTGCCTCTTCACTGATATGGTCTTCGGCACGATCGATACGCCACGATCCCATATCCTTTGGAGACACCCACGGAATATCGCCTTGCCAATAGCTCGCGACGGCCTTGCTTGGAGTCCCCCCGCCGACCCATTTTCCTACGTCATCAAGGGCTATAGGGACCCAGCGGTTCTGACCCAACTGGTAGATCAGCTTGTTCAAAAACCTTTCTTTGGACTGAAGTCGGCGAGCGGAGAGATCAACAACTCGGTCCCATGCATCAAGGCCGGATGCGATCTGTTCTTGCTCATCCAAGGGAGGAATATCGAACTCCCACTCCAGCCAATCTTCGAGCTTGAAGACAAGTTTCTCTACGTGAACGCCGATGCTCGAATGGAAGCAGGTCTGTTGGAAATAGACCGAGTGTGACAGATGGCTGAGGAACCGTAGGTCCAGCCCGGCCTTCGGTCGTAGCGCAACGTATTCGTTCGACACTATTGCGCCATTGAGCGACTCTGGGACGATGCCGCACGCGCCGTGGGAAATCTGACGCCTTGAGATCAGGAAGTCCCCGGCCTCGACGAAAAACTGGGTCTTGGTGCGGATGTCACGGCCGAACAGGACTTCGCGCGGGACGATGCCGCCCCGGCTTCGCTTCGCGGTGACCAGCTGATATCGCTCATCGTCGAGCAGCTTTGCGGAACGAAAGACGGGCTCGAGGAAATCGCCAATGGGCGCTCGTGTCCAGCCCTCCGGTTTCCGCCCGAGCTTGGGTATGCCCGGCTGGACGCTGGGCGGATAGGCGCTCGCTCCACCAGACGCTTCGAAGGAGCCATCGTCCGGCGCATCGAAGTAGGCGGTGATATATTCTGCGTCGTCAGACTTCAATGCCGAGTTCCTTCAGATAGCGGTTCATCTCGGCGCGGGTTTCGGCAAGTTGCCGGTCGAGCTCGCGGATCTCGTTCTGCACCGCCTGGATGTCGATTTCAGGCTCGGGCTCGAAGGTGTCGACGTAGCGCGGGATGTTGAGGTTGAACTTGTTCCGCTCGATCTCCTCAAACGAGGCGCGATGCGAGTACCGGTCGACTTCCCGGCGCTCGCGCGCGGTCGAGACGATCTTCGCCACATCGTCGTCGCGGAGGTGGTTCTGGCGCTTACCGGAACCGAATTCGCGGCTGGCATCGATGAAGAGCACGTCGCGCTCACTCTCGCGCGCGCCGCCGGCTTCCCGCGCCCGGTCGAACACCATGATGCAGACAGGAATGCCTGTCGTAGGAAAGAGCTGTGCGGGCACGCCGACGACCACATCCAGGAGATTGTCGCGGACGATGCTCTCGCGAATGCGGCCTTCAGCGCCGCCCCGGAAGAGAACCCCGTGCGGAGCAACGACAGCGACACGCCCCTCGCCCGGGCGGGCGATTGCCAGCATGTGAAGGATGAAGGCGTAGTCGCCTTTGGACTTCGGCGGCACCCCTCGCGCAAAGCGCCGGAATGGATCGTCCTCCGCGTTCTCCGCCCCCCACTTGTCGAGACTGAACGGCGGATTGGCGACGACCGTGTCAAACCGCATCAGGTGGTCGCCTTCGAGCAGTGTCGGGCCGTTGATCGTGTCACACCAGCGGATATCGGCGGCATCGCGACCGTGCAGGAACATGTTCATGCGGGCGAGCGCGACGGTCTGGCCGTTCGCCTCCTGACCATAGAGCCGGAAGTTATTCGTCCCGACTTCTTCGCCGGCGCGCAGCAAGAGCGAGCCCGAGCCACAGGCCGGGTCACAGATCAGCGCGCCGTCTTTCGGCGCTGCGAGCTTGGCGACGACTTCTGAAACCTTGCGCGGGGTGAAAAACTCGCCAGCCTTTTTACCCGCGTCTGCCGCGAACTGCTCGATGAGATAGATATAGGCTTCACCGATCGCGTCTTCGCTGACGGTGCTGAGATTGAGGCTCGGCTTGGCGAAGTCCTCCAGCACGTTCTTCAGGCGGCGGTTCCGGTCCTTGGTCTGGCCAAGACTGATCTCGGAGTTGAAATCGATATTACGGAAGACGCCGTTCAGCTTCGGCTCGTTCGCCTGTTCTATGACGTCCAACACCATGTTGATCAGCTCACCGACATTATCGCGATTGCGGCGCTCGTAGAGGCTGTCGAAGCTCGAGAGGAAGGTCTCGACAACTTCGCCCTTTTCGTTGCGGTACTCGATCTCCTTGAGCTTGAAACGTTCCCGCTCAAGTCGGCGACGAATACGAAGGTCGCGCTGAGGGTGATCGCGGAATTCCTCGAGCATCTCCTCGTAATGCTTGTTCCAGACGTCGCTGATGTATTTCAGGAAGAGCAGCGCAAGGATGTAATTCTTATACTGTTCCGCGTCGATGACACCGCGAAACGTGTCGCACGCCGCCCATACCGCATTGTTGATGTCTTCTGGTTTGGTCATGGGTCGTTCCTATGCGGCGGTTCTGAGCAATCGTGAGATGAGGGCGGCGTTGAGTTTCGCCTCGGCGGCCAAACGCTGGCGCTGAAGCCTCTCGCAGTCCGCCGCGAGGATGCCGAGCCGTGCGATACGGCGTTGTTCTTCCATAGCCGGCAGGGGCAGGACGACATCTTCCAGCGCTTGTTTTGGAATTCGGGGCAAAGCGCCTGCTGTCGCCGAGGCTTTCAGCTGCCGAACGGCGGCAAAGTCATTGAGCGCAATAAACAGGAAGTCAGGATCAACGCGCCGGGTTGTAGGCCGGACCAAATAGACATCAAGCCCAACAAAGGCGCCGATCATGTTCGGTGTTGGACGAAACGCAGCGAGGTGGTCACCACGTGACGGTACAAGAAGATCGTGCGCAGCAATTCGCGTCGCCCGCCTTGCTTTTGGCGCCGGCCCCCGAAGAAACGCGCTATCGTAATCACGCAAATCTTTGATCTGGACGTATACCGCTTCCCGGTCGGCGCCCTTCGGCGGAAGGATGCCGCTAAGAACTTCCGCGATTTCGCTCAGATGCTTCATCTGGGTGTTATGCGTCTAAAAACGGCTCGCATCAAGAAAAATCGTATGAGGCAATCTCATACAGAGTTTCTATGTATCGATCCGATTGGGCTTGATACGAAGCTGGCCGACGTTCGACCGGTACGATAGTGCAAGGGCTAGGATCCTACGCTCTGTTCCAGAATATCCGCGCCAAGTGCGGATATCGCGACATGGTTCACGACCCAGCGAGGTGCTGCCCTGGCGTTCAATGCTCCACGCTTCGCTGGCTGAGGCTCACGATTCTTTCCCGTATTTGCCATCGAACCCGTCGAAGGATTCCGCGACCATCGCCTCAATCTGCTGAACCTCATCGTCGCGTAGCTTCTCAAACTCGCTGGTGCGGCGGCGTTTGCTGAGCGAGCCGCCGTTCTGGCGGATATACATGATGAGATCCTGCGCCATACGGTCGGGCATTTCGACCAGGTTCATAACAGCCGTCAGAGCTTCGTCGCGGCACTTGAGATAGTCGATCTCGCGCGGCAGATCGACCTCGACGGTCCGCTGCACGCAGCTATAGAGGAACTCGGCCTCCTCGGTGCAGTCGAAATAGCGATAGAGGTCCGCGGTGTCGTTGGTGACCTCGACATTATGGTTAGGCAGGGCCCGCCAGCCGATGAACTCCATCAGGGGACCGGAATGCCGCTTGAGGATCGTGGCATAGTCGTCGATGCGATCCAGCATGACGGCCGAGACGGGAAACACCATGCCGGGCGGGGTGTATTTACGCTCGGCGAGCACGTGGTGGACAAGACAGCGGTGCAAACGTCCGTTGCCGTCGACCAGCGGGTGGACGTATACGAACCCGAATGCAATCGCGGCAGCTTGCAGAACCGGATCGACGTCTGAGGTCCGCAGCCTGTTGTTGCATTCATTGAGGCCGGTCATGATGTCGGGAACATCCTGAGGACGGGCACCGATGAACTCGGGCAAAGGATCATGGTTGTGATCCCGCTCGCCCAGAAATACGCCCTCGCTGCGATATCCGATCTCGGTGAACCGATCGTCGCCGATCAGGATGCGGTGCAGTCGGTAGATTTCGGTCTGGTTGAGCGGACGCTTGCCAGCCCCGAGAACGGCACGTCCCCAACGCTCGAGCCGACTGGCTGGCGCGCGTTCCCCTTCGATCTCGAAACTCGCGCGGCTGTCTGCAAGCAACAGAAAACTTGCAGCCCGGGAAACAATGTGAGCGCCGGTTCGCCCTATCGTCTCCTGTGCCTTCCTGGAAAGATCGAGGGCCAGAAATGCTTCCAGCTTTTCTGTGCGCCTGATAATCGGACAGAACGCGCCCGTACCAAGCAGATTGTTGCGCACGCGATGGCGCAGGGACAGCGACGCGGGGCCGGTGAAATAGGCTTCGGGATCGAGTGCGTCGACGGCGGTGACTGTGGGGGCGTCGTCGATATCGAGCCGCTTGCCGCTCAAGGTTTCATAAAAGAACCACACACGTCGCGTCACCGCGCCGGTCGGTGTTCGCTGGATGAAATCTATGAGGTCCTGTTCCGGCAACGCATCGAGGATGCGTTTGAGAACCAGAAGATCGATCGGCTCATGGCGCAG
>NZ_RZMW01000036.1 GCF_003992625.1 Pelagibacterium lentulum | reverse complement strand
CCAACACTCCTCAATCTCCTGCCCAAAACGAGCAGGATAGCGTTCAAACATGGGTCAAATCTCAGTGGAAAAATCCCTCAGTACCGGGTCAGATCTCAACGGCAATCAACAGCGATCGGCTTCGAGTAATCCCTGCAGGCGCTCTGCGTAAGGTTTCACGGTGGCGCGGGAAACGCCCGGTGGCAGCTCGATTTCCCGAACGGGCATGTAATCGATCGGCATTATATCGCGCAGCTTGAGTCTGCCGGTGGCGACCCGTTCAGGCGGATCCTCGTCGCGCCACGCTCGCCGGGCACTTTCCACCCAGACTTCGGTGGCTGAAACACACAATGTGCTGTCCAGGAAAACATGTGCTGCCGGCGCATAAACATACCGGGCCGACCACGCGTGATCCGCGGCCATCAGCGGCACGACAACGTGGTCCAGTTTCTGGTCCCGGACGATGCGCACCAGAGAGGCAATCCGCTCTTGCAGATGTGCCGTCAGACGCACGAAGACCGCGGGGCCGTTTGCCATGTACCGACCGGGCTCGCGATCGCTCTCAAACATCAAGAGCTGTGGCCGTGCGAGTGGCACGAGCTTTCCAACGAGATTGGCCGCACTGGCCTGAACCGAATGGTTCCAGTTGGCGACGACTTTTCCCTCTTTGACCCAATCATGCCCGCGGTTTTGAATGAGGAGCAGGATCTGTGCGGCGAGATCTGGGTTGAGTTCGCGTAGCCTGCTCCCGCGCGTCTCAGCCCCACCCACATCCACACCACGAGCGTCCAACTCGCTGAGCGCAGCTTGGTAGAATTGCTGTTGCAGTTTCGACAATGTTCCAACTGCTTTCGCACGTGCCGTTTCCCGGCGTTTGCGATCAACCTCTTCCCGAAACGCCGCAAGTGGCGGACGTTTCGGCGTCTGTCCGGATTGAACCCTGGCCCAATAACCTCGCGGCGGTTTGGGAACCTGAAGACGAGCGCATAGCTTGGCGATGGCGACATCTGAAACGCCAAGTTCCCTCGCCACCTCCTGCGTCGGTTTCTCCCAAACCAGCGCGAACAGTTCCTCACGCGAGAGCTCTTTTGACGGCATTTTGGCTCCTTTTTGGTCAATGGCCGGCGGGCACGTTTCGTCCTGTTTTCGACACCCACATCTCCTTTTGATCGATTTTCGACATTGGTCATTGATTTTCAATCCTGGCGCTGTAAATTCTTTTCGGCGGATATGCGACGTATGATCGCTTTTCGGCAATCATGAGAGAAAGCCGACATGGAACTCGACATCGGGAAACCTGCCCATTTTCAAAATGAGCCCGTTCCAGAAGGTACGCGGCTCGCAGGGTGGGCGGCACTTGTCCACGCGCTCGATGTGAAGGCGCCTGTGAGGAACCCCGCCTGCATTTCCGAACGCCATGTGCGCGGTAATCGCCGGCAGGAGGGCATCTGGGAGGTCTATGACAAACGGTATCAACCGGACGACACCCTGGACGCCCATCTCGGCTTTGCCCTGCGCCATGAGCCGATCGATCTTCTGGTTCTCAAACGCATCCTCGATGCGTTGCCGGAACAGGACCTCAT
Organism: Pelagibacterium lentulum; assembly: GCF_003992625.1. Classification (GTDB taxonomy): domain Bacteria; phylum Pseudomonadota; class Alphaproteobacteria; order Rhizobiales; family Devosiaceae; genus Pelagibacterium; species Pelagibacterium lentulum. The sequence goes on along the minus strand of NZ_RZMW01000036.1, from coordinate 987 downwards.
AGATTTCATCCAGCGAACACCGACCGGCGCGGTGACGCGACGTGTGTGGTTCTTTTATGAAACCTTGAGCGGCAAGCGGCTCGATATCGACGACGCCCCCACAGTCACCGCCGTCGACGCACTCGATCCCGAAGCCTATTTCACCGGCCCCGCGTCGCTGTCCCTGCGCCATCGCGTGCGCAACAATCTGCTTGGTACGGGCGCGTTCTGTCCGATTATCAGGCGCACAGAAAAGCTGGAAGCATTTCTGGCCCTCGATCTTTCCAGGAAGGCACAGGAGACGATAGGGCGAACCGGCGCTCACATTGTTTCCCGGGCTGCAAGTTTTCTGTTGCTTGCAGACAGCCGCGCGAGTTTCGAGATCGAAGGGGAACGCGCGCCAGCCAGTCGGCTCGAGCGTTGGGGACGTGCCGTTCTCGGGGCTGGCAAGCGTCCGCTCAACCAGACCGAAATCTACCGACTGCACCGCATCCTGATCGGCGACGATCGGTTCACCGAGATCGGATATCGCAGCGAGGGCGTATTTCTGGGCGAGCGGGATCACAACCATGATCCTTTGCCCGAGTTCATCGGTGCCCGTCCTCAGGATGTTCCCGACATCATGACCGGCCTCAATGAATGCAACAACAGGCTGCGGACCTCAGACGTCGATCCGGTTCTGCAAGCTGCCGCGATTGCATTCGGGTTCGTATACGTCCACCCGCTGGTCGACGGCAACGGACGTTTGCACCGCTGTCTTGTCCACCACGTGCTCGCCGAGCGTAAATACACCCCGCCCGGCATGGTGTTTCCCGTCTCGGCCGTCATGCTGGATCGCATCGACGACTATGCCACGATCCTCAAGCGGCATTCCGGTCCCCTGATGGAGTTCATCGGCTGGCGGGCCCTGCCTAACCATAATGTCGAGGTCACCAACGACACCGCGGACCTCTATCGCTATTTCGACTGCACCGAGGAGGCCGAGTTCCTCTATAGCTGCGTGCAGCG
>NZ_RZMW01000035.1 GCF_003992625.1 Pelagibacterium lentulum | reverse complement strand
TGACCTGCTGCCGTGAATTTGGACCATTCTGAACTGGAATTTTCCAATTATGATCCCGTGGTCGGGAGATGGAGAATGCTCATGAAGAAGTCCAAGTTTACCGAGGCCCAAATCGCCTTCGTGCTCAAGCAGGCCGAGGATGGCACGGCGGTCGGGGAAGTCTGTCGCAAGGCAGGCATTTCGGAAGCCACGTTTTACAACTGGCGCAAGCGGTATGCGGGGCTGATGCCATCGGAGATGAAACGGCTGCGTCAGCTCGAGGAAGAGAACGGCAAGCTCAAGCGGATCGTCGCCGATCTGAGCCTGGACAAGGCCATGCTTCAGGATGTGCTGTCAAAAAAGCTCTGACGCCTGCTCGCAAGCGCTCGCTTGTCGATGAGATCAGAGCGACCTGGAAGGTCTCGATCCGAAAGACCTGTGATGCCTTGAGAGTCGACAGGTCGCTCTACCACTACAAGTCCAGGCGCGGCGAGCAGGCTGATCTGCAGCTACGGATCAAGGAGATTTGCGAGACCCGTGTCCGCTATGGCTATCGTCGGGTTCACATCCTGTTGCGCCGGGAGGGCTGGGATGTGAACCCGAAGAGAATCTACAGGCTTTACAAAGAGATGGGGCTTCAGCTGCGCAACAAGACGCCCAAGCGGCGGGTTAGGGCAAAGCTGCGTGATGACCGGATGGCTGCCACGAGCACCAATCAAGTGTGGGCCATGGACTTTGTGCATGACCAGTTGGCCACCGGCCGCAAGATCCGTATCCTGACTATCGTGGACACCTTCTCACGCTACGCACCAGCCGTGGACCCTCGGTTCAGCTACAGGGGCGAGGATGTGGTTATGACACTCGAAAAGGTCTGCAGGGAAATAGGATATCCGAGGACGATCCGGGTCGACCAAGGCTCGGAGTTCATCTCCCGCGACCTTGATCTCTGGGCGTATCAGAAGGACGTCGTGCTCGACTTCTCCCGCCCTGGAAAGCCAACCGACAACGCCTTTATCGAGTCGTTCAATGGCAAGTTCCGAGCCGAATGCCTGAACGCTCACTGGTTCATGAGCCTTGACGACGCCCGCTCGAAAATGGAGGATTGGCGTAGAGACTACAACGAAGTCCGCCCGCACAGCGCAATCGGGAACAAACCCCCGATATCGCTTATGAACGCATCAGGGGCAGCCGGCCCACCCTGATCGTTTATCCCCGGAAATTCCCAATCCGGGTGGTCCAAAGTCGGGGAGCACGTCATTATCCCCGGAAATTCCCAATCCGGGTGGTCCAAAGTCGGGGAGCACGTCAGTGGCAGTTGAATTTAGTCGGCCCTGTGGCCCAATCTTGGGGGCAGGCTATCAGCATAGCGCAGGTTAGCGGGTCGGGGATAAGTTTTCGCTTGCGGCCTTGGTTGCGCGCTACGAGGCGGTGTGGCAAATCCGTGAAAAACGACGAAATGACCCGAACGGCGTCGACCCCGCTTGATGAGTGCAGAATAAGTGACCCAAACCGCTTCAAATCAACATCGTCGTTTCGTCATTCTGGGCAATGCGGCGAGCTCGATGGTCAATTTTCGCGGGCCTCTGATTCAAGACATCGTGGCCAGGGGGCATGATGTTTATGCCCTTGCCCCCGATTATGATGAGAGTATCGCCCAAAAGATGAAGCAGCTTGGTGCCTCTCCGGTCGATTATAGCCTCTCGCGCGCCGGGCTTAATCCTTTTGTCGACTTTTCCGATAGTTTGAAGCTGCGCAGAAAACTGCGCGAAATCGCCCCCGATACCATTCTCTCCTTTGGCATCAAGCCCGTAATCTATGGAACGATTGCCGCCTGGGCGGCCTGCATCCCCCATCGCTATGCGCTGATTACCGGCCTCGGCTATGCCTTCACCACCGGCGCCGAATCGCGCCTCAAGCGCAAGATTGTCGGCGCGCTGGCCCGCTTTCTGTATCGGATTTCGCTCGGGCTGACGCGGCGCACCTTTGTCCAAAACCCCGATGATTTCAAGGACTTGGTGGCCATGCGTGTCGCGCCGGCCAGCAAGATGTTGGTCGTCAATGGCACTGGCGTCGACCTTGATGAGTGGCGCCCCGCCCCCCCGGTCACCGCCCCCCTGACCTTCACCCTGGCCGCCCGCCTCCTGCGCGACAAAGGGGTCGTCGAATTCGTCGAGGCAGCCCGAAAAATCAAGGCAGAACAAGGCGATAGCGTGCGCTTCATTCTGGTCGGCGACACCGACTCCAACCCCGAATCCATCGATCGCGCCACCCTCGATGGCTGGGTCCGCGACGGCATCATCGAGTGGCCGGGCCATGTCGATATGAAAGAATATCTTGCAAAAACAAGCGTTTACGTGCTCCCCTCCTATCGCGAGGGCGTTCCGCGCAGCACTCAGGAGGCCATGGCCATGGCCCGCCCCGTTATCACCACCGATGCCCCCGGCTGCCGCGAGACCGTCGTTGAAGGTAGAAACGGGTTTCTCGTGCCCCCGCGTGATGCCGAGGCGCTGGCTGCTGCCATGCGCCGTTTCATCGATAGGCCTGATCTGATCGCATTGATGGGAGTCGAGAGCCGAAAACTGGTCGAGGAGCGGTTCGATGTGCGCATGGTCAACGCGACGATGATCGCGGAGATCGGGTTGTAGTCAGCGCGTCATCCTAGGCATCGAGGCGATGATGTCCGCTAACGTTGAACACCTGATGGGTTGGACAGAAAAAACCCTGTGGATCGTGCATTGACAAAGCCAGTTACCTGCGGGACACCCCTTCTGGACGCGCAAATGAAATCGCATTTACCGCAGGACAACCAACGCGATGACCTCAGAGCCGACCAAGAAGCGCAAGGGTTTGAAACGAACCAAGCGTTCGGCCAGTAGCGATTTATCCTATCTCACAGAACTTGGGGCCACGACGCGCAGCCACCGCATCTTTCGCGATGTTATGTCCTTTTCGATGCCCGTATTGCTGGCCATTGCCCTGCAGTCTATCGCCTATCTCGCATTTTACACCCGTACGGCACCCAACTGGTCAGCGGCCATTACGGTTTTGGCAGTGCTTGCGCTGGTTCCGGTTGCATCGGCAGGCACGCTGAGCGCTTTCCGGCGCCAGGAATCACCGATCGTCGCTGCGGCGGTCATCGTCGCGATTTTCTTCAGCTTTGCCATTACCTATTTGTCTGCCATGCGCGTCCGCGTCAGTTTTGCCGGTTTCGCGGCAGCTATGCCCTTGACCATGCTGATCGTTGCGATCGGTAACATCCGCTTTCACCAAAGGCTTTCTGCCCGCGTTGCCCTTGTTGCATTTGAAGGCGACCACCTACCTCTTACACTCCTCGGCAAAACTGAAGTTGCAATTATTTCTGACCCGGCAACAGACGTAACGCCGTTCGATACCATTCTGATCGATCCCGAAAAACATCATAAGCCAGAATGGTCGGCCTTACTGGCGCGATGCTACCTGGCCGGTGTCGATATTGTTCCTTGGACACGATTTCTGGAAATCCGGCAGGGTCGCGTGCATGTTCCCACGTTCGATGTTTCTCATCTGGCCTATACGCCAAGCCAAATGCTCTATGCCCGCGCCAAGCGGCTGCTCGACGTGCTGGCCGTTATCGTAACGCTGCCCCTCACGATTCCGCTGGCTGTTCTGACTGCTTCCTATATTTATGCACGGGATGGTGGCCCGGTGTTGTTTGTGCAGCATCGACGCGGCTTTGCTGGGCGCGTTTTCCGGATGTATAAGTTTAGAACCATGTACTCTGGTACGGGCGGCGGCTCGACCACGAATGGCGACAAGCGCATCATTCCAGGTGGGCGGTTCTTGCGAAAAATCCGTCTCGACGAATTGCCACAGCTTTACAACATCCTGATCGGCGACATGAGCCTGATTGGTCCGCGTCCGGTCGCCGAGTATGTGGCTCGTTCAAGCATCAAATACGAAGAAAAATATGCGCTGCGGAACCTCGTGTTGCCGGGCATTACGGGGTGGGCGCAGGTGACATCAGGCTATGCTGCTACCACAGAAGAAGAGATCGAAAAACTCGCCTACGACCTTTACTATATAAAGCACCTATCCTTCGATCTGGATATGCAGATCCTTTTCAAGACGGTCAAGACGGTTCTGTTTGGCACTGGAGCGCGCTGAGAGCCAATCAGCGATAGACCGTTCGCATTTTAATCAAATTCCCGCTGTCGCATGAGCTCTGCGCTAAGTATATACCGACAATTGCCTCGCTTTGTTCACCAATTGTGCTAAGGCTGCTTCATCAGTGTTTCGGCACTGTGTCAGGTCGGGCGTTTGCCTTAAAAAAAGGCGGCCGCCCCCCCGCGGGAACGGGGAGGAAGCCTGGCCACATTAACCCCTGCTGAAGACAGGAGCTCAATATGGTTATCCATATCTCTATCGCGCTTGGCCGCGATTCCAAAGCCGTTTTTACGGTTCATTTTTTCCATTTTTTTAATGATGCCTCCGACCCGTCGTTTGACGTGTCCGAGCTCTTTCACGCGTAGCGAGGGAGCACAGGTCATGAAAACGATCACGATCCTTTGCGATGCCAAAGGCGATTTCCGCTGCGCGCGTGTCGACAACCCCGAAGCCTATCGGCGGCTTGCTGCCAACGAGACAGGGTTTGCGCAAATCCTCTTTTCTGTCTCTCCAGTCTTGGGCGCACCCATTGTGCCCATGCTCGAGCAGTTACCCCCGGTACTTGCGCGGTTTCGTGCAGGGCCAGAACTGTCTCACTCCCCTCATTTTCTTTTCGCGATTGCTAACTGTCTGATCTTCAAACCTTTGCTCGCGCGCTACCGGCGACTGGCTTGGTCCAGGCTCCGCATACTCCTCGGGATCCCGCAGCTCAAACGCCTGATTTTGAGCCGCACACCGCGCCCTTTGGACGGCCCGCAAGGCTGAATCGGAGTGAACCGGGGGGCGCAATCGACAAAATTGCGTCTGTCCCGGTCCCGGGAGAAAAGTGATGAAAGACTGGACAGACGAACTCGATCGCATGCGCGGCGCATATGCGGACAAGACCATCAGCGGTTATTATTCCGATTTCAAACTGTTTGAAAAATGGTGTCAAAGCCACGGCCACATTGCCTTACCGGCATCAGAAGAAACCATCGTTCGATTTCTCGACACCGAGATCGAACGGTTGAAAGCCTCTTCGCTCGTGCGTCGTTTGCACTCCATCGTACGTGTGCATCGGCTCATGGATTTGCCCGACCCGACAACCAGCGAAAACGTTCGTCTGGCACGGCGACGGATGAAGCGTCATCGGCCCGGCCGCCCAAAGCAAGCCCATGGCATCACACGCGAACTGCGCGCAAAAATGCTCAGCGCCTGTGGTGATGACATAAGAGGTAAGCGGGACAAAGTCATCGTTGCGCTCGGCTTTGAAGGGCTGTGTAGGCGTTCAGAACTCGCAGCCCTGGTGGTAACCGATGTGATCGAAAATGCCCGGGGTGGGACCTCGATCCTGATCCGTCGCGGCAAGGCCGATCAATCGGGGTCAGGACGGATCGTTGCGCTCTCTCCCGCTACCATTGCCATCGTCAACGACTGGATCGATGCGGCAAATCTGCAGGACGGCGCGCTCGTGACCCCCGTCTATCGCAACCATGTCGTTTCCCGCCACATGAACGGATTTTCGATCGCGCGCATCTTGAAACGTATCGCCAGCCAGGCTGATCTCGATCCCGACATTGTCAATGATATATCGGGGCATTCACTTCGGGTCGGCGCGGCGCAAACGCTGGTGACCGATGGCCGCTCGGTTCTTGAAATCATGCGGGTGGGCGGCTGGAAATCGATCAATACAGTTGCCCGCTATATCGAAAATGCGGAAACCAATGTCTGGACTTAAAACAATCTGGCACCGGGCCCCTGCCAACTTTCGGGTCATACAAAAAGTCGAGATTCATTCAAGTTTAACCAAATATCTTCAAACTTTACCCAAGTCTGGGTTTGGGGATTTTTCGATGAAAACGATTTTGAGTGCATCTGTCGTGGCGATGGCAATGACCATGCCGGTATTGGCAACCGACATTGGGCTGCGCAGCGCCTATGGGGTCCAGGATAATCCCTGGTCGCGCCCCTATATCGGGCTTGTTGGCGGTGTGGGCAGTGGGGATCTGACGCTTTCTGCTGACGATAGTTTTGGCAATTCGATTTCGGGCAGCCAGACATTTGGCGGGCTTTCGGGTGGCATCCGGCTTGGCTATGACCACGTGGTATCCGAAAATGTCCTGGTCGGTGGGCGCGGTGAACTCAATTTGACCAACATCGCTTCCCGCAATGAGCTGTCTGTCGGCGGTACGACAATTGGAACTGTGGAGCATAATCTTGATTGGTTGGCCGTTCTTGGCGCGCGCATCGGGATGACCGATCGGAACATGCTCTATTATGCCCATGCGGGTGCTGCCTTTGGTGGGGTTTCAAGCACAATTGACGGCAATGATATCCCCGGCCTGATCGACAATCCGCGGCTTGGTTACAGCGTGGGCATCGGCGCTGAATATGCGATTGGCGAGCATGCCACTCTTGTCACTGAATATAGCTACACCGATTTTGCCAAGTTCGATCTTTATAATGAAGCTGGTATCACGGTTTCCGACGATCTGTCGTTCCATCGGATCGTAACCGGGGTCAACTTCCGCTTCTAGAAAATCGGGCCGCCCCATGCGGTCGGTCCGCGTTTGGGGGCTCGCTGGAGTGTTGAGCGCGGCTCGCTGGCCCTGGAAAACAAGAAAGCCGGATCACGACATTGGGGGCGCGTGATCCGGCTTCTATCATGTCGGCTGAAGCTGACCTGATATGACCGAGATTGGCATAGTTGCGCGACTGGCGTCAAACAGCGTGGGCTCAAACAAGTCCAAGGAGCTGCGTTTTGTGGGCAGCGCCAATTCAGGGTACTGACGAATTCAGGAGACACTTGTCAGCGAGTTCTCCAACAGAAAGTGTTGAGCCCCTTTGTTTGCTTGTACTGGTCGTGCGTGCTTGCAACCAACGAACTTGATCGGTCGAAAGGCACTGCCACTTGAACCTGTCATGGACAGCGACCATTGTCCCGTCCATTGTCAAAAAATTGCTGGAGCGGGGCAAGCGGAGGGGGAAGATGAAAGACTTGGGTTCAGATATTATCGAGCAGCTTGGATGGTATGTGTATCGCCTGATTGACCCGAGAAACGGTGAAACTTTTTATGTGGGCAAAGGCAAAGGCAACCGCATACTTCAGCACCTGAAAGGTAATATCGACAATTGTGAGGATAAATCAGATCTGAAAAGAGTTCGGATCAGAGAAATCCAGCATGCTGGGCTTGAAGTTGGACTGATCATTCATCGGCATAATCTGCACGATGAGGCGACAGCGTATGCCGTTGAAGCAGCGGTGATCGATGCCTATCCAGGCCTGAACAACCGCGTCGGAGGCCATTACTCCGATATTTTCGGATGCAGGCACCTTCGCGAAATCATCGCCGCATACAAGAGACCCGAGATCGTTGTGGATGAGCCCACCTTGCTGATCTCAATTGGCAGGTCTTTCGACTCTGCGGAAAAAGACGATGTGTATCATGCAGTTCGCGGCGTTTGGAAAATCAGCGAACAAAAGGCGAAAAAATATGCTCTTGTCCTCGCCCATATCCAAGGCATTGTTGCTGGTGCATTCCGTCCAACACGATGGCTACCGGCAACGCAGCAAAACTTCTCATGGTTGAAGGGTGACATAGTGGGACGCATAGGGTTCGAAGGCATCGAAGCTGAGCCGGAAGTCCGCGAAAAATACATCAATAAACGGGTTCCTCAAGCGTTTCGCCAGAAAGGCGCAGCAAACCCGATCCGATACATTGACTTAGAGCACTGAGGACAATTGCTCGCGGAAATCGTCAAATGCCGGCCGATATTGGGCGATTGAATAGGACCGCTCGTAGATTACCTCACCACCGACGAGGGATTTTCGTACTTCGATGAACCGATCTGATGCAGCATCCAGCTGCCGGACATTTATCGACGCAGTTTCTTTTGCGCCATTTCGATACGACAAATAGACATCCAGGTGCAGCGTGCCGTTTATCATCGCGCCACCAATCTTTACGCCATTGCGGTGGTGGTTGCCAGTAAGATCAAATTCTTGTTCGACCTGATCCCAAAGCAATTGCAGCATCTGGCGGGCCTCTTCATCCTTTGGCCCGAACAGTTTTGTCGCCTGTCTTGGTGCCTGGGACCGAAGGGTTTGCTCTATTGCCGCTGCAAGACGCTCTCTGTCGATTTCGTCCAGGGCCTCTTGCCGATCAATATTTCCATAAAGGGCGACCATGCGTTCAGGCGTCATGGTGCCCCCTTCTATTGCCGCGATATGCTTATCCACCAGATTCTTCAGTTCCTCAGTCTTCATCTCTCTTGGCCCCCAAAAGCCATTGCAAATCCCACGCACAGCGGGACCACCAAAAGTCAGGTTCGATATAGCTTGGCACATACTCAGCGACAGGTCGATCACTGCTTGCAAGGGAAGTTGCTGTCATCCCGTCTTCCGGGATTGATGCTGAGCAAATGGTGCGCGGAATCGCGAGGGGCAACCACTATCAATCTACGGGTGCACATGACGGCGAAACAATCGTTTGCGATAGTTACCGTGCCAGTGCCCGGACGGGTCACCTCGACACCGCGATCAATTGAGTGCTGTCAGGAAAAGCATGTCCTCCGGCGTGCCCGGTGGATGGGCTCCGGTTTTCCGGTTCGACAACGCGATTAAAAAGACACAAACGTGCGCAAAGGATGATAAGAGCTCAACGCGCTTGTTTGCCGGGAATGTGCGCAATCAAAGACTGCGAGCATGCCACCCTTGTCACCCAATATAGCGACACCGATTTTGCCAAGTTCGATCTCTATAATGAAGTCGGCATTACAGCTTTTGACGATCTGGCGTTTCACCGGATCACATCCAGTGTGAACTTCCGCTTTGGGAGTTGGCTGGACAGCGCGATGGCCCACTCCTGTGCAATTGCTGACTGAACCGCTGGCCGGTATGGCGCTGTGCGGGGCTGGTGCAAATCACTTCTGCGAGCTTCAAAGCTCACTGACCGCTAAGTCGGCGCATAAAATCAACCCACAGACGAGGCCAAAGCTCCTCTACTCTACGCACCAAATTGCGCCAAATCATCTGACGACGGGCAAGTGAGTGATTATTGCATCGCCAAACATATCGGAAGAGATGCCGCCGACATAAGCGACTTCATTGCTGAGGCGGCCAAGCGCTATGGCGAGATTAAGAACAGATCCACCTGGGAACGGCTCGAAGACAGAGCGCCCACTTTTTTAGCGGGCGACCAGATCGATTAGGGCGTTCCCACACGCTAGAATCACCGTTCGCTCCTCCTTTGTCCAAGCGCAGCAAATGCTGCATATGATGAACGAAAATAGCAAATGCGCAAATTGTTAGACTTGGCGATCTGGTCCAGTCAGATGGGTTAGAGGCTATTTCAAACTGGATTAGGTCCGTGGGGTAACTTCTAAACCCATTGCAATGTGGTGCCAAATTGGTGTAATATTGCACCATGCGTGTTCATTAAATGGAGGGCAGCTTTGAGCAGACAGAGCATTTCCTTGACGCCACCAAATGATGAATGGCTCAAGGCGCAAGTGGATAGTCAAGAATATGCGAGCAAGAGCGAAGTGGTAAATGATCTGATCCGCAAGGCGCGCGAGATAGAAGCCATACGCAGTCGGCTAATCGCCGCCGAGCAAAGCGGGTACTCGGATCGTACACCGCAGGAAATCCGGGCTGAAACCAGAAGCAGACTCAAGCGTGGAGCCTAACTTTAAGCTTAAGATTAGTGCGGATGCGGACCGTGATCTGGCCGCGCTCTATGAATACGGGTTGATGCAGTGGGGCGAGGAGCAGGCGGATCGCTACTTCGATGCACTACTGACCCATCTCGAACAGCTTTGCAAAAATCCGCTGCTTTATGCAGCCGTGGACTATATTCGCCCCGGCTATCGCCGTAGCGTGTGCGGTAGTCACAGTATCTATTACCGCGTGGTTGCCGACTATGTGGAGGTAATGGCTATTATCGGAAAACGGGATATCACGGCGCGGTTGTAAGACCCTACCCAATTGCACCTATGGGAATAGCGCAGCCCAATGCGGCTGGCCTTTCGACCAACCGCAGCGCGCCCTAACGGCATGGCGGGCGCAGGGCCAGTTAGATCCTGGTATTGTGGGGCGAAGCCAGCGCATCGCGGCGTTCCTGCGAACCGGGCGGCGTGGAGGCGACAGCCGCAAAAAGCCTTTTTCAACAAACAGCCCGACCAGCTCCCGCGCCGATCAGGCCGGAGCCGGTCTGGCAGGCGAACGGCAGCCTGCCGACGAAAAAGGGCAGTGCGTATATGGCGGGCGTGTCGGTGAGGACGCAAAACTGAACCTCCCGGATTTGCAGTAGGCTGCTTGGTTGACGTTATGTTGCCATGACTGATGCGACCATCATGACGTCGTCGTTCTCCTCGGCTTCAGCAGGCGGGATGTGCCTTCCTGCACGAGCCGAGTATCCGGGTCACAACTTCTGCGCGGCGAGCCAATCAAGCGCCAAGTGCCTTTTCAATTCTTTTTGCGAAGGCCGGTCGTGACGAAACGATTGCCACCTCCGCACCAGCAAGGCAGCTTGTAGTCGAAAAGCGTCATGGCCATACCACGCTTGATGGTGAACATGTGCTGACGTCTTCGAGTTTTTCTTGGTGCCGCCTTGTTGTTGAGCGACCTGCTGGCTTTGCCAGTGCTTTTTCAGCCATTTTTCTACCACGAACGCCCTTGACCTATGTGGGAAGCAGTCTCGTTAACTTTAGCAGCAATCGCTGTACCGAGATCAGTTGAAACGTTAAGTGAGGTGCGTGGAGACGTCTTAAAGAAGTGATTTTCGCCACCGCACCGATGTCGGGGCAGCTTCCAATGCCAATGCCATGGTGCATCTGGCGGACACCATGGTGCTGCAACAGAAAGGCAAGTGGGCGTCCAGCGCGCGCCATATGACACTTGAGGCGATGAGACAGGCGATGGTCCGCTCATTATACTTCCGCCGCCTGGCCGGCTGATCCGCGACCGGCAATGCCGGGAAATGTGCGGCGACCCAGGCTGACCTTCACCACGCCAGAAGATACCACCTTTTTTGGCAAACAATTTTGTCAAAAAGCGCTATCGGTGTACTCGATAGACCAGTGGGGCTGCCTCAAGATGCGATAAAGTTATGTCAAATCGTATCGGTATTGGCGTTGTTTGCGATTGTCCCGGCAGCGGGCAAGTAAGGTGACGACATGCATCTTATCGTGATCGTCGCGGTATACTGCCCATTCTCCGCAGATCGCATTCGTCACACAGCAGGGCAGCTAACCACGATGCCAGGGCGTTGTTTCTATTGACAACAACTCATCATGTTGTTATTGAAAACAACATGAACGCGATCCTGCTGGTCAAGGAAAGAACCGTCCTCAGCGACGAAGCTTTCTATGAAATCGTCATCTGGCAGGTGCCGGACCCCGTTCCGGGGAGCGCTCACCCGTTCAAGTATCGGCTGGCCCTCATCGTAAAGGATCAATGTGTTCTCCGGTACGACAATGAGCGCGGCAAGGGCGATCATCGTCATGTCGGGGCAGTCGAAGAACCCATAACCTTCACCTCGCTCGATGACCTGCTGGTCGCCTTCGAGCGGGACAGAGAAAGGATATACCCATGAACACTCTCACGATACGTCTGGGCGGCATGGATGATATCCGAAGCCGCGTTGCTCAAGCAGCCAAGCTCGCCGCCGAGGGCAAAGCGGTTGAAGTCGAACCGACCCTGAATTTTGCCACCTATGAAGATATGCACCGCGTTCTTGCCCCCTCCCGGCTGGCCATCGTTAAGGTTCTGGCGGGCCAAGGCCCTCTTTCAATCCGTGAGGTTGCGCGCCGCGTCGGGCGCGACGTGCAGGCGGTCCATAGAGATGTAACGACGCTCATCAATGCCGGAGTGGTGGATCGAGCCGAAGCGGGGATCGAGTTTCCTTATCGGAACATTCATTTCGATTTCGACGTAAAGACTGCTGCCTGACCCTTGAGAGGAGCCACACCCCTCCCGCCTCGCCAGCTTTCGCTGGCGGGGCGGCATGCGGTTGCGGGGATATATAGCTATACCGCCCTACATCAAAGTCCCCGACGTCGATCGCATCCTCATCGAACGTATCAGTCTGACCAAAACGCACGAGGCCGCAAGCCCCTCTCTTGCATATGGGGACGGGCATGGATGATGACCTGGACAAGCAGGGCAAACTTCTCGATCGGGGCGTCAATTGCGCTGATGCGCAAAATGAAGCATTTGTGCATCATTAATGAATGCAGGAGTTTAGCATGCGCACCACGGTCACGCTCGATGACGATCTGTTCAATATGGCGCGAGAATATGCCGGGCCCGGCGTAACAGGTGCATCTGACTTGATCCGGGAAGCCATGAAAACCTATGTGCGGGTGCAGGCGGCCAAGCGTTTGGCGGCCCTTGGTGGCGCGGCGCCCGGGATGGCTGACATACCCCGTCGTGGCACAGAACTCGCCCGCCAGTGAATGTGCTGATCGACACTTCGGTATGGGTTGACCATTTCAGGAACGGCAACGCCACCTTGGTGACGCTGATCGAGGCCGATCTTGCTCTGAACCATCCAATGGTCACTGCCGAGCTGGCGTGCGGAACGCCGCCTCAATCACGCGCGCAGACACTGCACAGCATTGGCCTGCTGCGCCCTTGCGCCACGGCCAACTTGCAGGAGGTGATGGATTTCATCGAGCCGGAGCGCCTTTATGGCCGTGGATGCGGGCTCGTTGAAATGTGCCTGCTGGCGTCGACGTTACTGACGCCCGATGCAAGGCTTTGGACCTTTGACAAACGGCTTGCTGATCTTGCTCGCGAGCTCAATGCCAGTTTTCAACCCGTGGCAAGCTAGCGGTGTGGCGAGCTGACCGGCTTGGTTTGCTCAACGTTAACAGCACTACTGCGCAACGATAAGCCACGCGGCAGTGCAAAGGGCATCGATTATGCCCAAGCGCGGGCCCACTCAATTTGAGGCCACTAAATCGATTGGCTTCTAATATCCACGCCGTCACCATTCCGCAAAACCAGAGTAAATCCAGTCGTGGTTTACTGGAAAGGGGGAAAGCAGTTCTGCCACGGCCCTCACGGTTCGGGCTGCTCGAGCTTCCGGTCTGCGCTTGCAAGTGACCGGGCATGCCGCGTGGCAGCATCGAAAATCTTTTTGAGCCTTTCGGAACGGTTTAAGCGATCGGTGCGCGGCTCAACGATATGCGGCGCTTGCTGCCCTATGGCATCGATACCAAGTGCAGCGCAGCCGATCTGCCATCCGCCAAGCGCCGTTGCCGCCACCGGGTCCGCAGGCACATTGAGGGGGCGGCCAAGCAGATCGGCGATGATCTGGGACCAGAGCGGGCTGAGCGCACCGCCGCCGACAAGACTTACTTCGCCCGTGCCATGGCCTAAAAGATCAAGGTTGGCACTGATCGCAAGACCGACACCTTCGAGAACACTGCGGTAAAGATCGCCTGGTCCCGCGTTGGCGGATATTCCGACAAAACCTGCTCGTACATCCAGATCAAGGAACGGAGAGCGTTCGCCCGAAAGGTAAGGGAGGAAAACGACATCGGAAGGATCGCTATCTGCCTCGAGCGCCAGGGCTTCGGCCCGTGCCGGGTCGAGATTGAGTGCCGTATGCGCCCATCGGATCGCCGCTCCCGCCGACAGGATCGGCGCAATTGCGATGGTTTGTTTTGAAATGGGGTGCGCCAGCCGATAGAAATTGCCGCTGCGTTGGCCGGGGGACTCTTCCAAAACTCTGGCCACCCAGCCGGTCGTGCCCAGATGCAGGCTTGTATCCCCATTCGACCGCGCTCCACTGCCCAAGGTTGTCGCTCCGGCATCGCCACACCCATTGATAACAGGTAGGCCCGTTGCCAGTCCGATTTCGGTTGCCGCTCGCTGTTCCAGATAACCCACGATCGCATCTGCTGGCATGATTTCGGGAAGCTGGTCGCGGGACAACCCGAAAAATGCGAGTAGGTCGGACGACCAGTCCCTCCGCTCAAAGTCCATCAAGCCGGTTGTTGTCGCGGTCACCGGGTCGGTCACAGCGCGCCCTGTCAGACGATAAACGATTGCATCCTTGGCACCGGGCAAGAAGTATCTGGCATTTGCGAAAGCATCGGGATCTGTTGCACGCAAAGCCATAGCCTTGAAGGCCGTCATCAGGGGTTCGGGCGCGTTTCCCAGCGTTGCGATAGCGTTTCTTCTCTCAAGCTCTTCGGCATGCTGGGCAAAAAAGGGTTCTCCAACGGGATCGGAGTACAAGATTGCATTCATTGTTGGTCGAGCGTGCAGATCAACCGGTATCAGGTTTTCCATAGTGCCGGTGAGAACTACAGCCGATGTCGGCTTTTCACTCATCTTGCCGATGGCAGCAATGACCGCTTGCCACCAATCATCCGGATTCTGACGGTGGTCAGACATTGCTTTTGCGTAGGCCGCGTCGGCCCGATCTAAAAGCACGCCGCCAATCGAATACAGCGCCGCCTTGAGGCTCGAACTTCCGATATCAAGAACCAATATGGTCATGGATCACGCCGTCCAAAATGGCGCAGGAGCACCGCGACCAGGATGATGACGCCGGTCATCATGCGTTGAACGAAGGGCTCTACGCCCATGATTGTCATGCCATTGACCAGCACGCCGGTGATCAGAACGCCAAGCAATGTGCCACCAACAGATGGGGCACCAGTTGGAGACATCGTCGTGCCGATAAAGACGGCAGCATAGGCAGGCAGCAGCAACGGCTCTCCCATTGTGTGCTGGACGCTGCCCAGGCGGGCGGCGAGCAACAGGCCCGCCAGCGCTGAGAGCCCGCCGGCAATCGCAAAGGTGACGATGACGTCCCGCATCACTGGCAGTCCAGCCAGCCGCGCCGCGACGACGTTTCCACCAATGGCTTGCACGCGGCGACCAAATTCTGTGCGGGCCAGAACCAGCGCGGTACCGGCCATGACCGCAATAAACCACAGCGCGAGCACCGGCACTCCCAAAATTGCTCCACGCCCAAGCGCCTTGAACGCGTCCGGCACATTTTGAAATAAGCTTGCCCCACCGGAAAGCCCGAACGCCAGGCCGGAAACGATGGTGCCAACCGCAAGCGTCGCAACAAACGATGGGACTCCGAAACGCGACACCATAACCCCGTTTAGCGTCCCAGACACCATACCGCCCAAAAGAGCCAGAGGGATGGCCAACGTCATGTCGTACCCGCCAGCAAACAGCACAAAGCAGATAACCGCGGACAGTGAAGCCACAAAGCCGACCGATAGATCGAACTCGCCAATGGTCATGACCATCGTTGCTGCGGTGGCAACGATTGCGAGCGTTGCCACCTGCTGAAGAAGGTTTACGACGTTGGCTTGGCTGGCAAAGACGCCGGGTGAAGCCAGTGCAAATCCCAAGCACAGCAAAAAAAAGGCAATCAAGGTGCCATATCGGTAAAGGGTCGTAAGAGTCATGCGGCGACTATTTCCATCGATTGGGCGGCGGTGGACAGGGCAGTCGGCGTAACTTGTGAGCGGGGGATATCTGCGACGATAGTGCCAAGTCTGAAAACAAGGATCCTGTCGCCGAGCGCCAGGGCCTCGTCCCTATCCGACGTTGAGACAAGCACGCCATTGCCGTCCTTCGCCATATCACGAATAATTTTGCGCAGCGCCGCCTTGGCAACGATATCGACACCTTCGGTCGGCTCGTCGAGTAACATAACCTTGGACCGGCGATGCGCCCAGCGCGAAAAAATCAGCTTTTGCTGATTGCCGCCCGACAGCGTCCGGGCAAGTTGGTCAGCGCTGTGATAGACCAGGCCCACGGACCTGGCCGCGTCCACGAAAGCTTTCCGCTCTCGCTGACGGTTGGGAACCGGCAGCCAGTCAGCCATGCGGAAGCGTCTGAGCAATGGTAAGGTTGCATTGAACAGCAGGCTTTTGTTCTCGAACAGTCCGGTGCGATGACGGTCGGAGGGTACATAAGATACCCCGCGCCTGACAGCATCAATTGGACTGCGGGGGCGGTAGGGGGTGCCCTCAATCGTCATGGTGCCGGAGGCGAGCTTTTCGCTGCCCCAAATCGCATTGAGCAAATCGCTTCGTCCCGAGCCAACAAGGCCATATAACGCGACGATCTCGCCGGACTGGAGCGAAAGCGATGTCGGAGCGGCAAGCCCACCTGCTTTGATTTGGCCAAGTTCCAATACGGTTGAGGTGGGTGTCCGGTCAGGTGTTTTCGCTTCCGGACTTTCAGACCCGCCCATGGCGGAAACCAGCGCTCCAGCGGTGAGATCGCTGCCCTCAAAGCGACCTGAAACAGCGCCATCAACCAATACGGTTGCGCGACTGCACACGGCGGCGATTTCGTCGAGCCGGTGGGTCACCAGCACGATTGCAGTACCGCGCGCACGGACCTTCTCAAGGACGTCGAAAAACCGCTGGCTTTCCTCGGCAGATAGCGCCGCCGTCGGTTCATCGAGCACGAGTATGCGACCATTGTCGAGTAGCGCCCGCACAAGTCTGACGAACTGGCGCTGGCTTGTATTGAGCAGCGCCACCGCGCGATCAATCGGCAGGTCCGGGGCGATCTCTTTGGCGATCGCGGCTACAGCCGCGCGCATGGCGGACTTGTCGACCATACCCCAGCGTCGCGGATAGGGACGACCGAGATAGCAATTGTCAACGGTGTCGAAATCGCCAACAAGCGGGGCATCCTGATGGATGACGCGAATACCGGCGTTATAGGCGTCGACCGGCGCGTTGATGTCAACACGAACGCCTTGCACAGAGATTGTGCCAATATCAGGCTGATGCACACCCGCCACGATCTTGATCAATGTGGACTTGCCGGCGCCGTTATGGCCGACAAGGCCATGTGCCTCGCCACTGTGCAGGGTAAGGCTGACATCGCGCAGAGCGTGGGTCGCACCAAAGCTTTTGCCGAGCCCTTCGAGCGCGAGCACGGGATCAGGCCTCGGCATGAATTCCCCCTTGGATGAGTGCTTAGGTCAGTCGCACGAAACGCCCAGGCTATCCCGCGTGATCAATTCCACCGGGGCATAACGTTCCGGTTCGGCAAGTTCCGCCCCATCAAATATCTGCTGGAGTTCCTCGGCCGCGATTTCAGCCATTTCTGAAAAGCCCTGTCGTACGGTCGCTACGAAAGAGGTGCAGGACTCGATCAACTCTATCGCCTGCGGATTGCCATCGATACCGGCAATGATGATGCCATCACGGCCTGCCGCTTCGAGCGCGAGCTGGGCGCCAATGCCTGGCTCATCCCAGGCGGCCCAGACCGCATCGATGGCACCCTCATGCTGATTGGCCAACAAAATCGAATCCATCGCAGAGCGGCTGTCGTCGATCTGTCCGGGCACCTGCACATAATGCTGGGCGACTTCGGAAATGCCCGGATAGGCCTCGAGCGCGTCATCGAGCGCGATCTCGCGCTGGCGTACGCCGGGATGAGCGGAATGGAACAAGCGCACGATGGAACCCTCACCACCAAGCTGATCGAACAGATAATCGGTCATTGTCTGGCCGAGGACGTAGTTGTCCGAGGTTACATTGAGTGCAACAGCCTCGTTCAGGGAGCCGTCGATGGCAATGATAGGAATGTTCGCATCGGCTGCACGGTCGACCTGATCCTGGAGCTGTGCAGGATCAATGGACACGATGACAATTGCATCAACACCGCTTGTTGTGACGTCTTCGATCCTGCTGGCCATTGCGCCGATATCACCAGCGGTATCGAACACTTCAACTGTCCAATCGTAATCGGCCGCGCGCTGTTGGAAAGACTCTACCATTTCAGCGGTGGCAATTGCCGAAAGATAGGGGGTTACGACTGCCACACGTTCGCCCGCCGCCAGAATTGGCTGAGACAGAGCAAGTGTGCCGCCCGCAATCAGGCCAGCGAAAAGGGTACGATGGGTCATGTCTGCAATCCTCACCTATTTTGGGCCGGACTGTAGCCATGTCCCTGGAGGTTGGCAACGCCAAAGCAGTCTCTGGAGGCATAGGGTGGCAGGGCGCGCGCGATCAATCACAAGAAGTCTTCCGGCCTTGCTTAGTCGGGTAGGTGGGCATGTTGGAAATGGGCCTCAACTGGCAGGCGAAGACATCTTGTCATCATTGTCGTTCTCCAGCGGCACCCAAAGATCTCAGGGGCAATCAAGATGACCATAATACTGGTCACTAAGTGTGCTTATGTCCACTTAAGTGGACGCAGATTGATCGCATGAGCGATTTGTAGTATTATGTTTATAATTATGAACGCAAAACATGCTTGTGTCCAAAAGAGTGAGCAGGTTGGGTCGTCATGCCACGCAACAGAAGCTATTCAAGAGTAACGCGCGAGGCCCTTATCGTTCTGGGCAAGCTGATCCGCGTCAGCCGAACGGAACGCGGGCTAACGGCGCAAGAGCTGGCTGACCGTGCAGGCATTAGCCGGACAACCCTCTCCAACATTGAAAAAGGTTCACCAGGACCTGAAATCGGCATCGTCTTTGAAGTCGCGTCGATCGTCGGTGTTCGTCTGTTCGACTATGACGAGCGCAACACCCTTAAAGCGCACATTACGCGTCTGGATGAAAAACTGACCCTGCTTCCCAAGAGCGTGCGTCACAGCATGAAGCAAGTAGATGATGACTTCTAAGACCGAAGCGAAAGAAGCCTTTGTCTGGATCTGGCTTCCAGGAGAAACAGAACCGGTTGTGGCAGGTCGTCTCGATCAGGATGGCGACCGGCTGCTCTTCACCTATGGTGCGAGCTATCGCCGTCGTAACAACGCCATCTCCATCTATGATCCGGAACTTCCGCTGCAAGAGGGCATAATCGAACCCGCCAACGGGTTGATGATGCCGAGCTCAATTCGCGATGGGTCGCCAGACGCCTGGGGCCGCCGCGTGATCATCAACAGGCTGACAGGGAAGAAGCCCGATGCTGCCGGTGTGCCCGACATCAGCGAATTGACCTTCCTGCTGAAGTCGGGATCTGACCGCATTGGCGCGCTTGATTTCCAAGCATCCGCCACAGAATATGTGCCTCGGCTTGCGGCCCAAGCATCGCTCGACGAGTTAATGGAAGCAGCCGACTTGATTGAAAAAGGCGTGCCGCTGACGCCTGCGCTGGACCAGGCTCTCAAACACGGCACATCGATTGGCGGTGCGCGGCCAAAGGCCCTCATCAACGAAGCCGAAAAAAAATTCATTGCAAAGTTCTCAGCCAGTAACGACACGTACAGCGTCGTCAAAGCAGAATTCATCGCGATGAAGCTGGCGACAGCCTGCGGTCTCACCGTGGCTCCTGTCTCGATAACCCGCGCCGCCCACAAAGATGTCCTGCTGATTGAACGCTTCGACCGCTTACCCAATGCAAAGGGTTGGACGCGCCGCGCTATGGTTTCGGCACTCACCATGTTTGGGCTCGATGAAATGATGGCGCGCTACGCCTCCTATGAGGATTTGGCCGAACTGGTTCGCCATCGCTTTAGCGATCCCAAGAAAACGTTGCGGGAACTCTTTGGCCGGATTTGTTTCAACGTCCTTTGTGGCAATACCGATGATCATGCCCGCAACCACGCGGCCTTTTGGGACGGCAAACAGCTGACACTGACGCCTGCGTACGACATTTGCCCGCAGGGGCGCACTGGCAACGAGGCCACACAGGCCATGTTGATCAAGGGCGACAATCGGGGCAGCACGCTCGCGGCTTGCCTCGCAGCGGCGCCAGATTATCATTTGAAGGAAGCCGAAGCGGCTACGCTCATCGAGCATCAGGTCACAACAATTGCGGAAAATTGGCAGTCGGTCTGCGAAGAGGCCGATCTGAGCGAGGTCGATCGCAAGCTGTTTGCCGGACGCCAGTTCCTCAATGGTTACGCCCTCGACGGCCTCAATGGTCACGACGCATTGCGCGATGCCTACAGCAACGCACAGAGCGCGCTGATTGCCAACGGAGAGGCTTGAGTTGAAAGGATCAAAAAGCCGCGGCTTTGCTGTCTCAGTGCAATAACGTCATTCAGGCTTTATGGCCAGGATATGATTTTGTTTTAATGCCAGCGCCAAGTGAATCCCATTGGCACATGCCAAATTGATTGTCGCGTCGACCGGATCTGGCGTCTGCTCCAGGTTAGCGCAATCGACCGAAATCATCGCATCGCCGACCCAATAATTTGGCTTCAGATCCAGAAAAGTTGACATAAGTTTTGTCAAAATGCCTTCTCAAGGCGGTTGTGGGCACAAGAACAGGCAAAATCGCAGAGTTTTGACAAAAATGTGGACTCCAAAATCGCTTTTCTGCCATTTCCAAGGGGGCGCCGGTCCGACAATAGTGAAGAATATAAAAATCTCTTGCGCAGCGACCACTGGGAGGTTGTGATGCCAGAATTGATGTTCGAGTGATCAGTTCCCGGTAACGAGCGCCTGCGGGGCATCTCAGAGGCCACCCTCGAATGGGTCGACTGGTTCAACCATCGACGGCTTCTCGAGCCTATAGGAAACGCCCCGCCTGCCGAAGCCGAGGCAAACTTCTACGCGGCACTGGAACAATCGACCATGGCCGCATAACTTAAACCGAAACGCCTCCGGCAAACCCGGGGTGGTTGAGTATAGTGGGATCCGATTCTGCCAGAGCGGTGATCTCATCATCGAACGCGCCAATCCGATGGTTGAGGTCTGCTAGCGCCCTCTGAAAAGTGTGTCGTCCCTGAGATACTCGGATGCCGCGTCCCATGAGAACGGCGCGGGCTTGATTGACCGGCCAAGTTCGGCTCTGAACCAGCCGATCACGCGCTCTGTGCAACGCCTGCAGATCCAGTTGCTCGGCAGACTTGATGGTGAGGAAGGACATTGTTGGCCGCGCTGCCGCATGCCTCAATAGCCACCACACATCTTGGGGCGTTCAGAGAGTACAGCAAGGAGACGGTGACGCTGGATACGCTTGTGAAAAACCACAGCTCCAGTCCCATTCAACCCCGCCAGGCCGTAAATGTCTTTTTCCAAGATCGACGCCAAGAATGTGAATGCTCATACCGTCCTCCATTGAGCAGCAAACATTATAGCTGCAGCCTCTGTGGAGGGGCAGTTCATCCTATTACGTTAATCTTGATCAACCAGACTTTTTACGTTCTCCTTGCTATGCAGCTGTTTCCAAGCGTGACAGACTTCCTCGAACGCCAGGTGAGACCCCATCCACCAACATCCTTAGGGTTCCGCGTGAGCAGGTCTCTATGCGCGCCTCGACACGATAAACATCGCGCAAGAGCGTTTCGGTGATCACGTCGCTGGTTGGACCGGCAGCACGAAGCATACCGTTTTCGATTACCATCGCCTGGTTCGCAAAACGCAAGGCATGATCGAGGTCGTGGATGGCGATAAAGACGATCATGCCGGTCTTATCGGCACGATTGCGCATGAAGTCGAGCACGCCAATCTGCCTGTGCAGGTCCAATGCGCTTGTGGGTTCGTCCATCAACAGTACATCGGGATTGCGCACCAGAGCTTGGGCTATGCTGACCAACTGGCGCTGTCCCCCGCTGAGCTCGCCGAGATTGCAAAATGCTATATCGCGGATATCGAGCGCCTCCAAAATGGTGTCGATAGTATAGAGGTCGCTGTCTTTTACCACCCAGCCTGACCCCTGCTTGCGGGCAAGAAGGACGGACTCGTAGACCGTCAGAACTGCGTTGGCCGAAGTATCCTGCGGCATATAACCGATCGCCCGTTTCCCTTTATTGGACCCCTCGACGACAACTCTGCCAGGGCCGCGCAGAAGTCCTGCCATGCGTTTAAACAGGGTCGATTTTCCTGCCGCGTTCGGACCGATCACGGCAACAAGCTCGCCTTTGGAAAATGCTGGCGTCGATATTCCCGATACTGTCAGTTTGGCACCGTGAAGGGCACCGACGTCCTCAAGCCTGATTGTTACCATGATCTCCTCACATTCGAGATAATAAGGAAGAAAAAGAACGGGACGCCCACAAGGGCGGTGATAATGCCGATGGGGAAAACAACCCCCGGCAGGATCGACTTCGAGACTACCGAGGTTGCCGATAACAGTAGAGCTCCCGACATAATGGCAGTGGGTAAGAAAAAGCGTTGATCTTCGCCCACCAGCATTCGCGCAATATGCGGTCCCACCAGGCCCACAAAACCGATGGTCCCGACAAAACTCACCGGGACCGACGCAAGCAGTGCCACGATCAACATGGTTTCTAGCCGGATGCGTTTGACGTTGACACCGAAGCTTGCGGCCTTGTCTTCGCCCAATCGCATAGCCGTGAGTGCCCAAGCGTGTCGAGCGAACATCGGTATGGCAAAGACCAGAACCACGGAGGTAATTGCGATTTTCTCCCAAGTAGCCTTGGTGAGACTGCCCATCGTCCAGAAAACGACGGCTTGTAGCGCTTGTTCGGTGGCAATGTACTGGAGGAACGCAAGCAGCGCATTGAAGGTGAAAACCAGCGCGATGCCGAGCAGCACGATGGTCTGTACCGTTACCCCGCGTGCCTGTGAAAGAAAGTGAATGATGAGCGCGGCAATCAGCGCCATAACAAAGGCATTGACCGGCACAACGAAATTGGCGGCAAAGGGTACAAGTGAGACACCAGCAACAAGCGCCAATGCTGCGCCAAAACTGGCAGCTGCCGAAATCCCGAGGGTGAACGGGCTTGCGAGTGGATTGGCGAGGATGGTCTGCATCTGCGCACCGGCCAAAGAGAGCGCAGCGCCGGTTATCACAGCCATCAGCGCCATCGGCATCCGGATCTGCCAAACGATGACGCGGAGCTGATCGGGAACGTCGCCGGGTGCGATCAGGGCTCTGGTGACGTCGCTGAGATTGTAGTGCGCCGGCCCCCACGCGATATCAACGACAAAGGACGTAGCAAGGGCCAGAGTGAAAGCCGTGATGATCGCCAGGCGCCGCCAAGCCAGGGCGCGGTAATGACCGCGCCCTTCAGCGATTGTGGTGCTGGTGGCTTGCTGTGCCATTGCCTTATTCCGCTTTGAGGCTCAGCCAGTAACCTGGCTGATATGGCACGGGCAGGAACCGGTCATGGAACTCGGCGAACGTGGCATCGGGATCCAGATCAGCGAACAAGTCGGGATGAAACCATTTCGCCAGCATCTGGACGGGTGCGAACTGATAAGGACTGGCGTAAAACTGGTGCCAGATCGCGTAGACTTCATCTGTGTTGGCGGCCTGCACGTCGGTGAAGGCGGGCAATTCCATCAAGGCAGCAAGCGCTTCGCGACTGACTTCGGCGCTATCGGCAGCGTTAGGTCCGACATTCACATAGGCGATTTCCGAGTTTTGAGCGGAAGGTAAGCTGCGCCAGTCCGAGCCAGTGACGACGATGATCTCGGGGTTCGAAGCGATAACCTGCTCGGGATTGATGGTGCCGGTGTAGCCTGGCAGAAATTCGGCCCCCAAATTTATGCCACCAGCCAGTTCGACCATCTTCCCATAATTGTCGGTGCCAAATGTCCCACAACAATCGGAAAGTCCCGCGGCGCGATACATGAACACCAAAGGTTTTTCTGGGTTCTCATGCTCAAGGACGTCAGTGACGCGTGCGGTCTGTTCGCTCCAGAACGCAATCAATTCTTCGGCTCTGTCGTGCTTGTCGTATAGCTGTCCAAGGATGCGCAGGCTCGGTTCGGTGTTTTCAAGGATGTGCTCGCGGAAATCGACATAGACGATCTTGACCCCAACCTCGTCGAGCATGGCCTCAAGACCGATTTCGTCTGCGGCTCTTTTTGCCGATATGGTGAGGATTAGCGCGTCGGGATTGAGATCGACAATTGTTTCCGTCTGGAGCGTGCCGTCCGTCAGGTTGCCCAGGAACGGAATATCTGCGGCTTCGGGGAACGCTTCGAGATAGGCATGAAATCCTGTGAAATCGGTCGTGAAAAGATCGTTGCGCCACCCCACGACCGAAGCGAATGGATTTTCGGTCTCAATGGCGGCCAGTGAATAAACAAGTCTGCCCTCGCCCAAGATCACGCGCTCCACGGGCTTTTCGAAGGTAATTTCGCGACCCGTTACGTCGGTGACAGTGAAGGACTCTGCCCAGGCAGCGGGCACAAAAAATTGTGCGCTGACCAGAACGGCCAACGGTAGGAATTTGGCGGACATTTTTGCCCTCCTATATTGCAAGACAGCTCCAATAATGAAATATGATTAAAAGAGTCAACTTTTATCTTTTAGAGCCATTCCAATGAACGCCTTGAGCAATTATTCCATCCGGGACGAGATACGCGACTTCTGGTCTGAGCGGGCCGCAACGTTCGATCAGGGTGTGGGACACGAAATTTTCAGCGAGGCGGAACGCCGAGGCTGGCACAGGTTGATTGAAAAGCATCTTGGCAAGGGCGATGGTCGCCCATTGCTCGATCTGGCCTGCGGAACAGGGGTTATCTCGCACTTGATGGCCGATATGGGCTTTGCGGTAACCGGGCTGGATTGGTCTGAAGCCATGCTCGAAGAGGCCCGCACTAAAGCCGCGAGACGCAAGTCGGGCATCCGGTTCATCATGCGCGACGCAGAAAATACCGGAGAGCGGGATGACAGCTATGCGGCCATTACAAACCGCCATCTGGTCTGGACATTGGTAGACGTACCTGCAGCGTTCGCTGAATGGTTTCGACTCCTCAAGCCAGGTGGGGCGCTGCTGATCGTTGACGGCAATATGGGCAAGCGCAGCTGGGTTTCTCGGCTGCACACAGGCTTTAACATGCTGGCACGCCGCCCAGAACCACGCGGAAATCTGGGCCCCGAAATGGCGGAACGTCTTAAGCGTATCCGCGAGCAGGTCTGGTTTTGCGATGGGATGCCAGCCGAAGCGGTTGTGGCACTTCTCAAGGATGCCGGCTTTGTCGATTGCGTCATAGACCGCAACCTATGGGATATTCACTTCTCTCAGGCACGCAAAATGCCGTTCTGGCGTGCGGCCGAACGACTCGCCTCCGACCGATTTGTGATCTGTGCTCGAAAGCCGGGCGCGGTTTACCTTGACAAACCGACCATGCAATCAATAACTGGATTATAATACTCATATTTAAGAATCTCGTTTTCGAGAGTCGTTGTTTTGGAGCAAATTCAATGAGAAAACCGCTTCTTTTGGTGCTTGGGATCGTCGTGTTGGGGCTGTCGCCAGTTTGGGCGCAAGAAACACGGTCGTTCGTGGATGACCAGGGCCATGAAGTTGAAATCCCGGTCGATCCACAACGCATAGTTTCTTTACGGGGGGAGCAGACAACCGCACCTCTTGTTGAGTTGGGCGCCAATCTTGTCGGTTCAACTGGACGGATAATTGAAGGGGTTAACAACGGTCTACCGCATGTGCGCGGCGCCTATGATGCGCTCGACTACCGGATGGAAGAGCACGGCGTTGGCTGGGTGGGGCACCCTACTGAGCCAGATATGGAAGCGATTGCGGCGCTCGAACCCGATTTGATCATCGCAACTGATGTATGGCAGGCCAATTACGATCACCTGGCGATCATAGCCCCAACGGTCATCTTTAATGTCTGGGAACAGGATATGCTGGAGCTTTATCGCAAGGTTGCAGATGTTTCGGGGCGACTGGATGTCTACGAGGAAATGCTCCGAAACTATGACGCTCGTATCGAGCGGGGTATCTCACTCCTGAGCGATACGATCGGCGATCCAAAAGACGTGAGCATTGCTATTGCCAGTGCGTATCCCGCCGATGGCCAAATCCTGATCCATCGAAACTACGGAACGCTTTCCCAGGTCCTTAGAGATCTGGGATTTACTATGCCTGACGTTATTGCCCAGCTTGAAGACGGAAACAGCACCATCAGCGTTGAGCGCATTGAAGAGATTGACGCTGATTTCATGATAGACACCTATGTCTCATCCAGTCAGCCGCCAAGTTTCATGATCGAAAACTGGGACGAAGAGCTGCCCATTTGGCGTGATGTCTTGCATGCAGCCGGGCATAACCAATTCTTCATGGTCAATCGGGAAGAAATGCGCGCCGTGAGCTTTCAGGCATTGCGTAGCATGACAGAAATCGTCCTGGCCAACATTGCAACGCGAGATTTTGTGCCGCTTGAAAGGTAGGTGAAGCCAGATCAAGCAGGCTTTCTATTGAGCCGAGGCTTTGATCCAAGTCTCTGACTTTTCAAGCGCGCGAGCCGGAATACCGTTTCCACGTTTTCTGGATACGCTCAAGCCTGCATGAAATCGCACGGGCCGGATGGAGTGTTTTCGGCTCGTAATCTTCTTATTGAGCTCCGGGCGTCCAACTCGCTGAGAATTGCGCGTCTTTCTGTTCAAGCAGTTCCATGATTGAGAGTGGCTCAAGTGTTTCGCCAGCGAGCATTGGAAGGATATCCATGGAAGAAAATCCGGCCGAGCTTGAAAACGAGATAAACAGCTCTCCTTCAGGATCTGGCAGGGCGGCGAAAAATTCAGCGAAATCCGTCCTGGAGTTGGATGACATCAGACCGTTAGGTAGGGCTGCGATGCCTGCAATCAGGGTGTTTTTGAATTCTTCGACTGCTTGCTGCGGCGTCGCGCCAAACTCAGGGTAAATCAACGGCATCCAGACATAGCCGATAGACTGAACGAGCGAACGAGTTCGTGCTCGAAACTCAAACTCATGGACTCGCACATTGAGTGCCAGCTCGGGCGAGGGCCCCTCTGCCGCGAGTAGGAGTGGATCGACCTCGCTTAGGCTCGCAGACAACCCAACGTGTTCATGGCGCAAGTCGAATTCGAGAGCGTCAAGGTGGAACAGACCCTCCTCGGGATCTATGTGATAAGCAATCCGCCCGTTGATTTTGTCGAGATCCATCAACAGTGCGTTGATATAATTTTCGGCAGGCGAGAGGACGTCCGACCGTAGCAATGGACGAAAGCCGTCAATCTCAATAGTCAGAGCGCGAAGCTGAGGAGCTGGGGGCGTATTAGACCATTCCGCACTCCATTTCAGGCCGTCGATGCGGATGAAATGATGCATCGTGCCAGTGATATCGGTCGGGATCTCCAGATAACCAACACGGCAATATCCCTCCTCGAAATAAGGAGCCGGTAAAGTGGCAGGATCCAATTTCGGAGCGCCAAGCTCTTCGACAAACTGGATAACCGCAAGACCGGAAGCAATAGCTGCAAGTTCGGCGCTGCAATCAAGGTGCTCTGTCGGCGCAGCGGGTGTTGCAACCAATACCGCCAAAAGTGGTAACGCAAACCGCGATTTTATTGCCATCTATGACCTTTCACCCAACTGCCTTTCTTGAGCGCAGCTTAGTGAGCCGTTCTGCCTTACACAATTAAGCCAATGCATAAATCACAAAGAAATCAGCACGTTCACCGCACAGCTAATATCACATCGGCAATGCGCAGGATGTGTAGGCAATAACCCATATCCCGATGCTGAAAGAGCGCAGCTGAGAAGTTTCGGCAATCGGGAACAGGAGCTGCTATGGGCAATCCCGCCTAAAGCGCACTTATTTCAGGATCGGACACGAATTACACTTAAGCACGAGCCTTGGCACGTCACTCGTTGGTTTGTCGTTTTCGGCTTAGGTTGAAATATCGGGTCTCGGCATCTTGAAAGAAAACCGTCCGCCGATTCTTGACCACTTCCAGTAGCAATCGCGATTTGCCCACGCGTCTGCGCCCTGTAACAACAACAAGGGAAGGACGGACCCGAGAGAATTCTTTATGGAGCTTGGCAGGCTCATGCTTGCGACCGACGAACCTGACAAGCACCATTAGACTAATCGTAATTATACGAATTCAGATTAGTTTAATTTGCAAACGGTGTTTGTGAATTGGAGGAGGGTCCGGATGGGTTATCAAGGACACCTACCGTGACCAGCCCAGTCTCTGGGCGATGCGGCTGGCGCTTTGGCGGACGAGATCCTTTAGGTTCGGGTCGGCTTGCTCAACCTTATGGTCGGGAACCACGATCGAAATCGTCGCCCGGCAAAGCCCTTTATCGTCAAGGATTGGCGCGGCAATACACGCGACCGAATAGTCTGACTCCCCCGCCTGAATGGAAAGCCCTTGCTCAAGAGCAAGGCGCGCAGAGCTTGTCAGGACTTCAATATCGGTCTCAGCCCGACCCGTGGGTGAAGGACGCGTCGCTTGGGAAAAGATCTGCCGGCGTTCGTCCTCGGGCAAATGCCCGACAAGAAGACGTCCAGACGCCGACCAGTTAAGCGGAGAACGGCTGCCAACCTGCGAGGCGACCTGAAAATGATCAGGCCCATCGACCATGGCAAGAACAACCATATGGTCACCGTCGCGACCGCAGAGCTGAACGGTTTCCCCCGATGCCAAAGCGAGGTCGGTCATTTCGTGATTGGCTGCGGTCAGAAGATTAAGGTGCCGCGCGTAGGTCAGTCCGTAATGAAAAAGGCGTTTGCCAAACCACAAGGTGCCATCCTCGTGGCGATCAAGCATATCCTTTTCCACCATGTCATCGACGGTCACATAGATCGTGGAGAGGGGTGCTCCGACCCCCCGCGCGATCTCATAGGCGGTTGCCGGCTGGTCATTGGCCTGCAGGAAATCGAGAATTTGCAGGATGCGCTCAAGAGCCCCCGTTCGCTTGCGCTTGGGCGCGTCCGTTTTTGCTTCTCCCTCGTCCAGCGTGCTCATGGCAAGCCTCCCAATGCACTTAGGTGCAGACGGAAACCTTTCCTGCACCTAATGGTTCAATGTCGGTTGCCCGGCTTGGACGGGCTATGAAAACGTTCAATCCGGCCAGTTAAGGGCAGCCTGCTCATTGCGCAAGGCGCGCTCTGCGAAATCGGAGATGAACGGCTCGTTTGAAACACGGGCAGCTTCGAGTTCCGATTTCAGCTTTTCAGCGACAATATACTCTTCATCGGGATGAAGGTTACACGGATCCAGATAAAAATAGCCATGCTCGGCTTCGTGGTCGCGCACAATAACGGGATTATCGCCGCGCGCCATGCGGTCCGCAAGATCCCATGCTGTGATGCGGGCTTTTCCTGGATCCACCCATACCTTGAGCCGGTCGAGCGGATTGTCGGTCGGGTCCGGCTCGATGATGGCGTTAACACCGGAACGGCCCGCAAGCGCCTCGGTCCAGACATCAAGCGCATTTTGCTCTCGGCGCCGTACCCCTGCGTGATCACGTTGCTCCCAGGCTTCGAGCGCGGCGATCACCCCTGCCACACCTTCTTTACCAACCTTCATGCCGCGACCGACGCCACGATTTTGAAGATAGCAAGCCGCAACCAGGTCCTTGCTGCCGGCAATAATCCCCGATGTGGGGCCGCCGAGAAACTTGTGCCCCGAATAAAGCACAAGATCGGCGCCAGCGTCCAAGAACATCTTGAGGTCATATTCCGACGCTGCATCGACAATCACGGGGACGCCCTTGGCGTGGGCGACCTGGCAAAAGGTCTTGAGCGGGATTTGCCCATAATTGACGACATGATGGGAAACGACAAATACGGCCGCTGCGGTATTTTCCGTGATCGCACCGGCAAGCTGATAAGCATAGGCGCTGGTCGCCTGGCCGACCGGGACCACCTTTGCACCGCAAAGCCGTATGCTCTGCTCGACCGGCGCGCCATAGCTCACCATGTGCCCGGACTGGATCACCACTTCGTTTTTGAGCCCTTTAGTGTCAGGCAATTGCTCGATTGCCGCAAGGTTCTTGCCAGTCATGGCAGCAGCAACGCCCAGCGTTATTGCCGCCGAGCAGGACGCGGTGACGCAACCAGCCTCTGCGCCCGTCAATCGCGCAATAGTCCGGCTTGCGATTCTTTGCAGATCGGAGATTTCGGTCCATTGGCTCAAGATTGCAGCCACGGTTTCGATTGCATGGGGAACGACAATCGAGGCCCCGAGTGAGGTCATTGTGCCCGAGCAGTTGATGACGGGCCGCAGCCCCAGCTTTTCCCGGATGGTTTGTGTCGACATTGGTATTGCCTTTAATTCTCGATAGCCACGATAGCTTCAATTTCCACGGTAATCTGGTTGGGCAGCGAAACAAATCCCACTGCTGAGCGGGCATGGATGCCGCGTGATTGAAACACCTCGGCAAAAAGATCCGAACACCCGTTCATCACTGCAGGATGGCCTCCGAACTCAGCGGTTGCATTGATCATGCCCAGGACCTTCACGATGCGTTTGATCCGGCCAAGGTCGCCCAGTGCTGCCTGCATCACCGAAATCAGGTTAATCGCGGTCAGGCGCGCATGCTGATAGGCCTCATCGATACTCACATCCGCGCCCACCTTGCCCTGATGCTGGCTGCCGTCGGGATAGGTTGGTCCCTGTCCGGACAAAAACAGCAGATTGCCTTCAATGACATGGGTTACGAAATTGGCCACCGGCGGTGGTGGGGGCGGCAGCACGATGCCCAGCGCCTCAAGGCGTTCATAAGGCGAAGATTCCGCGCGCTTTTGCGCTTCGGAAATACTCATAAGGATACTCCAGATAATTACGAAGCGACCGCCAACTCACTTTGGCGAATGCAGGCCACATGATGATTTTCCCCGATATGCTCGGCCTGCGGAACGGTTTGGGCACAGGCATCGATTGCATGCGGACAGCGTGTGCGGAAAACACAACCCGATGGCGGATCAATGGGGCTGGGAATGTCGCCCTGCAAGGGAACGCGGGTTCGTTTGCGCGTTGGGTCTGGCACTGGAGCCGTTGCCAGCAGCGCCTTTGTGTAGGGATGGCGTGGGCTGCCATAGACGGCGCGGGCTGGCCCGCGTTCCATGATACGTCCCAGATACATCACTACCACTTCGTCGCACAGATATTCGACCACCGAGAGATCATGGGCGATAAACAGTAAAGTCAGCCCCAACCGTTGCTGCAGATCGCTCAACAGGTTGAGAACCTGCGCCTGAACTGAAACGTCCAGAGCCGAAACTGGCTCGTCTGCCACCACGAATTCGGGTTCGACCGCAAGGGCGCGGGCAATCCCGATCCTCTGGCGCTGCCCACCTGAAAATTCGTGCGGAAACCGGCGGCCATGTTCAGGCTGCAGCCCAACCAGCGTCAGAAGTTCGCCGATCCGCGCCTTGCGACGCTCCCCTTTCGGAAAATTGCAGGCATCGAGCGCTTCCCCGATGATCGCTTCAACCCGCATGCGCGGATTAAGGCTCGAAAACGGGTCCTGAAAGATGATCTGCATGCGCTGGCGATAGGCGCGCATCTGCTTTTCCGGCAACGCGAAAATATCAACGCCATCAAAAATCGCCTGGCCTTCGGTTGGTTCGATCAGCCGCAACAGCGTGCGTCCGGCCGTGGTTTTTCCCGACCCTGACTCACCAACAAGCCCAACCGTTGTGCCGCGCCGGATTTCAAAGCTCACATCCTCGACCGCATGAACAGTCCGGCCATTGCGTGCAGGAAAGCGCTTGACCAGTCCGCTGACCGTCAGAAGTGCATCGGATCGGTTGGTTTCGGGTACGTTCATAGTTCTGAACTCCTCAGGCAGCGCGACAGCCTGTCCGCTCCTGCATCGGTCAGGCTGGGCGGCATGGCATGGCAGGCATCGATCGCGTATTCGCAGCGCGGGGCAAAGGCGCATCCCGGTGGCAGATTGGTTATGGGAGGCACGCTGCCCGGAATTGAATAGAGCGCCTTGCGTGTGCCGCCCGGTTCCAGATCGCGCGCAGCATTGGGCGTACAGGCCAGCAGCCCCTTGGTATAGGGATGCTTCTGGCGTGCAAAAAGATCGATCACCGGCGCGTGCTCGACAACCTGACCGGCATACATCACCACGACCTCATGGGCGATCTCGGCCACAACGCCCAGGTTGTGGGTGATAAACAGGATCGACATGCCCATCTGTTCCTGCAGCCGCCGCAACAGGTCCAGAATTTGAGCCTGAATTGTAACGTCGAGTGCGGTCGTTGGCTCATCTGCGATCAGCAGCGAGGGGTTGCAGGCCAGCGCCATGGCAATCATGACGCGCTGCCGCATGCCGCCCGACATCTGATGGGGGTAGTCGTCGAGCCGGTTTTTTGCGTCCGGAATCTCAACCGCCTGCAACATTTCAAGCGTGCGCTTGCGGGCTTCGTGGCGATCGAGCTTGTTGTGAAGTGCGATCATTTCCCCGATTTGGTCACCGACCGTATAAAGCGGGTTAAGGCTGGTCATCGGTTCCTGGAAAATCATTGCGATCTCACGCCCGCGAATGGCACGAAAACCGCGGGGACCAAGTTTTGCCAAGTCCTGCACCTTCTCGGATCGGTCCCGAAAAAGAATTTCTCCGCTTTCGATCGCACCCGGCCTGCTCAGGAGTCCGATGATCGAAAGTGAGGTTACAGATTTGCCCGAGCCGCTTTCGCCGACAACGGCAAGGGTCTGGCCGCGTTTAAGGTCGAATGTCACACCATCGACCGCCTTGGCAGTGACATATTTGGTGCGAAACCAGGTGCGCAGATTGCGCACTGACAGGATCGTATCTGCATCAAGGGTCATGGCAGGGCCCACCCGCAATGGGGACAGTTGTCAAGCGCCACGTCGGGAGCAGGTTGATAACGATGCGCATCGACGGCCCTTGCGCCCAAAATGGCATGGCGCGGTTCGAAAACCTGATCGAGACGGCTGGAAATTCCCTTGGAGTCCTTGACCTCGAGTGTGCTGTTCTCAAGTTCAAAGATCGTAAATTCGGCAGGCTTGCCGATGCCGAGCAATCCGGTGTGATCAAGCCCGATCGCCTTTCGCGGCGTGGTCGTGGAGGCCCTTATGACATCCTCAAATTCCATCCCAAGCGAGAGCAGTTTGGACATCGTAGTGCCCATGTCCCAGACCGCGCCATCCATCGAGCGGTTATGTAAATCGGTCGAAATGGTCTGAGGCGTCAATCCCTTGGAAAGAGCGGCCTTGGCAACATCAAACGAGAATGATGCACCGCCATGCCCGACATCGAGCACAACACCCCGCTCTGCCGCGGCCACAACAAGTTCGTAAAGGTCCTCGTCTTCAAGAATGGAGCCGCCGACCTTGCCGTTAAAGCAATGGGTGACGATGTCGCCTTCGCCCAGAATGGCCAGTATGTCGTCATAAAGTGGGGGAGGTTCACCCACATGCACCATGATCGGCAATTTCAGGACACGACCGAGTTTCTTGGCAAGCTTTACCGGCACCAGGTCCCAGCCGCCCGAAATCACCGCGCTCGCCCGCACCTTGAGCCCGACGATCACGTCGCGATTGGCTTCGACACAAGCCGCGATGCGATCGATATCGATCGAGCGCATGTCGGCGAGTTCAGTTACCCGGTTGCAGGCGACAAGACCGATCGAACCGATATTAAGAAAGGCATAGACATTCTCGATTGCCGGCTCGATCATCAATTCGCGCAGGCCGTGAAAATTGGCTTCCCCGGCTGAGCCCGCATCCACCATGGTCGTTACCCCGTGATGGGCACCGCATTGTTCAGGCTTCAATGAGATATCCGTACCGCCATACCAGACATGGGTATGGATGTCGGTCCAGCCCGGCGAAACGAATGCGCCCTTGGCGTCGAGAATTTCGGCATTCCCATCCGCCGCAATGCCGGTGCTCACCTCCGTGATCGTGCCATCTTGTCCGATAAGGATATCGATAGCTCCGGTGGGTGTTTTTTCAAAGCCGACCGGTCTGGCATTGCGGATTAGAAGCGGACGATGAGAAGGTTCAAAGCGATTGCCGATCATCAGATATCCTTTGCAAGCCTTGGGTCGAGAAGGTCGCGCAATCCATCGCCGAGCAGTTGCAGCGCCAGAACGGTCACCACAATGGCAAGCCCGGGATAAAACAGAATCCAACCAGCCGAATTCATGAACTGGCGCCCCACCGAAATCATGGTGCCCCAGGTCGGTATATCGGGCGAAATGCCCACCCCGAGAAACGAAAGCCCGGCTTCTGCGAGAATGGCCTGCGCGAAAATGAAAGTGCCTTGCACAAGAAGCGGCGAGGTGATGTTGCGCAAGACATGCCGGAACAGGATAACGCGGGTGGGCACTGCGAGGGCACGTGCCGCTTCCACATAGGGCAATTCGCGGATGACCAGCGTTGAAGCGCGTACGACACGGGCCATGCGCGGCGCATAGACAATCCCGAGCGCTAGAACCACGTTGAACGCGGATGCCCCCAGCGCAGCAACAAGTGCAATCGCCAAAAGGATGTCGGGAAAGGCCATGAGCGCATCGATGAGGCGCGAAACCGGCGCATCGGCCTTGCGGAAAAAGCCCGCGATCAAGCCCAGCGTGATCCCCAGCAGCGAAGCGACAATCACAACGGCGAAAGCAACGGATAGCGAGGTGCGTCCGGCATAAAGCATGCGGGTAAAGACATCGCGCCCCAGATCGTCTGTCCCGAGCAGGAATTCCGGACTTGGCGGGCTTAGCCGGTTGACGATTGAAAGCTGGGCCGGATTGTAGGCCGTGAGCAGCGGTGCCAGGATTGCAGCAAGCACCACGAGCGTGATTGTTATCAATCCGGCAGCGGAGGTTGGGCGAGCAAGCAGTCGCTTTAACAGATTTGGCGTTTTGCCAGGTCCTGTAGCAATGGCGGCCATCAGTACCTCACGCGTGGATCGACGAGCAGATAGAGCATATCGATAAGAAAATTGATCAGGACATAAAGTCCGGCGACGATGAGCAGTGCGCCCTGAATGACAGGATAGTCGCGGCGAAGGACCGCCGAAACAATCAGGTTTCCAACCCCCGGCAAGGCGAAGACAGTCTCGGTGACAATTGCCCCGGAAATCAAAAGCGCTGCTGTCAATCCGACCACGGTGAGAATGGGGATGAGAGCATTTTTGAGCGCGTGTTTGACCACTACCCGCCATTCGGTCATGCCCTTGGACCGGGCCGTTCGGACATAGTCGTCGTTGAGTACGTCAAGCATGGATGCACGGGTAAAGCGCATGATCAGGGCTGAAGAGACGATGCCAAGCGTTGCGGCAGGCAGCACCAGATGATGCAGGCGTTCGACAAACCCAGTATAGGGGCCGCCATAGCCAGATGTCGGGAACCAGCCAAATTGCACGGCGAAGACCTGTATGAAGATCAGTCCCAGCCAAAAGCTTGGCACCGATGCTGCAAACATCGCAATCGCCGTCATTGCCTGGTCGAACAGCGATCCGCGCCAATAGGCTGACGCAATGCCAATCGGCAGCGCGATGATCGTTGCGATACCGAGCGAAAAAAGAGTGAGAAAGAATGTCGGTTCTGCACGCATCCATAAAGCGGTGGTGACCGGCTGACCCAGAAAAATCGATTGGCCGAGATCGCCGCGCAGGATGCCTCCAATATAGGCTACAAACTGCTGAAAGATCGTACCGTCGAGGCCAAGCCTCTGGCGAAGTGCCTGAACGTCGGCAGCGGTGGCGTCCGGGCCGAGCATGACGGCGGCGGGGTCGCCAGGTGTTACTCGGACGATGATGAAAACGATGGTGACGACAATAGCCATCACCGTAAGCATGCCGACAAGGCGATTGAATGCAGCGCGCAACATGATGGATCCCTTGGCTAATGCAAAGTTTGGGGAGGAGGAACCCGCAAATTGACAACTCAAGTTGCGAGGGTAGGACGCTCCTCCTCCCCAAGACTGACCGGCTCCCGTGTCCCCGTGAAAAGCGGTAAACCGGGAAAACAGGAGACGGTTAGACGAGCTTACTCGGCCAGATAAGCATTCCAGAAATAGGGCCAAGGCGCAGGATTCATGCCTTCAAGATTGCTCGATTGCGCAGCGACTGCATTGAAATTGCCGACCTTGAACGCTGGCACTTCTTCGTAGATCACTTCTTGCACCGCCGACCAAAGCTCAACGCGGCGATCAGGGTCTGCTTCGGCATTGAATGCGCCCAGCGCCGCGTGTTTGGCGTCCGACACCCACCAGCCGGGCGAGGTGTCGGACATGATCCCGGTCAGGGACGGTTCGGGCAGGAAAGGTGAGTGGGTTATATAGATATCCCAGAGCGCGGGATCGGTGCGCCGCTGGGTCAGCGTTGCCCATTCCACCACGTCGAGTTGCACGTCAAAACCTGCTGCCTCGAGATAGGCTTCGGCCACCTGCGCCATGGTGTAGTGGAACTCATACTGGCGTGAGGTCAGGATGCGGACAGGTGATCCATCATACTCGGATTCGGCCAGAAGGCTCGCTGCGCGCTCCATATCGCCGCTCGGATTATAGGGTTCGATGCCCGCCTCGGTGTGCCAGACATAGCTGTCCGGATACATCGGCGCTTCGGCTGCGAAAAACTCTTCCGAGCCAAAGGCCGCCAACAGCATGTCATGGGGCGCTAAGCCAGCTTGCACGGCTTTGCGGGTCGTAAGGTCCGCCATCACGCCTTCGGCGGTATTCATCACAAAGACGGGCCAGCCGAACGGTGCAAGCATTACCGGTTCTGTCTGCCCGCTTTCGATACGGTCATAGGCTTCCACGGGAATGGAATCTACATAATCGAACTGCCCGGCAACCGCGCCTTCGATGCGCGTATTGGCGTCGGGTACTGGAACAAAACGGATTTCATCGAGATATTGGGCGCGACCGCCACCATATCCGCTGGCATCTTCCTCCCGGCTTGCATAGTCCTCAAAGCGCGTAAGCTGGATGAACTGGTCGGGGCGGCGTTCGCCGAGCTGATAGGGGCCGGTACCGATATAATCTTCCATCACGTCATTGCCCGCGATTTCAGCCGGAATGACAATGGCTGCGGAATTGTTGAGTGAAAGCAACGATAACAGCGGCGCATAAGGTGTTGAAAGGGTGATTTCAACCGTCAGGTCATCGATAGCTGCAACGGATTCCACGACTTCAGCGGTCTGCAACCCACGGCTTGCGATCCGCAGCCAGCGTTCGAGCGATGCAACGACATCTTCAGATGTCATGGCCGATCCGTCATGAAAGGTAACGCCATCGCGCAGGGCGATGGTATAGGTCAGCCCGTCTTCGGAGATTTCCGGCAGGTCTGCTGCCAATAGTGGTGCCACAGCCCAGTTTCCGTCAAACGTATAGAGCGTTTCAAACATGTGCTGGGTGATGATCCCAACCAGATCGGCCGTCGAGGTCATCGGGTCGAGGGTGGGCGGTTCGCCGATTGTTGCAACATCGATTGCCCCGCCATGGGACTGGGCATGTGCAATTGCAGGCAAGGATGCGCCCGCCAGAATGGCAGCCGACATCAGCTTGAGAAATGAATTCATGACTATGCTCCCTTTGTTCCAATGATACATAAATATGGAATACATATCACTGTTATGTCAGGAGAGCACAAGAAGGCGTGGAGGTCAACTTTCTTGATATTCATCTGAAAGGACGCTGCGCGTGCCGGACAGGAGTTCTTCCGTTCGCTTGAAGCAAACCTGTTCTGTTGCGTGTGATTGTTTCGTACTGACCACGTCAATTGAAAGAGAGCACATCCATGGGCCAGGTAAGCATTGTTGGCATGGACCGACTTGCACAGAAGGGGTTGCTTCCTGCCATCGGCTTGTCCCGGAGCTGAGAAAATAGGCTAACCCAGCCTTGCCCCAAAAAACTTGGTATGCAACCTTTGGCTTCTGGAGCAGTTATTGCACCTACCAAACGTACAGTTTTCCGACGTTAATCGCGATAGTCGATCATTGCTTGGTCACAAGCATTATCAACGATCAACCCAGCACGGACGCACTCCATGGCCGACATGTCGAAGCGCTTGCGCGAACCACTCGTTTTCACTCTTGTTGTTGTCGCCGTGGCCGGATGGCTTTCACTTTTCGCGGTGTGGATCAACACTGCCGGCCAGTCCAGTCAGCAAGAGCAGGCCATCTCAGCGCTGACCAATGAGCGTGATCAGATGGCCGGGGAACTGGAGGCCCGCGACGCGGCCACCGGCGCTTTGGCCGAGACCGAAGCCGAACTTGCAGAGGCCCGAGAGCAACTGGATTCAGTTTCTGCTTCACGCGATGCCATCAACGCCGAACTGGCAACACGCGCAGACGAACTGGCCAGCATTGAGGCAGATCTTCAAGCCCGCCAATCGGAAGCTGACGAGGCCGACCAGCGACGGGCAGAGGCCGTTGCTGAGACAGAGGCTTTGACGGCGCAGCGCCAGGAATTGAATGCCCAGCTTGAGACCGCCAACGATCAAGTCAATGACGTAGGGGAGCGGCTGGAAGAGATGCGTGCCCAAGAAGCCCAGGCTGCTGCACGATTGGCACAAATTACACAAGAATCTGCTGATGCAGCTGCCACATTGTCGGAAAACCAGTCCCAGCTGCAGTCGATGCGCGAGGAACTGGCCCAACTACAGGGCGAGATGACCGAAATCTCCACGCGAAGCCTGGAAACACAAGCGGAAATCGAGGCTCTGGAACAGCAGGTAAACGATGCCACCGATCGCCGCGACCAGCTTGCCCAGGAAGTGGAAGGCTATCTGGTCCAGCGTGACGAATTGCAACCTCAGGTCGAGGAACTGGCCGCTACCGTTACCGCGAGGGGTGAGGAGCTGTTGGCACTGGAAGAGCGTATTGGTGAGGTAAGCGCAACAGCGGACGCTGCCCGCACCACCGGGCGGTTTGTCGTGGGTGAGGGCGATACCCCGTCTGGCCTGACGTTGATCCTTGGCGATGACAATCGGTTTGCGCTTTCAAATGCGCGGGGCCGTTTGGTCGAGGGAACCTACTCGCGCACCGAGAGCGAACTTGTGCTCTCCGATGCGACGGGCGCGCTCGGCGACGCCAGTTTTCCGATGACCTGTCCCATCACGGATTCTGGCTCCGGGTTCACCGTTTCCGAAGCTGAAGGATGTCTTCTCGCGGGCCTTCAGTTCGAACGCGTTTTCTGACCACAAAACTTTGACCAGTGCAGCCGACACCGCTCATCCCGACGGCGCGAGCATCGCTTGGAGATAGGGCTTGTTGTCATCGAGCATTTGTTTTTTTGCAGGTTCGTAGACCTCGGGCGATGCCGTTACTGCCGGTCAGCGCTGTAACGCGTAAAGCGCCTGGCGCCAAGGTGGGAAAGAGCCAAACGTGTGCAAATGCGTGCCAGTGAGCTTTGAGGTTTATGCCGCAGATGCACTCGGATTGATTGGTTTCGATGGATACTTTGACCGGTGCCTCGTTGGTCAGACCGTTAGGCTGCTGCGCGAAAGCTGTCGCCCATTCCTCGGCGCGCTCAATTACGATACAAGTGTGTCAGCGGCGCCGGTCGAAGCCAGAAGCGTTTGGCGGGCCGTTGCAAGATGAGCCAACGCGGCAGATTGCGCGGCCTGCCAATTCCGGCTTTGTAACGCGTCGATGTAGGCGAGGTGCTCGCTGATTGCGACGGTGTTGCGTTGCCGCTCCCACCGCTTGTTCCACTGATAATGATAGTGGAAAATCATCGAGATCAGAGACTGAAATTCGCGCGTAAAGCGGTTGTCCTGCACACTGTTGATCGTTGTGTGAAGTCGATCGTCGAGCGATGAAAAGTCGCGATACCGCACCTCGATATGTTCAAGCAGCGCGATATGATCGCGCTTGAGCTCGTCTAACTGCGCCCAAACCGGATGGTCGGTCGCGAGCGCAACTAGTTTTCGCACTGAAGTAAGTTCGATCATCTCACGGAACTCCGACAATTCGATTGCATATTCCGCCGTAAATCCTCGCAGTACCCACCCACCTGTTTTCAATCGCTCGACAATGCCGAAGCGCGAAAATCGCACGAGGAATTCATGTAGCGCATGCGGGGTGCAACTGAATTGGCGTGACAATAGGGAAACGTTCAGCCGGGTGTCGGGGGCCACATCGGTACGCAGTACCCATTCGAGGAAGTATTCCTCGAGGCGCACCGAGACACTTTCGACTTCGTCGTCGGGAAACCGATCCGATGCGTCAGGGGATTTGAGCAGCTTTTTTCGTCGTCCTCGCCAGGAAATTATGCGCATCTTTTGCAGCCGCTCGAGAACCGCACGTACGATTGTGCGGCTGACTCCCAATTGCCGCGCCAGAATGGTCTCAGATGACAGCTCGCTTCCAGCAGGCATTGCGGCGAGTGAATCAAGCATCTGGTTGAATGCTGTCTTGTATCGGTCGTTTGTGCGCGCCATTTCAAAGATACCGTTCGGTTACAAATCACTGAATTAAAACAAAAAAATCTCACTATGTATATAAATAATTAAAAACAGTTGACCGATAGGAATACGACATGGCTTGATTGGGTTCAAGATGAACAAGAGCACGCAGGGTCGTGCCGATATGATTTGAAGAGTACCTCGGCAAACGCCGTATGGACCTTCGGAGGACGAAAAGGACACCGATAATGAGAGTTTTCGGTTCGAGCGCGGCGAGGGCTGCGCTTGTCGGGAA
Organism: Pelagibacterium lentulum; assembly: GCF_003992625.1. Taxonomy (GTDB): domain Bacteria; phylum Pseudomonadota; class Alphaproteobacteria; order Rhizobiales; family Devosiaceae; genus Pelagibacterium; species Pelagibacterium lentulum. Next base: position 38,515 of record NZ_RZMW01000035.1, on the reverse strand, counting down.
TAACGGCCTGTCAATACGCGCCGACATGTTGCACCGCATATCGGCGCTCGTAACCCTTTTGGGGCTCATCATTGCCTTTGCGTTCCTCAACAGCGCCTTTCTGAGCCTCAATAACGCGATGACCATCCTGCTTCAGACTGCAGTCATCGGTCTATTGGGCATCGGGCTGACGATTGTCATTCTGACCGGCGGCATCGATCTAAGCGTGGGCTCGGTGCTCGCACTTTCGGGCACTGCGGCGGGGCTATTGGTCAAGGCCGGGCTGCCCGTGCCTGTCGGCATGGGCGGCGGTTTGGTGGTGGGCACGCTATGCGGGATGGTCAATGGCTTTGTCATCACGCGGCTGCGAATTGCGCCGTTTATTGCAACCCTCGGCATGATGATGATGGCCCGCGGACTGGCGTTACAACTCACTGGTGCGTCGCCCGTCTCCCAACTAGGTGCCGCCTTCGGCTGGCTGGGCAATGGCGCGCTGTTCCGTATTGTTGAAACCCAGTCCAATGGCCTGCCGCGGATGGTGTTCCCCGGCATTCCGTACCCGGCCATCCTGCTTCTTATTGTGGCGTTGGCCGCCACTTATATGCTCAAGCGGCGGCAGTTCGGACGCCACGTCTATGCGGTTGGATCGAACGAGGAAGCAGCACACCTGTCGGGTGTGAACGTCAATCACACCAAGTTCGCCGCTTATGCACTTTCGGGGTTCCTTGCCGGGCTGGCCGGGATCGTCCTGATGTCACGTCTCGTCACCGCTCAGCCCAATGAGGGCGTTATGTACGAACTCGATGCTATTGCGGCGGCGGTCATTGGGGGCGCGTCTCTCATGGGAGGCGTGGGCTCTATCTCGGGCACCATGATTGGTGCCTTCATTATCGGAATTTTGCGCAACGGGCTCAACATGGCCGGTGTCTCCGCCTTCATCCAGCAGATCGTGATCGGTGGCGTGGTGATCGGGGCCGTCTATGTCGACCAGTTGCGCAATCGGCGCTGAGGCGCGTCGCATTTCGCCTTGGACTTAATTAAACAGGAGGAAACAATGAAGTCCGTATTTCGCTGCCTTGCGCTTGTCGGCGCTGTAGCAGTCACCGCAATTCCGGCGACCGCAATCGCCCAGGAAATCGCCGTGATCGTCAAGACCACGAGCTCCAACTTCTGGCAGAACGTCAACCGTGGCGCGCAGGCCGGCGTGGAAACACTGGACGGCTATACCATGAGCTTTGACGGCCCGGCGTCAGAATCCGACATCGCCGCACAGGTCAATATGGTCGACAACGCGATCAACCGCGGCGTAGCGGGCCTCGTTCTCGCACCGTCTGATCCCGAAGCCCTGGTCCCTTCGGTACAGCGCGCCTATGAGAGCGGCATTCCGGTGGTGATCATCGATTCCGCACTCGCTCAAGGTGCCGAAGACTATTACCAGGCCTTCCTTTCAACCGACAACAACGCTGCCGGTCAGCTGATGGCCCAGACAATGATTAACGCTGTCGGCCCTGAAGGCCAGATCGCAATCATGTCCTATGTGCCGGGCGTCGGATCGGAGATCGGTCGCGTCGGTGGCTTCACCGATTATATCGAAGCCAACTCCAACATCGAGATTGTCAACACACTCTATTCGCAGTCACAGATGGCGACCGCCCTCAATCAGACGACCGATACTCTGTCTGCTTATCCCGAGCTTGACGGTATCTTTGGCGCCAACGAACCGACCGCCGTCGGCATGGGGCGCGCCATCGTTCAGGCGGGCCGCGAGGGTTCGCTCGTCGCGCTCGGCTTTGACGGTAACGAAGACCTCCAGCAGTTCGTTCGCGACGGCGTGCTGGAGGCGATTGCTGTCCAGGGCTCGTTCCAGATGGGTGAAATGGGCGTCCAGACGATTGCCAAGCTCCTTGCCGGCGAAGAGGTCGAGGAATTCATCAATACCGGTGTCGTTCTCGTGACTAAGAACAATATCGATTCTGAGCAGGCCCAGAACGTCCTTTATTAGGGCACGGCTTAGGAGGGCGGACTACAGCCCGCCCTCCGCCCCCTCTTTCGACCGAGAAGATATCATTATGAGCACCTCCAATTCCAGCGCAGCGCCCCTCGTTGAAATGCGAAACATCTGCAAGCATTTCGGTGGCGTACAAGCGGTCCGGGATGTGTCTGTGGACCTCTATCCCGGCGAAGTCGTGGGTATCCTTGGACACAACGGCGCCGGCAAATCGTGCCTCATGCGCATGCTTTCAGGCGCAATGATCCCGTCTTCGGGGGATATCTACCTCGATGGCGAGAAGATCGAAATCGCGAGCCCTACCGCGGCACGCCAGCACGGTATCGAGACGATCTATCAAAATCTGGCCCTTGCCAATCATCTCGATGCTCCTGCCAATCTCTTTTTAGGACGCGAACTCAAGACACGCTTCGGCAACCTTGACGATAAACGGATGTTTGAGGAGGCCAAGGGTGTCCTGCAGCGTCTCAACCCCAATTTCAAAAATCTGTCCGATCCGGTGGTGAGGATGTCCGGGGGGCAGCGACAGGTTATCGCGATCGCACGTGCCATCCACTTCAATGTCCGAGCGCTGATTATGGACGAGCCAACAGCGGCTCTTGGGCCTTCGGAAACCGAAATGGTCGCCGAACTCGTGCAGAAGCTGCGCAATGAAGGCATCGGAATATTCCTGGTCAGCCACGACATGCAAGATGTTTTCCGACTCTGCGACCGGGTGATGGTCATGAACAACGGCCGCAATGTCGGCTCCCACAAGATTTCCGATGTAACGCAGGACGACGTTCTTAGCCTCATCATCAAGGGATCGCTACCCTCAGGCTGGCGTCCGCGGGGGGCAGCAGCTTGAAATTGACGCTTAGGAATACACCATGAAAACGCTCGTTTGCGAGCAACCCGGAACATTGCGCCTCGAGGATCGTGCGTTTCCCCAAAGCCCTGGGGAAGGCTGGGTACCGGTCGATATCAGCCATGTGGGTATCTGCGGCACCGACTACCATATCTTTGAGGGTAAGCACCCTTATCTCCAGTACCCTCGCGTCATGGGGCATGAATTGTCTGGACGCGTCGCTGAAAACGCCGGGGCGTTGTCCAAAGGCGATCTGGTCATCGTCAATCCTTATGTCGCCTGTGGCACCTGCCGGGCCTGCCTTCGAGGCAAGCCCAATTGCTGCTACAATATCGGGGTACTGGGGGTGCACCGCGACGGTGGGATGTGTGAGCGGATTTATGTGCCTGCGGAAAATCTCTATCCTGCGCCGGGCCTCGAACCTTACCAGGCGGCGATGGTCGAATTTCTTGCTATCGGCGCGCATGCCGTCCGCCGATCGGAGGTTGAGGAAAACGATCGCGTACTGGTTGTCGGGGTGGGACCTATCGGTTTGGGCGTAGCGCTCTTCGCTCGGCTGCGAGGTGCCCAGGTGCACCTACTCGATTCCAGTCGCAAGCGGCTTGAGATGATTGCGGAAAAATTCGAGTTCGACAGCGCCATGAGCGTGGACAGAGGTGCCGATGCGGTCATGGCCCCGACCGACGGGGAGGGCTATGACGTGGTCTTCGATGCTACAGGCAACGCAAACGCCATTGAAGCGGGCTTCGCCTATGTTGCGCATGGCGGAACCTATGTGCTCGTCAGCGTCGTGACCGAAACCGTTACCTTCGCGGACCCAGAATTCCACAAGCGCGAGATGAAGCTTGTGGGCAGCCGCAATGCAACGCGTGAAGACTTTGAGACGGTCATTGCAACGCTCAAGGCCGGCGAGATCGATACGAAGTCCGTCCACACCCACAGCGCCCGGCTGGACACGCTGGCCAATCAATTCAATGACCTGCTCGAAAATCGCGATACGGTGATCAAGGCTATTGTTGAGGTTTCATGACCAGCGCCATTGTCCAATTCGGCACCAGCCGGTTCCTGCAGGCCCATGCCGATCTGATGCTGTCCCAGGCTCGTGACGCCGGGCAGGAGGTCGGGGCCGTCACGGTGATCGAAACCACCGGCTCACCGGCCAGCCGCGCGCGGGTCGCTGCCTTTGCCAAAGGACATCCTTTCCCGGTGCGCATTCGTGGCCTCGAACATGGTAAGACGCGGGATACAACCTATGACGTGCGTGGGATTGAAGCTGGGCTTTCGGCGCGCACCGATGTCCCCGCGCTGCGCGAGGCCTTCATCAACGCGCGTTATGTGCTGAGCAACACGGGCGATAAGGGATATGCGGTGCCGGAAGACCCCGATCCCACTTTGAATGGGTGGAGCGGTTTCCCCGAATTGCTTACCGCACTGCTGCGCGAACGCTTCGAGGCCAGCGGAACTCCGCTAACCCTTTTGCCCTGTGAACTCATCTCGCGCAACGGCGACACTCTGCGGGGCATCGTTCTCGATCTTGCGCGCCGAGGTGCGGGGAACGCGGCGTTCGTGCGCTGGGTCCAAGATCGCTGCATTTTCGTCAATGCGCTTGTCGACCGCATCGTTTCCGAGCCAATCGACCCGGTTGGGGCCGTGGCCGAGCCATACGCGCTCTGGGCGCTGGAAGCCCGACCCGGCTTCGTGCCTCCGTGCACCCATGATCAGATGGTGGTCGTTCCCGATCTGGGGCCTATCGAGCGCAAGAAACTCTTTATCCTCAATCTCAGCCATACCCTTCTCGCGCAACGCTGGCTCGATCGTGGTGCACCGGAAAGACTGACGGTGCGCGAGGCGATGACCGATGCGAAGACCCGCGCCTGGCTGGACAGTATCGTGACGCAAGACATTCTCCCCGCCTTTCCAGCCGACGATGGTGCATTCGCCTATTGGGCGCAGTGCCGGGAGCGGTTCGACAACCCTTTCCTCGATCATCGTATTGCCGATATCGCCAACAACCATACAGCCAAGATCGAACGGCGGGCCAGGGGGTTTCTCTCCTGGGCGGGTTCATCGGATGCCGGCAGCGCCACTTGTCCCAGGCTACGGGCGGCGTTCGGTGACGCGCTGAGCGAAGGCGAGGCGTAGCGCCATGAGCAACCAGGTTGATATTCCGCGCCTCGGATTTGGCGGTTCGGGCCTTGGCAATCTGTCACGCGCGATCAGTGAAGTCCAAGCTCAGCAGACCATGCAGGCGGCGTGGGACGGCGGACTACGGTATTTCGACACATCGCCGCTTTATGGTTTTGGGTTGAGCGAGTTGCGGGTCGGGCAGTTCCTGCGCGGCCAACCGCGCGCCGATTACAAGATCTCGACCAAAGTGGGCCGCTATATGGTCCCGCCGCGGGGGCGGGCTTACGACACTGGCATGTGGGCAGCGCCCCTCGATCTGATGCCTGTGCTCGACTACTCGTATGACGCCACGATGCGTTCGCTTGAACAGTCGCATGCCCGGCTCGGGCTGGCCGATATCGACATCGTCTATATTCACGACTTGGACCGCCGCAATCTCGGTACGGATTTCGACCGCCATTATCGGGTCGCAATAGAGGGCGCCTATCGCGCGCTGGACCGATTGCGCAGCGAAGGCTTTGTCAAGGCTATTGGGATCGGGGTCAACGAATCCGACGTCGCATCCGATTTCATGGCCGAAACCGATATCGACCTTGTTATGCTCGCCGGCCGCTACACCCTGATCGAGCAGCCCGCGCTGTCCGACTGCCTGCCTATGGCGGAACGGAAGGGGGTCGGAATTGTCAATGTCGGAGTCTTCAACTCCGGCGTTCTGGCCAAGGGCGCGGAAAGCGCCACCTACGACTACGGCGCGGTTCCTGGACACGTCATCGAGAAGATCGAGGTGGTGCAGTCGATCTGCGAGGTATTCGCGATTAGAATGCCGGCAGCGGCGGCCCAGTTTTCCCTTGGTCATCCGGCAATCGCCTCGGTGGTTTTTGGAATGACGAGGCCCGGCTCAGTCGAGCAGACGCTGGACTATCTTGCCGAGGACATCCCCGACGCCTTCTGGCAGGCGCTCATGGAGGCGGGTATCGTCGATGTCCGCGTTCCAATGCCCAAAAGATCGAACGCCTGAGCACAGGGACATGAACGAACCCCGAAACCACGCCGCCTTGGTGTTGAACGCCAGCGACAATGTCGCAGTGACACTCGATCAAGTGCGGGCCAAAGCCGAGATTGGGCCCGATCTTTTATGTGCCCGGCGCATTTCCATCGGGCACAAGGTCATCATCCAGGCCACTGCGGAAGGCGCGTCCGTGCGCAAGTTCGGCCAGATTATCGGCTCAGCCACCCCAGGTCGAGGAACTGGCGGCCACCGAAACTGCGCGGGGTGAGGTAAGCGCAACAGCGGACGCTGCCCGCACCACTGAGTGGTTTGTCGTGGGTAACGGTGATACCGCGTCTGACCTGACGTTGATCCTTGGCGATGACAATCGGTTTGCGCTTTCAAATGCGCGGGGCCGTTTGGTCGAGGGAACCTACTCGCGCACGGAGAGCGAACTTGTGCATGTCCGATGCGACAGGCGCGCTCGGCGACGCCAGTTTTCCGATGACCTGCCCCATTACAAAGTCTGGCTCCAGCTTCACCGTTACCGAAGCTGAAGGATGTCTTCTCGCGGGCCTCCAGTTCGAACGCGTTCACTGACCACAAAGCTTTGACCAGTGCAGCCGACACCGCTCATCCCCAACGGTGCGAGCAGCGCTGGGCGGTAAGACTGGTCGTCATCGCCATTTGTTTTTTTTGCAGGTTCGTAGGACTGGGCGATGCTTTGCGCGCGATATACGTGCGCAAACGATGCTTGGCGAACCTTGATAGTCTCAGAGACGTCCTTGCCGCCATACGTCGCCTTGTATTTATAAAAACTGGCACTGCTGACGCCGTGCTTGCGACAGACCTTCGCAGTTGGCATCCCCGCCTCCTGCTCCTTGATCATCGCGATAATCTGTTCCTCAGTGAACCTGCTGCGCTTAATTGTCCGTCTCCAAAAGTGGGCGGACTCTACCAAAAAATGGAGGAAGTTTGAGGGCTCAGGTCAAGCGATTGCTCGTTTCAAAGCACTGATCGCCAAGTTCGACTTGAGCCAGTCGCTGGTTGCCCATCCCACGATGCGCCGGGAGTAAAGATCGAGCACGATCGCCAGATAGAGCCAACCCTCATTGGTCCAGATATAACTGATATCAGCTCCCCACTTCTGATCCGGCCCCGTGCAAAAGAAGTCCTGGGCCAGCAAGTTGGCGGCCACCGGGCCGCCATGATGGCTATCGGTGGTTTTCTTGAAGCGCCGCTTTTGCAATGCCTTCAGCCCATTCTCCCGCATGAGACGAGCGATGCGATGACGACCGACGGAAAATCCATCTTCCGTCAGTTCAGCGTGCATGCGGGGTGCGCCTAGGTCTGGTTCGACGTGTTGAACTGAGGGCGAAATTTGAGCCAGAAGAACCAAATTTTGCTGCTGTCGAGCGCTGGCAGGACGCCCTTTCCAAGCAAAATAGGCGCTTTGGCTGACCTCAAGAACCTGACAAAGCCAATAGATGGGGAAATCCTTTTTCGCCTCATCGATAAGCTTGAATCTCATCGTTCGGCCTGGTCGCTCGACCCAATGGTGCTCCGGGCCTCGCTCCCTCCTTGGCGAAAAAAGCTGCTGCCCGCTTCAAAATCTCCCGCTCCTGGCGAAGCAGTTCGTTCTCCTTGCGCAATCGTGCCAGTTCTTTCGCACTATCATCGTCAGGACCGGCGAGGATTTCAGCATACCGATATTGGCGGTTCCAGCGTGTCAATGTCGACAAACCTATGCCCAGGTCCGCAGCCAGCTGGCCGATCGTTCGGTCACTGGTTTGTGTCAGCCGGCCAGCTTCCTTCTTGAACTCTGGCGTGAAGAGTTGGCGGTCTTTGTTTCCCATAGAAGCCTCGTGTTGCTCTTTAAGCTATCAGAAAGTCCCTCCACTTTTTCGGGGTAAGTCCATCTCGCGTTCGAAACTCCATTGCACGAGCTTGTTGCTGCTCGCTCTTGGGCTCGACATACCGCATGGTGGGGCGGTTGGCCGCTTCTGCGATTGCTTCAGCGTCGGCTGCATCGTTCTTTTGCCTTCTGACGAAAGGTTTGACGTCAACACGCCGAATAGAGAAGACAATCAACAGTCGAGACATCGCGCGGCCGCGGGCTTGCATCTGAGACGCAATCTTGCATACAGTGTGTATTCAAGATTGCAAGCCGTGATCGGGCGTGCCGGGCCGCGCCTGCCGACCCGGTGAACCCTTTACGCGAGAATGGAAGCCGACATGAGTCAAACCACCCTGACCTTCGACACCTTGACGGCGACGATCCGCGAGATCTTCCTGAAGGCGGGACTTTCGCCCCTTGCCGCCGCCTCGGTGGCGACGATCATCGCCGCCGGCGAGCGCGACGCCTGCAAGTCGCACGGCGTCTATCGCATCGAGGGCTGCCTGCGTACGGTCAAGGCCGGTAAGGTGGTGCCAGGTGCGCTGCCGACGCTGGAGGACGAGGGGTCGGGCGTCATCCGCGTCGATGCCGCCAACGGCTTTTCCAGCCCGGCTTTCGAGCTTGGTGCGCCGGTGCTGGCCGAGCGGGCCCGCAAGCTGGGTGTCGCGGCGCTGGTCATCAACCGCTGCACGCATTTTTCCGCCCTGTGGCCCGAGATCGAGACGCTGACCGCCATGGGCGTGGCAGCGCTAGCGATGTGCCCCAGCTACGCCGCCGTCGCGCCGGCCGGCGGCACGAAGCCGCTTTTGGGCACCAATCCGTTCGCCTTCGGCTGGCCGCGCCCCGGCGGCGACCCTTATGTGTTCGACTTCGCCACCAGCGTCGCCGCGCGCGGCGAAATCGAGCTTTACTGTCAATCGGGCCAGCAATTGCCTGAGGGCTGGGCCGTCGATGCCGGCGGCCAGCCGACCACTGACCCGGCCGCGGCGCTGGATGGCGCCATGCTGCCTTTCGGAGACCACAAGGGCTCGGCGATCTCGACCATGGTCGAACTTCTGGCCGGCGCAATGATTGGCGACCTGACCAGCGCCGAGGCGCTCGACTATCTGGGCACGACGACGCTGGCGCCGCATCATGGCGAGCTGATCCTGGCCTTCAGCCCGGAGCGCTTCTCCGGCAGCCGGCGAGGCGACCCCTTCGCACGCGCGGAAGTGCTGTTCGAGGCCATTGCGGGGCAGGGGGCGAGGCTGCCCTCGCAGCGCCGCTTCACGGCGCGCCGCAAGGCGATGGCGGACGGCATCACCCTCACCTCGGAGGAAATGGCGCTGATCGAGCGGCTGCGCTCTGGCGGCCTCGTCGCCGTCAGCTAGAGCGGCAGGCGGCGCGTGTTCCGGGTCCGGTCCGCAGCGTCCGCCGCTGCTTCACCGGCCATGTGTCGATAAGAAAAAGGGCCCTCCATCCGGAGGGCTTTTCTGCCCGGTCACGGCGCACGATCGTGCCAGCCAAGGAGGACAGGCGTATTTCTGCGCGCCGGTGCGGGCGTTCCAGTCCGTATACCAGCTATCGAACAGCTTAAGCTGCGACTAGGCCCAGCCGCGCTGGCTGCCTCCGTTTCGTCGGCAGCGTCTCCCTCGTGTCGCCGCTTATCAACTGCGCAAGCTCTGCGGTTCTCCAATGTTTTCCTGAGCGCGTAGAAGCTGGACGCCAGACGGCACCGATATATCGTCATGACGAAAGCAACAACATTCCGGGCATCCTGCGATGCAGCGTCGTAGGTCTCCGAGAAGTAGCCCTCCACCGTCTAGTAAAGTGCCTCCTCCTCTTCCTACAGCGGGATGAATACGTCCTTGACTTAGATTCAATCCCCAGTTGGCATGATCCTGTATTCTGTTACCTGCGGCATTGCGCGTAGTCGAGTCGAAAGGCCATCAAGCGCAACACCTTTTCGTCTTTGGATAGTCGCACGATATTCTACAGCTTCACCCCCGCCTGTAAGTCGGTGGGAAAGATTATGTACCGAAAACCCCTCTTTTATGACTTCGTCCCGGAGCTGAACCTCCGACAATGCCAGCTCTCGTTCGAACCTGACCCAAAGCGAGGCGTGGTACGATCTTGGGAGATGAGCTTCTACCCAACGAAGCCCAGAAAGAACCAGAAGTGTTGCCACAACGCCCGCCAAGGCCGGCAGGTAAAAACCGATACCTATCAGTATTCCCAATGCCGACGTAATCCAGACTGTCGCGGCCGTAGTCAGTCCTCGCACGTTCGCTCCTTGCTTGAAGATCACGCCCGCGCCCAGAAACCCTATGCCGGTCATGATGCCTTGGGCCATCCGTGTTGGATCAGTGCGGATCGCGTCCACCGGCATCTCAGTCATCCAACTGCTTTGGAAAACAGTCACAAGCATCAGGAGGGACGATGTTAGGCAAACCAGTGCATGTGTACGGAATCCGGCAGGACGACCATGGAATCCTCTCTCGAAGCCGATTGCCGCGCCGGCAGCCAACGCAAAGCCGATCCGGCTTGCAACCAAAGCAACTTCTTCAAACATTATCATTCCCATTCCGACCGGTAGATGTCTGGACCGATACTTTTCAGACCTTCAACAGCATCAAGCTTGGAGCAGTTTTTTCCGTCGACGGCTAACAACGGCGGGTCGTTAGCCGCTGCGCGCAATGACCCCTTGCGACAGCAACGCTGGCGCAGAACCGTTGTCTGGACGTCTATGCAATAAGGCAGCCTGGCGAGGATGCCGCGACAGCTCGATCCGTCGGGCACCTTCTACTCTGACACCAATTAGAGGTGAAAGTCGCCGGACGCTTCAGGTTGGTAGATGAGCGTCTGAATAGTGACCTCCTGGGGGCGGTCAGAGACCATCCAGTCGACCACGTCGCCTTCCCGATAGCCCAGGATCGCTGCACCGACATCGGAAAGCACGGACTGTTTGCCAAATTGTTCGTCAGCCTGTTGCGGATAGACAAGGGTCAATTCCTTGCACTCCCCTGCCAGCTGTAACACCACCTTGGAGTTCATCGTGACGACATCGGCAGCGATACGCTTAGGATCGACGATGGACGCCCGTTCGATTTCATGTTCCAGTTCGAATACCTTAGGCGCCCGATCTGCAGCAATGAGGTCTTCAAGGCGTGATTTGTCCGCCGTCGTGATGAAGAGCCCAGCGTCCTCGGACATGGCACCTGCCCGCAGTAACTGCAGATACCGTCCGACATCCATAGACAGGGAAAAACTCGTAGAACTCTCGTCAGCGGCGAGAAAACCGCATCGCTTGAACGCTCTCAGCGAACGGGCATTGTCAGGGTGAATTTTGGCGATGACACGCCTGGCTCGCATGTCAAAGAACGCGAGCTTAAGGCTTTGTACGATGGCACTTCCACCGAGCCTGCGCCCCCAATTGTCGTGGTCCCCGATAGCCAAAACGATCTCGCAGTCCATGCCACTTTTGACCAGTCTGACAAAACCAACCGGGACATCATCCCGGTTGTGGACCATAAAGAAGCGACCGCCCTGATTGAAAAGGTGTGTCAGAATCGGCATCTGGGTTCGGTTGATGGCTTGTTCGATAAAGTGCGAAACACCGCTCTTATCGCTCAGGAAGCGGGTGACGCGTTCATCTTCCAGCCAATCCATAAGGATCAATGCATGTGTCCGGGTGATCTCAGGACGTAACATAACAAACGGCTTGTTCATCTTCGCCAACCTCAGTTGCAAAAAGGAAAGCCTGTCACGTCATCGTCGTGCTGGTTCTTTCAAAAAATACAGGACGGTTGACCATACCGCAGAATCGCCACCAACGACCACCCGGCGGCAATTGGTCTCAGCCCGACACTACAGGCCATTCTGCCAGGGCAGATGTTTGGTTCCAGGTGCATTTTCACGGAGGTTACCCGCTCGCCACATGATATCAAAGGAGCGGCAACAAACCGCGACAGGTCCAAACAAGGTATGACGGATTCGCTGGACGATTTCGGCACTGGCTAAGCGCGCAACACGGGCAGTGCCAAAGATGAGAAATAAATTAGACTTTCAAAAAATGGTCCAGTGTTCATCTTTGCATCGACTGTCGAAGAGTAGCGCCGTCCAATCGCCGTCAAGAACACCCGGCTCGTCGTTTGCAGGTGTCACCTTTCTTGCAGATTGGTTCATCCGCCATCAAGGGACGTGCGGCTTTGCAGAAGCCAGAACCCAAAACCACCCACCATGCTAAGCATGCCTAGAAACATCAAAACGCCCGCAAGACCAAATGACGCGTTCACCGGCGCTGAGACCGCTTGAATGGCTGCTGCCCCGACAAAGAAGGACAAATTCACTGCCGAAAGCGCCTTGCCAGCATGCCGAGGCTCGACTGCAGCACGACCAAGCGCGAACAAGAGTGGCTGCACCGAAATGAAGATGCCGAATGCAACAACCAGTGTTATGTCGAAGCTTGCCGAGAGAGTTTCAGCGCCGAAAGCTCGTGCCAGCAATCCATTATCCGAGCCAGCCGGTAGCAGTATGAGTGCAACACCAGCAAGGACGTGGCCGATTGCCAATAGCGCGTAGGGGCGACCAAAACGTTTCTCGATGAGCCCCACCACCATGGGCATGGTAATCAACATGAGCGTCAAGGCGAGCAAGACATTCCCAGCGGAAACTCTGGCCATATCCTTTGCCTCCATCAACCAAGGGCCGGCCCACATTCCGCGGACACCGATCATCACCGCAAAAGACACAAATGCGAGGAGAATAACGCCGCGAAGCGCCGGTGAAATGCCAATTTTTAGCACTTCCCGGACCTCTGAACCTATGCTCGCAGGCATATCGTTCGATGCACGAACTGGTCGAATGGCCAGCTGCACGATAATAAGGACAAGCAGCGCAAACAGCGCAGGCAAACCGTAGGCAAGTCGCCAGCCATGATGTTCGATGAGCCATGCCATTGGACTGGCCGAGAGTATCATGCCGGTGTTGCCGATTGCCAAAATGACGGCAGACCAAAGAGCAAACCGGCTTGGGTCCGTCGTTCGCGCGGCATAGGTGAGAGGGCATAAAAGCATTCCGCAAGTTCCTATCCCAAGTACAATCTGGGTTATTGCAAAACCCGTGGCACCTTGCACAAACTCTGCCAAAACCGAACCAACAACCACTACACCCAACAGTGTGCTGACGACGGCCTTGACGCTGTAGCGGTCAAGCGCAACGCCCACTGGAATTTGTCCGGCAGCAAATGCCAGGTGATAAACCCCGGTCACTGCAGCGATATCGCCTGCCGATAGAGCCAGATCCCGTGCAACCAGATCAGCTGAAACTGCCGGAAGCGTTCGAACCAGATTGGAAATGGTGTGTCCCAGTGCCAGGACCATCAACGGCAAGGCGACTTGCCAAATTGTGCCATATGACGTGTTGGTATTGGCGGGAGGCGACATTGGGGGGCGGGAAAGCATAGTGGTACTCGTTTGAAAATGGAGAGTTGGGGGCAGCGGTTCTTCTGCCCCCAATGCGGCTTATTTTGCTTTTCGCTTGCCGGCCTCCGGTACACCCGATCCCGATATCAGGCCGGTGACCGAGTCAGGAGCGAGACTTTGCTTCTGTTTTTTCTTTTTGGGCTGTTTGCGTTGCTGGTCGCCCTTGCGTTTTGCCATTTGCCATAACCTTCAATACGTCCGCAGAGGCTTCTGGGACTGGAGGGGAAAAATTTTCGAAATTTGGAATGCTTGAATATCGTCCCTGGCCGCACTCATGTGCTGACCAGGGGCGATCCTCCTGTTTGAGTTCGCCTCCAGGTCACTAAAATGGTCATCGCGCTATGCTGCTTTTTTCGGCATGGTCCGCTCAGAGTAGATGCCAACGCTTGCCAGAATATCTTCTACGGCACATCCAGACTTAGCCGCGCGTAACTTGGCAGCCAAGTGGGGGAGCTTGGCAAGTCTCGCCAGCCGGGGCAGAGCAATATGCAGCCAGCGTATGTCATGGCGATTGCCCACGGCACACAGCAACACATCTACTGGACGGGCATCTTCAGCGCGGAAGTCGACGGGGTGTTTCAGGTGCGTCACATGAATCAGAGGAGGGCAGACCTGCTCAAAGATGGTGTGGGGTGCTGCAACGCCTGACCCTATGGCAGTCGATCCCAGCATCTCACGTGCCAGAAAGCAACGGGTAATGTCATGCGCAAATATCGCAGGTCTGAGCGTGCCAATGCGTTGACCTAAGGTGCTCAGTGCTGCCTTGCGCGATTTCGATAGATTATCGATTGTGAATTCTATTTCAAACGAAACACTTGAGAGTGCCATCACGAACCTCCGCCGGGTAAAGTTGAAGCCGACTAAAGAATTAAAGTTGTCGTGAATGTTTTCCCGGAAGTGCAAAGTGTTTCGCAGCTTCCGGGCTAGGCATCCCGGTCTGTAGGCGCAGACTTAAAAGTGTTTTTGAAGCCATAGGTGCTCATAGTTCAGAAAACCTAGCGTCGATAATAATTATGTCAACTGAGCATTTTTGTCGCGTGGCGCGCCTACTTGCAAAGACCACTTTGGGCGCTATGTTGATATCTATGCTCCGCAAGTCGATCAAAACTGCCTGTACCAGAACGCCAATCGGCGCACTCACCTCCCCCCGGGGCGGGGAATGTGTTTTGCGCTAGCGTCAATACACCGCCTCGGGACCATTTTGAGTTCTCGTTCTTTTTCGTCGCGCAAGCGTAAATGGAGGCCGGTGTGCGAAATTCTGTCAGCCCTTTTACTTGTCGTCATTGTACAGAAACCATTCCGCGGGCCGCGATGCGATGCCCGTGGTGTTTGAAACCACTACCAGACCATTGGCCTGTGCCTATGCCGCGTTCCGGTCCGCTCCGTCGCAATGTGTCACATCAGCGACTGTCCGGTGTCCTCTTGCGCGATTGATAGTATTGGTTCGCAAAACAAGATAGGCGATCAGTCGCTGGACTGCTCCCTTTCGTCACGTCAATCCAGTTAGGCGGACCTCTGGTCGCATGCCCTAGCCCAGACTTGACTTCCCCGTACAAAGGACTAGCTATAAACTTATGACTATCCGAGCGCGTTTGACACTTCAGGAAATGCTCATGGGACAGCCCGTAATAGGACTGTAACCCGAAGCTCGGCTATTTGTGCCTTCCGAGCTTCGGGAGGTGCGCTCATCGTATGCACGATCAGCGTCTTTGGTGCCTTCACAATTTTCTCAACATTGGACTGCCAGCCGCGTTGCTGGCGAAGATCGTGTGCAATCATGTCTCAAACTGCAATGAAATCAACGGCCTTGCCGCGCTTGATCCTTGGCGTCGAGGATCATGGAAAACTGATGACGATGGCCAGTGGAATTTCTGGTCCAATGGCGAGTGTCGCGGACCAACTGATGAACGAGCTGGATCGTGCGCGTGTCGTTGACCAAGGTAAACTGCCTGACGATGCCGTTCGGATGGGATCGATCGTTTCCTTCACGACGGAGGACGGATTTAACCGCACCTTTCAATTGGTTTTCCCCGGTAACGCAGACATCGCATCGGGAAAGGTCTCTGTACTGACCCCGATCGGTGCAGCACTCATCGGTCTGCGTGAGGGGCAAAGCATCCCCTGGACCGCACGGGACGGTCGACGCCTGTCGCTGACCGTCAATCGTGTGCAGCAGGGCCAGTGACATGAGATACCTCAATAACGAGCTGCCAGCGGTGCTCAAGTTTGGATCAAGAGACCAGACCGGCATGATGCCGTTCTGGTCACATCTAATGAACCGCATTTTACTCGAAGGTGGAATCCTCATGTGCATGTCCAGACGTCCAAGTGTCACGCCGCGCGATTTTTCAATTCTGGAAACGATGCTCGCTGACCATTTAGGTGGCGACGAACTTCTCATCGCTGCAATCCGCAAGAAGTTAGACGACGCCCAGATTGTATTTGCCGACGATCTTCCCGCCGAGGTTGTAACGATTGGATCTCGCGTCGCCTTCACCGTCGATGACCAATGGTCACAAGAGCGTCGGCTTGTACCAATCGAGCATTATGTGCCGGGTCAGGATCACCAGTCGGTCGCCAGCCTCAGGGGGATCGGGCTTTTGGGTCAGGCAGCTGGAGATAAAATCGAGATTGATTTTGGTGGGCGCGTGGTCGCGCTCGAAATCCATAAAGTGCTCTATCAACCGGAAGCGGAAAGCAAGGCACGCAAGACGACGGGCAATTTACATCTGGTGGCAAGCCACAGCGGTAGTCCACAACCTGCTTTCCGACGTTCCGTCCCTAAGCCGGGCGATGATCCTGGCCCATCTGCCGCATGATCTCCTATTGCTGTCGTACAGGTCTCCAACACTGCGCGATGGCGATTGGCGCGAGGGCAACCCCCTCGCCCTCGCGCCTCAACATAAACTAAAAAGGTAACCGGACATGAGCGCTACAGACGACTTTCTCGGACCAGTTTTTTCACAGGTCCTTCTACGCAATCCGGGCGAGGAAGAGTTCCATCAGGCGGTTCGAGAAGTGCTCGATAGTCTGGGACGGGTGGTTGCCAAGCACCCACACTATGGGGATGCAGGGCTGATCGAGAGGCTTTGTGAGCCCGAGAGACAGATCATTTTTCGCGTTTGCTGGATGGATGATGATGGACAGGTTCAGATCAACCGGGGGTTTCGCGTTCAGTTCAATTCTGCCTTGGGACCATATAAAGGGGGATTGAGGTTTCATCCCAGCGTCAATCTGGGGATCGTAAAATTTCTTGGATTTGAGCAGGTATTCAAAAATGCTCTAACGGGTATGCCCATTGGCGGCGGCAAGGGTGGGTCCGATTTTGATCCCAAAGGCAAATCTGACGCAGAAATTATGCGGTTTTGCCAGGCATTCGTGACCGAACTCTCTCGCCATATCGGTGAATATACCGACGTTCCAGCCGGTGACATCGGGGTGGGGCAGCGGGAAATTGGTTATATGTTTGGCCAATACAAACGTATGACCAATCGCTATGAGTCGGGGGTGTTTACTGGTAAAGGCTTAAGTTGGGGCGGTTCTCGGGTTCGCAAGGAAGCAACAGGGTTCGGCGCGGTCTACTTCTTGGCCGAGATGTTGCGAAACCGCAGCATCGACTTGGCTGGGAAAAAGGCTGTCGTTTCAGGTTCGGGCAATGTTGCCTTGCATACTATGGAAAAGCTGATCGGGCTGGGGGCAACGGTCTTGGCCTGTTCAGATTCGAGCGGCTACGTCGTCGATGAGGACGGCATCGATGTCGAATTATTGAAAGAGATCAAAGAGCGACGACGGGGGCGCATTGAGAAATATGTCGAAATCAAAGGTAATGGTGCGCACTTCAGCACTTCTGGTTCGCTCTGGACGGTGCCATGTGATCTGGCCATCCCTGCCGCGACTCAGAACGAGCTGACTGGCAAGGATGCCCGGTCTCTTGTTGAAAACGGTGTCTTGGCCGTTGTTGAAGGCGCAAACATGCCTTGTACACCGGAGGCGGTGCGCATGTTTCAAGAGGCCGGTATTCTTTTTGGGCCGGGAAAGGCATCCAATGCGGGTGGTGTAGCCACCAGTGCACTAGAAATGCAGCAAAACGCTTCGCGCGATTCCTGGACGTTCGAGCAGACCGAGGAACGGCTGGCCGAAATCATGAAAGATATTCACGATCACTGCGCGCAGACTGCCGATGAATATGGTCTGCCTGGAAATTACGTGGCGGGAGCCAATATCGGAGGATTTGTCCGGGTCGCCGACGCCATGTCCGCACTAGGCATAATTTAATCGGCAGGCGATGGCATCCTAGAACGGCTGAGCCTATCATGGCGACGTCCGATACGGAGGAAATTTATGAAACTTGAAACACTTGCTCTTCACCACGGGTATACTCCAGAACCGACTACAAAGTCGGCCGCCGTGCCAATCTATCAGACGACCTCCTACACATTTGACGATACCCAGCATGGTGCCGATCTTTTCGACCTCAAGGTCGAGGGCAATATCTATACGCGTATCATGAACCCCACTTCCGCGGTGCTGGAACAGCGTATGGCCGCCCTGGAAGGAGGCATAGGAGCATTGGCGGTCGCCTCTGGGATGGCAGCGATCACGTATGCCATCCAGACGATTGCCGGGGCTGGCGATAACATTGTTTCTGTGAGCCAGCTTTATGGTGGCACCTACAATTTGTTCATGCACGCCCTGCCTCGCCAGGGTATCGAAGTGCGTATGGCTCCAGGCGATGATCTTGATGCTTTCGACGGCTTGATCGATGAAAACACCAGAGCTGTCTTTTGCGAGTCGATCGGGAATCCGGCTGGCAACGTCGTGGACATCGAAAAGCTCGCCGGGATCGCCCATCGCCACGGCGTCCCATTGATCGTCGATAATACGGTCGCCACGCCGTTTCTCTGCCGTCCGTTTGAGTTCGGTGCCGATATCGTTGTTCATTCCCTGACTAAATATATCGGCGGACATGGCAACGCCATCGGTGGTATTATCGTGGATTCAGGAAAGTTTGACTGGGTTGCGCACAAGGAGCGCTTCAAAATCCTGAACGAGCCGGACCCGTCCTACCATGGTGTCGTCTATACCGACGCCCTTGGAGCCGCTGCCTATATTGGACGCTGCCGTGTTGCTCCTCTGCGCAATACGGGGGCTGCATTGTCGCCACACAACGCGTTTCTGATTATGATGGGGCTTGAGACATTGGGCCTCCGCATGGAGCGTCACTGTGAAAATGCCCTCGAACTCGCCAAATACCTTCAGTCCCACCCCAAGGTGAAATGGGTGAACTATGCGGGGCTCGAAACCAACCGCTATAAGCCCGTTTGTGACAAGATTTCGGGGGGGAAGGCATCAGGAATCGTCAGCTTTGGAGTTGCTGGTGGACGCGAAGCTGGCGGGAAGTTCATTGACGCGCTCAAAATGATCTACCGCCTTGTCAACATCGGTGATGCCAAATCACTGGCTTGTCATCCCGCGACCACCACGCATCGTCAACTTGATGCCGATGAACTGAAATTGGCTGGCGTGTCTGAGGATCTTGTGCGCATTTCGGTGGGCATTGAGAACATCGATGACATCATCGCAGACGTCGATCAGGCACTGGCGCATATATAACAATTGCAGGGCAAGGTGGCCATATATCCCCTGCAGTTGCACGGCCTGTTGAGCGAAGATTGCGCATACAAACGCGGCTCGACAATCTTCCACTTGGATTACACCCGGTAATCCAAGTGGTCTGCACTGCGCCCATATTTGCAAAGCGCTCGGTCGCAATGTGCATGAAGCCGGAATTGTTTTTCATAGCACTCAGCGGCCCATCTTGCCTCGCCACTGATAAATATGCTGGCGGGTGATATCGAGCCGATACGCAACACTGGCAGCGGCAAACTCATGACCTTGTCGGACGACAAGAGCCAAGACACTACTGTCCGACAACGGCACGAAGGGCGGCTGTTTGAGAGGCTCTGCTCATAAGCAGTATTCTGCCGAAGTCCAACTGCAAGATCCACATACCCAATGACCCTCGTTGATACAGGGGCTGCAATCGCATCGAACGCATGTTCGGGCTTCGCGAGTACAAGCGTCGCACTGCCTACTGGGTACCACAAAACTGTCCTGTCATCGCTAGCCTCCTCAATCCTGCAGCGATCCGGAGGTGGCAATCAGCACTGAAAGAGGAGAATTCCTGCGGCAAGTCAACTTGCACTTGGGATTCGTGCGAAAATAAATATTCAACGTTGATTAATCAGATTCAATCGGGTAATGGATATGAAGACCTTGAGTGAGTGGGGAGGAACTCGTGACTAAAGTTAAGCGGCAAAGTTATCGTGCCATGTGCGCCTCCGGCGGTCCGATCCTGAGTGCGCTGGCAGCCTTGTGGCTTGCAGGGTGCTCTCCGCAAGCAGATGCACAGGCAAGCGCTGATCCCGGCGTGCCGGAGGGCGTGCTAATCAGTACGGAGGCGTGTGAGCGCAATTCGGCGGTCGGGACCATTGTTTATGTGTCGGGCTATGGTTACTCGGCGAGTGCCGGGCAGCTCGACGTTTTCCTGGCCAAGGAAATGGGTTATTTCGATGCACTTTGCCTGGACGTTGAAATCAACGCCGGCGGGGCAAACGGCCAGCAACTGGTTTCATCGGGTCAGGCTCAGTTTACTGCTCTGGGTTCGGCTTCCGACGTTATTCTGGCCGCTGCCAACAGCAGCAACCTTACAGCCGTCGCGACATATGGAACGACGTCGCCATTCTCAATCTTTGCGCATGAGGATGTCACGTCGCTCAAGGAGCTTGAGGGCCGGAAGCTGGGATACTTCATTAACATTACGCCGATTGCCAAAGCGATGCTGGACAGTGCGGGCGTGGATGTTTCCAAGGTCGAGCTTATCAGGATGACGAATTATGACCCGACCGTTGTCACCCGTGGGCAGGTCGATGCGATTGTAGGCTATGCATCGAACCAGCCCGAGCGGCTGCGTGCCATGGGGCTTCCGTTCAACGAGTTCCGGCCGGCCGATTACGACCTTCAGGGCACTTACAACGTGATGGAGGTGAACACCCAGTTCCTCAATGAGAACCGAGAGGTCGTTGCGGACTTCATGCGTGCAACGCTCAAGGCGCTGCATCATTGTCTGGACGATGAAGCCGATTGCGTGGAGCGGATCAGCGTGCTTGCGGAAGAAAACAATCAGGGCTCGGCATTTCCGGCGGACCAGCAGGCTCGAACCTGGGCGGTTGAGGCGGGATGGGTGCGTGCAACCGGAAAGGCGCCAGGAGTTCAGTCGATCGCTGACTGGGAGGCCGAGCACGCCATGGTCGCCCAATATGGAGATCTCAGGACGTTACCTGCGATTGAGGACATGATGGACCCGGATCTAGTTGCCTCGCTGTATGTCGATGGCGAGCTTCAGTGGCCGGGCGAATAAGGTGGTATCGATGCTCGCTGAAGTCGTTAAGCAGCCTGAAACCTTCGCAGCCAGCAAGGATTCCGGTGTCGCGGTCTGCAATGTTTGCAAGGGATTTGGCCCTCCCGATGCGAAGGTAACCGTTCTCGATAACGTCAATTTCAACATACAGAAGGGGGAGTTTGTCTCGGTCATTGGGCCGAGCGGCTGCGGGAAGTCAACTTTGCTCAAGTTGGTGGCGGGGCTCTCGGAGGCCGACTCCGGGAGCGTCAGCATTGATGGCAAGCCGGTAAAAGAGGCTGCGCGCGCCAAGTCCATTGGGCTCGTTCCTCAATCTCCGGCGTTGCTGCCCTGGCGCACCGTTCTCGACAATGTGCGGTTGCCGATGCTTGTCAACAAGCGTTCCAATGCGGGAAGGACCATGCGTGACCCCGAAGCCCTGTTGCACTCATTCGGATTGGGCAATGCGATAGACAAGTTCCCCTCTCAGCTTTCCGGGGGAATGCAGCAGCGCGTAGCGATTGCACGCGCCTTCGTCTTCGACCCGGCCGTAATGCTTATGGATGAGCCGTTTTCGGCCCTCGATGAAATGAACCGCGACAAGCAGCGCATGGGATTGCTCGAGTTCTGGCAGTCCAACCGCAAGTCGGTGATGTTCGTTACGCATTCGGTGCCCGAAGCCATCATGCTTTCCGACCGGATTATTCTCATGGCGGCTCACCCAGGAAGGATCGCAGAAATTATTCCTGTCGATCTTCCGCGCCCCCGCGATGAAGCAGTCTATGCCACCGACGCATTCCGTGACCTTGAAGGGTATGTGCGTAACAGCCTGAAAACCGTGATGAGGCAAGTTCATGTCTAATTTTACGAATGTGGGAATGGCTACGGCTGGAGAGGGCAAAAAAACAAGTTTGTTCAGCTACCGGGTTGGCGCGATTATCGCTTCCTGGGCCCCTCCGCTGATAACTTTCTTTGTTGTTGCAGTCGTCTGGCAGCTGCTGGCTATCTCCAACCCATTTGTGATCCCGACACTCGATGCCATAGGCTCCAGTCTTCTCGAGTCACCGCAGATGTACTGGGCAAATATGCTCGTAACGAGCCAGGAGATTGCCATTGGTGCCGGTTTCGGCATTCTGTGCGGCTTTCTTCTTGCGGTCATAATGGCAGAGCTGCCGATTGTTGAGCGTGCGGTCATGCCGCTGATGGTGGTCATTATGGTGACACCGGTCGTTGCAATAGCGCCGGCCCTGGTCGTTGCCTTCGGTTTTGGCATGATGCCGAAATATATTGTGACGGGTCTGGTGGTATTTTTCCCCATGCTGGTCAATTCGCTGGCTGGTCTCAAGGATGTCGATGCTCGTGCGCTCGACGTGATGCGTACGCTCAATGCAAGTCGCTGGGAGATTTTTCGCGACCTGCGCTTCCCAGGTTCCATGCCATTCTTTTTCGCTGGCCTGCGAATTGCGTTGCCGCTGTCGGTTGTAGGTGCCGCCGTGGCCGAGTTTGTCGCACCAGGTCAACAAGCCGGCCTTGGGTCCTTGCTGACCATTGCCGCCGCACAGGCAAACCTGCCGGTTACCTGGGCCTGTATCGTATTGCTTTGCGTACTTGGCGTGGTGCTTGTTTCAGCCCTGGCCGTAGTGCGGAAACGCGTTCTGTGGTGGAGCGATCAGAGCATTGTCGGGCGCTGATCCTGGCACTCCATTCCTCTAGAAGAAAGTTACAAGAAATGAAGCAACTTCGTTTCGGCCTGTTTGAAAACGCGCAGGCCAATGATTCCGGCACGGCGACTTGGCGCCATAAGGATAACAAGCGTGACGGTTTCGATCGACTTGATTACTGGCGTGAAATCGCGCGCACTTGCGAAGAGGGCGGCCTGGACTTCCTGTTTCTTGCCGATGCCTGGGGGTGGTCCGAAGTCAACGGCCAGCGGCCGGAAATCTGCTCGCGTGAGTCGCTCGATTTGCCACGTCTTGATCCGTTCATCGTGGCAGCGGCAATCATGGCGCAAACGACACGGCTGGGTCTGGTTGTAACGGGGTCAACCCTGCTCGAGCAGCCATATGCTTTTGCTCGCCGCATGGCCAGCCTCGATCATCTGTCCCAGGGCCGGATCGGATGGAACGTTGTGACGACGGGGACCGCGGAAACTGCAGCGCGCGCTTTCGGCATACCCATGGTCGCACACGACGCGCGCTATGACATGGCGGATGACTTCATGGACCTTGTCTATAAGCTGTTTGAAGGCGCATGGGAGCCCGACGCGCTGGAGCGGGATAAGCAGGGCAATTTTGCAGACCCGGGCAAGGTCCACCGCATATCGCACAAGGGACCCCATTTTGCCTGCGATGGGTACGGGAATTCTTCATACTCGCCTCAGGGCACTCCTGTCCTGTTCCAGGCTGGCACGTCTCCGCGTGGGCGGGCGTTTGGCGGACGCCATGGCGAGTGTATCTTTCTTGGAGGTGGGTCGCCTGAAAAGCTCGCCGAACAGGTCAGGGCCATTCGTCAGGAAGCCGTCAAATCCGGACGCGACGCTGCATCGATCAAGCTGATGAGCGCCTTTTCCTGTGTAGTGGGGGCGACGACGGAAGAAGCGCATCGCAAGTATAACGAGGTTCTGGAGGCACAGAATCCGGACGTAGCGGTTGCCTCTTACGCCATGTTTACCGGTCTGGATCTGTCATCCTACGATGTGGATACCCCGATGAGTTCGCTGCATACGGAATTGTCGCAAACGCAGATTGCGCGTTTCGGTGACATGACGGTTGGTCAAGTGCTCAATGAATGGCATGCACATGGGGTAAGGCCCAAGGCGTTCCTCGGAACTGCGGAAGTCATCGCCGATACGATCTGCGAGCTTGCAGAAAGCGCCGATCTGGATGGATTTCTTTTAACACCAGTCACACAGCCCGGTTCGACCAGGGATTTTGTGGAGCAGGTCCTGCCGATATTGCGTGCGCGCGGCGTTGCTCGTGAAGGACATCCTGAGCCCACGCTCCGGCAGCGCCTTGTCGGCACTGCGACGCCTGTATTGCGCGACGACCATCCGGGTTCATCGTACCGGGCAGGTCTGGGCACTTAATCCGGAGGTGGCGTGATGGGCACGGTCTGCGTTGTTGGCAGCATAAACATGGATCATATGATCGGTATGCAACGCCTCCCGGTACCGGGCGAGACGCTTTTGGGGCGGACCATGGGCAAATTTCCCGGTGGCAAGGGGTTCAATCAGGCCGTGGCAGCGCACCGATCCGGTGCGGCAGTCCGCTTCTTCGGTCGCGTTGGGAACGACAGCGAAGGCGCCTTGCTGCGCGAAGCGTTCGACCAAATCGGTCTTGAAGACCGTTTTTTGCAAGTCGATCCCGACTCGCCAACCGGCGCAGCGCAGGTGCTGTCCCTGCCCGGGTCGGAAAATGCCATTATCGTTGTGCCGGGCGCGAATGCAGCTTTGGATGTTCAGGCTTTGCCTGAGGCTCTGCTTGGTGCTGATGTCCTGATGGTCCAAATGGAAGTCGGCCATGACACGGCCAGTGCTGCATTGGCGCTCGGCAAGGACGCTGGCGTTACTACGATACTGAATGCGGCTCCGTCCGGATCCGTAACCACTGCCACGCTGGCGCTGGCGGATATTGTGGTGGTCAATGAAACAGAGGCGGCAGAGCTCGGTGGCGTGGAGGCATTGCTTCAGTCCGGTCCGGACGCGGTGGTGTTGACCTTGGGGGCTCGGGGCGCCGAATGGCATGTGCATGGCGCTGAACCGATACGTGTCCCGGCATTCAGGATCACGCCCCGCGATACGACAGGGGCGGGCGACGCGTTTTGCGGCGCACTTGCGGCAGCATTGAGTGCCAAAATATCGTGTGGCGACGCGCTTGTTCGTGCAGCGGCCGCCGGCGCCATCGTCGCAATGGCCACGGGGGCTCAAACAGAGACGCTTTGCCCGCGTAATCTCGACAGGATGATCGCGCGCGGCAACGACATTATTGAGTCAGTGCAATGAGCGAATGTTTTACGCGTATTTCAGGTGCGGTTGCGCCCCCGGTCAGTCGGTTTTTCGCCGACGAAATTATAGTCGCCTTGCTTCAATCGACCCAGAAGCGTCTCAGCCCACTGGCGCTCTCCGCTCAGCCGGTTGATGGACAGCTCAAATATTTCCCGCACATAGACCGGTGTCGTCGTGGATTGCAAAACGTCCTCGATCTGATAGCCATTCGCCTTGATGCGGGCATCAATTTCGCGAATGCGATGCTCAAGAACCTCGATCACTTCCTGTCGGCTCAAGGCGAACATGAACGAGACAAGAACCATCGCGGACTTTGTATCGAATGCGTCAACTGTCCAGATGACCTGACGCAGAAGGCGCAGAAATTCAACTTCCCCCTCGGGTGTCACCTTGTAAACCGTACGTTCAGGGCGGCGTCCTTCGGTTTCGACGCTGTGCTCTTCCACATAGCCGTCTTTTTTGAGCGCCCCCAGGGCATTGTAAATCGACCCGGGATTCACATGGCCCCATTCATCGACGTGCCAAGTCATGAGTTCGCGCCGCAGGAAGTAGCCATGCGCGGGCTGAAACTGAAACACGGCGCCAAGCACCATAAGGCGGGTAATGTTCGACATGGGCGACAAGGTATATCCCGCAATCTGAATATTCAAGATGGAATAATTAAGTTGCTCAATGTCGGTCGCCCAGGCCAGGCATTCATCAAGCCAGGGAGGAAAAGGTAATGTCAGAAAATATGAATATGGCGGTCATGGCCTCGCAATCAGATCTTCGGCGCGTCTTTTCTGTTTTCCCCACAGGTGTGGTTGCCGTTTGCGCCATGGTCGAGGGCCGTCCTGTCGGCTTTGCGGTAAACTCGTTCAACTCCGTTTCACTGAAACCGCC
Organism: Pelagibacterium lentulum; assembly: GCF_003992625.1. Classification (GTDB taxonomy): domain Bacteria; phylum Pseudomonadota; class Alphaproteobacteria; order Rhizobiales; family Devosiaceae; genus Pelagibacterium; species Pelagibacterium lentulum. The sequence continues at coordinate 12,923 of NZ_RZMW01000035.1, read as the reverse complement.
GCTTGTCTCGATCTGTGTGGCCCGCACATCGACAACATGGCCACTTTTGGCGCAAGCGCCGCGGTTGGGATTGAGCGTGCTTGGTGCACAGCATGGTGGTTTGTGCCGCAAGCTTGCCTCACGCTCGGCAGATCGGTTCAAGGATGAAGCCTGGACGGTCAGCAATGATGGAGCGGTCCTGATCGACGGTGCTGCACTTTGGCTGGAATGCTCCATGAGTGCCAATTTCACAGCAGGAGATCACGATATCGTGGTGTTTGACGTTCGCGAGGCCCAACTTTTCGATGCGGTGAAGCCCTTGGTTTTCCACCACAGCCAGTTCCGCGAGCTAATGAACGAGGAATGTGTGCCGACGCAATGTGCCTGACATTGGAGGGGGTGGTCACATCGGGCCATGGGCGCGGCCGGATACTGGGCTTCCCAACAGCGAATCTGGCGATTTCAGTTGATTCGGACACACCGGTCGACGGCATTTATGCGTGTTTCGTCAATATTCCTCCCGAGCCTATCATGAGGCCGGCAACCATGAGCGTTGGGTACAATCCGACCTTTCATGACGTTGTGGGCCGCCAATACGAGGTCTTCATTCATGATCTTGATCGCAATATTTATGGCGATCGGGTTCGGGTGAAGATTGTCGAGAGACTACGGGACATCATTGCGTTTCCCAATGTTGAGGCACTGGTTGAACAAAGCGCGCGCGACATAGAAATGTCCCAGGAGATATTGGCCCTAGTAACGCATTTCGATCCGGCATCTGATGATTTTTAAAGAGTCTCGAGTTTTGCGGACCGAATAGCCCCTGCGCACCGATTCTCAAGGTGCCGGCATTGTCGCGAGGTCGGGAAGTATCGCTGGTAAGCTTTCCATTGTAACTGATTTGGAAAGGTTTGACGCTTTCGATCCGCAATGATAGCGGGTCAAGCAAGCAGGTTGTTTCCTGCGCCGGACAGGACTGATAAAGGTCACTCAATGGATAACGGCACCGAAAAAAAAATCACCAAACCACAGCTCTTGCCGATTAGTCGTGACGATGGTCGTCTTCCGAACGCAAGCTATATTGTTCCTGCCCTGCATCGCGGTCTTACGGTTCTTACCCTGTTCAGACGAGATCGGCCACGGTTGAGTCTTGCCGAAATATCGTCGATCCTACATCTGCCCAGGGCGACGGCGTTCCGATTGATTTACACGCTAGAAAGTCTGGGCTTTCTGAAAAAGAGTTCAGACGATGAGCGCTATGAGCTTGGTACGGCTGTTCTGTCGTTGGGATATTCCTTGTTTTCTTCAATGGACGTGGTCGACCGCGCGGAAGGGCCATTGCGACGCCTGAGGGACCAAACCCAAGGTTCAACACATCTTGCCAAGCGTGAGGGCAGGAATGTCGTTTATCTCATGCGCTTTGCTTCTGCTGATGCAATGACAGGCAATGTGCAGGTCGGCGCTCGCCTTCCGGTACATGCGACCACATTGGGGCGCGCACTTCTCATCGATAGTTCGTACGAAGAGTTAAGAGCGATTTTTGAGGAAGACGAGACGTTGCCAGTCTTCACCAGAACAACGGCAAGGTCTCTAGACGAGTTGGCCGAACAACTTCGCGAAGATCGTGATCGTGGCTATGTGGTTGGACAATCGATTTACGAGAACGGCCTAGACAGCATGGCCGTGCCAATTCGCGGGGAGGGCGGGAAAATTGTCGCCGCAATATCCGTCGTTGGTTTTGGATTGCTGAACGGCGGACAGGAGCAGGTGCTCCTCAAAGCGCTTTTATCAACAGCGCAGGAAATAGAGATTCCAGATTCTCTGTAATTTGGCCCGAATTTTCAGACACACAAAACGCTCAGTTTTTCAAAGTTTTACCGTCGGTGCCCGAACGATGAAGCTCGCCTGAACGCGCGCTACTGAAGTCCACTGGCGGCCAAGACGCGCTGTTGACGTTGACACGCGGCAGTAACTTTCTTATCGTTGCGCTACTGAAACATATGTTTCATATGCGAAACAACGGAAGAGGAGCCGTTATGAAACGTCGCCAATTTCTCAAGTCTACTGCTGCACTGTCTGCGGGATCCATGTTTGCGGGCATGGGTATTGGACAAGTAGTTGCCCAGGAGGCAGGGCGCCTCGTTTTCTTGACGCCGCAAGGATACTCACTAGCATTCTCGGCCATCATGTATGGTCAGAGTGGCGGATTTTTCGCCGAAGAAGGCCTCGACGTGCATGTCGAGGGTGGGCGCGGCGCTGCCCAAACCATTCAGTTGGTTGCGGCCGAACAGGTTGACGTCTCCCGCACAGGTGGCGCCAATTACATGATTTCGCGCATTGAGCAGTCGGCGCCGGTGATTGCCATCGCAACGATCGCTCAGATCTCGCCATTTTTCATGATTTCTCCGGAAGAGGATCCCATCGTGGACGCCGAAGACTATATCGGCCGTACTGTTGGCATGGCCTCGCTCGGTGGATCGATGGAAGCGACGCTCGACCTGATGTTGCGGCGCAACGGGCTCGATCCTGCTGAAGTCAACCGCGAACGCGTGGCCGATACCCCTGCCGGTTTTGGGCTTATTGAAGCCGGGAGGCTAGACGGTTTTTTCGGCAATGTGAGTACTGCGACAAGGCTGCAAGCCGAAGGCTTGCCCATTGCAATTGAGCCTGTGCGTGACGGTATCCCGGGGCAGGTGTATATCGCTCACGAGAATACAGTGGCAGAACGGCCCGATGAGTTGACGGCATTCGTGCGCGGTGCATATCGCGCCGTCCAAGATATCGTCGCTCGTGGCGACGACCTTGAACCTGTTATCGAATCCATGCGCTCCATGTTCGATATTCCCGGGTCGGAAAACACTGAAGTTGCAATCCAGGATCTCAAGGGCAACCGCGACCTGTGGGTTGCTAACGGGGTCGACAATGCCTTGCGTTGCGACCCCGAGCAATGGGCGGAAGGAGAGGCTCTTCTGCGCGATGCGGGTTCGATTACGTCCGAAACCGATCTCGAACTCTTTACCAATCGCTTTTGGGATCAAGCCAATGCGGGCTAAGCCGTCTCTGGTTTCCTCGGCTGCGCAGAATGCAGCCGAGGCCAAGCCGCCATTGCTGACAGTCAATAAGGTGGGACGCATCTTTGGCTCCGCTGAAAGCGGCGTGACAGCTCTCGACGGCATTGATATGGCGATCGGAAAAGGCGAGTTCGTCGCGATAGTTGGACCTTCAGGTTGCGGAAAATCCACCTTGCTGCGGCTTCTGGCAGATCTCGATGCGCCGACATCCGGTGCGATCACGTGGACCAGTGGCCAAGCCGGACAGAGTTCGGTTGCATTTCAGGAGCATCGCTTGCTTCCGTGGAGTTCGGTGCTGGATAACATTATGTTGCCGGCAACGATGCGCCGGCGCCCGAATGAGAAAGATCGCAATCGAGCGCTTGAATTGGCCAGTTTGGTTGGTTTGGAGGCATTCACCAAGTCGCGTCCAGCAGAACTTTCGGGCGGTATGCGGCAGAGGGCTTCCGTTGCGCGGGCACTGTTTCCCGAGCCAGACCTCCTGCTTCTTGATGAGCCGTTCGGTGCACTTGATGCTCTCACACGGGAAAAGATCACAGGCGACACAGAAGAAATCTGGCTTAAGCAACGCTTCACCGCGCTCTTGATCACGCACTCGATCGCAGAAGCCGTGCATCTCGCTGACAGGGTATTCGTGATGTCGCCGCGTCCCGGCCGGGTAACCCATGTCGTCGGAATCGAGCTTGAGCGCCCCCGTGCGCCTCTTGTTGGTTCCGATCAGTACAACGCGCTGGTCAACGATATCCGCGCCAAGTTGCAGGACCCAGATCATGGCTAATTCACAGCGTTATCTTATTCAAGCAACTGCCGTTATTGGCTTCTTCCTGATCTGGAAGTTTTACGTCGAGTTCTTCGAGGTTTCGCGTTTGGTTTTGCCGCCACCGGAGCAGGTATTCGTCGCCCTTTTTGAGCTTTTCGCGACAGGCGAAATCTGGCGTCACCTCTATATCACTCTGCTCGAATGTTTAGGCGGCTTTGCCTTTGCATGTATATTCGGGGTCACGGCAGGGATGCTTCTGGGTCGCAACCAGATGCTTGACACGGTCTTCAAGCCATTCGTCATCGCGCTGCAGGTCACGCCGAAAGTCGCGCTGATTCCACTGTTTATATTATGGTTCGGCTTTGGCCTTGAATCCAAAATCATAGTTTCGGCGGTGCTGGCCTTCTTCCCGGTATTTGCCAACACATATCTCGGTGCACGTTCCGTTGACCATGGGCTTTTGGAATTGTTTGAGGTTGGCAAGGCCAGCCGCAGTCGCCGGTTCGCAAAGCTCATCCTACCCAGCTCATTGCCGTACATTCTGACCGGCATGGAGATGGCAATCGTGCTCTCGATTATCGGAGCGGTTGTAGCGGAATTCGTGGCCGGTTCGAGCGGCCTGGGATACCTCGCAACAATTAAACTTCAGGAACTTCAGGTTAGTAGCCTGTTTGCTGTTGTCATCGTTCTCGCGCTCATTGGGTTCGTTCTCTATTTCCTCGTTGGATCGCTCCGCAAGGTGTTGATCCCTTGGCATGAGAGTTCGCGTCCCACCACAATTTGATCCTTCAATCCGGTCTGGCTACGGCCGACCCAACGTCCACCACTATGGAGACACCTATGTCTGCACCCATTAAATTTCCCTCTATCGAACCCGATGATGTGAACGTGCCTGAGGGTAAGACTTTGGCCGAATGGATCGAAAGCCGGGTAGCGCGTTATGAAACCCGCACGATCGACTGGAATGCCCTAAAATTCCAGGCAGACTTTGATCCTAAGTATCGTCGGGCCCAAATGCGCTATATCGGTACCGGCGCAACTGGCGTCACCGACGATGAAAACGTGGTGCCCGCAGAGCACTTTACGTTTTCGACTATGGTGTTACCTGCTGGTTGCGAGGGCCCGCTACATATTCATCGAGATGCTGAGGAAGTTTTCTTCATTCTCAAGGGTCATAAGATTCGTCTGTTCATCGAGCATAAGGGTGAGATGGTGGAAACTGTCTTGACCGAACGCGACATTATATCGGTACCCCCAGGGGTTTATCGCGGACTGCGCAATGAGGGGATCGAAGAAGCACTCATGTGCGTAATGATCGGGAATCCAAAGCCAGTCACGCCAACTTATCCCGAAGATCATCCTGTATCGAAGATTCCGCGGCCTGCAGGAAGCAAGGCTGCTGGCTAACTTTGGGGTGTGGAGGGGCACGTCCTTCCCCTCCACACATGTTTCACGCGACGTGCAAATGCCCAGGCAAAGCACGCAGTGGCATTTTAAAGGCTAACTTGGCTGACCTTAAAGAGTTCGGCTCGCTGCCATCAGGGGGGCAGCTACAAGGTGCCTTTCCATCGAAACTGTCTGCAATTGGAATGATGATGCAGCGGCAACCACTTACCAGCGATATCGAATGGCATGAGAGGCCCGGCAATGGAACGCCTCTGATCTGTTTACACGGTATCGGCTCGCTGGCGACGACATTCGCACCGCTTGCGGAGCGGCTCGGCCCTGACTTGCGCGTTATCGCGTGGAACGCGCCGGGCTATGGGAGGAGCCGTCCTCTGGCCTCCGACTGGCCTCTAGCGGCAGACTATGCGGACGCACTTTTACGATTCTGTGACGGCTTAAAGCTCGACCGCGTACATGTCTTGGGCCATTCACTGGGCACATTGATTGGAGCGTCATTTGCCGCGGCTTATCCGAACCGCGTGTCCAGCCTCACCCTTGCATCTTGCGCTCACGGACGTGGTACTCCCAGAGGGCACAAGCTTTCAGAAATTGACGCCAAGAGGCTTGAAGATCTCGATAGGCTTGGCGTGAATGAATTTGCACGTATCCGTTCCCCGCGCCTGGTCTTCGAGCCAGGTGTTAATCACGATCTTGTTGAGGCCGTTCGTGCAGATATGACGACAATCACGATGCCAGGATATGGCCAAGCGGTGCGAATGTTGGCTTCGGGAGATTTGAGCGCCGATTGCACCAAGGTTCAGGTGCCCACATCAGTCATAGTAGGTCTGCACGATCAAGTGACGCCACCTGAACAATCCCGCGCAGCATATCAAGCTCTCGTCCCAAAAGCCCGGAGCAAATTTGTGTCTGTGCCCAATTGTGGCCACGCGCTGCACCGGCAGGCTCCAGACGCGCTCGCAGCTACCATTGCATTGACCATCAAGGACGCGATGCAAGAGGGCGTCGCAGAGCTACATGATTGAACGGGTGCAGGTGTTGGATCGCTCATTCACCTATTGCGAAAAAGACGCCCCTTTCTGATCCACAAGTGAAAGCGAAGCCAATGACAACATCATATGAAGGCAGGGTTGCGGTGGTGACGGGTGGATCGTCCGGGATTGGATTGGCCACCGTCCAATTGCTGCTTAGTCAGGGTGCAAATGTCGCATTTTGTGCGCGCGGAGAAGGCCGCCTTCGCGATGTGGTCTCGGTGTTGCAGCGCGACTATGGGACTGAGAAAGTCTTGGCACGGGCGCTTTCGGTACTCGACGCTGGTGCCGTTCAGGAATTCGCATCAGATGTGGCATCGACATTTGGCCGTTGCGATCTGCTCGTCAACAATGCCGGACAAGGGCGTGTTTCTACGTTCGTTGAGACGTCGGACGAAGACTGGCGGGCAGAGTATGAACTTAAGCTCTTTAGTCAAATCTATCCGATCAGGGCCTTTTTGCCGATGTTAAAGTCATCGAAGGGAGCAATTGTCGCGGTCAATTCGCTGCTGGCATACCAACCAGAGATGCATATGGTTTGCACGTCTTCTGCGCGTGCGGGGGTCCAGAATCTGATCAAGTCGCTGAGTATGGAGCTGGCGCCTGATGTCCGAGTTAACTCAGTTTTATTGGGCCTTGTTGGTTCCGGCCAATGGACGCGACGGTTTGCCGAACGGGAGGATCAATCGATGAGCCGGGAGCAGTGGTATGGCAATCTTGCCCGAAGCAAAGGGATCCCGCTTGGACGACTGGGCGATCCCAGCGAGGCGGCGGCCGCAATCGCATTTCTAGGGTCTCGGGCTGCCAGTTACATAACTGGTGCGCAACTCGATGTCTCGGGCGGCCTTTCTCGGCATATCTAAAAAAATGGAACCGGCGATGAAGCTCGAGCACGTGATCCCAAATAGTACCGTCGGCGAATTCATCGCCGAATACCTCGCAGATATCGGCGTTGAAGTAATTTTCGGCGTGATCTCAATCCACAATATGCCGATCCTGGATGCGGTTGCCAGGCAGGGGCGCATTCGGTTCGTTCCTGCCCGCGGTGAGGCCGGAGCAATGAACATGGCCGATGCCTATGCTCGCGTTTCTTCGCGCATGGGAGTGGTAATAACGTCTACAGGCACGGCGGCTGGCAATGCCGCTGGAGCGCAGCTGGAAGCGCTCACGGCCGGGACGCCCCTGTTACACATTACCTCGACTGTCGATACTCAGTTCATGGACCGTGATCGTGCGCCAATCCACGATGTGCCGCGTCAGCCTGACATGCTCAAGGGTATCTCAAAAGCCTACTATCGCATGTGGAGCGCACAACAGGCGATTGGTGCATTGACGGCATCCATTAGCGCGGCAATCAGCGCACCCTGCGGACCGGTGTGTCTCGAAATTCCTGTGGATGTGCAGCGGATGCCGGCACCGCCTACCGGAGGTGCTTTCAAGCTCGCACCGCAGTATCCACGGACTTGCGATGCCTCGATCGATGAATTAGCCAAACTGGTTCTGCGCGCGCGGCGTCCGATGCTTTGGCTCGGCGGCGGCGCGCGACGTGCTGGCAAACAGGCGACCGAACTGGTGAGGCGCGGATTTGCTGCAGTGACCTCCACAAATGGCCGGGCTATCGTTTCGGAAGGCGATCCAGCCAATCTGGGTGCCTTTAACATGGCGCCGGAGACGCAGGCACTTTACGAAACGATGGACCTGATGATCGTCGTCGGCTCCAAACTGCGTGGTAATGAAACCCTTAACAACACCATGAAACTACCCAGGCCGTTGGTGCAGATTGACGCCGATGCATTTCAGGGTGGCAGAAACTATCCGGTCAGTTTGTTCCTGCACGGCGATGCAGCTGACACACTGGAGCGGTTGCTCGAGCGTTTGCCAGAAACGCTGCAGGTTGATCCTAACCTTACTTTGGACGTGGCGACAGTGCGAGCCAAGGTGGAGGGCGCTATGCGCGCGGCGATAGGCCCCTATGTGACCATAGCGGATGCGCTACTGGAGCGCGTAGCGTCTGCACGCCATCCGTGGGTCCGTGATGTCACCATATCTAACTCCACGTTTGGCAACCGCTACGTCAAGATTGCCCAGCCCAATCACGGTGTGCATGCCCTGGGCGGCGGCATAGGGCAGGGTGTTGCGATGGGTATCGGTGCAGCCATCGCTTCGAAATCGGCAAAGGCGGTTACCCTTTTGGGCGACGGTGGGACCCAGCTCGGTATCTCCGAGTTGATCACTGCGGTCGAGGAGAATGCCCCAGTCGTTTACATTCTGATGAACGATCAGGCATATGGCGTGATCCGCAATATTCAGGATGCGCAATACGATAGCCGCTACCATTTCTCTGCGCTCAGGACGCCTGACTTTGCGGGACACTGCGCTTCAATCGGGCTGCCCCACCATAAGGTTTCAGCGGTAGCGGACTTCGAGGGCATGCTTGATGCAGCCATCGCAGCCGAAGGGCCTCAATTGATCGAGGTCGACATGCTTGCCGTCGGGCCGTTTGCAGAGAGCTTTTCGGGCCCTCCTGCGGGCGCTGCGGGTAACAAGGCCTGATAATATGCATCTGGGACTGATCGGCTACGGCAATATTGCACGCACGCTTCTGGGGGTCTTGGCAAGCGAAGGCACGAAGCTTTCGCAAGTGTCGGTCCTCTGCCATTCCGGCAAATCCGCGGAAACCGCGCGCTCGCTGTCCACTATGCTCGAAGGCAAAAAGCACGTTGTGCAAACTGCCGATGCGCTGGTCGCCACCAGACCCGATCTGGTCGTCGAGTGTGCCGGCCACGATGGAGTACGTGAACACGCGCCCGCCGTCCTGCGGGCCGGTATCGAGACTGTCATTGTTTCAGTTGGAGCGCTAGCGGACGAAGTCCTATACGCGGCGATCAAGGATTCGGCACGCGCGGGTGGCACGCGGTTCATCCTGCCCGCGGGTGCCATTGGCGGCATCGACATCCTGTCTGCGCTAAAGGCCTCGGGAATCGAAGCTGTGACCTATACTGGCAGGAAACCGCCACAGGCTTGGAAGGGCACATATGCCCAAACATTGCACGATCTGGACACGCTGGATCGTGAAACCGTTTTTTTCACTGGCACAGCACGCGAGGCTGCCACGCAGTACCCCAAGAATGCAAATGTGGCGGCAACGCTTGCGCTCGCCGGGCGCGGATTCGATGGCACGCAAGTGCGTCTGATTGCAGACCCTAAGGTCGAAGGAAACGTGCATGAATACAGTGTCACCGCAAATGGCGCCGATTTCAGTATCAAGATCGAGGGGCGCCCCTCCAAGAACAACCCAAAAACGTCGGTGACAACCGTCTATTCGGTGGCCCGGGAAATTTTCAATCGCAGTCGGGAGCAGGCGGTATGAACACCTACGAGTTGCCGGGACCGAAGCTCTATCTGGGCGGGCAGTGGGAAGAGGGCTCAGGGGCAGAGATCACCTCGATTTTCTCGGCTGACGGTTCGACCAATCGGGTGCTCAAAGGCGCAAGCAAAGGCGATGGCGAACGCGCCATTGAACGTGCACTCAAGGCACAGGCCGATCCGGCCTGGCGCAATTTGAAGCCATACGAACGTGCGCGTTACCTGCACAAGATTGCCGATGGTATCGAATGCAGCGCTGCGCGTATCGCCTATATTCAGACGCGCGATACCGGAAAGACCTTGCGCGAAACAAGGGCGCTGGCAGCTTCCGCTGCGGGTACGTTTCGATATTTTGCCGCAGCGCTGGAAACGCTTAACGATGATCTGACCTCACCACGTGGCGACTACCTCTCGATGTCGGTCCACGAACCCCTTGGACTGGTTGCGGCGATCACGCCGTGGAATTCACCTATCGCCTCGGACGCGCAAAAGGTAGCGCCCGCACTTGCAGCCGGAAATGCGGTGCTGCTCAAGCCTGCCTCGTGGTCGCCGTTGGTTTCGCTAGAACTGGCGCGCATAATTGAAGCAGCGGGCTTGCCCACAGGGTTGTTTTCCGTTTTGCCGGGCGCCGGTCGCGAGATAGGTAATCTGCTTGTCGAACATCCGAACATCAGCAAAGTCAGCTTTACCGGCGGCACTTCCACGGGGCGTATGCTGGCGCGCCAGGCGGCGGACAAGCTGATGCCCGTGTCGTTGGAACTGGGCGGTAAGTCCCCCACCATTGTGTACGCAGACGCGGATATAGACTTAGCCATAGCGGGGATCCTGTTTGGGGTTTTTTCCTCGAGCGGACAGAGCTGTATCGCTGGCACGCGCCTGTTCGTTGAGCGGACAATTTATGACAAATTTTTGGAGCGCCTTGTGACAGCAACCAAGAGCCTTGTTGTCGGTGACCCCTTCGATAAACAGACCCAGGTTGCACCGCTTGTACACTTCGATCATCACAGGTCGGTGGTCGAGCAAGTCGAAACCGCGATTGCCTCTGGGGCCCAAGTCCTCTGCGGAGGTGCGCGGCCAGAAGGCGCAATCTATGAAAAGGGTGCGTATTATATGCCGACCATTTTGACCAGCGTGGCAAATGACGCTGCGATATGTCGGGAGGAAGTGTTTGGGCCCGTTTTGTGCGTTTTGCCATTTGACGACGAGGCCGACGTGATATCTCAGGCTAATGACAATGAATACGGCCTTGCATGCGGGATTTGGACGCGCGACTTCCCCAAAGCTTGGCACACGGCTCGTGCGATCACGACGGGGACCGTCTGGATCAACACCTACAAGCAGTTTTCAATTTCTACTCCTTTTGGAGGCGAAAAGGATTCCGGGATCGGTCGCGAAAAAGGCCAAGAGGGCATAAGGGCCTATACGGCGCAAAAGTCGGTCTATGTAGATTTGACGGGCAAACCGCATGCATGGGCGCGTTGGCCCAATGAGGAACCGTGACAAGATCTTGGGGAGAGTTCATCTGCGACAGGCGCTCTCAATGCCGGATTTTTATCCAATTCTCTGACGGGCGCGCACACGGATTGAACCGGCCCGGGTTTGCCGGAGGCCATTTGGTTTAAGTTGACCGTGCAATAGTTCGGCTCTGATTTGAAACCTACGTTTGTTGCAACCCAGAATGCAACCCCGGACGCTCTACGCCGTGGCGCGCGCCCAGCGCGACTGACCTAACTACCTGCAATTTAACGGGAAATTTGGTAGCGGAAGACCGCTACCGCCAATCCACACACCTACCGGAAATCCGCTACAGGCTCCGATTCTTCTCTCGGCTTCGGGTGGCGTAGGTATGCTGTCCGCATGACCTGTTTGGGGCCGAGGACCTGCTCCAAGCACCGACCTGCCTCTTCATGAACGATTTTCGACATCGGTGATTGATTTTCAATCCTTGAGCTGTAAGATCCTTTCGACAGATACACGATACGTGATCGATTTTCGACAGGCATGAGGGAAAACCGACATGAAGCTGGATGCCGGCAAACCTGCCCATTTTCAGAACGAGCCCGTTCCAAAGGGCACGCGGCTCGCGGGGTGGACCGCTCTCGTCCACGCGCTCGATGTGAAGGCGCCTGTGAGAAACCCCGCCTGCATTTCCGAGCGACATGTACGCGGCAATCGCCGGGGGGAGGGCATCTGGGAGGTCTATGACAAGCGGTATCAACCGGACGACACTCTCGATGGGCATCTCGGCTTTGCACTGCGCCATGAGCCGATCGATCTTCTGGTTCTCAAACGCATCCTCGATGCGTTGCCGGAACAGGACCTCATAGATTTCATCCAGCGAACACCGACCGGCGCGGTGACGCGACGTGTGTGGTTCTTTTATGAAACCTTGAGCGGCAAGCGGCTCGATATCGACGACGCCCCCACAGTCACCGCCGTCGACGCACTCGATCCCGAAGCCTATTTCACCGGCCCCGCGTCGCTGTCCCTGCGCCATCGCGTGCGCAACAATCTGCTTGGTACGGGCGCGTTCTGTCCGATTATCAGGCGCACAGAAAAGCTGGAAGCATTTCTGGCCCTCGATCTTTCCAGGAAGGCACAGGAGACGATAGGGCGAACCGGCGCTCACATTGTTTCCCGGGCTGCAAGTTTTCTGTTGCTTGCAGACAGCCGCGCGAGTTTCGAGATCGAAGGGGAACGCGCGCCAGCCAGTCGGCTCGAGCGTTGGGGACGTGCCGTTCTCGGGGCTGGCAAGCGTCCGCTCAACCAGACCGAAATCTACCGACTGCACCGCATCCTGATCGGCGACGATCGGTTCACCGAGATCGGATATCGCAGCGAGGGCGTATTTCTGGGCGAGCGGGATCACAACCATGATCCTTTGCCCGAGTTCATCGGTGCCCGTCCTCAGGATGTTCCCGACATCATGACCGGCCTCAATGAATGCAACAACAGGCTGCGGACCTCAGACGTCGATCCGGTTCTGCAAGCTGCCGCGATTGCATTCGGGTTCGTATACGTCCACCCGCTGGTCGACGGCAACGGACGTTTGCACCGCTGTCTTGTCCACCACGTGCTCGCCGAGCGTAAATACACCCCGCCCGGCATGGTGTTTCCCGTCTCGGCCGTCATGCTGGATCGCATCGACGACTATGCCACGATCCTCAAGCGGCATTCCGGTCCCCTGATGGAGTTCATCGGCTGGCGGGCCCTGCCTAACCATAATGTCGAGGTCACCAACGACACCGCGGACCTCTATCGCTATTTCGACTGCACCGAGGAGGCCGAGTTCCTCTATAGCTGCGTGCAGCG
>NZ_RZMW01000034.1 GCF_003992625.1 Pelagibacterium lentulum | reverse complement strand
ACTCTACGCGCTGCCGCTGGTCTGGTTTGCAGCTGACATGGTCGAAAACGCCATGATCTACATCTTGATAGCAGGCCTCCCCACGCCTCCAGCCGCGCTCGCCGCCGTGCTCGGCCCAGTCACCACATTCAAGCTTGCACTGTTGCCAGCGTCCGTTCTGGTGCCACTTCTGGTTCTTGGCCTCAGCCATCTGCGTTCCGCCCGTGTCAAGGCGTAGCGGGTTTTCCAACGCAGGGCGCGCAGGTCCTGTAGTCCATCGTGGAGAGACACATGCGGTTTCACATCGACACCATGACCTGCGGCGGCTACGCCAAGAGCGTCACCAAAGCCATTCAAGCGGTCGATCCTGACGCCATGGCCGATATCGATCTCGGAGCCAAGTTGGAGCGCGTCACCTCAAGGGCTGATGAGATCGCCATTGCGACCATACTTGATGATGTAGGCTATCCGCCGCGGCGTGCGGCATAGCCATCGCGGGGGGTTCAATGTTCGAGTTCGGCAATGAGGGTCTTCATCTGATCGATCTCGCTCCGTTGCGCCTCAATGATTTCGTCAGCAAGCTCACGGACTCGCGGGTCGGTCAATTCGGCCCTCTCGCTCGTCAGGATGGCAATGGAATGATGTGGGATCATCGCTTTCATCCAGTCGACTTGATCAACACTGGCCTGCGAGCGCACCATATAGAGAGAACCCGCAAATGTGATGGCGGCAGCGGCAAAGATCGCGGCGTTGATGCCCTTGCGGTCGTACATTCCCATCATAAAGACCATCATCACGATGGTCATCGTCGCGCCCATGATCAGCGCCATGTAGGCGCGGGTCTCGCTCCAGTAGACGTGCTCGAAGGCATAGGTGTTAAGATACATAAGGCCATACATCATCACCGTGGATGTCGCGATCATGGCGGCAAAGCGCAGATATTTGCTCATTATCGATCCTTTCTTCCGGCGGGTTTGGTCTGCTGTCTGATCGTTCAGTCCGCTCGATCGCGCCCGACGGGTGCGTTCTCGTCCTCGAAACCGCCACACTTTGGGGAAATGTTCGGTTCGATGACGGTTCCAAACATGACGTGTGCCAAAGAGGTCGTTTGTTGACGCTTGCCGGTCGGACAGCACAGTCAATGATTGCAGCACTGCTCGCACTTGCCGTTTCGCTGGCTTTGCTTCCGCTTGGCGTGAGCGCTTTGGACCATCATCCTCAACTGCACGGCATCGGGGCCGAGCGGCTGCACCATAGTCCGGCACATCTTGGTTCTGACATGGGTGACATGGCCGACGCCCAATTTCCTTGTGAGCATTGCGGCATCGATTGCTGCATGATGACACATTGTCATCCCGGCCTGTCAATCGAGCCCTTCGGCATTTTGTTCACGGTTCCGGGCGGCAAGACAACAGACACCATCGGTGCCCACGCCTTCGGCGGCCCACCAGATGTTGCAGTTCCTCCTCCACGCATCCTCCTGGTCTGATCGAATATAAACCAGATTCACCAGGAGAATTCCGATGAACTTCGCAAATACAGCGCTCATGGCCGCCCTTGCAGCCACTACTCTCTCCGTCCCCGCTCTCGCGCAGGGGGGCGAATTCCAGTTGCCCGAACAGTGCACATCCTCTACCGGGATGGGCAATATGGATCGTTCGTCCATGGGCCATGGCAGCATGCACGGCAATCAAGATGGCGGCATGGGCTCGGCGATGATGGGCATGATGGGGATGGACATGAACCTCGAGGCCATGCCCAAGCATGTCCAGGAGAACATGGCCAAAATGATGATCACCATGCCCGCCATGCACGAAGGTATGATGAACGAAGACGCCGATGTGGCCTTCGCGTGCGGTATGATCGCTCATCATCAGGGTGCCATCGACATGGCGCAGGTGTTGCTCGATCATGGCGACGACCCGCAGATGCGGACACTCGCTGAAGAGATCATCGATGCTCAGGTCGCCGAGATCGAGCAGATGACCACCTGGTTAGCCGAAAACGCCAACTAAAAAATACGTGACCGCGCGGTTCGTACCGCGCGGTCATCATTCGCTGTGTTCTTGATCAGCTCTCATGTTTCCAGTCGTTGGAACCCTGAAATGGTTACCGCGCCATATCGAGCCGTCTAAGCAATTGGGCGTTGACTGCAACGATCACCGTGCTTGCCGACATTAGCACCGCGCCTACCGCTGGCGCGAGGACGATGCCGGCCCAATAGAGCACGCCCGCGGCCAGCGGGATGGCAACGATGTTGTATCCGGCGGCCCACCAGAGGTTCTGGATCATCTTGCGGTAGGTCGCGCGGCTCAGAGTTACGATGCGGGCAATATCCCGGGGGTCTGAACGCACAAGCACCACGTCGCCCGCTTCTACGGCCACATCTGTTCCCGCCCCCATGGCGACACCGACATCGGCGGTGACAAGCGCCGGAGCATCATTGACGCCATCGCCCACCATGGCGACGCGCTTGCCCTGGGCCTGCAGCTCTTTGATCTTGTCCGATTTCTGATCGGGCAACACGCCGGAAAAGACTGTTTCGATCCCAAGGTCACGACCCACAGATCGGGCCACGGCCTCGGAGTCACCCGTCAGGATTATGACCTCGATACCCATCGACTGCAGCTTGGCTACGGCCGCCCTGGACTCCGGGCGTACCTGATCGGCGATCGCAAACACGGCCAGGACGAGGTCGCCCTCCAAAAGGTAGATTGCCGCCTGCCCGTTATCACCAATGCGACGGCTCGCATTCTCCATGTTCTGGTCAAGGGTGACTTCGCGTTCGCGCAGCAGGGCCGGTCCTCCGACAGCGAACCGGCGGCCCTCCACAAGCGCTTCGACCCCCTTGCCAGCTGCTGACTGAAAATCAGAGGATGGAGGTAGCCCGATGCCCTTATCCTCGGCGCTTTTGAGCAGTGCCTGCGCGATGGGATGCTCGGAATCGCGTTCTACGGCGGCCGCGAGCGACAATGCCACGTCCGGATCTTGGCCCTGTGCGGCGACGATTTCAACGACCCGATGGGCCCCAAGCGTCAAGGTTCCGGTCTTGTCGAATACGACCGTGTCGAGATTACGCGCCTCTTCAAGGCCGCGCCGGTCACGTATGAGCAAGCCATTTTGAGCACCGAGGGTCGTCGAAATAGCCGTTACCAGTGGAACCGCCAGCCCAAGGGCGTGGGGACAGGCAATGACCAAAACCGTGACCATGCGGGTCACCGTAAAGTCAATCTCGGCACCGAGCAGGGACCATGCGAGCAGGGTTGCTCCACCGGCAACTATGGCGACGATAGTGAGCAG
>NZ_RZMW01000033.1:0-130000 GCF_003992625.1 Pelagibacterium lentulum | reverse complement strand
CCTTACCGGACTGACATCGTTCCTTTTGATGATGGCTGCGCTGCAGGTCTCGTTCCGGGGCGAAGATACCTTTTCCACGCCCTATGAGGCCCTGAGCATTCAGGCTCCCACACGTACCGCAAGCCTTGGCGAAACCTTGCAGGGCAAGACACGCCGTGCAAAGCCGGTAACCCAGACGGTTTCCGACCGCCAGATCATCGAAGCCTCAGTGCGCGAAGTGGTCGACGGAGTGGCCCGCATCCGCAACCAGCCCTTCACCCGGATCGAAGCCACCCTGGCGACAGCAGCCACCACGCTTTCCGAAGACATTCCGGATTATGATCCTGTCGCACTGCTCGCCCGCAACGAGCCGATGCGCGCCAACGGCAGTTCCGACGCCGTAAGCACCGATATATATGGTGCCGATGTCGAGGGTGAGGTTACAATCCGCACGGCTGCGCTACCGCTTGATCTGACCCCGAATCGCGCAGTCAACGATGTCGCTGCCGCCCAGTTTGTGCGCATGTCCGTCGAAGGTGCTTATACTGAAGCCGAGTTGTCCACCTTCTCTTATGCGGCAATCGGCAACGAGCGTTTACGCGAACTTGACGTCCGTCCATCCAATGTCGTTGCCGGCATTGCCGAGAACGTCACTGTGCTGCCCATGACCCGGTTTGGCGATGGCTCCACTCAGACGCGCACCGAGCGCGTGCTCACGGTCAGGGAAGAAACGCCCCTCGATGAGGTGCTGATCCGTAACGGGTTCTCCAATGCCATGGTCTCAGCGGTAATACGTGCCATGCGCAATGTTATGCCACAAACGGTAATGCCCGCCGGCACCCGTCTGCGCATTCTTTTTGGCGCCTCGCGCACAAGCGATTCGCTGATCCCTTACAGGCTGTCGATATATGCCGACACAACCCATCGCGTAACGGTCGCTTTGACCGATAGCGGACAATATGTGCTGGCACTGGAACCGCCAGCCATCCCCTTTACCGACGAAGACACCGAAGAGGTCAATGTCGCCAATCTGCCCACGATCTATCGCGCGATATGGGAAACCGGGCGCAAACATAATCTCGATGACCAGACAATCGACCGCATTGCCGCCATGTATGCCTACGATCTCGATCTCACGCGGCGCGTATCTCCCGGCGATTCAATCGATATCCTGCTTTCCGGCTCCCCGCGCGATGATGAGCAGGATCTGCTCTATGTGAACCTTAAACTGGGCAATACAGAACGCGAACTGTTCCGGTTCCGCACCGAAGATGGCGTTGTCGACTTCTTCAATTCCGATGGCGAAACCGGAAAGCAGTTCCTGCTGCGCCGGCCGCTCGAAGGTGGCGGCACGTTGCGCTCGCGCTATGGATACCGGCGCCATCCGGTCTTTGGCGATTATCGCCTGCATTCGGGTGTGGACTTTTCAGCCAGAACCGGAACGCCGATTTATGCAGCCGGTGAGGGTGTGGTTGAACGTGCGCAATGGTTCTCCGGCTATGGACGTTACGTGGAAATCCGCCATGCCAATGGCTACGCAACAGCCTATGCCCACATGAGCGCGATTGCCGATGGCATAACGCCAGGCACACAGGTCAACCAAGGCCAGGTGATCGGCTATGTAGGCTCGACCGGGGTTTCCACCGGTCCGCATCTGCATTACGAAATCAAGATCAACGGCCACACCGTCGATCCGCTTGCCGTTAAGCTGCCGCGTGCCAATTCGCTGCCGCCGCAATATAATGCCGAGTTCGATCAGACAGTGGCCCAGATCCGCACCCTGATGCAGCATGAATCCAGCCAGCCATCGGTGACGGTCGCAGCGACAAATTAGAGCGTGTCCAGCAAAAGCATACCCTTGGACTTGATCCGAGGATGGAAGCGGTTTCCGGTTCGGACACACGACAAAACAAGAAGTTAGAGCAATTCTGCGATTCAATGAAAAGCAAACTTGCTCTAGCTAACCGGCAGCTTTCTGCGGTCCCCAGACAGCCAACTCCGTGCCGCCCGGTTCATGAAAGTGAAACCGGCGGCCGCCCGGAAAATCAAACTGCTCTACTGTAATTGCCCCTCCGGATGCTTCCACGGCCGCTTGGGCTGCATCAATATCCTCGGCATAAAGAACGACGAGCGGCGGCCGGGCCAAGGCATTTTCCGCAGCCTGCTCAATGCCGCCATCGACCCCGGCATTGTCAAAGCTGCAATAGCCTGCACCATGTGCCGTAAATTGCCAGCCAAAGGCCTTTTCGAAAAAGCGCTGACTGGCAGCCCGATCAGCACTGGACAGTTCAATATAGTTTATCGGGATAACAGGAGCCATGCGTCCACCTCGTCTCACATGTTCTATTTTTGTTCCTATCATGATTGCCCAGCCCTCGCAAGTGGGGTCAGGCCACCCTAGTCAATTGTCCATCCTTTGCGGCAGACTGTCGAGCGGACCATCGTGGACCACTTCGGCGATCAATTCCTGCGGATAACCTTGTTCGAGCAGCTCGATCAGTTCCAGGTCGCGCATACCGCGCAAACTTAGATGATCGGCATCGGCAATCGCCAGAAACAAGCCGTGCGGCGCTGCTGCATAAAGCAGACGGCCAAGCTGGGGTGGCACAACCCGATCACGCTCCCCATGCACAATGGCGATGATTTCCGCTTGCGAGGAACCAATACGCGAAACGGAAAAAAAAGTGTTCTGCAAAAGAAAGCCCGGCAGAAACGGCATGGTGGAACTGACCACATCGGGGAGCGAACTGAACGGTGCCTCAAGAATGAGTCCCCGGCTGGCATGGCGCTCCGACATGGCGACCGCAACCCCGGTGCCCAGGGAATGACCGTGCAAGATAAGCGGACTCTCCGGCGCCAGCTTCCGTGCCTTGGCGATCGCCGCATCGCCATCGAGAATCAGCCCTGTTTCCGAAGGCGTGCCGGTAGAGCCCGGATAGCCGCGATAGGCGAAGGCCAGAACGCCATAACCCTCATTGGCCCAAGGCGCTCGACCGAAGCGCGCCGCCATTGGCTCGGGCACGCTGCCATTGCCGTGAAAGGCGACTACGACCGGGCGTCCCTCATGCGGCGGTTTCCAATAGGCCTTGAGTTCCTCGCCATCGGCGGTCACGAGGGTGAAGCGCTCGAAATCGGGGCCGAGCATGTTCATGAATGGGGCGGCATTGACGAAGCGGCGGGGGAAAACCAATTCGTTCTGAATGACATAAGCTCCGGCAATCACCATACCATACATGAGCGCCAGCCCCAGAACGATCCGCGGCAAGATTTTCACCGCAAAACCCCGCATTCTCACCTTTCCTTTCCCAATGCCGAATCGGCTTGTTCCCCTTGGTTGCAAATATGGGATTGATGCACCTGCCCCGGCAAGCAGATGCGCAGCGCCATGACGGATTTGTGAAAATCTGTCGGAGCACCTTGACAGTCTGTGTCTTGTCCAACGAGTGACGGCGCAGGTCCGTTCCAGATTTCTTGCTCCATCGCGCGCAAGGGCACCCGATCCGCCAGCGCACACGAGCACAAGCGGAGCCTTAATGGGTTCAATGGGATGCGTCTTTTCTAAATCAGACCGAGCATTTCCATTGCTTCAAACAAGGCCGCTTCCGAGGCGTCGTGATCCCCCGCCTTGTGCAGCTCTTCCCCGCTCTGGCGCAATTCCATGACCATGGCCATATCGGCCTCGGAAAGCTCGGCTGTCGGCAGAGCCTCATCGATCTGTGCCATCAGCGCCGGGCATTGATGGGCAAGGGCGGGGCCAGTGACAAGTGCACCTGCAACGGCAAGCGCAACGATAAATTTTCGCATTTCATCCTCCTCTTGTTGGCCGCGCCGGGCTCCAGACAAACAGGTCACAAAGAGGTGGTTTTCAGGCGGACCTGCGCATGGGCCACCGACAATCGCGCGTCTGGCTGGCGCGGCTTTCATGCAGACTTTACCAGACGCTGCAAACGCCAGTTTACGCCTTCGACCGGCAAAAGGAAAATGCGCTCACACGACAGTGCATGATTCTGCCTTGCGGTTTTTTTCGCGGGGGGCGCACCACTGCGGGCATGACGCTCGTCGGGACGGCAGTTGTGAAATCATCACGCACCCAAACATCGAACATCGCCCTATTCTGTTTCGCCCGCGGGTCCGTCGGGTCCGTCCCCCACACACGCGCTCAAAAAGAAATATCCCCGGCTCAAGGCCGGGGACGATAACGGCAGGGGATGGAGCAGGAAGAGAGGCGCGGGCAAATGTGAGCCAGAAAAGTGCTCCCTAATCCGACCCTTCGCGCCATCGTCATTTGAGCGAAACTCTCTCACCCAGAACTGTTCCAGTGAACCGTTTGTCCCTCAAAGGCGCCACAGTAACGGGCAGGGAGATTTGACAAGAATGACAATCCAGCTTCCCATAGACAGCATGCTGGTGATCGGCGTTCGAGGCTTGAGCACATAGTGTTTCCGATTGCCGTTAGTGTCATCTCCTGTCTTATGTTGTTGCCGATGCTGAATTGCCTTTTGAGATTTCTACTTATTGCTGGCGCTTGTTTCACTCCATCTTTTACGGCGCGGGCCCAACAGACGCAGCAGCCAGCCCTCACCGACCGATTGGTCGTCGGTCTCTTCGTGGATGCTCCCTTTGTCATGGAAGAGGGAAACGGCTATTCGGGCATGGCGATTGACCTTTGGGAGATGCTCGCTGAGGACGCGGAGCTGGATTTCCGATACGAGGTCTATCCAAATCTACGCACCTTGGTCGAGGCGACTGAAACCGGGCAGGCCGATGTCGCCGTTACCAACCTGACCATAAATCGCGACCGGGCCGAACGTATTGACTTCACGCATCCCTGGTTCGACGCCGGCCAGCGAATTATGATCGGCGAACATCAGGGCACAGGCTTCTGGGCAGTTGTCAAAGGCCTGCAGGCGTCCGGCCACCTGACCGCCTATGCCTGGATTGGCTTGGTTATCCTGATGGCCACCGTTGTGCTAACCTTGTTCGACCGACAGTTCGACAAGAATTTTCCGCGCCGATGGCCCGATGGCATTGCGGAGAGTTTTTACACGGTCATGTCAGTGGCAACATCGGGCAAACCGCCATCACGCAAAAACCTGTTCGGGTGGGTCGGACGCATCTGGCAGGGGCTTTGGCTGGTTTGCGGCATTGCGGTTCTTGCCTATGTCACCTCCTCGGTCACCAGCGTGATGACCACGTTGGCAATCACAAGCAGCATCAATAGTGCAGCCGACTTGCCGGGCCGGACGGTTGGTGTATTGGAGGGAAGTGTTTCCCAGGACTATGCCCGCAATGCAGGCCTGCGACATATAAGCTTTGACCATATCGAAGACGGCGTTGAGGCTTTGATCGATGGCAGGATCGATGCCATAGTAGGAGATGCACCGGTCCTCGAATATTACGTCCGCACCAATGCCGACCAGCCCGTTTCAGTGGTTGGCGCATTGTTCGAGCCCGACAAATACGGCTTTGCGCTCCCTAATAACAGCGCGCTCACACGCACGCTCACAGTCGAACTGATCGGCGCTCACGAAAGGGGAGAGATCGAAAATATCAGAACGCGATATTTTGGAGAGCACCCATAAGCGCGGCCAGAGCCACCGGCAATCACAATGCCTCAGTCTTGCCTGCCTCACTTGCACAAGCCATCCACGGCTCAGGTTCAAAGACATGCTTGCCGGACACATCTAACGGATCTCAACAAAAAGGCCCCGTCTCCGGGGCCCTTTCATTCTGCAATGCCGAGACCGCCTTATTCGGCAGCGTCGTCAACGATCTCGCCTTGGACAACCGGCAAAATCACCAGCCTGCCATCCTTTGCATCGACCTCGACCGTGCCGCCATCCGAGACGTCACCGGCCAGCATTTTTTCGGCCAGTTCGTCCTGCACGTTGCGCTGGATAACGCGCTTCAAGGGCCGGGCGCCATAGGCGGAATCATAGCCCTCATTGGCCAGCCAATCGCGCGCCGCCGGAGTGACTTCGAGCGCAATTTCGCGCGTGTCGAGCAGCTTTTGCAACCGCGCGAGCTGGATATCGACAATGGCACCCATCTGGCCGCGCTCAAGCCGGTGAAACAGCAGGATTTCATCTACGCGGTTCAAAAATTCGGGCCGGAACGCCGCCTTGACCGCATCAAGCACCTTGCCACGCACCATTTCCGCAGGCTCGCCATCGGGCTGGGCCGCCAGATACTCGGCGCCAAGATTGGAGGTCATGATGACCAGCGTATTGCGAAAATCGACCGTGTGGCCCTGCCCATCCGTGAGCCGCCCATCGTCGAGCACCTGCAAGAGCACGTTAAAGACATCCGGGTGCGCCTTTTCGATCTCATCGAAAAGGATCACCTGATAGGGTCGGCGGCGGACCGCCTCGGTGAGCACGCCCCCCTCGTCATAGCCGACATAGCCCGGAGGCGCGCCGATCAACCGGGCCACCGCATGCTTTTCCATGAATTCGGACATATCGAGCCGGACCATGGCCGTCTCATCATCGAAAAGGAACTGCGCCAGCGCCTTGGTCAATTCGGTCTTGCCCACGCCCGTGGGGCCAAGGAACATGAACGAGCCCATCGGCCGGTTGGGATCTTGCAGCCCGGCGCGCGAACGGCGCACAGCGCGGGAAACTGCTTCAACCGCCTCGGCCTGGCCGATGACGCGCCTTGCAAGCTCATCTTCCATACGCAACAGCTTGTCGCGCTCGCCCTCTAACATCTTGTCGACCGGAACCCCGGTCCAGCGGGAAACAACCTGCGCGATATGATTTGGCGTAACCACTTCCTCGACCATATCCGAGCCGGGCTGGGCCACATGGCCCTCGGCATCTGTTAGACGTTTTTCGAGATCGGGGATAACACCATAGGCCAGTTCGCCCGCCCGTGCGAGATCGCCCTTGCGCTGGGCCAGCTCAAGCTCGGTGCGGGCCTGATCAAGCTGTTCCTTAAGCTTGGTGCCACCGGCAAGCCGCTCTTTTTCGGCAAGCCAGCGCTGGGTCATGGCATCCGATTCTTCTTCCAACCCGGCAAGTTCGGTTTCAAGCCGGTTAAGCCGGGTCTTGGACGCATCGTCATCTTCCTTTTTGAGCGCTTCGCGCTCGATCTTCAATTGGATGATGCGGCGATCGAGTTCATCGAGTGCCTCGGGCTTGGAATCGACCGCCATGCGCAGCCGCGCTGAAGCCTCGTCCATCAAATCGATGGCCTTGTCGGGCAAAAAGCGGTCGGTGATATAGCGGTTCGAGAGCGTTGCTGCCGAGACCAGGGCCGAATCGGAAATGCGCACCCCGTGATGGAGTTCGTATTTTTCCTTCAATCCGCGCAGGATCGAAATCGTATCCTCGACCGTGGGTTCGGAAACGAATACCGGCTGGAAGCGGCGGGCCAGCGCAGCATCCTTTTCGACATGCTTTTTATATTCATCGAGCGTTGTCGCACCCACGCAGTGCAATTCACCCCGCGCAAGGGCGGGCTTTAAAAGGTTGGATGCATCCATGGCGCCATCGGCCTTGCCCGCGCCGACCAGCGTGTGCATCTCGTCGATGAACAGGATGATCTGGCCGTCAGCAGACGTCACTTCGTTGAGAACCGATTTGAGCCTTTCCTCGAACTCGCCGCGATATTTCGCGCCTGCGATCAGCGCGCCCATATCGAGCGCCAGCAAGGACTTGTTCTTAAGACTCTCGGGCACGTCGCCATTGACGATGCGCAGAGCAAGGCCTTCTGCAATGGCGGTCTTGCCCACGCCCGGCTCGCCGATCAGTACGGGGTTGTTCTTGGTGCGGCGCGATAGCACCTGGATGGTGCGGCGGATTTCCTCGTCGCGCCCGATCACCGGATCGAGCTTGCCCTCACGCGCATCTTCTGTGAGATCGCGCGCATACTTCTTCAAGGCATCATAAGCGTTTTCAGCCGATGCCGAATCGGCGGTGCGGCCCTTGCGGATCGCTTCGATAGCAGCGTTCAGGCCGCTGGCGGTAACACCGGCCGAAGCCAACACCTTGCCTGCATCTGTGTTTTTTTCGATAACCAGAGCCAGCAGCAAACGCTCAACGGCGACAAAACTGTCGTTGGCCTTTTTGGCGGCCTGCTCGGCGGTTTCAAAAACCCGCGCGAGATCGCGGCTGAGATAGACTTGGCCACCGTCACCGGAAACCGCGGGGACCTTTTTCAGCCCCTCTTCAACCCCGGCGCGTACCGCCTGCACATTGCCACCAGCGCGCTCGATCAACCCGGCGGCCATGCCTTCGCTGTCGTCGACAAGGACTTTCAGGATATGCAGCGGCAGAAACTGCTGATGGCCGCGCGATAAGGCAAGCTGTTGCGCACTCTGGATAAATCCGCGCGTGCGCTCGGTATATTTTTCAATATTCATCGCTTCAACTCTCCTTTTTCTGGCACGTCGCTTCCGCCCGGTTTACGGCGCGTCCGCAACGCCCGAAGCGTTGGAATTTCAATCATTGTGGTGACCATCCCGGCTTTCGGCAATGATCTGGGTCAAGCCATGATATAGGTGCATTGGCGACAAGAAAAAGGGCCGGAGCGTGAACGCCGGCCCTTATTTTTCAAAAGCGACAAAGAAGCGCTCCATAGCGCCCGTCCCAAAGGGGTTATTCGGCGGCGGCCTCGCGGCCTGCGGTCAGAAAGGCCGGCAATTCGCCAAGATCGGGCTGCGACGCTTCGGCAAGATCGGCATCGGCCTTCTTGGTCGTGCGGCGCGTGGTCCGGCGCGCGCGCTTGGGCTTTTCCTCAGCCTCCACGCTGCCATTGGCTTCCGCTGCTGTGGCAGGCACCGATTCGGCCGCGGTTTCAGCGTCATTGACTTCCGACTTGGCCGCTTCTTCGATGGTTTCGCGACGCGGACGGCGCTGGCGCTGGGCGCGCCGGGGCTTGCCCTCATCGCTTCCGGTATCGGCCTTGTTTTCCGATTCAGCCGCTTCGGTTTTTACGGTTTCTTCTTCGCTCGCTTCATCCTCGGTGCCGGCGTCTGCCTGCTGGTCCTGGCGCGGCTGGAACTGGGCCTGCGCTGCCAGAATGATGCGGTTGTAATGTTCGGCATGCTGAAGGTAGTTTTCCGCCATCACATTGTCGCCGGAAGCGGCGGCATCTCGGGCAAGCTGCGTATATTTTTCCGCAATATGGGAGGCATTGCCACGGATTTTCACATCCGGCCCATTGCTCTCGTAATTACGGGACAACGGATTTCCACCGCCACCGCGCCGCTGATTGTTATTGTTGCGGCTGCGCGAACGCTGCTTGTTCATATTCTGCTGGTTTGGTCTCATCTGCTCGCTTCAACACGTTCCGTGATGGTATGCGGATATTGGCCAGATCGACGGACGAAAACGATGTCCGAAGGACTGACGGTGTAACTTGCGGCCAGCGCAAGGCATATCAAGCAAAACATGTCCTAAAACATGTTTCGTGCCGATCGCTTTTCTTAAGGTTTCCCCAAAAGCTGTCTGGGCAATCCGCCCCCGCGCTTGCGTTGGGTTCCGATAGTCCAGAACCGCGCCGCCTGTCGACTTTACATCCAAGCCGCCAATGTGAGGGTGGTATCCACCGTGGTGCCATGCACCGCGTCAGCACCTGCAACCTAAACGCTATTGCTCGATATTCCAAGAAAAATATGCGCGGCGACACTTTGTCACGCCTTGGAAACGCGGGCGACAACCATTCGGTCGTGACCGGCAATATCCTTGTAAACCGATATGGTTTGCCAGCCCGCATCCTGCAATATGCCTTTAACCATTTGGGCCTGATCGAACCCGATTTCAAGCGCCAGACGCCCGCCCGGCTTGAGAAAACCAGCACCCTGCGCTGCAATGATCCTGTAGGGGGCCAGCCCATCGATGCCGCCATCCAGCGCTGCGCCGGGATCGAAAACGCGCACGCCCGGCGCCAGCGTTTCAATCACCGCGCTGGCGATATAGGGCGGATTGGAAACGATCAGATCGAAGCGGGCATCTGCTTCAAGTGGGGAAAACCAATCCCCCCCAAGCGTTGTAAAGCGCTCTGATAGCCCGAGCGCTTTTGCGTTGTGATTCGCCATGTCCAGCGCGGCTGGGGCAATATCGATGCCAACGCCGCGTGCGCCGGGCAGATTGGCAAGCAGCGAAAGCACGATGCAGCCTGTGCCTGTGCCCAGATCGAGTATCTGTGCCGCACTTTCGGTCTTGAGGACATCAAGACCGAAATCGACAAGCATTTCGGTTTCCGGGCGCGGAATGAGCGTTGCCGGATTGAGCCCGAACGTGAACCCATAAAATTCCTGCCTGCCGAAAATGCGCGCCATCGGCTCGCCAGCAAGACGCCGGGCAGCCAACGCCTCCAGGTCATCGCGCTTTTGCTCGGGGAATGGTTCGGACTCTCTGGCGATCAGCCCGGTCTCATCAAGATCGAGCACGTGCCGGACGAGCAACCGGGCGTCGAGCGCCGCTGTCTCGATCCCTGCGGTCGCGAAACGGTCGCGGAGAACGCGCCATGTCTGGCCCAGGACATCGGTCATTGCACCCTCACCGCCTTGCCTCAACTCCCCTGGTCCATCTCGGCAAGTTGTGCGGCCTGGTTTTCGGTAATCAGAGCCTCGACGATTTCATCAAGCGCATCGCCGGTTATGATCTGAGGAAGTTTATAGAGCGTCAGATTGATCCGATGATCGGTGACGCGCCCTTGCGGGAAATTGTAGGTGCGGATGCGTTCGGAACGGTCGCCCGAACCGACCTGGCTTTTCCGGCTTTCCGCGCGTTCGCTCGAAGCCTTTTGCTGCTGCTCGTCAAAAAGCCGCGCCCGCAGAACCTTCATGGCGTTGGCACGGTTCTGATGCTGGCTCTTTTCAGCCGAAGTGACGACGATGCCGGTTGGGATATGGGTGATGCGCACCGCAGAATCGGTTGTGTTGACGTGCTGGCCGCCCGCCCCCGAGGCACGCATCGTATCGATGCGAATATCTTCAGGGCGGATTTCGATGTCGATGTCCTCGACTTCAGGCAAAACCGCCACGGTGGCTGCCGAGGTGTGAATGCGGCCAGAGGCTTCGGTATCGGGCACACGTTGCACCCGGTGAACGCCAGACTCATATTTGAGTTTGGCGAAAACACCGGCGCCCGAAATATTGGCAATGATTTCCTTATAGCCGCCAGCATCGCCTTCGGACGCCTCCATCAGCGTGACGCGCCAGCCCTGATTTTCAGCGTAGCGCTGATACATGCGGAACAGATCGCCCGCAAAAAGCGCGGCTTCATCCCCGCCCGTGCCCGCGCGCACTTCCAGAATGGCGCTTTTCTCGTCCGCTGCATCCTTGGGTAACAGCATGATGCGGATGTCCTGAACGAGTGTTTCGATCTTTTCACGAAGCTCGCTCATTTCCGCATAGGCAAGCTCGGCCATTTCCTTGTCGCCGGAATTATAGAGTTCTTCGGCACCAGCCAGGTCGGAAAGCGCGACCTTGTACTCGCGCACTTTTGCGACCATGGGCGAAAGCTCGGAATATTCCTTTGAAAGCCGCACATAATTGTCGGGGTCGGGACTGGCGCTCATGGCGTGCTCGATGGAATCAAAGCGCCGCTCAAGAGCATCGAGTTTGTCGTTTGGCAGTCCAGCCATCGCAAATACCAGAACCTTAAAAATGAAAGCTAAAGGGGGAGATGCTGGCTTTGCGCCAGTTTTGCAAGCAGTTCGCGCGCCGAGAGACTCGCATCGTGCCCGTTGGAAAGATAGTCGTCCATCGCAGCGCGAACCGGTTCCAACTCAAGCCCCAGGATCATCTCCTTGATCGGGCCGATCGAGGACGCGCCCATGGACAGCCGGGTCATGCCCAGAGCCAGAAGGGCCAGCGCTTCAATCGGGCGTCCGGCCAATTCCCCGCACATGGTGACAGGCTTATTGTGCGCGTGCGCTGCATCGACAATGGCTTTAAGCGCCTTGAGACGCGGTCGGGCAATCGCATCATATTTGCGCGCCACGCGCGGATTAGCCCGGTCCGCAGCGGTCAGGAACTGGATGAGGTCGTTCGAGCCGATTGAAACGAAATCGGCATTGGGCAGCAGGCTGTCCAACTCAAAAATGATCGAAGGCACCTCGATCATCGCACCGATTTCAAGTTCTTCGGGCACAGCCATGCCCAACCGGGGCAAGCGTGCGACTTCCCGCGCGATGATTTTCTTCACCGCGAGAAATTCCACAGTTTCGGTAACCATCGGAACCAGAAGCTTGAGCGGAGCGCCATTGGCGGCCTGCAACAGGGCACGGACCTGCGTGCGCAAGAGCCCCGGCCGATCGAGCGCCAGCCTGATCGAGCGCCAGCCCATGGCCGGATTCTCTTCCGACATGGACCGCATATAAGGAATCACCTTGTCACCGCCGATATCGAGCAAACGGAAGACGATGGGTTTACCCCCGGCCAGCCGCATGGCTTCCGAATAAAGCGCAACCTGGTCCTTGATGCGCGGCATTTTCGACGCGATCATGAATTGCAGCTCGGTGCGGAACAACCCCACGCCGTCCGCGCCGGTTTCCTCAAGCGCGCTCATATCGGCAAGCAAGCCGGAATTGTGCAAAAGCGTTATCGGGGTGCCATCGCGGGTGATCGCGGGCTTGTCCTTGAGCGCTGCATAATGGGCCAGGCGCTTGGCCGACAGGCGGACTTTATCGATATAGGTGGCTTCGATATCGGCAGGTGGCCGCAAATGAACGGTGCCCGCGAACCCGTCGACGATGATATTGTCACCGTCCTCGCTCATCGAAACAATATTTTCGGCCTGGCCGACCGCAACAAGTCCGACAGAGCGCGCGACAATGGCAACATGGGCCGTTGCGGCACCTTCCTCGAGCACAACCGCGCGCAATCTGGTGCGGTCATATTCAAGCAGGTCGGCCGGCCCCATATTGCGCGCCACAAGAACGGCATTTTCGGGCAATTCCTTGCCCAGCGCCGAGCCATTGCCGGTCAGGATGCGCAACAGCCGATTGGCCAGATCGTCAAGATCGTGCAGCCGGTCGCGAATATAGGGATCGGTCTGGCGCAACATGCGCGCACGGGTATCGTTCTGGACGCGCTCGACGGCTGCTTCTGCCGTCAGTCCGGACTCGATCGCTTCCTCAAGCCGACGCACCCAGCCCCTGTCATGGGCGAACATGCGGTAGCTTTCGAGGATCTCCCGATGATCGGACGGGATCTGCATGTCGCCAGAATTGAGCATATCGTCGATCGAAACGCGCATGGTCCGAAGCGCGGTATCGAGCCGCTCTTTTTCCACATCGGTATCGTCGGCAACGAAATTGGAAACCACAACGCGCGGATCGTGCAGGACCACCTGGCCCAGCGCGATGCCTTCGGAAAAGCCCACGCCATTAAACAGCCGGGGGCGGCGCAGATCGATGTCGGAACCCGGCTTGATCAGTGCATCGAAATCTGCGGTCGAGATCATTTCGGCAAGCAGCGTTGCCGTTGTCAGAAGCGCTTCGGTCTCGTCCTCGCCATAAATGCGCCGCTCCTGGTTCTGAACGACGAGAACGCCAAGCGTCTGCCCTGCCCGCAAGACCGGCACGCCCAGAAAGGAGGAATAGGGATCTTCGCCGGTTTCCGGACGATAAGCGAACGAAGGATGTTCGGGCGCATTTGTGAGCCGCAAGGGTTCGGCTTCGGCCGCGATAAGCCCGACAAGGCCCTCGCCCAGCCGCAATGTAGTAAGATGCACGGCCTCGCGCTTGAGCCCGTGGGTTGCGAAAAGTTCCAGCGCGCTGTCGTCACGCAAAACATAGAACGAGCACACATCGGCCCGCATGTTTTCGGCAATCAGGTCGACGATCTTGTCGAGCCGGGCCTGGCTTGCCAGCGACTCAGCCATTGTTTCGCGCAACTGGCGCAACAGGATGCGCGGTCCGCCAATTGCTTGTGCCATGCCATTACCCTGACAGCGCTGCTCGCTGCCCCGCTTGAATTTCGCTTGTCACCCGGCCAGGGTCATAAGATTCACCCGTCGGCCTTGTCCAGACCGTAATAGGTATGGAGCGCCCGAACTGCAAGTTCGGCATATTCTTCTTCGATCAGAACCGAGGTCTTGATTTCCGAGGTTGTGATCAACTGGATGTTGATTCCCTTGTCCGCCAGCGCCTTGAACATGGACGAGGCAACGCCGGCGTGGCTGCGCATACCCACGCCCACGACCGAAATCTTGGCGCCGCCCTTCGAGCCGGAAATCGAGTCATATTCGAGCCCCGGCGCCGCCTTGAGCACATTGAGGGCCTTGTCGAATTCGCTGTCGGGGATGGTGAAGGTGATGTCGGTTTCCCCGCCATCTTCCGATACGTTCTGGACGATCATGTCGACTACGATCCGCGCATCGGCAAGCGGCCCGAAGACAGCCGCGGCAACACCAGGCCGGTCCTTGACCCTTCTCAGGGTGATCTTGGCTTCGGCCTTGGCCAGCGTTACCCCAGAAACAATCTGCTTTTCCACGATTTCATCCTCTCCGCAAACCAATGTGCCGGTCGCACCCCATTCCGAACCCTCGGCGGACGGGGCATCGGGATCGTCAAAACTCGAGCGCACCACCAGCCGCACGCCTTGTGCCATGGCCAGTTCCACCGAGCGGGTCTGCAAGACCTTGGCGCCAAGCGAAGCCATTTCCAGCATTTCTTCAAACGACACGCGTTCAAGCCGTTTCGCCTTGGGCGCAATCCGTGGGTCAGTGGTATAAACGCCATCGACATCGGTATATATATCACACCGGTCCGCCCTGACCGCTGCGGCAACAGCCACCGCGCTCGTATCGGACCCCCCGCGACCAAGCGTTGTCACGCGACCCTTGTCGGAAATCCCCTGAAAGCCCGTCACCACCGGAACCCAGCCATCGGAAAGCCGCTCATCGAGATTTTCCGGGTCAATACCGGTGATCCGCGCCGAGCCGTGGGAATCGTCGGTATGGATCGGCACCTGCCAGCCGGTATAGGACCGCGACTGGATGCCCATTTCCTGCAGAACGATTGACATAAGCCCGGCAGTTACCTGCTCACCGGAGGCCACCACCGCATCATATTCGCGCGCATCGTGCATTGGTGCAGCTTCGGTACACCAGCCCACGAGTTCATTGGTCTTGCCCGACATGGCCGAGACCACGACAGCCACTTCATGGCCGGCATCGACTTCGCGTTTGACATGGCGTGCCGCATGCCGGATCCGCTCGATATTGGCGACCGAGGTGCCGCCAAACTTCATCACTATGCGCGCCATTCAGAATTCCCGAAATTCCAATCTCCGGCAAAAGCCGGAGCCTGTAGCCCCTTAAGTTGCGCTGGTGAGTGCCACAAAGCTGTGATCTTAGCAATAACCCAGATGAGACCTGCGGCTCCAAGACAGCTTGACTTGATGCCGTGCCAAGGCCACCTCTGGACCAGTCAAGACATAAGAGGCACCCATGGCCGACACCACAATCAGCCCCGACGAAATCGAAAAATTCCACAAGATGGCGGCCGAATGGTGGGACCCCAAGGGCAAGTTCAAACCGCTGCACAAGTTCAATCCGGTACGCCTTGCCTATATCCGCGAACATGTGCTGGCCCATTTCAGCCTGGACGGCAATAAGATGCGCCCCTTTGAGGGTTTGCGCCTGCTCGACATCGGGTGCGGCGGCGGGCTTTTATGCGAGCCCATGGCGCGGCTTGGCGCAACAGTGGTCGGCGCCGATGCAGGTGAAAAGAACGTCAAGATCGCCGCGCTGCACGCCGAACAATCGGGTCTTGAGATCGACTATCGCGCCACGACATCGGAGGCTCTGGCCGAAGCTGGCGAACAGTTCGATGTGGTGCTCAACATGGAAGTGGTCGAGCACGTTGCCGACGTTCCGCTTTATCTTGAAAGCTGCTGCAAGCTGGTCAGGCCCGGCGGGCTTATGTTTGTCGCCACCATAAACCGCACGGCCCGCGCCTATGCTCTCGCCATCGTGGGGGCCGAACGGATTCTGCGCTGGCTGCCCAAGGGCACCCATCAATACGAAAAGCTGGTGACGCCCGAAGAAATCACCTCTGTCACCAAGCGAAGCGGCATGAACGTGATCGACAAGACCGGCGTGACCTTCAACCCGCTCAAGAACGAATGGGGCAAAAGCCCGGACATGGCAGTCAATTACATGTTGCTGCTGGCAAAGCCACAATAGGGACGCAAGCCGGAGGCAACATGGTGAACGGCCTTTTCGCCAAGGCACGATCCTGGGCGCAGGCGATCAAGCGCGATGTCGTGGCGTTATGGCTTGCAGCGCGCGATCCAAGAACGCCAATCATCGCCAAGGCGCTGGCCACACTGGTGGCCGCCTACGCACTATCCCCGATCGACCTCATTCCCGACTTCGTTCCGGTCCTGGGCTATCTCGACGACCTCGTGCTAGTCCCTCTGGGCATCATGCTCGCCATTCGCCTCATACCCGATGCCGTAATTGCAGAGATGCGCCTGCGGGCGGCCGAGAAAATCGAGCGACCGCAAAGCCGGTGGGCAGCGCTCCTCATCATCATTATCTGGATTACAGCGGCAACGGCCGCAGGCGTCTGGCTCTACAACGCGGTCGGCGATCGGTTCGCCTAATTGTGCTCGTCAGGAAGGTCGGGCAACGGCATGAAGTCGATGCCATCATCGATCAGCGAGGCAACCTCGTCGCGGGTTGCTTCACCGTAGATGCCGCGCTCCTCGGTTTCGTTGAAGTGGATCTTGCGTGCTTCCTCGGCAAATTTATCGCCCACATAATCGGCATCGGCCGTCAATTTTTGCTTGAGCGTGCGCATGGCGGCAAGCAGTTGTGCCCGCTCGGGATGGCCAGCGGACAACGCGACCTGCTTTTCCGGCGCACCTTCCCGTTTCGTTGAAATGGCGGGTGCCATCAGCGCCTTTTCGATTTTTGACGAATTGCAGATCGGACAGGTCAGAATGCCCCTGGCCGCCTGATCGTCATAGGCCTGCGCATTGCGAAACCACGCGTCAAAGCGATGGCTGGCCTCACATGTCAGGGTATATTGAATCACGTCCGATGTTCCTTTGTTTCGTTCAACCCCTGCCCGGCTGCGCAAAACTGCGGGCATTGGCCAGCGCGGGCACCCTTTGGCGCGCCGCGTCAATCGCGTCAAGATCGATCTGCGCAAAAATCAGGCCCGGCGCATCGCCATCGGCCTGAGCAATAATTTCGCCCCATGGGGCAACAACAAGCGAATGACCATAGGTGGACCGGCCATTTTCATGCAGCCCGCCTTGCGCTGCCGCCACGATGAAACACCCGGTTTCAATCGCCCTTGCGCGCAACAGCACTTCCCAATGGGCCTGTCCAGTCGGTACGGTAAAAGCCGCAGGCACAGCAATCACCTGCGCCCCTGCTTCCGCCAAAGCCCGGTAAAGGGCACCAAAGCGCATATCATAGCAGATTGAAAAGCCTAAGCCGAATAACGAGGTCGTGGCCATAACGGCCTGCTCCCCACCCGCATATGTCGCGCTTTCCCGATAGGCCTGCTGGCCGGGCAGATTGGCATCGAAAAGATGAATCTTGTCGTAAGTGGCCGCAAGCGCCCCATCGGGCGAAAACAGCATGGACCGGTTGGCAAAGCGTCCATCAGGCAAGGCAATCGCCATCGAGCCGAGATGAAGATAAAGCCCGGCATCCTTTGCCAGATCCGAAAGCCGCCTGACAGCGCCATTATTCTCAAAAGGCTCGGAACGCGCGGTGAGCATATCGCGGTTTTCCGCGAACAGGACACTCATTTCAGGCGTAAGGACGTAACGCGCCCCCTTTTTTGCTGCCGCTTTCACCTGCTCTTCGATAAAGGCAAGATTGGCATTGGGATCGACGCCCGAACACATCTGCAAAACGGCAATCGGAACCGGCTCACCCATTCAGGCCGCGCCTTGCAAAAGGGGTTCGAGCTTGCCTTCGCGCTCAAGTGCAGCCAGATCGTCAAACCCACCAACATGGGTCGGGCCGACGAAAACCTGCGGCACCGTGCGCCGCCCATTGGCGCGCTGGGTCATGGCCGCACGCAGTTCGGCATCAACGACGGAGATTTCTTCATATCCTATGCCCTTACCGTCGAGCAGCGCTTTGGCCGCATGGCAATAGGGGCAAGTGGGCGTGGTATAGATCTCAACCTTGTTCATTCTCTTTCCGTTGCTCTCCCGAAGCGGTGTCTGGTTAGGGCAATTATACTGTCATATCTTCGTCAAACACAACGCGGGCGAAGCTGAGCACGTCAACATGCCCTGCTCCGGCCCGCTTGAGCGTTTTGGCAATTGCCGTCGCGGTGGCGCCGGTGGTCACGACATCATCGACCACGATGATGCGCTTGTTGCCGTAACGCGCCAGCCGCGCCGCATCGGCCCAGAACGCACCTGTGACATTGGCCGCGCGCTGGCGGGCATTGAGCCCGACCTGCTGGCTGGTGCGCCGATGCCGCGCAACTAGATTGGTATCGAGAGGCAGTTTTGCAAGCCTTGCCAGAATACGCGCCAGTTCCGCCGATTGGTTGTAGCGCCGGGCCATGCGCCGGAACGGATGCAGCGGCACTGGCACCAGAACTCCGTCTGGAGCGAGAATATCGGGCGCCGCGTTGAGGATCATCCGGGCGCAAAACAACGCGATTTCGGGCCGGTCCGAATATTTCATCCGGCTCACAAGTTTTCGCGCAAGGTCGGTATAGGCAACGGCCGAACGCGCCCGATCAAAGACAGGCGGATTGGCAATGGCTTGGGGCGATGCGGCGCCTGCGCCCATATCAGTTGCAAAAGGCAGCCCCAGAACCGGGCACATGGGATCGGTAATGGGCCGCAACTGGGTCCAACAGAGCGTGCAAAGCCCATCCGGGGTACTGACAGCTTGCGCGCAGGCAATGCAGACCGGCGGGAAAAGTTGATCGAGCGCGAACCTGCCAATTGCGTGCAAGCTCCCCAAACGCCCACGACCCTGTTGGGCTTTGACAAGCCCTCTTTCGCTCTCCATAAGGCCAACAATTAGCTGCTTGCCAGCACCAAGACCAGCCCAAGATCGAAAACCATGTCCCAAACACCCAGGATTTTTGACCGCGCCCTTGTTGCCCGCCGCATCGAACGGCTGGCCGGACATGCCAATTTTATCCATGAGCTTGTGGCTGCCGATCTTCATGACCGGCTGGCCCCGGTGACGCGCGATTTTCAAAAAGCGCTCATCATCGGCCCGGACGCACGCGCCCTGCCCGCTCAAAGTCGGTCGGGCAATGGCCCTATCGATTTCGAGCGTGTTTCAAGCCTTGTGCCCGATGCCGGTTTCAGAACCATCGACCCGGAACATTTCGATCCGGGGCAGAAAGACTACGACCTGATCGTTTCCCTGCTCGACATGCAGGTGGTCAATAATGTGCCAGGCTTTCTCGACACGGCGCGCGCGCATCTGGCGCCGGACGGGCTGTTTATCGCCGCGCTGATCGGTGGGCGCAGCCTCACCGAATTGCGTGACGCGTGGCTTGCAGCCGATGTGGAAATGGCGGGCGGGGTTTCCCCCCGCGTAGCCCCGATGATCGATGTACGCGACGCAGGTGGATTGTTGCAACGTGCCGGTTTTGCGCTGCCGGTTACAGACCTTGAAACCCATGTCGTGCGCTATGCAACTCCGTTCGCCCTGTTTGACGAATTGCGCGGGATTGGCGCGACCAATCCGCTGGCTGAACGCGGGCGGGGGCTGACAACGCCGGCGCGTCTGGCAAGGGCGGCCCAAATTTATGCTGAACGCTATGCGGATGCTGACGGCAGGGTGCGCGCAACGCTGGAAATTCTTTGGCTTTCCGGCTGGGCGCCCCATGAAAGTCAGCAAAAACCCCTGCGGCCCGGATCGGCGCAAAAAAGCCTGCGCGATGTTTTGGGGGATAAGGGCTAAAGCAGATCGCACAAAGGTGCGATGAGCGGTTCGTCGGCTGGCGGCATCGGATAATCGCGCAGGTTGCGCGGGCTCACCCATTTCAGCGCGCTATGCTCGTGGCTTTGCGGATCGCCCTGCCATTTGCGGCACACATATAGCGGCATCAGCAGATGAAAATTCTCATAAGAGTGGCTGGCAAAGGTGAGGGGCGCAAGACAGGCCTCTTGGGTTTCGACCCCAAGCTCCTCGCGCAATTCGCGGATCAGCGCCGCTTCAGGCGTTTCGCCCGGATCGACCTTGCCGCCGGGAAATTCCCAGAGCCCGGCCAGTTGCTTGCCTTGGGGGCGCTGGGCGATAAGCACCCGCCGGTCGGCATCGACAAGCGCACAGGCCACCACAAGAGTGATTTTCATTGGCCCTCCGGGGCATAGCGATAATGATAGGGATAGCGATAGGTAAAGCCCATCGACAGATAAAGCGCCACCGCCGCGCTGTTGCCCGCTTCCACCTGCAGGCAGGTATGGCGCGCACCCGAATCGGCCAGCCAGCTCAGCCCACTTGCCATGAGCCTGCGTCCCAGCCCGTTGCGCCGATGCCTAGGGTCGGAAATGACATTGAGGAAAACGCCGGTCCCATATGCTTGCGCGCATAAAAGCGAGGCTTTGGGATGACCCTCGCTGTCGGCAATCACCAGCCCTTTGGCCGGCACGCGGATTTTCGCGACCATCTGCCGGAAGGTTTCGGCCTGCTCGGACGTATAGTCCTGAAGTCCGATCTGGGCAGCAAGGAAATCGGGATCTTTAGGGTCAAGGACAGCCACATCGGCATCATAGCCAACCGTCCCGGTCAGTGGCGCCTCAAGGACCAGCGAAGGCGATGCAGCCTGCCAGCCTTTTTCCTCAAGCTTTGCAAAGGTTTCGCGCCCGGTCAGCGGGGTTACGCGAAAAACCGGCCAGAGACCGCGCGCCCGATAGTGACCGGCCAGCGATTCGAGCCTTTGGCCCGGCTTGGTTTCATCGTCCGGATCAAGGCAATTGATCGAGTTGGCGCGTTGTGACAGCCCATTGGCAAAGCGCGCCTGCCAGGCGCCTTCCGCAACAATCTCCAGCGCAGGCCAGGCCGCCAGCATCGCAACTTCAAGATCGCGAACCGAGGGCACGGCGCTAAGACCTGTAGCTGCCATTGATATCGATATACCCATGGGTAAGATCGCAAGTATAGATCGTGGCCGTGCCGTCACCCAAACCCAGATCGACACTGATCTCCAGTTCCTCACCCTTCATGTAGGCGCTGGCAGCCTCTTCTGAATAATCGGGTGAGCGCTCGCCTGCGCGCGCAACCACGATGTCGCCAAAGGCAATGCGCAGCTTGTCCCGGTCGGCAGGTTCGCCCGCCTTGCCCACAGCCATGACGATGCGGCCCCAATTGGCGTCTTCCCCCGCAATGGCAGTTTTGACCAGCGGGGAATCGGCGATGGCGCGCGCAATCGTGTCCGCGCTTTTATCCGAGGTCGCGCCAGTGACCGTAACCGAAACAAATTTGGTTGCCCCCTCGCCGTCGCGCACCACCTGCATGGCAAGATCAAACAATACATCGCCCAGCGCC
Source organism: Pelagibacterium lentulum (assembly GCF_003992625.1). Lineage (GTDB taxonomy): Bacteria > Pseudomonadota > Alphaproteobacteria > Rhizobiales > Devosiaceae > Pelagibacterium > Pelagibacterium lentulum. The sequence goes on along the minus strand of NZ_RZMW01000033.1, from coordinate 108,566 downwards.
GCGCCAAAGGTTTCCGCGCGTGGGTCGTCGAGCGAAACGATCGCGTCGATCCCTTGCGCCTTGCCGGTTGCAAAGGCTAAAAGCGTGTCGGAGGTCGAGGTATCGCTATCGACCGTGATCGCGTTAAAGCTGGTCTGATTGTGCTTTGCCAGCAGTGTCTGAAGTACCGGTGCGGCAATGGGCATGTCGGTAAAAACAAAGCTCAGCATCGTCGCCATATCCGGCGCAATCATGCCCGAACCTTTGGCAATGCCCGAAATCTGGATCTCCACCCCATCGATCTCGACACTTGCCGTTGCAAGTTTGGGGAAGGTGTCGGTTGTCATAATCGCCTTGGCGGGTTCCATCCATGGCGATGCGACCAAAGCGCCTGCGAGCCGGTCGAGCACGCCCTCAAACTTGCGGGCATCGAGCGGTTCGCCGATTACGCCGGTGGAAGCGAGAAAGACTTCATCTTCGCGACAGCCCACCGCCTTTGCTGCGATCTGCGCCGTAAGCGCCACGGACTCCCGGCCCTTGATGCCGGTAAAGGCATTGGCATTACCCGAATTGACCACCAGGGCCCGCGCTTTGCCGCCAGCGAGCTTGTCCCGGCACCATTCAATGGCAGCGGACGGGCATTTGGAACGCGTCAGAACCCCGGCAACGACGGTTTCAGGATCAAAGACGGCAAGCAATACATCGGTGCGCCCCTTGTAGCGGATGCCCGCCTCGGCGGTTGCAAAGCGCACCCCGCCGATTTCGGGCAGGTCCGGATAGGACTTGGGGGCCAGGGGCGAGACCGGATGAACCATGATGAAAGCACCTTACAAGGCAGGATCAGATTGGCACCCGGTTTGCCTCAATCCTTTCCCGCTTGCAAGGGCGCTGGCGCACTTGGCCAGAGGAACCGTGATCGGCCGGCCACCAAAATAAAAAAACCCCGGCTTTAGCGACAACCGGGGTTTTTGTTAAAGCTAATGCCGAGTGGCGGGACTATATCCCGTCCTGCTCCCGGACCGCTGCCGCAAGTTCGGGATCGGGAATGTCGATCTCGGCCTGCTCCTTGAGCGCACCGACGATTTCATTGAAGGTTTCATAAAGCAGCTGCTGGGCGATCTGGCCTCGCGCCTGATCGAGCGGGGGCGGGCTGGCCTCGCGCTGATCTTCGAGCAGGATCAGATGCCAGCCGAACTGGGTTTCCACCGGCTCGGACAACTCGCCTACCTCCATCGCAAAAACAGCCTGCTCGAAAGGACCGACCATCTGCCCGGCAACGAAATAGCCAAGATCGCCGCCTGTCTGGCGCGTGCCATCGGTGCCGTATTCGCCCGCCGCATCGGCGAAAGTGCGCCCGCCTTCGATTTCTTCGCGAATCGACTGCGCTTCTTCCAGCGTCGGCACAAGGATATGACGCGCGCGATATTCTGTTTCGCCCTCGAATTCCGAGCTCAAGGCTTCATAGGCTGCGGCAATGCGTTCATCGGTGATTTGCGCTTCGATTGCGTCCGAGAAAAAGGCGCGGCGCAGGGCGCGATCTTCAAGATAGGCAAGGCGCTGGGCGAAAATATCGGTCTGGTCCAGCCCGGCATCGCGCGCGGCATTGGCCATGATCTTCATGTCGATCATCACCGTTAAAAGAAAAGCACGACGCTCGGCCGGCGGGATCTGCTGAAGATCCTGCACGAGATCTTCAGCGGCAAACAACAGATCGGCCTCCGTGATCACCTCATCGCCCACCCGCGCCACGACATCGTCTGGCTGAGTGCCTTGGGTCTGCGCAAAAGCCGGTGCTGCCGCCAGCCCCAATACAAGAGCGCAAGGCAGGGCCATCCGGCGCAGAAGCGCTGCAAGCGTGGCGAATGTGGTTGTCATGATAATCCATACTCCCGGTTTCGCCGGGCCCCCGCACCCGACCTGTTAGACATAATTGACCCATTGGCCCATCTTTGGGGCTGGTTTGGCCGATTTTGCCAGCGTTGACAACCCTACCGGGCACTCTTACATGTCCGGAACGTTTTTACGTGCCTATTGTTTTCCGCGCACCGGCATGCCTTTTACGGCCAGTTGGTCCGCCGCGGACAAAAGGCGCGCGTTTTAACTGTTCTAAGGACTTGTTTATGGCTCTTGCAGCGCTTGCCCGAAAGCTTTTCGGATCCGCAAATGACCGGCGTGTCAGGCGCTACCAACCGAAGGTCGATGCAATCAACGCACTCGAACCCGAGTTTGAAAAGCTCTCTGACGACCAGCTGCGCGCAAAGACAGACGAATTCCGCGACCAGCTCGCCAAAGGCGAAAAGCTCGACAATCTGATTGTGCCCGCCTTTGCTACTGTCCGCGAGGCGGCAAAGCGAACGCTGGGCATGCGACACTTTGACGTCCAGCTTATCGGCGGCATGGTGCTCAACGAGCATTCGATCACCGAGATGCGCACCGGCGAAGGCAAGACATTGGTGGCAACCCTGGCCGCCTATCACAATGCCCTGGCTGGCAAGGGCGTGCATATCGTCACCGTCAATGACTATCTCGCTTCCCGTGACGCCGAATGGATGGGCAATATCTATCGCTTCCTCGGACTGGAAGTGGGCATCATCAAGCATGGGCTTTCCGATGCCGAGCGCAAGGCCGCCTATGCCGCCGACATTACCTACGGCACCAATAACGAATTCGGCTTCGACTATCTGCGCGATAATATGAAATACAGCCGCGAACAGATGGTCCAGCGCGGCCATAATTTCGCGATTGTCGACGAAGTGGACTCGATCCTTATCGACGAGGCGCGCACGCCCCTCATCATTTCCGGCCCGTCACAGGACCGCTCCGAGCTTTACACCACGATCGACAAGTATATCCCGCTGCTCGTCGAGGAAGACTATACGATCGACGAAAAACACCGTTCGGCCAGCTTTACCGACGAAGGCATCGAAAAGCTCGAGGAAATCCTCGAGCGCGATGGGGTTATCAAGTCCGGTTCGCTCTATGACATTGATAACGTGTCGATCGTTCACCACCTCAATTCGGCACTGCGCGCTCACAAGATCTTCTCGCGCGACAAGGACTATATCGTCCGCAACGACGAAGTGGTGATCATCGACGAGTTCACCGGCCGCATGATGCCGGGCCGGCGCTTTTCCGAAGGCTTGCACCAGGCTCTTGAAGCGAAAGAAAAGGTCAAGATCCAGCCCGAGAACCAGACGCTGGCCTCCATCACCTTCCAGAACTATTTCCGGCTTTACAAAAAGCTGTCCGGCATGACCGGCACCGCCGATACCGAGGCTGCCGAATTTGCCGATATTTACGGGCTTGCCGTTGTGACCGTGCCCACAAACGTGCCCATCGCCCGTATCGACGAGGACGACGCGATCTATCGCACGGTGGAAGAAAAATTCAACGCCATCACCGATCTGGTTGTCGAATGCCGCGAGCGCCGTCAACCGGTGCTCGTCGGGACAACCTCGATCGAGCGCTCCGAAATGCTTGCCGAGCACCTGAAGAAGAAGGGCGTCAAGGACGTTCAAATTCTCAATGCCCGCTATCATGAGCAGGAAGCCTATATCATCTCCCAGGCCGGGGTTCCCGGCGCTGTGACGATCGCCACCAACATGGCAGGCCGCGGCACCGACATTCAGCTTGGCGGCAATCTGGAAATGCGCATTGCCGCCGAGACAGAAGGACTTGAAGGCGAGGCGCTCGAAAAAAGGACCGCCGAGATCAAGGCCGATGTCGCCAAGCGCAAGGCCGAGGCCCTCGAAGCAGGCGGGCTCATGGTGATCGGCACCGAGCGCCACGAAAGCCGACGTATCGACAACCAATTGCGTGGCCGCTCGGGACGTCAGGGCGATCCCGGCCATTCCAAATTCTTCGTGTCGCTGCAGGACGATCTCATGCGGCGCTTCTTCCCCGAGCGCATGGAAAAAATCCTGACCTCGCTGGGGCTCAAGGACGGCGAATCGATTTCCGACGGTCTTGTGACCAAAGCCATCGAACGCGCCCAGACCCGTGTAGAAGCGCACAATTTCGATATCCGCAAAAACATCCTCAAATATGACGATGTGATGAACGATCAGCGCAAGGTGATCTTCGAGCAGCGGCTTGAACTGATGGACGATGAGCACGTTACCGATACCATCGCCGATATGCGCCACGATGTCGTGGATTCGATTATCGCGAAATCCTGTCCTGACCGCTCGTTCCCTGAGCAGTGGAACATCGAGCAGCTTCAGGCTGCCTGCAAGACCTACCTCAACATCGCACCCCCGCTCCCCGAGTGGATCGACGAGGAAGGCATGGACCTCGAAGTGCTGCGCGAACGGCTGATCAAGGCGGCCGATGAATTTGCCGCCGCCAAATCCGCCCGTATCGGCCCTGACACGATGCGCCAGATCGAAAAATCGATCATTTTGCAATCGATTGATGGACTGTGGCGCGACCACCTGATTACGCTCGACCATCTCTCCAAGGTTGTCGGCTGGCGCGGCCTTGCCCAGCGCGACCCCCTGAACGAATACAAGCAGGAAGCGTTCGAGCTGTTCTCGCAATTGCTCAACAATCTGCGCGAGCTGGTAACGACCCAGATGAGCCACGTGGAATTGCAGGTGCGCCAAGCGCCGCCCCAGCCGCAAGCGCCCGACCTGAGCCAGCTCAAGGCCTCCCACATCAATCCCCAGACCGGGGAAAACGAGGTGAGCCAGGCCGCAGCCCAGGCCAATGCGCCAAGGGGCCAGCTAACCCCGGAACAGATGGCCCGCACACGTCGCAACGAGCTGTGCCCCTGCGGTTCAGGCAAGAAGTTCAAGCATTGCCACGGCGCTTATTAGCGGCCATTGCCAATACCGATATATCAAAGAACTCCGTTGCCCCCGGCAGCGGAGTTTTCTTTTGCAGCCAGCCGCCCGGCGTTAACATTTGGGTGAAATTGATCCGCTAGGTTCAATTGCATCACCACAGTAAAAGCTGACCTTTTAATAAAAAATCAGCAATTTCATCAGCAAAACATAAAAGCGATACTGAAATAGTCTCTGCCTTGAACGTTAATTCACAAGTGCATGCCGGGGGGACGCTCAGGCGGCGGAGACAAATCTATGACGATTGGTCAGATAACGATCAGTGCCGCGGACTGGATGGCCTCGAAAGTCAGCGACCGCATGGAACTGCTCGCCATCGCCGCCCAGCAATCGGCGGACGAACCCGACGCGGTGACTGCCGCAAGTGAGTCTGGCAAGGGCAATACAGATAGCGAACACCGCAATCAGGATCGCTCCATCCTTGCGGCCCAGGAAAACTACAAACGCGTTGCGGCCAGGATCAAGGCAAGACTTTCCGCGCCCGACGACACCGAATCCAAAGTTAAAACAGCCGAATCCGAAGACGCGACGCGCGCGAGTGCCATTGCGTCGCTGGAAAAAAGTCCATCGCTTGCGGCGGCCCTGATGGCCGACATTCCCAGAGCCGGGCCGGAGACAAAATCCTCCGGCCCGGCCGGGGACACCGACAAACAAAGCGCGACCGCTGCCGCAAACGACGCACCGATAACCGACGAGCACGACCGGTCCGCCCTCCAAAAGGGCGCGCAGACCGAACGATCATCCGACCTCAAGAACGATTTTGAAGACCTCCATCCAAAGGGGTTATGGCAGGATCTGTTCGTGGACAGGAACGGATCGGACGCAGCACCCGACCTCAAGCAATAGCCCCGAAAGCCCCTAACCCTTCCCCCTTGCCCCTTTGGGAACCGGCAACGTGCCCTGCGCGTTTGCTCTGGCGTTGCAATGCTCAAAAATGCATTGTTTGACATATGATTACAGTGGTGCCGGCAATAGGGGCAGGGCTTGAGTTTTGAACAGATCGCACTTTTTGTGCTGATTGGCGGTGTCCTGGTGGCGCTGCTGTGGGGGCGTTTCCGCTATGATCTCATAGCGTTTGCGGCGCTTATCATCGGGGTGACGATTGGGATCGTGCCGGCCGACACCGCTTTTTCGGGCTTTGGCCATGACGCCACCATCATCATAGCGCTGGTGCTTGTCGTAACTGCAGGCTTATTGCGCTCGGGCGCCATCGACATCGTGGCAAGGATCGCGGTTGATCGAACGCGCAGTCTTACGGCGCATATCGCCATTCTGGGCGGTGTCGGCGCGGCTTTGTCAGGTTTTATCAACAATGTCGCAGCGCTTGCGCTCCTAATGCCCATCGATATGCAGGCGGCTCAGAAAGCTGCGCGTCCGCCATCGGTGACACTCATGCCGCTTGCCTTTGCGACCATTCTCGGTGGCATGCTGACCATGATCGGCACACCGCCAAACATCATCATCGCCGCTTATCGCCAGCAGGTAACGGGCGAAGGCTTCGCCATGTTCGACTTTACCCCTGTGGGGGCCGCATGTGCGCTGGCAGGGTTGGCCTTCATTGCCTTTGGCGGCTGGCGGCTGATCCCCCAGCACAAGGAAAATCAAGCCAAACCCGACGATGAGAGCAGCGCGCTGTACACTGCCGAACTCGTGGTCAACGAAAAATCGCGCGCAATCGGCCAGGTGCTGCGCGACCTCGACCCCGAAGCCGACGAGCATGACTGCACGATTGTCGGGCTGGTACGGCGCAATAAACGCCTTGCCGGACGCGCTCGGCGCGAAAAAGTGAAAAAAGGCGACCTTATCGTTATCCATGGCAGCCCCGACGCGCTCAACGCGCTGGCCGGAGCCTTGGGATTGAGCCTGCAGGGGAAATCTGGAGAGCAGGCCGAACTCACGCCCGAACTGGCAATTGTCGAGGCGATCGTGGCCTCCGACAGCAGAATTGTCGGGCGCACCGCCAACGAAATTCAGATGATGCGCGGCTTTGGCGTCTCGCTGCTCGGCATTTCCCGTTCGGGCAAGGCAATCAAGGAGCGCGTACGGCGGACGCCCTTGCAGACGGGCGATGTGCTCTTGTTGCTCGGCAACGAGGATACGATCGAAAACGCCATCACCAGCATGGGTTGCCTTCCCATGGCCGGTTCCATTCCCGTGGTGCGCCACGAAAAGGCCTGGGCTGCCATCGGCCTGTTCGGCGCAGCGGTTGCCGCTGGCGCATTCGGCATCACGCCCCTCACGGTGGCCCTGGGTGCGGTCGCGGTGCTCTACGTCCTGTTCGGCATCCTTCCGGTCCGGGATATCTATACTTCCATCGAATGGCCGGTTGTGGTGCTGCTCGGTTCGCTTTTGCCGGTTGGCATGGCGCTCGAAACGTCCGGCGGCACCGCTATTCTGGCTGGCGGACTGGCACAGGTGGCCCAGCATCTGCCCCCGTGGATGGCCCTCATGGCCGTTCTTGTCGTGACCATGACGCTTTCGGACGCGCTCAACAATGCTGCAACGGCGGTGATTGCGGCACCGGTGGCCTATGGGCTGGCGCAATTGCTGGAGGTCAACCCGGATGCCTTTCTGATGGCGGTTGCAATCGGGGCGAGTTGTGCATTTCTCACCCCGATCGGGCACAATAACAATGCCCTGATCATGGGACCGGGCGGCTATCGCTTTTCCGACTATTGGCGCATCGGCCTGCCGCTCGAACTCATCATTGTGGCGATTGGTGTACCGGCCATCATGATTTTCTGGCCGCTTTAGAGCGTGTCCAGCAAAAGCATGCCCTCGGACTTAATCCAGGGCTGGAAACGATTCTGCGGTTCGGACACGCGACAAAACAATGACTTAGAGCCGGGTTTTGATTCCATCAAAACCTGAACGGCTCTAGAGCAGACCGGGCAGTCCTCGCTAGCCTTCGTCTGGCGTTGCGGCAGGCGCCTGTGCCGTGGCGCCCGGATTGAAGATATTGGTGAAAAAGCCCGAAATCGCCTCACCGCGTGCCGCTGCGGCTTCCTGGGCGGCAACCCGGCGTTGTTCTGCAGCAATCGATGCAGCCTCGGTATCGGAACGACGGCTGATCTCAAGCCTCAAGGCTTCGGCATCTGATGCCTGCTTGGCCATAAAGGCGGAAACAATGGAGGAATCTGCCTGTACGGCCTGACAGGTTGTGCCTGCCATCGATGAGGTGGCATTTGCCGCCGTTGGCTGACGGAAGACGTAGCGCCCCTCACACACATCCCAGGTCGGAGGATGATTGGCGACCTCGAAATAGTCGTAGCCTTCCTTGAGATTCTTCCAGAATTCGATATGCGGGCTGGACTGGTGACGGGCAAGGTTCTGCGGCGTCATGCGGAAGGGGAAAATCTGCACCTCAAAGCTGCGATTGCCGCCCGCAAAAGCCTCGCGCGCCAAGGCATAAATCTCGGAGATCTGGTCGTCTTCCATGGCATAGCACCCTGCTGACGAGCAGGCCCCATGCACCATCAGATGGCTACCGGTGCGCCCATGCGCGCGATCGAACTTGTTGGGAAAGCCCAGATTGAAGGCCAGATGATAATTGGAACGGGGGTTCATCAAGCCGGGCGTGATCGTATAAAATCCTTCGGGGGCCTGACGATCCCCTTCGGCAAATTTGGGACCGAGTTCGCCTGACCAGGTGCAGATTTCATAAGACTTCAAGAGCTTGTAAGAGCCGTTTGCAGTCTGCTTCCAGACCTCGAGCGTATCCTCTTCCTTATAGATGCGCACCATCATGGCGGCCTTTGGCGTCGACCCGATTGCCGCAATTCGCGCTTTGATCGCCGAACTTAGAGGCACCAGATGCCGGCCATCTCCCTCAAGTGGCGAACATGCAGCCAGAACGGCTGCCACAACGAATGTGAGCGCAATAGTTACTGCAGAGCGGATCATCCAAGCCCGTACCGTTTACATAAAACCTGCCCATGGTCTTATGCCCGCCATGGTTAAGGTCTCGTAAGGTTTTCGCATCCTGCAGGAAAAAACCACGCAATTTACGAAAAATCCCACTCACTTTCAGGTGAGCGCGGTCCCGATTGCAAGGAATTTTTCACGGCGATGCTCGCGAATTTCAAGCGGACCACGGCCATCGCCGAAATCGGAGAGGAAGGAAAGGATCTGTTTTTTGGTCGCAGTCATCACCTCGCCGGGGTGGCGGTGCGCGCCCCCGACGGGCTCTTCAATGATGCCATCGATGACGCCGAAGTTCAAAAGATCCTGTGCGGTGATCTTCATGGAATTGGCCGCATCCTGGGCCTTTCCCGCATCGCGCCAGAGGATCGACGCCGCCCCTTCGGGCGAAATTACCGAATAGACCGCATGTTCTAGCATCAGAACCCGGTTGGCCGTGGCAATGGCAATCGCGCCGCCCGATCCGCCTTCCCCGATAACGATGGAGAGGTTGGGCACGCCGATCTCGAGGCATTTTTCGGTCGAGCGGGCGATGGCCTCGGCCTGACCGCGCTCCTCGGCGCCAATGCCCGGATAGGCACCAGCGGTGTCGACAAAGGAGATCACAGGCAAGCCGAACCGGTCGGCAATATCCATCAACCGCACGGCCTTGCGATACCCCTCGGGCCGGGCCATGCCGAAATTGTGCTTGAGACGGCTTTCGGTATCGCTGCCGCGCTCCTGCCCCAGGATCGCGACCGGCTGGCCGTCGATCCGGCCCAGCCCGGCTTGAATAGCCGGATCCTCGGCGAATTTGCGATCACCGGCAAGCGGCTGCCATTCGGTGACAAGCGCTTTGACATAATCGCTGAAATGGGGACGCTGAGGATGCCGCGCAATCTGCGTTTTCTGCCACGGGGTGAGCTTTTTATAGATGTCGCGCAACGCATCCTCGGCGCGCTGCTGAAGGCGGATCACCTCGTCGCCAATAGAAACAGCCTCGTCGGTCTGGGCCAGCGACTTAAGTTCGGCAATCTTGCCTTCAAGCTCGGCTACCGGCTTTTCAAAATCGAGATAGGACTGCATTGAGGGCCCGTTACTGGTGGCGAAAAAGTAAAACTGCGCTAAGGCGCCAAAGTGGCCGGAAAGTGGCCATATCGGCGCCCAATGTCAAGAACCGCCCGATGAGAGTGGGTGATGAACCTCCAAAAGTTCACGCAAATGTTCGTCGAGCACATGTGTATAAATCTGGGTGGTGGCAATATCGGCATGACCCAAAAGCATCTGCACAACGCGCAGATCGGCGCCATATTGCAAAAGATGGCTGGCAAAAGCGTGCCGGAGAACGTGTGGGGATATTTTGGCCGACGCAATGCCCGCCCGCCCGGCAAGGGCCTTTAGGTCCCGTGCGAAAACCTGCCGAGCCAGATGCCCTTCCGCGCCCTTGGCCGGAAACATGAATTTGCCCGGCCCGGTTTTCTCAATTCTGCCCTTCCAGGCGACAAGCGCATCGCGCGCCCTGTCGTTGAGCGGTACGATCCGCTCCTTGCCGCCCTTGCCAGTAACCGAAAGATAGGATGCGTCCCGCATCAGGCTTTTACGCTCAAGCGCAACGAGTTCGCTTACCCGCAAGCCCGTAGCATATAAAAGCTCAAGCAGCACATAGAGCCGCTGTGCAGCCTCACTGACCGAGGCGCTGGCGCTTTGATCTTCTGCCTCCGATTGCGCACGCGCCAAAAGCGTATCCACTTCATCAACGCTTAAAACCTTGGGCAAGGCGCGGCGCGTCTTGGGCGCCGGTGCGATCCGGGCTGGATCGTCCTTGCGCAAACCCTCGCTCATCAGGAACCGGTGCAGCTGGCGAATGGCACTCAGCCGTCTTGCCGCGGAACTGGCGGCAAGGCCCTGCGCTTCGATGCTGGCAATATAGCTGGCAACCTCGTCGCGCCCTACCGTCAGCACGGTCTTGCCCTTACTGGAAAGGGCAGCGCAGTAATCCTCAAGATCGCGTGTGTAGGCCGCAATCGTATTGGCCGCCGCCCCGCGCTCGGCGCTCATCATTTCCAGAAAGGCATCGACAAGATGCGCGCTCATACCGGCCCATCCGAAAACAGGTCCCGAGCCGGAATGCGCACGGTTACTTCCCGTTCCTGCGGCTCGACAAGCACCGAAAGCGCAAACATGCCCGCATAGGCAAGTCCGACAAGAAAAGCGATGGCCACCAGAAGGCGGAATAGGGTTGGCATGAGGCCATAGACTCCGTTGTGCCCGCGCCTTGCATCAACTGTTCCAGATTTGCCCGGCCACGGCAAGATTTACGCCGCTTGCCAAGACATGGCCCCAATGCCAATGCTTGACATTATGGCCCCGGAACGGTTGAACGCTTTCCCAAGAGGCGGAACAAAAGGGCGCGCAATCAATGGGACAGAATGCGATCGACGCTATTGAACCGCTAACCTATCAAGAAATCGTTGCCCGGTTGAACGGTCGTCCACTTTTGCTGATCGGCATGATGGGAGCGGGCAAGACAACCGTAGGCCGCCGCCTTGCCGCCCGGCTCGGTGTGGATTTCGTGGATTCTGACGCCGAAATCGAGCTGGCTGCGGGCATGTCGATCCCCGATATTTTTGCCGTGCATGGCGAAACCGAGTTCCGCGCAGGTGAAGCGCGCGTGATCGCGCGGCTGTTGCGCGAGCATCGCGGCGTGATCGCGACCGGTGGTGGTGCCTTCATGAATGGGCAGACGCGGGTGCTGGCGCGCGAGCTTGCCGTTTCCATCTGGATCAAGGCCGATTTCGACCTGCTCTTTGCGCGCGTGTCCAAGCGGGCCAGCCGCCCGCTGCTGCAGACAGCCGACCCCAAGGGCACGCTGAGAGACCTGATCGCCAAACGTTACCCCACCTATGGGCTGGCCGATATTACCGTCGTCTCCCGCGATGTGCCCCATGACATGGTGGTCGATGACCTCATGGCCAAACTCTCCGACCACCTGAAGGGTGAACATGACCGATAATCCCGACGCGCCCGCCCATATCGTCCATGTGCCATTGGGCGAGCGCACCTACGATATTGTTATCGGCCCCGATGCAATCGGCTCGGCGGGAACCCGGCTCAAGAAAATGTTTCCCGGCGCGCGTTTTGCCATCGTGACCGACACCAATGTGAGCGAAAGCCAGTTGCCCAGGCTCGAGGCCTCGCTCAGTGCGCAAGGGCTTGCCTACCACGTAATCGTCGTTGCCGCGGGTGAAGCCAGCAAGAACTGGGCGACACTCAACACGGTTGTCGATGGGATCATCGCGGCCCGGCTCGAGCGCAACGATATCGTTCTCGCTCTTGGCGGCGGGGTGATCGGCGACCTTGCGGGCTTTGCCGCATCCATCACGCGGCGCGGCATGGATTTCGTCCAGATACCGACCTCGCTTCTCGCGCAGGTGGATTCCTCGGTTGGCGGCAAGACCGGCATCAATTCGGTCCATGGCAAGAACCTTGTCGGCGCCTTCCACCAGCCCAGACTGGTTCTGGCTGATCTCTCCGCGCTCGACACCCTGCCCGCCCGCCAGTTCAATGCCGGCTATGCAGAACTGGCAAAATACGGATTGATCGACGACGCCGAGCTGTTCTTCTGGCTTGAAGCCAATTATCGCGATATTGCCGCAGGCGGGGCCTCACGCGCCCAGGCAATCGCAAAGGCCTGTGCTGCAAAAGCACGGGTGGTTGCCGGTGACGAAAAGGAAAGAGGCAATCGCGCCCTGCTCAATCTGGGCCATACATTCGGCCATGCACTGGAAAAGGCCACTGGCTATTCCGAGCGCCTGCTGCATGGCGAAGGGGTTTCGATCGGCATGGTGCTGGCCTATAAGTTCTCGGCCAGAATCGGCATTTGCCCCTCCCAGGAGGTAGGGCGCGTCGAAGCCCATTTGAAAAATGCCGGACTGCCCACTACATTGGCAGATATTCCCGGAGATCTCGCGCCGACCGAAGCGCTTTTGGATATGATTGCACAGGACAAGAAAGTCAGCCGCGGCAAGCTGACCTTCATTTTGACGCGCGGAATCGGGCAGGCCTTCATTGAAAATGACGTCGCCCCCGATGCCATCCGGGCCTTCCTTGAGGACATGCGATAATGGAAATGGTGCTTTGGTTGTCCGTAGGAGCCATCGTGCTTTTGCTGGGCATAAGCTTTTTCTTTTCCGGCTCTGAAACCGCGCTGACTGCGGCATCCCGCGCACGGATGCATCAATTGGCAAAATCGGGAAACAAGCGTGCGGGGCTTGTCGAACGCCTGACCGCCGAGCGCGAACGGCTGATCGGCGCCATCCTTTTGGGCAATAATGTCGTCAATATTCTCGCTTCGACCCTTGCCGCTTCGGTGTTGATCCAGATTTTCGGCGAAGCCGGGATTGCCTATGCCACCATTGCCATGACAGCGGCAGTGGTGGTCTTCTCCGAAGTGCTGCCCAAGACCCTGGCACTTATGCGGCCGGACAGTTTTTCCATGGTGGTTGCCCCGGTGATCCGGGTGATCGTTTTCCTGTTTGCGCCCATAACCGGCGCCGTCCAGCTTCTGGTCAATTCGATCCTGAAGGCCTTCGGGCTCGATGCCGACAAGGCCAGCGCGGTGTCCGGCCATGAGGAATTGCGCGGAACAGTGGATTTCCTTCATTCAGAAGGGGAGGTGGTCAAGGACGACCGAGACATGCTGGGTGGGATACTGGACCTGCGCGAGCTTGAAGTTTCCGATGTCATGGTCCACCGCACGCGCATGCTCTCGCTCGATGCGGACCTGCCGACAAGCGAACTGATCTCGGCAATTCTTGAAAGCCCCTTTACGCGCGTCCCACTCTACCGCGGCAAGCAGGACAATATCGTGGGCGTCGTTCACGCCAAGGACTTGCTCCGCGCGCTTCACAAGGTCGGTGGCGATCCCGAAAAGGTCAATCTCTCAAAGATCGCACTCAAGCCCTGGTTTGTGCCCGATACGACATCGGTTCAAGCCCAACTCAATGCCTTTTTGAAGCGCAAACTGCATTTTGCGCTGGTGATCGATGAATATGGCGAAGTGCAGGGTCTGATTACGCTTGAGGACATTCTCGAAGAGATCGTGGGCGAAATTGCCGACGAGCACGATGCGGTGATCGAAGGGCTTACCAAGCAGGCCGATGGTTCCTATATTGTTGATGGCGCACTACCAATCCGCGACATCAACCGTACGCTCGACTGGAACCTGCCGGACGAGGAAGCGACAACCATTGCCGGGCTCGTGATCCACGAAGCCAAGCTGATCCCCGAACCGGGCCAGCAGTTCACGTTTCACGGCCTGCGGATAAAGGTTTTGCGTAAAACCCATAACCGGATCACCCAATTGCGGATTACCCCCATCGAGCAGAAGACGAAATTGGGGTGAGAAGCCCCGTCTAACCGGCCTTTTTTACCTCGATGGCCAGAGCGTGCAAACCCTCGTCGAACTGGGTCTTGAGCGCCGCATTGATCGCCCGGTGTTGTTCCACGCGGCTGAGTGCGTCCAATTGCAGACTGGCAATCTTGACGCGGAAATGCGTATTGCCCCCTTCACGCCATCCCGCATGGCCATGATGACGCTCCGATTCGTCGATCACTTCGAGTTCGGTCGGAGCAAATCGCTCGCGCAGAATGGCATGTATGGTTTGGGCAACGCTCATCGTGTCAACGACCTCTTTTTTTGGTTTTGACCATAATGGCCGAGGTAAATCGCGGTGAACTCGTATATGATTAGCGGCCCCTAATTGCACAAGGCCCCATTTTCGCCGCGACCGTCTGCGAACCGGGCTGAACCGTTCGGAAGACGAACAGACACATTGTTGATCGAGTTAAATTACGTATGAAGACCACGTCGAAAATATTTGATTCCATCCGCGTCAAGCCCCGCCGCGCGGCCGACGAGCCGGCGGTGAGCCATCCGGGCTGCGACTGGGAAGGGTGCGACAATCCCGGTCTTTATAAGGCCCCCAAGGGCGCGCGCTCGGAAGGACAATTCCACAATTTCTGCCTTGAGCATGTGCGCCATTACAACAAGGCTTATAACTATTTTTCCGGCATGAGCGATGACGACATTGCCGATCACGCCCTGAAAATGAATGCGCCGGGCAGCCGGGAAACCTGGGCCTATGGCGTCAATCGGGAAGGCAAATCCACGCCACCCCCGCGCCAGCACAAGCCGCGCGATTATACCGAAAAGCGCTTTCACGACCCCAATCACCTGTTTGCGCGCCTGCGCAGCCGCGAACGCGCCGCACCGGGCGCTTCCAAGGCCGAACGCCAGATAAAGCTGACGGGACAGGATCGCGCCGCGCTCGAAACCCTGGGGCTTGAAGGCCGAAAATCCCGCGATGAGATCAAGTCTGCCTACAAGGCTCTGGTCAAGCTCCATCACCCCGATGCCAATGGCGGCGACAAGGGTTCGGAAGACCGGTTGCGGGCGATCATTTCGGCCTATAACCACCTCAAAGCCAAGGGCCTTGTCTGACACACCCCTTGCAGGCGGGTGGCTGATCGGTCTATGTCAGCCTTTGCTGATATTAGGACTTCATTTCCTGCCGACGCGATTTCGTAAGACGCGCCTTAAACCAAAAGGCACTTTAGATGACTGATTTCTCCAATCTGCCCGATACCGAATACAAGGTCCGCGATCTGTTCGGCATCGATAGCGATATGGTGGTCAAGGGCTATGCAAAGTCCGATCCCCATGTTCCCGAACTCGACCCTGACTATCTGTTCGACCGCAACACCACGCTGGCCATTCTTGCCGGTTTCGCGTTCAACCGCCGCGTCATGGTGCAGGGCTTTCACGGAACGGGAAAATCGACCCATATCGAACAGGTTGCCGCGCGGCTGAACTGGCCGCTGGTCCGGGTCAATCTCGACAGTCACGTCTCGCGTATCGACCTTGTGGGCAAGGACGCGATCGTTTTGAAGGATGGCAAGCAGATCACCGAATTCCGTGACGGCATCCTGCCTTGGGCCGTGCAGAACAACGTGGCGCTGGTATTTGACGAATATGACGCCGGCCGTCCCGACGTAATGTTTGTAATCCAGCGCGTTCTCGAAGTTTCGGGTCGCCTGACGCTGCTCGACCAGAACCGCGTGATCCGCCCGCACCCCGCTTTCCGCCTTTTTGCAACGACCAACACGATCGGGCTCGGCGATACCTCGGGGCTTTATCATGGCACCCAGCAGATCAACCAGGGTCAGATGGACCGCTGGTCGATTGTCGTAACGCTCAATTACCTGCCCCATGACAAGGAAACCGGCATCGTTCTGGCCAAGGCAAAAACCTATCAGAACCCGGAAGGGGAAAAGAAGGTTTCCAACATGGTTCGCGTTGCCGATCTCACCCGCTCGGCCTTCATCAACGGTGATCTTTCGACCGTTATGAGCCCGCGCGCCGTGATCACCTGGGCGGAAAATGCCGAGATTTTCGGCGATATCGGCTTTGCATTCCGGCTGACCTTCCTCAACAAATGCGACGAACTCGAACGCCCCGTAGTGGCCGAATTCTATCAGCGCGTCTTTGGCGAGGACTTGCCCGAATCCGCCGCCAATCTGGCGATTTCGGCCTAAGCCACAAAGAGCCGGATGAGACGTTCCTCTCTCCGGCTTTGCAAAAGACGAAAAGACAATGGCCCAACCACCGCGCCCGAAAGCCAACAAGCCTGATCCCACACTGCTTTTCAAAGCTGCGGTGGGCGCGACGGTGCGCACCATTGCCGGCCAATCAGAACTCGAAGTCTCCTTTACCGCTGACCGACCGATCCTGACATCGGACAAGGCAAGGCTGGCCGCCCTGCCGCGGCTGCCCACCAGCCGGGACATCGCCATTGCGCGCGGCCAGGGCGATGCCATGGCCATGCGCATGGCAAGCCATGACGCCGATACTCATCGCAAACTGGCGCCCAAGGATCCCGATGCGCGTGCGGTTTTCGATGCGCTCGAACAGGCACGCGTCGAGGCCCTGGGCTGCACGCGTATGGGCGGGATGGGTAACAACATCGCCCAAATGCTCGAAGACCGGCTTTTCCGGGCCAATTACGCCAATGTCACCGAACTTGCCGACGCGCCTCTGGCCGAAGCGCTGGGGCTGATGCTGCGCGAAAAAACCGCTGGCATAGAAATACCGCCATCAGGCCGCGAGATCGTCAATCTCTGGCGCGAACGGGTGGAAAGCCGCACCGGCGCCTCGCTGGAGGAACTGGCAAAACTGCTCGATGACCAGACCGCGTTTTCGCGCGCAACACGCCATATTCTGCGCGATCTGGAGCTGCTCTCGGAAATCGACCCCGATCAATTCGATCAGGACGACAACGAATCCGGGGATTCCGACGCCCAGAACAATCAGGCCATGAATGGCGACGAGGATCAGGAGCAAGGCGAATCCGAGGGCGCCGAAATGGAAGGCACCGACGAGGCGCCGGGCGAGCACGAGGAAACCGGCGACGTTGAAGGGCTTGAGGCCGACATGGCCGATAGCGAGGAGGATGCCGCAGCCGAGGTGGGTGAGGATTCTCCCGCCCCGCCACCCCAAGGCGACGGCGAGCAACGCCTTTCCAACCAACCCACCTACAAGGTGTTCACCAACAAGTTCGACGAAATCGTAACCGCGCCCGAACTCTGCCCGACCGAAGAACTCGACCAGTTGCGGACCCTGCTCGACAAACAGCTCGAGCATCTGGCCGGAGCGGTCGCGCGGCTGGCCAACAAACTGCAGCGGCGCCTGATGGCGCAGCAAAATCGCGGCTGGGACTTCGATCTCGAAGAAGGCGTTCTCGATACGGCACGGCTCACGCGCGTTGTAACCGATCCCCTGCAAGCGCTTTCGTTCAAGGCCGAACGCGATACCGACTTCCGCGATACGGTGGTCACGCTTTTGATCGACAATTCCGGTTCGATGCGTGGACGCCCGATCACCATTGCCGCGATCTGCGGGGATATTCTAGCGCGCACGCTTGAACGCTGTGGCGTGAAGGTCGAAATCCTGGGCTTTACCACCCGCGCCTGGAAGGGTGGAAAATCCCGCGAAGCCTGGCTCGATGCAGGACGCCCGCCCAATCCCGGACGCGTCAACGACGTCCGTCACATCATTTATAAAAGTGCCGATGAACCCTGGCGCCACGCCAAGCGCAATCTTGGCCTGATGATGCGCGAGGGGCTCTTGAAGGAAAACATCGACGGGGAAGCCTTGCAATGGGCGCATAAACGGCTTTTGGGGCGGCCTGAAAACCGGCAGATCCTGATGGTGATTTCCGATGGCGCGCCGGTCGATGACTCGACCCAGAGCGTCAATTCCGGCAATTACCTTGAAGCACATTTGCGCTCGGTCATTGACGATATCGAAACCCGCTCGCCCGTTCAGCTTGTTGCCATCGGCATCGGCCATGACGTCACGCGCTATTATCGGCGTGCAGTGACCATCCTTGATGCCGACGAACTGGCCGGCGCCATGACAGACAATCTCGCGGCGCTTTTTGACGAAGAGCCCCCGCAAGTGGCACGGGCCCGCCGCTGACATGGGGCTGGCGCGAGCGGCTTTGGTTTGTCTTGCATTGCTCGCTCCAGCATTTGGCAACGCCGCCGAACCCATATCGGTTTCAAGTCAGACCATCACACGCTTCAAGGGCGCCAATCCGGGCGAGCGCGTCGACGGGCTGATCTGGCGCGGCGGGCTGCAAATGGGCGCCAATCATCGCCAGTTCGGCGGCATATCGGGCCTGACCTTTCTCGATACCGACCGCTTCGTCATGGTCAGCGATGAAGGCTGGTTCATTTCCGGCAGGCTCGAACTTGCCGATGGCCAACCGCGCAACCTGATCGACGTTGAACTTGAGCCTATCCGCAACTCTTCCGGCAATATCCTGCCCAACCGCTTTAGCGCCGATGCCGAGGCCATAACGGCAATTTTCAGAAATGGACAACCCGTTGCCGTGCGTGTGGGATTTGAAAACCTGACACGGGTTGCCGATTTCGATCTGACCGATGGGCGCCCCGGCGGAGCGGCGCGTCCCGTCACCATTCCAGAATGGCTCAGTCAGTTGCGCACAAACGAGTCGATTGAATCGGTTTGCATAGCGCCACCGGCCTCACCAGTCGCCGGGTCGACGCTGATCATCACCGAAGCCCATTCGCGCCAACCCGGCACCTGGGCTGCAACACTTCTGGGCGTGCGCGACCGGGGCGACCTACATCTGGCGCGCTCGGGCGCCTTTAATCCCACAGCGTGCGCCTTTTTGCTCAATGGCGACCTGCTGGTGCTCGAACGCGGCCTGTTCATGCTGAGCTTTTCCACCCAGATCAGACGCGTCCCGGCAGATCATGTTCGGCCTGGCGCTGTGATGGACGGAGAGGTCATTCTTTCAGCTTCAGGGCGCGACGTCGACAACATGGAAGCTATGGACGTTCGCACGCTTTTCAACGGCGAAGTGCGGATCACCCTTGTCTCGGACGATAATTTCAATAGTTTCCAGCGAAACTTGCTGCTTGAATTTGCCCTGCCGTAAAAAGGGGGACCAGATGTTCACAACACCCGAAGAAGCAATGGCCAGTTATGAAAAAGAGATTGCGGTGCAATCATTCGACGCCGTGGCCAAGGTTATCGCGCCAGATGCCGTCTTCTGGTTCACCAATGGCTCTCATATCGGCCTTGCCGCCATCAGGCAGGCATTTGAGGAGACTTGGCTCACGCTTGTTGATGAAACCTATTGGCTGACGAACCTGCACTGGCAAGCCAAAGGAGACAGGGCAGCCGCATGTACCTACCAGTTCAACTGGAAAGCGACCGTCGATGGCAAGCCTGCTTCAGGTTCGGGGCGCGGGACGACGGTACTTGAGAATCGCGACGGCTCATGGCTGATTGTCCATGAGCATCTTTCACCCGATCCCCGCATTGAGTAATTAGGTCAGGACTGTCCCATGAATATCGATTTGCTGCGCGCCTTATGTGAAACCCCAGGCGCCCCCGGCCGCGAGCACCGCGTCCGCGAGTTGATCGCCAAGGAGATCGAGGGACTGTTTGACGAGGTTTCCGTCGATGCCATGGGCTCGCTCCTGGCAAAGCGCAATTCACGCTCGGGCAAGAAAAACCCGCTCAAAATCATGCTCTTGTGTCATATGGACGAGATCGCCTTTCTCGTTACCCATGTGACCGAAAAGGGCTTCATCCATGTGGACCCTGTGGGCGGGTTCGATGCGCGGAACCTGTTCTCCCGCCGCGTTCTGGTTTGCACCAAGGATGGCGACTACAAGGGGGTGATGAACCCCGGCGGAAAGCCCATCCACATTTCCAGCGCCGAAGAGCGCAAGAAAATCCCCGAGCCCAAGGATTTCCTCATCGATATCGGGCTGGGCGAGGAAACCCGCAAAAAGGTCAAGGTCGGCGATTTTGTCGTCATGGACGAGCCTCTGCTCGATATGGGCGAAAAGATCGTTTCAAAGGCGCTCGACAACCGCATTGCCTGCTGGCTCGGCATTGAGGCGATCCGGGCGCTCGATAAATCGGGCGTCAAGCACGATTGCGAAATCCACGTCGCCTTTACCGCACAGGAAGAAGTGGGGCTGAGAGGCGCGCGCACGGCTGCCTATGCCATCAAGCCCGATATCGGACTGGGCATCGATACCACGCTGGCCTGCGATACACCGGGCGTGCCCGAAGCCGAAAGCGTGACGGTGCATGGCAAGGGGTTCGGCTTGCACGTCAAGGATTCCTCGTTTATCGCCGATCTCGATCTGGTCGAGGAAATCGAAGCCTTGGCCGAAAAAAAGAAGATTCCCTGCCAGCGCACCATTCTGGCGCGCGGCGGGCAGGATGGTGCTGCCGCCCAGCAGGCCGCGGCCGGCGCCCGTGCCGTCGGCATCGTCGTTGGTACCCGCTATATCCATACGGTGACCGAGATGGTCGACAAGACCGACCTGCAGGCCGCCTGCGATATTCTCGTGGCCTATCTCGGGGAGAAGTAAAGCTATACCGCCAGCGCGAGGTCGGCCTGTGCCGCCTTGCGCTGCGCAAGCGCTTCGCCAATCGCCACAATCGTGGGCGCGTTGATATCGAACGCTTCCGACGCCGCAACCAATTCGCCGAGCGTACCTTGCCAGACTTTCTGCTCGGCGCGCGCGACATCGGTTGCCAGCACCACTGGCGTGTCCAAACCGAGCCCTTGGCCTTCAAGATTGCTGACGATGGCGGGCAATGTGCGTCGCGCCATATAATAGACATGCGTGGTTGACGGGTCGGCCAGTGCTTGCCAATCGAGGTTGCCCGGCAATTCCCCGTTGCGAGCGTGACCTGTGACAAACCGGACCGATTGCGCGCAATCGCGATGGGTGAGCGAAAGGCCAAGGCTGGCCGCAAGCGCAAAGGCGGTCGAGATGCCCGGCACGACCGAAACTGGAATATTCTCGCTTTCCAGCCGCGAAATCTCTTCCCCGGCCCGGCCAAAGATCATCGGATCGCCCGACTTGAGCCGCACGACATGCTTGCCCTGCTTGGCGAGCGTCACCATCATGGCGTTGATATCTTCCTGACGGCAGCTTTCCCGTTTGCCTCTTTTGCCGACCAAAATGCGCTTGGCCTCACGCCGCGCCAATTCGAGCACTTCGGCGGAAACCAGATCGTCGAACAGGATCACATCTGCCGACTGCAAGGCCCGCACGGCCTTGAGCGTAAGGTATTCAGCATCGCCCGGCCCCGCGCCCACAAGCGTTACACGGCCCGCTTGTGTCGCAAGCGATTGGGCAATCAATTGCTCTTCATCGAGCGCCGGTGCAGCACCGGAAAAGCTCAGGTCTGAAAACCGCTCCCAGAAAGTGCGGCGCTGAACGCCGGGCGCCAGCCGATCAAGCACCTTGGCGCGCAGTTTCTGCGCCATCTTTGCCCAGGTCGAGAGCGTATCGGGCAGTAGCGTTTCGATCCGGCGGCGTACTGCCTGCCCCAATATGGGCGCAGCGCCATTTGTCGAAATGCCGACAACAAGCGGCGAGCGGTTGACGATGGAACCGAACTGGAACTGACAGAATGCGGGCTTGTCGATCACATTGACCGGCACGGCGTGGGCGCGCGCCAAAGCAACAAACTGTGCTGCCTCCTCCTCGGCGCAATCGCCCACCGCCAATGCCAGCCCCTCCCAATCCGCGTCGCGCCAGTGCTTTGCAACGATTTCGACATTCCCGCGCGCCGAAAGTGCCGCCATTTCCGCGCAAGTTTCCAGCGCAAAAACAAGAACCTGCGCCCCGGCGGCAGCCAGAAGCTCGGCCTTCCAGGCCGCTGGCTCCTCCCCGCCTGCAACCAGAACCCTTTTGCCTTTAAGATCGAAAAATACCGGCAAGACATCCAATGCGCCCATGCGGGGACGCGCTGCCTCACTCGGCTGCCGCGAGACGATGTGCATCGATAAGCCTCCTGATTTCGGTGCGGCATGAGCCGCAATTGGTTCCCGCGTTGAGCGCCTCGCCCACCGCCGCAACATCGTGACAGCCGCCAACCACCGCATCGGCGATCTGGTTGGCTCCAACGCCGAAACATGAGCAAACGAGCGGTCCAGGGTCGGGCATATCCGCGCCGGGCCGCCCGGAGAGCATATTGGCGCGCGTCGCCGCCGCTCCATGATCGACCCCCAATTGTTCGACCGCCCATTGACGCGAAACCAGAACCGGCTCTGGTGCGAGAAAAAGCGCAAAAACCAACCGACCGCTATCAAACAGGGCAATATTGAACCGGCCAACCCTGGCATCGATGCTGGTCGTCAGCGCGGCATCTTCGCTGACCCCGAATATGGTATGCGCAAGCCTCGACAGGTCCTCGGGGCGCTGCCAGAAACCCAGCTCCATCCGCCAGCCATGTTCCGCCGGAGCCAGCGCCCAATAGTCAGCCATATGCAATTTCGGTTTAACCCTGGAAACCGCAAAGCCGTATAGCGCCACATCGACCGGGGACAGCGTAGCGCAGCCCATCTTGAGCGCCGGTTGCCCCGAAATCGGGTCGGTATAGGGCGGGATCAGTGCATTGACCCGGCCAGTGGGCGCTGTTTCGCCGGTCCAATGCATGGGAACGAAGGCGCTGCCCTTTTGCTGGCGATCCGTAACCAACGCCCGCACGATCGCACTACCGAAGGCGTTTTCAAGCCGGACGAGCTGGGTGCGCCGGATCGAAAGCCGCTCGGCATCATCAGGATGGATCTCGACAAAAGGCTCGGCATAATGGGCGGAAAGACGCGGTGTTTTGCCCGTGCGGGTCATTGTATGCCAATGATCGCGCACCCGGCCTGTATTGAGCAGCAATTGCCCCGGCGGCAGCGTCCTTGGCGGCGGGGGGTTCAGCGCAACAATCCGCGCCTTGCCGTCGACTGAGAAAAATCCGCCCTTGCCGAAAAGCCGCTTTTGGCCCGCGCCACTGCGCAAAACCGGCCATTGCACCGGCTCAAGGGCCTCGTAATCGCGATCTACCAGCGCCGAAATGTCGAAATCGCGGCTGCCGTTGTTTTCAAACCCGGACAATTCGCAATGCTCGGCAAAAATTTCGGCAGGCGAAGCGTAGTCAAAGCCCGAAAAGCCCATCCGCTTTGCCACCTGACAGATGATCCACCAGTCGGGCCGCGCCTCACCCGGCAAGGGGAGAAACGAGCGCTGCCGGGAAATCCTGCGCTCTGAATTGGTCACAGTTCCCGATTTCTCGCCCCAACCTGCCGCGGGGAGAAAAATATCGGCACAGCGCGCGGTATCGGTTGTGGCAAACATATCCGAAACGATTACCGTCCCGCAGTTTTTGAGCGCCCGCCGGGCAGCATCGGCATCGGGCAGCGAGACGACCGGATTGGTGGCCATGATCCAGACGGCCTTGATCCGGCGCGCAGCAATGGCACCGAACAGTTCGACCGCCTTGAGGCCGGGCTTTACCGCAATATTGGGCGCGTTCCAGAATCTGGAAACCGTATCGGCCTTGTCGAAATCCATATGCGCGGCAAGCATATTTGCAAGTCCACCCACTTCGCGCCCGCCCATGGCATTGGGCTGACCGGTGATCGAAAACGGCCCCATGCCTTCCCGCCCGATCCGCCCCGTCGCCAGATGGCAATTGAGGATGGCGTTGACCTTATCGACCCCCGAAGTCGACTGGTTGACCCCTTGCGAATAGATGGTCACGACCTTTTCGGTCTGGGTGAAGAGATCGAAAAACAGCGCAACGTCGGAACGCGCAAGCCCGGTAGCCTCTGCAACCCGGCCAATGGTCCAATCCTCTGCTGCGTCGCGGGCAACCTCCATGCCCCTGGTATGTTCCGCGACAAAGCGCATGTCGAAAGCGCCTGCATTGGCCAGATGCGCATAGAGGCCAGAGAAAAGAGCCACATCGCCATCAGCGGCAATGGGCAGATGCAGGTCGGCAGTCTGGGCGGCATTTGTCGCGCGCGGATCGATAACGACAATGCGCATGTCCGGGCGCTTTTCTTTTGCCGCCAGAATGCGCTGATAAAGCACGGGATGGCACCAGGCGAGGTTCGAGCCAACCAGCACGATCATATCGGCAAGCTCGAGATCCTCGTAAGCACCCGGCACCGTGTCCGACCCAAAACCCCGTTTATGCCCTGCGACCGAGGACGCCATGCATAGGCGCGAATTGGTATCGATATTGGCCGTGCCAATGAACCCCTTCATGAGTTTATTGGCAACGTAATAGTCTTCGGTCAGCAATTGTCCTGAACCATAAAGCGCCACGGCATCGGGGCCATTTTGCTCAATGACGACTCCGAGCCGGCCGGCAACCTCGTCGAGCGCGGCATCCCAACTCACCCTCTTGCCCGAAATCATCGGGTAAAGCTGGCGTTCTTCGAGCGACAGGGTTTCGCCCAGTGCCGAGCCTTTCGAGCACAGCCGCCCGAAATTGGCCGGATGGTCAGGGTCGCCGGAAATCGTAGCCGAACCATCCGGCTTTGGTGTTGCAAGCACACCGCAACCGACGCCGCAATAGGGACAGGTGGTTTTGACCTCGGTTGGCAAACTCCGCTCCCTATTCCGCAGCAATGGCCATGGCGAGGTCGGCATCGATATAGATAACCTCACCTTCAAGCCTCAGGGCAAAGGTGCGCACCTGGCCTTCATCCGCGCCCTGGGCCTCGCCCGTTTCCAGCGAGAATACCCAATTGTGCAGCGGACATGTGACCTGCGCCCCATGCACGATGCCCTGGCTCAAGGGACCGCCGCGATGCGGGCAGCGATCTTCTATCGCATAGACCTTATCGTCGACCGTGCGAAAGACGGCGATGGTGCCTATGGGCGATTTCACACAGCGCGCGCCGCGGCGGGGAATATCGTTGATCGATCCGATTGCGATCCAGTCGGTCATGGCCCTCACTCCGCCGCCTGTTGGGGCATACCAAACTCGGCAAGCGCCGCAAATTCATGAGCATCCTTGCCGTTGACCCGCTCTTGCCACGGATCGACCTGCGCAAACTTCTGGGAATAGACGAAGCGCTCGAAATAATGACGGCGCTTTGCAAGATCATCGACAACATTGGCCTTGATGGAGTCCGACCCCACCCGCTTGGCCCATTTGTAGATGCGCTCGAGATAGCGCCCCTGCTCCCGATAAAGCTGGGTGAGCGCAACGATGATCTCCATGGCCTCATCCTCGGTCTTGGCGTGGCAGAGGACTTCGGTGCCCTTGATGTCGAGGCCGGCTGCACCGGCGAAGTGGATTTCGTAGCCTGAATCCACGCAGATGACGCCGACATCCTTACAGGTGGCTTCGGCGCAATTGCGGGGGCAGCCCGAAACCGCCATCTTGACCTTGGCTGGCGTCCAGCTTCCCCACATGAATTTTTCGATCCTGACGCCGAGACCGGTCGAATCCTGGGTCCCAAAACGACACCAATCGGACCCCACGCACGTCTTGACCGTGCGCAGGCCCTTGGCATAGGCGGCGCCCGAGACCATACCGGCAGCATTGAGGTCGGCCCAGACGGCGGGAAGGTCTTCCTTTTTCACACCCAAAAGATCGATGCGCTGGCCGCCTGTTACCTTGACGGTTGGAATGGCAAATTTGTCGGCCACATCGGCAATCGCGCGCAACTCGCGCGAATTGGTCAACCCGCCCCACATGCGCGGGACAACAGAATAGGTGCCGTCTTTCTGGATATTGGCGTGCACACGCTCATTGATGAAGCGGGACTGGTTATCGTCCTCATATTCGCCCGGCCAGGTGGACAAGAGATAATAGTTGAGCGCCGGACGGCACTTGGCGCAACCGCACGAGGTTTTCCATTCCAGCTCCTGCATGACCGCGGGCATGGATTTAAGACCCTTGGCGACGATCAGACGGCGCACATCGTCATGGCCAAGATCGGTACAGGGGCACATCGGCTGGACTGCCGCCGGGTTATAGGCATCGCCCAGCGTCGCCGCGAGCAATTGCTCCACCAGCCCCGTGCAGGTGCCGCATGAGGCCGAAGCCTTTGTATGGGAACGCACATCGTCCAGCGAGGTCAGCCCTTTTTCCGCGATCGCGCCGGTGATCGTGGATTTGCATACGCCGTTACAGCCACAGATTTCCGCATCATCCGGCAAGGCTGCAACGGCCGCCATAGGGTCCAGTTGGGCACCCCCCTGATAGGCTTGGCCGAAAATCAAGGTATCGCGCATCTCGGTGACGTTTTCACCGCGCTTCAAGAGATCGAAATACCAGGCACCGTCTCCCGTTTCCCCGTAAAGCACGGCGCCAATGATCTTGTCCTGCTTGAGGACCACACGCTTATAGACCCCGACCGAAGCATCGCGCAGAACGATCTCTTCCCGGTCGTCGGCTTCGGCGAAATCGCCTGCCGAATAAAGATTGACGCCTGTAACCTTGAGCTGGGTTGCGGTCTGCACCGGCTTGAATGCCGCCTCGGTGCCTGTCAGCGTCTTGGCGGCGACCTTGGCCATGTCATAGAGCGGGGCAACAAGGCCATATACGACGCCCTGGTGCTCGACACATTCGCCCAGCGCGAGAATATCGGGGTCCGATGTTCGCATCTGATCGTCAACGACGATACCGCGTTCCACTTGCAGGCCCGCATCGGTCGCAATGCGGGTTTCAGGCCTGATCCCGACGGCCATCACGACAATATCGGCGTCGTAAACCGTGCCGTCCTCCAAAAGCACCGCTTCGACCCGATCCTCGCCCAGAATGGCCTTGGTCTGCGCCTTGCAATGGATTTTGATACCGCGCCCTTCGAGCTCCCGTTGCAACAGATAGCCTGCGGCGGGATCGAGCTGACGCTCCATCAGATGGCCCATGAGGTGGAGAACAACCACCTCCATGCCACGATTTCTGAGCGCCGCCGCCGCTTCAAGCCCCAATAGCCCACCGCCGATGACGACAGCGCGCGCATTGGGCCTTTCCGCTGCGGCCACCATGCGGTTAACGTCGTCGAGATCGCGGAACGCCATGACGCCCGGCAGATCCTTGCCTGCAATCGGAATGATGAACGGTGCCGATCCCGTGGCGACTACCAGCTTGTCAAAGGTGGTTTCAACGCCATCGGCATAAACCGTTCTGGCGGCGCGATCGATCCGGGTAATCGTCTTTCCGAACTGGCAATCAACACCATGCTCGGCATACCACGCCGCGTCGTGGGTGACGATGTCTTCGTAAGACTTCTCTCCGGCTAGAACCGGTGAAAGCATGATCCGGTTGTAATTGCCCCGTGGCTCCGCCCCGAAAAGCGTAACCTCGTAGCGGTCAGGATCGGCCTCAAACAAGTACTCAAGCATGCGGCCAGAGGCCATGCCCGCACCAATGACAACAAGTTTTTCTCCCATTATGCGGCCTCCACGAACCTGTGACGCTCATAGAGGAACTTCAGAACCGCCTCGCGACACTTAAGATACATCCGGTCCGATGCAAGGTCGACGCGCTTGCGGGGCCTCTCGAGCGGAACTTCAAGCACCTCCCCTATGGTTGCAGCCGGGCCGTTTGTCATCATGACGATCCGGTCGGAAAGCAGGACTGCCTCATCCACGTCATGGGTAATCATGATCATCGTGTTTCCAAGCCTTGCGTGGATTTCCATCATCTGGTCCTGCAAATGCGCGCGGGTAAGTGCATCGAGCGCACCGAAGGGCTCATCGAGCAGCAGGATTTTCGGCTCCATGGCCAGCGCGCGGGCAATCCCGACACGCTGTTTCATCCCGCCCGAAATTTCGCCCGGCCGCTTGTCCTTGGCATGAGCCATTTGCACAAGACTGAGATTTTCCATGATCCAGTCGTGGCGCTCAGCCCCGGATCTGTTTGCAAAGACCTTGTTTACAGCCAGCTTGACGTTGTCATAAACGGTCAGCCAAGGGAGCAGCGAGTGGTTTTGAAAGACCACCGCACGGTCGGGGCCGGGTGCTGAAACCTCCTTGTTTTCAAGCAGCACCCCGCCCGATGAAACTTCCGTAAGGCCCGCGATCAGGTTCAGGAGGGTCGATTTTCCGCAGCCTGAATGGCCGATGATCGAAACATATTCGCCCTTGTCGATGGAAAGGTTGATGTCACGGAGCACTTCGGACTTCTGAGCGCCGCGGGTGAAAGTCTTGCCGATGTGGTCAAGCTTGAGATAACTGGCCATTGGTTTTCTCCCCTTATGCCGTCGTGCCGCGGGTGACGATGGCGCCAATGAAGCTCACCAGCTTGTCGAGCACAAAACCGACAAGCCCGATATAGACCAGCGCCACGATGATGTCGGTGAGACGTGACGAGTTCCACGCATCCCAGATGAAAAAGCCGATGCCCACGCCCCCGGTCAGCATTTCGGCAGCAACGATTGCGAGCCAGGACAGCCCCACCCCGATCCGAAGGCCGGAAAAGATGTAGGGCGCCGCAGCAGGAATCATGATCTTGAAGAAGAACTCGACCTGATTGAGCCGCAGCACCTGCGCAACATTGCGATAGTCTTGCGGAATGTTGCGAATGCCGACGGCCGTATTGATGAGAACTGGCCAGATGGCCGTGATGAAGATCACAAAGATCGCCGAGGGCCGGGAATCCATGAACGCGGCCAGCGAAATAGGCAACCAGGCCAAGGGCGGCACGGTGCGCAACACCTGAAACAAGGGATCGAGCCCGCGCATCATCCAGACCGACTGTCCAATAATGGCACCGACCAATACGCCGCAAATAGCGGCGAGCCCGAACCCATAAGCGACCCGCTCCAGCGAAACCAGAACGCGCAGGCCCAGCCCAATGTCCTGCGTGCCATAGACAAAGAAGGGATCAATAATCAGGTCCCAGCTTTGCGCCCAAACCTCAGAAGGCGGCGGCAGCGACGACCCGGGATGAGAGAAAGCCACCTGCCAGACCGCCAACAACACCAACACGACCACAAGCGGCGGAACAGTATTGGCCAGCAATGTCATGCCCAAGGCCTTGAAATCGAAATTGTTCGGCAACGCTTGCTTGAGCGAAATCACCTTGGCCTTCTCAGGCTGACTGGGTGCAGGAAAGCGCGATACTGGCTCGTCTTTTTGTGCGGGAAGGGACATGAAGGTCACCTCTTTTTCTCGCGTTGAACTTTAAATTCACGTCGGGCTACGGCCCGTTACGCCATGGATTTGATGTCGAGACTGTCGAGATAGGCTTGCGGGTCGGCCGGATCGAAAACCTTGCCGTCAAAGAACGTTTCAACACCACGACTGTCACCAAAGCCGGAGGTATCGATCCCCAGCTCCCTGGCAGCGTCGAGCCACAGGTCGGATCTGTTGGTCTGATCGACCAAGGCCTTTACGTCGGTATCGGAGGGGAAATATCCCCAGCGGATATTCTCGGTCATGAACCAGGTATCGAGGCTCTTCCAGGGGTAGGAGGTTTCCCCGTTCTCCCCCCAGAATTTCATGGCCAGGTCGGTGCCGGTCTCGATGCGGCCGTTGCCATAGTTGATGTCGCCGCGAATGCGTCCGATAATGTCCTCAACCGGCACGTTATACCATTGGCGCCGACCGATGATTTGAGCCATTTCCTCTTTGTTTTCCATGGCTTCGCACCATTGCTGCGCTTCCATGACAGCCATGAGAAGGGCCTTGGCAGCATTGGGGTTTTCGTCAACCCATTGCGCACGCATGCCGAGAATCTTTTCGGGATGTTTGAACCAGACTTCGCCCGTGGTCGCGGCGGTGAACCCAATGCCCTGATTGACGAGCTGTTCATTCCAGGGCTCGCCAACACAAAAGGCGTCCATGTTGCCAATGCGCATATTGGCAACCATCTGGGGCGGCGGCACAACGATAACGGATACGTCTTCGTTCGGCACCAATCCGCCCGCGGCAAGCCAATAGCGCAGCCACAGATCATGAGTGCCGCCAGGAAAGGTCATGGCCGCCGTTGGCTCTGCGCCCGCAGCCCGCTTGGCGGCAAACGCTTCCTTTAGCGGCGATGAGTCGAGGCCGACACCGATATCTGCATATTCCTGCGCAACCGAGAGGCCCTGACAATCCTCATTGAGGCTCAATAGCGTGTACATGGGCAAGGGCTGATTGTTCTGCATCACCGAGCCCGAGGCATAAAGATGGGCCTTTGGGCGCAGAATGTGCCCGCCATCGATGCCACCCGACGCTGCGCCCAAAGCCATATTGTCGCGCGTGGCCCCCCACGATGCCTGCTTTTCGATCCGCATGTCAGTCAGGCCATATTTCTCATACATGCCCTTTTCCAGCGCGATGATCAGCGGCGCGGAATCGGTCAGCGCGATATAGCCCAGCGTGCAGCCTGTCACCTCCGGCCCTGCCCCTTGAGCAAAGGCGCCCGAAGGCAACAGAGCCTTTGCCGCCATAAGGGTTGCAGCGGTCGCGCTGACCGATTTGAGAAAAGTCCGGCGCGATGGGCTTGCAGTCGTTTCGGTCATATCGGTCATCTTCGGGTCGTCTCCAGTGTTTGCACCACAGTGAGGACAAAACCGGCATCGCCGCCCCAAAACGACAAAAGGCCACCAACCAGTCCAACTCGCCGATCCGTCCGATCGGTTCCGTGGATACCAGTTGGCAGCCTTGCCATTTTGGGAGCGCCCGTCATTGGACGCCGGTTCTGTTATGAGCCGTCTTGGGAGGAGCTCATTCGCGCAAAGCCTTGCAGAATCCGTGCCAGTTTCTCAATTCTCCAGATTCATGAGCAATTTCAGAGGAATGGAAGTCCTGCGCTGTGCGAACTGCTTCCGGCCAATTTCAAACATTGCGACTCAAACGGGCATCAGTCTGCGCATTTATTGTGCAACAGAAGTCTGCGCTGCGCATTTAAGCAGGCGATCAATCGGCCTGAGAGGAGATATAGGCTTCGAGCTTTTGGGGATCGAATGGCACGTCATCGAAAAAGCCGTCATCGCTCTTGTAGTCGGCCTCTGGCAGGTTAACACCAAGCGAAGTGAGGGCAGCGCGATAGAGATCGGCACGGAAGCACGCAGCGGCAATATCGGCATTGGTCGGAGATTGCGGCGCCTCGCCCCAGCGCACCATCTGGCTGTAATACCAGAGCGCCTGACTCTTCCATGGGAAATTGGCGTTGTGGGCGGATGGCACGAAATGGCTGTCGATCTCGGCCTCCGCGCCGTGACCGAGGACAAAACGCCCGGTCAATGCCCG
Source organism: Pelagibacterium lentulum (assembly GCF_003992625.1). Classification (GTDB taxonomy): domain Bacteria; phylum Pseudomonadota; class Alphaproteobacteria; order Rhizobiales; family Devosiaceae; genus Pelagibacterium; species Pelagibacterium lentulum. The sequence goes on along the minus strand of NZ_RZMW01000033.1, from coordinate 77,241 downwards.
AATAACGATCTCTCTGGGCGCATTGAGATAGTGGGGCTGCGCCATGATTGCGGCCATTTCATCGAAATGGGCCTGCTCGCTCGCCCACAGCCCTGCACGATAGAGTGCCCGGATCAGGGCCGACACCGTGTCCGGGTTTTCTTCCGCCCAATCGGCACGCATCCCCACCACCTTGTCAGGCGACATGCTCCAGATTTTGTCCTTGACGGTCAAAAGGCGCCCTGACTTGCCTGCAACACCGACCGAGTTCCAAGGCTCCCCCACACAATAACCGTCAACACCGCCCGCCCCCAGCGCACCGGGCAGATATTGCGGCGGCAGAACCACGATCTCCACATCCCTATCGGGCCGCACACCACTTGCGGCCATCCAGTAGCGCAATTCATAATTGTGACTGGAGGTTTGATGGACAACGCCAAAGCGCAATTTGCGCGGCGAAGCCTCAACGACCTTGCGGAACGCTTCGCCGTGCGACGCAGGATCTATTGTGTCGGGAGCACCCTGGTCGCGCATCTGGCGCCAGAGGTCGGCGCTCACGGTGATCCCGTTGTTTCCAAGCCCGAGGACAAAAGGAGCAATCATTGGCACCGAAAGCGGGGTCAGACCCAGGCTTGCGGCAATGGGCATCGGAGCCAGCATCTGCGCTACATCGAAATGCCCAAGCGCCGCGCGATCGCGAATATTGGCCCAGGAGTTTTCCTTCACCAGATGCAGGGCCAGCCCCTCATTATGGGCAAAGCCCTTCTCATGCGCCACCACGAGCAGCACGGCATCGAGAAGGGGCATGAACCCCGCTGTAAGATGAGTTGCGGTCATTGGTTCGGCCCCAGCAATTCGGAAGCAGTGATCAGACTTTGAGCAATGTCGATCAGGCGCTGATTTCTGTTCATCGCGCTGGTGCGCAGCAATTGATAGGCTTCAGGCTCGCTCAGGCCCCTTGTTTTCATAAGGATTCCCTTGGCCTTTTCGATGATTTTACGATCTTCGAGCTCGCCCTTGGCCTGCTCAAGCTCGCGTTCAAGCCGGGCGAACGCATTAAAGCGCGCGATCGCCATATCCATGATCGGCTTGATGCGCTCTTTTTTCATGCCGTCAACCACATAGGCGGACACCCCGGCCTGAACGGCCTTGTCGATCATGGTGCCGTCGGAACGATCGACAAACATGGCAATGGGACGCTGAACGGCCTTGGAAAGGGAAAAGAAATGCTCGAGCGTGTCGCGATTGGGATTTTCCAGATCGATGATAATGACGTCGGGCGCAATCTCCCCGATCCTCTGCGCCACGGCCTTTACATCATGAACCACCGACACCCGCTGATGGCCAGCCTCGCGCAACCCCGCCTCGATGATCGAGGCGCGGATATGATTTTCATCGATGACCAGAATGGACAGAACCGCTGACATGCCCTTCATATTGCCCATGCACGATAATTAGGCAATATGTCATTTTGTCTATTTTAAGCGCAGACAAATGCGTCCTTGATCTGCCTGCGCCATGGCAATTTTCCGATCAGGCCAAGGCGGTGCGATCTGGAATGATCGCGCGCAGCAGCTTGTAGGGCGCCAACAGCACCACTGCAACAAGCATCTTGACGATGAAATCGCCAGCCGCCAGCGAAACCCACAGCGGCACATCGCCGCCAACCGAAAGGAACGGCACGGCAAAACCGAGCGAGCCATCTTCCCGGCCCAACCCCGTATCGAGAAAGGCAAAGCTCGCAGCAAAGGCAATGCCGAAAAACAGGATCGTATCGACGACCGAACCGATGGTGGACGACAGCAACGGGCCCTTCCACCACCGCGCATGGCGCAAACGATCAAAGATCGAAACATCGAGCAATTGCGCGGTGAGAAACGCGGCGCCTGACGCGATTGCGATGCGCGGGCTGGCAAGGAAAATACTCATCACCACCGCAATGGCAAAACCCACGAGCACGACAATGCGCGCCGCCTTCGGCCCGAAATGGCGATTGGTGAGGTCATTGACCAAAAACGCAATCGGATAGGTAAAGGCGCCCCAGGTCAGAATTTCCGCAAGATCGATGGCACCGATCTGCGCCTCTAGGGGAAACTGAACGAGAAAGTTGGAGGCCGTAACGACAACGGCCATTGCCAGAACGGCAAATGAAAAGCGCGCAACCATATGCGTCTTCCTTTATCCAAAAGCGGCAAAATGACCGCCGGTTGATTTTTTACTGAAGCACGACCGGCAATGGACCGGCGCCCCAGCAACCTGAGCGCAAAAGCAACACGCTCACTTAAAACGCCAAACGCCGCATCGAGCAATACGGCACGACGCGGCGTTTGAAAATTTCATGCGGCGCGCAAGGCGCGCTCCACCGATCAGGAAGCTGCAGCCGCTACTACGGCCTGACGGACTTCCTTCTTGATGCCCAGTGCGCGAGGCGAAAGTTCTTCGTCCTTTGCCTTGAGCAAGAACGCATCCAGACCACCGCGATGCTCAACGGTGCGCAGTGCAGCAGCGGAAATCCGCAGTTTGACCTGACGGTCCAACGCTTCGGAAATCAGCGTCACATCGCACAGATTGGGCAGAAAGCGGCGGCGGGTCCGGTTGAGCGCGTGGCTCACATTATTGCCGGTCATAACGCCTTTGCCGGTCAGTTCACAGCGCCGTGCCATTGTCTTAAAGTCCTGTCAATCATAGGCCGGGACCGGGGCAAGCCCCCAGTCAACCTGGCCGGGTCGTTGGGAAAGTGTCGCGCTTCCATAGAGAAACAGAGGCCATCCGTCAAGCATCACGGGCTCATTTGTGATCTTGTTGCGCTGGACAGGCGGACTCGCACAGGGCAACTTGGTGGATACCCTGATTCGCTCGATCCGGTTCGCCCCCGTTTTACCAGACCAGCAAAGTCCAGAGTGTGAGTGTGAAGCTACCTTCTTTTCCATCCTTGTTCAAAGCCGGACTTACCGCCCTTGCGCTCGCCGCAACCCCGGCACAAGCCCAGCAGGCCAATGCGCTCGCTTCCTATGTGGTCAATCTGGCAGGGATTAACGTCGCCTATGTCAATATAAGGCTCGAAGCAGATGGAGCTTCCTATCAGCTCGATCTTTCCGCCGATGTCGCCGGACTTGCGCAGGTGGTTTCCCAGGGCAGTGGCTCGGTCAATTCTGGCGGACGCATCACCGGAGACGGCCTGGCTTCAGACCGGTTCTTCCTTGAAACGCGCACCCAGTCGGAACGTTTTCAGGTCGAGGCGCGCTATCAGGGTGGCAATGCGGTTCATCACGCGATCAGCCCGCCGCTGACAAACAACGAAAACCGGGTACAGGTGACAAGCAGTCACCGCAGTGGCGTCAACGATCCGATCGCGGCCTTCATCCTGCGCGGCAACGGGTTGGACCAGAGCCTTTGCAACAGGACGATGCGGATTTTTACCGGGGTGGAGCGGTTCGATCTCAATCTCGGCTTTGCCGAAATGCAACAGGCTACCTCCAGTCGCACCGGCTATCAGGGGCCGGTCGTTCTCTGCCACATGCGCTACAATCCGATTGCCGGACACTTTTCAACCTCCGAAATCACAAACTATCTGCGCGATAACCAGCGCATGCTGGCCTGGTTCGCGCCGCTGGAAGGAACAGGATATTTCATCCCCTACCGCGTCCTGATCGGCACCAGTTTCGGCGATCTTTCCATGGTCTTGACGCGGCTGGAGTAAAGCCGGACGCTCGCGCTGCCCAAGGCCATCCGCAAGGCGCTGGCCATTACGCAGGCGCTGTCGCTCAAGCCTGATTCAATGCGTCAGGGGCGATAGGTACTGCCGGTTCTGCGAACCTGCCGCATCAGCCAGCGCTGTCCCCAGACCAGCGCCATACCCGAACCGGTACCGACAAGAACGCCGGCTGCGCTATAGTAGATATCGATAAGTTCCCCTCCCCTGCCGGGGATCGCAGTTTGGGCCAGCTCCAGAACGACTGAAAGTGCCACAAGCGCCAGCGCAAGCACGATCTTGTGCCACCATTTGTCCAGGATCACCGCAAACCAGAAGGCAACGAGCCCATAGGCCAGGAAATGCTCGACGGTCGTTCGCAGAGGCGTATGCGGCCGCCAGGTGCCGGGAATAACCGAAGCGGCGACAATAATGGCAATGAGGGCGAGAGATGCCCAAAACAGAAATCTGCGAATCATACGTCTTCCGGTCGGCAGGCGCCTGCCTCTTAAATGCTGACCGCTTAAAGCGGCAAAAATCGATGCCTGCAAGGTTTGATCACGGTCAAGGATGCTGTCCCAATTCGGAACGGTCAAAACCTTTTTTGCAAATTTCGCCCATACATACCCCCGGAAAGCCAGAACTTTTAGATTTACAGCTTCACATTTCCATAAAATATTGTCTTTACCGTGTTTTAAGAAAAGCGGCCCAGGCACCGTCATTAAGGCTTTTGCAACCAAGATGAACGGGAAAATACGGAAAAACGTCGATTTTGTTGAAAGTTCAAACGCGTATTGACGCTCTTGTGCCATTCGCGCTTGAAGGCATACCAGATGGGGTAGTGAACAAATCGGGATTCAGCCACAAATGCCGATTCGGATTTGCTTTGTTCTCATTTCGTTCGAAAAGTTAAGTCCGGGACGATTTCGCCCATTGCGTTTCCCGTTTCGATACACCACCTTCTGACCAAAGTTTTCGCCCCTTTCGATTCCGTCCAACCCCAAACCGCTATGTCCCAACCCATTTCCCAGTCGGTCAAAGCGGTTCTTGGCCCCACCAATACCGGCAAGACCCATTATGCCATTGAGCGTATGCTGGCGCATCGCTCCGGCATGATCGGGCTGCCCTTGAGACTTTTGGCGCGCGAGGTTTACGGTCGGGTGGCCGAGAGAGTTGGGGCCGGATCGGTCGCGCTGTTGACCGGCGAGGAGCGCATCGTGCCCAAGGCGGCACGCTATTGGGTGGCGACTGTCGAAGCGATGCCATCCGATCTTGTAGTCGATTTCCTCGCGGTCGACGAAATCCAGACGGCAACCGATTTTGATCGCGGACACGTCTTTACCGACCGGATCCTGAACCGCCGCGGCGCCCAGGAAACCCTTCTGCTCGGCGCCCAGACCATGGAGCCGGTGCTCCGCAAGCTGCTGCCCCATATCGATATCCAGTTTCGCCCGCGCTTTTCCCAACTGACCTATGCGGGGTCTAAGAAAATATCCCGTTTGCCCCGCCGCTCGGCCATTGTCGCCTTCTCATCGACCGAGGTTTACGCCATTGCCGAATTGCTGCGGCGCGAACGCGGGGGCGCAGCCGTCGTTATGGGAAGCCTCTCCCCCCGCACCCGTAACGCGCAGGTGGACCTGTTCCAAAATGGCGATGTGGACTTTCTCGTGGCGACCGATGCCATCGGCATGGGGCTCAATCTCGATGTCAGTCATGTCGCCTTTGCGTCCGATTCCAAATATGACGGCCGCCAGTTTCGACCGCTCACCCCGGCAGAGATCGGCCAGATTGCCGGTCGGGCCGGCCGGCATATGCGTGACGGCACCTTCGGGATAACGGGGGGAACGACCGCGTTTGACGAAGAACTGGTCGAGCGGCTCGAGGCGCACCAATTTGATCCGGTCAAGGTCCTGCAATGGCGCAGCAGGGAAATTGATTTTTCGTCTCTTGAAGATTTGCGGGCGAGTCTCGATCGCATGCCGGAGCACCAGAACCTGACCCGCGTGCCTGTTGCCACCGATCAAAAGGCGCTCGAATTCCTGATGCGGCGTGAACAGGGTTATCTCGCAACCTCCCGAGAACGCGTGGAACTGGCTTGGGAATGCTGCCAAATTCCCGATTATCGCAACATTTCACCGGCTGCCCATGGCGAAATCGTCACTCGGGTCTTTTCAGACCTGGTTTTGGCGGGCAAGATAGATGCAGACTGGATTGCCGAGCAGACAAGGTTCTGCGACAATACAACAGGTGATATCGACACCCTGTCCAATAGGATCCGCCAGATTCGGACCTGGACATTCATTTCAAACCGCAAAAACTGGCTGGAAGACCCCACATACTGGCGCCAAACAACCCGGACGATCGAGGATAGTCTTTCCGACGCTCTGCACGAAAAGCTGATTCAGCGTTTCGTTGACCGCCGGACCAGTGTGCTGATGCGTCATCTAAGAGACAAACAAATGGTAACACCGCAAATTACAGAAAAAGGCGAACTCACGATTGAAGGCCATATCATTGGCACGATCGAAGGGTTCCGGTTTACGCTCTCGCGCATCGAGGGGGAGGCCGATTCTAAAAATCTGCGCAGCGCGGCCAGCACAGTCGTTGCGCCCGAGATCGCAAAACGCGCAGACCGGCTGGCGGGCGCACCCAACGAAGAACTTGTCCTGACAACGGACGGCGTGATCCGCTGGCGTGGTGAAGTTGTTGCCGAACTGTCCGAAGGGCCAACGCTTTTTGCGCCGCGCATCATCATCCTGGCCGACGAAAGCCTGACCGGCCCCGATCTGGAAAAGGTCGAAGACCGGCTTTCGCTGTGGCTACGCCATACAATCAATACCCAGCTCGAGCAGATCATTGCGCTTTCCGATCCGGCCGAACTCGATGGTACTGCGCGCGGCATCGCCTTCCAGCTTGCCGAAAATCTCGGCCTTGTTGCCCGCTCCCAGGTTGCAGAAGAAGTCAAAAGTCTCGATCAGGACACACGCGCCAAACTGCGCAAGCTCGGGGTCAAGTTCGGCGCCTATCATATCTATGTGCCGCTTTCGCTAAAGCCCGCCCCACGTGAGTTGGCATTGATCCTTTGGGGCCTGAAAAATGGTGGCGTGCGCCAGCCTGGCATTTCCGAGTTGCCCCATATCATTCTGTCGGGACGCACGTCTTTTCCAATCGACCCCAGTTTCGAGCCGCGCCTATATGAAATCGCCGGTTTCAAGGTGGCGGGGAATCGGATCGTTCGCGTCGATATTCTTGAGCGCCTTGCCGACATCATCCGGCCGCTGATCGCCTATGACGTCAACCGGCCGTCCGATACGCCTCCACCCGATGGGGCCGCAGAAGCCAATGGCTTCCGCGTGACCGTTGAAATGACCTCGCTTCTGGGATGTGCAGGCGAAGATTTCGCTTCGATCCTGAAATCGCTCGGTTATCGCGTAAAGCGCACGCCTAAGCCCGCTGCCGAGGCAGAACCGGCAGCCGCCAGTGACACGCCTGTCGCGCCCGAAGCTGCCAACCAGAACCAGGTCATGCTGCCCGATCAGGCCGCGGACGAGCCCAAGGCAGAAACGCAGGGCACTGCAACGCCTGAAAGCGCGACTGCACCAGCCAACGACGCTGACGCTTCCGCTACTGCCGAAGCGGACGCTCCCGCAGAACCTGAATTTGATGAGATCTGGTTCCCCGGGGGCAAGCGTCCTGACCGGCATCGCCAGCAAAAGGGCAATCGTGCCGACGAGCGTGGGGCCAAGCCCTTCAAGGGCAACAAGAACAACAAGCCCAAGCGCCAGGCACGCCCTGAAGGCGACGATAATCGGGGGCGCCCGAATCGGGACCGGCCGGCACGGCCAGAAAAACCCTTCGACCCCGATTCTCCATTTGCCGCGCTCGCCGCGCTCAAGACACGGAAATGACGGTCCGGCAGGCATTGCCGGTCCGGGGGCAGGTCTCATGGACCTGAGTTCGGCCCATGCCTGCTGAGACGAACCCGGCCTGGCAGCGGCTGGACAAATGGCTGTGGTTCGCCCGCGTTGTCAAAACGCGCACGCTGGCGCAAAAGCTCATCGCCAGCGGCGCAATACGGGTCAACGGTCAGAGGGTTCTCGACGCAGACTACCGCATCAAACCCGATGACGGGCTGACCCTTGTGATCGGAAGCCGCATAAGAGTGCTCAAGGTTGTCGGCTTTGCCCAAAGACGCGGACCGGCAAGCGCAGCCGCCATGCTTTTCGAGGACCTGTCACCCCAGCTTTCGTCAAGCGCCCAAAAACCGCAAAGCTGATCCTTCCTCGGTGCAAATCTTGGCATAATCTGGCCTTGAAAGGCTGCGCAAAACCGTTTAGCAACCGGACTTGCTTGGCCCTCACGCCATTCCCTTTGGACTGCCAGCCCGCCCAGGACCTATGCCATGACCTACGTCGTTACTGATAATTGCATCAAATGCAAATATACCGACTGCGTTGAGGTCTGTCCGGTCGACTGCTTCTACGAAGGCGAAAACATGCTCGTCATCCATCCTGACGAATGCATCGATTGCGGCGTTTGCGAGCCTGAATGCCCCGCCGAAGCCATCAAGCCCGATACCGAAAGCGGCTTGGACCACTGGCTCGAAATCAACACCAAATATGCCGCCATCTGGCCGAACCTGACCGAAAAGCGGGACGAACTGCCCGAAGCCAAGGAAATGGATGGCGTGGAAGGCAAGTTCGAGAAATACTTCTCCGAGGCACCCGGCGAAGGCGATTGAAACCGGGACTTGCCATTACAATATAACGGGCAATCCGAATAGGCTGCCGCGGCAAAGGTGCGCTGAAAGCACCGCTTTGATGGTTGCATCGATACCGGCGTAAAGACAGCAATGCTTTTGAAGGCCCACAGGGCAACAGATTTCATGTCCTGATTCGCAAACTTTGATTTTGTCGCAAAAGTGTGGTATTGTTTCCACAATCAGTCGTCGTTCCATCACGGATCGCACATGCCTTCGGGCATTTTTTTTGTGACAGAAAGCAGGTTTGCGTTACTCCAACCGGGCAAAAGAAGCGGATTTTGCCCGGGTGAATGTGCGACTGGATAAGGCTTGCAAAGAGCCTAAGCGTAAGAAGTGCAAAAATCGGCCCATGCCGCAACGGGAACCATTTGCACGGCGTCAACAGGAGAGTAGCCCTATGGCAACCAAAAAGTCCACGCAGCGGGCGGGGTTCAAGACTGGTGAATACATCGTATATCCCTCGCATGGCGTTGGCCTGATTCAGTCCATTGAAGAGCAAGAAGTTGCCGGACTGACCCTTGAACTCTTTGTCATCGGATTTGAGCAGGACAAGCTCACCCTGCGTGTGCCTGTCGCCAAGATCAAATCTGTTGGTATGCGCAAGCTCGCCGAGCCCGATCTTGTCGCCAAGGCACTCGATACCGTCACCGGTCGTGCCCGTGTCAAGCGCACCATGTGGAGCCGCCGCGCGCAGGAATATGAAGCCAAGATCAATTCCGGCGATCTGATCTCGATCTCCGAAGTTGTGCGTGACCTCTATCGCTCGGACGACCAGCCGGAACAGTCCTATTCCGAACGCCAGCTTTTCGAGCAGGCCATGGATCGCATGAGCCGCGAAATTGCAGCGGTCAACAAGCTTTCGCTGACCGAAGCTGTCAAGCTGATCACCAAGAACCTGTCAAAGAGCCCGCGCCGCGCGGCGAAAAACGACGACGCTGACGCAGAAGAAGCAGCCGCGTAAGCAGGACGGACAGCTATACATTGGAAAAGCCGGTCACAACCTGACCGGCTTTTTCTTTTTCGCCGCCATCGATTGGCAACAGGCTATTCCACCCGCACGATCTTGTAGGATGCCCCCGCGTCCACTTCATCGCCTGGCAATAGATTGTTAACCACCAGAAACAATTCGCGCCCGCGATTGAGCTGGCTCATACGCTGGCTCAGCGTATCGGCATTGTCATTTGCGCCAGCCTTTATCAGCCGCAATTTTACCGAGCGGATTGAGCCAAGATCGCTTTGGGTGGCGCGCCGTAAACTGGAAATCGTTTGCTCGGCATCGGAACGGAATTGGGGCGTATCATCCTTCCCGGCAAAGATGAATCGATAGACCGCGCTATCGATCCGTGCAACCGCGACATGGAAATTCCATTGCTCGGTGCGTGCGCGGCCAACCGCCATCTCAATCCCGTTATGGGCTTGGCTGGTGACGGTTTCGGGAAGCAGCCCGGCGATCCAACCCGACCGTAGATAATCGGAAAGCGATGTGTTTACAGGTACCGTCGCACCGTCAAATCGCATTGCGGCACCATCTCCTGCAACAGCAACAACGGCACCATTGGACATCTGAAGCTGATAGCCGCGCGGCGCTGAAAAGGTGAGCCCCAATTGCGCATTGATATAGCGCTGGCCCGAAATGGCGCCATTTCGGGCGCTATCGCCAAAATCGATCCCGTCGATCGCTGCCAGATAGCCTTCCCTGTCGGTTATCCCCATGCCCGGCTCGCCATAGCTGCGCGCAGCCTGAATTGCGCGCTGGATCCGGTCCGGCGTCGAGGGGTGTGTGGATAGGAAATCGTCGTTGCTCGAAGCCGTTGCATATTGCGCAAACCGGCCCATCGCTGTCAAAAAACGTGCCGCTGCGTGCGGATCGTATCCGGCGCGCGCGGCGATCTTGATCCCTTCCCGGTCGGCCTCCAATTCCTGCGCCTGGGAGAACGCCGCCAGCGATTGTGCGGAGCGCTGCGCAGTCTCGTTTGGATCGATGACCCCGCCCAGAACCCCGGTGATGACCCGATCCACGATTTCCGACGTACGCACCCGGTTGGACCGGGCCCGTGCGTGACGCAGTGTGACGTGGGCAATCTCGTGGGCAATCACCGCGGCCAGTTCGCTCATATCGTTGGCCAGCGCCAGAATACCACGGGTGACATAAATGAATCCGCCCGGCAAGGCGAAGGCATTGACTTCCGAAGAATCGAGTATGGTGATCGTGAACTGGGTATTGGGCTGGTCGGCTGCCGCAAGCAGCTTGGAGACCATGCGCGCGAGCATGACCTCGGTGCGCCGATACTCATAAACCCCGCCATAATTGGAAATGATGCGCGGATGCTCCCGCAGGCCGATCACGCGGTCTTCAGGATCGGTGCCGGCAGGAACCGCAGGAGCAGACCCGCTGGTCCGGCGGGTTACAACATCTGAGCCGCCGGTCAGCGTCGTACAACTCGACAGGCCGGCGACCAGAAGAAGGCCGGTTCCAGCTAGAAATGTGCGTCTAGAAAGCGTATCGCGGCTCATTGGGCACCCAAAAGCTCAATCTGTTCGGGATGGGTAACAAGGATTCGCGGCCCGTCAAGCTCATCTAGCCATCCCCGCACCCTGATCACCTGATTTTCAAGCGCAAGTGGGTCAATCCCGTCACGCTCGAACACCCTTTGGCCCGCCGCTTCAATCACGACAGTGAAGTCCTCTTTCCAGTATCGCCCGAAATTGAGATAGATCCGCCCTCCTGCAAGAGCCGCATTGAGTACCCGTCCCTCGACCAGTTCGAACCCGCCAACATGTTCCAGAAGGGCGTCATGATCGGCGCCATCGCGGATCGCATAAAAGGGATGGCGCCAGATGCCACGTCTCTCGACCCGCCCGATGCGCTCGGCCTTATACATTTGAGCAATACACTGGCGATTATCGGGGAAGCTGTAAACTCGCGCCAACCCCATCTCAAGCAAAGCCTGTTGTGCCCAGACTGAACCGTCCTCACCCGCGACAAGGACATGGGCCAAAGCCCGTCCGTGCCTGTCTCGCGTTTCATCACCATAATATAGGGTCGCCATTTTTCCCAAGGCGAGATCGGAAAGAGCAGCTTTGGCCTCATCGCCCAATGGCCAGGGTTCAAAGCCTTCCCGCCCCAACGGCAGCTTCGGTGCCTGAATGCCGACAAGCCGCACGGTCAGACCGGTTTCCAGATCAAGCGTATCTCCGTCGGCAATCGCGACCACGCGCGCGGTGGGACCTTCGCGCAAGGTCTCGCAAATTTCACCGAAGGCCGAGGAAACCGAAAACGCCATAAGGCCAATCACTGACAAAATCGTTCGTCCAAGCAAATCGCAGGCCTCAAAGACACCAAATCCAGTCATGCGCTACCGGCGGTAGATACATCCATCCCATCAGACCGCCTCAACTCCTCGAGGCGGCATAAAAGCGGGAACAAGATTCGCAACCAAATCGCACTGTGCACGCAATTGCGGCAAAAATCATCCATTGTTGTTTTAACTAAGGCGCGAGCACGGACCCAACAGGGAGGTTTCCAAGCACGGTCCAATTTGCTATGCGCTTTCAGACATGGTCCCGTAGCTCAGCAGGATAGAGCATCAGATTCCTAATCTGAGGGTCACTGGTTCGAATCCAGTCGGGATCACCAGACCTCCCCTGATACGATGACACAGCCGGTACCGTTTGTTCAGCACCACCCGCTGCGGCACTATGGTGCTTGCTTCACGCTCAACCGCGTTGCTATAGCCGCTGTTATTGGGGAGCAAATACCTTGTCCAAAGCAACGCGATCAGTATGGAAAGACGCAGGCGCTGCCATTGCAGTGTTCTCGATCTATATGCTGACGCTTCTGGTTCCGCTACATCAGGCGGCAGCCACCCAAAGCAGCTTCGCCGAACTGGGTTACGAGACAATTGGCGCCTGGCCTATTTGTTCCGCCATCAGCGACGCCGATGCTGAAGAGAACGCGCCTTTCGCCGTTTCCTGCCCGGTCGTCAGTCTTGCCAAAAACCAGCTTCCCATCGGTGAAGCAGCAATTTTTGTCCGGCAGATCGATGGCACCGGGCTTGACGCTGCGTCCCGGCCCGCCTCGCGCGCTCCGCCGGCGGATTTCAAGATAACCGATGCGGCGCCGCGTGCGCCCCCAATGCAAGCCTGATCATTTGAGAGCGCGGCTTTCGCGCTGCGCTCAGTTTTCAGATTCTATTTGCATTGGAGATCGCAATGATCCGCACGTTTTCAATTGCAGCGCTGGCCGCTGCCACTCTGTCTGCCATTTCCCTCCCCGCTCACGCTCATGCCACGCTTGAAGTGCGCGAGGCACAAATCGGCAGCACCTATCGCGCTGTAATGCGTATTCCCCATGGCTGCGGCACCGAGGCGACTCATACCGTCCGCGTTCAAATCCCCGAAGGTTTTTTCAATGCCAAGCCGATGCCTAAGGCCGGCTGGGAGCTTGAAACCGTTACCGGCCCTTACGAAAACACCTATGTCAACCACGGCACCGAGTTGACCGAAGGCGTGATTGAAATTGTCTGGTCCGGCGGACACCTGCCCAATGAATGGTATGATGAGTTCATTTTCCGGGGAACCTTTGCCGATTCTCTGGAGCCGGGCAGATTTTATTTCCCGACAATCCAGGAATGCGCCAATGGCGAGGATGCCTGGATCGATACCAGCGGCGAAGCTGGCGCATCTCATCCAGCGCCTAGCGTTACCTTGACCCAGGGCACCCGGTCGGGCCACTGACGGCCTTTAATGGAAACCGATAAACCAAGTGTCTTTTCGGGGGCGGAGTGCTTTGGCACTCCGCCAACAGGGATATAGCTCAATGACATGCCTGCGCTTCCGTCTTTTGGCGCCGATCCTCGGCCTGTTCCTCGCTTTGCTGACCCAAAGCGGAGCCTTGGCCCATGCGGTTCTGCTTTCGACCGCTCCATCACATAATGCGGTCGTTGCGGCAGCCCCGCAGACAGTCGTTCTGACCTTCAATGAACCGGTTGGCGCCATGGCAATATCGCTGATTGCGCCCGATGGTGTTCAACGCGATCTTATCGACGCAGCAACTAGCGGCACAGATGTCGAAATTGTCCTGCCTGAAGACCTCGATCAGGGCACCCATATGATAAGCTGGCGGGTGATGTCGGGGGATGGCCACCCTGTCGGCGGCACACTGGTCTTTTCCATTGGCATGCCGACCGGCACTCCAGCCGAAGTCACCACGACCGACCCTTTGGTTGCCGGTGTCATCTGGGCCTCAAAAACCGCACTCTATCTGGCCCTCTTTTTAGGTCTGGGCTCGGCGATTTTCGGTGCTTTTATAACGCCATTGTCGGGCTGGGCCCAATTGGCTACCGGCACGGTCATCTTTGTCGGACTTTGCGCAACGCCTGTATCCATCGGTTTGCAGGGTCTTGATGCGCTGGGTTTGGATCTTGCCGATGTTTTGGGGGCACGGCCATGGCAAACCGGCCTCTCTACACCTTACGGTTCAACGGCCAGCTTGTTGCTTGTTGCACTTTCGTGCGCCGCCCTGAGCCTTGTTAAAGCCAACGCCATAACGCAAAAGCTCCTGGCCGGAGCGGCATGGCTTATTGTCCCGCTTGCTTTAGTGTTAAGCGGACATGCGAGCACTGCCCAGCCCCAACGGCTCTCACGCCCGGCCGTGTTTGTGCATATCGGCGCAATTCTTTTCTGGACCGGCGCCCTGCTGCCACTTCTCTTGATTTTGCAGCGACCGGACGGTGCAGCCCATGCGTTGGGCCGTTTTTCCAGCCTAATCCCTTACTCTGTCGTTGCGATCCTGATTTCCGGATTGATCCTTGGTTTCATCCAGATGGGCCCGGACATGGACCAATGGCTTTCGCCATATGGCTATATCCTAGTGCTCAAGCTGGGCCTGCTGACAATCTTACTTGGGTTGGCCATATGGAACCGGCTTGTGCTGACCGGACCTGTATTGCGCGGCGATGTGGTATCGACTGGCCATATGCGCAAAAGCATCAGTGCCGAGATCATCCTGATGGTTTTGATTCTCGGTCTGGTTGCAGGCTGGCGGTTTACGCCGCCTCCGCGCGCTTTGACGCTGGTCGAGAGCGAGCCGGTCAGCCTGCACATTCACACAAGCCAAGCGATGGCCGATGTCGCGATCACTCCCGGACAGGCCGGGACGAACGCAGTTTCCATCTATCTTTCGGACGGCGATTTCCTGCCCATTGAACCGCTTGAGGTTGCGCTCTCGTTTGCAGCGCCGGAGGTTGGAATCGAAGCGATACGGGCAACCGCCCAGCTCGAAAGCGACGGCTTCTGGTATGCAAAGGACATTACGCTGCCAGTGAGCGGCGAATGGCAAGTCGATCTGGAAATCCGTCTTTCGCGCTTCGAGCTTGTTCGGCTGAACCAGGCCTTCACACTGCCATGAAAACAAGGGACAGAACGTGGATGGCGCCTGAAACCCATACCAGAACCGGAATGTTCTGTTGGTTGCTGGTCATGGGCGCGGCGCTGCTGGCCACAGCACTATATTTTTTCCAGCCGGCAGGACCCCGATAGGAGCTTGCCCGGCAAAATATTGATTGACGGCACCCAGTCGCCGCCATGCGCCTTGGCAACCCCGTCATCTTTTCCCATAACAGGTATTTGAGCGACGGCGGCCATGATTGCAAGCCAAAGGCTCAAGACCGACTGCATTTGACAATCGAACTTTCGATTGTCCCAGGGAAAGCCTTATCCATGTCCGCAACTGCCCTTGCCAAACTAAACCGTGCAATCGAGGATCTCGAGCGGGCTGTCGCTGGCACTCGACGCAACCACGCAGAGGCCTTGGCGCTCAAGTCTGAATTGGAAGCACAGATCCAGCGCATCGACGAACTGCGGCAAAAGCTCTGATCTGTTGCTAAAAATTGTCCTTGGCCTGACGCAACGCCGCAAAAACTTCGCTGGCGGGCGCCTCTGAAAGTCCCATGCGCCCGGCAAGGTCCCTATCGTCGGCCCTAAGGAATGGGTTAGCCGCAATTTCATCGGCCAGCCGCGACGGGATCGTTGCAGCGCCCCGTCCCAGTTGCGCCTCGATTTCGCGATACCTGTTCTGTAGCGCGGTGTTGTCCGGGTCCACGTGCAAGGCAAATTTCGCGTTGGCAAGGCTATATTCATGCCCGCAATAGATTCGCGTTTCAGGGTCGAGATCGCGCATCCGCAACAGCCCTTCCCACATGGGACCGGGCGTTCCCTCAAACATACGCCCAACCCCGAGTGAAAACAGAGCATCGCCGCAAAACAGCGCTTTGTCGACTTCGCAGAAATAGGCTATGTGGCCCAGTGTATGCCCTGGCACGGCGATGATATCGAATACCGCGTCGCCCACCTTGACCCTCTGGCCCGGCTCGACCAACTGGTCGAGCCCTTCGATCTTGTCGGCCTCGGCGCGCGGACCAGCCACATGCACATCAAAACGCGATTTGAGCGGCATGATCGCTTCGGTATGATCGGGGTGGTGATGGGTGATCAGAATGTCGGTAAGGTGCCAGCCGCGACGGCTCAATTCGGCAAGGATTGCCGCTTCTTCCGGCGCATCAATCGCCGCGACCCTGCCTGACCTCGTATCACGAACCAGATAACCGAAATTGTCGGATCTCGCGGGGAAAACGGCAATGTCGAGGGCCACCACTCACTCCTTTGTCATTGTTCTCATAAACTTAGCTCTACCATAGGAACCCATTGTGACACAGGCAAGATAAGCAAGGATTTGACCTTGGCAGGCAAACGCGCCACATATCTTGAGGCAGGCAGCGAGATCAGGTGACAATGACCCCTGACGTAGATGGGCTAATCCGGTTCTATAAGTCTCCGCTCGGGCGGTTGACCCGGCAACTCGTGCGCGAACAGGTCAGTGCCCTGGCGGGCGATGTGACCGGCAAGCGCATTCTTGGTCTGGGCTTTGCCACACCATACCTGCGCGGCGCACTTAGAGGCGCCGAACGGGTACTTGCCTTCATGCCCGCCCGGCAGGGCGCATCGGCATGGCCGCGGGAGGGGCCCTCCCGCACGGTGCTATGCGACCCTTTGGAAATGCCCCTGACCGACGCCGCAATCGATCTGTGTCTTATTGTGCACGGTTTCGAGCAGGTGCCCGATGCCGAAGAACTCATGCGCGAGCTCTGGCGTATCTGCGCACCCAATGCGCATCTGATTATCGTCGTGCCCCGCCGGCGCGGTCTTTGGGCGCAATGGGACAACAATCCGTTCGGCTATGGTCGGCCCTATTCTCGCGGCCAGATGGACAAGCTCCTGCGCGAGCATTCCTTCACCCCCGAAGCCTGGCGCGATTGCGTTTATCTGCCGCCGATCAATCGTGCGCCGGTCATCCGTTCCGCCAAACTGTTCGAGCGCGCCGGTAAATTGTTCGGGGGCACTTTTGCCGGACTTATGTGTGTCAGAGCCAAGAAGGAAGCTTTCCCGGCCATTGCCCGGCGCAGGCGCGCGGAGGTCCATAACGCTCAACACGATTTCGCCCCCCAGACTGCAAGAGAACATCTTTGAAATCGGGCACTGCCCGCGATTGCCTTGCGCCCAACCATTCACTATGGTCCGCGCGGCGTTTCAGGACTTTGCTTTAAGCCAAAGCCGAACGGCCAGCCCGCTCCCGCTTTTCCGGCCAAACGCCAGAGAGGTGAGAGCAAATCACCGCCCTGTCCATTCCGGTTCAGGGACCAAAAGGCTAAACGAAGATGGAAAACCGACCACAGCCGCAAAAAGGCATTCTGGAGATCGCGCCATATGTACCGGGCCGCTCGACAGCGCATGGCGCGAGCCGGGTCATAAAGCTTTCTGCCAACGAATCCCCGCTTGGCGCCAGCCCAAAGGCGATTGAAGCGGTCAAGGCCGCAGCCGAAAAGCTCGACATTTATCCCGAAGGTTCATCGCGCCAATTGCGCGAAACGCTCGGAGAAGTTCATTCGATCGACGCGGAACGGATTATCGTGGGCGCGGGTTCGGATGAAGTGCTGCATCTTCTGGCTCAGACCTATATCGGGGACGGTGACGAGGCGGTCATGAGCCAATACGGCTTCATGGTCTATCCGATCGTAACCAGGGCGGCAGGCGGCACACCCATCATTGCGGCGGAAACCGACTATCGCGCCGATGTCGATGCACTGCTGGCAGCAGTGACCGACAGAACCAAGATTGTTTTTCTTGCCAATCCCAACAATCCGACCGGGACATATCTCGATGCCGGCGCGCTCGACCGCCTGCATGCAGGGCTACCGTCACATGTAGTACTGGTGATCGATTCCGCCTATGCCGAATATGTCACCGCCGAAGATTACGGAGTTGGCATCTCGCTGGTCGAGCGGGCCGAAAATGTCGTGATGGTCAGAACCTTTTCCAAAATGGGGCTGGCCGCTGCGCGCGTGGGCTGGCTCTATGGTCCCGAACATGTCGTCGACGCCGTTAATCGCATCAGAGGCCCGTTCAATGTTTCGGTGCCTGGACAGGTTGCCGCCACAGCCGCGGCGCGCGACACGGTTTTCACCAAAGCGTTGCGTGACCATAATGCCAGATGGCGCGACTGGCTGACAGACAAGCTGGCTTCCAACCGTCTGCGCGTCTTGCCCAGCCAGGGCAATTTCATTCTTGTGCTGTTTCCCGATACGCCCGGCCAAACCGCTTCTGACGCCAACGCGGCACTGCTGGCTCAGGGGCTGGTCGTCCGGGAAATGGGAGGTTATGGCATCGACAACGGATTGCGCATTTCCATCGGTACGCAGGACGCCATGGAAGCAGTGGCCGAATGCCTGAACGCATTTATGGAAGACAAATGATCGAAAAACTTGCCCTGATCGGCATAGGCCTTATCGGCTCGTCCATCGCCTTGCGCGCGCGGGAAAGAGGGCTGGCAAAAACCATTGCCATTGCAACCCGCAGGCCCGAAACGCTGGCGGAGGCCCAAGCGCTTGGATTGGGCGACCAATATACACTCGATGCCGCGGAAGCTGTTCGCGACGCCGATATAGTTATTCTATGCACGCCTGTCGGCTCTTATGGATCGATTGCCAAAGAAATCGCAGGAGCGCTCAAACCCGGCGCAATTCTGTCCGATGTCGGTTCGGTCAAGGCGCATGTTCACAAGGTTGTCGGACCTCTGGTGCCAAAGGGGGTACATTTCATCCCCGGCCATCCAATGGCTGGCACCGAGCATTCCGGCCCATCGGCAGGCTTTGCTGAACTTTTTGACAATCGCTGGTGCATTCTTACCCCAGAGCCCGATCAACCGCTCGAAGCGGTCGAGACTATGAAAGCCTTCTGGCGCGCCTTGGGTTCGGATGTGGAACTCATGGACGCCGATCACCACGACCTCGTGGTTGCCATCACCTCGCACGTCCCTCACTTGATTGCCTACAACATCGTGGGCACTGCCGATGACCTTGAATCTGTGACCAAATCGGAAGTCATCAAGTTCTCGGCCGGCGGTTTCCGGGATTTCACCCGTATTGCCGCGTCCGATCCGGTGATGTGGCGGGACGTGTTTCTGACGAATCGCAGCGCGGTGCTCGAAATGCTGGGGCGTTTTTTGGAAGACCTCAGCACTTTGCAACGTGCGGTTCGGGTTGGCGACGGCCCAGCCCTTGAAAGCCTTTTCACGCGCACGCGCGCAATCCGCCGCTCGATTATCGAGGCCGGCCAGGAAACGGCAGCGCCCGACTTCGGACGCCCGCATGGCGCGGACACTAAAACAGAGGCGTAAGCGCGAAAACCGGAATGATGCCGACCACCAGCGTGCCGTTGCGCGCTGTAACACTCTGTCGATGCATACCCTGTGCATCCGGCGATCCCAGGAACACGTCGACGAGTTGGCTTTCTTCCATGTCCCCAAGCCGCTCACGGATACCCGAGGCTGTAAGCTCGATTACTCCGTTAAGCCGCCCCAGTTCATCAAGATGCAGGTCACCTGATGCACTCAGACTCGCATCCTGGGCAACCGCATCGATAGCCCGCACACTGAGCACCCCGTCATTGGCCTGCCAAATCCTCAACGCATCGGGGTGCCCCCATACATCCATGGGCGGCAATCCCGTCAGGCGGCCATCAAGGGTAATCGTCCCATTTTCGATTTCCGCAGGCCCGCTTTCAAGCCCGTCGATCCGCGCGAAATAATCCAACGCTGCGCCAAGCCCGTCATGGCCCTCTGATCCAGTGGCATCGACAAGGTGGATTTCGGCGTGCTCGGCCTCACCGAACACTGCATCGCCAAAAAGCGCATCAGCATAAACGATGTTGTTGGCCAGAACAGAAATTCGTCCGATCCGATCGCCGTCAAGCCGCACACTGCCCCGCATGTCCGACCAGGTGACCTGCTGCCGGCTGCCTGTAAAGGCATCGGCGATTTCGAGCGGCCCTGCAGCAAAAAACTGAATATGCGTCGGACGGTAAAAGAGCACGGTGCCTTGCAACTGACCGAGCGTGATGTCGTAATCGCCCATAACTATTTCTGCATTCGTGCAACGCGGGGCAAAATGAAAGGGAAAGCCATCGACCTGCAAGTCTTCACACGTCACGCGCGGCACGCTCTCCCCATCGGCCTCGGCCAGCATGGCAACTTCTGCACCGACCCGTTGGGCGATATAGAACCAGCCCGCGGTCCACAAGCCAGCCACCGCAACGACGACACAAATCATTATAATAAAGCGCTTCATGAACACTCTCTTAGCCGAACCTGCAATCAACGCAAACGCGATTTACCGCCACATACCCCGCTTATGCCCCCATCGAGCCACTTTCGTAACCGCAGCAAAGGGTCTAAATGTGGTGTGATGACATCTGATTTTCTTCTCTCTGCCCATGAATGAAACTGCCCCCCCTTGGGTTTTCGGCTATGGCTCGCTGATCTGGCGTCCCGGCTTCGCCTTTGAGATGGCCGAACGCGCCCTGCTGCGTGGCGCCCATAGGCGGCTGTGTATTCTATCGCATCGCCATCGGGGCACACCGGAACGGCCCGGCCTGGTCTTCGGGTTGGAACGCGGCGGCTCCTGCCTTGGCATGGCGTTCAAGGTGAGGCCCGACCACTGGCGGGACGTGCGCGAATATCTGCGTGAGCGCGAACAGGTCACCGGCGTCTATAAGGAAGCATTGCGTAACGTGCGGCTGGCATCAGGCGCAACAGTGCAAGCGTTGGTCTTTTTGGCAGATCAGAGCCACTCCCAATATGCGGGACGGCTCAGCCTCGATCAGCAGCTTGAACTGGTCGCCGGCGCGCGCGGAGAATCGGGCGATAATCGGGACTATGTGATCAATACCGCCGCCCATCTTGCACAGATCGGGATCATTGATCGCCCGATTGTAGAACTGAGCAGTAGATTGCAGGCGAAAAAGCCGGCTCTGGAAAGCTAAACCGCCGCTTTTTTTGAAATCGTCTCTGCCAGCGGGTCTTCGGCCGAACCGGTCATGCTTTTCAGGCAGCGTTCCGGCCCGGATTGCGGCGCGTGCCTTCAAGGTCCCAAACAAGGGTCATGCAGGCGAGTTCTTCGTCGGGAGCAGGCAGCGAAAACAGAACCGCCCCCTCTCCTGCCGCGCGGCGAAACCGCGCGCGGCTTGCCTGATCTTCAATCAGGTTTTGTGCCGTGCCCGCCCAGGCAATAGCATTGCCATTGACAAGAGCATAGAGCGCGCCCTCGACCAGAACATGCCCTTCCTCCAGAACGCGCTGGAGCACATAGCGGCGACCCGAGCGGCCGATCCACATGATGCCCGCCGCCAAGCCAAAAGATGCGATGTCGTTCCGACCGCTCATGACCACTCCCAAATGGCATGATTACTAAGAGAACATATATAGAACATGCCACCATCTGGCGTCAAGCGGCATTATCACCCGAATTTGGGCATAGGCGGGGAAGTTGTCAATATATTGTGTTTTTATTTTTCCAGCATACGACCTATTGATCGCAACTGTCCTTAAAGCGTAGCGCCGATTTCCGCCTCAAGCTCGGCAATCCGAGCGCGCAGACGTGGCGAGATCGGCCGCGCAAGCCCCTTGCGGGCGTCTTCAAGCACCATGCGATTGGTCTCATTTTCGATTGTATCGATGAGCCTGCTTTCAAATTCTCGTGCCGAAAGGCCGGATGGAATTGGAGGCAGAAATTTTGCCCTTGCTGTACCGGGCCAGAGAATAGGACTGTTGCGCCCCCAATAAAGTCCCGAGGTCAGGGCAACCGGCACGACCGGCACATTGAGTTCCTGATACATCTTGACGATGCCCCCGCGATAGGCCGGTGCCTCCAATGGTGCGCGGCGTGTGCCTTCGGGATAAATGATGACCCGGCATCCGTTCTCAAGCGCATTCCTGGCTTCCACCATCATCGCGGGCAACGCTTCCCTGCCCTTTTTGCGATCAACCGAAATGGTATCGAACCAGCGCGCCGCCCAGCCGAAAAGCGGAATGTCGAGCAATTCACGCTTGGCAATAAAAGACGGTTTGCCCGAATAGGGCAAAATTGCAAAAATATCCCAGTCGGACTGGTGCTTTGCTGCAATTATACACCCACCCGGCGGTATATGCTCCGCTCCTTCAACCTCGGTACGAATTCCCACGATCCAGCGCAGAAAAAACAGATTTGCGTTATTCCAGTAAACCACGAGCGCCCAACCGAGTTTTCTTTGGCCAGGGGCAAGTTTGGCCAAAAGCCCCACAATGATCGCAAGTGGGATCGTGTGGATGAAAAACAGCAAATAGAAAAGCGTCGAGCGAATGGCCTGAACGATCATGACATCGGTCCTCCCGCAGACCTTTATAATGCCTGGTGGTTATGAAATCTGAGAGAGAAAGCGCCTTACGGTCAAGCGGGACGTGATCGCGGTAAGCCCGGCAATGACCAGCACAACGCCCACGATCCCCAGCAATCCAGCGACGCCAAGCGAGAACTGACCGAATAGAACCCCCAATTGTGCCGATGATTGCTCGGGCATCACGGTGCTCATGGCAGCGCTTATGAAGATAAAGAACAGAATCGCGGCGACACCACCCACAATCCCGCCGCGCAATCCGATCATGAGAAACCGCCCCTGAAATTCGCCTGCAATGAACCGGTTAGACGCGCCGATAAAATGCAGGACGTCGACAATCTCGCGGTTTGTCGACATGGTGCCGCGGGTCGCAAACACAATGGCAAGCGCTGTCGCTACCAATATCAGTGCCAGAACCAGAATGCCGGAAACAACGATCGTTCCGGCCATTGTATTGAGCTGCACGCGCCATGCGGCATGGGTTTCAAGGCTCGCCCCGCTGATGGCCGATATTTCCCTTTCCAGCCGGGCGATATCGGCTGCATTGGGATCAGCCAGCCGCACGACTACAAGCCGGGGGATTGCCAAGTCGGACAGGTCGAGCCCGGCCCCAAGCCATGGTTCAAGCAAGCGCTCGCTTTCTTCCAGCGTCAGGGCGTGGGCACTCGAAACACCGGGCACACCCTCGGCAATCGATACCGCCAGACGCAAATTGCTTTCCAACACTTCGCCATCGAGCGGGCGTATCTGGATGGTGACTTCGCGCCCCACATCAGCCGACCAGCCAACTGCCGACTTCTGAACCAGCAACACACCGCCGAAGGTAACGCAAGACAAGAACGTCATGATGCCGATCAAAAGCATCAAAGTGCGTCCCGCAACCGATTGGGATGGCACGATGGGCGTGGGGCGTGACCACCCGATCTTGCGCGGTTCAGTCATGGAATGTCAGCTCCCCATGTTCGAGCAGCATGCGCGGATAATCGAACTTGCGCAAAAGATTCAATTCATGGGTCGCGAGAATAATGGTGGTCCCCATCCGGTTGAGTTCGTCGAAAAGATGCAAGAGCCGTTCGGACAATTCGGGATCCACGTTACCGGTCGGCTCATCGGCCAGCAGAATGTCCGGTTTGGAAATGACCGCACGCGCAATGGCCGCGCGCTGCTTCTCCCCCCCCGAGAGTACGGCAGGCAGAGCATCCATCTTGTCTCCAAGCCCCACCCAATCGAGCAGCTCCTGCACATTGGCACGATAGCTGGCCTCCGATTGTCCGCGCACCCTGTGCGGCAAGGCGACATTTTCAAAAGTTGTCAGATGGTCGAGCAACCGGAACTCCTGAAAGACGATGCCGATATGCCGGCGCATCTGCAAAAGCCGGTCACGCTCAAGATTGGTAACGTCCTCGCCGAACATGGAAATCGTGCCACGGCTGGGCTTTAGCGAAAGCAGCAACAGGCGCAGGAGCGATGTCTTGCCCGAGCCCGATGGCCCGGTCAGAAAATGAAACGATCCCGGCGCGATCCTGAATGTGAGATCCTTTAGAATCTCCGGCCCATGTCCATAGCGCAGACCGACATTTTCGAACGCGATCAAACCTTCACCCCGCGAATCACTTTTCAGGCACGACTTTACCAGTCATCGCACTGGCATGGCCGGATTGGGGCATTGTTTCAAGAGTTTTAACCCAATCGCGCTTAGGGTCGCATTCTAGAAGGACACCAAGCGAAAGTCAGCTTTTCGTCGTGATTATCACCTGCCCAAATTGTCAGACCCGCTACAAGGTCGCAAATGATTCGATTGGCGCCGTTGGCCGTCAGGTCATGTGCGCCTCGTGCAAGACGGCATGGCTGGCTACGCCTGACGCATTGGGTTCCCATCAGGTTTTCGACGATCCCGATCCCGACGACGACGAGATCGCATTCCGGGCAGATAAAGATCAGGATTTTACGACCGAACAAGAAGCCCTTGCCGATGCGGCGATGGAAAGCCACGGCACCAGACAACCTTCAGAAACCGAAATCCAGCAGTCAGCCGAGCGCATGCAGGCACTTGCAAAGCGCAAGCTCGACATGACCCGAAGCCTGCCCTATGCGCGCATGCAGCGGCTTGCCCGTTGGGCGCTCCTGCTGCTTGTAGCGGGATCATTGGCTGCGCTCGTGACCTTCCGCACCGAGATCGTGCGCATGGCTCCCTCCACCGATGCAGTCTATCGGTTGATCGGTTTGGGAACAAATGTCATCGGGCTGGATTTTATCGATGTTAAGACTTTGCGAACCACGCGCAATGGAACCGATACAATCGTTGTCACCGCAACAATAGTAAACTCAACGAATCGCGTAGTCTCGGTTCCGCCCGTATTGATTTCGATGATCGATGGGCAGGATAATGTGATTTATCAATGGAGTGTAAATCCATCCCGACGCAATATCATGCCCGGAGACGGCTTGGAGATCGAAACGGATTTGTCAGCACCTCCGCCGGACGCCCAAAACGTGCGACTGACCTTTATCGAGGGCCATACTGCACCGGCGCCGGCACAGTAAGATCGAAGAAAATCGCTCGCCGGTTTTGCCGATGAGTTTTTCAGGGCCTTTAAATCGGCTTTGAGGTTGCAAATATAACTAGTCAGGCTTGGGCATAGGCCCATGAATACAATTGCCTGCAAGGGATAAAGAGGGCGTTTGCGAAATGGCGCGGATACTGGTTGCCGAAGATGATGACAATGTACGCGCCTTCGTGGTTCGTGCGCTTGAAATGTCCGGCTATGACGTAACCGCTGCATCCGATGGCGGGCTGGCTGCCGAGGAAATGGCGGCTAAAGGGGGCAATTTCGATCTGCTCCTGTCCGATATCAAGATGCCGGTAATGGATGGCATCGCTCTCGCCTTGACCGTTGGCGCGCAATATCCAGACGTCACAATTGTCCTGATGACCGGCTTTGCAGATCAGCGCGAGCGGGCTCATGGTCTGGACGCCTTGATCTACGACGTCATCAACAAGCCCTTTTCACTCGCCCAGCTTACAGAGAAAGTCGCCGACGCGCTCGCGGGAAAGCCGGCAAATATCATACCGCTCGCCCGCCAGGCATTTTAACCCCCTATAGCCAATCGGGCACGCTATCGAGGTCGATAAGATCCTGTAGTTTCTGGCGTGGGCGTATGACGTGCCAGCGTTCGCCATCGACAAGCACTTCGGCAATAAGAGGCCGGGTGTTATAGGTCCCGCTCATCACTGCACCATAAGCCCCTGCCGTCATCACCGCCAGCAGATCGCCCTCAGCGACATTGGGAATTTCCCGATTGAGCGCGATGTAGTCCCCGGTTTCGCAAACCGGCCCGACAATATCGGCACGGATCACCTTGGCGTCCGGTTCAGCCTCGATGACTGGCACGATGTCGTGATGCGCTTCATAAAGCGTTGGACGCATGAGATCGTTCATGGCCGCATCGACGATGACAAAGCTCTTTGACGGTGCCTGCTTCACATACTCAACGCGGGTGACGAGAATACCGGCATTGCCCGCGATGAGACGACCCGGCTCGATGATGAGCTTGCACCCGAGCGGATCGACATGGCGGCGGACCACCTTTGCATATTCCGCCGGATCGGGCGGCGGGGCGTTGTCCCGCTGATAGGGGATGCCAAGGCCGCCGCCAATATCGACATGCTCGATCTGGTGGCCCGCTGCACGCAGCGTTCCGACAAGCTCGGCAAGCAGCGCGAAGGCATTGTCGAACGGCTCGAGATCGGTGATCTGACTGCCGATATGCATGTCGACCCCAATTGCTTTGAGATTGGCGCATTGGGCAATGCGGGCATAAACCAGTTCGGCTCGCTCGAACGCGATGCCGAATTTATTTTCCGACTTGCCAGTGGAAATCTTGGCATGGGTCTTTGCGTCAATATCGGGATTGATCCGCACCGAAACCGGTGCCACCCTGCCCATTTCGCCTGCAACCTGATTGAGACGTTCAAGCTCGGGTTCCGATTCCAGATTAAAGCACGCAATGCCTGCCTCAAGCGCCCGCTCCATTTCATGGCGGGTCTTGCCCACACCCGAAAATATGATCTTGTCTGGCGCAATACCGGCCTGCAACGCGCGCTCGAGTTCACCGAGCGAAACAACGTCCACGCCGATCCCGGCATTGGCCATAAGCTTGAGCACGGCCTGATTGGAATTGGCCTTCATGGCATAGGCAACAAGGGTATCGAGCCCGGCGAAAGCCTTGGTCGTGACCTGCACATGGCGCCGGAGCGTGGCGGCTGAATAGCAGTAAAACGGCGTACCGATTTCCTCAGCAATTGCAGCGATATCGACATCGTCGGCAAAGAGTGCGCCGTTACGATGGGAAAAATAATGAACCATAGCTGTCGTTCAGCCTTCCTTGCCCAACCGCCCGTGCCAAAGCGCAACCTGAGCCTTTACATTGTCTGGCGCAGTGCCACCAAAACTCTTGCGCGACTTGACCGAGTTTTCGACCCCAAGCACCTTGTGAACTTCGCTGGTGATGCGTTCATCGATGGCCTTGAAATCCTCAATGGTCAGCCCTTCGAGCCCGCAACCCTTCTCCTCCGCCAGTGCAACGGCCCGCCCGGTGATATGGTGGGCGTCGCGAAACGGCACGTTGGCAGCGCGAACCAGCCAGTCGGCCAGATCGGTTGCGGTTGCAAAGCCCGCACCTGCAGCAGCCGCCATTCTTTCGCGATTGACCGCAAGGTCGGAAACCATACCCGTCATCGCAGCAAGGCAGAGCGAAAAATTGTCCAGCGCGTCGAAGGCAATTTCCTTGTCTTCCTGCATGTCCTTGGAATAGGCCAGCGGCAGTCCCTTCATCACCATAAGCAGCGATGAAAATGCTCCGAAAATGCGCCCGATCTTGGCGCGGATCAGTTCCGCTGCGTCCGGGTTGCGCTTTTGCGGCATGATGGACGAGCCGGTCGAGAACTTGTCGGAAAGTCTTACAAAGGAGAACTGGGCCGAGGACCAGATCACAAGCTCTTCGGCAAAGCGCGAAAGGTGCATGGCAGAGATCGAAGCCGCCGAAAGCGTTTCGAGAATAAAATCGCGATCGGAAACCGCATCGAGCGAATTGGCGGTCGGCGCGTCAAACCCCAGGGCCTTGGCTGTCATCTCGCGATCGATCGGAAAGGAGGTTCCAGCCAGAGCAGCAGAACCGAGCGGGCTTTGATTGAGCCGCTTGCGCGCGTCGAGGAAACGGGTCTTGTCGCGCTCAAACATTTCCACATAGGCGAGCATATGATGCCCGAAAGTCACCGGCTGGGCGCTTTGCAAATGCGTAAAGCCCGGCATAACCGTGCCCGCTTCACTGTCGGCGCGGCTGACCAACACTCGCTGCAATGTCTCGATCTGTGCAACCAGCATATCGATGCAATCGCGCACATAGAGCTTGAAATCGGTCGCCACCTGATCGTTGCGCGAGCGCGCCGTGTGCAGCCGGCCAGCCGCCTCGCCGATCAATTCGCGCAAACGGCTTTCGACATTCATGTGGATGTCTTCGAGCGCTCGCGAAAAGGTGAATTTGTTATCATCGATTTCTGCGCGCACAGCCTCTAGACCGGCAATGATTGCGTCTTTATCGTCGCGCGTCAGAATGCCAACTTCACCAAGCATGGTGGCATGAGCTATCGAGCCGGCGATGTCCTGCTTGTACAATCGTTTGTCAAAGCCGATGGATGCATTGATTTCTTCCATTATGGCATCGGGACCGGACGCGAAACGTCCTCCCCACATACGATTGCTCATTGGCGCCTCTGAACCGTTATTTTTCAGGTTATTGCTGAACGGATGAATATGACTGACAAACAGAACAAGCCAAACCGCCAGATCGTTATCGGAACAGGCCTGTTCGTTGCGGCGGTAGGTATAGCTGCGGCGGTCTTTGTTAGCAATGCCATGCCCGGTATGGCCGCGACCTGCGAGGTACGCACCGATGCGGTGCAAAAGATCGATGCCGCAGCGGGCGGGGAACTGGCGGCCCTGCTGCCATCCGATTCCGGCCGTGGCTTTGCCGACCTTGCCTTTATCGATGGCGAAGGCAATGCAATGACGCTAGCCGATTTCGAGGGCAAGAAACTGCTCGTCAATTTCTGGGCGACCTGGTGCGCGCCCTGCCGGGAGGAAATGCCCGATCTTGACGCTATCGAGCTGCGCTACGGCGGCGATGACTTCGCCGTTGTCGCGATCAGCCTGGATATGGGTTCAGACGGCCCTGTCGCCGCTGGACTGTTTCTTGAAGAGATCGGCGCAACCAATCTCGCACTATATGCCGATCCGTCCTACAAGGTGTTTGAACGGCTGCGCAATCAAGCTGTGACCTTTGGCCTGCCTGCGACATTGCTGCTCGATGAGAAGGCCTGCGAAATTGCGGTCCTGCAGGGACCGGCACACTGGGACAGCGACGATGGCAACCGGGTTATCGAGGCCCTGCTCGACATCTGAGTTTGACCGGGCCGATCTGTTCGGCCCGGCATCGCCTTTTGGTCAGGCGCTTTTATCGATCATTTTGCCCATGCCTGCAGGCGCAGGAGGCTTGGAGCTTTCGACCGCCTGACTGAGCATGTCGATGATGTTTTGCTCCATGTCGTGATTTTGCTTGACCATCAGCAACTGTGCTGAATGCTGTGTCATGGCCTGCTGCATTGCGACAGAGGTTGCTGCCACGTCACTCATGATATGTCCTTTCGTGCCGTTTTGGTCAGTGGCCAACCTAGGCGCCGGGGCTAAACAAAACCTTTCCGCCGCGCCAATTGGCAGTCCGAACCGCTACCGCCCACCAAAAAGCGGCACCCCGCGCCGCCGCATCACAACGACCAGAGCCGCTCCGGCGACAAAACCACCGATATGGGCCCACCAGGCAACGCCGTCGTCGACGCCGATGACGACATAAAAAAGCTGCGTTGCAATCCAGAACCCCAGAACCGCCCAGGCGGGAACCGCGAGCGGCAGCATGATGATGATGCGCGAGAGCACGAACACGCGCACATGGGGATAGAGCAGGATGTAAGCGCCGATCACCCCGGCGACAGCACCCGAGGCGCCAACCAGCGGCCCGTAGCTCCCGGTATTGAAGGCAAGATGGGCAAGCGCGGCAATAATGCCGCAGGCGATATAAAAGACCAGGTATTTGAAATGCCCCAAGGCATCTTCAATATTGTCCCCAAAGACCCATAAAAACAGCATATTGGACAAAAGGTGCAGCCAGTCCGCATGCAGGAACATGTAGGTGACGAGCGTTGCCTGATCGGGCAGCCAGGGCGCCGGACCGACGGCGGCACCGGTAACAACGGCCGGTATCATGCCATAAACGATATGCGCCTCGAATAGCCCAGCCTCGCCACTGGCGAACTGGACCAGAAATATCAGACAGGTAAAGCCCAGTATCGCGTAATTGATGAACGGAAATTCGATATGGGCGATCTTGTTCCTGTCATAAAGCGGGAGAAACATCTGGACGCCCCTTATGGCCGATTGCGCTTATTTCTTGGTTTCACCTGTGTTGCGCCCAGGCTCCCATAGAACGTCTTTCGTTCCATTGCCATTGGCAACGCGCGAAAGCACAAAAAGCAGGTCCGAGAGCCTGTTGAGATAACGGACGGCTTCCGGGTTGACGTCGCCCTCTTCGCGCACAAGCCCTACGACATCGCGCTCGGCGCGTCTTGCCACCGTCCGCGCCAGATGAAGCGCGGCAGAAAGAGCGCTGCCACCAGGCAACACAAATGAGGTCAGCGGTTCCAGTGCCTCATTATGCAGATCGATCTGCTTTTCGAGCCAGTCGACCTGCTTGGCTGTTATGCGCAAAGCCTTGTATTTGCGATTCTCATCGGGTCCGGGTGTGGCAAGGTCGGACCCAAGATCGAAAAGGTCGTTCTGGATGCGGCTCAGGGCGTTGTCCACCCGCGCCATATCCCGCGTATGCAGGCGCGCCAGCCCGATAGTGGCATTGGTTTCATCGACCGTGCCATAGGCCGCAACGCGCAAATCATCTTTCTGCCGGCGCGGACCATCGACAAGGCCGGTGGTACCGTCATCGCCGGTGCGGGTATAAATCTTGTTGAGCTTGACCAATTCCAGTGTGCCCCGATTGTTTTTTTGGTTTCGCTTCAGGCGTGCCGGAATTTTTTAGCGTTGGGGACCGAAAAAGTATAGCGCAGCCATGAGCAGAAATACGGCTACGGCCTGCATGATGACGCGGGCCCGCATGAGTTTCTGGCTGGTATTGCCAGACCCGCCCTTGAACATATTGTAAAGCCCCATGCCAAGAATGATGGCAACGGCGGCAATGGCAAGGACAATGGCGATATTGGCAAGGGCTTCCATATTAACATTCCCGGTCTGGGTTACACGCCGCCACAATTGACAAAATGCAGCGTACGCCTTTGCCCTCCTATACGCCGAGCCGACTGTCTTGGGTCAGGGCTCAATTTGACGCGGCAAGTGCGCTATATACCATATAGACCGCGCAACTGCCTGCCGGGGGACAAAGTTCCTTATTTTATGAGATCAAGCCGCTGTCGTATATCGTCAGGCGTTATGCCAGTCAGCCGCATGGCCTTGAGCGATCTTGCTCCGGCCGATTTTGAGAGCTTTTCGGCGCTTTCATCCCGGACAAGCTTGTGATGGCAATAAAATGGTGAGGGCAGGCCGAGCAAAAATTGCAAAAGCACATGAATATCTGTCGATTTGTAAAGATCCATGCCACGAATGACATGGGTGATCCCCTGTCGCGCGTCATCGACAACCACAGACAGATGATAGCTGGTTGGTGTGTCCTTGCGCACAAGTACCACATCGCCCCAGCGCTCCGGCTCCGCATTGCGCATCTCCACCCTCTGATCGGGCGTCGGCATGGTTTCCATGATTTCAATCGGGCCAGCGACAGCAACCGCCTTTGCCATATCGAGCCGCCATTGTACCGGCTCGCCCGCAGCCAGGCGCCTTTTCCGTTGATCGGCGGACAGATCGCGGCAGGTGCCCGGATAGATCGGCGCTCCGTCCGGATCGACCGCTCCAGTGCTTGCACCCTTGATGTCCTTGCGCGAACAAAAGCAGGGATAGAGCAGCCCCTGGCTCCGTAAGGCATCGGCAGCAGCGCCATAATCGGGAAAATGCCTGGATTGATAGAAAGCCGGACCGTCGAAAGCCAGACCGAGCCATTCCAGGTCCTCAATTGCTGCCTGGGCAAATTCGGGTCGACATCTTTGCGTATCGATGTCTTCGATCCGAAGCAGCATCTTGGCCTGCATTTTGCGGGCCCAATATTGCATGAACAGCACCGAATATGCGTGTCCCAGATGCAAAAGCCCGTTCGGGCTTGGCGCAAAACGGAAAATCGGCTGAGATGGGACCAAGAGCTTTCGCCACGCGCTAAAAAGAAAAACCGGATAAAGGGCTTATCATGGCACAGGCCGACGCACCAACAAGGCTCCATACCCCGCAGGTTCTCGCTGCCCATCTGGCGAAACTTGCCAGCCTTGACGAAAGACTTGCAATGGCCGTGGCCCGCGCCGGAGAGGTGCAATTGCGCATAAGCCCGAGGGGCTTTGAAGGCATGGCCCGCATCATTTGCGGTCAGCAACTTTCCGTTGCCAGCGCCCGCGCCATCTGGGGACGGGTCGAAGCGCTCGGCGCAACAAGCGCATCGGCATATTTGAGCTTTGATGAACTCACCTTACGCGCAACCGGGCTTTCGCGGAGCAAATTTGAGACGATTCGCAGTGTTGCAATGGCTATTGAAAGCGGCGAACTGGACTTCGACATCATCGATTCGTCCGAGCCGGATCCGGCGATCGAACGTCTCACAAGACTCAAAGGTGTCGGTCCCTGGACGGCGGAAATCTATCTATTGTTCTGCGCCGGTCATCCGGACATTTTCCCGGCTGGTGATCTGGCGCTGCAAAAGGCGGTCGAACACGCCTTTGCACTCAAGGAACGCCCCGGCACCAAAACCCTCATCGAGCATGCGGCACAATGGTCGCCCTATCGCGGTGCCGCCGCATTGATGTTCTGGCGCTATTTTTCCGCTATGAAGAACTCCGACGCCTGGGACGCATTGTAACGAAAAGGAACTTGTATGCCCTCCAAACTCTCCGGCCCCATGCTGCCCCCGGCCACGGGCGCGGCAAAGTCTCTTGTTGTGCTGTTGCATGGCTATGGCTCGGACGGCAATGACCTGATCGCGTTGGGACAATATTGGCGCAGTGCCCTGCCCGATACGCTTTTCGTGGCCCCCAATGCCCATGAAATCTGCACCATGAACCCGGCAGGCTATCAATGGTTCGCGCTGGATCTTGATCGCGCAATCTCTCGGATCACCGGCAGCCAGACCGCCCGCCCGGTCATAAATGAATTTCTCGAAAATCTCTGGGCACAAACAGGGCTCGGACCTGCGGATACCGTCCTTGTGGGCTTTTCCCAAGGCGCCATGATGGCAATCGATACGGGCCTGCGGCTCCCAACGCCGCTCAAGGGCATCGTGGCCTTTTCAGGCATGCTGATTGGCCCGGAAACGCTCGCAAGCGAGATCAAGTCCAGGCCGCCCGTCCTGATGATCCATGGCGATGCCGATGAAGTTGTGCCGGTGCTCGGCAGCGAATCAGGTGTACCGGCGCTGATCGATCTGGGAATCGAGGCGAAGCTGCATATCTCGCAAGGCGCAGGTCACACCATCGCCCAGGACGGCCTTGATGCGGCGACACAATTCCTTTTGCGGTTGAATTCGGCTTCACAAAATGGTGCCGAATAACAATTTTCTTCACAGCGCTGTCATATCGGGCATAGAATATGGTCATGGAATCGCTTCGATCCATTGACCGGAGGGGCAAGTGACAATTCACGTGTCACCGCAATCGTGTCCTACTCTTGTTCTGAACGCCGACTACAGGCCGCTCAGCTACTATCCCTTGTCCTTGTGGAACTGGCAGGATGCGATCAAGGCTGTATGCCTTGATCGGGTTCACATCGTTTCCGAGTACGACACGGTGGTCCGAAGTCCGAGCTTTGAAATGCGCCTGCCAAGCGTCGTTTCGCTCAAAGATTACGTTCAGCCCGCTAAATACCCCGCCTTCACCCGCTTTAACGTTTTCCTTCGTGACAAGTTCTTATGTCAATATTGCGGGTCCAAGCACGATTTGACCTTTGACCACGTTATCCCCCGCTCGAAGGGTGGGCGGACAACATGGGAAAATGTCGTGGCGGCGTGTTCGCCGTGCAATTTGCGCAAGGCCAATCGTATGCCGCGTGAAATTGGCATGATCCCCATGCAGACCCCTTTTCAGCCGACCGTGCACGACCTGCACAACAATGGCAGGGCATTCCCCCCCAACTATCTGCACGATAGCTGGCTGGACTATCTTTATTGGGATATCGAACTCGAGCCTTAAGCTGCTTTATGCCTTGCGGCTGACCTGCCCCCAGATGCTCATGACAAGCAGCACAACGATTGTCGCGGAAACAATCGCATTGAACCCTGCGAGCGAAATTCCGAAAAGCTCGAACTGAACCGCGTCGCACGGAATGATACGCACGCCGCCAAGGTCCCCCAGCATATCCATGCTTACAGCAACGTCACCGATGCCGACACAGCTTTGGGGCCCCTCAAAAATACCCCATTCAACACCGGAATGATAAACACCCAGCCATGTGCCCCAGGCAAAAAGCCCCGCAACCCCGACGGATATGCCGACACGCACATGTTGGTTGAGCTTTTCCCATCCGAAAATCAAAAGCGCCAGCGCCGGCAATCCCACATAATAGGGCCAGCGCTGCTCAAGGCAGAGCGGGCATGGATATAGGCCGCCGATATGTTCAAAGGCCAAGGCCCCCAAAATCGCAAATAGACCGAGCGTGAACGCAGCGTTGATGCGATTGCGATTGGGTCCGACGGTCAGAGGCGCAGGGTTGGCCATGGTTCACCTATCTCAGATAGCGGATGGCAACGAAGCCACCGATCAAAAGCACTGTGAAGATAACGGTCATCAATCCAAGTCGTTTTTCGATAAAGACCCGGATCGGCTCGCCATAAAGATATAAGAGTCCGGCAACGATAAAAAACCGCGCACCGCGCGAAATGATCGATCCCAGGATAAAGACCGGCAGCGCCAGCCCTGCAAAACCAGAGGCGATGGTAAAAACCTTATAGGGTACTGGTGTAAAGCCTGCGGCAAAGACGATCAAAAGTCCGTAATCGGCAAACCATTGCTGCAGCCGCTCGAAGGCTTCGCCATAGTGGTAAAATTCGATAATGGGCCGCGCCAGTGGTTCAAAGAGGAAGGCTCCGATGAAATACCCGAACAGCCCTCCCAGTACCGAGGCGATAGTACAGATGGTTGCGGTGCGCCAGGCCGACTTGCGATTGGCAACGACCATCGGAATCAGCATGACATCGGGCGGGATTGGGAAAAACGAGCTTTCCGCAAAGCTGACGCCAGCCAGTGCATAAGGGGCCTGCCGCCCAGCGGCCAGAGCCATAACCCATTCATAAAGCCGTCGCAGCATTAAACCCCCGGTTTTTCCATGCCAAAGCCCGGGCGCCGAACCCCGGCGTACCGATTTGGCTTATTTGCGTCTCATCACGCCTTCTTTAAGGCAATGATCGTGGTTTCTAAATCGGTAAATAGCTAAAAATCCTTGTCAAAGGGTGCAAGACGCACAATCAGCGATTGACGAGCACCACGCAATTCCTATAGTCCGCCTCTGTCAAAGGGTGGAACCATCCCCTTACCGTCGCGGGCGTGGCGGAACTGGTAGACGCGCCAGACTCAAAATCTGGTTCTGGAAACAGAGTGTCGGTTCGATTCCGACCGCCCGCACCATCTTTTCGTTCACGCAACTCTTGCTTCGCTCAATTGCTCCGCGGGGGGCGGGCGAAAGCCCGTCCCGCAGTCGCGGTCTTGTTCTGGTTCGCGGTTTCTCCGCTCACCCGCACCATCTCCCTGGTTGTGAATGCACTGCACCGCGTCTTGCCGCGGCAAATTGGCGCGCGCCCATTCACAAATGCGACGCCTTGGGGTAATCGGAGCGCAGAGCAATCTCCGGTCGCAGCCTACCCGGTTAAAAACAAGGACCCAATATCATGAACTGCCTCGTCATCTGCTCAGGCGGATTGGACTCGGTTTCGCTCGCCCATAGGATGGCGGCCCAGCACACGCTTTCCGGACTCATTTCGTTCGACTATGGACAGCGCCACCAAAAGGAACTGACCTTTGCTGCCGCCTGCGCGCAGCGGCTCGCTGTCGGCCATCAGATCATCGACATCCGTGCCGTGGGCAACGGCCTTTCCGGCTCGGCGCTGACCGACAATCTCGACGTGCCCGACGGCCACTATGCCGAAGACACGATGAAGATCACGGTCGTGCCCAACCGCAATGCCATCATGCTGGCAATTGCCTTTGGTATTGCTGCCGCTCAGAAGGCGGACGCCGTTGCCACCGCCGTCCATGGCGGTGACCACTTCATTTATCCCGATTGCCGTCCCGGTTTCATCGATGCGTTCCAGACCATGCAGGACCGGGCGATGGAAGGCTATGCCGACGTAAAGCTGCTTGCGCCCTACGTGAATGTCTCGAAGGCTGATATCGTTACCGATGGGACGCGCCATAACACCCCTTTCGCGCAAACCTGGTCGTGCTACAAGGGCGGCGCGCATCACTGCGGGCGTTGCGGCACCTGCGTGGAACGGCGCGAGGCCTTCGATCTGGCAGGTATTCCCGATCCCACTATCTATGAAGATGACAGCTTCTGGCGTGAGGCAATTGCCCGGAGAGCCGGCTGATGTTCACGATCACCAAGCAGTTTCATTTCTCCGCTTCCCATCAGCTTTGCAGATTGCCAGCAGACCATCCGTGCGCGCGGTTGCATGGGCACAATTATATCGTGGAAGTCGAACTTGGCAGCGCCGAACTCGATGAGAACAATTTCGTGCGCGACTATCACGACCTTGCTGTTCTAAAACGCTATATCGATGACACATTCGATCATCGTCATCTCAACGATGTTCTCGGCCATGACACGGTGACTGCTGAATGGCTGGCCAGGCATTTTTTCGAATGGTGCCGTGAGCGCCTGCCTGAAACCACTGCCGTACGGGTAAGCGAAACACCAAAGACCTGGGCGCAGTATCGGCCATGACAGAGCTTCAATCCGACGCGCGGATACGCGTGGCCGAAATCTTTGGCCCCACGATCCAGGGCGAAGGCGTCCTGATTGGCTTGCCGACCGTATTCGTGCGCACGGGCGGGTGCGACTATCGCTGTTCCTGGTGCGACAGCATGCACGCCGTCGACCCGGAATTTCGAGCGGAATGGACACCGATGACGACCGCTTCTATTTGGAGCGAGGTACAGCGACTCTCGAGGCGCATCCCGCTGATGGTATCGCTTTCCGGCGGCAATCCGGCCATCCAGCCGCTTGCGCCGCTGATCGCACGCGGCAAGACAGAGGGCTATCGCTTTGCGCTCGAAACCCAGGGCTCGATTGCCCGCGACTGGTTTGCCGATCTCGATAACCTTATCTTGAGCCCCAAACCGCCTTCAAGCGGCATGGAAACCGATTGGGCGGGTCTTGATGCTTGCCTCAGTGCAGCGGGTGACGGTCCGCAAATCGCGCTCAAGATTGTCATTTTCGACGAGGCCGACTACCGCTATGCCCGGCACGTTGGCGGGCGCTATCCCCATCTCCCGCTTTATCTTCAGCCAGGCAACCACACGCCCCCGCCTCCCGAAGCATCCGACGCGCCAATCGACATCGATGGCGTCATGAACCGCATGCGATGGCTGATTGAAAGAGCAGTCCATGATCAATGGTTCACTCCGCATATCCTGCCTCAGCTTCATGTGCTGATCTGGGGCAACCAGCGTGGTGTCTAACTCTTCTGACCAAAGGAAATTCCATGTCCGATAATAGCGACATCTACGCCAACCTCACCCAACTGGGCGGCGCGACTACCCTGCCGGAAAGCCCGGAACATGCGCTGCTGGAAAAAGTGCCCAATCCGCAGGAGGGTACCCCCTATTGCGTGAGATTTACTGCACCCGAATTCACATCGCTTTGCCCGATCACCGGCCAGCCCGATTTCGCCCATCTGGTGATCGATTATGTACCGGCAAGCTGGCTTGTCGAAAGCAAGTCGCTCAAGCTCTATCTGGGCGCATTTCGCAATCATGGCGCCTTTCACGAGGATTGCACGGTCTCCATCGGCAAGCGGCTTGTGGATCTGCTTGCACCGCAATGGTTGCGGATTGGCGGCTATTGGTATCCGCGCGGCGGCATGCCGATCGACGTTTTTTACCAGACCGGCCCCGAACCCAATGGCGTCTGGATTCCCGAGCAGGGCGTTCCAAATTATCGTGGGCGCGGATAGGAAACGGCTTACGCAATCTTGCGAGGCGGAGCTTCCTCCTGCTGGCCCGCGTCATAAGCCATACGCGCCTCGGCAATATCGTCCTGGTGTTCGCTGACCCAGTCCCAAAGCGCATAAATTGGCCCCAGAAGGGTCTTGCCCAAGGGCGTCAGAGCATATTCCACGCGCGGCGGCACTTCCGGATAAACCGTGCGTGTCACCAATCCGTCCCGCTCAAGATTGCGTAAGGTCAGGGTCAGCATGCGCTGGGAAATGCCGTCCGTCTGACGGCGCAGTTCTGAAAACCGCATCGTACCTTGCCCGAGTTGCGCAACAATCATTACGCTCCACTTGTCACCGATCCGGCTTAGAATATCGCTCATGGCAAGGCAGGTGCCATGCTCGGATGTGGGCATCGCCGTTTGGCGACCTGTCGACGCGGCCATATCTTTTCCCTTCGAACGAAGCAGGTTCTGAACTTATACCTTCTTCCCTTTTGTTACCACCTCTTGCAAGGCAAGTCAGACGTGTTCCGCACCCAGCATGCCGACATATTGATCAAGCTCTGGCCCGCCATAACCAAGCGCGATAAACACTTCTGACATGAAACTGACCGGCGCCAATCCCGAGGCCGTAATCAGATTGCCGTCGCGTAGCGCCTTGGGCTGTTTTCTGAACTGGCTCCCACCGCTATATGCCGGCGCCCGCTCCAGAATTTCCAGGCCATCACCCGTATGTGCCCTGTCGTTCAGAACTCCGGTTCGCGCCAGCCCCAACACACCATCGCAAATCGCAGCAACAAGTTTGTTTGCTTCCATGAAGCGTTTTGCGACGGCATCGAGATCGGGAGCCTGGGCGCTTTGCCAGATCGAACCGCCGCAAATGACAAGTCCGCCCAATACCTCCGGGCCGATATTCTCGAGCGCTATATCGGGCGTCACCTTCAGCCCGCCCAGCGATGTTACGGGCTGCCCACCGGGGGTCGCTACGGTAATTTCGATGCCCATATAGGTTTGCCCCCAGGCCATCACAAGCGCGCATTCCCAATCGGCAAAGCCGTCCGCCAGAACGATTGCAAGCTTTGTCATTTTCGCGATTCTCCATGACGCAAATTCAACAAACACGAAATCTGCACTGTTATAGTGACATCGCATGTCAGCATGGTGATTTTCTTTTTCAATGAACCTTGGGCGACAGCGGCATTGTTCTGCCACAGTCTGGCTGTTAAGAGACGGGCTTGGTCATTCTCTTATGATTTGCTTAACGGAGTAGGCTCCCCGTGAACGCCCTTCGCAATGGTTTTGCGTCCCTGTGCCTGGCAATTTCGCTATTTGTCGCCAGCATGGGCACGGCCCTCGCCCTTCCTCAATTGCTTGTCGACATGCGCACCGGCGAGGTGCTCTATGAAAATGACGCTGCCGTACCTTGGTATCCTGCCTCGCTGACCAAGCTGATGACCGCGCTGCTGGCTTTCGAGGCGATCGAAACCGGTCAGGCAGGCCTTTCCACCCCGGTCATTTCATCGGCAAATGCACTATCGGTGCCGCCCTCCAAAATGGGGTTCCCTGTCGATACGGCCGTAACGCTTGAAGATGCGCTTTACCTGCTGATCGTCAAATCGGCCAATGATATTGCCGTTGCAATTGCCGAGACCATTGGTGGGGATGAAGCGACCTTTGTTGCCATGATGAACCAGCGCGCGCAGATGCTGGGCATGACCGGCACCAATTTCACAAATCCGCACGGGCTGCATGACCCCGCGCAATTTACAACCGCGCGCGATATGGCCGTGCTCGCACTGACCATCCGCGCACGCTTCCCCCAATATGACCGCATGTTTGCCACCCAGACGGTTGAGCATGGCCAGTCGCGCTCGGAAACCAACAATATCCTTTTGACCCGCTTCGCCGGGACCGATGGCATGAAGACCGGCTATGTCTGTGCGTCCGGCCTCAATGTCGTGGCCACCGCTAACCGCAATGGCCGGCATCTGATGGTCGTCACTCTTGGCGCCAATTCGGGCCGCGAACGCGGTGAACTAACCGCCCAATTGCTCCATTCGGGCTTTTCAGGCGGCTACCGCGGCACCGGCCAGACAATCGTGCAGATGACCAACCAGCTCGGATTGGCTCCGGTCGATATGCGCCCACAGATCTGCGGCGCACAAGCCGAGAGTTATCGCCAGGCCCGGATGGAAGAATTTCCGGCCGGTCTGGAAGGGCAAGTGAGCTATCTCAATGACGAGATCACTCCGCCCACGCACCGCATGGCGACCCTGGGCCGCGTTCGTGATGTACCGCTGCCCCGCCCGCGTCCAGGTTGGATGCCGGCAGTTGCCGACACATCCGGTAGTTCAATCACGCTCCTGCCTGACGGGCCGGCCGGTGACGCCAGCTTTTCGGGCACGACGCTCGCATTGCCCAGCGGCGCAAGTGTTCCGACGCCACGGCCGAGGCCTTAAACCACCTCAGTTTTTCCGCCAGCATCGCCCACGACAATGGAGAACTCCGTCGCCCCGTCACGTTCAAGAAGCGTTGCGGCATGGCCGTTCTGATTGCAGAAATGCAGGACATCGATCCGAGCAACCGGATCGGTGGCTAAAAGAGTCAGGTTTGAGCCAGCCTCGAGCCCCGCGACTGCCTTTTCCAGTTTCAAAACAGGCAGGGGGCATTTGAGGCCGCGCGCGTCAATCTTCATGAGCGTTTTCTCACGCGGTAAGAATGCGATCCCGCATGTCTTTATCCCGCGCTATTCCCCAAGCACAAGCACCCAATGGGTGCCATAGGCCGAGGTCTGATCGTAAACCACGGCCAGTCCGGCGCGACGGGCACTTGAAAGCGCGAGCACATCGGCGTCCGCCGGACTGTTGCGCCAACCGGAAAAAGTCTCGGCAAAGGTTTCATAACCGGCGCTCAAACGCATGGCGCGCGCACCTTGCGGCACAGATGGCGGCGTTCCGCTGCGCGCATATTGCGACGCCACCTGCGCGGCCTGGGCATCAAGAGCCGGGTCCGCCAGCAGCGCCGATGTGCCACGGGTGGCGCGGTAGGCGTTGACCAGCGAAAGCGCGGCGCCTCTATCCATCTGACTCGAAGGGCTATCGATCCGCGCGGTCAAACCCGGAGCCAACCCGCCACCACCCGAGGGAGCCATACCCGTCATGCAGCCGGAAAGTAACAATACCATAGAAAGGGCAAACACGGCAGGAACAGTCGATGAGACAGGCGCGTGAAAGATTTGGGCAGAACGCATCAGAACAATCCGGGGAACAACAATTGGAGGGAGGTCATTTATAGTTTGGAAACCAGTACCAAATTGCGGCGCATTTATTACCCTAGCGTTAACTCCAAATCCAGCAACGCGCTGCCTATATCTGATTGACAGAAAACCCATTACGAAGGGGAAATCGTTAATAAATCGTTGCCAATTGGCACGCCAATTGCCACGATTGAGTCAGAAACGGACCAAAGCTGTACCATATTGAGACAGTGTCCGGAAATGATACAGGGAAACAAGCGATGGGCGACAAAAACACAAATAAGCGTCCTTTTTCGGTACATAATCTGCCGATTGCGCTTTCCGCAGTCCGCCCGGCAACAGCGCCAGGCCGCGAGCGGTCCGGCGCAGCATTTCTGACTCAGCTTCTCGCCAATCGCGAGATTGCGCCGATGCAACCTGTCATGCGCAGCGCTGGCACGCAGGCCGATTCAGCTTACCGCAACACCGATACGCTCGATGTAAAACGCGTGCCGATGGGATATCGCAAGGCACTGGACGCCTGACGGTTCAACCCGGCATACAAGGACAAACAAAAAGGGCCGCATCCAATGCGGCCCTTTGTTTTTTGGTGAGTATGCCGGCTTATTTTGACAGTGGGCCGACCATTTTTTCAGGGCGCACTTCGGCATCAAATTCTTCGCCTGTCAAAAGCCCGAGATTAATGGCCTCTTCGCGCAGCGTCGTGCCATTCTTGTGCGCGGTCTTGGCGATCTTGGCCGCATTGTCATAGCCGATCTTGCGGTTAAGCGCGGTCACGAGCATCAGAGAATTGTTGAGATGTTCGTTGATGCGCTTGCGATCCGGCTCCAACCCGACAGCGCAATTGTCGTTGAATGACTTTGCCGCATCGGCCAGCAATCGTACCGACTGAATGAAATTGTAGGCAATGACGGGCTTGAACACATTGAGCTCGAAATTGCCCTGGCTGGCTGCAAAACCGATTGCTGCGTCATTGCCCATCACCTGGGCAACGACCATGGTCATAGCTTCGGACTGGGTGGGATTGACCTTGCCCGGCATGATCGAGGAGCCCGGTTCGTTTTCCGGAATCGTGATCTCGCCAAGCCCCGAACGTGGCCCGGATGCCAGCCAGCGCACGTCGTTGGCAATTTTCATCAATGCAGCGGCCAACTGCTTGAGCGCCCCCGAAGCGCCCACGAAAGCATCATGGCCGGCCAGAACGGCAAACTTGTTGGGCGCAGTGACGAAATATGTGTCCGACAGCGAAGCGATCTCTTCGGCGACCATCCGTGCATAGTCGGGATGCGTATTGAGCCCCGTGCCCACCGCCGTTCCGCCCAGCGCAAGTTCGCGCAGCTGACCCATTGTGGCTTCGATGGCATCGAGCCCGTAGTCGATCTGGGCTACCCAGCCCGAAATTTCCTGCCCCAAGGTCAGGGGTGTTGCATCCTGAAGATGGGTGCGGCCGATCTTAACCACATCCATGAACGCCTCGGATTTGGCTTTGAGCGTGTCGCGTAGCAATTCAACACTTGGGAACAGTCTGTCGCAAACGATCTTTACCGCGGCGATATGCATGGCGGTCGGATAGGTGTCGTTCGAGCTCTGGCTCATGTTGACATGATCGTTGGGGTGAACCGGCTTCTTGCTGCCCATCGGGCCACCGGCCAGCTCGATGGCGCGATTGGAGATCACCTCGTTGACATTCATGTTGGACTGGGTGCCCGACCCGGTCTGCCAGACCACAAGTGGAAAATGGTCGTCAAGCTTGCCTGCGATGACCTCGTCCGCCGCAGCAACGATCAGGTCTCGGGTCGCCTCATCCATCAATCCAAGCTTTGCATTGGTGATGGCCGCAGCCTTTTTGAGTATTCCGAAAGCATGGATGATTTCGATCGGCATCGTTTCACCGCCAATATCGAAATTCATCAGAGAACGCGCGGTCTGGGCTCCGTAATATTTGTCGCTGGGGACGGAAATTTCACCCATGGAATCGGTTTCGATACGCGTGCTCATTACGGTCCTCCAAAAAAGCAGTCGCTGGATCAGCGGCAAAATAAAAGGCCAGCCCTTAAATCAATAAGGACTGGCCGTAATCTTTTGGGGCAAGCCCCGTCAATGACGCTTTGGTCTAAAGCGCATGACCCAAGAACTTAGCTGTTCTTGGCCTCAAGAATCTGACGGCCGCGATACATGCCGGTCTTGAGGTCGATATGGTGCGGACGGCGCAACTCGCCGCTATCCTTGTCTTCGACATAGGCCGCATTCTTGAGCGCGTCAGCCGAACGGCGGAAACCGCGCTTCATCGGCGTCGTCTTTCGCTTGGGCACTGCCATTTTCGTTACTCCATCTGGCGACTGCATGATCGGGGGCAATTGATAACCACCGCGCCGGTCACGCGAAAACCTGTTCACAAGTGTTCGGATCGAGGCGCTCTATAACCGATCACGCCCGCCTTGGCTAGAGCAAATTGGTTTCAGGCAACGCAACAAACGCTTCCTAGACATCCCCGTACCAGTTTCTTGCCCTGATCTCGGGTCCATCGCGCCCTGCCATGAGATCGATCAAGGCCTGCGGCTCGGTTCCGATCTCATCGAATGGAAACCGGTAATGGAATGGATAAACGATTTTGGGCCTGGTTTTTTCAATGCAGGTCACAACCTGATCCGGCGTCATGGTGTAAGGCAGGTTCATCGGAAAGAACGCGACATCGACTGGGGCCAGGTCGTCCATTTCCTCGAGCGGTTCAGTATCGGACGCCAGGTACACCCGTGTCCCGGCAAAGTCGAAAAGATAGCCGTTGCCCACACCCTTTTCATGGAACTTCTGCCGTTCGGGCGTTCTGTTGTACATAGGCGTAGCCAGAATCTCGATCCCGCCAACATCGAACCGATCCCCGTTAGCCATAAGTTGCGTCTTGTCAGCGATATCGCTGGGCAATTGGTCGTAGCAGATCTTGGG
Source organism: Pelagibacterium lentulum (assembly GCF_003992625.1). Classification (GTDB taxonomy): domain Bacteria; phylum Pseudomonadota; class Alphaproteobacteria; order Rhizobiales; family Devosiaceae; genus Pelagibacterium; species Pelagibacterium lentulum. The sequence continues at coordinate 33,487 of NZ_RZMW01000033.1, read as the reverse complement.
CGCAACCAGTCTGGTGTCCTCGCCGACAAGAGAATCGATGGTTTCGACATCCATATGATCCTGGTGATGATGGGTCAGAACGATCAGGTTGGGTGCGTCGAGCAGCTTGTAGCGATCGGCGCGCCCCACCGGATCGCAATAGATCATCTTGCTATCCCATTCAAAGACAACCGTTGCATGATGAATGGGGATTATGACCAGCGGGCCCTTGGCGGTTTCGATTGTATCGCGATCAAACATCGTTCCTCTCCCTTTATGTTGGCGCCTGTTCAACGGGTGTACCCAGCGCTGGTTCCTCAACGATCCACCGCGCGCGATCCTTTTCAACCCATACTTCAAAAGTCCAGCACGGCGCTGCCGGATCTATGACTTGCGCAGGCAGATAGGCCAGAGCATCAAACGATAAGCCATTTGCAACGACGCGCAATTGGCCTTTCTGGTATTCATCACCTTCATAGGCATCGAGCCGCTCCATATCGGACTGGCTTAACCCTGTGATAACGATTCCGCTGGCAACGTCCTCGTCCGCCAAAATCAGTGCCGGATAAAGCTGTCCGGGATAATAAACGGTCCGATACCCTAATGCTGTGGCTGCAACCAGAGACAGACTGTCGAGACTGTGACCAAGCACGCTCTGGAGCACCTCGCGATCGCGCAGGGTGCCATAAACAAACAGCATTTCCGCATTATGGTCTGTCATTTAACAAAGTTTATCAGGCGCGCGCGGATCGGACAAACTAGGTGTTGCGACGGATAAAAGCCTGTGCCATAACGCGCGCACCAAACGACCCGCCAATTTGCCAGCCACCTGGCCGGTAAATTGCACTTCAAGACGGAGAGGTGCCGGAGTGGTCGAACGGGGCGGTCTCGAAAACCGTTGAGCGCGCAAGCGTTCCGAGGGTTCGAATCCCTCCCTCTCCGCCATACACCGGCCATTACCGCATCCAATAGCCTATGTGCCGTCGATCCACCGCACGTTTTTCATTGCTTGTGACGGCGTCCGACCGAGTTCTTTTTTGTATCGATAAAGGACGACACGGCCTGATAGCCGACCGCAAAGGCGGCTTCGCTTACACTTTGGCCACCCGACGGCAGGTCCTGCGCCGATTGAAACCGCACTTGCTGCCGCCACGCACCAAAGGACAGGTCGGCTTCCGCCTTCAATAGCCGCGCCACCATGCGTTCGCTCAAGCCGGCCTCCTCCGCCAGCACGGACAGCGGTCACCCGAAACCGCCCAGGTGCGCCCAGGGCAGGCAACCCGCCCCAGATCGAAATAGCAGATCGAAATAGCAGATCGTCAGCCAAAAGGGCGACTATGGCAACCGCATCGGGTTTGCCCTGCAAAAGACGGCGTAAGCGCGGCCCGCCTATTACCATTCTTGCCCTGTTTCGCGCCGGAAGAGGTCGCGCAGGTGGGCTTCGGCCTTGCCTTCGCTGAGGTCGGCATCAGCGCCCAGCAGCAGGCCCACCAACCCGTCGCGCATGGCCTCCAGCCGCAGGGCCGTGGCGCGCGGCGCGTCCAGCGCCCAATCGGCGCGGGAAACGCCTTCGGTCAGGATTTCGGTCAGCACATCGCGCAACTGGCTGCGGGCCGATGTCACCGCCTCGGCTATGGCTGGGTCTTGCAGGGCAAGGCCCTCTGCCTCGATCCACAGCCGCCAGAAAGGGCGTGCCTCTGGCGCAAAGCTTTCGGTGAAAAAGCGGCGCATCGCCTCGGGCGGCGTTTCCCCATCGCGCCGCATGGTATCCGCAACGCCGGCGAAAATCGCGGCCCAGGCGGTCGCACGTAGATCAGGCCAGCGGAAATAGTGGTTCAGCAGGCCCGTGCCCACGCCCGCCCGTTCGGTCACAGCACGTGTCTGAACGGTCAACAGGCCCTGCTCGATAAGCAGGGCAACGGTCGCCTCAAGGATTCGGTCCCGCTTGCTCGTGGTGGTCATGGGTGTTCCTGTTGACGTATTGAGCAATTGCTCAATATACATGTTTGAGCCATCGCTCAAGACTGGAGAATACCCGAATGCAACCTGATCGCAACCAGACCGTCGATATGGTGCGCACCGTCGCCCTGATCGGCATCGCCGTGGTCAACCTGCCCTTCATGGCGCTGCCGCCCGAGGCGATGCTGAACCTGCCCGCCTCCGGGCTGGACCGGGTGGCGGTTCTGTTCGTGGAGGGGCTGTTTCAGGCCAAATTCTTCCTGCTGTTCTCCTTCATCTTCGGCTGGGGGATGGAAATCCAGACTCTGTCGGCGCGGCGGGCGGGAGCATCCTTTACGCGGCGGTTTTCGCGGCGCCTGATGATTCTGGCGCTGTTTGGCGCATTGCATGCATTGCTGGTTTTTACCGGCGACATCCTACTGCTGTACGCGCTGCTCGGTCTTGTGGCATGGGCGCTAAAGGGGGCATCGAGCCGCAATCTGATGATCATCGCGGCGGGATTGGTGCCGGTTGCGATGCTGTGTCTGGCGCTGCTCGCCATCGTGCTTTCAGAGCTTCCTTTGTCCTCTGCCGGGCCGACCCTTGGCGGCAATTTCGCCGAGACCGTTCTGACCCGTTGGCGTGACTGGCCCGGAACCTTCGCCTTTCTGCTGCTGTTTCAGGGCCCCCTGGCGCTGGCGGCCTTTCTGGTAGGCATGGCAGCGGCACGGTCAGGGTTCTTTAAGACGGGCAATCCAGGTGCGGCACAACTGAAGCGCAAGGTGCCGATGCTGTTGGGGTTGGGTCTGTTGTTGAACGGGGCCTACGTGCTGGGCAGTCTGTCGGGCGAGATCGATCCTGTTTTCAACCTGCTGGGCATTTGCTTTCTGGCCCTGGGCGGGCCGATCCTCTCGGCGGCTTATCTGGGTCTGATCCTGCACGCCTCCCAAGCCATCCGGCTTCCCGATTGGGCAGCGCTGGCCGGGCGCAATTCGCTGAGCTGCTATGTGTCGCAGGGGGCGCTGGCGGGTCTGATCCTTGGCGGCTACGGGCTGGGCATGTACGGCAACCTCGGACAGATGGCGCTGCTGCCGGTCTCGCTGGCCGTGGCGCTTGCGTCCATGACGCTGGTCGCCGCCTTTGCCCGGCGGTTCGGCCACGGGCCGCTGGAGTTGATCTTGCGGCGCGTGACCTATGGATGAAAGGTCAGTAACCTCAATGCGCAAAACTCGCACCTCAAATTTGCAGGGTTATGGCGTAGATGTAATTTCCCGGCTTGGCCGTCTTCGGCCCGCCATACATACCAACCAGTGAACTGAAAATCGGTTCAATCGTGAATGCGGCTGCGCAAGATCCTTGTAACCTTTCTACAATTGTGCGGGCCGATCGAAAACGCAGCCTGCGTGTGACGAAAACTGCTGGGCACGCGCCTGCACGATACTGGCCACCCTACGCAATCCCGGCGTGGGGCTTGCCGGATTGCGCACATGTGGATTGGGCAAGGTCACGGCAAGCAGACTCGCTCGCTCCCATGTGAAACTTTCAGCACTTGTGCCAAAGGCCCGTTGGGCACCCGCCTCAATGCCGAACGTGCCTTCGGGCCCCCACTCGGCAATATTGAGATAGATTTCAAATATGCGCTGCTTGGGCAGAACCAGATCGATATAGAGCGCAAGTGGTACTTCGAGCCCCTTGCGCACGATTGAGCGGGAATTGTTTAAGAACAGATTGCGGGCGACCTGCATGGTAATGGTGGACGCGCCGCGCGCCGTCTCACCCTGACGCCAATTCTGAAATTCAGCGCGGAATGCGCCCCAATCCACACCATTATGGCGACAGAACTGCCCGTCTTCAGAAAGGATGACGGCCGTCTTCAGCCTATCGGAAATCTCATCGATATCGCGCCAGGTGCGCGTTACGGGCTGGCCAGTGACGTAACGTCCCAGCATCAGCGTTGAAACCGGCGGCACCACCCAATAAACCGGCACCAGAACCAATGGTAGGGCAACGACAAAAACGAGAAAGATCAAGGGTAGCTTGATCCATAGCCATCTGCCTTTTCTGCTGCGTCCGCCCCGTGCCACGCCATTCCCTTGCACTAAATTCTCTTGCCTTTGTGCCCAAAGCGCGCTTGTAGAACGCCAGCGAACCTTTTAGCAAACGTCTTATGACCCAATCGCTTCTTTCCCAAGCCATTGCCGATTACGCGCAACAGACCGAAACATTTCTTGCGTCAAGGCTGGCCGGTCTTGCCGCCCCCCACAGGCTCGTGTCTGCCATGCGGCACGGCAGTCTGAACGGGGGCAAACGCCTTCGCCCCCTTCTGGTTCGGCAAAGCGCCGCGCTTTTCGGCGTTGCACCTGAAAAAAGTCTGGCAACCGGCGCCGCGCTTGAGCTTGTGCATTGCTATTCGCTGGTCCATGACGATCTGCCTGATATGGACAACGACGAAATGCGACGCGGCAAGCCTACGGTCTGGAAAGCCTTCGATCCGGCGCTGGCGATCCTTGCGGGCGACGCATTGCTGACGGAAGCCTTTGCACTCCTGTCCGATCCGCAAACCCATCCCGACCCCGCCATTCGCGCGGAACTTGTGGCTGCGCTTTCGCTCGGCGCGCGCCAGATGGTCGAAGGGCAAGTGCTCGACATCGAAGGTGAAACCGCTGCGCTCGACGAGGAAGCCATTTTCAAGATGCAGGCGCTCAAGACCGGCGCGCTGATCCGCACCGGCGCTGAGATGGGCGCAATCTTAGGACAGGCCGACCACAAGCAACGCGCCGAATTGCTCCGTTACGGCGTTTCAGCCGGCCTTGCGTTTCAGATTGCCGACGACATTCTGGACGTAACGGCATCAAGCGCTCAATTGGGCAAGACGGCGGGCAAGGATGCCGCCCAGAACAAATCAACGATCGTTGCGCTGCGCGGTATCGATGCGGCGCGCGAAATTCTCAATGGCGCCGTGGCTCAAGGCCTTCAGGCACTTGAACAATTTGGTACTGAAGCCGATATGTTGCGGGCTCTTATCCGCCACTTCGCAACGCGAGAAAACTGAATGTTCGATCTGCCCGTTCATCTACCTCCCGTCCCCACGCTGGAGACCGAACGCCTCCGTTTGCGCGGCCATAGGGCCGGGGACTTTGCCGCCGTCCACGCGCTCTGGGCCGATCCGAAGGTTGTGCAATTGATAACCGGCAAGCCCTCGACGGAAATGGAATCCCAGATTCGCCTCCTGCGCTATATCGGCCATTGGGCCGCCTATGGATTTGGCTATTGGGTCGTCGAAGAAAAACACAATGACGCCTTTGTCGGCGATGTGGGTTTTGGCGCGCTTATGCGCGATATGGAACCGTCCGTTTCCGGCATGCCTGAAATCGGCTGGGTGCTCTCCCCGGACCATCACGGAAAAGGCTATGCGACCGAAGCGGCGCGCGCGGCAGTTCAATGGGCCGATGAAAACATAACGGGTGTATCGACCTTCTGCATCTTCCATCCAGACAATCCAGGCTCGATCCGCGTTGCAGAAAAACTCGGCTACAGCTACTGGCAGACGGCGCAATATATGGGTGGTGATACGCCGGTCTATCGGCGCAGCGCATCGCGCACATAGTGCAGCGCCGCTAAAAAGATCGGGTGCCAATCCCTGTCTGGCTCTGCATCCAGCCGATGCCAGAAAAAAGCGAAATCATGTCCACCGTCATCTGCGCATCTGTGTATCCAACGCTCGGGTAGGTTGTCCGCGTGTACGATTACAAAATGCCAGTGCTGTCCGGCCGCAATGGCTGTACTTGTGCCGAGAACTCGTACGGCCTGAACCGCAGCTATGCCCGCTTCCTCGTGCAATTCGCGCAGTGCGGCTGCCGTGACTAACTCGCCCGCCTCGATTGTCCCTTTGACCAATTGTACGCCAGCACGCGGATGCCGGAAAACGAGCAGGTGCGATATGTCGTCATCGGCACGCAGGACAACAGGGCAAACCTTTCCGACCAGCATCACTCCGCAGCGCTTGCCTTGCCGCGCCCGAACCTGTTCTCGATATAGTCCGCAACCATCTTCTTGAACTGGTCGGCCACATCGGCACCTTTGAGCGTTGCCACTTTTTCCCCCTCGATAAACACCGGCGCCGATGGCGCCTCGCCTGTACCGGGCAGCGAAATGCCGATATCGGCATGTTTGCTCTCTCCCGGCCCATTAACGATACAGCCCATCACCGCAACGCTCATGGCTTCAACGCCAGGATATTTCTCGCGCCATTCAGGCATTGAGGACGACAGGTGATCCTGGATGTCCTTGGCCAGCGTCTGGAAGGTCGTTGACGTCGTGCGCCCGCAGCCCGGACATGCTGCCACCACCGGAACGAACTGCCGGAAACCCATGGTCTGCAAAAGTTCTTGCGCCACTTTGACTTCCAGCGTCCGATCCCCGCCCGGCTCGGGGGTCAATGAAATGCGGATCGTGTCGCCAATGCCCTGCTGAAGCAGAATGCCCATCGCCGCTGAGGACGCCACGATGCCCTTTGAGCCCATCCCTGCTTCGGTCAGCCCAAGATGCAGCGCATAATCGCAGCGCGCGGCAAGATCCTGATAAACTGAAATCAGTTGCTGAACGTCGGAAACCTTGGTGGACAGAATGATCTTGTCCCGCCCCATGCCCAATTCTTCTGCGCGCCTGGCCGAAAGAATGCCTGAACGGATGATTGCCTCGCGCTGCACATGCGCCGCGCTCCAGGGTTCGGCGCGGCCTGCGTTTTCGTCCATCAGTGCGGTCAGCAACTCCTGATCCAGCGATCCCCAATTGACCCCGATACGCACCGGCTTGTCGTGTTTGAGCGCAATCTCGATCATTTGCGAGAACTGCTTGTCGCGCTTGTCCTTGAAACCGACATTGCCCGGATTGATCCGGTATTTGGCCAGCGCCTCGGCACAGGCCGGATGATCGGCCAGAAGTTTGTGCCCGATATAGTGGAAATCGCCCACCAACGGCACATCGACACCCAAGACCATCAACCGGTCGCGAATATGGGGCACGGCCGCTGCCGCTTCATCCCTGTCCACGGTAATGCGCACGATCTCAGAACCGGCCCGCGCCAGGGCTGCGACCTGCCGCACCGTCGCGTCGATATCGGCAGTATCGGTATTGGTCATCGACTGCACAACAACCGGCGCACCGCCGCCGACCGTAACGCCGCCGACATTGACCCCGACCGTAGCTTTGCGCTGCGCTGGACCGGCCATTGCAAACTCACCTTCCGCTTTCGTGTGCCACACATAAGCCCAACGGAATGCCAGTGCAACGCATCGCCCCTTGAATGCGGCGACACGACACCCATCTAATCCCCATGATCAGACGATTTGCTTCCCTTTTGCTGCCTCGCTTCCTGCGGTTCCGCAAGGAAATAGTAGTGCTTTGGCGTGCTTTCTGGATCCCAACCACCCCTCTGTATCTCAAGATCGCGGCAATCGGCGCTGCGCTCTATCTTGTCTGGCCGATGGATTTGATCCCCGACTTCATCCCGATTTTGGGCTGGCTCGACGATATCGTCATCATACCGCTGATCGTAGCCTGGATTGTGTCGCGCCTGCCCCGCGAAGATGCCGCTCACTCTGCTAAAGGTCCGGTAATCGATGGCACGGCACGACGAATCTAGTCGGCCAACTCAAACGGGAACCTTTTGGCCTTCACAAGTATTTTAACGAAGTAAGACACTGTGAGGGTTTCTCAAAATGGCACTTTCAACAATTTTACTGATTGTTCTGATTTTACTTTTGATCGGCGCATTGCCCACTTGGGGCTATTCCCGTGCCTGGGGCTATGGCCCGACCGGAATTTTGGGCGTCATCCTGATTATCATTTTGATCTTGATGCTAATGGGACGGATATAACGCGCATCCATCAAAGAGTGAAAACTCTATGATCCGACAAATTGCTCCTGAAATGCAAAAGGCCCGCTCAAGCACCGAGCGGGCCTTTCCTTTATCTTCGCTATGCGATCGGCCTATTCCATCCGCACCAGCAGATCTTTCGCATCGATCTGATCGCCCGGTTTGACCAGCACCTCAGCGACAACCCCATCGGCTTCCGCGTGAATGGCCGTCTCCATTTTCATGGCTTCGATTGAGAGCAAAACATCGCCAGCCGTGATTTTTTGTCCCGCCTGCACGGCCAGGGTTGAAATCACGCCGGGCATGGGCGCACCGATCTGCTTGGCATCGCCAGGGGCGGCCTTTGGCCGAACCAGAACCTCACCTGCCTTGAGTCTGTCGGGCACCGATACGGTGCGGGGCTGGCCATTGAGGTCGAAGAACACCTTGACGCGCCCTTTTTCGTCGGTCTCGGAGCGCCCCAGATATTGAACGACGATGGTCTTGCCTTTTTCCAGATCGACAAGAATTTCGTCAGCAGGATTGAGACCGTAAAAATAGACCGGCGTGGGCAGCACCTCGGTCGGCCCATACATGTCCTGCGCCTTGGCGAACTCGGCAAAAACCTTGGGATACATCAGGTACGAGGCAAAACGGTAATCATCCAGCACAAAGCCCGCGGCCTCCTCGGCCTTGTTGCGCTCGGCATCGAGATCGGCAGCCTTGAGATACGCACCTGGCCGCTCGGTCATCGACGCTTTGCCCTTGAGGACTTTCTTTTGCAGCTTTGCAGGAAAGCCTCCCGGCGGCTGGCCCAGATCGCCAGCAAAGAACCCAACGACCGAATCTGGGAACGATATCTCCTTATCCGGGTTCTCGACATCGGCCCGCGTCAGCCCCGATGAGACCATGGCCAGCGCCATGTCACCCACCACCTTGGAGCTTGGCGTGACCTTGACGATATCGCCGAACATCTGATTGACGTCGGCATAGGTTTGCGCAACCTCGTGCCAACGGGTTTCCAGCCCCATCGAGCGGGCTTGCTCCTTGAGATTGGTGAACTGCCCGCCGGGCATTTCATGGAGATAGACTTCTGAAGCACCGCCCTTGAGATCGGATTCAAAGGCCCGGTACTGGGTGCGCACCGCCTCCCAATAAAATGAGATTTCCCGGATCACCTTCGCGTCCAGTTGGGGGTCGCGTTCGGTGCCGGCCAGAGCGGCGACGAGCGATCCGAGTGTCGGCTGGCTGGTCGTGCCTGAAAATGCGTCCATCGCCGCATCGACCGCATCGACACCGACCTCGCACGCCGCCAGAACCGTCGCGGCAGCGGCGCCAGAAGTATCGTGGGTATGGAAATGGATCGGCAACCCGATCTCTTGCTTGAGGGTCGAAATCAACTTGCGCGCCGCCGCAGGCTTCATCAGCCCGGCCATGTCCTTGATGCCCAGCACATGCGCGCCGGCGGCCTCAAGTTCCTTTGCCAGCGCCACATAATATTTGAGATCGTACTTGGCCCGGTTGGGGTCGAGCATATCGCCGGTATAACAGACGACGCCTTCACAGACCTTGCCAGCCGCGTTGACCGCATCCATGGCCACGCGCATGTTCTCAACCCAGTTGAGACAATCGAACACGCGGAAAACATCCACCCCGCCTTCAGCGGCCTTGTGAACGAAGAACTTGACCACATTGTCGGGATAGTTGGTGTAACCGACCCCATTCGCCCCGCGCAAAAGCATCTGTGTCAGGATGTTGGGCGCTTCCTCACGCACCTTCCTGAGCCGGTCCCAAGGGTCTTCATTCAAGAACCGCATGGCGACGTCGAACGTCGCCCCGCCCCAGCATTCAAGCGAAAACAGATTGGGCAGACCCCGACCATAGGCCTTTGCGATGGCAGCGATGTCATAGGTGCGCATACGCGTTGCGAGCAGGCTTTGGTGCCCGTCACGCATGGTCGTATCGGTAAACAGCACCCGGTTCTGCGCCTTCATCCAGTCGGCAAGCCCCTTGGGCCCTTCCCGGTCGAGCACCTGCCTGCTGCCCTCGATCACCGCGAGCGGCGGATAATCGGGCACAACGGGCGCTGCCGCATGGGCAGGCGGCCTGGGCCGGTCACGCACTTCCGGATGCCCGTTGACGGTCACGTCGGCGATATAGGTCAAAAGCTTGGTCGCCCGGTCCTTACGCTTGGGAATATCGAACAACTCGGGCGTCGTATCGATGAACCGCGTCGTATAGGTGTTGTTGCGAAACGCGGGGTGCGAAATGATATTTTCCAAAAACGCCAGATTGGTCGAAACCCCGCGGATGCGGAATTCGCGGAGCGCACGATCCATGCGCGCGATCGTCTCCTCGGGCGTGGGCGCCCAGGTCGTCACCTTCTCGAGCAGAGGATCGTAATAACGGGTGATGACCGCTCCAGAATAGGCGGTCCCGCCGTCGAGCCTGACCCCGAAACCGGTCGCGCCGCGATAGGCAGTGATCCGGCCATAATCGGGGATGAAATTTTCTTCCGGATCTTCGGTCGTCACCCGGCATTGCAGCGCATGGCCGTTGAGCCGGATGTTCTCTTGTACCGGCACGCCCGATTCCGGCGTTCCGATCACCGCTCCATCCATCACCCGGATCTGCGCCTTGACAATATCGATACCCGTCACCTCCTCGGTGACCGTATGCTCGACCTGGATGCGGGGATTGACCTCGATGAAATAGAATTCATCGGTCTCGGCATCCATCAGGAACTCGACGGTGCCCGCACAGCGGTAATTGGCTTCATTGCCCAGCTTCAGCGCGGCCTCAGTCAGTGCCTTGCGGGTGTTCTCATTGAGATAGGGCGCGGGTGCGCGCTCGACCACCTTCTGGTTGCGCCGCTGCACCGAACAATCGCGCTCAAAAAGATGGACCAGATTACCGTGGTCGTCGCCAAGCAATTGAACCTCGACATGCCGGGCCTTTTCGACAAGCTTTTCGAGATACATCTCGTCCTTGCCGAAAGCGGCCTTGGCCTCGCGCTTGCCTTCGGACACCTCGTGGCGCAGTTCCTTTGACGAATTGATCCGGCGCATGCCGCGTCCGCCCCCGCCCCAGCTCGCCTTGAGCATCAGCGGATAACCGATCGCTTCCGCCATCTTTTCGACCTCATTGAGATCGTCGGGAAGCGGTTCGGTCGCCGGCACCACAGGCACCCCGGCCTTGATCGCCATGTTGCGCGCCGCAACCTTGTTGCCAAGATCGCGCATGGTCTGCGCCCGCGGGCCGATGAAAACGATCCCTGCATCGGCACAGGCATCGGCAAATTCCGGGCTTTCCGACAAAAGGCCATAACCGGGATGGATCGCGTCGGCACCCGAAATCCGGGCAACGCGGATATACTCATCGATCTGAAGGTAGGCCTCGACCGGCCCCTTGCCCTGCCCGATCAGATAGGCCTCGTCAGCCTTGAACCTGTGCAGCGCAAGCCTGTCTTCCTCGGCAAAGACCGCGACGGTTTTCAGTCCTAGTTCATTGGCTGCACGAAAAACACGAATTGCAATTTCGCTGCGATTGGCGACAAGGATTTTCTTGATCGTCATAGACCCACCCTATGTTTGCGCCCGGCCGCGCGAAAAAAAACTTTCCGCACCCTCCTGCCGAAGCGATGACATTACTATGAGAAATCTTACGGCCAGCAGGCAACCCGCGTCGAGCGGCCCGCGTGCAGACGTGCTATGCGTTAATCCAGTGGCTTGTCCAGATGCCCGGCAAGATGGCTCATGTCGTAACCGGCCTTGGCTGCGGCGGAAATGATCTCGCCGGCTTGCATCGTGCCTGCCTGGGACAGGGCCCATAGGGTTGTCGAACGCGTGCCCGAGCGGCAATAGCACAAAACCGGCCCCTCGCTCTCATCGATAATGTCACGGGTGGCCGCCACCATATGCGTGCTTACCCCTTCCCGGCCCATCGGTATTTCGAAATAGCGCAACCCCGCCTCTTGCGCGGCTTGCGCAATCTGTGCGCCATCGGGTTGATCTGGCGCTTCTCCATCGGGACGATTGTTAACGATGGCGACAAAGCCGGCAGCCTTGATCTGCGCTACATCTTCGGGCTGAATCTGACCAGCCACACTCACCTTGTCGTTGATCTTCTTGATTTCCAAGAACGCTTCTCCCGCCTGAGCATCATTTGCGCTCTTATACGCATCACTTGGTCCGTTGGGCAACTCGGCGCGTGAAAATTGGGCCCATAATCGCTTCTATTGCGCCTGCCCAACCCATTCGCGCCAAATCCCCTCATGCGAATCCACGAAATGGCGCGCGGCCTGTTCCGCATCCCAATCGTTTTCCGCCTGCAAAGCCAAAAGCCGGTTCATTTCATCAAGTGGAAAGACCGCTCTGGCGAAATAACCCGCGATTTGCGGCGCATCGGCAAAGACCCATTCCGCCAGTCCGATGACAACCGTATCGGCGGCAAATGAGGAAGGCCCGAAGGGCACACAATTGGCCAGAGCAATGCATTGCGCGTTGCCGTGATCGAACGGCCCCATATCGAGCGCGATAAGATCGAACCGATCGATAAGCCCGTTTGGCTGCCAGTAATAAACGAGAATAGGCGCCCTCTGGCTGGCCGCATCGGCGATCATGCGATCGAGCGTAAACCGATCTGCTGGCTCGGTGACCTCGAACCGATTGTCGATTCCATAGCCAGTAAGTAAATTGCGGTTCAAAAGCGCGCAGGCCCAATCGGGCGGACAGGAAACCAGTACCCCCCGCTCCCCGCCTTCAGGCGCAAAGACCCGCCAATAGTCGTCAAGATCTTCTGCCGCAACGAGCCCAGGATGGTTGTCACGCACATAAGAGGGAATAAACCAGCCCTCGAGATTCTGCTCGGAAAAGACGGGGCCTGCAGCCCGCACGCTCTGCGCGCGCAGCGCACCGTTCCACAAGTCGGGTACCCGGGACACCCAAAGCTCCGGTGCGACTGCGGGCCGCCCGGTTGTTGTCATGGAAGAAATGGTGCCCGAAGGGTCGCCAGTTACCAGCCGGGTCGGGCAATCGAAATGCTCGGTCAGGATAATGGCATGGATATTGGCGAGAATGGCGGCGGAAGGCCAGGCCATCTGGGCAATGGTAAACTCGTCCGGCGCGCAGACATTAACCGGCTTGTCAGCCTCGACACTCACCTCCTCGAACGATTGCATCGGCTCAAGAACCTGCATCTGCGCCAAGGCTCCCCCGGTTGCGCAAAACGCCAAACCCATTCCCAAAAACCAAGGCAGAAAGCCGCGCGGCATCGAAATCACCTCTCCAGGCCCGTCATGATCCGGCAAACTGGCAAATGCGCACCGGTTAAGCAACTGACACTGCGCTAAAAATCTGGTCGAAATCTGATGACTCGAGACGAAAAAATGTGTCATGTTGCGTGCTGGAGGGGTTCCAGCGAGTGGTCCCCGTTCCTATTGCACGATCCGCAGGAAGACCAGATCTCTTGGGGGACAGTGGAGTGTGCAGAGACGAATATTGAGGGAAATCATGCGTCATTTGAAAAAAGCTCTGACCTTTGCGGTCGCAGCATCGGTACTCACTGCCGCAGCGCCCGCCATTGCGCAGGATGCAAAAATCGGCATGCTCATGGACCTCACCGGTCCAATCGAAAGCCTTGCCCCCCCGATCCTTGCCGGGGCTGAGCTGGCCGTAACTCATGTCAATGACCAGGGTGGCATTCTGGGCGGTCAAACGCTCGAAAGCGTAGTCGCGGACTCGGCCTGTGATGCGACAATGGCATCGAGCGCGGCCGACCGTCTCGTCAACACCGAGCAGGCTACGGCCATTGTCGGTGGCCTGTGCTCGGGCGCAACCATTGGCGGCGCCAACTCAGCAGCCATTCCGGGCAATGTCGTTATGATCTCGCCAGCCTCGACCGCCGGGGCACTCACAACGCTTGACGACAACGATCTTGTGTTCCGTACCACCCCCTCGGATGCCTTCCAGGGTATCAAGCTGGCTGACCTGCTCATCGCCAAGGGTATCGACGAAGTTGCCGTTACCTATCTCAACAACGACTATGGTTCGGGTCTGGCAAGCGATTTCACCGCCCGCTACGAAGAACTCGGCGGCACCATCGCCATCAGCCTTGCCCATGAAGAAGGGCGCGCCGATTATCGCGCCGATCTGGGTTCGCTCGCCGCTTCCGGTGCAATGGACCTGCTGATCATTGCCTACGCATCCGGTTCGGGTCAGACCATTCTGCGCCAGGCTGTGGAAAGCGGTGACTTCACCTCCTTTATCGGCGCTGACGGTATGGTTGGGGACGATCTGTTTGTCGGCATCGATGCGTCGGCCGTCGAAGGCATGTTCGCCACCCGCGCTGGCTCGTTTGAAGGCGAATCTACGCAGGTCTTTGTTGAGTTGGCGACCGAAGCCGGGATTGCACCTGACGCGGTTTACGCTGCACAAGCCTATGACGCGGCCTTCCTTCTGGCCCTTGCCATCGAAAAGAACGGCTCGGCCGATCGTGACGGTCTTTCTGCTGCATTGCGTGAAGTTGCATCTGCTCCCGGTGAGACCATTTACCCGGGCGAATGGGAAAAGGCTGTCGAGCTTATCGCCGCTGGCGAAGACATCAACTATGTCGGCGCCTCGGGCGACCATGAGTTCGACGAGAACGGCGACGTCGAAGGCGTCATCGTGGAATATGTCGTCCAAGGCGGGACTTTTGTTGAAGTCGGGCCTATCGAGTGATAGACGGCACCCAGAGTTGAACAAGCAAAAAGCCTGGGCCCTGTGCCCAGGCTTTTTGTTTGGTTTTTCTCTTGGGAAAAATCGCACCGAAGCGATGTCTTGCCGCCCAACCGTCAGCCGTTGCGATTGACCCTTTCGGGCAGAATGCCTTTTGGCGCAAAGCGCAAAGCAATCGTAATAACGAGGCCAAGCACAAAGACGCGCATCTGGACAGAGCGGCTTTCAATATCAGGGATGCGGCCCCAGCCCATATCGCTGGAGAACATCGAAAGCCATTGGAACAGAGCCTGTGAAAGTGGCTCGGACAGCATCCAGATTATGTAGATGAAAATGCCACCGAAAAGCGCACCAAAATTGTTCCCCGAGCCACCGACGATCAGCATCACCCAGATGATGAAAGTGTGATTGATGGGCTGGTAACTCGACGGGTCATATATCCCGACAAACGAGACCAGCATGGCCCCGCCGATCCCCATAAGCACCGAGCCGAAAACGAATATTTCAAGCTGACGACCGGTGACGTCCTTGCCCATTGAGCCAGCGGCAATATAGTTGTCGCGGATCGCACGCATCATGCGGCCCCAGGGGGCGTTATAAGCACGATGGATCAAAAACAGCGCCACAGCCACAAAGGCGACGACAAGCGCAAGGTACCCGGCGCGGGCATAGATGAAACTCGTTGTCGGGTCGGCGCCCCAAGACTGCCAGGCTTGTGGATTGGGCACCGGCCAGGGAATAGGTGACACCGTAAGTGTGCCGCGAGTGAGCCATTCGACGTTCTTGATCACCGCACGCAGGATTTCGGCAATGCCGATGGTCGCAATAGCCAGGTAATCGGCGCGCAATCCCAGGGAAACCTTGCCCACAAGATAGCCGATACCAGCCGCCAATACACCGCCGAAGGCCCAGCCCAGGATAACCGGCAGGCCCAGCCCGCCAACCCAGCCGGACTCCCGGATGATATAAGTTGCGGCAGGATCCATCTGACTGCGGAAGATTACATAGGCAATGAACCACGCCAGAACGATTACCGTTCCACGCCATTTTCCAGTGATGCCGAACCGCTGAACCCTATGAGCGAAAAAGACAAGAACGGCACCGATAAGAGCTGCGATAAGAGTCTGCCCCAGCATGAGCGGGCCATCCGATTCCCAGAAGGCCATATTGACCGGGAAGGAGACGAAGGTCACGGCGAACCCGCCGACCATCATCATGCCTAGAATGCCGAAATTGAACAGGCCGCCAAAACCCCATTGGATATTGAGGCCCATGGCAATCAGCGCAAAGGCGAAAGCTTCAACCAGCAATCGCACCGTGAACGGTGTTCCCATGAACACGGCCACCGTAACGATCAGCGCAAAAAGCCCGGCGAAAGCCGCAATATAACGGGTGGTCATGTCGAGGCTCCCTTAAAAATCCCGGTCGGCCGCACAAGCAAGACCACGACCAGAATGATGAAGGCGACGGTGAGCTTATATTCGGACTGCACCAGAGCCAGAGACGATGGAATTTCCAGCCATTCGGGGAGATTGTCCCTAAAGGGGCGCAAAAGGACCGCCCAATTAAAGACCGCCATGGTTTCGGCAAAGCCGAGCAAAAAACCTCCGGCGATTGCGCCATAAGCATGGCCAAGACCGCCAACAATCGCCGCGGCAAAGATCGGCAGGACGATGTTGAACGCAAGGTCGGGCTTGAGCGAGACATCAAGCGCCAGCATCGTGCCTGCCATACAGGCCAGCCCCCCGGCAATGATCCAGGTTACACGCACAACCTGCTTGGTATTGATGCCGGAAACCTTTGCCAGGTCGGGATTGTCCGCCATGGCGCGCATACCCTTGCCCAACCGCGAACGGGTGAGGAAGAAATGCAACGCAACCACCGCGATCAGTGTCAGGATTACCAGCAGCAATTGCGGCTCTGTAAACGAGATCGGGCGCGTCGCGCCTTCGATCGGCACATCGATGCGGATCAGTGTCTTGGGCTCGGTATCGAAAAACGAGCGCGTGCTGGTACCGAAAAACAGGCGGATAAGCCCTTGGATCATCATGGTGACACCGATGGAGGCGATCAGAAGCGTCACAGGTCGCGCGCCGCGGGCGCGCAATGGCGCATAAAAGCCCTTGTCGATGCCCAAGGCGATACCGGCGGCAATCACCATGGCAAAGGGCAGGACGATAAAGCCGGTCGGCAGCGGGAAAGCCAGCCCCATCCCGGCAACGAGCGTCGCCAGGACAAAGGCGACGAACCCGCCCATTGTCATCATGTCGCCGTGAGCAAAATGAGCAAATCGCAAGATGCCAAAAATCAGCGTGATCCCGACAGCGCCCAAGGCATAGATCGAGCCTAGAACCACCCCGCCAATCATCACTTGATTGAAAAAGAAAATAAGATCGTTCATCTGACTTGCGCCCTAACCCCCAAGAAAGCTTTTGGCGACATCCGGATCGTCGAGCAATTCCTGCCCCGTTCCAGTGAACCTGTTCTGGCCATTGGCCAGAACAAAGCCCTTGGTCGCAAAGGCAAGCGCCTGTCGCGCGTTCTGTTCAACCATCAGGATACCGACACCGGCCCGATTGATTTTGACCACCTGCTCGAAGATTTCGATCATGTAGCGCGGTGAAAGCCCCGCCGATGGCTCATCGAGCATCAAAAGTTTCGGCTTGCTCATCAGCGCCCGGCCCATGGCCACCATCTGGCGCTGTCCGCCCGAGAGTTCGCCAGCATTCTGTCGCCGCTTGGCCTTGAGATCGGGAAACATTTCATAGACCTCATCAAGCGTATCGGAAATGTCGTCACGCCGGACAAAGGCACCCATTTCAAGGTTTTCATGCACCGTCATCGAGGTGAAGACATTGTGCTCCTGCGGAATGAAGCTCAGCCCCATGGGCACGAGCCGGTCCGCCTCCGAATTGGTGATGTCCTGCCCCGCAAAGGTTACTGAGCCATCCGTAACCGTCAAAAGCCCGAAAATGGCCTTTAGCGTCGTTGACTTGCCGGCCCCGTTGGGCCCGACGATCACCCCGATATCGCTGGCATCGATCGCGATATTGACCCCGTTGAGAATGGGCGCGCCGCCATAGCCTGCCTTGATGTCCTTGAGTTCGACAAGGCTCATTGCACTGCCTCCACCGGACCGCCGAAATAGGCCTCTACAATCATGGGATTGGCCCGCAGCTCTTCCATGGTGCCCTTGGCGATGACCTCGCCCTGCGCCATGACGATCACCGGATCACAGAGCCGCGCGATGAGATCCATGTCATGCTCGATCACAAAGAACGTATAGCCAAGTTCGGAATTCATCCGCTCGATATTGGCGGCAAGATCGTTGAGCAGCGTCTTGTTGACCCCGGCTGCCACTTCGTCGAGCAGCACGACCTTGGCATCCACCATCATGGTGCGCCCAAGCTCCAACAGCTTTTTCTGCCCACCCGACAGATTGCCTGCCAGCTCGTCCTTGACGTGCCCGAGCTTTAGAAAGTCGATGACATCGAGCGCCTTCTGCTTGACTTCAATCTCGCGCGCCCGCGCAATCGAAGGGCGGAACCACAAGGTGCCAAGGCTTTCGCCAGGCTGGTCGCCAGGCACCATCATCAGGTTTTCCAGCGCCGTCATGTTGGAAAATTCATGTGCGATCTGGAAAGTGCGCAGCATGCCCAGCTTGAACAACTGGTGCGGCTTGAGCCCCGTAATGTCCTGACCGTCAAAGATAATCTTGCCGCTTGTCGGCGCGAAATTGCCCGCGACCATGTTGAACAGCGTGGACTTGCCCGCCCCGTTGGGCCCGATTAGCCCTGTTATCGAACCGCGCTCAACCGAGAGCGAGCAGTTCTTGACCGCCATGAGCCCGCCAAACCGTTTGGAGACGTCATGGACCGAAATGACAGCATCAGATGACACCGGTTGATTTACCCCTTGAATCGTGCGCGAAACCGGCGGTTTGCCGACCGCCAGAAAATTTCGCGCATGTGTTCATAACCGCGCGTTGCGGTCAACACCACCCTGGCTCAAAGCGCCGCAAGCACGGCCTGCGCTGTGGAACGATTGCACGCAAAAGGGATGTCGTAAAGTGTTGCCAGCCGAACTAATGCTTTAACATCAACATCATGGGGCATGGCGGAAAGCGGATCGATGAAAAAGATTAGCGCGTCGAGCTGGCCTTCGCAGATCATGGCGCCGAGCTGAGCATCCCCGCCCAAAGGCCCGCTTTTGAGCCGGCTGATCGACAGTCCCGCCCCCTCGGCGACTCGCCCTCCGGTCGTGCCGGTTCCGAAAAGCTCAAATGTTTCAAGCTTTTGCCGATGCTCAAGCGCAAAGGCCACCATATCGTCCTTCTTGTCGTCATGGGCGACAAGCCCGATCTTTTTCATGCCCCTTATGCTCCGCTTTTGTAATGTTGCACGCAATCTATCCCAGAATCGCGTCCCTTAACGCAAACTTGTGCGGCATTTGCGCATAAAAAAAGCCGGAAGAATCCGGCTTTTGAAAACTTGCGCTGATTTATAAAGGTCAGGAGAGCGCGCCTATTACCGCCTCGATGCGTTTTTTCATTGTCGCGGCATCGAACGGCTTGATAATGTAATTGTTGACACCCGATTCAATGGCTTCCTTGACCTGTTCCTTATCGGAGCGACCCGTCGCCATGATGAAGGGCATCGCAGCGGTCCGCGGATGCTTGCGAATGACCTTCAAAAGCGTCAGCCCGTCGACATCATCCATGTTCCAGTCCGAAATGATCAGATCCACATTGGTCTTTTCGAGCTTGGTGAGCGCATCGCGGCCCGACTTGGCTTCGATGATGTCCTTAAAACCGAGCTGGGTGAGAATATACTTGCAGATTCCCCGCATGGACTGCTGATCGTCGACGATCAGAACGCTGACTGCACTGGCCTTTGGCATTGTTACCCCAGATTAGATTGTCCGGGCGAACCGGAAGAAAACCATGAATTTCGCAACACTAATCTCCAAGCGTTACCATTCCCTCAACTTGCGTCCCACAACCCCTGGCAACAGCCCTCTCAGGCCGCCGCCTTGATGCGCATAAGCGCCTGCACCAGTCGTGGCGCGATCTTTTCGATCGACGCCTCCTCGACCACCGCTCCCATTTCAAACGCCACCTTGGGCATGCCGTAAATCAACGCCGAGCCCTTGGCCTGCCCGATGGTAAAGGCACCCGCATCGCGCATCATCTTCATCCCATTGGCTCCGTCGCGCCCCATGCCGGTCAGAATGGCCCCAACCGCTTTCGGTCCGATGACCTTGGCCACCGATTCAAACAACACATCAACGCTGGGCCGATGTCCCGACATCTGCTCGTCCTGGGTCACGCGGCACTTGAGCTGGCCCGAGCTCTTTTCCACCCGCAGGTGAAAATCGCCTGGCGCAATATAGGCATGGCCCACCGCAAGCGGCATGCGGTCCTCGGCCTCCAGCACCGTGACATCGACAAGATCGTTGAGACGGGAGGCAAAGCGCCCGGTGAAGCCCTTGGGCATATGCTGGGCAATGACGATGGGTGGACAATCGGCCGGAAATTGACTGAGAACCTGCCGGATAGCTTCCACCCCACCAGTCGAGGCCCCAATCGCAATCAGCGAACCGGCTGCTGCCGCCGCGGTCTTGATAGGCACATTCGGGGCAGGCGCGCGATGGACACGCGCCTGTACGTCGCTGGCGGCAGCAAAGCGCACCTTTTCGCGCAGCATGATGCCGAAGCGCTCGATACCGCCGGAAAGATCCGAACTGGGTTTTGCGACAAAATCGACAGCGCCCAACTCGAGCGCCAGCATGGTTTCGTTTGCCCCCTTTGTCGTCAGGGTCGAGACCATGACAACGGGCATTGGACGCAGCCGCATGATTTTCTGCAGGAATGCCAGCCCGTTCATATTGGGCATTTCAATATCGAGCGTTACCACATCGGGATTGAGCGCCTTTATCTTGTCGCGCGCATCGAGTGGATCATGGGCCGTGCCCACTACCTTGATGTCGCCATCGGCAGCAAGCGTCTTGCTCAGAACTTCGCGGATCAGTGCGGAATCGTCGACAACCAGAACTTTGATCATGCTGCAGTCCTTGATTTCGCAGTGGGTTTAGGTTGGTAAATGGTCTTGCCCACAAGCTGGTAGCCGTTGGAGACCGCCTGCAGATTTTCCGAATGCCCGATATAGAGAAAGCCATCGGGCGCGAGCACCTGCCCCAGCCTGTCAAACAATGTTCCTTGAGTAGGCTTGTCGAAATAAATAGCCACGTTTCGGCAAAAGATCGCGTCGAACGGACCTTTGACCGGCCAGGGTTCGATGAGATTGAGCAGCTTGAAGGTTACAAGCCCGTGCGCTGCGCGCGGAATACGAATGTTTCCATCGCCGGTCTTTTCGAAAAGCGCCACGCGCTCGGACGACAATCCGTTCAACTCGCCCACCGGATAAGTCCCCGTAGAAGCCTTCGCGACCACGCCGGAATCGATATCGGTGGCCAGAATCTTGAAATCCCACCGCGCAAGCTCCGGGAACGCCTTGAGTAGGCACAGCGCAATCGTATAGGGCTCCTGCCCCGTTGAGCAACCCGCAGACCAGATACGCAGGCGCGGCTTGCCGGTGCGGGTCATGCGTGGGGTGCGGGCGATCAGATCGCGGACATGGCCGATCAGATGGTCGAAATGATGATCTTCGCGGAAAAACCGCGTCAGGTTCGTTGTGAGCGCGTTGACGAATTCCTGGTCGTCCTCGGGTGTGCCCCGTGTTTCGAGATAATCGATATAATCGTCAAAGCTCTTTGCACCGAGCGTCCGAACCACCTTGGACAGGCGCGATACAACAAGCGTCCGCTTGGCATCGGACAATGAAATTCCGGCGACCTTGTAAACCCGCTCCCGAATTCGGGTAAATTCACGCGTGCTTAGCGCAATTTCGCCGTGATCCATGTATCCCTTACTCCCCTGCCGGGGACCAGCCCCACTGTCATTTCCTGTATCTGCAAAAGGGCATGTTGATTATGCCCTATTGCCCCAAAGCGTCGGCTTGCCTTGCGGCGACCGTATCCAGTTCCTCGATTTCGCGCTGAGCAGTGTCGATGGACTTGGCACCGGTCTCCAGCGCTGATCCGATCATTGCCGTCTCATCACTTAAATTCAGTAAATGCGCGTCGATCTCTGTCAGCATCTGACCAAGCCGCGTCGCATGCTCTGTCCCCTCGCCGACCTGACTGACGCCTTTCTTAATCAAGGCGCGAATATCCTTGCTCGCGCGGGTGCTGGCCTGGGCCAATTCGCGCACCTCGGCGGCGACCACTGCAAACCCTGCGCCCTTTTCCCCCGCGCGCGCCGCTTCCACCGCCGCATTGAGCGCCAAGAGATTTGTGCGGAACGACACATCTTCGATCCCACTCATCAGCTTGTCGATCTGCTGGGTCAAATGATTGAGTTCGGCCATCGATTGGCCAGCGAGCCGCGCGGCGCTATTGGCATGTTCGGAGGCATCGCGCGCATGGCTACCCATATCGGACACGGCTTTGGTGGCGCTGCGACCGATCTCGATTTCATCACGCGCCGCCTTTGCGGACCGGCGCGCCGCCTCGGTGCCCGCCGTCAGTTTTTCCGAGGCAACGCGGCACAATTCGACAAGTCGGCGCACTTCGGTCAACCGGGCCTGATCGCGCGCCAGAGCCTGGGCATTGGCATCACGCTCCTGCACCAAGCCAGAAAGTGCATGCGCGACCGCCCGCACCTGCGGGGCAAGCCCGGAATTGAGCGTCACAACATCCAGCCGTTCGGGATTTTCACGGCCCTCTGCCAAAGCATCGATGAGCGTCACGCTCCGGTCGAGCGCCTCAAGTCCGGAATTGAGCGCGGCCAGTTCGGGACTATCGGCGATTTCACGAGAGGAAAAGCGAAACCCGGTCTGCCCGCCAACCAGCGCATCGGCAAAGCGCGAAAACGCATCCTCTGCGATTACCATGCCCTCGCGCGAGAGCCCGATCAGCCAGCGCTCGCCGGTAAGCGGCATGCTCGTCACATGCCAGAGCCGGCCAGCAAACCGCACCTGACCATGCCAGAGACTGCGCTCCAGATTTGGCGCCCGGTCGAAGGACGACGACAACATTGACGTATCGGAACCCTCGCCGGACAGCTTTGTAAAGCCAAGGCTTTTGGCCGTTATAGCGCCCTGTGCATCGGTAATAAGAAGTGGCGCCTGAGCGTGCTCAAAGGCCGCCTTATAGGTCAGCGCCCGCTCAAGCCGCTGGCACAGGTTCGCTGCCACCATCTTGATATGATCGATCTCACGCGCCTTTCCGATGGCGCCAGCGCCCACAGCTTCGCCCAGATCGGACAGCGCCTTGCGGTGTTGTGTCTCGCCCCGCCAGGCAATGAATATGGCAAGCCCGGCGCACAGAACGAAAAGCCCGGCAATGGCCGATAGCACGAAAGCTGATGGCCCAGCCCAGGCCCAAAGCGCAAGCGCGGACGCAAGCATGGCCAGCCAAAGCGGCAGCAAGGCTATGACAAGTCGCGTCTGGCGCAAGTTCGGGTCCCAAAGCTCAAAGTGACGAAGCGCAAAGCGCTGTTGAGTCAAACTAGGGGCTTATGGTTAACGCTTGGTTTGCGCCAAGGTAGCCTGGTAAGGCTTTGCTAGTGAATTTGGCGCCGGGGCCGCACAAGCCTTAGCGATAAAACCCAAGCACCTAGAACAATTCGATATCGTCGGCGACCGGCTTGATCTTCTGGCGTGAGGCGATGGCGAGTTCTTCGCGCACCAACCTTGCGTTGTCGGTGCTTTCCAGACGCTTGACGAAGGCCCGTCCTGTCTGCGGCTTGAACATCACCCTGCGTGCAAAGCTGCCGCCCATATCCTCGCTGACGATACGGTAGCCTTCATTTTTCAGGAACTCGCGCACGAACTCGATATTTTTCAGCCCCACATCATTCATGCCCGAATGAATGTTGCCACCGCCAAAGACCTTAAATTCGAGATTGGCCTTCCGGCCGGTTCCCTTGGTCAGCACCATATTGATGAGCTGTTCCATAGCAAAGGCGCCATAGCGCGCTGAATCGCCGTACTTGTCGCGCTGGGAACCAGATTGGGTTGCAAGCAGAAAGTGGTTCATGCCCCCGACCCCGGCCACATTGTCGCGCACGCAGGCGCTGATGCAGGATCCAAGAACGGTGGAGAAGGTCACTTCGTCATTTGCGGCAACCAGACAATCACCCTGATGGACAGTCGTAACAATTCCGCGCGAAAAGGCATTCGGTAATCCGGCTGAAGACATTCCCCGTCTTTATCCCTATCTATCCCCACCCTTTCGGGCAGAGACCTAAAACCCAAAAACGTCAATCCGCATCGCCGTCCCCCTTCCACGGCCGACCATAGCTTACTCTGCAAGCAACGTTCTTTTTCAATCTTAAACTTTCGCGTCCGGTTTGGACCTTAGCGCGCTATTCGTTAGCCATTTGCTAACCCTAACAAGGGCATGAAAGAAGTTGACCGGATTTAGGAAAGCATCGGTTTAGAACTTGCCTTTACATTCGGTATCGACCTTGACCGGGAGCATTGTTGATGGGCTTGCAGAAACTGGCCAGAGAGCTGGAAGAAACCGCACGGCAGACCGCCGAAATGGTTGACGGCATCACGGCAAGCCTTCTGACGCTGGGCGACACCTCGATCGACCCCAATACCGCGCGCTCGACCGCCATCCGCCAGATTGTGGTCGCACTCCAGATGCAGGACCGGATCGAACAGCGCTGCCGCAACATGGCCGACGCGGCCCGGCTCATGGCCGAATTGCACGACCAGATCGACGAGGGCACGACCAAAGACATCTGGTCTGGTCTGACGCTCGACGAACTGCGCGAGGATTCGCTTTCCGGCATTGCCGCCCGCACCAATAGCGGTGAGATCGAGTTTTTCTAGACCACCCGGTCCATGTGCCCGGCGGGCCGGAGCCTTTCAGGCACAAAAACCCCGCACGAAGCGGGGTTTGTTATTTTTGACTGTGGGGAGCGCGATCAGCTGTCGAGCTTGGCGCCGGCAACCACGGCCTGCAAATCGATAAGACCGACCATGCGGCTGTCATGGGTGACAATGCCGTTGAGCAACTCGGTATCGATCGAATTACCTTCCGGAACATTGTGAATATCGTCCTTGGAGACGGTCAGAATGTCGGAAACCGCATCCACCAGAATGCCGATCCACTTGTCGCCAACACTCATCACGACAACGACATGGTTCTTGGTAGGGTTGGTCTTGCCGTCACCGAAGCGCGCGCGCAGATCGAAGATCGGAACGATCGTGCCGCGCAGATTGATGACGCCACGAACATATTCGCGCGTATTGGGCAGGGGCGTCGCGCCGTTCCAGGCGCGGATTTCGCGCACTGTGGTGATTTCCACGCCGTAAACCTGTTCATCGATAGAGAACGCGATCAGCTGCAACGTGTTCTGCGCTGCGGCCGCCCCATCCTGATAGTCGTCACGCATGTCAAGCGCTTCCATCACAAACCTCTTTTGTTACCGGTCTCTCGCCATTCTTGCTGCCGGCAAGTTAGCCCTACGCCGCATTCTGATGGGCGCTGTCCACTTTCAAGCTTTGCACATCAACAATCAACGCAACGTTACCATCGCCAAGGATTGTGCCGCCCGCGATGCCGTCGATGCGCTCGAAATTTTCCTCAAGCGACTTGATCACCACCTGCTGCTGGCCGATGATGTCGTCAACGATGAGCGCGATTTTGGAATTGCCTTCCGCCTCGCACAGAACCACGAAGCGATTATCCTCACTTTGGTCCGAACTCATCTCGAAACGCTGGGCCAGATCGACCACCTGCACATATTCGCCCCGCACCTGCAATACCCGGCCGCCCGAGGGCATGTAACCGAAATCGGCGCGGGAATTCTGAATGGTTTCCACGATCGAGGATAGCGGGATGACGTAGGGCGAGGTTGCGACCTTGACCAGCATCACATCGAGCACCGCAAGGGTCAAAGGCAAGCGCAAGGTCATGCGCGTACCCTTGCCCGTCCAGCTCCGCACATGCACCGAGCCGCCGATCTTCTTGATGTTGGACAAAACAACGTCCATGCCCACGCCACGCCCGGAAATATCGGAAACCTCCGAGGCCGTCGAAAAGCCCGGCGCAAAGATCAAATTGTCGATCTGCTCGTCGGTCAATTGCTGATCGGGGGCAACCACACCGCGCTCGCGCGCAATCTCGAGCACACGCTCGCGATTGATACCCTGCCCGTCATCTTCCACGATGATAAGGATGTTGCCGCCGGCCTGCTCGGCGGAAAGCCGTATGGTGCCGGTTTCAGGCTTGCCAGCGGCAAGACGCTTCTCGATGCCTTCAACACCATGATCGGCCGAGTTGCGCACCATATGGGTCAATGGATCGGAAAGCTGTTCGATGATCGTCTTGTCGATTTCGGTGTTTTCACCGATAGTTTCGAGCTTGATCTTCTTGCCGGTTTTCGATGCCAGTTCGCGCACCAGCCGCGGCATGCGCGAAAACACCGATTTGACCGGCTGCGCGCGGATCGCCATCACCGCATCCTGTAGCCCGCGCGTTGTCTGGGCCAGAACCTCGACCCCGCGCACAAGCTCCTGATAGCGGTCGCGGATCGCATCGTCCATCTGCTGGGTCAGCATCGACTGGGTAATAACAAGCTCGCCCACCATATTGACCACACGGTCGACCTTGTCGAGATCGACACGGATCGACTGCATGCCCGCAGGCCGGCCCGAACTGGTTGAACTCTCCTCGCCGGCCTCGCTTGCAACAGCGGGCCTGGCTGGTGTCAAAGGCTTGACCGCTGCAACGGCAGGCGCCGGACTTTCGAGATCGTCGGGTTCGCCGGTGGGCACGAATTTGCGCTCCGCCTTGGCCTGTTCGGCCAGATCGGCAAAGCTGGGCAGGTCGTCATCATCGGACGGGGCTACCGCTGGCGCTAAAGTCACACCCTCGCGCTTCTCGATCCCGATTTCGCAATCGCCATCGACAAATTCGAAAACTTCGCGGATCGCCTCTTCGTTGGCCTTGTCCGAAACCAGCTCTATCATCCAGGTACAATAGACCCCGAATGGCTCGAACTGGCCGAGACTGGGCAATTGCGTCAGTTCGGCATGGACCGTGGAATCGCCTAAAAGCGCCAGTTCACGGAACAGCAGCAGCGGATCGTTCGCACGCTCGTAAAGGCTGGAAAACGGCTTGAACGTGACCTGCCAGACTGTCAGGTCCTCCTGGGAAGACCCGACCGCCGAAAGCGGTGCGCTGGCGTCAAGATTGACGGCAACGGGGGTAAAATCGATATCGAACTCGTCCAGGTCATCCCCGGCGGCAGAGCCAGCCGATCCACCCGCCTCCCCGCGCGCCAGAGCGTCAAAACTCGCTTTTTCCGTTGCGCCGTAATCGGGTGCAAGCGTGATGCCGTCGCGCGCAGCGCCAACAAAATCCGCAACAAGGTCGATCGAACGGATGCAAAGGGTGATAACGTCTTCGGTCAACTCCACCCGGCCATCGCGTACATAGTCGAGCAGCGTTTCAAAGCTGTGGGCAAACTTGACAAGCCCGTCAAAGCCGAAAGCTCCGCCACCGCCCTTGATCGAGTGAATTGCGCGAAAGACTGCGTTGAGACGGTCCGCGCTGCGGTCTCCATCCTGAATGGCAATAAACTGCTCTTCCAGCTCCAGGAGCAGTTCGGAACATTCGTCGAAATATGTAGCCTTGAATTCGTCGAGATCACTCATTGTGGCTCACAGGACCGGAGTTTAGGAAAATGCTAGTGGACGACTTTATGGATCACGCTAATGAGCTTTTCGGGGTCGAACGGTTTCACGATCCAGCCTGTACCGCCCGCTGCCCGGCCCTGATCACGCTTATCCTGGCTCGTTTCTGTCGTCAGAATAAGGATCGGCAGACTTTGATGACGCCCCGAGGCACGCACATTCTTGATGAATTCGATCCCGTCCATGACCGGCATGTTGATATCGGTAATAACGATATCGACCTCTTCGTTTTCGAGCACCTCGAGGCCAATCTGACCATTTTCAGCCTGCAACACCTCAAACCCTGCATTGGTGAGGGTATGGTGCAGCATCGCGAGGATGGTTCGTGAATCATCGACAGTAAGAACGCGCATTTACACTTTATCCTTTGAGCACAGGTTCGAAAGCCGACTTCAGCCCGAGCTTTTCGATCGCGCCAACCATGACGTTGCTCGGCGCGGAAATTGAAAAACTGAAACTGGCCTGCCGCGCCGTCTCCGCCGCGCTCAACAGCATGAGCAATGCGTTTGTCGAAACACGTTCGACCGCATCGGCGGTCACATCCACCGGTCCGGCATGAAGGGCGTCAATAAGCTTCTCGCGAATGTCGTCCAAAGCATCCAGATCGACAATCGGCGGCAAGGCTACCGATTGAACTTGAGACTTCGGCATTGATGGCAAGGCTCCCAAACCCATGTTGAATTTGGCGCCAGTTTGTCCATTAAGCGTTTAAGAATTCCTAACCATAAGGCCCCCGGCGCGCTAATTTTTTCAACCGCCCCTGTCGGCGTCACCTTTGGCCGCACGTCCTTGCCCCATGCGCGATGGAGGATGGGCATGAAACAAGTGTATTATGGGTGGGTGATCGTTGCGGCGGGCGCCGTGATCACATGTGTTGCCATGGGCGCGATGTTTGCGCTCCCGGTCTATCTTCAACCCATTGCCGAGGAAACCGGCTGGACACGGGCCGGCATTTCCACCGCCATGACAATCGGTTTTATCGTCATGGGTGTGGCCGGTTTTGGCTGGGGCACGCTGAGCGATCGCATCGGCGCGCGCCCCGTGGTTCTTGTGGCGGCACTCATTTTGGGTATCGGGCTTGCGATTGCCAGTCAAACCCGGCATCTGGTGCTCTTCCAGCTTGCCTATGGCGGCCTGATCGGCGCTGCGGGCGGCGCGTTTTTCGCGCCCCTGATGGCCACAACGGTTGGCTGGTTCGACAAACATCGCAGCCTTGCCGTTTCGCTGGTCTCGGTTGGCGCTGGCGTAGCGCCCATGATTGTCACCCCTTTTGCCAGCCTTCTGATCGAAACCTTTGGCTGGCGCAGCGCCATGATGATGACGGCAATCGGCGCCACGACCCTGCTGCTGCCCGCAGGGCTTTTGATCCGGCGCGCACCGGCGGCCCCTGCACAAGCCGAGCCTTTATCGCGAAGCGATGTCGCCCCACGACAGCCGACACCGCAAGGCGGCATGGCCGCATTGCGAACCCCCCAATTCATCATTTTAGCGGCAACATTCTTTTTATGCTGCGCTGCCCATTCCGGCCCGATTTTCCACACCATCAGCTACGCCATGCTGTGCGGGATACCGGCTCTTGCTGCCGCCTCGATCTATAGTGTTGAGGGCGTGGCCGGGCTGTTCGGGCGGCTTGCCTTTGGCGTGGCCGCCGACCGGTTGGGCGTGAAAAAGGTGCTGATCGCCGGACTGGCTTTGCAGTCAATCGGGATCTACGCCTATATCTATGTCACACAGCTGAGCGATTTTTATATGCTGGCGGTCGTTCTGGGCATTGCTTACGGCGGGGTCATGCCGCTTTATGCTGTTCTCGCGCGCGACTATTTCGGCCCCCATGTTATGGGCACCGTGCTTGGCGCAGCAACCATGGTCTCATCGATCGGCATGGCGTTCGGCCCGGTCGGAGGCGGTTGGCTCTTTGATACTTATGGCAGCTATCACTGGCTCTATATCGCTTCAGCCGCAATTGGCCTTGCTGCCGCAGCCATGGCGCTGGCCTTTCCACCCGCCAAGAGCGACGCGGAACAAGAGGCTGGCGATCCCCAGAAAGCGTGAAAGACGCGGGCGCTACGGGACGTGTTCCGGGGCTTTATTTTCGACCTGGAGCGCGCCGGGCAAAAATCCGTCACGACACCAGGACATTGCCTGCAAAGCCGAGATCGACGGCCTCATAACTGCCAGGCGACCAGACCGGCTTGCGGTCCTTGTCCACCAGCAATGCACGGACACCTTCTGCAAAATCGGGGCGCAGACACATGGCCTTGGCCAGAACCAGATCGAGCGCCAGCACCGCTTTGATTGAACGTTGGCGCCGCGCCTGCCGGTGCGAGGTTAGAATTACGGCGAGGCTTGTAGGGCAAGACGAAGCGAACTTGTGGACCATGGCAGCCGCCGCCGGATCGCCGTCCTCGGCAAGCGCTTCAAGCTCGGCGACAAGCCCGCCAATATCGGACGCCGAAAAGACCGGCGCGAGCGTATCGGCAAATGAAAGAAAATTTGCCGGCCCCGGATCGATCGACTCCCCCTGAAGCGTGGAAACGATAGCCGTATCCACTTCTCCGGCCTGCGCGCAATCGATAAGGCGCCGCCGCAATTGCGGCAGATAGTTTTGCGGCACCATCGTATCGGACAGGCCGAGCGCAATGGCGTCGGCTGCTTCAATGGCTTGACCGCTCAGCAAGAAGGCGAGCGCACGCGGCTCGGGCGCCCGCGCCAGAATGGCGTTGACCCCGACATCGCAGAAAAAACCGATCGCGGCTTCGGGCATGGCAAACCGGCTGGTCGGCGTTGCGATGCGATAGCGCGCATGGCTCGAAAGCCCGATACCGCCGCCCATGACGATGCCATCCTGCAACGCGATAATGGGCTTGGCATAGGTAGCGATAAGCCCGTTCATTTCATATTCGGCAGCGAAAAATCCATGCGCAGCCTCGATATCGCCATCGAGCACCGCCGCGCGCACCGCGCGCACATCGCCGCCGGCGCAAAGCCCCTTTTCGCCCCGCCCCTCGATCAAAACGCAGCGCACCTTGTCGTCGGTCTGCCAGTCGTAAAGCGCTTTCTTGATCGTTTCGATCATGGCGCCATTGAGTGCGTTGATCGCCTGGGGGCGATCAAGGCAGATGATGCCCATTGCGCCATCAACGGCAATCTCGATTTCAGCGCTCAAACGATCAGCCATACCTGTCCTTGCCCTTCCAGGTGATTCTAGAGGCTACGCATATTTTCCAAAGCGTCCCAAACGCCTATCTTGGCACTTAAATCCAATAATCAGAACCCAAGAAAATGCACGATTTCGGCCATTTCACTGGAACCAAACTTGGGCTAGTAAAGCGGCCAGCATAAAAATCCGTTTGAAAGACAAAAATCGCCTCATGAATGCCATCACCAAAACCGGCCTCGCGAGGGATCTCGCCGAACGCGCCCGAACGGGCAAACCAATCCGGCTCGGGATTATTGGCTCGGGCGAAATGGGTACCGATCTCGTCACTCAGGTCTCGCTGATGGAGGGCATCGAGATCGCGGCGATCTCCACACGCCGCCCCCATACAGCAATAGCGGCCATGGACATCGCCTATGGCCTCGACAACGCCATGGGCGAAATCGTCGATACGCCTGCAGCGCTCAACAAGGCGGTCGAGAACGGCCAGATTGCCGTGACCAGCGACACAACCCTGATCGTGACGAGCGAACATGTTGATGTCGTGATCGATGCCACAGGCAAACCCGGCGTTGCTGCAGATTTCTGCCTGATGGCCATGGAGCACGGCAAGCATCTGGTGATGATGAATGTAGAGGCTGATGTCACCATTGGCCCCTATCTCAAGGCACAGGCCGACCGGCTGGGCGTCATCTATAGCGTGGGCGCGGGCGATGAGCCGTCCTCGTGCATGGAACTGATCGAGTTCACGTCCGCGCTCGGGCTCGAAATCGTTGCCGCAGGCAAAGGCAAGAACAATCCGCTCAACCACGACGCCGTGCCCGCCGATTATGAGGAAGAAGCCAATCGCCGCAACATGAGTGCGCGCATTCTGGTTGAGTTTGTCGACGGCTCGAAAACCATGGTGGAAATGGCGGCCATCGCCAACGCGACTGGGCTATTGCCCGATATACCGGGGATGCACGGACCCGATGCAGACCGGGAAGGCCTCGCAAAAATCCTGATCCCCAAAGCTGATGGCGGCATACTCAACGGCACAGGTGTTGTCGACTACACAATCGGCAAGGGCGTGGCGCCGGGGGTTTTCGTGGTCGCCAAGGCCCATCACCCGCGCGTCATTGAGCGCATGGACGACCTTCATGTCGGTGTTGGGCCCTATTACGGCTTTTTCCGCCCCTATCACCTGACCAGCCTTGAAGTGCCGCTGACCGCAGCCCGCATCATGCTGTACGGCAAACCCGATATGGTGCCACTGCCAAAGCCGGTGGCCGAAGTCTGCGCGGTCGCCAAGCGCGACCTGGCGCCGGGTACCCCGCTCGACGCGATCGGAGAGACCTGCTACCGCTCCTTTGTGATGACACTGGGCGACGCAAGGGCCAAGGCGGCAATGCCGGTCGGGCTGCTTGAAGGGGGAACGGTGACTGCGCCAATCAAAAAGGGCGAACTGTTCACATCCGCAAACTGCACCGCCGATAAAAGCACCAACCTTTTCCGGATGCGGCAGGCGCAAGATGCCATGTTTGCACAAGAGGCATAGGCCATGAAAAAAGGGAGCATGGCGGCCATGCTCCCTTTTGGTTTGTCCGGGGCTGAATAAAGCCGATCAGAATTCGGACCAGTCGGTATCGAGAGCTGCATTTCCCTGGCTGAGATAGGCCTGCTTGGCCTTTTGCTGTGTCTTTTGCACTGCCTTGGCACCAGCAGCGGGAGCGGCGGGCTTGGCTTCAGGCTTTTTGGACACCAGCCCATTGGCTGCCGTCTTTGCCTTGGCCTGCAGCGCGTGGATATCGTGCTTGCCGGCAAGCTTGAAGATATCGACAATGCCATCGAGCGTGGACGCCTGCTCTTCGGTCTGGGCAATCGCAGCATTGGTTTGTTCAACCAGCGCCGCATTGTGCTGGGTCATTTCGTCCATCTGCTGGACCGCAACATTGACCTCTTCGATTGCCGATGCCTGAGCCTGGCTCTGCTTGGCGATCTCTTCCATCAGCAGGGTATTGGCACGGGCGGTTTCAACCATGACGCCAAGTTTATCGGCAACCTGGGCCACCAGTTTGGAGCCCCCATCCACTTCATTGGCGCTCTGCTCGATCAGCGCCTTGACCTCCGAGGAGGCTTCCGCTGCCGATTGGGCAAGACGGCGCACTTCAACCGCGACAACCGCAAACCCCTTGCCAGCTTCCCCGGCCCGCGCCGCTTCAACCGAAGCGTTCAGCGCCAAAAGATTGGTCTGGAACGCGATGTCATCGATCATCTTGATGATGTCGGAGACCTTGGCCGAAGACGTTGTGATCCGCTCCATGGCCAGCGTGGCTTCGCCCATCACCTGCCCGCCCTCTTCGGCGGCATTGGTAACGGTCAATGCTGTCGCGCTGGCTTCCTGGGCCCGCTTGGCATTTTCCAGAACCGTTGTGGCAAGCTGTTCCATGGCGCCAGAGGTTTCCTCAATCGTTGCCGCCTGACGGGTCGTGCGTTCGGACAGATCGTTGGCGCCCGAAAGGATTTCCTCGGTTGCGATCTTGAGCGCCCGCGAGGTCGTGCGCAACTGACCCACAATATCGGACAATTTGTCGGCCACCGCATTGGTATCGTCCCGAAGCTGGGCAAAGGCGCCCTCATATTCGCCTTCGACACGGCGCGTCAGATCGGTCTGGGCCAGCGCCCCAAGCACCGAAACGGTTTCGCCAAGGCCCCGGTCGACAGTCTCGACAAGCGTATTGA
The DNA here is from genome assembly GCF_003992625.1 of Pelagibacterium lentulum. Classification (GTDB taxonomy): domain Bacteria; phylum Pseudomonadota; class Alphaproteobacteria; order Rhizobiales; family Devosiaceae; genus Pelagibacterium; species Pelagibacterium lentulum. The sequence goes on along the minus strand of NZ_RZMW01000033.1, from coordinate 345 downwards.
CCCCTTGCGCCAACCCGTTGAGTTCGGCATCGGCAAATTGTGCATCCACCCGATGGCTGAAATCGCCCTTGGCCGCCGCATCGACAACCGCGCCAAAGGCCGACTGCAACTCGCCCATCATCTTGCGCCGCGCTTGTTCGTCCGCAATGATCCGGGCCGCTTCCGCCTCGGTCATCTCGGCAACCTTGAGCCCGTTCTGGCGGAAAACTTCCACCGCCCGCGCCATATCCCCAACCTCGTTGGAATTGGCGGTATAGGGAACCTCAACGTCGAACCTGTTCTGCGCAATGTCATCCATCACACGAGAAAGCTTCGGGATCGGACGCGAAACCAAACGCGCGGCAA
>NZ_RZMW01000032.1 GCF_003992625.1 Pelagibacterium lentulum | reverse complement strand
ATAGCTCCATCCTTCTCCCCTTGAGGGACTTCGAGGTGGTTGCGCAGCAATCAATCGTGCCGGTGGCACGATTGAAACCGAAGAAGGTGCCCCGAAGGGGCGGATTAGGGGTCTCTTTGCAGGCTCACATTTGCCCCCTCACCCGGCGCATTCGCGCCACCCTCTCCCTCAAGGGGAGAGGGGAAACCGAGGCTGGCGCAAGCGGTGGTGAAAGGCCGATAGCGGCGCGCATACCATGCCCCGGATCAGGTCCGGGGCAGAGATGGTGGAGGGAGACGATGGTGCGCTAGTCGAGAAGCCCTACAACACCAACCTATCCGATCTCGCCCGCGGGCTTGACCCGCGGGTCTGTGCCCAAGCAAGCGCCGCAAAGAGAGAGCCCCGGGTCGAGCCCGCGGACGATAACGGAGGTGATGGGGCAGGACGTGAGACGCCGAGCTCCTCAACTTTACCTCGTCGGTACGGGCAATTCCAAAATCATCACGCGCTTAAGGCACCCAACACCAACCTATCCGGTTTCGCCCGCGGGCTTGACCCGCGGGTCTGTGCCCCAAGCAAGCGCCGCAAAGAGAGAGCCCCGGGTCGAGCCCGCGGACGAAGACGAAGGCGGGCGCGGTTGGTGACTTTGGCCCGCTCACTGCTCTCGAACCGCAAAACCGCTACGCACTTTTGCTGAGGGCGCTCAATCTTTCATTGTCGCGCTCTCGAACCGAAAAACCGCTACGCACTTTTGCTGAGGGCGCTCCTATTCACCACTCCAGCACAATCTTGCCGGCCCCGCCCTGAATGGCGCTTTTGAAAGCGGTATCGAAATCCCGCGCGGCAAAGCGGTTGGTGATCACGGGGCGAATGTCGAGGCCGGACTGGAGCATGGCGAGCATCTTGTGCCAGGTCTCGAACATTTCCCGGCCATAGATGCCTTTGATCGTAATCATCTTGAGAACCATCTTGGCAAAATCATATTCAAACGGCTTTGCAGGAAGGCCAAGCATGGCAATTTTGCCGCCCATGACCAGTTGATCGGTGAGCGTTGCCATGGCCGCCGGCGCGCCGCTCATTTCAAAGCCGACATCGAAGCCTTCCTTCATGCCAAGACTTTCGGCGACGGCGCGGAGGTCTTCCGATGTGTTGACGGTGACCACCGAGGGTTCGGTTTTCCTGGCCAGTTCGAGCCGGTGATCGTTGGGATCTGTGATGACGACGTGACGCGCGCCCACATGCTTTGCGACCGCCGCGCTCATGATGCCGATGGGGCCGGCGCCGGTGATGAGCACATCCTCCCCGACAAGATCGAAGGCGAGTGCCGTGTGGACGGCATTGCCCAAGGGATCGAGGATCGCAGCGAGTTCGTCGTCAACTGCATCGGGCAGCGGCACGATGTTGAAGGCGGGGATTTTGACATATTCGGCAAAGGCGCCCGGCAGGTTGACGCCAACGCCCTTGGTTTCCGGATCGAGATGAAACCGCCCTGCCCGGCTGGCCCGGCTTTTGAAGCCGATGACATGGCCTTCGCCCGACACACGTTGACCGACCTTGAGATGGGTTACATTGGTGCCGAGTTCGGCAATGGTGCCGGAATATTCATGGCCAACGGTCATGGGCACCGGTACGGCGCCCTGCGCCCATTGATCCCATTTATAGATATGCAGATCAGTGCCGCAGATGCCGGTTTTAGCGACTTTGACCAGCACGTCGTCGGGACCGATTTGCGGCACCGGCACGTCCTGCATCCACAGGCCCGGTTCGGATTTTGCCTTGACGAGAGCTTTCATGGTGCGGGTCATCAGATAACTCCAAGGTCCTTGCCAGCGCCGATAAAGGCATCGATGGCGAAGTCGATATTTTCATCGGTTAGCCCAGCGGACATCTGGGTGCGGATGCGCGCCTTGCCTTTTGGCACAACAGGAAACGAGAATGCCGAGACGAGAACGCCACGATCCTGCAGGGCCTTTGCCATACCCTGCGCCTTTACGGCATCATAGAGCATGACGGGGATGATCGGGGTTTCACCGGGCACCAGATCGAAGCCGGCTTCGGCGAGTGCGGCGCGGAAACGGGCAGTGTGGCTTGCAAGCAGCGCACGGCGATCGTCGGCCTTTTCAGCGATTTCAATGGCCTTAATGGCGCCTGCGGCAACCGATGGCGGCAAGGCGTTGGAAAAGAGGTATGGCCTTGCACGCTGGCGCAGAATGTCGATCACAGGCTGTGGGCCTGCGATAAAGCCGCCCATTGCACCGCCTAGCGTCTTGCCGAACGTGCCCGAGATGATGTCGACCCGATTACCGGCGCCGGTAAGGTGGGGCGTGCCCTTGCCCTTTTCGCCCAGATGGCCGGTGGCGTGGCATTCATCTATCATCACCACCGCTTTGTAGCGCTGGGCCAGGTCGCAGATTTCGGGCAGTTTGGCGATGTAGCCGTCCATCGAGAAAACGCCATCGGTAACGATGAGCTTGAAGCGGGCGCCGTCGTCCTCGGCGGCCTTGAGCTGGAGCTCGAGATCGTCCATGTCGGATGTGTGGAAGCGGTAGCGCCGGGCCTTGGAAAGCCGCACGCCGTCGATGATCGAGGCGTGGTTAAGCGTATCGGAAATCACCGCATCGTCGGGCCCGAGCAGGGTTTCAAAAATGCCGCCATTGGCGTCAAAGCAAGAGCCGAAAAGGATGGCGTCATCCTTTTCGAGATAGCGGGCGACAGTTGTTTCGAGTTGCTTGTGCAGTTCATGTGTGCCGCAGATGAAGCGGACAGAAGCCATGCCCGAGCCGTATTTCTCAAGCGCGGCGATGCTGGCCTCGACCACCTGCGGGTCATCGGCCAGCCCGAGATAATTGTTGGCGCACAGATTGACCATATCGCGCCCTGCGACCGTGACTGTGCCCATTTGAGCCGAACCGATCACCGTCTCGGACTTAAAAAGACCATCGGCTTTGATCTGCTCGAGTTCGGCCGAGAGGTGTTGGGCCAAGCCATCCATCATGTGCATTACTCCTTCTGGCAGATCAGCAATACGATTGCGGTCGCCAAGTCAATGATGTCATTTGGACATTTCAACGATCAGGCAAGCGCCATGAGCGAGGCATTGCCACCGGCTGCGGCGGTGTTGACGCTGGTTGCGACTTCATCGACCAACAGATCGACGGCAAAGACTGCAATGCCGGAAGCAAGATCTTCTGCTGACGCGCCCTGAACATTGATAACCGGGCCACGCCACCGGGCCGCCTGCGCGCAGGCATTGGCAATCGTTTCGGCGTCGCCTTCGACAAGGATGGCCTGCACCGCGCCTTGTGGCGTTTCCTCTTTAGCTGCGCTTACCCGCAAGGCCACTTCCGGCGGTAGGCTGTTGAGGACCGAACCGAGGATCGGATCGGTCTGGACGCGCGCATTGTTGCCTGCCGCGAGTGCGGCTGAGATGCCGTGTACCAACCCGGTCATGGATATGGCCTTTACCAGCACCGTTCCCTTGGCGCGAGTCATGTAGGTATTGCGCTCACCGACAGGGCCCGGCAACTCCACAAAGGCGTTGATGGCCGGATGGGTGCCGTAATCGAGTGCGGCCCGCGCAAGATCGGCATATCCCTTTTCCTCGACCCATTGGAAGAACGCAGCAAGGGTCGGGCCAGCCTGCCGTGCCGGAAGACCGGGAACGTTCTGGTCTGTTGTGGACACAAGGCGGCGCAGATAAAGCGGCCCGCCAGCCTTGGGGCCAGAACCGGACAGACCATGCCCGCCGAATGGCTGCACGCCAACAACGGCGCCGATCTGATTGCGGTTGATATAGATATTGCCGACCTCGATCTTCGAGGTCACTTCGGCAATGGTCGTGTCAATGCGGGTGTGCAGGCCAAAAGTGAGGCCATAGCCAAGCGCATTGATCTTTTCGATCATGGCATCAAGGGCGTTGCGCTTGAACCGGACGACATGCAGGACCGGACCGAAAACTTCCTCGCCAAGCTCGGAAATATCGGACAGCTCTATGATTGTCGGCGGAACGAAAGTGCCGTGCGCGCAATGGGGGGGCAGTTCGAGCTGGGTGATGGCATGGCCTTTCCCGGCCATTTGCGCGATGTAGTTTTCGATATTGGTTTTGGCTTCCCCGGTGATGACCGGCCCAATGTCGGTCGCGATTCGATCGGGATTGCCGATCCTGAGTTCGGCCATGGCGCCCTTGAGCATTTCCATGGTGCGCTCGGCCGCTTCATCCTGAAGGCAAAGCAGGCGAAGGGCGGAGCAGCGCTGACCAGCGCTGTCGAAGGCGGACGCGAGAACGTCGATCACCACCTGTTCGGTGAGGGCCGAACTGTCAACAACCAGCGCGTTCTGGCCGCCGGTTTCGGCAATCAACGGGATGGGCCGTCCGTTGGGCAGCAAGCGTTCGGACAACTGCTTCTGGATGAGCCTTGCCACTTGAGTCGATCCGGTGAACATCACGCCGGAAACCGCCGGATGCGCGACAAGGGCCGCGCCGACCTTGCCATCGCCAGGCATAAGCTGGAGAACATCTGTTGGCACGCCCGCTTCATGGAACAGTGCCACCGCTGCCTGCGCGATCAGCGGGGTTTCTTCTGCCGGTTTGGCGATGACGCAATTGCCCGCGACCAACGCCGCCGACAATTGGCCGGTGAAAATTGCCACAGGGAAATTCCACGGCGAAATACAGACTACGGTTCCCAGCGGCTGGTGTGTCCGATTGTCGAAGGTGGTTTCAACCTGACGTCCATAATAGCGCAGGAAGTCGATGGCTTCGCGCACTTCGGCAATGGCGTTAGCCGCCGTTTTGCCTGCCTCGCGCATGGCAAGGCCCATGAAGGTCTCGAAACGCTCCTGCATCTTGTCGGCGACCGCATAGAGCAATTGCGCGCGCTCGGCTGGCGCTTTTGTTGCCCAGCCCGTATGCGCCTGCCCTGCCCGCACAAAGGCATTGGCGATCTGTTGGTCTGAGGCGACCAGCATCTGCCCGACTACATCGCGGTGATCGGCAGGGTTTTTGATTTCGACAGTCTCGGCAGCGCTTTCGTCGCTCGCTGTCGGTAGAGCCTGCCAGTCACGCTCAAGCGTTGCGTCGAGCGCAGCCTTGAGATGGGCCAGTTGATGCTCGTTGGACAGGTCGATTCCAGCCGAGTTCTGCCGCTCTGCCCCCAGAATGTCCTTCGGCAACGCGATTTGCGGATGGGGAGCACCAAGCGGCGAGATTTCCGATGCCAGCTTTACCGGATCGGCAATCAATCGCTCGATAGCGACCTTTTCATCGGCAATCTGATTAACGAAGGACGAGTTAGCTCCGTTTTCGAGAAGCCGGCGCACAAGGTAGGCAAGCAGCGTTTCGTGAGTACCAACGGGCGCATAGATGCGGCAGGGCCGGTTCAGCTTGTCCTTGCCCACGACCTGCTCATAGAGCGGTTCGCCCATACCGTGCAGGCATTGAAACTCGTAATCGCCAATCTTGAATTCGGGACCAGCCAGCTCATAAACGGTCGCCATGGTCTGCGCGTTATGGGTGGCAAATTGGGGGAAAATGACATCCTTGGCGGCCAGCAGTTTGCGCGCGCAGGCGATGTAACTGACGTCGGAATGGACTTTGCGGGTAAAGACCGGGAAATCTTCAAGCCCGTCGACCTGGGCACGCTTGATTTCGGTGTCCCAATAGGCCCCCTTGACCAGCCGCACCATGATGCGATGGCCCGAGCGCCGGGCAAGGTCGATGATCCAGTCGAGAACGAAGGGGCAGCGCTTGGAATAGGCCTGAACTACAAAGCCTATACCATCCCAGCCATCAAATGCGGGATCGAGCGCCAGAGCCTCGAGAAGATCGAGCGAGAGTTCGAGGCGATCCATTTCCTCGGCGTCGATATTAAGGCCGATGTCGTAGCCTTTTGCCAGTGCTGCCAGTTCCTTTAAGCGCGGCAGAAGTTCGTTCATCACGCGATCGTACTGGGCGCGGAAATAACGCGGGTGCAGCGCGGAAAGTTTGATCGAGATACCTGCGCCGGTATAGATACCCCTGCCTTTTGCCTGTTCACCGATGGCATGGATGGCGTTGGCATATTCATCGAAATAGCGCTGTGCGTCATGGGCGGTGGTGGCCGCCTCGCCCAACATGTCATAGGAATAGGCAAAGCCCCTGGCCTCGTGTCTTTTACCGTTGCGCAGCGCTTCCTTAATGGTCTGACCCGAAACAAACTGCTCGCCCAGCATCTTCATGGCCATCTTGACCCCGGCACGGATGACCGGTTCACCGGAGCGCGCAACCAGTTGCGACAAGGCGCTGGACAGGCCCTTTTCATCGACGGGCGTGACGAGCTTGCCGGTAACGACGAGGCCCCAGGTGGCGGCATTTACAAACATCGAGCGATCCAGCCCTAAATGAGCCTGCCAATTGCCCGGCGCGATCTTGTCGGCAATCAGCAGATCGCGCGTTTCATTGTCGGGAGTGCGTAGCAACGCTTCGGCAAGGCACATAAGCGCAATGCCTTCCTGGGAGGACAGTGCATATTCGTGGATCAGACCATCGACGCCACCGCCCGGCCCTTTGGCGCGGATAGCGCGGACGGCTTTTCCAGCAATGGCGGCAATGTTTTGCGCTTGTGCTTCTGTTACCGTTGCCGCCTGAATGAGCGGGGGCACACAGACAGTTTCAGGAAGATGATAGGCGTTGGTGATGGCGGCCCGCAAAGGGCCATCCGCCCGCTCCCGCCCGGAAAAGCCAGCGAAGGGCCGCCTGATCTCTGCCGACACTTGCCGGTCACTATCGGTCATTGCCTTTACCGTTTTAACCACACCCATAACTATCTCCCTTTGACCGCAGCATGTCCATGTCGGGGGCGAACTCGCCGTCGTCCAACTGCTCCGAAATTATATGGAACATTCCGAATTTCCATTGCTGCTTTGGCTGAAGTCACGTAGCTTTTACGAAATTTTGTATCGGAGGCGTTAAATTGACGGATCTGGATCGACTTGACCGGCGCATATTGAACGAATTGCAACTGGACGGGCGCATCACCAATGCCGAACTGGCGGCAAGGGTGGGCATGGCCCCTACATCAATGAGCGACCGGTTGCGCCGCTTGCAGCGTCAGGGATTCATTGCCGGTTTTGGTGCGCGCATAGACCCGCACAAGGTAGGGCTCGATCTTTTGGTGCTGGTGGAGGTCTCTCTGGACAAGACGACGCCGGACGCTTTCGACAAGTTCTCAAAGGCGGTGCGCAAGGTGCCCGAAATTCTTGAATGCCACATGGTAGCGGGCGGGTTCGATTACCTGCTGAAAGCCCGGCTCAAGGACATGACGCGCTATCGCTCGTTTCTGGGCGACGTACTGCTCAATATGCCGGGGGTGCGCGAAACGCGCACCTATCCGGTGATCGAAGAAGTGAAATCGGACGGGCCGCTGCCGATTTAATCGGCCTGCGGCTCAAGGGTCTCGGCAAAGCGGATCGGCTGGCCCTGGGCGGGCGTTACCAGTTCGCCATCCCACATGACCTTGTTGCCGCGGATGACGGTTCCGATGGGCCAGCCGGTAACAGAGACGCCATCATAAGGGGTCCACCCAGCCTTTGAGGCGATCCACGCGTTGGCAATGGTTTCCTTGCGACCCAGATCGACAATCGTGAGATCGGCATCGTAGCCGACTGCAATCCGGCCTTTGCAAGCCAGATTGAACAGGCGCTGCGGGCCATGGCTCGTCATGTCGACAAAGCGCTGCAGGCTCAGGCGTCCCGCGTTGACGTGATCAAGCATAATCGGCACGAGCGTTTGCACGCCCGTCATGCCAGAGGGTGACGCGGGGTAAGGCTTGTCCTTTTCCTCGCGCAAATGCGGCGCATGATCGGAGCCTAAAATATCGGCAACGCCATTGGCAACGCCCTGCCAGATGCCTTCGCGGTGTTCGGCATCGCGCACGGGCGGGTTCATCTGAACGTAGGTGCCAAGGCGATCATAGGCGGTTTCGTCCAGCGTGAGGTGATGCGGGGTCACTTCAACGGAGGCGACGTCCTTGTGATCGGCAAGAAAGACGATCTCTTCCTTGGTGGAAATGTGCAGCACGTGAATGCGCTTGCCGGTCTTGCGGGCAAGGCGCACGAGCCGCTGGGTGCATTGGAGCGCAGCCTGCGGGTCGCGCCAGACCGGATGAGAGGACGGGTCGCCTTCAACGCGCAGGTTCTTGCGCTCCTCAAGCCGGAATTCATCTTCGGAATGAAAGGCGGCGCGGCGCGAAATGGCCGAGAGGATCGCTTCCACCCCATCGTCATCGGCAACGAGCAAGGAGCCCGTCGACGATCCCATGAAGACCTTTACCCCGGCACAGCCCGGCAGGCGCTCAAGTGCGGGAAGTTCGGCGACGTTGTCTTTGGTGCCGCCGATATAGAAGGCGAAATCGCAGTGCATGCGGTTTGTCGCGCGGGCGATTTTGTCTTCAAAGGTTTCGCGCGTGATGGTGAGCGGACTGGTGTTGGGCATTTCAAAAACGCCGGTAACACCGCCCATGACGGCCGCCCGCGAGCCGGATTCGAGATCTTCCTTGTGGTCGAGGCCAGGTTCGCGGAAATGCACCTGCGTATCGATGACACCGGGCAGGATGGTAAGCCCGGTGCAGTCGATCCGTTCATCGGCGCTATCGTGCATGAGGGCGCCGATTGCGGCGATGCGGCCCTTGATGATGCCGATATCGGCACCACCTATGCCATCGTGATTGACCAGAGTGCCACCGCTATAGATCGTATCGAAATGGCGACTCATGGCATATCTCCCGTAATCGGTTTGGTTGCTGCCGGGTTTAGCGGATTGCGGATGGCAAAAACAAGGGTATTGGGAAATGGGAATTGAATTGCGTGCCGATCGTGTCGCCTTCCGCATCAGCGGACCGGACGCAACGCATCTGCTCCATGATGTCTTGACGCCGCCGGTTAAGGAAGAGGCCGATCTGACGCGCTGGTTTGCGTTGCTCACACCGCAAGGCAAAATCATCGCCGAGGGGCTTATCGGCTGGGCCGGAGACGCCTATTGGCTCGATGTGCATAAGAGCGTGGCTGAAGCCTTTTTCAAGCGCATGAAGATGTATCGGCTGCGCGCCAAGGTCGAAATCGAAATGCTCAATGAAAGTCACAGGGTTGGCTGGAGCGCGATACAAACCGAAACCGGAATTTGCCACAAGGACCCGCGCGCAAACGAGATGGGGTTCCGAATTATCGCAGCGGCGGAAATCGCAGCGGACTGGGCCGAGGGTACTGGACAGGCCGGAGCACGGATTGCTGCCGGCATTGCTGAACTGGGGCCGGACTTTCCTACCGAAGATGCTTTTCCGCACGATCTGGGGATGGACCAGCGTGACGCGATCGACTTCAAGAAAGGCTGTTATGTTGGCCAGGAAGTTGTGTCCCGGATGCAGCATCGCGGCACCGCGCGCCGTCGCCCGGCCATTGTATCGGGACTGCCTGAAAATCTGGACAGCCAGACACTGACCGTTGATGGGAAATCGGTCGGCACGTTCGGTCAGGTTGTTGCCGGACAGGCGGTTGCCATTGTTAGAATCGACAAGATCGATGACCCCGAAAATGTAGTGGCCGGCGACACGCCCGTCACGCTTGCCCTGCCCGAATGGGCGCGTTACGCTTTCGGTTCGCCGGGCGGCGATTCTGACGACTAACAAACCTGAACCGGGGGCAATATGGCACGCGCATCAACCCGCGCCTGGCAGCGTATGTTGTCAGGCCGCAGGCTCGACCTTCTCGACCCGTCGCCGCTCGATGTCGAGCTTTCCGATATTGCCCACGGGCTTGCACGGGTTGCACGCTGGAACGGCCAGACACGCGGCGATTACGCCTTTTCGGTGGCGCAGCATTCGGTGCTGGTTCTCGATATCGCCTGTATGCTGGAGCCAACGCTCGACGACAAGGGCCAGCTTTATGCGCTGCTCCACGATGCGCCTGAATATGTGATGGGCGACATCATCTCCCCGTTCAAGGCGGCGATGGGCGGCAATTACAAGGACGTCGAAGCCCGGCTGCTCGGCGCGATCCATGTGCGGTTCGGTCTTGCAGCCATTCCGCCTGCCGCCATCAAGAAACTGATCAAGCGCGCCGACCGCGAGGCAGCCTTTTTTGAAGCGGTGAACCTGGCTGGGTTCGGGGCCGATGAGGCGCGCAAGATTTTCGGCGAGCCAACACTGGCAGGGTTCGACCTACCCGGCTTTGAGCGTCTGATCCGGCCCTGGCCGACCCAGGAGGCCCATGAGCAGTTCATGTCCGTCTTTGACAGTTTATCCGTGCAATAAATTCTCACTCAGCAGACCTTTTCCAAGGCCACCGCGCGCAAAGCCGGTGGCTTTTTTTCATTGCGCGACACGCATTGGGCGCAACTGCTAACAAATTGAAATATATGCAATTTTATGAAATTTTTAGATATTAACCATGGGGCAAAAAGGCCTTTGCGTTAACGGATCGGAAAGGTTGATAAAGTGTTAACGCCACACGGAGCAATTGTGAGTTCGGATCATGCCGGGACGCCGCCAACCGCCAACAATGTCACGGATTTCACCGCTTATTCGGCTTTCGGTTGCGTTCGGCCTTTTTTGTCTGGCGGCCATTGGCGCCAGTCAGGCGCGAGCGGATGGCTTTCTTCCCAGCTTTGGCGCGGCACCGCTTTCAACGCTCGTGAAGTTCGACGATCGCCGATATGAGGTGACAGCGGCGGATTGGGTATCGCTCGATCCAATCACGTCGTCGACGGTGCGCAAGGTTGGCTATGGCAGGGTCACGGAGGTGAACATCGCGACCACCTCCACGGGCACTTACTCAAGCGACGGCATGGTTTCGCCCCATGTGCTCTATCCGGGCATAGAGGTGGACGAGCTGCCGCCGACATGGTTCGCGTTCCCGCTGGGCGTTATCCGCAACTATGACGGGATGGGACCGGCCGGCGTCTCAATGATGCATATTTCGCGCCGCCCATCGGGCGGGTACAGCTACACGCAAATCCGTCCGACCGGCGTTCGATCCTGCATTACCGGCGGCAGTTTTATCGCCTGCAACGTCACCCGTTAGAACTTGTCCAGTCGCCTTCTACCGAGCCGAAGCGCCAGCCTGGCTTGAAGCGATAGAAGATATGCATGCCAATCTGGGTGAGCCGATCCATGTTTCGCGCCCAGGCTGGACGGACATAGGTGGCGTGATAATGGGTCGCATCGGCCACTTCGGTCAGATAAATCTCGCCATTCAATACTGTCTGGGTGATTTCCTGGGCGCGCGCCCAAGCGGCGACTTCCGGCGTCCGGTTCACGTTGGTTTTGCCGTCACAGGCAAATGAGAATTGGCAGGCGTTGCGCCGATGCTGGTTCTGATAGACCACGCCGCAAATGGTGTTGGGATAGTTCTGATGCTCGACGCGGTTCATGATGACCTGAGCGACCGCGACCTGCCCGCGATAGCTCTCGCCCCGCGCCTCAAAATAGATGCCGGTTGCCAGACACCATTGTTCGCGTTCGGAATATTGATGCTGGGGGGTAAAGTCGGTCTCGGGTGTATTGGCCCGCGCATAGGCAAGTGTATCGGGAACCGATGCCGGACGCGGGATCGATGGATCGGCATCGGGGGCAGAAAGCGCGTCGATAGCGCGCAGGCCTTCCACTCCTGCAAAGTTCGTATTGACCGACGCAACCGAAATGCGCGGACCATCTTCCGCGCCCCCGGATGCCGCATCCGCAACCATCACGTCAGACTGCATCGTTGTCAGCGGATCGCCGTTGGCGCGGCGCTCGGCGATAGACAGGCGCACAGCGTCAAAGGATTGGGCGAATGTCACAATGTCGGTTTCGGGACGCGCACGACCGGTTTTATCGGTGCGATTCGGACCGGAGAATATTGGGGCGTCAAACAGGCTGCTCACCGATCCGGTAATGACGGGCTCATTGGCCTCAAAATGCAGAGCAGCTATCGGCACAGCAGGAATTTCGCTTGCCGGATCGAGCGCTCTATAACCGCCCGTCTCGCCGACCAGCGCAGCCCAGGCGCAGACACTTAAGGTCAGCCCGGCCATTGCCCGTGCAAGAACAGTCGATGCGCGGCCCTTGCGGGACCGCACCGGATGGGACCGGTACGCCATACTCTACGCCAACTCTACACTTCACACATCATGCGGCACACTCTCTCAGGCCCCAGATACTCAGAGCCTGCAAAGGCGGATCGATGCATGTATCTGTCTCAAATCGACACAAGCATGATCAAATGCCATCGATTTGGATGATCGGTCATTAGGGTTAGCAAGCGGTAAACATCAGCAAAATGGCGGACAAGAGTTCGCATTCAGGCGCTGAAGGGATTAATTTGGGGCCGTAAATTGGCCTTGTATCATTCAAGATTGAGCAAGCACCATGCGTGCCACGGGCACACGATAAGGCGAGCAACTCACATAATCGATGTCAAGGCCCGCGAAAAAGCGCAGCGATGTGGGGTCGCCTGCGTGCTCACCGCATATGCCGACTTTCAGGTGCGGATTGACCGCCCTGCCCCGTTCGATTGCCAGGGCAATCAGTTCACCAACGCCACGCTGGTCGATGGTGACAAAGGGATCGACATCGTAAAGCGCCTTGCGATGGTATGAGGCAAGGAAGGCTGGAGCATCGTCGCGCGAAATGCCATAGGTCGTTTGCGTGAGATCGTTTGTGCCGAACGAGAAGAAATCCACTTCCTTTGCGATGTCTCCGGCGCGAAGACAGGCCCTTGGCAACTCGATCATCGTGCCGAAGGCGACATTTGCTCCGCGCTGAAAAATCTCGGCATTGCCGATATATTCGTTCACCCGCGACTTGACCCAGGACACTTCACGCGCCGAGGTCACAAAGGGCACCATGATCTCAAGGTTAACCGGCAAATCCTGATTATCCATCGCCGTTTCGACACCGGCGACGAGTGCCCGGATCTGCATGGCGAGAATTTCCGGATAGGTAATGACAAGGCGGCATCCGCGGTGGCCGAGCATCGGATTGACCTCGCTGAGCCGTTGCAGCCGCGCCTTGAGCGCCTTTACCGACAGGCCGAGCGAAGCGGCCGTATCTTCTATGTCTTCATCGCTGCGCGGCAAAAACTCATGCAGTGGCGGATCGAACAGGCGCACATTGACCGGCTTGTTCTGCATTGTCGCAAACAGCGCCGCATAGTCTGCCGCCTGATAGTCCACAAGCCCCTCCAGCGCAGTCGCGCGGTCATGCTCATTTTCCGAGAGGATGAGGCGACGCAGCGCAATCATGCGTTCGGCGGAGAAAAACATGTGCTCGGAGCGCGCGAGCCCGATGCCCTCAGCGCCGAAACTCAATGCCGTGCGCGCCGCTTCTATGGTTTCCGCATTGGTCCTTACGGCAATAGTGCGGCTATCGTCGGCCCAGTCGAGCAAGCGGGAGAGTGCGCCGCCGATATGTGGACGCGAAAGAGCAAGCGCGCCCTCATAGATCAGCCCTTCATTGCCATCGATGGTTATGCGCTCACCGGCGGCAAATTTGCGATCACCGATCTTGCAGACGCCATTGACCGGATCGATCTGAAGCGAGCGCAGTGCAGCAACGCAGGGCTTGCCGGTAATGCGCGCGACGACCGCCGCATGGCTGGTCATGCCGCCGCGGGCGGTGACAAAGCCCGTCGCTGCCTTCATGCCCTCGATATCGCCCGGACCTGTTTCCATGACAACGAGTATGCAGTGGCGCCCACGCGCCCGGCAGCGCGCGGCATCCTCTGCGGTAAAAACGATCTCACCGCTTGCAGCGCCTGGCGAAACGCCAAGACCAACGCCGACCGGTTCGGCATCGGAGCGCGTGGCCAGTCGCGGGTGCAGCAATTGCGGCAATTGTGTTGAATCGAAGTGTTTTACGGCCTGTGCAGGCGTCCAGATTTTGCGCTCGACCCGATCAACCGCGGCTTCGAGTTGGGCGCCTGCGCTGACTTCGACTGGCCGCGCGGAGAGAAACTGCGCTTCATTGGGCTTGATGGCTACGAGCACCGCCATGTGCTGACCCGAAACGGCGTCGAGGGTTTCGATGAGTGGCTCTATATCGGGCAATCGAGGCAGTTTGGCGCCCTGCATCGGCACCGGCCCAAAACCGCCGGTCACAAGATTGCGCGACAAAAACTGCTCGATTGTTCCATCTGCCATCGCTTGTACGATGACCAGTTCGTTGCGGCGGCGCTCAATCTCGGCATCACCGGCCCAACCGGCATTTTCGGGGCCGTAGGATGCAAAGGCTGCCTGAATGGCCTTGCCCATCGGGCGCTGGGGATCGACAGCATCCATCTCCTTGCCTGGCGCCGCCAGCCCGACGCGGGCCGATTGCAGGCCGGCAATATGCTTGTTGGCCGAGGTGCGCACCACGAGTTCAGGCGGGGTCGTGCCCGGTTTGACCAGCTTGAAGAGCGTTGCGACCCAGACGCGACGCAAGGTATCGCCGCCATTGCTACGCTCTTGCTGCAACTCTTCCCACGCCGCACGCGTAATGACGATTGTGGGCGCGACTGGCAAGCCACGTTCGGCGACAGCATGTATCCACCGGGCCTTGCCCACGAGCAGGCTCGCCTGAGCCTTGCTGAGCAATGGCTTGCCCTGTGCAGGCGCAATCGCAAACATGAGCCGGGAAGCCGCCACGAAATAAAGTCCCAATTGATTCAACGCCCATATTGCCCATGCTAGTGCCATACGGCAACAGGGCTTTCACTGCGCCTTTGGTCACATGAACATGGCTTGACTTGGGCACGATGAAACAGCATGTGATGGACATGACCGACAAGCCCAAACTCGATATCCTGCTTTGCGCCCCGCGTGGATTTTGCGCCGGGGTGGATCGTGCCATTCAGATCGTCGATCTAGCGCTCAAGAAATATGGCGCGCCGGTCTATGTGCGCCATGAGATCGTGCATAACAAATATGTGGTGGACGGGCTGCGCGCCAAGGGCGCTGTTTTCGTTGAAGAACTGGACGAAATTCCAGAAAAGGATATTGACGCCCCGGTGATCTTTTCCGCTCACGGGGTTGCCCGGTCCGTGCCAGCCGAAGCCAAGGCGCGCAACATGTTCTATCTCGATGCCACCTGCCCGCTTGTCACCAAGGTGCATGTGGAAGCCCAGCGTCATGCCGAGGATGGCCGGGACATCGTTCTGATCGGGCATAAGGGGCATCCCGAAGTTATCGGCACGATGGGCCAGTTGCCGCCGGGCAAGATCAGCCTTGTGGAGACCGTCGACGATGCCGAGGCGTTCACGCCGCGCGATCCCAACAATCTGGCGCTCGTGACCCAGACAACGCTTTCGGTGGACGATACAAGCGCCATCGTTCTGGTGCTCAAGAGCCGGTTCCCTTCCATTGCCGTGCCCCATAAGGAAGACATCTGCTACGCCACCACCAACCGGCAGGAAGCAGTCAAGAAGGTCGCGCCGCAAGTTGACGCCATGATCGTTGTCGGGGCGCCCAATTCTTCCAATTCCATGCGTCTCGTGGAAGTCGGGGAACGTGCGGGCTGCAAGGTTTCAGTGCTGGTGCAGCGCGCCAAAGATATTGACTGGACGCTTTTCGAGGGCATCTCTTCGCTCGGCATTTCCGCCGGTGCTTCGGCGCCTGAGGCATTGGTGGAAGAAGTGATCGACGCTTTTGCCGCGCGATTTGAGGTGAATGTGGAAATCGCCGTGACCGCAGAAGAAAATATCGCCTTCAACATTCCGCGCATTCTGCGCGAACTCGAGGTGGCGTCGGGACACGCATGAGCCAAAACGTCATCATCCATACGGACGGGGCCTGCTCGGGCAATCCCGGCCCCGGCGGTTGGGGCGCAGTGCTGCAATATGGCGGTACTGTCAAGGAACTCAAAGGCGGCGCCGCGCTGACGACCAATAACCAGATGGAGCTTACGGCCGCAATCGAAGCACTCAATGCGCTCAAGCGCCCGTGCAAGGTGGAGCTTTATACCGACAGTCAGTACGTGAAAAACGGCATTGGTGGCTGGCTATTTGGCTGGAAGAAGAACGGCTGGAAAACCGCCGCCAAAAAGCCGGTCAAGAATGTCGAGCTTTGGCAGGCGCTCGATGAGGCCGTCAAGCGCCATGACATCTCATGGCACTGGGTCAAGGGCCATGCGGGCGACGAACTCAATGAGCGCGCCGACCGGCTGGCTAACGAGGGCATGGCGCCTTTCAAGAGCAACGGGAAGGCCAAGTGAAGCCTGCCCGCGCCTTTGTTTATTTCGCCAGTTTCTCTGAAATGAACTTTTCCATTCGATCGTAGCTCTGGTTCATGCCATCGGCCATACCGCTGGCAAGCGCGCCGTCACGGACGTTGGAATTGGCAAAGCGGATGGTGGTGGTCAGCGTGGTCTTGCCGTCCTTTTCGACCAGGCTCAAGGTGTTGAGCGCTTCACCATCGGGACCATCGACCGCGCCGGGAAAGCCGTACATGCGCTCGGTGTTTACGATGTATTCGGGCGCTTTGATCTCGCGATACTGGCCTCGCGCTCCGAACTGGTTGTCGGCATCGTTCTCGCGCCAGACAAAGTGATAGCCACCGCCTACGCGCAGGTCGATTTCGCAGACCGGCATATGCCAGCCATCGGGCCCAAGCATCCAGGACTGCACATATTCAGGCACGGTGTGGCATTTGAAAATCAGATCGGCAGGGGCCGCGAAAACGCGCGTGACCACGATATCGCGATCATTGGGTGTTTCGACCTTAACGGGTGCAGGCACGATAGAGCCCCTTTCATAACCAATGCATTTAATAACTATATAGCTATAAACAGATTGACCAAGTGTCAAGCGGGCAAAAAACCCCGGCGAGAACGCCGGGGCGGGAAATCTACCAACATTTTGCAGGGCTGGAGAGAATGGCGCCCTACCCTGCGACCTTACCGAAATCGGCAACAAGGTGCATGGTGTCGCGCAGCCGGGCCAGAAGGTTCAGGCGATTGGTGCGAATGGCCGGGTCATCGTCATTGACCAGAACCTTTTCAAAGAAGGCATCGACCGGCTCCCGCAAAGAGGCCAGCGAAGCGATAGCGCCAGCGTAATCGTCGGCTTCGAGCCGGGCGGAAACGTCCGTGGCGGCGAGATCGATAGCGGCGGACAGCACCTGCTCTTCAGACAGCGTCAAGGCCGCGTTATCGAGGTCGCCGGTATAGGCCTTGCCGTCTTTTTTCTCCTCGGCGACAAGGATATTGACCGCGCGCTTATAGCCGGCCAGCAGGGCAATGCCGTCTTCGGCTGCAAGCAGGGAGCCGAGGGCGTTCACGCGGTTGACGATCTGCAAAATGTCGTCGCTATCGGCTGAAATCACGGCATCGACAAGATCGTGCCGCGCGCCCGCATCGCGGAGCGAGACTTTCAACCGGTCATGGAAAAAGGAGAGGAGGTCCTTGTCGGAGACGAATTTCCCGAGGCTTAAACGCAAGCCATTATCTGCAATCAACCGGATCACCCCCAGCGCGGCGCGGCGCAGGGCGTAAGGGTCCTTGGAGCCGGTGGGCTTTTCATCGATGGCCCAGAAGCCGGTCAGAATATCGAGCTTGTCGGCCAGGGCGACCGCGATGGAAACCGGATCGGACGGCACGCGGTCGGACGGGCCGAGAGGCTTGTAGTGCTCTTCTATGGCGGCGGCGACTTCGGGCTTTTCGCCTTGGGCCAGTGCGTAATAACGGCCCATCAGCCCTTGCAATTCGGGGAACTCGCCAACCATGCCGGTCGGCAGGTCGGCCTTGGAGAGTTTTGCTGCGCGCTTTGCATCTTCGACATCGGCGCCAACCAGCGGCGCGATTTCGGCGGCCAGCTTCTCGATGCGGGCGACGCGCTCGGCCTGAGTGCCCAGCTTGGCGTGGAAGACCACATTTTCCAGCTTGGGCAGATTATCGGCAAGCGGGGTCGCCAGATCGGATTCATAGAAGAATTTGGCATCGGACAGGCGCGCACGGATCACGCGCTCATTGCCTGCAACGATGGTCTTGCCGTCATCTTCGGCGATGAGGTTGGATGTGAGGATGAACTTATTGGCGAGTTTGCCGGTGGTGCTGTCGCGCAGGCAGAAGCATTTCTGGTTGGCGCGGATGGTGGCAATGATCGCTTCTTCGGGCACCGAGAGAAAAGCCTCATCGAAGCTGCCCATCATCACGACCGGCCATTCGACCAGTCCGGCCACTTCTTCAAGCAGGCCTTCATCCTCGATCAGCTCCAGACCTTGGGCAAAAGCAAGCTGGTTGGCGTCGGAGCGGATGATGTCCTTACGGCGGTCTATATCGAGGACGACATGCGCTTTTTCGAGCGCTTGCACATAATCGTCGAAGCGGCGGACCTTTATGGCCTCAGGCGCCATGAAGCGATGGCCGTAGGTGGTATTGGCGGACGCTATCTCGTCGATTTCAAACGGCACGATCTCGGGTTCTTCGCCGTCCGGGCCAAAGGTCGCCGTGATAGCGCGCAGCGGGCGCACCCATTCCAGCCGCCCGGAACCCCAACGCATGGGCTTGCCCCATGGGAAGGATTTGACCGCGCCGGGAAGCACATCTTTCAAAATATCGATGGCCGGGGCGCCTTTTTTCTCGATCACGGCAACGTAAAAATCGCCCTTTTTCGGGTCCGACTGAATTTTGGCTTGATCGATGCTGTCGAGCCCGGCACCGCGCAGAAAACCATCGATTGCCTGTTGCGGAGCGCCGACCTTAGGGCCTTTGCGTTCCTCGCGCGTATCGGGCGAGCCGGCAGGCAGACCCGTAACGGTCAGCGCGAGGCGGCGCGGGGTCGCAAAAGCACCAGCGCTTTCGTAAACCAGACCGTTTTCAACCAATGCGTTGGTGACGGCTTTTTTGAGATCTTCGGCGGCGCGGCGCTGAAGGCGCGCGGGGATTTCCTCGGAAAACAGTTCAAGCAGCAATTCGGGCATGGTTTTTCAGGCCTTGGAGAGAAAAGGATGCGGGCGGAACGGGTAGCAGGGCCAAACCCAAATGTCTATTGGTGAAGGTTGGGGAGCCTTGTGCCAGCGCACAAGGCTCACGATTTGCGGCTCTCTGGATTCAGTGAACAAGCGCCCGAATGACAGAGAAGGGGCGCTTGGTGCAAGAACAGGGAATGGTGCGCATACCTTACCCAGGCTCAAGGCCGGGGCGACAGTTTGTGTTTTGTGGCACGAGTATGCACATACACCGGTGCTGCTCTACGACTTTCCGAACTTTTCAATGACCTCGGCCAGAGGCAGATGCCCCTTGCAGGCGCCGGACCCTTTTGGCGTTTCGCCTTCTTCCAGTGCCGTGGCGTAAATCACCGCAGGATCGGCTTCGAGCCGTTCGCGCAAGGTGGCAAGCTTTGGCCACCGCGCCTTGTCGGCGACGGCATGGAAATCGAGCCAACGCGCGACGCCGATCAGCACGCCATCGGCGAGCGAGGGCGTTTTGCCGACCAGATAAGGATCATTGCCGATCATGGCTTCAAGCTTATCGTGGCGTTCGAGAACACCCTCCCTGCCCCATTCACGCAAGGCGTTTTGCAGGGGCGGATTTGGCGGGGTCATTTCCATGGCGGCCCAGAGCGGGCTGAAAGCGCCGGTGAACCCGGTATTGATGTAGGCCAAAAGCTGATACATGCGATCGGCCTCGCGCGATTGCGGTTCAAAGCTGATCCGCCGGTCGGTGTCGCGCGCAGCCAGCCAATGGGCGATGGCCATTGTTTCGGTCAGGACGTCACCCTTGTCGGTAATCAATGCAGGTGTTTCAACGCGGGGGTTGAGCCGGGTATAAGCGGGCTCACGCATTTCGCCCATCATATCGACCCGGCACAGGCGATAGGGCTTGCCTAGCCATTCGAGCGCTGCGACAAGGCCCATGGAGCTTCCTGAGGGGAAGCCATATACAAGAATCGGTTCCAATTGTGGTCTCCGTGAAGTGTGGTTTGTTCACGCTGCGCAGCGAGACCGGACCCTAACCTTGCGTGCCGCAAAGTAAATTACGCACTTTTTTGTAACCACGAGAGCGCCATGAAAGACCTTGTTTCCCGCTGTCCCATCGAAGAAGTGATGCAGGTGCTCAGCGGACGCTGGCCGACACTGCTGATCTATTATCTCAAAGAGGGCACCAAGCGATTTTCCGATCTGCGGCGCGACAATCCAACCATTTCCCACAAGATGCTGACGCTGGAGTTGCGCAAGCTGGAAGAGGCGGGAATTGTTGAGCGCACCGAGTTTGAAGGCTATCCCCTGCGTGTTGAATATGATCTGACACCCGCGGGGCACCGACTAGTTCCGCTTATCGATGCGCTCGGAGACTGGTGGGATGCCAATAGCGATATTGCTGGCGGGGAAACGACAGCAGCAGAGGCAGTTAGCGTCAAATGATTATCCGTCCTTATGAACAGACCGATACAGCGCAGCTCGTTTCCATCTGGCGCGCAGCGTCAGAACAGGCGCATTCCTTTTTTGCCAAAGAGCAACTCGACCACAATGAGCAGCTCGTCCGGGATATCTATTTGCCCAAGGCTGAAAACTGGGTGCTTTCGGTTGAAAACGATCCAGTCGGTTTCATCGGGCTTATCGATCATTTCATCGGCGGATTATTTGTCGATCCCATGCGACAGGGCCATGGCTATGGTCGTGCGCTAGTGGACCACGCCGCACAGCTAAAGGGGCGACTTGAGCTGGAGGTCTATAGCCGCAATCAAAGCGCTGTCGGCTTTTATCAAAGGCTGGGTTTTGTCGAGATCAGCCGCAGACCGACCGACGATCACGGCCTGCCGTTTGAACTGATCAAGATGCAGCGGGACGGCTAAGCGGAGGTTCTCCCATGGCACAGGATCTTGCCCATATCGCCATTGTTGTTCGCGATTATGACGAGGCAATCGCCTTTTATGTGGATCAACTCGGCTTTTCGCTGATCGAGGACACGTATCAGCCCGAACAGGACAAGCGCTGGGTTATCGTCAAACCCCAGGGCGATGGGGCGACCTCGCTTCTGCTCGCGCGCGCTTCGGACGCACATCAGGCGCAATATGTAGGCGATCAGGCCGGTGGCCGGGTTTTCCTTTTTCTCAGCACCGACGATTTCTGGCGCGACTATGAAGCCTATCGCGCCAAAGGCATAACGTTCGTGCGTGAGCCGAAGCAAGCTGAATATGGCACTGTCGCCGTTTTCAAGGATCTCTACGGAAACCTATGGGACTTGGTTGAATTTGCCGAGGCAAAGTCTCAATAAGCGCGCGACGTGCAAAATTCAGGCACATCGAACAGAATGTCGCGCTCAAGCGACGGGGCGACGTCTGAAAGCGCCGCACGAGCGGCCTCGGCGTGATGCTCGGCCTTGGCCATTGTCTGCTTGAGCGTCCCGTAGCGATTGAGGATGGCAAGCACGGCCTCAAATGCATCCTGCCCGGCATCGGGTTTTCCCAGAACAGCTTCGATGGTCTTGCGCTCATCGCCGGTCGCACTTTCCAGCGCCAAAATGACGGGCAGCGTCATCTTGCCTTCGCGCAAGTCATCGCCCGTATTCTTACCCAGGACGCCACCTGCCCCGCCATAATCGAGGACGTCATCGACAAGCTGGAAGGCCATGCCCAGTTCGCAGCCATAAGCGGCAAGTGCCTTGCGCGCGAGCGCATCGGCCCCACCTGCCATCGCGCCAACCTCGGTGGCCGCTTCAAAAAGCGTTGCCGTCTTGGCGTGGATGATTTTCGTGTAATCTTCCGGCGTTGTCGAAAGATCGCCGGCCTTGGCAAGCTGGAACACTTCGCCTTCGGCAATGACGGCGGCGGCGCGCGAGAGCACGCCGAGCGCATCGAGATCGCGGCTTTCCACCATCATCAAAAAGGCCTGGCCAAGCAGGAAATCGCCTACCAGAACAGAAGCCTGATTGCCCCAGATGGTGCGGGCGGCGGGACGGCCACGACGCATATCGCTTTCATCGACAACATCGTCATGGAGTAGCGTAGCGTTGTGCATGAATTCAACGGCGGCGGCGAAACGGATTTCGTTGCCATTGGCGCCGCCGAACAGGGCGGCCGACGCAAGCGTCAGCATGGGGCGCAGGCGCTTGCCTCCCGCATCGATCAGGTGATTGGCAATTTCGGGCACCATGTCGACAGGACTGTCCGAGCGCGAAAGAATCAGGCGGTTCACCGCTTCCATCCCGGATTGGGTGGCTGAAATCAGATGATCGATGGTTGCCGAAACATCGGAATCAGCATTGCGCGCCAAATTATCAACCGCCATTGGGGTCCGATCTCCGAAAACGGCATAGTGCCGTTCCAATCAAGTGTCGTCTATGTCTATTGTGCGGGCCGAGAGAAAGAGAGCCGCGCGCCTATGTCGGTAAACCAGACGCCTGCATTTGTAAAACATATCCGCCACACAATTGACGCGTTTCTGGGCGGCAAATTGTCCATCTGCCAGCCGGAAAAAGGATTTCGGGCGGGCGTCGATTCCGTGCTTTTAGGTGCAAGCGTACCGCAAACGGCCCGTTCGCTGCTCGATCTTGGTGCCGGTTCGGGCGTCGCATCGCTCGTTGCCATGACACACAATGCTGATCTTGCTGCCACGCTGGCGGAAATAGAACCGGATATAGCAGCCCTGGCCGAGCATAACATCCGCGAAAACGGGTTTGGCACCCGCAGTCGTGTCGTTACCGTCGATGTAACCGCGGGCGGCGCGGCGCGCAAGGCGGCGGGGATAGAGCCGGACGGCTATGACGTGGTGATTGCCAATCCGCCCTATTTCGACAATGGCACGCTGGCGTCTCAGGCCGATCGGGCGCGCGCGCGTCACATGCAGACAGAAGACCTTGAGCTTTGGGTCAAGGCAGCGGTTTCGAGCGCCGGGGGCAAGGGCGAGATCATTTTCATTCACACGGCCCAGGCTTTGCCAGCGCTAATGGCGGCGTTCGACGGGCGCGTGGGCGATATTGGCATAATGCCCATCGCCCCCCGGCCGGGCATGGCGGCAAGCCGGGTGATTGTAGGTGGGCGCAAGGGATCGCGCGCGCCGATTTCGCTTTACCCACCGCTTGCGCTGCATGGGGAGACGGGGCACGGTTTTGCGCCAGAAGCAAAAGCGCTATTTCTCGGTGAAGCGCGGTTTGACTGGCGAAACGCAACACAAGCACCTAAGTGATACAGTCAATCGAGTATTCCGGAGACGCAAAGACGATGACCGCCGCCCCACCGACCGAGATCAAGGACACGCCCAAGCGCCCCTGGTACAAGAGGCTGTTTCGGGCGTCGGGTCCGACAATTCCCGTGGTGCGGCTTCAGGGCGTGATTTCACAGGATACCAAACCGGGCCGGCTCAATATCGCCTCGGTCAATCCGCTGCTGGAAAAGGCTTTTGCATTCAAGAAAGCGCCGGTGGTGGCGCTGATCGTCAATTCTCCAGGCGGCTCGGCTGTGCAATCGCACCTGATCGCCAAGCGCATCCGCCAGCTTGCCGACGAAAACAAGAAACAGGTTCTGGTTTTCGTTGAAGATGCGGCGGCATCGGGCGGCTATTTCATCGCCACCGCCGGAGACGAAATCATCGCCGATCCCTCCTCGATCGTTGGGTCGATCGGGGTGATCTTTTCAGGGTTCGGCTTTGTCGACGCCATCGAAAAGCTCGGGGTCACGCGCCGTCTCTATACAGCCGGCAAGAACAAATCGACGCTCGACCCGTTTCTTCCCGAGAAGAAAGAGGATGTCGCCCGGATCAAGCAGATGGAACTGGATGTCCATGATGTCTTTATCGGATATGTGAAAGCACGGCGCGCCGAAAAGCTGAAAGTTGCCGACGACGAGCTTTTTACCGGCGAATTCTGGACCGCTCATCGCGGATATGGGATGGGGCTTGTCGATAGCCTTGGCGACATGCACTCCACGTTGAGCGCGCGGTATGGCAAGAATGTACAGGTCAAGCTGATCGCGCAGAAACGTGGGCTGTTTCAGTTGCCGCGGTTCGGGCTTTCAGGCTCTAGCATAATGGAAGCCGATCTTGCGGGAGAGGTCATGGCGAAACTGGAAGACCGCACCTTCTGGTCGCGGCTGGGGCTTTAGCGTGGGATTGCGAACACTCATCTATCTCGCGTTGGCACTTGTAATAGTGTGGGGCTTTCGCACGATCTATCGCGATTGGCGCAAGAAATTTGCCGATGACGACAAGAAGGCCGAAGCTAAGCGCAAGGCTCAATTGGAACACAACCGCAGGGAAGCGAAAAAACCGGGCGTTGTCGAACTCAAGCGCGGAGATGACGGGGTTTATCGACCGGGGGATGAGGAATAGTGCGCGGCACTCAATAATGAAATCTGAGCTGGGCGATTTCCAGCGACTGGCTCTGATTGCTGCCGGAAACCCGATAAACAAAGCGATGCTCTCGCGTTATGCGCCGGGACCACCAGCCGGACAAATCCCCTTTGAGCGGCTCGGGTTTACCGCGCCCTCTGAAAGGGTGGCGACGCGTTTCCTCGATCAATTCGTTGATGCGTTTTAGCCGTTCGGGATCGTTCTCCAGCCAGAAAAGGCAATCCTGCCAAGCCTGGCTCGAGAAAACGAGCTTCACGGCTCGATCAAGTCCTTCGCCTCGCCCTTGCCTTCATCAAGTTCGGTAATCGAGCGCCGCAATGCTGCGGCATTGGCGCGCGTGGAGAGCAAATGCAAGGTCTCATTGATCGAGGACCAATCCTCCAACGACACAACAACAACCGCCTCGCCCTTGCGCCGGGTTACAACGATTTCCTCATGATCGTTTATCGCGCGATCCATGACTTCCTTGAAGTTGGCGCGGGCATCCGTGTAGGTCATAACTGGCATGGGTATGCTCCTTATGCACAAAGATATTGTACAGAATTCTGCACAAGTCAACATTGGCACTGTCTGAGATGGCAGGACGCCGACCCGCTTGACCTGTCCGGCTGCCGCAACTACGGTCGCGCCGCCTTCAACACTGGTTTTTCGGATAGACGATGAGCGACGCGCCCAAGCCCCATATGGACCCAAAGAACTCGTTTCAGGGCCTGATTCTGACCTTGCAGAATTTCTGGGCGGATCAGGGCTGTGTCATCTTACAGCCCTATGACATGCAGATGGGTGCGGGCACGTTCCATACGGCAACGACGCTGCGCGCGCTTGGTCCCAAGCCTTGGAATGCCGCCTATGTGCAGCCTTCCCGCCGCCCAACCGATGGCCGGTATGGCGAAAACCCGAACCGGCTGCAGCACTATTACCAGTTCCAGGTGATCCTGAAACCGTCCCCTGCCAATATTCAGGAGCTTTACCTGCAATCGCTGGCGGCAATCGGGCTCGATGCCAGGGTGCATGACATTCGATTTGTCGAGGACGATTGGGAAAGCCCGACGCTGGGCGCCTGGGGGTTGGGCTGGGAATGCTGGTGCGACGGGATGGAAGTTTCCCAGTTCACCTATTTCCAGCAGGTTGCAGGCTTTGAGTGCAACCCAGTGCCCGGTGAAATCACCTATGGGCTGGAGCGGCTTGCCATGTATGTGCAAGGCGTCGAGAACGTTTATGATCTGAACTTCAACGGCCGGGAGGGCGCTGAAAAGGTCACTTATGGCGACGTATTCCTGCAAAACGAGCAGGAGTTCTCGAAGTATAATTTCGAGGCTGCCGATACGGCCATTTTGTTCCGGCATTTCAAGGATGCCGAGGACGAATGCCGCGCCATTCTGGAAAAGGGCGCTTCGGGCAATCGTCAGACCATGGCCGTGCCGGCATACGAACAGGTGGTCAAGGCGTCGCACACCTTCAACCTGCTTGATGCGCGCGGCGTGATTTCAGTCACAGAGCGCCAAAGCTACATCCTGCGCATACGCGAGCTTGCCAAACTGTGTGGCGCGGCATGGTTGCAGACTGAAGGCGGCGGCGCCGAATAAGGCACTTCCCACATAAACCGTTGATAATGCCCGGCAATGGTGCAAATCTCCGACTCATTTGAACGAGCCGGAGGGACACGGCATGGAATGGGTAATTCTGGCACTGGTTTTGGCCATCGCTGGCTATGCGATCTATGCCTATAACCTTCTGGTCAAAAACAGGCAGCTAACCGAGGAAGGCTGGTCGGGTATCGACGTGCAACTCAAGCGTCGCGCCGACCTCATTCCCAACATGCTTGAAACTGTCAAAGGTTATATGAGCCATGAACGCGAGACGCTTCAGGCTGTCACCGATGCGCGCGCCGCAGTGCAAC
This sequence comes from Pelagibacterium lentulum, assembly GCF_003992625.1. Lineage (GTDB taxonomy): Bacteria > Pseudomonadota > Alphaproteobacteria > Rhizobiales > Devosiaceae > Pelagibacterium > Pelagibacterium lentulum. The sequence goes on along the minus strand of NZ_RZMW01000032.1, from coordinate 146,818 downwards.
AGGCTGGTAATGCCTCGCCAGCCGAACGCGGCAAGATCGAAGGCATTCTCTCGGGCGCATTGGGGCGGCTTTTCGCCGTTGCCGAGGCCTATCCCGACCTCAAGGCCAATACCAATTTCCTTGAATTTCAGGGCGCGCTGCAAACAGTGGAAGACGAAATTCAACTTTCGCGGCGCTATTATAATGGTGCCGTGCGCAACCTCAACATTGCGGTTGAATCGTTTCCGTCCAATGTCGTTGCCAATGCGTTTCAGTTCAAAAAAGCTGAATATTTTGAACTGGATAACGAGATAGATCGTGCCGTTCCGCAGGTAAAATTCAACTGATGGTGAAACTGGCGTCGCAGGTGATTGCCCGGCTCTGGCTGGCGGCAGCGCTTATTCTGGTGAGCCTGCCGGCACTCGCCCAGGAAGTCATTCGCAGTTTCGATACGGCGATTGTCGTCAACACAGACATGTCGGTGACGATTACCGAGAGCATCGAGGTCAATGTCGAAGGCCAGGAGATCAGGCGCGGCATTTTCCGCGATATTCCCACGGTGCTGGAAGGCCCGCACGGTTCGTCCATACGGTCAGATCTCGATGTGATTTCGGTCACCCGCAACGGCAATGCCGAACCCTATTCGGTCGAAAGCATTCGCGATGGCCAGCGGATCAGGATCGGCAGCGCTGGCGCGATGCTCAATCGCGGGGTGCATCGCTACCAGATCCGATACACCATGGACCGCGCAGCACGCTTGTTTGACAGCCACGACGAAATCTACTGGAACGCGACCGGCAATTTCTGGCAGTTCCCCATCGAGCGGGCAACAAGTGTCGTGACCCTGCCGGACGGTGCGCGGATTATCGACCTTTCCGCATATACCGGCAAGCAAGGCGAAACCGGGGCTGAAAGCTCGGTCGAGCGACTCAGCGATACACAAGCGCGCTTTACCACGCTGCACCCATTGCGTCCCTATGAAGGGCTGACCGTTGCTGTGGCCTTCGAGAAAGGCGTATTGGTCGCCCCGGAAGGCAGCGAGGCCCTGGGCTATTGGCTTTCGGACAATCGCGGATTTCTCATTCCGGCAATTCTGGTGCTTCTCGTTCTCGCCTATAACGGGCTGGCCTGGAACAAGGTCGGACGCGATCCGGCCAAGGGCGTCATTTTTCCACGCTTTTATCCGCCCGAAGGATATTCCCCGGCCCTGACCCATTACGTGCATCGGATGGGATGGACCAACTCGGGATGGACGGCCTTTTCCGCCGCCCTTGTTTCTCTGGCGCGCAAAGGCGTTATCGAGATCGAAACCGAGGGCAAGACCAACACTCTGCGCCCGACCGGCAAGACGCCGGACGAAATGCTGCCACCGGGCGAGGCCGTGATTTTCAACTATCTCGATGGCCAGGACAAAATCACCATCGACAAGAAAACCGGTCCATCGCTCAATACAACGCGCGGCAAGTTCATATCGGCGATAGAGCGGGAAAATTCCAAGGTCTATTTCAAGAACAATACGGCCTTCATCGTTCTGGGCGCGGTGCTCGGTGTCGTTTCGCTTATCGTAATGGCGGCGACTGAGGTGCTCGATCCCAGTATTGTCGTGCTATGCCTGTTTCTCACTGTGGGAGTGACGATTTTCGGGGTCGTGCTGCACGGCGTGTGGCAGGGCAATGCCTTGGGCAAGATACGCATATTCGTGACTGCCGCAGTTGCCCTGACCATGTTTTCCGGTTTGATAAGCGAATTGCTGGACCTGTTCGATGGCAGCTTTGCGGTGGTAGCAACGATTGTCATCGTGGCGATCACGGTGATCTTCGGGATCTTGATGCGGGCGCCAACCGTGCATGGACGCAAGGTCATGGACGAAATCGACGGCTTCAAGATGTATCTGGAAACAGCCGAGAAAGAGCGGCTGAACTTCCAGAAGGAACCGGAAATGACGACCGCGCGGTTCGAGCAGATCCTGCCCTATGCGATGGCGTTGGGCGTCGAAAAGCCCTGGTCGGAGCGGTTCGAGAGCGATCTGGCACGCAATGCGGTCAAAGATGCTCGACAAGGCTACCATCCGCATTGGTATCGCAGTTCCTCGTTCTCGCCGGGGGCTCTTGCCAGTTCGATGAGCGGGGTTGCCACAGGGCTGAGTTCAGCAATGGTGGCGGCACAGCCAGCCAAATCGTCAAGCTCGGGTTTTTCTGGCGGCTCTTCCGGTGGTGGCGGAGGCGGCGGTGGTGGTGGCGGCTGGTAGCCTTCGCTTCAAACCAAGACCGATCAAAACCGTCCGGTCGCCTTGCTTCCAGGAAAAACCGGCGCGGTAGTATTTGCCTCATGGACTTGCGCCGCAGCAATGCTTAGATGAGCCCCTGAGCATTGTTCTAGGGCAACGACCTTGTCACACCCGGTAAAACCGTTTCGCGTTGAAATGAGCCGCGTTATCGCGTTGGCGCTCGTTGTCTTTGCGCTGGCCGGTTGGGTTGGGCATGGCGTCTCGCATTCTGCCAAGTTCAGCGACATCGGCGCGCAAAGCACCGTTACGCTTACTGCCCCCGAACATGCCTCCCCGCTGGCCAAGCTGCCCGATGCGGGCCGGTCGCTCGGCACGCAGACACAAGGCTGGGCGTCTGCCGATACTTTTGGTGACGATGCCGCGCCACTGATCGAAAGATCTGCGTCCGCAACAAATCTTGCCTTCGGGTCCGCTGTCTTTACCATAGCCGCTGCGGCGGCACCGCTGGCTGGCCGCCGGGCCGGTGCCCAGCCCAGAGCCCCGCCCCAGACCCCCGTTCTGTAGAAACAGAGCTGCGCCCTCACCTTATCGTCGGCTCGCTGACTGTTTCCACCGTGCTTTCGCAACGATGCGCTTTCGTTCTTGCTTCCGGCTCCAACATCGGCCGGGCAAGCGCCGGTGCGCATACCCGATATTGCAGAACTTGTGGTTTTGGAAATGACTGATCTTACCGTCGAACATACCCCGTGGTCTCTTGCCGATCACATGCGCATGCCGCGCTTTAATGCAGATGACGTCCGCTCACCGCTGCAAGCCTTCGTTCACGCCCTTCCCGCCTTCCTCTATATTTCGATTAACGTCTGGCTCGCGGGCATCGGCGGCGCCTGGGCGCTGGCGCTGGTTTTTCCCTTCCCCCTTGCCATCGAATTGGGCTTTGCCGCGATATTGGCCGTGCCCTGCGCGATTGTGAGCTGGATGGTTTTTGTGACCTGCGTTGAGGTGGAGGCTGTAACGCCCAATTAGAGCCGTTCAGGATTTAATGGAATCAAATCCCTGGCTCTAAATCTTTGTTTTGTCGTGTGTCCGAACCGCAAAACCGTTTCCACCCTCGGATCAAGTTCGAGGGCATGCTTGCTGGACACGCTCTCTAGTCCTGCAGGACTGGCGTGGCCGCCACCCAATAACCGGAAAGCCGCTCACGCAGATCGTGGGCGGCCTGATGGGCCGCAGCCGCGCTTCCATAAAGGCCAAAGCAGGTGGCGCCCGATCCCGACATGCGGGCAAGCGTCACCCCTTGCGTGGCAGCAATGGCATCAAGAATTGAGCGGATGGCTGGAAATATTTCGATTGCGGGCGCTTCGAGGTCGTTGCGCGTATCGGCCAGCCAGAGCGAAAGCATGGCCACACGATCGAACGGCTCCGGCAAGCTGGGCATAGGCGAATTATCCCGCCTTTGCAGCCGTTTGAAAACGTCGGCTGTTGCAACGGGCGCCAAGGGATTGACCAGCACCAGATATGTCGGCGGCAATGGTTGCAGCGGCCTGATATGCTCACCGATCCCCATGACCTCGCATGTGCGCGATAAAAGGCACATGGGCACATCGGCGCCAAGTCTGGCAGCCAGATCGAACAGGTCGGCATCGTCGATGGGGTTGCTGCTCAATTGCGCAAGCAGGCGCAATACCGAGGCCGCGTCGGCAGAACCGCCGCCAAGCCCGGCAGCAACCGGCAGATGCTTTTCCAGCGCTATGGATACCCCATCGGGCAATTGGCCGGGAAAGCGGGCCCGGAATTTTTCCACCGCGCGGACAACAAGATTACTGCGTCCTGCCGACAGGTCGTTGGCGAAAGGACCGGTGATTTCAAGATCGTCTCTGGCGGCAGGCGATATCGATATTTGGTCGCCCAATTGTGCAAAAACGCAAAGGGAATGAAGCGTGTGAAAACCGTCCTCGCGCTGCCCGGTCACGTGCAGCGCGAGATTTATCTTGGCCGGTGCGATTTCAGTGAGCACCGCTTCCATTATTGGATTTCAGGCATATCCACCAAACCTTCGGTGAGTTTCGGCCGGGCTCGCTCTGTAACCTCACCACGCTCATCGACGGCAATTGCAATGCGCCACTGGAACATGGCTTCGCGATGGCGGCCAGCAACCCAATAGGCATCGCCCAAATGGTCGTTTATTTCCGGATCGTTTGGCAAATATTGCAGCGCACGCTCCAGTTCCGCAATCGCTTCGTCGACGCGACCGAGACGGAAAAAGGCCCAGCCGAGACTGTCGATGATATAGCCATCGCGTGGACGCAATTCGACAGCGCGCTCGATCATTTCAAGAGCGGGTTCGAGATTCATGCCCATATCGACCCAGCTATAGCCAAGGTAGTTAAGCACCTGCGGCTGATCGGGGTTGAGCTCAAGCGCGCGCTTGAAATCAGGTTCGGCATTTTCCCAATGCCCTGCGCGCTCATAGGCTATGCCGCGTACATAGTAGTAGCGCCAATCGCGCGGGCGGTCGGTTTCAATGGTGTTGATAAGCTGCGTATAGGCGTCAGCCGCTTCTTCCCACCGCTCATCGTACCGCAGCACATCGCCTAGCGCCCCCCACGCTTCAACATTGTCGGGATTGCTGTTTACGATGTTGCGCAAACGGGAGATTGCGCCTTCACGATCATCCTGCGCGTCACGGCTTTCTGCCAACCGGATCAGCGCACTGGTAGAAAGCGGAGAGGACGAGGGAATCTTGCCATAAACCGCATCGGCTTCGCTGTAGCGGCCCGCGCTGGCGAACAACTCACCGAGCGTCATTGCAACCACGGATGCTTCGGGATCGAGATAAAGGGCCAGTTGCAGAAACACGACACCCAGTTCCAATGAACCGTCGCGTGCCAGGGCTGTGCCCAACCCATGGAACATCTCCGTGGCACCCGACTGCACAGAATTGGCAAACAGGCCAGGGCGGCGGCCAGCCGCAACGGGCGCCCTCAGCGAGTCCACCAAAGGATGCGCAATGCCTTCAGCCGCGTATTCATCGAGAACAATCTGGGCTTCTTCAAAGCGCCCGGCATTTGCAAGAATACGGACATAGGCCTCGGCAATGCGGGTTACGAAGGGGTCCATTTCATAGGCTTCGCGGGCATAGTCGAGCGCCTGGCCCCGTAAGCCGCCGACATCTGCAACCAGAGCGCGATGGAAAACTAGAAAATCTGCGAAGCCGCTGTCTCCCAACGCATCAAGAGTTGCGAGAGCTGCACTTGGATTGCCGTTTCCTGCCTGCGCCCATGCCCTAAGAATGCCGCCAGTCAGCCCGATCAGCGATCCGTCGGAAATGCGCGAAAGGGTCTGTTCGGCAGAACTGTAGCGGCGCTGCTTGAGCGCAACTGTGCCCAGAGTAAGCCGGGCAAGCTCATCATTGGGTTCGAGATCGAGAAGATGATGGGCAAGCGTTGCCGCATCGGAAACCTTGCCGGCAACCAGATAGGAAAGAAATGCGCGAGAAACGTAAACCGGATTGTCCCACTCCTCGCTGGCGGCGTCCATGAAATAGCGCGCGGCGCGATTGCCATCGAGGTTTTCGAGCGCAGCAACGCCCGCAAGATAGCTGCCCACGGGACTGGGCTTGCGCAGCGACAACATACCACTCTGAGCCTGCGCAGCCTGGACCGGAACGATTGCCGCAAAGGCAATTGCGACCCCTGCCAAGACAGCCTTACGAATAGACATATGCACGTTTATCGATGCTCCTCGCATGTTCTTTTCTGGACAGCACACAGCCGTGCTGTACGAACCATCCAAGAGTCACTGTTTCGCAAATCCGGGTCACTCGCAAGTGTCGTCGCTTCACTTGATGTTCACATGCCCGAATAGTTCGGGCCACTGCCCCCTTCAGGTGGAACCCAGGTGATGTTTTGAGCAGGATCTTTGATGTCGCAGGTTTTGCAATGCACGCAATTTTGGGCATGAATGCGGAAGACTGGCCCTTCTTGTTCTTCCGCCACCTCGTAAACGCCCGCCGGGCAATAAAGCGGCGCCGGTTCTCCATAGCGCGGCAGGTTCTGGGCAATCGGGATAGCCGGATCGGTTAGACGCAGATGAACCGGTTGATCCTCGTCATGGGCGATATTGGCGCGATAGACCGATTCCGAGCGTGCAAAGGTTATTTTCCCATCCGGTTTGGGATAGGCGATGCGCGCGACTTCGGAGATGGGTTTGAGAGTTGCAAAATCGGGCTTGTGGCGCGCCATACCCGCCAGCGGCGAAATCTTCGCAAGGCTTGAAGCCCACATGTCCATACCCGCCAGCGTTACACCAGCAAAGGTCCCGAATCGCGCCCAGAGCGGTTTGACCGACCGGACCGGATAGAGATCGTCGCGAATGCCGTTGGCCAGAATGGCTTCATCGAGCGTTTCAATAACATCGTTCGCGCGGCCTGCCCCAATGGCTTGCGCCACCTCGGCAGCGGCGCTCATGCCCGAGCGGATTGCGTTGTGGATGGCCTTTAGGCGCGGCACGTTCATAAAGCCCGCAGCGCAACCGATCAACGCACCGCCGGGGAACGCCAGTTTGGGGATCGATTGCCAGCCGCCCGATGTGATTGCGCGCGCGCCGTAAGACACCATCTCGCCGCCTTCGAGCAACTGGCTGATCGCGGGGTGCAACTTGAAGCGCTGGAACTCGCCAAAAGGAGAGAATGTCGGATTATCATAGTCGAGATGGGCAACGAGGCCGAGATAGATCCTGTTGTCGGGCGCGTGATAGCAAAAGCCGCCGCCGGAAGTGGAATTGCCCAGCGGATAGCCCATAAAATGTTCGACCTTGCCAAGCTGGTGCCTTGCCGGATCGATCTGCCATATTTCCTTGATACCAAGACCGAATTTTTGAGGCGCCCTGCCCTCGTCGAGCGCAAAGGTACGAATGAGCTGCTTGGCCAACGAGCCGCGTGCGCCTTCACCGATCAGCGTATATTTGGCGCGCAATTCGATGCCCGCGGCAAATGTGGATTTATGGGTTCCATCGCGCGCGATGCCGAGATCGCCGGTTATCACACCGGCAACCGCGCCATCCTCAGTTGTGACGAGATCGACGGCGGCCGTGCCGGGAAAAACATCGACACCGAGCGCCTCTGCCTGTTCGCTCAGCCAGCGGCATAGATCGCCCAAGGAGATGATGACACCGCCTTTTGTCTTCATAACGGGCGGAATCAAGAGATCGGGAAAGGTTTGGGAGCCTTTTTCAGTCAGATACACGAAGTGGTCGCTCGTAACCTCAGTGGCCGCGGGGGCACCTTTTTCTCGCCAGCCGGGGATCAGCGCATCGAGGCCGACCGGATCCATGACAGCGCCGGACATGATATGACCGCCGATCTCTGCCGACTTTTCAATGACAATGACCGAAAGATCGGGCGCGTTCTGCTTAAGCGCAATCGCAGCGGAAAGCCCGGCCGGGCCGGCACCAACGATCAGCACATCGGTTTCCATGCTTTCGCGCTCGATCGGTTCTTGGCTCATTGGCTGGTTCCCGCGTTATTTGTTTGGGTCGCCTTTTAGCATTGCCGCAGGCTGTGAACCTAGCCCCGTGACGCAATTTGGGACCGTTTTCTGCGCATCACCTAATACATAAATGGAATGGTTCAAGATTGGCTTTTACCTGAGCATGGCGCGGGCTATAACCGCCCTATCATGGTTTCAGACACCCTCACCCGCGACGAAATGATTGCCCTGCTCGATTGGTATCGGGCAGCAGGCGTCGATATGGCGGTGAGCGAGCAACCCGTTGACCGGTTCGTTCAATCGGCACAGTTGCCCAAGAGTGTTGGCAGCGCTGCGCAAAAACCAGCTATGCCACAGCTTCGCCCGCAAGCGCCTGCACAGGGCGCGCCGCAAGTGGCCGCGACAGAGAGCCGTGAAGCCAGCCCTCAAATGGCGCAAGAACTTGCAGCCAAGGCGCAGACGCTGGATGAACTCAAGGAACTGCTGGCCGGATTCGAGGGCTGCGGCCTTAAACTGCGCGCAACCAATCTGGTTTTTGCTGACGGCAACCCGCAGGCCGATATCATGTTTGTGGGTGAGGCGCCCGGACGCGACGAGGATTTGCAGGGCAAACCTTTTGTCGGGCGTTCGGGACAATTGCTCGACCGTATGCTGGCGGCTATCGGACTGGACAGGACGCGGGTTTACATCGCCAACACCGTGCCTTGGCGCCCGCCTGGCAATCGCACGCCCACGCCCGCGGAAACTTCCGTATGCCTGCCCTTCCTCTACCGCCAGATCGAACTTGTGGCGCCCAAGGTACTGGTGACGCTGGGCGGCGCGGCCTCTTCAACGCTATTTGAAACCACAACCGGGATTACCCGGCTGCGCGGGCAATGGAGAGAGCTAACGATAGCGGACCACACTATGCAGGCCATGGCGACGCTTCATCCAGCCTTCCTGCTGCGCCAGCCAGCGGCAAAAAAGCTGGTCTGGCAGGATCTGCTTTCGATCAGGGCGGCGCTCGACGCCGTTTAAGCCGGGCTTGTAACCTTGCGTGCCTTGGCGCGATCCAGCCCCAGCCTATGCTCTCGATAAATGATGAATATGCCAGCCGCGACAACGATCGAGCCGCCAATCAGCATCTGGATGGTCGGGACTTCACCAAAGACGATGAAGCCGGTGGCAATCGAGAGTACCATTGAGGAATATTCAAAGGGTGCAACTGTCGAAAGCTCGGCGTGACGATAGCTCTCGGTGAGCAGAATTTGCCCAATGCCACCGGCGATGCCAGCCCCAACCAGAGCGAGCGTTTGTTCGAGCGAAAGCTCGACCCATCCCAGGAAAGGAATCGTCAAAAGCCCGAGAACGGCGCTGACGATCGAAAAGTAAATGACGATGGTTGCGCTGCGCTCGGTCTTGACCAGCGTACGCACCATGAGCATGGCCACCGCGCTGACCATACAGGCACAAAAGGCGGCGATGGCACCGACGGTTTCAGGGCCCATTGCTGATAAATCACCCGAGAACACGGTGAGACGCGGCCACATGATGATCAACACGCCCAGAAGTCCGATTAGAACCGCGGTCCAGCGGAAAAGGCGGATTTTTTCATGCAGGAACAGGGCTGAGAAAATCACGATGAACAGCGGGGTCGCGTAATGGATGGTAATCGCTTCAGGGAGCGGCAGCCGGGTCAACCCGAAAAAGATCAGGAACATGCCCATTGTGCCGATGACGCCGCGCAGAATGTGACCGACAGGCCGGGACGTCTTGAACCCTTCAACGAGTTCTCGCCGCCAGGCGAGGAAAATCAAAACCGGAATCAGTGCAAAGAACGAGCGGAAAAAGACAAGTTGGCCAACCGGTACACCTTCGGCGCCCTTGATGATGGCGCTCATGGCCACAAAGACAAAAACCGAAGCAACCTTGAGGGTGATGCCCAGCATGACCCCGCCCCCCAGAACGAAGCGGGTGCGCGATTTCGCGATATGGGCATTGTCTTGCGGCTGGGACACGAACTTGATCCAGAAAGGCCAGCGCCCGTATGAGCGCCAAAACGTAAAATGTCAGTTGCTACCGGTAATCGGCTTGGCGCAAACTGGCAAGCCGGTTGGCGGGATTTTTTACGAAACCGATCATGGGGATGATCGTTTCCGACCAGTATGCAGTGTCACATAAACTCGCTACATTCCCGCTCAAATCAAGAGCGCATGAGACAAATGTTCAAGCGCCGAAAGAGGGCCTTTCATGTCGCAAGTCGTCAAAATCTCCGCACTTTTGATCAGTTCTGCCTTGCTGATGTTTGCGGGCGGCATGCACGGGCTGATTCTGCCGGTGCGCGGCGCCGAGGAAGGCTTTTCGCTTTTGGCGCTGGGCCTGATCGGCACGGGCTGGTCGATCGGGTTCATGGCTGGGTCGATCTCGGTGCCGATGCTGGTCAAGCGCGTGGGCCATATCCGGGCCTATGCGGTTATGGCAGCGGTTGCTTCGATGACGATTCTTGTCAACCTGCTGGTGATCGACGATTGGGCCTGGATTTTCATGCGGATTTTCTCCGGCTTCTGCTTTGCCGGCGCTGCCATGGTGGTGGAAAGCTGGCTCAACGAGGTTTCCGACAACGAAAGCCGCGGCACAACATTTTCGATCTATGTCTCGATAACGCTTTTTGCATCCACTGCGGGCCAGATGGCCATATCGGTCACAGGGGTGGCAGGTTATATCCCCTTCGTTCTGGCGGCTCTTGCCTATACCTGCGCAGTGTTACCAACCGCTGTCACCCGCACGCCTCAACCTGCGCCGCTGCAATCGGCCTCGCTTGATATCGGACTGTTGTTCAAGACTTCGCCCATTGCTGTGGTGGCCGCTTTTTCGGTCGGCATGGCTAATGGCGCCTTTGGCACGCTGGCACCTGTTTATGGCATCGAGCGCGGATTTTCGACCGCAACGGTGGCGTATCTCATGAGCCTTGCGATTGTCGCGGGCGCATTATCGCAAATCCCGCTTGGCCGCCTTTCAGACAAGATCGACCGGCGCAAGGTTCTTGTTGGCGTAGCCCTGATCGGCGCGACGGCCGGGCTTTTGACCATCATTATAAATCCCGGCGAAACCGTGCTGCTTTATGCGCTTTTCGGCATGTATGGCCTTGCCGCCTATTCGCTTTATGCAATTGCCGTGGCTCACGCCAATGACTTTGCCAAAGAGGGCGATTTTTCCAAAATCGCATCGGGAATGCTGTTGGTGCTCGGCGCGGGACAGATGATGGGTCCGATCGCCGCGTCAATCATCATGGGCTTTATGGGCCCGGTGGCGATTTTCGTTGTACCGGTGATCTTCCACGGTGCGCTGGCCGCCGCAGCCTTTATCCGTATGCAAATTCGCGATGCCGCGCCGGTCGACGATCGCGCGCCGTTCCAGCCGTTGCCGACAGAACGTGCGGTTACAGCGGAGACCGTTTCACTCGATCCGCGCTCGGAACCCGATGAATTCACCCTGCCCGATGAGGACCAACCCGCTCCGGAAGGCCAGCAATGATTTTTCCCTTCAAGATCGATGAAACCCGCGACTTCATTCCCGTCACCTTCGCGGTGCTGGCCGTGTCCGATACCCGCACCCTGGAGACCGATACTTCCGGCGCATTGCTCAAGGAGATGATCGAGGCGGCAGGGCACAATTGCGCAGCGCGCGCGGTCGTGAGCGACGATCGCGAAACGATCGCGGAGCAGGTGCGGCTGTGGGTCGAAGACCCCGCCATTGATGTTGTGCTGACAACGGGCGGCACCGGCTTTTCCGGTCGGGACGTTACGCCCGAGGCTGTGGAACCGATGTTCGACAAGAAGATGGACGGATTTTCGGTGCTGTTCCACCAATATTCGGCAACGACCATCGGTACATCTTCCATCCAGTCGCGCGCGACAGCAGGACTTGTGGGCAGCACTTTCGTTTTCTGCCTGCCCGGCTCGCGCGGTGCCTGCCGGGATGCCTGGGAAGGCATCCTGCAATATCAGTTCGATGCCCGGCACAGCCCATGCAACTTCATTGAGGTGATGCCGCGGCTCATGGAGCGATAAGGCAAGCTCTTACCGCTTGTTCTTGTTATGTTCCAATTGTTGCGCTATCGTTAACGGAACGGAACAGGCCTGATTCGCCTTGTTCCGGTATCGGCGGACGCTAACGAGGCGCGAACATGGCACAGGCAGGCAATATCGGCGGGCATATGGAGGCGCGGCAGCGGCTGTTCGGCAGCCGGGATTTCGACCTGCTCAGCCGCCCCGTTATGGAAAGTCGCAGCCTCAAAGGTCGCGGCGCGCGCAGTAATGAAAGCGGACGCTTTGAAAAGCTGCGGCGCGAGCTTGCCGATGATGGCTGGGAAGCTCAGGAAGAAGCAAAGTTTGAGACCCGCGAACATATCGAGCGGGCCAAATCGATCATTACCCGCAACGTTTCGCCCGACATTCACTTCGACCGCTCGATCAATCCCTATCGCGGCTGCGAGCACGGGTGTTCTTATTGTTATGCGCGGCCAAGCCACGCTTATCTCGGCCACTCGGCAGGCGTGGATTTCGAGCGCGATATCTATGTGAAGATCAATGCGCCCGACCTTTTGCGCGCCGAACTTGCCAATCCGCGCTACAAACCCAAGCCTATTGCCATCGGGACCAATACCGATCCGTATCAGCCAGTCGAACGCAAGCACAAATTGATGCGGGGTATTTTGAAAGTCCTGCTGGACGCAAAACATCCAGTGACGATCACCACCAAATCGGCGCTGATCGCACGCGATCTCGACCTTTTGACGCGGCTCAACAAGCACGGGCTTGTGGCAGTGGGGATTTCGGTGACGTCGATGGATCACAAGCTGTCGCGTTTCATGGAGCCGCGCGCGTCAACGCCGTCGCGTCGTCTCGAAGCGCTAAAACTATTATCGGAAGCGGGCATCCCGACGCGGATCATGGCGTCCCCCATGATCCCTGCGGTAAACGACCACGAACTCGAACGCATCTTGGATGCAAGCAAGGCACAGGGAGCCGAGGCCGCGTCCATGATCGTTTTGCGCTTGCCTGGCGAAGTGCGTGATATTTTCCGTGAATGGCTGCTGGCCAACTATCCCGATAAGGTCAAGCATGTGATGAACCTTGTGCGTGACATGCGCGGGGGCAAGGAGAACGATCCGCGCTTCGGCTCCCGGTTCAAGGGTGAAGGCCCTTACGCACTGATGATGGAGCAGCGTTTTGAAAAGGCCGTTGCCCGGCTTGGACTGGATAAGGCCGGACCGGTGTTGCGCACCGATCTTTTTAGCCATCCCAAACGCGACGATGCGCAACTGGCATTGTTCTGATCATGGGTGACGCCGCACATATTGCCAGAAATTTCTGGGAGCGCATGAACACAAATGACTGGGCGCTTGCTGCCCGGTTGTTTGCACCCGATTTCGAGCTATTGTGGCCGCAATCGAATGAACGGATCAGCTCATCTGAAGATTTCGTAGCGCTGAATGCGGCCTATCCGGCGGATGGAAAATGGTCGTTCAGTGTATGTCGGCTGATCGGTGACGGACAACAGGCGATGACCGAGACTGAAATCACCGATGGCAAGGTGGAAGCCGTGGCGCTGACCCTGTTCGAGGTCGAAAATGCCATGATCCGACGCATTGTTGAACATTGGCCGGAAGCGTATCCCGCGCCGGAATGGCGACAGCGCTGGGTATCGCCGATTTCACAATAGGGGCATGGGGCTTTTCTTTGCCGCGAAAATCGGCACCTTGGCAATCATGGCCCGCCCCGATTCGGAAATGACAATTGCAACGCCCTTGCCTGACCTTGCGCTGGAAGCCGCGGCGCAGGAATGCGGTCATGTAAGAGTGGCAGGTGTGGATGAAGCAGGGCGCGGACCATTGGCGGGGGCTGTTGTCGCTGCTGCCGTTGTTCTCGATCCAGCAAACATTCCAGCGGGCCTCAATGATTCAAAAAAGCTGACCGAAGCGCGGCGCGAGGTGATCTTTCTCGAGATCATGGAAAAGGCGCAGGTCGGTTTTTGCGCGGCGCCTGTATCGGTGATCGATAATCTCAATATTCGCGGAGCAACGCTCTGGGCGATGACGCAGGCCGTTGCCGCCCTGCCCTTTTCTCCCGATCTGGCGTTGATCGATGGCCGCGATGTTCCGCCCGGCCTGCCTTGCAAAGGTGAAGCGGTTATTGGCGGCGATGCACGGTCCCTTTCGATTGCCGCTGCGTCAATTGTTGCCAAGGTCATGCGAGACAGGATGTGCGGGGTAATCCACCAGAGCTTTCCGCAATATGGCTTTGCCAAGCACAAAGGTTACGGGACAGCCTTTCATCTCGAAGCGCTCAACGCGCATGGCCCGAGCGAATTGCATCGAACCAGCTTTGCTCCGGTGCGCGCCGCAATGCGGTAACGTTTTTCCTTCCTTGACGGAAGCGCCAGTTGCGATTTTGCCGACAACACTTTGTTAACCCTAAGTTTTAGGCTGCACTTAACCCTAACGGGCTATCAATAGCTCATTAGTTTTGCGTTAGGGTTAGTAAGATGTTGCGTACCGGCACGGCGGCGCGAAAGCGCGGTCCGGAGGCTTTCGATAGCCACCTTCCTCTTGATACCATTCTGGTTGGCGATTGCATTGAGCACATGAACCGCCTGCCCGAAGCATCGGTCGATCTGATCTTTGCCGATCCCCCCTACAACCTGCAACTGGAAGAGGGGCTGACCCGACCGGACCAATCGCGCGTCGATGCGGTTGACGACGATTGGGACAAGTTCGACAGCTTCGCCCATTATGACGAATTCACCAAGGCGTGGATGAGCGCCGCGCGGCGTATCCTCAAGCCCGATGGCGCAATCTGGGTCATCGGATCGTATCACAATATTTTCCGTGTAGGCGCGACCCTGCAGGATCTGGGTTTCTGGATGCTCAACGATGTGGTCTGGCGGAAATCGAACCCCATGCCCAATTTCCGGGGCACCCGTTTCACCAATGCGCATGAAACGCTGATCTGGGCGTCGCGCAGTCAGAAAAGCCGTCCGACCTTCAATTATGAAGCGCTAAAGCTATCCAATGACGACACCCAGATGCGCTCAGATTGGCTGTTTCCGATCTGCACGGGCGGAGAACGGCTCAAAGACGCCAATGACGACAAGGTACATCCGACTCAAAAACCCGAGGCCCTGCTCTACCGGGTGATCATGGCGACGAGCAAGCCGGGCGATGTGGTGCTAGACCCATTCTTTGGGACCGGGACAACGGGTGCAGTCGCCAAAAAACTTGGCCGTCATTTTATTGGAATTGAACGCGAAAACACCTACATTAATGCAGCTTTGAAGCGCATTGCGGCCATAAAACCGCACGATTTGACTGCCATTGCTACAATGAAGCCAAAGCGAGCTGAACCACGCGTGCCATTTGGCTCATTGATCGAGCAGGGCTTAATCGCTCCGGGCGCGCAACTTTTCGACGCCCAGAGGCGTTATTGTTCTATCGTGCGCGCCGATGGATCGCTGGTTTGCGGCAGCCACGCCGGTTCAATCCATAAGGTCGGCGCGCTCGTACAAGGTTTCGATGCCTGCAATGGTTGGACATTCTGGCATTATGAGCACAAGGGGCAATTGTACCCGATCGACGATTTGCGCGCTCATATCCGCGCTGCTCTCGAAAAGCTTTCTGCCTGATTTTGACCTCCAATCAGTCAGGCATTCCTGCCCCCGGTTATCGAGCCGGGGGCTTTTTTTGTCTCACGCGTAATGGCGCGCAAGCGCGCCCTATTGCAATCCCGCTGCCTTGAGCACCTTGCGGAAAACGCTTGGGAGGGCTTCGTTGTCGAGCGCATCAATGCATGCCCACCAGCCCTCATCGAGCGCCTGATCGGATTGGATGCTCCAGACAGAAAGCGAGAGATGGAAATGCGTGAAGGTGTGGGTGACCAGACCAGCTTCTTTCCATTGACCTTTCAGGGGGAAATTTGCGTCCTTTTCCTCTCCGACCCATTCGGTGCCGGGCACTTCGGTCATTTTCGCCAAAAGCCCTTTTGGGCCGCGCTGGCGCAGGAACACCGACCCGTCGGGATGGCGGATAACAAAGGCGTGGCCGAACCGGTGCGGCTTTTCGGCCTTGGGCGCTGGCACGGGAAAGGTGAGCGGATTGCCGGTTCTGGTGCCCTGACAGTCACGCTCAAGCGGGCACACCAGGCAATTGGCGCGGCGCGGGGCACAGATGGTGGCGCCCAGATCCATCATCGCCTGAGCGAAATCGCCAGCGCGTTCGGGCACGGCCTCCTGTACGCGGGCCCGGATGAGCGCTTTTTCCTCCCGCACCGGGACGGGCAACGCAAGAAAACGCGCCATGACACGATCGACATTGCCGTCGAGCACGGCAACCTGTTCGTCATGGCAGATAGCAGCGATAGCAGCGCTGGTGTAGTCGCCGATGCCCGGCAAATCGCGCAATCGGGCGGCGGTTTGCGGAAAGTTTCCGCCATGATTTTCCATGACCGCGTTGGCACAGGCATGCAGATTGCGCGCACGGGCGTAATAACCAAGCCCGGCCCATTGAACCAGAACGTCGTCAAGCGGCGCAGCAGCCAAATCGGCAACGGTCGGCCAGAGCCGTGTGAAAGCGGCGAAGTACTTTCCCACCGCCGCAATCGTTGTCTGTTGCAGCATGATTTCGCTCAGCCATACATGATAGGGGTTCGGCTTTATGCCGCGCGCGCGGTCTTGCGGCGGCACACGCCAAGGCAAAATGCGAGCGTGCCGATCATACCAGTCAAGGACAGCGCCTGAATCGGGAATAGGGCTTGCAGGCAGATCAAAGGATGCGGATTGAACCATAATGGTGCTATATACGCCGGGAGCGACAAGACAAGATACAACGCATCGCGCATGGCAAAACAACCGACAGTTCCGAAACGAAAAAACCGAGCGGTGCAACTTGGCGACATGATCGGCAATGCGCTCGATCCGGCGTTGAGAAAACGCGGATTTGCCTCGCGCGATCTGGTCGCCAATTGGACCGCAATTGCGCCCGATCCCTATAACCGGGTTTCCATGCCCGACAGGCTGGTCTGGCCGCGCAACAATAAACCCGATGCCGATGGTGCTATTCTTTATCTGCGGTGCCAGGCAGGTCAGGCGCTTGCGGTCAGCTACGATGGACCGATGATCGCGCAGGCAATAAACCGCTATTTTGGCTATTTCCTCGTCTCATCGGTCAAATTGTCCGCATCGCCGATGGACAATCCACAGCCAGAAGCGCAAAGAGGCCCCGCCCCCCTGGCACCGGAAAAATCCGAATTGCTGGCGAAATCGATTGAAAATATCGAGGATGCCGGGCTCAGGGCCGCGCTGGAACGGCTTGGACAGGGCGTATTGGCCAATAAACGCAAATAGCGTGTTCACCGTGAGTTGACCGATCTGCCCCCTTGCTGCCGTGTTCGCGCTGTGTAGTGTGCGCACATTCAAAATGAAATGATTTCAGGAGTACGTGTTTTGTTGCTTGACCGCAGAAAATTGTTGGTTGCCGGTTCGGGTGCGGGAATTGCCACCCTGCTTTACGGATGCGGGTCCAGCTCGGACGCCCAGGAGCAGACCCCGGCTGCCAGCGGCGCCGACACCAGCGAAACAACCGGTGAGGTCGCGCTTTACGACGGGTCGCCAATCGAGCCGATTGACGGTCAGGCAATCAACAATCCTGACGGATTGCAGGACCGGCCATTGGGCGGGGTCAATGCCAATGTCACGGTGATCGAATATGTATCGCCGACCTGCCCGCACTGCGCCAACTTCCACGTAACGGTCTATCCCCGCCTTAAGGAAGAATATGTCGACACCGGCAATGTACGCTGGATCGTGCGCCCCTTCCGCCGCAACGTGCTCGATCTTGCCGTCTTCATGGTCGCGGAAGCTGCGGGCAGTGCATACCATGATGTGCTGTCAGCCTATATGGCTTCGCAGAATCAATGGATGACTGCGGACAATCCGCGACAGGCAATCTTTGAAATCGCGCAGCAGTTCGGCTTTACACAGGAAAGGTTCGAGGAAGTCTTGACCGACGAGGAAATGTTCGCTGCATTGGAATCCATGCGCGAACAGGCCCTGAACCAGTTTGGCCTGTTGGGCACGCCCACATTCTATATCAATGGCCAGCGGCTGGAGTCGAATGCCACTTTCGAAGCCCTTTCGTCGGAAATCGAAGCGCGCCTCTAGCTGGTTTGTGCCTTGCCGGGGCGCGGAATGAAGTTTTCGCGCCTCAAGCTTTTAGGCTTCAAATCTTTTACCGACCCCGTTGAACTTGTCATGGAGCCCGGCCTGACTGGTATCGTCGGGCCCAACGGGTGCGGGAAATCCAATCTCGTTGAGGCCCTGCGCTGGGTGATGGGCGAAAGCTCATATAAGGCCATGCGCGCCTCGGGTATGGATGATGTCATTTTTTCCGGTTCGGGAAACCGGCCCGCGCGCAACAGCGCCGAAGTGACCGTGGTGCTCGACAACACCGATCGTACAGCCCCTCAGCAGTTCAACACCGCCGATACCCTGGAAATCAGCCGTAGAATCGAGCGCGAACAAGGCTCGGTCTATAAGCTGAACGGTCGCGACGTGCGGGCGCGCGATGTCCAACTTCTGTTCGCCGATGCTTCGACCGGCGCCCACTCCCCTGCTCTTGTGCGACAAGGCCAGATCGGGGAACTGATCGCGGCAAAACCGACCCAGCGCCGCGCGCTTTTAGAAGAGGCCGCGGGGATTTCGGGCCTGTACTCGCGGCGCCATGAAGCGGAATTGCGGCTGAAAGGCGCAGAACAGAACCTCGAGCGCGTCGATGACATTATCGCGCAGGTGGAACTGCAACTCGACACACTCAAGCGGCAAGCCCGCCAGGCAACGCGCTATCGGGCATTGTCGGGCGATATAAGGCGGGCGGAAGCCACGCTCTACCACATCCGCTGGGTCAATGCCCGTTACGCGGAAAAGGAAACCGAAGCCCAGCAGGGACGCCTGATCTCCCAGCTTGCCGATGCCTCCCATCTCGAGCATGAGGCGAAAAAGCATCTCGCGCAGACCGATGCGACCATGCAGCCCTTGCGCGATGCTGATGCAGCCGCCGGGGCGGTATTGCAGCGGCTGACGATCTTGCGCGGACAGTTGGACGAGGAATTGCGTCGCGCCAATTCACGGCGGGCGGAACTGGAAGACCGGCTAAAGCAGATTGAAACGGACGGAGCACGTGAAAGCGCGCTGATCGAGGAAAGCCAGGGCATTATCGATGCGCTGGCCGAGGAGCGCGAGGACCTCACAGCCGCGGCCGAGACCGATAACGAAGCCAGCGAGATGGCTCGCGCACAGGCCGAAGAAGCGCGTGAGGCGCTAAGCGCTGCAGAAGACGCCGCGCGCGAGGCAAGCGATGCCGTAGCGCAAATCCGGGCTCAACGCGCGCAAGCACAGCGTCAAGTTAGCGACGCGGCGGCGCGCGTGGAGCGGCTCAAGGCACAGATTTCCGACGTTGTGCGTGACGCAGAAGCGGTCAAAGCCAGCCTTGCGGCAGATCATACGCTGGCCGAGCGTCAGCAAGTGCTCGAGGAGGTACAGGAAGCAGCAGCCGTGGCCGAAGAAGAGGCCGAAATGTCCGAAGCCGCAGCGGCAGCCGCGCAACTGGCGCTCGATAACGCGCAACCGGAGCTTACCGAAATCGAAGCGCGGCTGAACCGGCTTGAGAGCGAGGCCGAAACCCTGGCGCGCGTTCTCAATGTGGACGGCGGATCGCTCTGGCCAGCGATCGTGGACGCGCTTTCCGTGGAGCCGGGTTATGAAACCGCGCTTGGCGCAGCGCTCGGCGATGACCTCGATGCATCGTCGGATAGCGCCGCGCCGCTTTACTGGTCGCAATCGGGAGACGGCAGCAATGACGCAGCGCTGCCCGATGGTATCGAGCCGTTGTCGCGCTATGTATCGGGATCGCAGCTTTTGGTGCGGCGCCTCAATCAGATCGGACTGGTGAGCGCCAACGATGCCCAGCACCTTATGGCGCAATTGCAACCCGGCCAACGGCTTGTGAGCCTGGAAGGCGGGCTTTGGCGCTGGGATGGCTTTGTTGCAGCGGCCGATGCGCCGACCGCAGCCGCGCAGCGGCTTGCCCAGCGCAACCGGCTCAATGAACTGGATGCCGAAATCACGCAATTGCGGAAACAGCGCGAGACGGCCAAAATGGGGCTGGCGACCTTGCGCAGCCAGCTTGAGACTGCGCGGCAAGCTGAGATCACCCAACGCAACGGCTGGCGCGAAGCCCAGCGCGCTATTTCGGCAGCGCAGGCCGGGCTCGACGCAGCGCAGAAGAATCTCGTTGAACTGACGAGTCGCCAGAGCGCGCTTGACGATGCCCGCGCAAGGCTCGAACAGGATTTTGAGGATGCGATAGTTTCCCAAGAAGCGGCCAATGAAGCGCTGCGGGAGTTGGGCGAGGAAGGCGATGCCGTTGCCGAGGCCGAACGCCTGCAACGCGCATTGACAGGCTTGCGTGAGGCCGCACAGCAGACTCAGGTCCGTCTCGCCGGATTTGAAAGCGCGGCCCAGATGCGCAACAGCCGGTTATCCCGCATTGGGTCGGAACTCGATAGCTGGCACAAGCGCCGCGCCTCGGCACAAGCGCAAGTCGACACGCTCGCCGAACGACAGGCCGGCATCAAAGCGCAATTGGCAGAACTCAATGCGACGCCCGATGCCTTCAACCAGCGGCGTGACGATCTCGACAGCCAGATCGAAGACGCGCAAGCCGAGCGGCAAAAGACTTCCGACCGGCTTGAACAGGCGCAAACGCATTACAGGGAAGCCGATAAGGCCGCGCGGCTGGCGGCTGAAGCGCTTGCCGATACACGCGCAGAGATCGCGCGCGTGGAGGAGCGGCTCAAGGGCAATATCGTTCAGCGTCAGCAGGTCGAACGCCAGATTACGGAAATTCTGGGCATCGAAGCCACTCGCACGGCAGAAGCTGCAGGCATAAAGCCCGAGGACGCACTACCGGACGAGCAGGCGACAGAGAATCGGGTAAACCGGCTCAAGGCCGAACGCGAGCGGCTTGGCGGCGTAAACCTGATGGCCGAGCAGGAAGCTGCGGAAACGCAGGAAAAGCTCGATCAGATGGTTGCCGATCGCGAGGATCTGATTGCGGCCATTGCCAAGCTGCGCACAGGCATCTCCAACCTCAACCGCGAAGGACGTGCGCGTCTCACCGAGGCGTTCGAGCGCGTGAACGCCCATTTCCGGGAATTGTTCACCACCCTTTTCGGTGGCGGCACTGCCGAGTTGACCTTTGTGGAAAGCGATGATCCGCTCGAAGCCGGACTCGAAATCATTGCGCGCCCGCCGGGCAAAAAACCCCAGACCATGACGCTTTTGTCAGGCGGCGAGCAGGCACTGACTGCGATGAGCTTGATCTTTGCGGTATTTTTGACCAACCCCGCCCCGATCTGCGTACTCGACGAGGTGGATGCGCCGCTTGACGATGCCAATGTGGAGCGGTTCTGCAATCTGCTCGATTCCATGTGTCAGCGCACGGAAACGCGATTTGTTGTCGTCACCCATAATCCGATCACTATGGCGCGCATGGATCGGCTTTTCGGCGTCACCATGCCCGAACGCGGGGTCAGCCAGCTCGTCTCGGTCGACCTTCGGACAGCCGAAACCTTCCTTGAGGCGGTGTAGGCGATAGCCAGATTCTTCGCGGCTCGCCATGCTCTCAACACAATCGGGAATGTTGACGCAATGCCGCACCCTCCCAACAACACTGCAAGCCATTGATTTTACTTACATCTTTGCTTGCCAAGATGCCTTGACTTCACAATGGGTGGCAACTATGGTGCGCGCGACTTTGAGGGCACCCTTTGCCGGGTGTCTGGCTGGGTGGAGCGGGCAGGTTTTTCGGCGTGACCAATTCCAAAAATGACCCAGACAGACCTGTACCTCCTTCGAGTGGTAAGCCGGATACTTCCGATCTGGCCAACCGCATAAAGAAGGCACAGGATGCACGGCTTGCGGCTAATGGCGGCAACGTGGCATCGCGGCAAGGCGACATGTCGGCTTTGGCCCGCGGATTGCGGATCGGGACCGAGTTTGTCGCCGCAATCCTTGTCGGGACAGGCATTGGCTATGTCATCGATCAGGTTGCAGGAACCGGCCCCTGGGCAATGCTTATCATGTTCATGATGGGCTTTGCTGCTGGAATTTTGAACGTCATTCGTGTAGTGGCGGAATTCAATGCTCGAAATGCCGCGCCCGGCCAGGACGCGGACAAAGTGGACTAAAGGGCGAGATAGGGACCAAAACCTTGGCTGACGATCCGATTAAACAGTTTGTCATCTATGACATCTTTACCTTCGGTACCATCGGCGGCGACGGCACGCCCGAATCCGGTATTACCCTGGCGTTCACCAACTCGGCGCTGTTCATGGTGCTGACAACCGGACTTATCGCAGCATATCTGATCCTGACGACGCGCGGTCGCGGGCTTGTGCCCAACCGCTGGCAGCTTTCCTCGGAAATGCTCTATGAATTTGTTGCAAACATGGTGCGAAGTAGTGCGGGCACCGAAGGCATGAAATTCTTCCCCTTCGTGTTCTCGCTCTTTACCTTCATCTTTGTCGGCAACATGTTCGGGATGATCCCGTACTTCTTTACCTTCACCAGCCACATCATCGTGACCTTCGCCATGTCGATGATGGTCATGCTGGTGGTCGTGATCTACGGCTTTGTAAAGAACGGCCCCAAGTTCCTTAAGCTGTTCGTGCCTTCCGGCGTTCCCGGCTATATCATTCCCATCGTGACGCCGATCGAAGTCATTTCGTTTCTGTCGCGTCCGATCTCCCTTTCGGTCCGTCTTTTCGGCAACATGCTCGCCGGACATATCACACTAAAAGTGTTTACGGGCTTCGTTGTCTCCCTCGGCTCCCTCGGGTTTCTGGGGTTCTTTGGTGCCGTGCTGCCGCTCTTTATGGGCGTGGCGATCACCGCTCTCGAATTCATGGTGTCTGCGGTTCAGGCTTATGTCTTTGCCGTCCTGACCTCCATGTATCTCAATGATGCGATCCATCCGTCGCATTAGGGTCTCGTCTAAATCTAAAAAGTTTCAAGGCTTTGAAAGGATCTAAAAATGGAAGCTGAAGCCGCAAAGTTCATTGGTGCCGGTATCGCATGTTTCGGCATGGCTGGCGCTGCAATCGGCGTGAGCAACATCTTCGGGAACTTCCTTGCGGGTGCCCTGCGCAACCCGTCGGCTGCTCCCAGCCAGACTGGCAACCTGATTTTCGGCTTCGCCGTGACCGAAGCTCTGGGCATCTTCTCGTTCCTGGTTGCCCTTCTGCTCCTGTTCGCAGTCTGATTTAAGACGCGAAGCAGAGTTCAGTTTCGGCAGCCCGGGGCGATCTCAGGCTGCCGGCGCTTTATCTGGCCCGGCAAGCAAGGGCTGATATGATTGACACCGGCGAGTGACGGATATGGAACGCATCATCATCGCACAGGCGGATACGGACGAGTCCGTCGGAGAAGCGCTCGGCGACGCTATCGAATTTGAGTCGGTAGGCGAAGGCGCATTGCACGAAGGCACTGTCGTCGCCGACGATTACCAAGGCTCGGACGTATTCCCGCCATTCGATTCAACGACATTCGCGTCCCAGATCCTCTGGTTGGCCATAAGCTTTGCTGCTCTGTACTTTATCATGAGCAAGCTGGCATTGCCGCGGATCGGCGAAATTCTGGAAGTCAGGCGTGACCGGATCGAAGGTGATCTGGCGGAGGCCGACCGGCTGCGTCAGAAAACCGACGAAGCTATCGCTACCTATGAAGCTGCATTGGCCGATGCGCGCGGCAAGGCCCATACGATTGCCGAACAAACCCGTTCGGAAATCAAGGCCGACCTCGATGCCAAGCGCAACAAGGTTGAAACCGACCTTGCCAAGAAGGTAGCGGCTGCAGAAGCCCGGATTTCCGAAACCAAAACGGAAGCTCTTGGCCATGTGAGCGAAATCGCTACCGAAACGGCGCAGGCCGTGGTCGCGCAATTGCTCGGAAAGGTTCCGGTCAAGGCAGCGCGCGATGCCGTTGCCAAGGTCGTGAAGGAGTAAGCCAATGGCATTCGATTCAACCTTCTGGGCCTTTATCAGCCTGCTTATCTTCTTTGGGGTGATCATTTACTTCAAGGTGCCGGTCTTTATCGCCAAGGTCATGGACAAGCGGATTGCACAGATCGAAACCGATCTGGATGAAGCCTGTCGCCTGCGTGAGGAAGCACAGGCCCTGTTGGCCGAGTATGAGCGCAAGCGCAAGGCTGCGGAAAGCGACGCGGAAGAAATCGTGGCTGCGGCCAAGGAAGACGCCGAACGCATGACCGCAGAGGCGCAGGCTGCACTTGAGGAAATGGTTGCGCGCCGCACCAAGGCCGTGGAAGACAAGATTGCCCAGGCCGAAGCGCAAGCTCTGGCCGAAGTGCGGGCTCAATCGGCTGATGTGGCGATCGAAGCTGCACGTATCCTTCTTGCCGATCAGGCAAAGGACTCCGGTGCAGACCTTGTCGATCAATCGATCAGAGATGTGGGCGCACGGCTGAACTGAGCCTTGTGACTTAAGATTAAAAAACGGGCCTCACGGGCCCGTTTTTTTGTGCCGATAATATTGGGATCAGGCCCAATCAACCCAGCGACCGTGATAATCGGCAAGCCCGACGGTTTCCAGTTCCCCACCGGGCCAGACGCGCTGCTTGAGCACCGCACCGGCTGGATGGTCTTCAGCTTCCATATACATCCAGACTAACGGCGCCTCATTGGACGCTGCCGCACCAGCCTTTTCAAAGGCCGCAGTGATCCGTTCCTTTGTCGCCTCAGGTAGATACTGCCAGACGATCGTGTGAAAAAAAACTCTGACAATGCCAGCTTCCGGCTCCTCGGCCAGCTTTGCCTCAACCCAATCGGCGGCATCAGCCTTGTCCACGTGATATGGCAAGGATGCCGCGGCAACCGAAGCAGCGGAAATGCGGGCGATGCGCTGGTGCTGATCTGCCCAGACATAGGACAGTTGGCGTTCAACGCTTTCAGGATCATGTGGATCGAGCGGATTGCGATCACACCCGGCCCGGCTCGCAATCGTCAGTTCCACCTCAAGGTCCGGGACATGGCCTCGCCAGGCGCTCTCAATGTGAACGAGCGAATCCGCATCTCCCCATTCGCGCTCTTCACCATTGCCGAGAATATAGTGGTAACGATCGAACGCGAGGTTGAGGCCAGCGCTTGCGCCAATCTCATAGATGGCAAGCGGCATGGAAAAGCGTTTCGACAACAGCAGCGCCATACCAAGCAAAGCAGATGAGCGCGAGACTTCATTGGTTTGTGGTGGGCTATCGAGGAAGTCGTAAAGTGCGTCGTCATGCCGTTCTATGGCCTTGGCGATTGCTTCCCATAGCACATCGGGCTTGGTTTCAAGCGGTGGAAACAGGGTGGCCAATTCGCGAGCCTGACCTGAGCGCGCCAGCCAATGCAGCGCACCGGCAGCACGCAGCGCCAAAGCATCGGCCTTGGCTGTTTGCGGCCAGTTGATTATGCGCGCGCCGAAACGCGTAGAATCATCGAGATTTTGCGCAAGAAGTTCGCACAATTGTGCGGTGAAAGGAGAACCCAGACTTCGGCAGGCCTGGGCCTGAAACTCGAAAGTCTCAAGCACATGGGTACTCAAATTCGACATATATAGCCCTCCGACTTATTCGGGGGGAGTTTAGGGCGTTCTCGATTTCGATCAATGGTCTTTTCTCGACTCATTTGGCCGACATGAAGAATAAAAACGGCTGCCCGGACTTGCCGGGCAACCGTTGGTTTTGTTCGCTCCCTCATGATAGGAGCGGTTGCTTTGCTATTGCGCTGCTTGGCGTGCCTGGGCATCGCCTTGCCATTTGAGACGCGGTTGACGCGCCGCACGGGTTTCGTCCAGACGGCGCAGCGGCGCTCGGACCGGAGCGGCGGTAAAGCGTTCGGCGTTGCCCGCCTTGGCATCTGTCGCCAACTCGCGCATGGTCTCGATGAAGAAATCGAGCGTATGCAGCGATTCCGATTCTGTCGGCTCGATCAGCATGGCCCCGTGCACAACCAGCGGGAAATACATGGTCATGGGATGGAAGCCCTCGTCGATCATTGCCTTGGCAAAGTCGAGCGTGGAGATGCCGGTGCCCTTGAGGAAGGCATCGTCGAACAGCACTTCGTGCATAACTGGCTGACCGTTGAAGGGAGCAGTAAAGAGGTCCTGCAGCCGGGCCTTGATGTAATTGGCGTTGAGCACCGCATCACGCGCAGCCTGGGCCAGACCATCCTTGCCGTGACTGAGCATATAGGTTAGCGCCCGCACATACATGCCCATCTGCCCGTGGAAGGCTGTCAGGCGGCCAAAGCTGCCGCCTTCGACGTGCTCGATCATTTCCAGCGTTTCACCATTCCTACGCACGAACGGAACCGGCGCAAAGGGCGCCAACGCCTCGGACAGAACGACCGGCCCTGAGCCCGGCCCGCCGCCGCCATGCGGGGTGGAGAAGGTTTTGTGCAGGTTGATGTGCATCGCATCGATGCCGAGATCACCTGGACGCACGACGCCCATGATGGCGTTGAAATTGGCACCATCGCAATAGAAATAGGCGCCCGCATCGTGGACTGCTTGCGCAATCTCGATGATCTGGCTCTCGAAAAGCCCGCAGGTATTGGGGTTAGTGAGCATGATCGCCGCAACATCGTCCGAAAGTGCAGCCTTTACCGCTGCCACATCGACAGTTCCGTTTTCGTTGGCATCGATCGATTTGACCGAATAGCCGAGAAACGCGGCAGTTGCCGGGTTGGTGCCATGGGCGCTTTCGGGCACGAGAACCACTTTGCGATGCCCCTGCCCCTTAGCCTCATGGGCAGCCTTGATCGCCATCATGCCGCAGAGTTCGCCATGTGCACCAGCCTTGGGCGACATTGCAACTGCGGCAGTGTTGGTCAATTCCATCAGCCAATGACCGAGTTGCTCGATCAGGCCGAGGGCACCCTGTACGGTCGAAACAGGCTGAAGCGGATGAATGTCGGCAAAGCCGGGCAGCCGCGCCATCTTCTCATTGAGGCGCGGATTGTGCTTCATGGTGCATGATCCAAGTGGATACATGCCCGAATCGATCGAATAGTTCTGCCGTGAAAGCCGCACATAATGGCGCATGGCCTCGGGCTCGGTAAGACCGGGAAGATCGAGCGGGGTTTTGCGGCGCAGACCGGCCAGCCGATCTTCGTTGATCTCGACATCGGGCAGATCGACACCGGAATGATCGTGATCGCCGATCTCGAACAGAAGCGGCTCTGAGGGTAGAAGCGCCGAGCCGGATGCGGATACAGATCCTGTATGGGCGGGAGCGGTTGGACGCCCTTGCGTGTTCATGCTCATGCAAGTTCTCCCTTGATGGCGGATGTCAGCGCTTCGATGTGCGCGTCGGTCATCAGTTCGGTGGCGGCGAGAACCAACAGGTTCTCCACTTCATCTTTGCCCGGCTCAAGGCGCGAGACCGGCAGGCCTGCAAGGATGCCCTTGGCAGCGAGCTTTTCGACCAATGGCGCAGCGGCAACCGGAAGACGCACTGTCATCTCGTTGAAAAAGCTCTTGTTGAGCAGTTGAACGCCAGGAACCGCTGCAAGCGCATCTGCCAACTTGCACGCCTGCGCATGATTGATCTTGGCAAGGCGTGTCAGCCCCTGCTCGCCCAAAAGCGAGAGGTGGATGGAAAATGCCAAGGCGCAAAGCCCTGAATTGGTGCAGATGTTGGAGGTGGCCTTTTCGCGACGAATATGCTGCTCACGCGTGGAAAGGGTGAGGACAAAGCCGCGCTTGCCTTCCGCGTCAACGGTTTCACCGCAGAGGCGGCCCGGCATCTGACGGACGAATTTTTCGCGGCAGGCAAGCAGACCGACATAAGGACCGCCATAGGTCAAAGGATTGCCTATGGACTGGCCCTCAGCCACAACGATATCGGCGCCCATTGCGCCGGGCGCTTCAATGAGCCCAAGTGAGACGATTTCGGTTACGACGATTATGAGCAGTGCGCCCTTTTCGTGGGCAGCGTCCGCCAGCTTGGAGACATCGCGCAGGTGCCCATAAAAGTCCGGTGTCTGGATGACAATAGCGGCGGTGTTGTCGTCGAGATGATCGAGAATGTCGCCCTGCCCTTCCGGCGATGGTGAAAGGCATTCCAGCCCTTCTTCACCCGAAAGATAGGTTATCACCGTGTCGCGATACTGCGGGTGCAGACCACCTGAAAGGATTACCTTGTCCTTTTTGGTGATACGGCGCGCCATGAGAACGGCTTCGGCGGTCGCCGTCGAGCCGTCATACATGGAGGCATTGGCGACATCCATGCCCAAAAGATTGGCCACCTGGGTCTGAAATTCAAAGAGCATCTGAAGCGTGCCCTGAGAGATTTCCGGCTGATAAGGCGTATAGGCGGTGAGCCACTCGGACCGCTGGATCAGATGATCGACGCTGGCAGGGACATGGTGACGATAGGCACCTGCGCCAATAAAGAACGGCCCATCCCCGGCCGCGTGATTCTTGCTCGCGAGCGCGCGCATATGCGCCTCGACTGCAAATTCTGGCTGATGATCGGGAAGATCAGGCGAAAAGGTGCCGAGCACTGAAGCGGGCACCGCCGAGAAAAGCGTATCGACCGACGGGGCGCCGATAGCGGCGAGCATGGTGGCCCTGTCGGCCGGGGAATGGGGCAAATAGCGCATCGCGAGGGGCTCTTTGGTTAGGCTGTGTGATCGGCGTAAGCGGCTTCATCCATCAGGCTATCGAGTTCGCCGCTGTCGGAAACCTCGATCTTGAAGATCCAACCGCCATTGGCGGGGTCCGAATTGATGAGACCGGGTTCATCGGACAGGGCGTCATTGATTTCCACGACCTTTCCCGAAGCCGGGGCGTAGATTTCCGAAGCGGCCTTGACCGATTCAACAACTGCGGCTTCATCGCCCTTCTTGAAGGTGGCGCCAATCGCCGGCAGCTCGACAAAAACGATGTCGCCGAGCTGTTCCTGCGCATAATTGGAGATGCCGACGATACCGATATTGCCTTCGAGACGGATATATTCGTGATCTTGGGTATAGCGCGTGGTCATGATGAGGTTCCCCTTGAGTGTCAGTTGGTTTTGCGCACGTAGCGCTGTGGTACGAATGGCGTCTTTGCAATGGTGCCTGCAATGGCCTTGCCGCGGACCATTGCAACGACCGGCTGCCCCGGTGTTGCAAGTTCGGCAGGAACATAACCCATGGCAATTGAAGCCTGAGCGGTCGGCGCGAAGGTGCCCGACGTTACCGTGCCGAGCGATTTCCCCTCGGCATCGACTAGCTCGGCGCCTTCACGGACAGGCTGTCGCCCTTCGAACTGGATGCCGACGCGCTTTTTGGCCGGACCATCGGCGATTACCGCCAGAACCTTGTCAGCGCCGGTAAAGCCCCCCTCGGTGCGACGGCGCTTGCCGATGGCAAAAAGCAAGCTCGCCGACACCGGATCGATGGTGTCGTCCATATCGTGACCATAAAGGCAAAGCCCTGCTTCAAGGCGCAGGCTGTCGCGGGCTCCAAGTCCGGCAGGCTCGACCAGAGGATCGGCAACAAGAAGATCGAAAACGGCCTCCGCGTCGCCGTTGGCGATGGAGATTTCAAACCCGTCCTCACCGGTATAACCAGAACGGGAAATGTTTGCCTTTATGCCGCCGATTTCGGTTGGACCGGCCTGCATGAAGCCCAGTTGCTCGGCCAATGCGGTGTGTTTTGCCAGCACCTCAACTGCTCGAGGGCCCTGTAAGGCAATCAGCGAAAGATCGGCGCGCAACTCGAACCGAACGACGCCCTCGAGCGCTTCCTGCATGAAACGCAGGTCATGCGCCTTACGGGCAGCATTGACCACCATGAGCATCACACCATCTTCAGCCTGGCCTTTGGCGGGCCGCGTGATAATCAGATCATCCTCAATGCCGCCATTAGCATTGAGCAGCACGGTATAGCGCATCTCGCCGGGTGCGAGCGAAGCGAGGTCGGCAGGCGTGATCGTTTCCAATGCCTTGATGGTGGTTGCGTGATCGGGACCGGTGACAACGACCTGCCCCATATGGGAAACATCGAAGAGGCTGGCGGCTTGCCGGGTGTGATTATGTTCGGCGACGATGCCAGCATACTGGACTGGCAAGGCATAGCCGCCAAATTCCACGATGCGGCCACCTGCAGCCACATGCCGATCATAAAGAGCGGTCTTTTTAAGGTCGTTGGTTGACCCGTCGGCCATTGCGATCTCCCTGGTTCCAAAAGTGGGCAGCACCGATCCAATGCAATATCTGCATCGTGCATGGTGCCCCCTCTGTCGGTCAACCTGAGAGATTTCCCGGATCGCTTGCTTGCTCAGATCCGGCTACGCCCGTCGGTGGGAAAGCCAAAGGCTTTCCGCTTTCCAGAGTTCTAGTACAACAGCGGTCCGTTTTGCCTGAGAGTTTCCGGGGCGGTTGCTCCTTCGGCGTCCTGGCACAAGGTCAGGATCTCTCCCGCTGCCGGGAGGACCATGTGCGAGAAATCGCGCAAGGTCAATCTGCTTGCCATCACAATGGACAGCTTAGCCAATATTTAAGAGTCAAAACCGACCCAGATGGTAATCGACTCCCCTCCCACATAGGGAATGGCGATGCCTTCGAGCGTGTGAACAAATTCGTTTGCTCCCGCCTGCTGGGCTGCAACCTGAACGTCAAAGCGCTGCGAATAGACGGCTACGCCATCGCGCTCGACGGCAAAACGCAGAGGCACCGAAATATTGCTCGGGGAACCCGAAGGGCCAAGAATGACGCGACCCGCCGCGCCCATCTGAACGGTAATCTGGCCAGACGAAACCACACAATTGCGGCTGACATCATCGATCACACCCTGATAACGCAGGGCCTGCGGATCGGACGAGCGATTATTGGCAAAGACACGATAAGAGCCCGCGCCTGACCGAATGCGAATGGGAGGGCATTCTGTAGCGATGGCAGGCATGGCAGAGGCGGCAGCCTGATCGATCTGCGCCTGGCTGGCAGAAACACCTGCAAGCCTGACCTCCTGATCGCCGCCAAGAAACGACCCCATCGTGCAGCCGGACAGCGCCAGCGCAAAGGCCGATACCGCTGCCAATTTTGAAATATGTGCAATCATGGTTTCGTTACCCAATCGCTTGATGTCTTTCGGCGGACAATGCTTCCAAAATCGCGCCAGCTCCCGAGCCGCTTACTTCACCTGGAACAGTTTCCAAGTTGACCAGTGTGACAACCCCATCCTCAATGATCAAGGCCGAACGGATAAATCGGATACCCAAGCCTCCGCCGGACAGATCACGCTCCAGCCCCATTTCCCGGGCCAGTTTTGCCAGCCCGTCCGCAATAAAGTCAATCTTTCCCAGCGCGCCCGTCGCTTCGGCCCATGCCTTGACCACATGTTGATCATTGACGGTGCCACAGACAATACGATCAACGCCCGCCATGGCGAAGCGCTCGACGTTTTCAACGAAACCGGGCAGATGGTTGAGATGACATGTCGGGGTAAAAGCGCCAGGAACAGTAAAGAAAACGACAGTTCCGCTACCAAGGACATCTGCACTGGAAACATCGGAAACGCCATCTACACTAACCAGCTTGATAGGAACCGACGGCACACGCTGCCCAGGCTGAATTGTCATTTATTGTCCTTCTTGCATTTTTGCCCGTTGATTGATGATGGTTATAGCCGCAACCGACTAGCTTAACCACCCATTGACCGGACGATGATCACAAATATCGCTCATGCCCTTTGGAGCCGGGAAGTGGCAAGAAAAGGGCGGCGCTGCATGAGCCGGAATTGTGGTTAAAAATCGAGGACGCTTACAACCTCGTAGGCGCCGTTGCCGGTAAGAAATGTAAGATGCAGACGATCGCCATCGCGCGGCGCTGTCTTGCCGTTACCCAGCAGCGGAAATATCAACACCCCGTTGGTTTCATCAAGTTCCGGCGGGCCAAATAGCGCCATCGAGTTCGCAACGTGGGCAATCACGCTTCCCATGTCGTACCCGGCCGGTTCAACAGCCACCATAATCGTCCGCGCTTGGGCATCGAAAGATGCAGCACCGAAAAGGTCGTTCTGGCCGTTCCATTGGACAGGCACCAAGGCTCGCGCCTGATCGATACGCAGGCCATTGGCACGGTCGGGCTGGGCAAAATCGAGATGCTGGGTAAATTGCGCCGCGACAGGCACACAGACGTCCGAACAAATGCCCAGAACGATATCGACATCGATCAGAACCTCGTCGGCGTCGATGTCCAACTCGAGCGGCAGCACTGTATGGCCGTAATAGACGTGATCGATATAACCCTTGTCAGTTTCGCGCATCGGCATCGGCCAAGCGACCGTATGGCCGGTAAGTCCTTGAGAACGGGCAAAATCGAACTTTGCGGGGATACCTGACTCACCGGGAACACGCCAATATGTCTTGGTATCGTCGGGCATTTCGATTTCCAGGCCGATCCAAGTGGTTCCCTCAGGCGTTACACTATTGGAGGCCACAAGCCTCATCTTGACGTCGGGCGCCACGTCCTGCCACAGAGTTTGGGACGCCCAAAGCGGTGCGGGCACGCTCAATAGCAGCAGAAAGGCAATCAGGATTCTCATAGCCGAATGTCTTATCCCAGCACTCCATCACGTAAAAGCACGATGCTATCAGGGCTTCGTGAACGCGCTTTCTTTGCAGTTATGTCATTCCCACGTTAAGATAAGGTACGGGAGGCCAAGGTAAAAACCAAACGATCCGAGTAGCACGATGGCCCAGACATTGGATTCGCTGAAAGGACAATTTCTGATCGCTACGCCCGACATGACCGATGAGCGGTTTGCCGGGACGGTGATCTATCTTGTCGCCCATGGGGAAGATGGGGCAATGGGTCTGGTTGTAAACCAGCCGATGCCCGACATGCATCTTTCCGACATTCTGGATGAGATTGACATGGGAGAGAACGCGGATTCGATCCGGATTTCTCCCAATCTGCTCAAGCAGGACGTGTTGCGGGGCGGCCCGGTCGATTCAAGCAGGGGATTTGTTCTGCACACATCGGACTATTTCCGCGATGGCAATTCCTATCTTGTCGAAGACAATATCTGTCTCACGGCAACGCTTGATGTATTGCGCGCCATCGCCGACGGCAGCGGACCCGAAAAAAGCCTTCTTGCCTTGGGGTATTGTGGCTGGGGAGCCGGACAGCTTGAAAACGAACTCAAGCAGAATGGTTGGCTGACAGCGCCGCGCTCGAACGACCTGCTGTTTTCGGTGCCGATTGCCAAACGCTACGACAAAGCGCTCGCAACGCTGGGGATCAACCGGGCCAATCTGTCGCCCAGTTCAGGCAGCGCCTGACCGGCAAGCCGCTTTCTTGCCCTACTTTGCAAATTGTGCGGCGAGTCTGCGCTGCAACTCGGCACCGGTAACTGCTGCACCGAACGCGAACCCCTGCGCGTAACGGCAATTGAGTGCCTTTAGCCGTGCGATTTCATCACTGTTTTCCACTCCCTCGGCAATCAGCATTAGATCGAGTTCGCGTGCCAACAAAACCACCGAATTTATGATCGGAATCTGGGTATGGGAAATACTGCTGTCGTCGCGAAGCTGAACAAAGGCCTGGGGTAGCTTGATCGTATCGAAGGGGAAGCGGTGCAGGTAAGAGAGCGAGGAATATCCTGTGCCGAAGTCATCGAGGGCCAAGCCAAGTCCCATGGCCTTGAACGCCTGTAACATATAGACGGCGTGCTCGGGATTGCTCATCACCTGGCTTTCAGTCACCTCGAGCTTGAGATGACGCGCCGCCGCACGATACTCGCTGAGAATACCCTTGATGTCATTGACCAGCGACTCACTGGTCAGTTGACCTGCAGACATGTTGACTGAAATGAAAAACGCGTCGGGAAGCTTTAATGTGCTGGTCCATTCCTTGGTCTGGGCAGCTGCCTGCTCGAACGCAATACGGCCCAAACGCTCGATCTGCCCGGTGCGCTCGGCCAAGGGAATGAATGTGCTGGGGCTGACCTGTCCGCGCTCGGGATGTTCCCAGCGCATAAGAGCTTCGGCGCCTACAACCTGTTCGGTATTGATGTCGACAATGGGCTGAAACAGAAGCTGCAGATCGCGCTGTTCGAGCGCCTGTTCGAGATCGTCCTCAAGCGCCTGAGCATAGACCGCAATCGAGCGCGTCGCAGCGCGGAAGGCCTCAATACGATCACCGCCATGGCGCTTTGCGTAGTGCATTGCCAATTCCGCGTCGCGCAGCACGTCTTCGGCCGCGACCGGCTTGTTGTCGTAAATCGTAACGCCGATCGAAGCGGTCAGCGTGAGATCGCGATCACCGAAATTGAAGGGCGTGCGCAGAGCCTTGCGCATTTGCTCGGCAAGGTCGGCAATTTTTGAGGCCGATTGCTCGGAGATCAGGATGACGGCAAACTGATCGCCGGTCACGCGAGCCAATGTATCGAGCGGCTTAAGGAGACGCGACAGGCGCCGCGATACCGCAAGCAATACAGAGTCCGCCGCCATATGGCCGATGCGCTCGTCGATTTCGGTGAATTTGTCGATGTCGATCAGGAAGACCGCTGGCTTGGATTCATTGAATTCGCGCGCCCGCAACAATGCGCGCTCCAATCTATCGAGCAGCAATTGCCGGTTGGGCAGACCTGTCAGGCTGTCGTGGACGGCATCATGCAGCAGCCTCTCGCGTGCGGCGCGTTCATCGGTCACATCCTGCAACGTACCCACGATGCGATTGACCTGGCTATCCCCGCCAAGCACGGGTTTCACCCGCATCTTGAAGGTGCGATAAGTGCCATCAAAGCCTGCAACGCGGATGTCGGAATTGACTTTTCCGCGTTTGAGTTCAACCAGAGTATCGAGTGCTGTACGGAAGCGGTCGCGGTCTTCGGGATGCACCCGGTCGAGCCAACGCTTGATGGCACCGCGCAGCGCCCCTTTTCGTTCGCCAAGCCGTGTCGCCAATTCATCGGAAACGCTGACACGATCGCGGTCGATATTCCAGTCGAAAACGAAATCGCCGCTACCGGTAACCGCAAGGGCCCGACGCTCCACTTCCGATAGCGTGCCGATGGAAACCTGCCCATCGGCAAAGGCGTGCTGGATCGCCGTAAAGCCAAGCAGCATTACGATGAGCACGAGACCGCCTGCGACAGCCGATTGGGCGATATCATTGGAAATCTGCCCGCTCGATACCATCCAGGCATAGAACAACCACGCGAGGAAAATGACCCAGGTTGGCACCAGCAGCACGGCCCGGTCATAGCCGCGGATCGAAAGCAGGATAATGAGAAGCAGCCCCATGATGCCGATGAGTGCCAGCGCCGTCCGCGCGATGCCCGCCGCGATTTCCGGATGAATGAACGAATAGATGAGCAGAGCGACAAAAATAGCCGTCAACCCCAGCGCCAGATGGGTAAAGCGGAAATGCCATCGGTGCAGATTGAGATAGATGAAGAGAAAGCCGAACATGGTGGTTGCCAAGCCGGCTTCGGCAGCGGCACGGAAAGCCTGCATATGTGCATTGCCGACGCCCAAGAGGTTGCCGAGAATGCCAAAATCGACAAGCAAAAACGCCAGAACCGACCATGCGAGAGCGGCAGTGGCGGGGAATACTCCCCTGCCCTTGACCACGAACATAATGGTCAGAAACACTGCGGCCAGACTGGCAATCCCCAGCACCGTGCCACGGAAAAGGGTAAACGAGTTTACATAATCGCGATAGGCATCGGGCTCCCAGAGGTAAAGCTCGGGCAGGTCCTCAGAACGCAATTCTGCAATCAGGGTTACGGTTGCGCCCGGATCGATCACGACCCTAAAGACATCCGCTTCCCGGTCTGGCACGCGCTCGGGCCGCAAGCCATGGCTGGGGGTCAGCGCGTTGATCCGGGCCGAGCCAAGGTCGGGATGGAAAACGCCCGATCCGGGCAAACGATAAAAAGGTGCCACAATGAGGCGTTCGATCTGCACATCGCTCTCATTGCGCAGAGCGAAGACGGCCCAATTCGGATCTGTCTCCGGATCGAGCGCAAGCACTTCGATGCGACGAATGATGCCGTCTTCACCCGGTGCCGTGCTGATCTGCACCCTGCCATCCTGACCGTCCATAACATCGATGGCGGCCTGCAGATTAACCGCGTTGATGCCTTGGGGGATCGTAATGACTTCAAATGCGCCAGCACGCGAAATTGCTCCAGCGCTCGCCAATACGAGCAAGAAAAAAAGGAGCAAAGAACGCAAGGTCAACTGGGGCATAAATCTCGAAATTCCTGAAGTAGCGCTTTGTGGTAGCGGTCTTTGGAAGGCTTAACAACCGGTTAAGCAGGCATTTCAACCAGCAAAACCGATATAGCGCTCTGCCGTCAGCGCAAATAAGAGGTGATCGCGCCAGGCACCGTTGATTTGCAGATAGTGCTCGGCCAAACCAATTTCCTGAAATCCGTTCCTGATCAACACCCGCCGGGAGGCCAGATTGTCCGGCAGACATGCCGCCTCGATCCGATGGAGCCCCAAGGTGTCGAAAACAAAAGGCAAGATCAGGGCAACGGAGCGCGTCATGATGCCCTGCCCGGCATAATCCACACCCATCCAATAGCCGAGCGTCACGTTCTGAGCGGCGCGGCGGCGGATATTGGAAAGGGTAAGCCCGCCCATGAGCTTGGGAATGCGCGATTTATCATCAAAAATAAGGAAAGAATACTCTGCGCCATTGGCGGCATCGCGACGATTGCGGCGCACGCGGGACGCGAAAGCCTTCTGAGTCAACTCAAACTCGGACCAGCGCGGTTCATAGGGTACAAGGAAGGCACGACTCTTGCTCCGCAGGGCCTGCCATTGGGCAAAGTCAGACCGGATAGGGCATCGCACGAGCAAGCCATCACCGCGGATAACCGGTCCTGATTGCGCCAACCCGGCAAGCCTGAACATCGTCTTGGCTTACCCCTACTTTAGCCGATCAGCCAAGACATCATAATGCGGCATTCCCTTGACCGGCCCGATTGAGGCAAGTGCAGGCTTGGCGCCTCCGAATATCTCGCCGGCAACGAAACGCACGCGATCGGCATCGATCCGATTGATTCGATCGACCGTTTCCTGCAGCGGAATGGGACGTCCCCAGAGTATCTGCTGGCGGGCCAGCTGACCGGCACGCGAGGATGGACTTTCGAGCGACATCAGCAGACCGGCGCGAATCTGGGCGCGTACACGGCTTACTTCGTCGTTTGAAATGTCCAATGTGGCCTTTTGCAACTCTTCAAGGATGACCGGCATAAGCTCTGCTACATCATTTTCGCCAGTCGCTGCGGCAACTCCGAAAACGCCACTATCGGCGAAAGCCCAGTGAAACGCGTAAATCGAATAGCAAAGGCCACGCAACTCGCGCACTTCCTGGAACAAGCGCGAACTCATGCCGCCGCCAAGAATCGAGGAGAGGATCTGCGCCGCATAAAAGCCATCGGAATTATAGGCGCGCCCCTCGAGACCGAACACGATATGGGCCTGCTCATGCTCGGAGGGTTGCCGTAGTTCGCCGCCCAGATATTTCGCGCTGTCCGGCGCGGGCGCTCCGGTGGTTTTGAGTGCATGGAACCGGTCGTTGACCATATCGACCAACTGGTCATGGTTCACGTTACCCGCTGCCGAAATGACCATATGATCGCCGACATACTGGCTATCCATATAGCTGCGGATTGCGTGGCGATCGAGACTACGCACCGAGTCTTCGGTGCCCAGAATGGTGCGGCCAATCGCTTGATCGGGAAAAGCCGCTGCCTGAAACAGATCGAAGACATGATCGTCGGGATTGTCGTGCGAAGCGCCGATTTCCTGAACAATCACGTTCTGCTCGCGGGCCAGTTCTCGTTCCTCAAATACGGAATTTTGCAGAATATCGGCCAGGATGTCCGCAGCCATAGGCACGTCATTCTTGAGCACACGGGCGAAATATCCGGTATGTTCGATCGAAGTCGCGGCGTTGATATCGCCCCCCACAGACTCGACTTCTTCGGCAATGGCGCGAGCGGTGCGCGTTTTCGTGCCCTTGAAAGCCATGTGTTCGAGAAGATGAGAAACGCCGTGCTGTTCGAGCCTCTCGCTGCGCGAGCCCGACTTGACCCAAACGCCCAGGGCAGCACTTTCCAGATGCGGCATTGCATCGGTAATGATGGTCATGCCGTTATCGAGGGTCGTGGTGCGTACGGTCAAATCTCAAGCCTCCCAGGCACGTGTTTTTGCGCGAATGAAATCTTCAACGATTTTCTGATCATTGGCCAGAACTGTAAAGCGTTCTTGCCGCGATGCGAGATCGCCCAATCGTTCGGGCAAGTTTGGATGGATGCCTGTAGCCTTCTCAACGCTTTCTGGAAATTTTGCCGGATGGGCGGTTGAAAGCGTGATGATCGGGGTGTGACCGAAGTTGAACCCGCGCGCAACGGCAACACCGACGGCCGTATGAGGATCAATCAGGTAGCCGGACTTTTCTTTTACATCCCCGATGATCGTTGCCGTCGCCGTTTCATCGGCCATGCCGGTGCCGAAATCTTCCCTGATACGCTCAAGCGCGGACTCAGGAATGGCGAAGGCCCCCGACTGGCGCAGGGATTCAAATAGGGCCTTGGTCTTTTCTCCATCGCGCTCGACCACTTCAAATATAAGCCGCTCGAAATTGGATGACACCTCGATATCCATCGAGGGGCTTGCGGTTTGCTGCACGCCGCGCTTCTCGTAACGGCCCACCTTTACTGCACGTCGCAAAATATCGTTGCTGTTGGTTGCAATGATGAGCTTTTCGACTGGCAAGCCCATGCATTTGGCAACGTAGCCAGCAAAAATGTCGCCGAAATTTCCGGTCGGAACCGAAAAGCTCACCTTGCGATGAGGCGCCCCAATGGCGACGGCAGAAGTGAAATAATAAACCACCTGGGCAACGATACGGCCCCAATTGATGGAATTGACGCCCGATAGCGCTGCGCGATCACGAAACTCGTGATTGTTGAACATGGCTTTGACGAGCGCCTGACAATCATCGAACGTGCCTTCGAGTGCAACGTTATGCACATTATCGTCGCGTACGGTTGTCATCTGCAGCCGCTGGATCGCGGATGTCCGCCCTTTAGGGTGCAGGATAAAAATATCGGTGTTTTCGCGTCCACGGAATGCTTCAATGGCGGCCGACCCGGTATCGCCCGATGTGGCACCGATAATGGTCGCGCGCGCACCCCGCTTGCCCAGGATATAATCGATCACCCGTGCGAGAAACTGCATGGCGACATCCTTGAACGCCAGCGTTGGGCCATGCCAGAGCTCCAGAACAAAGTGGCCTGGCTCAAGCTCCACCAGCGGAGCGACGGAGGGATGATTGAAACTCTGATAGGCGCCTTTGATCATCGCCTTGAGATCGTCGTCAGGAATCTCGCCATCAACGAACCGGGAGATAACGGCAAGCGCAACATCCTCATAATGGCGATTTGCAAAATCGGCAATTTCCTGTGCTGAGAATTGCGGCCAGTGCTGTGGGACATAAAGACCGCCATCGCGCGCCAGACCGGCCAGAACCGCGTCGCAGAACCCAAGGCTTGGTGCCTGCCCGCGCGTACTCACATATTGCATTTATGTTTGTCTCCCAAGATCAGGACGCCACCATTGCCCTTGATTTGCGTCGCAACCGTAATGGCCCTCTCCGCTCAGGGCAAGCGCCGCGATTTGCGCTGCCGCCACAGCCAGAAGCCCAGCATTATCGGTGTTATCCCGGCGAAGGCGAACCATGTTCCAGCATATTCGAGATGGCGGTTTGAAAAAACGATCTCGGTTTCACCGCCCTGGGGCAACGCTCCAAATTCGCCGGCAGGCAAATCTATCGTCACAGGAGCGACGGGAACGTCATTTTCGGACAGAAATGCGGAAAGCCGCTCGGGATTACGCACCCAGTCGCGCCGTTCGGACAGCTCCGACCCAGGCGTGAAAGCATTGGCACGCTCGGCTCTTCGGACGACACCCTCTATGGTTTGCTCGGCTTCGTCATCGACAACGCCGCCCTGGGCATAGGAGGACGCAAGATGGGAGGGCACAAAGCCACGATTGATCCAGACGATGCCATCGTCCGCAACACGGAGCGGCGCCATTACCCAATAGCCGGCACCGCCAAACTGGCCCCGAGCATCAACGAGGTTGTCGAAGACCAGCACGGTCTGCGTGTGATCGAATTGCCCCGTCAGACTGACCGGGCGGAAATCGAGCGCCTCGGGATCGATAGCATCCCATTCGCGCACCGGGGGGAAAGGAACCGGAGCAAGATCGAACCGTGCTTCGACCGCTGCGATCTGAGCTTCTTTCTGACCGAGGCGTTCAACCTGCCACATACCGAGGACGACAAAAAGCGCGGTCAGGCCTAGCATCAGGACGACGAAACTGACCTGGGCGATCCGACCGAGCGGAGCAATGCCGGATTGTTCGGTACTGTTCACGTGTCGTCGCGCTCCCCGGGACCGCCACCTGCAATGGCGCCAGCCTTATACTGGAGATTGATCATGGCACCCTTGAAGGGGCGCAGCAGCAGAACCGACAAAATGATGGTGGTCGAGAACCACAAAAGAATGTGAACCAGGAAGGACAAGCCGAATAAGGCATCGGTAATGAGCCAGAGCAGCACCACAATGGTGCCTACGGGAAACATGATAAGCACCGCTGGCCCATCACCGGAATCGGCGAAACTCAAGTCCAGGCCGCAGCTTTCGCAGCGGTCGGCCGGGGTGAGAAAGCCGGAAAAAATATGGCCCTCTCCACATCTGGGACAACGGCCCTTTATGCCGGTCACCAGTGGAGAAAGCCCCCTGTCTTGTTCTGTCATGTCAGGTTGCCGGAGCACAGATATCATCTGCGCTCCGGCCTTTCTTAGTCTTATTAGTGGACGGCTATCGTGGCGCCCCAGGAGCCCCAGACATAGATCGAGGCAAACAGGA
The DNA here is from genome assembly GCF_003992625.1 of Pelagibacterium lentulum. Taxonomy (GTDB): domain Bacteria; phylum Pseudomonadota; class Alphaproteobacteria; order Rhizobiales; family Devosiaceae; genus Pelagibacterium; species Pelagibacterium lentulum. The sequence continues at coordinate 106,088 of NZ_RZMW01000032.1, read as the reverse complement.
ACAGCCAAACCACGTCAACGAAGTGCCAGTACCAGGCCGCGAACTCAAAGCCGAGATGCTGCTTGGGCGTAAAGTGCCCCCTCAACGCCCGGATAAGGCATACGGCAAGGAAAATGGTACCGATAAAGACGTGAAAGCCGTGAAAACCCGTCGCCATGAAGAAGGTTGCGCCATAGATCGAGCCCGAGAAGCTGAAATGGGCCAGGCTGTATTCATAAATCTGAACAGCGCTGAAAAGCACACCGAGCATGACCGTGAGCGCAAGGCCCCACTTAAGACCCTCTCGGTCGTCCTCGAGAATCGCATGGTGTGCCCATGTTACGGTCGTTCCCGAAAGTAGAAGAACAAGCGTGTTGAACAGCGGCAAATGCCATGGATCGAAGACTTCAACGCCTTGCGGGGGCCATACCCCGCCTGTATAGGCCACGCGGGCTTGCTGCACGATCTCGTCGGGAAAGAACGCAGCATCGAAATAGGCCCAGAACCATGCCACGAAGAACATGACTTCCGAAGCGATGAACAGGATCATCCCATAGCGGTGATGAAGCTGGACAACTTCGGTGTGGTATCCGGTTTCGGCCTCATGGACCACGTCGGCCCACCAGCCGTACATTACATAGAGTACGGCAACCAGCCCGGCAAAAAACAGCCAAGGCACGCCACCGTGCATCCACATAATGCCACCAAGGGCCATTACGAATGCACCGACCGAGCCAAGTAGCGGCCAGGGGCTTAAATCTACCAGATGGTAGTCATGGTTCTTTGTCGTGGCTGCCATGTTGAAGCAAATCCCCCGTTAGGATTGATGAAATGAGTACGACAGCGCAATTTGACGGATCGTGCGCAATTCGCTGTTTAGATCAAGGTCCGGATCAACAAAATAGGTAACCGGCATTTCAACAGTTTCATAAGGTGCCAAGGTCTGCTGGGTAAAGCAGAAGCATTCGATCTTGTTGAAATAGATACCTGTAGAGTCCGGCGTTACATTAAAGCTCGCCGTCGTTGAAAGCGGTTCGCTAGACATGTTCGTCGCGCGATAGACTACCGTGGACACTGTGCCCATAGCGTTCGTCTCAATCCGGGCCGGTTCCACGCGCAGCAGCAGGCCGGGATCGACGGTGGCAAGGAACCGAACCTCCATCTCGCGGTCGATAACACCCTTGGGATTACCTTCGGACACCTGGGTCGTTCCGCCAAACCCGGTGACACGACAAAACAGGTCATAAAGCGGCACAGCGGCAAAGGCCATGCCAAGCATGAACAGGGCAAAGGCGACCAGCCAGCGCATGGTGCGCATGTTGGCGCCGGAACGATCGTTGGAGGTGGAAACTGAACTCATGGCGACCTCCTTCTAAAGATCCCGAACCATAATTTCCGGCCCAAGCTTGACGACCGTGATTGCGTAAAAAATCACGACCAACGCAGCCAATACCACAGCTATTGCAATGGAGCGGCGACGCCGGCGCTTGATGAAATCCTGCTCCTGCTCCGTGAGCACCTTGTTATCGTTTGTCACGATACACCTCCGAACCATCTGATCAGGCCAACGTCAGCCAACAGGGCAACGAAAAGCACGAACAAATAGCTTAAGGAATAGGTGAAAACGACGCGGGCACGGCGCTTCATTTCAGCGCCTTGGGAAAAGCGCAGCCGAACGGCGAGCACCGAGAAAACAACACCGAGAACCGCTGCCGGAATGGCGTAGAACCACCCGACAAGGCCGGTCAGAACGGGCCCAAAACCGGTAATGGTCAGCAAAACCGTGTAGATGACGATCTGATTTTGGGTAACACGCTCGCCTGCGACATTGGGCAGCATGGGAATACCTGCGGCCTCATAGTCGCCCTTTTTGTATAGCGCCAGGGCCCAGAAGTGGGGTGGGGTCCATAGAAAGATAATCATAAAGAGAATCAGCGCATCGAGCGAAACCGAACCGGTTACTGCAGCCCAACCGATCATTGGCGGAAAGGCGCCGGCTGCGCCCCCAATCACGATGTTCTGCGAGGTCGAACGCTTGAGCCACATCGTATAGACAACGGCGTAAAAGAAAATCGTAAACGCCAGCAATCCGGCAGCCAGCCAGTTCGTTGCCAGCCCGAGAATGGCAACCGAAAAGACCGATAACGTCATGCCGAAGCCAAGCGCCTCGCCCGGAGCGATCCGGCCCGAAGGAATCGGTCGGTTCATCGTGCGGCTCATGACCCGATCAATGTCAGCATCGTACCACATATTGAGGGCGCCGGACGCACCAGCGCCAATGGCAATGCAAAGGATCGCGACAAAGCCGATAACCGGATGAACCCCACCGGGAGCCACCAGCAGGCCGACAAATCCGGTAAAGACAACAAGCGACATCACCCGCGGCTTGAGCAGGGCAAAATAGTCCTCGACCCGTCCGGTCGAGACGGTCTCAAGGGTATCGCTGTTGTTCTCAGCATAGGCCAAGAGTGAGGCTCCTAAAGTGATGGTATGACCCGGATTTCCGGGTCATACCAAAAGTTGTGGCGTTGGACTGGCCGCTTACTTGAAGCGGGGCAGAGTCTCGAACTGGTGGTATGGCGGTGGGGAGGACAATGTCCACTCCAGCGTAGTCGCACCTTCTCCCCACGGATTTTCCGCAGCTTTGCGCTTGCGCATGATCGCTTCGACAACCGACCAGAAGAATACGCCCATCGCTACCAGGGTCACAAGGTAACCCCAGGACGATACACTGTTCCACAGCGCATAGGCATCGGGGTAGTCGATATAGCGGCGTGGCATACCGGCAAGACCAAGGAAGTGCTGCGGGAAGAAGATCAGGTTTACGCCAATAAACATGATCCAGAAGTGCAGCTTGCCGAGGAACTCGCTGTACATGATGCCGAACATCTTGGGGAACCAGTAGTACCAGCCTGCAAAGATCGTGAATACCGCTCCGAGCGAAAGCACATAGTGGAAGTGGGCAACCACGTAATAGGTATCGTGGAAGGCCCGGTCGGCGCCAGCATTGGCGAGAACAACCCCCGTCACACCGCCAACGGTGAACAGGAAGATGAAGCCAACAGCCCAGAGCATCGGCGTGGTGAAACGCATAGAGCCGCCCCACATCGTCGCAATCCAGGAGAATATCTTAACCCCTGTGGGCACCGCAATGATCATGGTTGCAGCCACGAAGTAGCGCTGTGCGTTGAGCGAAATGCCAGTCGTGTACATATGGTGCGCCCAAACGATGAAGCCTACGGCACCGATTGCGATCATCGCATAGACCATGCCGAGATAGCCAAAGATCGGCTTGCGCGAGAAGGTCGCGATGATGTGGCTGATGATGCCAAAGCCCGGCAGGATCATAATGTAAACTTCGGGGTGCCCAAAGAACCAGAACAGGTGCTGGAACAAGATCGGATCCCCACCGCCGGCAGGATCAAAGAAGGTCGTGCCGAAGTTGCGATCGGTAAGCAGCATGGTGATCGCGCCTGCAAGAACCGGCAGAGCCAGCAGCAGCAGAAACGCCGTTACCAAAACCGACCACGGAAAAAGCGGCATCTTGAACATGGTCATGCCAGGGGCACGCATGTTCAGAATCGTGGTGATGAAGTTGATCGCACCAAGGATAGAGGAAGCACCTGCGATATGCAGCGAAAGGATCGCATAATCCATTGCAGGCCCAGGATGCCCGGACGTCGAAAGCGGCGGGTAAACCGTCCAGCCACCGCCAAAGCCGAGCAGGCTCGGAGGCCCTTCGACAAAAAGCGAGATCAGCAGCAGAATGAAGGCGGGCGGCAGCAGCCAGAACGAAATATTGTTCATACGGGGAAATGCCATGTCGGGCGCGCCGATCATAAGCGGCACGAAATAGTTGGCAAATCCACCGATAACCGCCGGCATAACCACAAAGAACACCATGATCAGGCCATGGGCGGTGGTGAACACATTGTACATGTGCTTGCCGGCATCGAGCGCGGCGTCACCGTCGACGCCATAAACCATCTGAGCCAGACCGGGGAAAATCTGAATACCCGGCTCGGCCAGCTCCCAGCGCATGAAGCCGGACAGGGCACCACCGATTATGCCAGCAAAAATCGCAAAGTAGAGGTAGAGAAGACCGATATCTTTGTGATTGGTTGAATAGAGCCAGCGCTTCCAGCCGGTAGGCGTGCCGTGCGCGGCGTGGGCAGTGTCAGCTTGCGCTTGTGCCATATTGAATCCCTCTCGAATAACCGTGCCGCGTCAGATCAGTCGGCCTGCGCCAGAAGCAGATTGGCGCCATCTAAATCCCCAGCCTGTGCCGCTTCGAGCCAGGCGTCGTATTCTTCCTGCTCGACCACGCGAACGGCGATCGGCATAAAGGCGTGGTCAATCCCGCACAATTCCGAGCACTGCCCGTAATACATGCCGGTACGCCGTGCATAGAACCATGTCTCGTTGGTGCGACCGGGAACCGCGTCCACCTTGACCCCGAATGAGGGCACTGCGAAGGCGTGAATCACATCCGCAGCCGTTACCAGAACGCGCACCGTCGTGTTTACGGGCACCACGAGCTCCTGATCGACAGCAAGCAGGCGAGGTTCGTTTGGCTTGAGTTCGGCGAGCTGCTCGTCATTAAGCATTACGGAAATGAATTCAACGTCGTCATCGATATACTCGTAGCCCCAGTACCACTGATAGCCGATCGCGCGAACCGTCAAACCGGGCGCCGGCACATCGACCTCACCGCCGGAGAAAATCGCAGAACCCAGATACTGGCGCTCTCCATCAGGAATGGTTTCCTGATCGGCCAGAACACCGAAGGATGGAATCGCGATCACAATGAGAATCAGGATCGGCACAACGGTCCAGACAATCTCAATCAACGTGTTGTGCGTTGTCTTGGTTGGAACCGGATTGGCGCGATGATTGAAGCGAATGATGACCACAATCAGCAATGCCAAAACCAGCAGAACGATTGCCGTAATAATCCACATCAACAATCCATCATGGAAAGCTACGATGGAATCCATGATCGGGGTTACCGATGTCTGAAAGCCGAGTTGTCCCGGAGCGGGCTGCCCAACCTGTGCAAATGCAGCGGCAGGAAAAAGCGCAAGAAGCGCCACGAGCGAGGCCTGTACGAGACGGAAAGACAATCCTGTCACCTGGATCTCTCCTGAACGTGTTTATTTTTTAGCGCCCTCGTATAGCCATATGCGCATGACAAATGCCACACGCTCCCGACTCATTTGCAGGGTGCAGGTTTTTCTCCAAGAGAGCTAAACCACATCCAGACTTTGAAGGCAATTGAGCAAGGTGCCACATTTTGTGCGTCAAATTGCGCCACTTGTACGCACAATATGCCTCAAGCCTGCCGCAGTTTTGCGAGAGGAGGCGAGATGCAGACATCAAGACTGCCCTGTTGACAAGGCCGTTGCGCTGCCCGACACAAAGACAGTCAATACCCATTTTTCGGCTATCGGCAGGAGTACAGCCTCGATATGCGCATCAAATACCTTGTTCAAACCTTGATGATCGGCCTCGTTTTTGCCGGAAGCAGCCTTGTAGCCCTCGCCCCGGCCCAGGCGCAGGGAGCCGTTCGGTCGCAGCATGGAGACTGGCAGATGAGCTGCGACATGCTGCCGGGCGCAAGCGAAGAACAATGCGCGCTGATTCAGAACGTAACGGCCGAAGATCAGCCCAATGTGGCGCTTTCCGTCATCGTTTTGAAAACCGCAGATCAACAGGCGCGCCTGTTGCGCGTGCTCGCGCCGCTCGGCGTATTGCTACCCAACGGACTGGGCCTCAATATCGACGGCGAGGATCAGGGGCGCGTCGCCTTTGTACGCTGCCTGCCCAATGGCTGCGTTGCCGAAGTGGTGATGGATGACGAACTGATCGAAAAACTTTCCAATGGCGATACCGGTATCTTCATCGTGTTCAGAACACCGGAAGAAGGGATCGGCATCCCGATTTCCCTTTCTGGCTTTGCAGAAGGCTTTGAAGCCCTGCCATAACCATTTGCAGAACCCCAAAGCATAAAAGGCCGGACCCTAAGGTCCGGCCTTTCCGTTAGGAAACAAGACAATCGGCAAAAATTGTCCTTGTTTTTCAGTGCCCTTTGAAAACGGAGCCGAGCGTCGGCAAAAACGGCCAGCTCCAAGGGACTGAAGGGGTGCGTTCAACAATCTCCAGCGCGACGCTATCGATCGAAACGCTATATGGCTATCGGCAAGGGGTCACCGGAGCCATTCGGCTGCGCGCTGGCTGCGCCGCGCGTCAAGAATTTGCCCGGCAGCGTTACCGCCGTGGCGCATAGCTTCCGCAATGTCAAAGTGAGTCAATCCGAGATCATTAAGACGGGCGGAATCCATTTGCATCATGTCGCGCAAGGTCGACCGACGCATTTTCCCACCCCAGGAACGTCCAAACAAAAAGGCCATAGTGTCCACTCCAAAAGAAAATCGACAGCCTCACCGCCCAAAGCTCGGATTGGCATTGCCATCACGGCAACAATTCACTCTATCGAGAGAGTCGCGTTTTCAGCGCGATCACTCTTTACGTTGTGACTTTTAGATAAGGGCTTGTCTCTCATTATTCAAACAAATAGATTTCATCTATTCGATCAAAATTCGTGATGAAAGATTTGTCATGGCCAGCCCGCTCGATCTCGATCAGTTACAAACGTTCTGTGCCATTGCCGATTGCGGCAGTTTTACCGAAGCCGCCAAACGCGTTTACAAAACCCAGTCAGCGGTTTCGATGCAGATCAAGCGACTCGAAGAGCGGTTGGGACAAGTTCTGCTGTTGCGGGAAGGTCGACGTGTCACGCTGACCAATGAAGGGGAGGCGCTTTACGGCCGCGCGCGGCGTATGCTCAAGATCAATGCAGAGATCATCGATCTGTTTTCCGACACCGACCTTTCGGGCAATATACGGTTCGGTGTGCCGGACGATTACGCGGTCAAGCTATTGCCAATCCTGCTTTCCAGCTTTCAACGTACCCATCCGAAAATTACCGTCGACGTCCGCTGCCAACCATCAGAGGAACTGCTTGAGGGTATGCGCTCGGGCCGCTACGACATCATTGTCTTTACGCAAGGCACCATGCACGAATTCGGAGAGTTGTTCCGGACGGAGAAAATGTATTGGGTTGCCAGCCACGGCGGGCGGGCACTGAGCAGCGATCCCCTGCCCCTCGCTTCCGGGCCGCAATATTGCATATGGCGCGCCGAGGCCGTTGAGGCACTGAGCCGAATGAATCGAGACTTCCGTATCGCTTACACCTCGTCGAACGCGACAGCCATTTCGAGCGCGGTACTTTCCGATCTTGCTGTTGGGTTCCTGCCGGAAAGTGCGCTACAGCCCGGAATGCGGGTGATCGCGGAAGATCACAATCTGCCCAGATTGCAGGATGCCCAAATCGCGCTGTTGCGCGCTTCCCACGCTTATGGTGGCATTTACGATGCGCTTGTCAGGCATATCACGGAAGGTATGGGCAATCTGCCGGGATCGCGTAACGAAACGCCCGAACAGGCGGCAGAATAGGCGCCGTCTTTTCGCCTATTCACCTCGGCCGGCCATGGCGTAATCGGTGAAAATGCGGTTTATGTCGCCGTTCCACTCACCGTGATAGAGATCGAGCAGGCGCTCAGCCGGGGTCTTGCCGGTTTCGAGCGTATATTCGAGCGGCTTGAGGAAGACGGCTTCGTCGGCGCCTTCCCAGTTGAGATTGTTGCGCGCCTTGAGCCCGGCCCGTGAAATCTCGACGGCGCGCCGGGCAATTTCATGCAACGTGCCATTGCGGAACGGGGTGTTGAGCGCCAGTTCGGGCACCTGGTGCCGTAGCGCATCGCGTTCTTCGTCGGTCCAGTCCTTGACCAGATCCCAGGCGGCGTCGAGCGCGGAATCATCATAGAGCAACCCAACCCAGAATGCAGGCAGCGCGCAAACACCCTGCCAAGGCGCCCCATCGGCGCCACGCATTTCAAGGAACTGCTTCATCCGCACTTCAGGGAAAAGCGTCGAGAGATGGTCTTCCCAGTCCTTGACGGTGGGCAGTTCGCCGGGGCGCTGCGGCAATTTTCCCTCAAGAAACGCCCGGAAGCTCTCGCCCGCACAATTGATATACTTGTCATCTCGAATGATAAAATACATTGGCACATCGAGCGCATAGTCGACATAGCGCTCAAAGCCCATGCCGTCCTCAAATACGAACGGCAACATACCGGTGCGCGCATTGTCGGTATTGAGCCAGATATGGGACCGGAACGAAAGCAACCCGTTTGGCTTGCCTTCAAGGAATGGAGAATTGGCAAACAGCGCGGTTGCCACTGGCTGAAGCGCAAGGCTGACGCGCATCTTCTTGATCATGTCGGCTTCAGAGGCAAAGTCGAGATTGACCTGCACCGTGCAGGAGCGGAACATCATCGATGTGCCCAGCGTACCGACCTTATTCATGTAAGGCGCCATGACGCCGTAACGTGACTTGGGCATTTGCGGGATTTCATCGAGCGTCCATGTCGGCGCGGTTCCCAGGCCCAAAAACTCGATGCCCATAGGCTTTGTATATTTGTGCAGCGCCTTGAGGTGATCGTTTGTCTCGATACAGGTTTCGTGCAACGTCTCCAATGGCGCGCCGGACAGCTCGAATTGCCCGCCCGGTTCAAGCGAAATAGCCCCACCGCCCTTGGGATTGTTCAGCCCGATAACATTGTCGCCATCATAATATGGCGTCCAGGCGGTTTCCTCCTGCATGAGATTGAGCAGGCGGCCAATGCCATTTTCCCCAAAGTACGGTACGGGCTTAAAGCTGTCCTTATAGAACGTGAACTTTTCGTGCTCGGTGCCAATGCGCCATTCGTTCTTGGGCTTGCATCCGCGCGACAGTGTTTCGATCAATTGCGCACGCGATTCAATGAGCGGAGACGGCTTGTCTGCCATAGGGTACCTCGATGGTCGAACCGGCGACGGGATCTGCCGCGCCGGTGCCGCGACAATAGCGCGTCATATTCTGAGATCAATCCCCTTTATCGGCAAATTGCGATAAAAGAATTACCAGTCGCCGATTGTGGACTGAATCAGCGCGAGAGCGGCGACAGCAGCAGTATCGGCCCTTAGAATACGAGGGCCAAGGCTGATGGATGTTACAAACTCCTGTTCGTGCAGCAGCGCGCGCTCGTCGGCCGAAAAGCCACCTTCGGGGCCGATGATGAGGCCCAGTTCTTTTCCTTTGAGCGGCATAAGCGTGTCGATTGGCGAACTGGACGCAGATTCTTCATCGCAAAAGATCAGCTTCCGATTGCCATGATTTTCTTTCCAGTTCGCGATGAGTGGCTTGAGTTGAACTGGCTCGCGAACCTGCGGAATAGAAATAACCTCACATTGTTCAGCGGCCTCGATAGTGTTGGCCCGAACCTTGTCGAGATTGACGCGCGTATTCTGCACATATTGGGTCAGAATGGGCTGGATCACGCCCGCGCCCATTTCTGTGGCCTTCTGAACGCAATAGTCCATCCGCTTGATGGGCGCAAAGCCGTACCAGAGCGTGCTGGGCGGCGTTTGTTCGGCGCTTTTTTCAGCCAAATGCAGTGTCACGGTTTTCTTTCCCGCCTGAGCAATTTCGGCGAGAAATGCACCGTCCCGACCATTGAAAACGACGCAATTGTCCCCGGCCGCGCGCCGCAGCACGTTAACAAGGTAATTTGTCTGGTCCTTATCGAGCGCGATCTCGGCGCCAAGCCGCATCGGAATATCGATAAACAAGCGGGGCAGCGTCTTGTGGGTTCGGGGCATTTGGACCTGTTGACTTGTCGTGTTGCGGCGTTACAGCCTTATTGCCACGATTAGTAATGTGAGAACCGGAAACATGCCAAGCCCTCAAACGCCGAACGGAACTGTGGCCGATGCGCCAAAGGGCAATTGGGTCGACCGGTATGCGCCCGATGTGGCCAAGCCGTATTTCCGCATGTCGCGGCTGGACCGCCCCATAGGCTATTGGCTGCTGTTCTGGCCCTGCGGATTTGCGCTCGCCCTTGCCGCCATCGCGACCGGCACAGCCTTCAACTGGTGGTATCTGGCCCTGTTTCTGATCGGGGCCATTGCCATGCGGGGTGCCGGCTGCACGTTCAACGACATTGTGGATCGCGATATCGACGACAAGGTTGCGCGCACGCGCTCACGCCCCATTCCGTCCGGGCAGGTCAGTGTCAAGCAGGCTGCAGTATGGCTCGTGGCGCAATCTCTTGTCGGCCTGATCGTTCTGCTGCAATTCAACCTCACCACGATCCTGATGGGCATCGCTTCGCTGGGACTGGTCGCCATATATCCGTTTATGAAGCGAATAACCTATTGGCCGCAGCTTTTCCTCGGATTCGCTTTTTCCTGGGGCGCTCTTGTGGGCTGGACAGCCATCACCGGCGAATTGGCCTGGGCGCCGTTTGTCCTTTATGCCGGGACCATCGCCTGGACTATCGGGTATGACACCATCTATGCGCTGCAGGATGTCGAGGACGATATTCTGATCGGTGTCAAATCCACCGCTCTTTTGGCCGGCGACAAAGCAAAGCCCTTTATCGCCGGCTTTTTCGCGCTGACGCTGATTGTCTGGGCAACTGCCAGTTTCATGGTTGCGCAGACACCGCTCGTGCTGCTCGCCTTGATTGCACCAACGGCGCTCATGGGGTGGATGTTGGCAACCCTTGACCGGCACGACGGCGCTAACTGCCTTGCACGTTTCAAGGCCAACCACTGGGTTGGGCTGGCCTTTACTGCCGGACTTGTCATCTTTTCCATGCTCTAGAAACAAAAATGCCCGGACTTGTCCGGGCACTTAAAACCTTATCGATGGAGTGCCGGTCAGGCAGTATTCTGGCCGGGCTTGCGACGGCGCGCAAAGCGTGTGCGCCGCTCGGCATCGGTGGCCAACATGCGGCGACCGGTCTGGTTGCCGACAAGAACGCCATCGACCTGCTGGGAATAGGGAATGAGTTGGCCATCGCCCGAGCGGATAAAGAGTGGCAGGCGGAGCTTTTTGCCCCAGTTCTGCCATTCGGCAACGACCGAACCATTGCCCTCTTCTTCAAACACGCGATAGTTGAAATCATTATCGGGATGAACAAGTTCTATCGTGCTGGTCAAAACGCCTTCTTCTGAAATGCGCGTGCCTACGGCAACCCCGACATATTCCGCGACGGGAACCTTGATCTTTACGGCAACCCCACTCTTGTCCAGCTTGCGCCGGACAGTCACGGTCATTGCTTCACCCGGAGCGCGATTGTCGTTTGCCGGTCTGCCGATACGGCCCATCTGATATGCCGCTCCTCGCAAGAGAACGAGTTGCGAACCAGCCATGCTTACGCCGCGAACCATTGTTTTAGCCTCACTGTCAACTTTCGAGAGCTTGTTTTTTTCCGCTCTCTTGATGAGGCCAATCTACGTGCGGCATCTCCACATCCGCTTAAAAAACTGGGTTAAGTTTGTCTTGTCTCAAAATGGGTTAGCAGATGGTGACTCGGTGTAAGAGCCGATTAACCCCATCCTCTTGCCACCGCGCGCCAACCGGCATAGGAAAGGCCGCAATACCGGGCGGCGCAGGCCGACTCGATCAAGCGACCTTTCAACCTCTTGGACGAGCAATGGCTTCAGCCGTATCGACAGATCCGCAGGACGATCTCAAGCTCTTGAAATCGGCAGCGGTGCATGCGGGGATCATTGCACTGGGTTTCTTTCGATCCGATCTCAAGACCTGGACCAAATCCCATTCCTCTCCGGTCTCGGAAGCCGATATCGCTGTCGATACATTTTTGACCCAGGCTCTGCGCGCGGCGCGACCTGCCTATGGCTGGCTGAGCGAAGAAACGCTGGACAATACCGACCGGCTCTCGCTGGATCGTGTCTTCATCATCGACCCGATCGACGGTACACGCGGCTTTATTCGAGGTGACGATAGCTGGACGATTTCGCTTGCCGTGGTTGAGAATGGCGTGCCGGTTGCCGGTGTGGTCTATGCGCCCGCACGTGACGAAATGTATGCGGCCGCCATCAATGACGGCGCGACGCTGAACAACCGTATCCTGAAGGCACCAAGACGGACTTCGCCGGGCTGGCTTATCCCTGCCCCGATGGCGGTGCATACCCTATTGTCGGAAGGGGGGCTAGATTATGAGCGCGGCCCCTCCTATCCATCTCTTGCCTATCGACTGGTGCAGGTTGCATCGGGCGATCTCGATGCTGCGGTCGCACGACGCGGCGCACAGGATTGGGATATTGCAGGAGCCGATATCATTCTGCGGGAGGCCGGGGTGACATTTGAAGACGTTTGTCTTGGCACGCCTATCTACAATCGTGCCGAAACCCGGCACGCTGCCCTTGCAGCGACAGCAAGCCCTTCATTACTATCGCCATTGCGCTCTGCCTTGCGCAGCGTTTATGGATGCCCTGATCAACTACAACATGCTTCGGAGTGATGCCTGACATGAGCGAAACACAATCCAAACAACTGCTGCACCTTGTCATTGGCGGCGAGCTGGCAGGCCTTAAGGGCACCGAGTTCAAGAACCTTGACGAGGTCGATATTGTCGGCGTCTATCCCAACTATGCTGCCGCATATGACGTTTGGAAGCAGAAGGCGCAAATGACGGTCGATAACGCCGAAATGCGTTACTTCATTGTCCACCTGCACCGGCTTCTTGATCCCGCCGACGATTGATCGCTATTCGCCGATCGACTTTTTATAGGCGGTGAAAGCCGCCTCGGCATTGGCATAGGGCTCCTGCCGTTCGACGCTCCAATAGGTCAGTTCTTCCACAGGTATAGGCGAGCCCGTCACCGCGCAGCGCACAAAGGTGCCGGGCTTGACCACCACATAATCGGCGTCGAGATAGCGAAGCTTTGCTTCCGAAGGCGTAAAGCCGGTCTCAAGAATGTTCACAGCAAGGCTCCAGAACAGGCACAGTGATTGGATCGTCGCTTGTCATTAGCGCGCATTTTTCAGCGCGTCAAAACAGGCTTTCCTGACCGCCCGGTGAATTGTCCGGCTTCGGCTTGCGCCGGGGGACCGCAGGCGCGCCGCTGACATTGGCGTCAATCTGGCCATCGGCAAGCTCGATTAAAAGCGCGTCACCGGGTTTGACTGCATCGGCCTGCCGGACAAGATTGCCATCGGCGTCCTTGACCAGAGCAAAGCCACGCGCCAGCACACGCTGATAACTCACAGAGCCCAGCAGCTTGGCCTGCAGATCAAGACGGTTCCTGCATTCGACAATCAGGCGACCGGCTGCGGGAGCGAGTCGGGAACCAGCATTTTCCGTTCGCCCCTGCCCGGTGTCGATCAATCCACGCAGCAATTGCGGACGCAAGGATGGCTCAGCTCGCGAAAATGCCATGCGGGTTCGCGATAGCCTGCCCTCGGCCAGGTGGCGTGCGCGCACAGCGTGGCGATCCAGCAGGGCACGTGCCTGTTCAGTGCGCCGCTCAAGCAAGGCTGGACCGAACCGACCGGTCGTTTTGCCCAGGTCCATGGCCTTGGCATGTCGCGCTCCGCTAAGAGCCGAGGCCAGACGTGTTGCGGCCATATCCAGCCGCTGGCGTTGAGTGGCTGTAAGGTCATAGCCGCGCGGCAGTCCGGCGCTGGCTGCGCGCAACCGATCCTTAAGGTTCACCGCAATGCGTCGCGTCGCGTTGCGCTGGCGAACACCCAGATCATCAACATAGGCAATAAGTTCGCTTCTGACGGGCACCGCCATTTCAGCAGCCCCTGTCGGCGTTGGTGCCCGGCGATCCGCCGCATAATCTATAAGCGTAATGTCGGTCTCGTGCCCGACCGCCGAAATAACGGGAATCGTGCTTTCGGCAACGGCGCGAACGACAATCTCCTCGTTAAAGCCCCAAAGGTCCTCAATCGAACCGCCGCCGCGGGCAACGATCAAGAGGTCCGGGCGCGGGATCGGTCCATCGGGCGCAAAGGCGTTGAAGCCACGCACGGCATTGGCAATTTCGGTGGCGCTGGTGTCGCCCTGAACCCGCACCGGCCAAACCAGCACATGAGAGGGAAAGCGGTCGTCCAGCCTATGCAGGATGTCACGGATCACCGAGCCGGTTGGCGAGGTTACAACGCCAATCACATTGGGTAGATATGGCAGTTCGCGCTTGCGCTCGGGCGCAAACAGGCCTTCGGCCAAAAGCTTCTTGCGCCGCTCTTCCAGCAGTGCCATCAAGGCTCCGGCCCCGGCGGGCTCGATCTGCTCGATAACGATCTGGTACTTGGACGAGCGCGGATAGGTCGTCAGCCGCCCGGTGGCGATGACTTCCAGCCCTTCCTCCGGCTTGAACGTAAGGCGGGCGAAGTTACCCTTCCAGATAACCGCATCAATCGAAGCGCCTTCATCCTTCAAGGTAAAGTAGGCATGGCCCGAACTGTGCCTTCCGCGATAGCCGGAAATTTCTCCCCGGACGCGGACATGGCCAAATGTATCCTCGACCGTGCGCTTTACGGCCTGAGAAACCTCGGAGACGGTAAATTCGTGAGCATTGGAGGGTGCGCTTTCCATATCCGACTTGGTGGCCGATGGAATGGATTCGGTCAAGGGTGGCGATATCGTCCGGGCCATGATAGAGGGGCGCCAACGCACAGAACGGGGATGGACAATGCGGGTATTGCTGATCGGATCGGGTGGACGTGAACATGCTCTGGCGTGGGCGATGTCGCGCTCGCAGCGCTTGACCAAGCTGTTCGTGGCACCGGGCAATGGCGGCACGGCGAAGCTTGCGGAAAATCGCGATCTCGATATTGCCGATCATGGGGCTGTCGTTACGTTCTGCCAGTCCGAGCGGATCGATCTTGTGGTTGTCGGTCCTGAGGCGCCGCTGGTTGCCGGGCTGTCCGACGATCTGCGACAGGCGGGCATCACCGTTTTTGGCCCCTCAAAAATCGCAGCCCAGCTTGAAGGCTCAAAGGCCTTCACCAAGGCGCTTTGCGACGAAATGGGCATTCCTACCGCAGCCTATGCCAAGTTCGATGCAATCGAACCTGCTCTTGCCTATCTCGACAAGGTTGGTGCGCCCATCGTGATCAAGGCCGATGGGCTCGCCGCTGGCAAGGGCGTGACGGTTGCCGAAACGCTCGAAGCGGCCATTGCTGCGGTC
Source organism: Pelagibacterium lentulum (assembly GCF_003992625.1). GTDB lineage: Bacteria > Pseudomonadota > Alphaproteobacteria > Rhizobiales > Devosiaceae > Pelagibacterium > Pelagibacterium lentulum. The sequence continues at coordinate 90,998 of NZ_RZMW01000032.1, read as the reverse complement.
AAGGATTGCTTTGAGGGGGCGTTCGGTGCTGCGGGGGCAGAAGTGGTTATCGAAGAATGCCTTGTTGGCGAGGAAGCGAGCCTTTTTGCCGTTTGCGATGGCGAACACATTGTGCTGTTGCCGTCGGCTCAGGATCATAAGCGGGTTGGCGATGGGGATACCGGGCCCAATACAGGCGGTATGGGCGCCTATGCCCCTGCTCCGGTGATGACCGATGCGCTTGTCGAACGCTCGCTGCGTGAGATCATAGCGCCAGCCATCAAGGGCATGGCTGCGCGCGGGACGCCGTTTTCCGGCGTTCTGTTTGCAGGTCTGATGATTACCGCCGATGGCCCCAAACTTATTGAGTTCAATACAAGGTTCGGCGACCCTGAATGCCAGGTGCTGATGATGCTGCTTGAAAGCGATGTGCTGGACCTGCTGGAAGCGGCCAGCACCGGCACGCTGGGTCAGATCACTCCGCGTTGGCGCGAGGAGGTGGCGCTCACCGTTGTGCTTGCAGCCAAGGGTTATCCCGGCAGTTATGAAAAGGGTAGCGTCATCGCGGGATGCGACACGCTGAACAGCGAAACCGTTCAGGTTTTTCACGCCGGGACAACGCGTGAGAACGCAGTGGTAAAAGCCAATGGCGGGCGCGTACTCAATGTTACCGCCCGCGGTGAAACCGTGGCCGAAGCGCAAGAACGCGCATACAAGGCCGTGGATGCCATCGATTGGCCCGAGGGATTCTGCCGCCGCGATATTGGCTGGCGCGCAATTGCGCGGGAAAGCTAACGGCGCGAGGGACTCGTGCTATCACGTTTTGCCCCTGCCACATTTCCTCAATTGCTTCTCAACCTTCTTGAGGCATAGTATGGGCCTTAAAGTTGAAGGCAGGGCTTGCCCGTGGGCACGATCAACGATCCGCGTATTGGAATAGCTTTGGGCGGCGGTTCAGCACGCGGGCTGGCGCATATCCCTTTCATCGAAGCCATGGACGAAATGGGCGTTAGACCCAGCGCCATCGCGGGAACGTCTATTGGCGCGCTGATCGGCTCTGGTTGGGCCGCCGGGATTGCGGGTCGCGATATTCGCGAATTGGCCTATGAACGGCTCGGCTCGATGAACGGGTTGTTCGGGCGGCTGTTCTCTCTCCAAATGCGATCAGTCAAGCAGGTGCTTCGCGAGGGGCTATCGATTCAACTCGATGCGGAGCGCGTTTTCGAGGCCTTTACCCCAGCCGACATGCCCAAGCGGTTTTCCGAGCTCAAGATTCCCTTCACATCGGTTGCGACAGACTTCAAATCCTGGCATCAGGTGAGTTTTCACGAGGGCCTTATAAAGCCTGCAGTAGCTGGATCGCTAGCGATTCCTTCACTCTTTAAGCCGGTGCATTATCACGACACGCTGCTGGTCGACGGCGGCGTGGTCAATCCGCTGCCGCTCGATGCGGCCGCTGCCGACAGCGATATTCTGATTGGTATCGATGTGAACGGCGATCCGCAGGACTGGCCTTTGGGCCGGGTCCCTTCCGCGCTTGATATCGGGCTGGGCTCGGCACAGATCATGATGCGGGCGCTGACATCGCATATGATTTCCGCCTATCCGCCGCATCTCTATTTCAGGCCGTTCCTGAAGTCCTTTGGCGCCTATGAATATTGGCGGGTGCGCGAGATCGTCAAAGCAGGCGACCGGGAAAAAGATCGGTTCAAGCGCGAGCTTTCGGCCAAGATCGAGACGTTCATCTCCGCTCAGCGAAAAATTTCCTAAGCATCTGAGCCGCCTTCTCTTCCGCGATGCCTCCGACGACTTCAGGCGCGTGGTGGCAGGTCGGCTGAGAAAAAAAACGCACCCCATTATCGATTGCGCCGCCCTTTGGGTCCTCGGCGCCATAATAGACCCTCCGCAACCGCGTGTGGGCGATTGCGCCTGCGCACATGGTGCAAGGCTCCAGCGTCACATAGAGATCGCATTGCGCCAGTCGCCCGCTGCCGATCTTTGCCAGCGCTGCGCGAATGGCCAACATTTCAGCATGTGCCGTGGGATCGCCGCTTGCGCGCATACGGTTTCGATCGGCGGCAACCAATGCCCCGTCGCGCACAATCACAGCACCCACGGGCACTTCGCCTGCCAAAGCGGCCTGCTCGGCCAGGGCAAATGCCATTTCCATGGGTTTGAAGCCGGTATTCATGTAGCGGTTCCGTTTTGAGCATTGGATCAAGACCCGATGCGGGGTGCAATAGGCGTATGGGCGACGTAAACTGGCCGCAAAGGAGAATCACAAACTTATGGTCATCCGGCAACTTCCAGACGATTTGGTCAACAAGATTGCTGCGGGCGAGGTGGTGGAACGCCCTGCTTCTGTAGTCAAGGAGCTTGTTGAGAACGCTCTGGATGCAGGCGCGAAGCGCATTGCCATCGCCACGGCGGCTGGTGGAAAGTCGCTTATCCGCATCGAAGATGACGGCCATGGAATGGACGAGGACGATTTGCGTCTCTCAGTGCAGCGGCACGCAACCTCCAAGCTCGCCGACGATGGGCTGGATGACATCCGGACGCTTGGTTTTCGGGGCGAGGCACTGGCTTCAATCGGCTCGGTCTCGGACCTCTCGATTGCCTCGCGCAGGGAAGATGGGCCAAGCGGCATGATCCTTACGGTCAAGCGCGGCCAGATCGATGGCCCGCGGCCTCACCCGATGAACCGGGGCACGATAGTGGAGGTCAAAAGCCTCTTTGCGGCCATCCCGGCGCGGCTGAAATTTCTCAAGTCCGACCGGGCGGAAGCCAACGCTATTACCGATGTGGTCAAGCGCCTCGCCATGGCGCATCGCAATGTGCATTTCGTTCTAACCGGCTCAGACCGGCAGACGCTCAATTGGCCGGCGCAAAGCGGCGAGACAGCGGTTCAGTCACGGCTGGCGCAGATCATCGGCACCGATTTCCCCCAAAACGCACAAGAGATTGCCTTTTCGCGGGGCGGTATTGTCGTTGGCGGGCTGGCCGGACTACCAACCTACAGTCGTGCCAATACGCTTAACCAGTACTATTTCGTCAACGGACGATCGGTCCGCGACAAGGTGCTGCTGGGCGCAGTGCGTGCGGCCTATGCCGACTTCCTGCACCGGGACAGATTTCCGGTGCTCGCGCTCTTTGTGGCAATCGACCCGGCGGAGGTCGACGTCAACGTGCATCCAGCCAAGGCGGAACTGCGGTTTCGCGATCCAGGCGCCGTGCGCGGCACGGTGATCCGGGCGATATCCGAGGCGCTGGCGGCGGCAGGCTTCCGAGCCTCTTCGTCAGTGGCACAATCGGCGCTTTCCAGCTTTTCCGTGCCGCAGTCGCGGGGTGAACCGGCAACGACTGCTACCGGTTTTGCTGCGCCACAGACCGAGCCCTTGCAGTATGGCGGCGACACTCCAGCCACGCGATCATATGCAGCGCCGCAGCCCAGCCATCGGCAGTATTTTGAACAGTTCGACGCACCCAGCGCGCGGATGGAAGACGTTTCGCCGCAACCGGAAAGTGCCAATGGACTGGACTATCCGCTTGGCGTGGCGCGCGCGCAGGTTTTTGAGAACTACATCGTGGCACAAAACGGCGATGCGCTGGTTCTTATCGATCAACACGCGGCCCACGAACGGCTTGTCTATGAGCGCTTCCGCAACCAATTGCGTTCTGGCCCCATCGCCAGCCAACGGCAATTGATTCCGGTCGTCATCGAATTGCCCGAAGAAGATTGCGGACGGCTGGAGGATGCCGCAGAAGTCCTTGCGCGGCTTGGCCTATATCTTGAACGATTTGGCCCGCGTGCGGTCGCGGTCAATGAAACGCCGGCGCTGTTGGGGCAGACCGACATCGAAGGGTTGATCCGCGACCTTGCGGACGGGCTTGCCGAATGGGACAGCGTTGCAATTATCGAGGAGCGGCTCGACGCCATCATCGCCCGGATGGCCTGCCACGGCTCGGTACGCTCCGGGCGCAGGCTTCGCGCCGACGAAATGAATGCGCTCTTGCGCGATATGGAAGCAACGCCCCATTCGGGCCAGTGCATTCATGGACGCCCAACCTATATCGAACTCAAGAAGGATGATCTCGAACGGCTGTTCGGACGACGCTAAACGGCTTCCAGCAGTGTAATTGTCGTATCGCCGTAGTCTCGCTGATTGACGATTTCGGTGCCTTGGGGCGCGGCGATTTCTGCGCCCTTTTGCTCTTCAAGCACAATGAGCGCGCCGGGCGCGATCCAGCCACCAGCAAGCGCGCTGGCAATGGCCTTTTCTCCCAGCCCCTTGCCATAAGGCGGATCAGCGAAAACAAGATTGGCCGGGCGAATGCGCTCAACAGGCCCCAAATCTGTTGCGTCGCGCCGCAAGAGTTTGACCTGCCCAGCGACGCCGAATTCCTGAATATGCCCCCGGATCAGCCCACGCGCCTCGATACCTGTATCCACGAAAACGCAATGCTCTGCCCCACGCGAAAGGGCCTCCAGCCCCAACGCACCTGTGCCCGCAAAAAGGTCCAGCACATGAATGCCATCGAGATTAGGCCCCAACCGTGAGCCGATAATCGAAAACACTGCCTCGCGTACGCGATCCGCCGTGGGGCGAATCTCGTCACTTTTTGGCGTTTCGAGCTGCTTGCCGCGAAACTTTCCGGCAACGATGCGCATGGTTTAGCTGCCCTTGCGACCGCGCGGCCCGCCTGACGGGCGACCACCGGATGGACGACCGCCACCAGGCTTGCCTCCGCGTGGGCCACCGGCGGGTTTATCACCCCCAGGCCTACCACCCCGCGGACCTCCGGACGGCTTCCCCCCGGGGCGAGCGCCTCCGGGACCGGCAAAGCTCCTACCACCGGGCTTGCCGCCGGGCCGCGATGATGGCTTTGGACCATCGAAGGCTCGGCCATCACGTGGCCTTTCCGACCGTTCGCCGAAAGGCTTGCCGCCATCCCGGCGCGCGGGACGACCAGCGGAAGCCGATTGCTCGCCGGTGCCTCGAGGACCGGTGCCATAAGGCTTTTTGCCGCCTGCACGCGCAGGGCGATCGCCAAAGCGCTTGTCTTCGGTACGCGGACCATCCTTGCGGAATGGTCTGTCTCCATCCTGCCGTGGTTTCCGCGGTCCGCCATCGCCACGTTTGGCAAAGCCTTCACCGGACGTCTTGCGGGAAGGCTTGTCGCCTTCGGCGCGTGGTTTCCGCGGCCCGTCGTCATACCGCTTCTTGAAGCCAGATCCGTCGGACGGGCGTTCACCACGGCCGGAACGATCATCGTCACGCTTGCCGCGCTTGAAATCCGGCTTTTCGACAAAGGTTTGCGAGGGACGACCATCGTCGAAATGGACTGTCCGCTCCCGCCCCTGCGGCTCCTCACGGCGCTTGAAATCAGGCCGTTTGCGCAAGCCGCCATATCTGTCGCGCTCCGTCGGTCGATCATCGCGCTCCGGCGTCCGGCGGCGCGGTGCGTTGCCCGTTTCAGGAACCGGGCCATCGAAATCGGCACCGGCGCTTTCAGCCAGGCGTTTACCAAGCTGATCCTTCAAAACCCGGTCCTTGACCTTTTCGACCGCTCCGACCGGGAGGTCGCCAAGTTGAAACGGGCCATAAGACAACCGGATCAACCGGTTCACTTCGAGCCCGAGGCTTCCTAAAACGTTGCGCACTTCACGGTTCTTGCCTTCACGCAAAGACATGGAAACCCAAACATTGGCACCCGCCGTGCTGTCGAGCGTTGCTTCGATGGGACCGTATTCCACACCGTCAACCACTGTGCCATTGGCCAGCGAATCGAGTTGCTCTTGCGTCACCTTGCCGAACGCCCGAACGCGGTAGCGCCGCACCCAGCCGGTCGATGGCAATTCCAACGTGCGCTTGAGCCCGCCGTCATTGGTGAGAATCAGCAGCCCTTCTGTATTGAAGTCCAGGCGCCCGACAGTGAGAACGCGCGGCAATCCGAGCCGCTCGAAAGCCTCAAAAACCGTGGGGCGGCCTTCGGGGTCCTTTTCGGTGACCATCAGGCCAGCGGGTTTGTGATATAGCCAAGCCTGTGTTGCCTCGCGCTGGGCAATCGGCTTGCCGTCGACAACGATCTTATCGGTCGGCACCACGTTGAAGGCCGGGGTTTTGACCGGGCTGCCATTGACCGCGACGCGACCCTGGGTGATCCAGCTTTCGGCATCCCGCCGGGAGCATACGCCAGCGCGAGCAATAACTTTTGCAAGCCGTTCGCCCGATGGCGCCTGTAGTTTATCGCTCATGGGGAGCGTTCTCTTTCGTTATCTGTAATCAAAATGAAGCGAGGCCCCATTTGCCGAGGCCCCGCTCCTGAAACGTTCAATGCGCCTGAGCCTGTCAGTTAGCGCCCAACTGAGCACGCACTTCGGGCGGACAGCTTGGATCCGAGATCGAAACCAGATCGCCATTGGGCGCAAGGCAGACGAGACTCTGATTGCCGACACGCGCGAAATAGTCTTCCGGCGGCAGATAGATATTGCGTTCTGTCATGCCCTGAGCGCGGCGATATGCTGCCATGCGCGCGGCGAGCTGGCGGGTTTCCGCGTCAGTGAGCGGGCGACCAGAGGCCACTCCGGAGCCAACGACACGCCCCTGTTGCAGCAGGCGAAGGTCGGCATCGGTCAAGCCCGTCGGGTCAACAACAACCCTGCTGGAATCTTGTGGCAGGCTCGCGGTGCGCTGCTGTGGCGGCGGCGGCACCGCTCCGGACGCCGGTACGACCAAGGGGCCACGCTCTGCCACCAGAGGATCCCTGGTTTCCTGATCGATGATCCCAACGCCCGAAAGCGTTGAGCGCAGAACCTCGCGCTCGAAGGTCATCGGATCGGATAGGGCATTGGTGCCTTCGATCGTCGTGCAGGCTGCCAGCCCAAGCGACATGCCGGCAAGCATGGCAAAGGCGCCCAGACGCCGCAAAATGCGGTTCGGACGATCACTGGAGGAGGATGAAATATTCATATAGCGCCTCTGAATGCCCAATCGTGGTTTGGCCCTTTGCAAAAAGGTCCGACCTAATCCGTTGTTATAAAGCGCATTTTCTTGGCCCTCGCAAAAGCATTTGCGTGAGGCCGCGCCCGATTTTCCGGCTTTATAGCCCATTGGTTGGCCTATGACCAGAATTTGACGGAATTCAGGATGGATTCGTTTTCGTTTTTCGGGGCCAGAAGACATCGAATATCAGCAATGCGACGCCAAGGCTGATCGCGATGTCGGCAATGTTGAAAATGTAAAACGACCAAGTGCCGGCATAGAAATGAAAAAAGTCCGCAACCGCCGTATAGACAACCCGATCCACCGCGTTGGAAAGCGCGCCGCCGATGGCCAGCGCGATGCCTAGACGTGTGAGCAGCGAGTCATCCTTCCACCACCACACAGCCAGTGCGATCATGGCAATTGCCATGATCACCAAAAGGACTTCAGGTGCCATACCGCCCAAAAGGCCGTAAGATATTCCGGTGTTCCACACCAGAACGTAATCGAAGAATGGCAGGACGGGGATAACCTCCCCGCCCGTCCAGCCGATCATATCGACCTGAATATATTTATGAACCCGGTCCACGACGAATGCTGCCAGCAGCAAAATCACGCTCCAGCGCACCGATGCCTTAGCCCAAAACTTCATGCGGTCATCCCGGCGGCAATGCGCTCACGCATCGCCTGGGCATCGCGCGGAGTCAGATCGGGATATTCGGCATCAGCGCCGACATCCTTTGTCACTTTCCACGAACGGGCGCAGCGGGTGCCTTCGGCCCTTGCAAAGCCCACGGCAACACCAGGCACATCATCGAGCGTGAAGGCATTCGCATTAACGGACTCGACCTTGCGCAGATCGATACCGGAGGTGATGCAGAGATCGGCAAAGGGCTGATCCTTGACCGCTTCATAGAGTGCAGCATCGGAAATCTCGACGACGGGCGCCGCTTCAAGCGAGGACCCGATGACCTTGTTCTTGCGCTCGATCTCCAGAGCCCCGGTAACGACGCGACGCACGGCCCGGATTTTCTGCCATTTTTCCGCCAGCGCGTCGTTGCGCCATTTGGCCGGCAGATCAGGGAAAATGCGCGCATGAACCGAAGAACCATCGACCGGATTGCGCTCAAGCCAGACCTCTTCCATCGTGAACACGAGAATCGGCGCCAACCACGCCGTGAGGCATGAATAAAGCTGGTCAAGAACCGTCAGCGCAGACTTGCGCGTGTTCGACGAGATCGGATCGCAATAAAGCGCATCCTTGCGGATGTCGAAATAGAAGGCCGACAATTCCAGGTTCATGAAATTGCCGACCAGCGAAACGACCCGCTTGTAATCGTAGGTCTTGTAGGCCGCGCGCACCTGTTCATCGAGCACCGAAAGCCGGTGCAGGATCAGCTTTTCCAACTCAGGCATATCTGTGTAACCGACAGCCTCTTCGGCCTTGTAATGGGCAAGATTGCCCAAGAGCCAACGGAAGGAATTGCGGATCTTGCGATAGCTTTCAACGGTATTGGCGAGGATCTCATCGCCGATGCGGTGATCTTCCGCATAGTCGATGGTTGCCGCCCAAAGGCGCAGGATATCGGCACCGAACTTCTTGATGATGTCCTGCGGGGCGATGGTGTTGCCCAGCGACTTGCTCATCTTGTAGCCGTTCTTGTCCATGGTGAAACCATGGGTCAGAACCGACTCATAGGGCGCATGACCGTTTGTCGCGCAGCTTTCGAGCAGTGAGGAATGGAACCAGCCGCGATGCTGGTCCGAGCCTTCCAGATACATAGAAGCCGGGAATTTAAGGTCTGGCCATTTCTGCTCATTGCGCAGCACGAAGGAATGGGTGGCCCCGGAATCGAACCACACATCGAGAATGTCGGTGACCTGCTCCCAATTGTCATGGTCGGACACATCATTACCCAAGAACCGCGCCTTGGCGCCTTCGGCAAACCATGCGTCCGAGCCTTCGTCCTCGAAGGCTTGCGCGATACGCTGGCTGACCGCTTCGTTGACGAGGATTTCGCCAGTGTCCTTGTTGACGAAAACCGTGATCGGCACACCCCAGGCGCGCTGACGCGAAAGCACCCAATCGGGACGATCGGCAATCATGGCACGCAGGCGGTTCTGCCCTGCAGCGGGATAGAACTTTGTCGCATCGATTGCGTTAAGCGCACGAGCGCGCAGCGTATCGCCCGCAGCGCTAAAGTCGCGGTCCATATAGACGAACCATTGCGGCGTATTGCGGAAGATGATCGGCTTTTTCGAGCGCCAGGAATGGGGATACTGGTGCTTCAGGCGTCCGCGCGCAAAGAGCTTATCGGCATCGATCAAAGCCTTAATAACGCGATTGTTGGCGTCGCCCTTCTTGCCCTTGTCATCGATGATCCGCGCAGGCCCACCTTCGGCGTCTGGCCCGAAGCCCGGCGCATCCTTGGTGTAAAAACCGGCGTCATCGACGGTAAAGGGGATCGTTGTATCAATGCCCTTGGCCGCGATGTCTCGCCCCTTGGCCATCCAGATATCAAAGTCGTCCGCGCCGTGGCCAGGTGCGGTATGGACAAAGCCCGTACCCGCATCGTCGGTGACGTGATCGCCGTCGAGGAGAGGAACGAGGAAGTCGTATCCACCGCCAACGCCGCGAAGGGGATGGTGCAATGTCATCGATGCAAGTTCGTTGGCACTGACGTCGCCAAGCCGAGTGAATGTCAGCTTGGCCTTGGTCGCACTTTCTTCGGCGAGATTGTCGGCAAAGATCAGCTTCTCACCGGGCTGGGGTCCGAAATCGTTCTCCGCCGTTGTGACTTCATACAGGCCGTAGCCGATGCGCGACGAAAACGAGACCGCGCGGTTGCCGGGTATGGTCCAAGGGGTTGTGGTCCAGATGACCACAGAAGCGCCCGCCAGTCGCTGTTGAGCAGAAGATTTCTCGCTACCGTCGCCCCATGTGGGAGAAGGTCCAACGCCCAATACTGGAAACTTCACCCAGATCGCATCGGACTCATAATCCTGATACTCGATCTCGGCTTCCGCCAGCGCAGTGCGCTCGACAACCGACCACATGACCGGTTTGGACCCGCGATAAAGCTGACCGGAGGCGGCCACCTTCATCAGTTCGCGCGCGATCTGGGCTTCGGCGTCGAAACTCATGGTGAGATAAGGATTGTCCCAATCGCCCATCACGCCGAGGCGCTTGAATTCCTCGCGCTGCACATCGATCCAGTGCTCGGCAAATGTCCGGCACTCGGCGCGGAATTCGTTGATCGGCACTTCGTCCTTGTTCTTGCCCTTGGCCCGATACTGCTCTTCGATCTTCCATTCGATGGGCAGACCGTGGCAATCCCAGCCCGGCACATAGGCCGAATTATAGCCCAGCATCTGCATCGAGCGGGAAACGAGATCCTTGAGCGTCTTGTTGAGCGCATGGCCGATATGGATATTGCCATTGGCATATGGCGGGCCATCGTGAAGCGTGAATTTGGGCTTGTCGCGACTTTCCTCGCGCAGCTTTTTGTAAAGGTCCATATCCTCCCAGCGCTTGAGCCATTCGGGCTCGCGCTGTGGCAGACCGGCCCGCATGGGAAATTCGGTCTGGGGCAGGAACAGGGTCTTGGAATAGTCGCGCTCGGTCGTCGCGCCTGGTGCAGTTTCGGTCATTACAACTCGCACAATGATCTTGAAATGTCGTCAGTTGGCACCGCTTTTAACAGCGGATGCCGATGGATGCCAGCGGCTAAGCTGAGACAAAGCCCAGTGCGGCGTCCAGCTTCGAGAGCGGGCGCGCCTGGGCGGTGATAATTCGCGCCTGGGTGCTGTCATGATCCATTTGCGCAATCAGCCCGTCCAATCCGTTAAATGTCATCTGGCCACGGATGAAGCCCAAAAGTGCAACTTCCAGCTCCTGACCGTAGATGTCCCGGTCGAAATCGAAGATGAAAGTCTCAAAGGGCGGCTTCGTGTTATCGAACATCGGCTTGCCATAGGCCGCTACGCCGTCGAAAACCACGCCGTCAAGCCGGGCTTTCACCGCGTAAACGCCCTGCGCAAGCCCGCAGGTTTCCGGCACCGCAAAATTGGCTGTCGGGTAGCCCAGTTCGCGACCGCGTTGATCGCCCCTTACCACGGTGCCTTTGAAGAAATGATGGTAGCCCAAAAGCGCATTGGCGCCAGCGACATCGCCTGCTTCAAGTGCAGCCCGAACGCGCGAGGAAGAAACCGGCTCCGCACCCTCATCGAGCATGTCCACGACCTCGACAGCGAAACCGCGCGCCTGGCCCTGCTCCTTGAGAAAACCGGGCGTCCCTGCCCTGCCCTTGCCGAAATGGAAATCTCCCCCGACAACAACCGCGGAGACATCGAGCGCATCGATCAGATAGCGCGCAACAAAATCGGGAGCCTCGACGCCCGCCAGGTCGCGGGAAAATTCCATGACGGCAATACCGTCAAAGCCAAGCGCCTTTACAAGCTCCGCCTTGGCGTCGCCGTCCGTCAGCCTGTAGAGCATGGGTTTGGGCGCAAAGACATCGCGCGGGTGAGGCTCAAAGGTCAGCACGACACACGGTACGCTGTTTTCCTCGGCCAGCTTCCGTGCCGCGGCAAAGACATGCTGATGCCCGCGGTGGCAGCCGTCAAAATTGCCAATAGCGACAATGGCGCCTTTGAGCGCGTCAGGCACGGCACCAAGGCCACCTATCCGGACGAAGTCTGGTTTGGCATTCATGAGCGACAAATACATGCAATCGTGAGGACTTTATCGAGCGCGGAAACTGCCCTTTTGAGCCGCTGAATGCAAGTACCGGTTTTCACCACTTGAGCTTTGGCATGTAGCCAGCCATCCGCGCACGGCTTACCGAAACGAAATCGGCAACTCGCTTTGGGTCAGGATCGTTAAAGGCGTCCAGTTCTTCGGCATGGATCGATCCGGTAACAAACAGCAGGTCGATGCCAAATTGGGCAGCACCAACCGCATCGGTGCGTACCGAGTCGCCAATAGCGAGAATGCCCGAGCGGTCCACAGTATAGCCGAGCGCCGCATCGAGCAGGCTCTTGGCTTCCTCATATATCGGATTGAATGGCTTGCCGGCCATCATCACCCGGCCACCAATATCCTCATAGGCGTCCGCCAAGGCCCCGCCGCAATAGATAATGCGGTCCCCCTCTTCCACCACCTTGTCTGGATTGGCGCAGATAAGCGGCAAATCGCGCGCCAGCCATTGAGCCATCCGGTCACGATAGTCATCGGGCGTATCGTCGTCGGTATCGAGATCCGTAACGGCGATGGCGCTGGCCTCTTCCACCGTTCCAAGCGTCAGGTCGAGTCCTTCAAACAAGACGTCATCAATTAAAGGACCGACCCGATGCACAACCTTGCCGCGATAACCTTCGAGCAGGGTGCGCGTTGCGTCCCCCGATGTCACGATGGCATCGTAGGCTTCGCGACTGACTCCAATTACATCGAGTTGCGCCATGATTGCGTCGCGCGGGCGCGGCGCATTGGTGATCAGCACCACGCGTCCTCCGGCACGACGATAGGCAACAAGCGCATCTACAGCGTCCTGATGCGGGGACACGCCATTATGAACGACGCCCCAGACATCGGAAAGAATGCCCTTATAGGACCGAGCCAGCGCGGAAAGGCCAGAAAGCGGGCCGGATGGGGCAGTCATATACAGTCCTTTAGTCTCTGGGCATAATCGAGCTGCCAGCGATGCAAGTTGCAGGCGCCATTGTTCCTGCGGATCAGCGCGCGGCCCGCTTGGGCATTTCTTCTTTCTCGTCTTCACGCAGATCATGGCGGATCGGGCCGACCTTGGCTATGCCGGGGCCTTGCGCCAAACCGATACCGTCATCTAGCAGCGCAAGGATTTGCTGGTCGTTGCGAACCTGTTCCATGCAAAGGGCGATGCCGAAGCGCTTCACATAATCGTTGATGTCTGCGGAATGGAAGTCGGACAGTTTCGCCGGACTTTCAAGGAATGTCGTGGCATTGGCAGAGATCATCTTGACGCCGCGCGCGGAGAGCTTGGCAAAATCGAGCCGTAGCGATTGCGCATCGCGAATGGCGATGCCCACGCCCTGCTCAACGATCCGATCGAGCGCAGCACCACGCTTGGTATCGAGTTCATCCCAATCCTGATATTCAAGCGCAAACATCAAATCGGGGCAGACCGCCCGATTTGCGGCAAGCAATGTCAGCAATTGATCCACAGCCACTGCGTTGTCCAGAGACGTAGCGGTCAGCGGCACGAGCATATGCACCGGATCCTGGATCGTGCGTGCGCGGCGAACAATGGCGATGGCCTGTTCCGCGCATATCCGGTCGACGCGCCGTACAACGGTTGCGCCATCCTTGTTGCGATAGGGCATATAGTCGGGGGGATCGGCCAGTTTGCCGTCGTCGAGCCGCAGGCGCGGTATCATCTCGAAAGCGTAAAGTTTGCGCTGGGGCAACGTGACGATCGACTGGGTGTGGTGAACAAGCTGCCCACCTTCAATTAGGCGGCGCACATCCGCCAAGGCAACGGTGGGCGCTTTTGGTCCTTCGGACGCTTCTGGCTTTTTGGGCGAAGTGGTACCGTCATCCTTTGATGCGGTAGCCGCGTGCGCATTTTCCAGATCGGATACAGCTTCGGCGACCTGACGGGTAACAGTTCCAAGAACCGAAATATCTGCTTCGAGGACATCAAGGCGCGAACCGAGGTCCAGATCGACCAATGCCTTGACGCGCTGGCTCAGCAATTGCCCTGCCTGTGCGTCCGTGCTCAACAGCCGCCCAAGCTCCTGAATGCCTTTTTCAAGGCGCGATTCGGCTCGGTGGCGGAGGGTGCGCTCATGAAAGAAAATGCCGGCCAGAATCACCATAAGCCCAAGCAAACCGGCCTCTATCGGGGTAAATGCAAGGGCAAAATATGCAGCCACTCCAAGCCCCAGGCCCGAGAGAGCAACAAATAGATAGACCAGACCCTGCACGCCAGTATTACCCCTATGGAATCGCCGCTATGACCGCATTGCTTCTAGCATTGCCCGGCCGAAAGCAAAAGCGCGCGGACGCCTAAACAGTGCATTTGCCAACGGTTTGTTTACCCTAATAGTTCGATAGTGGGGAAAGACAAGATCAATTGCCTTTGCACCGGCCGGGAGATAGCTGCCTGATGCAATCCGGACACCAATCCGTCGCAGATGTGACCATTTTGCTGATTGAAAGCAATGCGGCAGCATCGCGCCAGACCGAAGCCGCGCTGACAGCCTATTGGGGCGATGCCCTGCGCCTGTTGCGTTGCGCGTCCGGTCGCGATGCGATTCCGGTTATTCGCTCGGGCGTCGCCGACGTTATTTTGGCAGATCTATCTACGGTTTGCGATCTGGGCCAAAGCTCGGAGGCCGCATTTTCCCGTCTCGCGCAGATGGCGCGCTCAGCGTTGGTTATCGCCCTTTCCGACGGGGATTCAGTCTCCGCCGCCGTCGAGGCGTTACGCGCGGGCGCACATGATTTTCTTGCCAAGCCAGTGGCTGGCGCGGCGCTTGCCGCGCGGCTCGAAGAACTGGGCCGCAGGCATGGCAAAGCCAGAGCGCTAGGTTGCGAAGCGGCAGTCGTCGGCGCCGCAAACGACTTTGAGGGCTTTGTTGGTAAGTCTCCGCAAATGCGGGCGATTTACGATCAGATCACACGCATAGCACCTTCCAACGCGCCGGTGTTTATCACAGGTGAGAGCGGAACCGGAAAAGAAGTCAGCGCCGAGGCGCTGCACAAGCGCTCGCCGCGTGCGGAAAGGCCCTTTATTGCCATTAACGCCGCAGCGATCCCGCGCGAGTTGATGGAGAGCGAATTGTTCGGCGCGGCGCGCGGCGCCTATACCGGTGCGATGGTCGAACGGCACGGCGCAATTGAAGCCGCAAATGGCGGAACGCTGTTCCTCGATGAAATCGGCGAGATGGATTTATCCTTACAATCCAAACTCTTGCGATTCCTGCAAACCGGAACGATCACGCGGATTGGAGAGTCGAGTTCGCGCGCTGTGGATGTCAGAATCGTCTGCGCGACCAATCGCAATCCCATGCAATTGGTGAGCGAAAAGAAGTTCCGCGAAGACCTTTTCTACAGGTTGCATGTGCTGCCGATTCACCTGCCGCCGCTGCGGCAGCGGCCGGGCGATGTCATGCCTTTGGCTCTCAACTTCCTCGAGCGGTTTGCGCAAGAAGAAGGCAAGGATTTCAATGGCTTTGACCCTGACGTTGCCGATCTTTTCGTTGCGCGCGAATGGCCGGGCAACGTGCGGCAACTGCAAAATCTCGTGCGCCGGATTGTTGTGATGTTCGATGGCGGGCTGGTCAACGCGACAATGGCCAATGCCGCCGATATCGAGTCGCGCGCCGAAATTGCGAGCGGGAGAAAGCCCAGAAGTTCCGGGCCTTCCGGCGTTGTCTTGCCCATGTGGCAGCAGGAACAGCGCATTATCGAGGAAGCGCTTGATGCTTATGGCGGCAATATCGCAAAAGCGGCCGCGGCGCTGGAAATCAGCCCCTCAACCATCTATCGCAAAAGGCTGGGCTGGGAACGTCAGGGCGCGGCTTAGAGCCATTTTGCCAAAAGCCCACGCTCTGGATAACTCTTGCGGCGATTATGGCCGATCTAGCGCAAACGCCGTCGCGAAAAACAGCTCGATTCCATCCAGTTCGATAACGCCATTACGCTCGATGGCAATTGACTCCAGATACTCGACATTACCGAACATTTCCGTCAATTGATCGGCGACGCGATCAGCATCTCCGGTCTGGGCAATCACATATGCATTCCAGCCCAGATGATCTTCGGGGATGAAATTATATTCAAGATTGCGGACATCGGTACCGATGCAGGCAAGCGGTGCGCGGCCGGCGACCTGGGTGTCGATATAGCCGCAATCGATCCAGTTGACGCCCATGATGAAGGTCTCGGGCTGATCGAACGCCTCGCGGGCTTCCAAAGCCTCACCAAGTTCGGTCCACGGCAATTGCAGCGCCGTGGGATCTTCCCAATCGCCGGGAAAGACAGCCCGTGCCCATCCGGTCGCGGCGTGCGATACCAATAGCGTCAGAATGGTAAGCGTGACGGCAGCTGTGGTCCAGAGCCAGATGCGAATGGCGCGGCTGTTTTTCTGCGCGGCCCATGCCCCCAGCAGGATAAAGAGCATCATGTAGCCCGGCGCCTGCCAGTGGAAATGAAACTCAGTATCGGACCAAAGGGCAACGAGCGTGAAAAAGACAATAGGCGGCCAGCCGACATAGGAAAAGAAAGCGGCAGCACCGGAAACGCTTCCCGTTGGGTATTGGCCGCGCGGCCCCGCGGCAAGCGCACGCGCGCCGATGTAGAGCGCGGGAATGGCCAGCCACGGCACCATATAGAGCAACTGTCCCCAGATCATGCGCAAGAGACCATCCCAGCGCAGGCCTGATTCGCCAAGCGCCCGGCCGCCCTGGAAATTAAAGGACGCCCAATCGTTTTGTGCGTTCCAGATCAGGACCGGCGAAAAAACAATCAGAGCAATTGCGAGGGCCAGCCATGGCGCACGATGAAACAGCCAGCGGCGATTGATCGAATTGAAGAGCAGGAACAGCCCAGTCCCCGCGACGAGGAAAATCGCGTGATATTTTGACAGGAATGTCAGGCCAAGCAGAAGGCCAGCGATGGACCAATAGAGATATGGCCTTCGGCCGCCGTTATGGAAAAACAGTTCGACAAGCACCCAAACGGTGGCGAGCCAGAACAGGATCATCGGAGCGTCAGGCTGGGTCCATGAACCGATCGAGAGCGAGAACAAGACGCAGGCGTTGACGATCAACACGGCGTAAAACCCTGCAAGATCGGAATGGGTACGGCGCCCGATCATAAAGATCAGCCAGCTTGAGACCGCAAACATAGCGATGAACGGCAGGCGGATGACCAGCACATTTTCGCTGCCGGTCAGTTGCATGGTTGCCCAGATCACCCAAAGCGAAACCGGCGGCTGATCGAAATAGCTCAAGTGCAGTTCGCGCGCCGAAGCCAGGTAATAGGCTTCCCCCGTACCCCAGCCGATCACCGCTGCGCCAACGGCACGTAGGATGAAGGTGACACCGATCAGGATCAGCGTGGCCTGTGCCGGGGTGAACGGCCCGATGCGAGTCAACAGGTTATTCATGGAAAAGTCCGATGGTCGTAAGAAGGCTCACCCGGTTGAATTGGCGTAGTCACCGCCACGTAAAGACTCGCGTGACAGAATAGTTGAACACGACGCTCATCACCGCACCCGCGATGCCTGCAAAGAAGAAATTTGCGAGATTGGCTTCGTAAATGACGCTGGCGACCGAGACATTGGCCAGCGTGCCAAAGCTGCAGACGATGTAAAAACTCAAAAGCCCGATCCAGAAACGCCGCCCACGGAGGCGCTTGTCCGCGTAGGTCAATTCGTTATTGAGGATGAAATTGGTGGTCATGGCGACAAGCGTGGCCACCAATTGGCTATTGGCGAAATTGAAATCGAGAGCCTCGAAGGCGAGTGTAAGCATTGCCATGTGGACCACGACACCAGACGCTCCAACCAGCGAAAACAGCAAGAAACTGGTCGGCAGAATGCCACGGGAAATTTTGGAAACGATAAGGCCCAGGAATTGCGCGACGATCAGCGGGCTCATCTTGCTCTCGCCCGCAAAGCGAGGACGGAACGTGTAGGGCACTTCGGCAATCGAGAGCTGACCATTGGCCTTTGCATTCGCCGATACAATGATGTCGAGCAGGATCTTGAAGCCCTCCCGCGAAAGGTTTGGCACAACTTTGTTGAAAAGGTCACGCGAGATCAGGAAGAAACCGCTCATTGGATCGGAAAGCGACTTGCCGGTCAGGATACCGGAAAGGCGCGTCGCAAGCTTGCTGCCAGCCTGCCGACGTCTTGAAAACCCTTCATCTGAACTGCCCTCGCCCGTATAGCGCGAGCCGACAACAACATCCGCTCCGGCCTGGGCGCGCCTCAGCATATCGGGCAGGATGGCCTCGTCATGCTGATGATCCGCATCGATGACAGCGACATATTCAGCAGCCGAAGACGCCATGCCCTCGATACAGGCCGAGGACAACCCGCGCCGTCCCACGCGATGGATGCAGCGGACGTAAGGCTTTTTCGCAGCAATCTGCTTAGCGAGTTCGGCCGTGCCGTCGGGGCTGTTGTCATCGACGATGATGACTTCGAAAGCCGTGTCCTTGAGCGCCGCTTCAAGTTTTTCAATCAGAGGCGCAATGTTATCGCGCTCGTTAAAAGTGGGCACGATGACTGAAAGCACAGGGGTGGTCCACGCGGCCATGCCCGGCTGGGCAGGGGATGCAGATATTGACAACGTTATAGTCCTGTCATTGGCACAAACAGGCGCGCAAAAACGCCTCGCTTCGCATTAGCAAGCCCACCCCGCAGATGCAAAAAAAATCGGGCCTCGTGTCCGCAAGCGATTGAGGCCGCAGTTATAGATTTGCCCGGCCCTTGGAGCGCCGATGCCGCGTTGCGGGCGCTGGCGCACAACGGATGGCATCGCGCCCCGCCGTTTTCGCTGCGTACAGCGCATGGTCAGCGCGCGTCAGAACAGCATCGTCGGTATCAGCAGTTTCGGAAGACCATGCCGAAATCCCGATGCTTGCTGTCAACCGGATAGAGTTTCCGCCGCTGAGCAAGGGACTCTTACGCAAAAGCTCGGCAAAACGCTGGGCCAAGGCATAGCCATCGTCCATCGAACTATCGGACATGACAATGCAGAACTCGTCTCCGCCAAGCCTGGCAAGAAGATCGGTTTCACGCAGGCTGGTAGCAGCGATGCGCACCACATGGATCAGCGCCGCGTCGCCGCCCGCGTGACCGAGTTGGTCGTTGATACTCTTGAAGTTGTCCAGATCGAAAACCAGAAGCGCATAGGGTCTTCCGGTTCGCCTGCTGAAGCTGTTTTCAAGCACCAGTTGTTCGTCGAATTTGCGACGGTTGCCGACGCCTGTTAGCGGATCGATGCGCGCCAGTTCGGCCACTTCGTTGCGGAGCTGTTCTAGGGTCATAACGGCGAAACCGAAGTGCCAAAGAACGCCGCTGAAAATGACACCCAGCATTGTAAAGGATGCGATGAGCCCGGTTGCTGGCAGGGATATGCCCGCCATCAAGATGCCATTGAGCGCAATAACCGTTGCGTGACCGGTAAGCCCGACAACAATCCCGCCACTCGAGAGAAGCGCGCCCGAGGATCGTCGCGACCGGGAAAGGAGAAATGTCAGACTGACAAACATCGGCACCGACTGGCCAATGGCAAGTGCGCAAGCAAGAAGCTCATCGTTGTTGAATACGGAAATCGTTATGAGGGTGCTGATGGCCGTCGCGCCTAGCGCCAGCCCCCACCCGCCGGGCATGTTGTAAAAACGTCGCGCGCCAATCCAAAGCAACCAGAAACCCAGCACGACGATTCCGTTGCCGAGAACGGCAGGGACAATGGCGGTGTCTATCAGATGCTGAAATGGCAGGATGATCCCGCCCGTGCCGGTGAGCAAACAGGCCACAAACCATATGCGCGCGGCTAGGAAGCTTCGGTATTGCCACGCGATTGCCCCCCAGACGACGGACAATGCGAAGGATATCAGAATGATAACTATATACAGCGTGAAAAAATCAAGCGTCATGTCGCCCAACTGCTCAGAGGTCCCCAAGCGTGCCATAGACTGTTAATCCAAAAAAACTCCGAACCGGACGGTTCAAATTGCAGGTATCGGCATGGCCGCTGCTACCGCTATGAGCAAACAATGCCGACAGTGCCCCTTGCGTTTGCTTTTCGCGCTCACCATGTGAATGAATTCATGCCAATGAACGCGCCATCAGACAGCCCAGATGAGCCGCGTTAAGGAACAAAAATTCCCATTCCAGCGCTTGACTCTCCAGAGCCAAAATCCTATCTCGTCGGTCGGCTGTTAGCACTCCTGCAATAAGAGTGCTAACAGCGGAAGATATTGCATTTCAACCTTACGTTCCAAGGAGCGACCATGAGCTTCCGTCCCCTGCATGACCGGGTAGTTGTCCGGCGCGTTGACAGCGAGGAAAAGACCGCTGGCGGCATCATCATCCCCGACACCGCCAAGGAAAAGCCCTCCGAAGGCGTTATCGTCTCGGTTGGCCCTGGTGCCCGCGATGATAATGGCAAGGTATCCCCGCTCGACGTAAAGGCTGGCGACCGCGTGCTGTTCGGCAAGTGGAGCGGCACCGAAGTAAAGGTCAACGGCGAAGATCTGTTGATCATGAAGGAATCCGACATCATGGGCATCATCGAAGCCTAAGCGTTTCGATCCTGCCTGCTGATTGATCCCCAACACTGAAATTCGGAGCAAACTGACATGTCTGCAAAAGACGTAAAGTTCTCGACCGATGCCCGCGACAAGATGCTGCGCGGCGTCAACATCCTTGCCAATGCTGTCAAGGTCACCCTCGGCCCTAAGGGCCGCAACGTCGTTATCGACAAATCCTTTGGCGCACCGCGCATCACCAAAGACGGCGTGACCGTTGCCAAGGAAATCGAACTCGAAGACAAGTTCGAAAACATGGGCGCACAGATGCTGCGCACAGTGGCTTCCAAGACCAACGACATTGCTGGCGACGGCACGACCACTTCCACCGTTCTGGCACAGTCCATCGTCAATGAAGGCGTCAAGGCCGTTGCCGCCGGCATGAACCCGATGGACCTCAAGCGCGGTATCGATCTCGCCGTTGCTGACGTTGTTCAAAACCTCGCTTCGCGCGCTGTAAAAATTTCGTCCTCGAGCGAAGTTGCTCAGGTCGGCACGATCTCTGCCAATGGCGAAAAAGAAATCGGCGACATGATCGCTGAAGCCATGCAGAAAGTCGGCAACGAAGGCGTTATCACGGTTGAAGAAGCCAAGACCGCTGAAACCGAACTCGACGTCGTTGAAGGCATGCAGTTCGACCGCGGCTACCTCTCGCCGTACTTTGTAACCAATACCGAAAAGATGGTTGCAGCGCTGGAAGACCCCCTGATCCTCCTGCACGAGAAGAAGCTCTCGAACCTTCAGGCCCTGCTGCCGGTTTTGGAATCGGTTGTTCAGTCCAACCGTCCGCTGCTCATCATTGCTGAAGACGTTGAAGGCGAAGCTCTTGCAACCCTCGTCGTCAACCGTCTGCGTGGCGGACTCAAGGTTGCTGCTGTCAAGGCTCCTGGCTTTGGCGATCGCCGCAAGGCAATGCTCGAAGACATCGCCATCCTCACCGGTGGCCAGGTGATCTCCGAAGACCTCGGCATCAAGCTCGAAAATGTCACGCTTGACATGCTCGGCACTGCAAAGCGCGTCGAAATCACCAAGGAAAACACCACCATCGTCGATGGTTCGGGTGCCAAGGAAGACATCGAAGGCCGCGTAAACCAGATCAAGGCGCAGATCGAAGAAACCACTTCGGACTACGACCGTGAAAAGCTGCAGGAACGCCTTGCCAAGCTCGCTGGCGGTGTTGCCGTTATCAAGGTTGGCGGTTCGACCGAAGTTGAAGTCAAGGAACGCAAGGATCGCGTCGACGATGCGCTCAATGCAACCCGCGCTGCGGTTGAAGAAGGCATCGTTGCCGGTGGTGGCGTTGCGCTGCTGCGTGCTTCGGTCGAGATCAAGGCAAAGGGTGTGAATCCCGATCAGGACGCAGGTATCGCCATTGTGCGCCGCGCCCTGCAGGAGCCTGTTCGTCAGATTTCCAACAATGCCGGGGCCGAAGGCTCCATCGTTGTGGGCAAGATCCTCGACAGCGCCGATGCTGCATTCGGTTACGACGCCCAGACTGGCGAATATGGCGACATGATCAAGATGGGCATCATCGATCCCGTCAAGGTCGTGCGTGCTGCCATCCAGGACGCTGCTTCGGTCGCAGGCCTGTTGGTCACCACCGAAGCCATGATCGCAGAACTGCCCAAGGAAGCTGCTCCGGCAATGCCTGGCGGCGGCGGCATGGGCGGCATGGGCGGCATGGACTTCTAAGGCTTGCGCCTTAGACTTCTTTCGCTCACGGGCCGAATACTGGCCCTGCGCGGGCGCGGTCGACGACGGCCGGGCGCTCTTCGCGCCTCGAAATAGAGAATTGGGGCCTCTCCAAGGGTCTCGAACGGGAAGGCGGTCCTCCGGGGCCGCCTTTTCCGTTTCCGGCTTGCCGCCTGGTTCTGCAGGCCAAAGCAAAGGCACATAAGAGAAAGTTTCGTATTGGCGATGTCTTTGGATCACTCACATTCGTTAACATTAATGTGTCGTCGCGGTTTTGATCCCCCCGCTCGCGCCCTTCGTTCAAAGCATGGATCAGGCAGCGGACTGCTGTCTGGCTCAAACAAAACGAATGGAGGACTATCATCATGACTTCCCTCAAGACTCTTGCCGTCGCTTCGCTGATGACCGTAAGCCCGCTGGTTGCGGCAGGCGCCATTGCAAGCAATCACAACAGTCCGGGCAATGTTGTTGAAGTGGCAGCCGAGGCCGGTACGTTCGAGACCCTTCTGGCTGCAGCTACCGCGGCCGGGCTCGCCGATGCGTTGGCAACAACCGACAACATCACCGTGTTTGCACCGTCTGACGAAGCCTTTGCAGCCCTGCCTGAAGGCACAGTGGAAGGTCTGCTCGCAGATCTCGATGCGCTGACGGCAATCCTGACCGCACACGTTGTCCCTTCGGTTATCATGTCTGCTGACATCCCCGAAGGCGACACCGAAGTGGGCACACTCAATGAAGATGCAAGCCTCACTGTCACCAATGACGGCATGGGCATAACCGTTTCGCTATCGAATACGGCTAATGTGGTTGCGGCGGACGTTGAAGCCGCCAATGGCGTTATCCATGTGATCGACGCCGTTCTGCTGCCATAAGGCAGCGCTTCCGGCCCGGTCGTTCGCGACTTCCTCACGCTGTGCGCGACCGGACCGGATTTTTTCCTCCAGCAGGGCGCTGCCCCAGATGCCCTGCCCTCGAACGCAAAGCACTGCCCGGCTTTGCGTTTATGAGCCACGCCCGCCGCACCATGGGCGTGGCTTTTTTATCAGGAAAATATGATCAGCCGGATCGCGAGGGCAATCGAGACGACGATTACCAGCGGGCGGATGATTTTTGCGCCAAACCGGATGCCGGTCAAAGCGCCGAGATAGCCACCGATGATCTGGCCGATAGCCATTGCAGCTGCAGCAGACCAGACCACATCACCCGCCGGGATAAACAGCGCCAGCGCGGCGAGGTTGGAGGTCACGTTAAGGACCTTGGTATGGGCCGAGGCGCGGGTGGCCGACAGCCCGAACAGCGCAACGAAGGCCAGCATGAAAAACGAGCCGGTGCCGGGGCCGAAAATCCCATCGTAAAATCCGATGATGAAGCCAATTACCGGAACGAAAATCGCAAATTTCAGCTTGGCGATGCGATCGACGTCTTTGATCGAGGGCGAGAAGCTGAAATAGAGCGCGACGGCAACGATGGCGACAGGGACAGCGACCGAGAGCGCCGAGGTGTCTATGGCTTTGACGACTAGAGCGCCCGCATAGGACCCGACAAAGGTCATGATTATTCCGGGGATCAGTGTGCGCAGGACAACATAGCCACCGCGCCAGAAGGTGATGGCAGCAGCGAACGTGCCCACGACCGACTGCGCCTTGTTGGTGGCCAGTGCGGCCACGGGCGAAAGGCCCACCGACATCAAGGCGGGCAGTGCAATCAAGCCGCCGCCGCCCGCAACGGCATCCACGAATCCTGCAACTATGCCCACGCCGCCCAATGCGACCAGAACCCATAAATCGAGCACGATTGAAATAACTTCCCAAGACCTTCGCGTGTGTCGTTGCACCAATTGCGCAGAATTGTCCATTGGGGAAATTATTGTTCTTCCGAACTGCCCCGATTTGCGCGCGACTGGTCAACTATCGCGAACAAACTGTGTCCGTGTTGGGGAATTCTCATTGGGACAAATCGACAGCATTTTGGTGCCACTTCATTCTGTTTCAAAAGGATTTCAAAATGGACACTGTTCAAAAATTCGCACCAACCGTAGGCCGTGTGTTTCTTGCCCTGATCTTCATTCTGGCCGGTCTGGGCAAGATTCCCGCCCCGGAAGGCACCATCGGTTATATGGAAGCCTTTGGCGTGCCGGGCTTCCTGTTCTGGCCCACAGTTGCGGTTGAAGTGATCGGCGGGCTGTTCTTGCTGGTCGGGTTCCAGACCCGCTGGGCCGCTGCGGCGCTGGGTGCATTCACGCTGATTGCAGCGTTGATCTTTCACAACAACTTTGCCGACCAGATGGAAATGACCGCGTTTTTGAAGAACCTCGCGATCACCGGTGGCATGCTCTATGTAATCGCCTTTGGCGCCGGTGCGTTTTCGGTCGATGGCCGCAAGCCTAAAGCAACGCTGGCTACGCAGGGCTGATTAGCGAGCAATTACTCCGTGCCAGTCTGTTAGAGAGATCCCCGGGTCAAGCCCGGGGACGATAACGGCAGGAGCGGGGCAAAGATTGCTGAAAGAGCCGGGCGTCAGTGGCGCCCGGCTTTCTTGCAAACCCGTTGCAAGCAAAGTGGTAGTCGCTTGTCAGCGGCTCGCGCCGAGTTTGTTCAACAGTGCGTTGAGAATGGCGGTGCGGTGGGTGTCCCAATCGGCATTGCGGGCGACCATCAGCACAGCCTCGCTCTTGAGCATCACGCCATCTTCCAGGATACGCAAGCCATTAGCCTGTAATGTCGAGCCGGTCGTAGTGATGTCAACGATCAGGTCGGCAGCGCCCGAGGCCGGGGCTGCTTCGGTGGC
This sequence comes from Pelagibacterium lentulum, assembly GCF_003992625.1. Lineage (GTDB taxonomy): Bacteria > Pseudomonadota > Alphaproteobacteria > Rhizobiales > Devosiaceae > Pelagibacterium > Pelagibacterium lentulum. The sequence continues at coordinate 66,251 of NZ_RZMW01000032.1, read as the reverse complement.
GCCGAGGCTTTCGACAATGCGATATTCGGCAATGCCGAAACGGGCGAAATGGCGCCGGGTCAGATTGACATATTTGGTCGCAACCTTGAGCCAACGCCCGTGCCGGGCGCGGAAATCGGCGGCAACGTCCGACAGATCGTCCATGGCAGTCACATCAACCCACGCGTCGGGAACAGCGACAACCACATCAGCGCGGCCAAAGCCCAGCCGCTTTACGATCTCCACCTGATCGGGGCCAGTTTCCGCGCTTTCATGCACAAGGTCTTCGCCGGTAATACCGATGTCGATGCTGCCGCGAATGAGTTCGCGGGCAATTTCACTGGCCGACAAAAACCGCACCGTGACATCGGGCATGGCGTGCAACTCGCCCACATAGGAGCGTGCGCCTCCGGGCCGGGCGATGGGCAGTCCGGCATCGGCAAAGACCGCCATTGCATCGTCCTGCATACGGCCCTTGGAGGGCAAGGCGAGCATGATGGAACTCATTGGCCGGCCTCCCCTGCCCCACACGACGCCTCGAGCCGCTCGACCCAGACCGCGCACCCGACGGCGGGAATTTCGGTTTCCGCACCCAGGCGCTTGAGCAGCCGGTCATACTGACCGCCCGAAACCAGCACGGCGCCATCCTTGCCGGTCATCTCAAAGGTGATGCCGGTGTAATAATCAAGGCGCGGACTGAACCCGGCATCGAAAACAAGGCCACTCAATCGACCGCTGTTGCGCAGTTGCGCAACGCTGGCAGCAGCGTCCTCAATGGCCCCGGACAGAGCGAAGCCACCCCGTTCTGCCAGTTCCGCGATCGCGGAAAGCGCCTGGTCGGTATCGCCTGAAATGGCAAGATAGGTACGCAGCAAATCAATGGTGTGGCTGGGCACATGAGCCGCTTCGAGCGCCTGCTTTTCAAGGTAGCGCCGTGCGATTTCATCAGGGCCACGGCTTTCGGTCAGGCTCAGACCGTTGGTCAGCATCAATTCGCTGACCCAATCGGCAATGCCCTGCTGCGGGATGCCCTTGGGTCCTTCCATCGGCTTATGAGGATCGGCAAGCCGATCGAGCAGCCGGGTCATGGCGCGCGGATGTCCGAAACGCGCCCTGATGCGCGGGCGCCAGACATCGGGCATATCGCAGGACGCCAGAAAAGCCTCGAAGAGATCGATACTGCCCACGCGGATGGCGGGGCTGGCAATGCCGTAAATATCGAGAGCGGCACGCGCAAAGCCTATAACGCGATCCAGCGCCGCATCGGAATCGGGCAACGCAAGCAGTTCAAGCCCGGCCTGGTCGAACTCGGCAGGACCATCGGTGCGCTGGCGGAAAATCGGCCCGAGATAGCCATAGGCTGCCGGCGTCGATGCTCCGCTTTTCAAATGCTCAATGGCGATGGGTAGCGTGAAATCGGGGCGCAGGCAGAATTCCGAACCATCCGCGCCAATTGTGAGGATCAGCCGCGAACCAAACTCTTCACCAGCGAGATCGAAATAAGGCGCGGGCCCAATGAGGATCGGGGTCGCAGCAAAGCTGATGCCGTCGGTGGAGACGAGGTTTTTCAACGCTTCGCGACGAGTATCAGCGGTCATTACCCGTTCGCCTTCATCCATGCGGCAACGGCCGGGATTTGCTTGACGAATTCGACCATCTTGCTGCGCGGGACCGAATACTGGCCGGGGCGCTCGGTTTTCCAGGCAGCGTTGTCGGTGATCGATGCGGCGGCTTCAGCGCCTTCGGCAAGATCCTTGATCTGGACGACGCCCTGTTCGCGCTCGTCAGAACCCTGAATGATGACCGCAGGCGCGTTGCGTTTGTCGGCATATTTCATCTGCTTGCCCATCTGTTTGGATGAGCCGAGGAACAGTTCGGCGCGGATGCCCGCATTGCGCAAATCGGCGACCATCGCCTGATAATCGGCGATGCGATCCTTTTCCATGACAGTGACAACCACCGGGCCAGTGACAGGCTTGCTATCGAGATTGCCGGTGAGCTTGAGCGCGGAGGCCAGACGCGAGACGCCGATGGAAAAGCCCGTCGCCGGGGTTTCCTCGTTGCGGAAGCGCGAGACTAGCCCGTCATAGCGCCCACCGCCGCCGACAGAGCCGAACACCACATCCTGTCCCTTCTCGTTCTGGACCTTGAAGGTCAGTTCGATCTCAAAGACCGGGCCAGTGTAATATTCGAGACCCCGGACAACGGAGGGGTCGATGCGGATGCGGTCTGAGCCATAATGGGCGGAGGCAAAGAGCGCCGCCATGGTCTGAAGTTCGGCAAAGCCCTGCGCAAAAGCAGTCGTAATCTTGAAGCGGGACAGCGCCGGGGACTTGAACTCGGCATCAATGAAACCATCCGGGCCAGCATCGCTTTCCAGATCGACAAGATCATCGATACGCGCCGCTTCCATCATTTCAATGATGGCTTCGGACTGATCGGAATTAAGTTTGGCACCCTCGGTAAAGTCCCCGCTTTCATCCTTGCGGCCTTCGCCGAGCAAAAGGCGCACACCTTCCGGCCCGAACTTGTCGAGCTTGTCGATGGCGCGGAGGACCGTTAGTTTTTGGGCTTCATCGGTGACGCCGATGGCCTGCATCACCCCATCGAGCACCTTGCGGTTGTTGACCCGGACGACGTATTTGCCCTGCAGGCCGAGCGCATCCATCGTATCGGCCATCATCATGCAGATTTCGGCATCAGCCTCGGGGCCTGCCGCACCGACGGTATCAGCATCGAACTGCATGAACTGGCGGAAACGGCCCGGCCCCGGCTTTTCGTTACGGAACACCCAGCCCTGCCGATAGGAGCGGAAGGGTTTTGGCAAATCCTGATAATTCTGGGCGAAATAGCGGGCGAGCGGCGCGGTCAGATCGTAGCGCAGGCTCATCCATTGCTCGTCATCGTCCTGCACCGAAAACACACCCGCATTGGGGCGGTCGGTATCGGGCAGGAATTTGCCGAGGGTTTCGGTATATTCCATGAACGGGGTCTGGAGATGATCGAAGCCATAGCGCTCGTAAACATGGCGGATTTTGGCGACCATCTCTTCGATGGCAGCCAGTTCAGCCGGTTCGGAATCGACAAAGCCGCGCGGCAGGCGCGGCGTGATGAGCGCAGAATTTTTTGCCATTGGCGACGATTTCCTTTTGCCCCGAAAGGCGTGTGCGAATAACGCGGCTGTTCCTAGCCCATAAGCCCTTATGAGACAAGGCGAAGGGCGTGTGTTGTTTTCGGGCAACACCAAACGCAAAGTGCGACAAGCTGCCACATTACCCCTTGGCGGTCACGGATGCGTGATTTAAAAACCGATTGTCCTTAGCACCAGTTCGATTCAGGGAGGCGTATCCATGACAGCAATCGTTCACGCGCTACCCCGTGGTGTGCAAGGCACCGGCGTGCATTTTATGCATCGACGCCGTTTCGGCCTCAATCGGTCCATACGCGAACGCTCATAAGTTGCGCCAAAACCGGGTCGCTTTAGCCCGGCATTTCACCACACTTCCATAAAACCGGTTCGAGCCTTTGCGCGTCCTTGTGCGCGTTTAATGCCCGGACTCCCCCCTCTCATTAAAATGGAGCCAGTGCGCCTTTTGGCGGCTGGAAGCAAAGCTATGACAACACGTCAAATCCATTCCGATTCCGCAATTCTGCGGGTCTGCGTCGATACGCTGGTGGCCGAGCATGGCCGGTGGCAGGTGTTCAAAAGTGCCATTGTGGCGCTGGTGCGCTCAAAGCGGCGTACAACGGTTGTATCGAGTACCGACTTGCCACAGTGGCTGCGACACGACATCGGGCTGCCGCCGATTGCCGACCCGCCGAGTTCGGCACACTGGACGTACAGATGACGGTCAGGCCGGGCGTGCGAATTTAGCGCGCTCGGCTTCGGCCCTTGCCCGGCAGTGACAGGTCTCGATGTGATCATTGACCATGCCCATGGCCTGCATGAACGCATAACAGGTTGTGGGACCGACAAAGGAAAAGCCGCGCTTTTTGAGGTCTTTCGACAGCGTGACCGACGCCGGAACAATCGCAATCTTGCGCAACGTCTCCCATGAGTAATCATCGGGGCGCTGATCCGGCGTGGGCTCGAACCGCCAGATATAGGCGGCGAGCGAGCCGAACTCGGCGATGATCTCAAGCGTGCGGTTGGCATTGTTGATGGTGGAAACGATCTTGCCGCGGTGACGCACGATACCCGCATCGCCAAGCAGACGCTCGATATCGGCCTCGTCAAAGGCAGCGACCTTCGCAATGTCGAAACCGGCAAAGGCCGCGCGGAAATTCTCGCGCTTTTTCAGGATGGTGAGCCAGGACAGGCCCGACTGGAAGCCCTCAAGGCAGAGCTTTTCAAACAGGCGCGTGTCGTTTGAAACCGGGTAGCCCCATTCATCATCGTGATAGGACTGGTAGAGCGGATCGGCGCTCGCCCAGTTGCAGCGGATGGGTTCGGCGGTTTGGCTCATGATTCCCTCGAAGCATTTAGTGTTTGGGCAACCATAGTCCTGAGCACAAGTTTAACCATCCCATTTGACTCAAAATTTGCGAGCCGTGCTGCACATATCGAAACAATTGTTTCGAGACGACCCGAAAAGGGGATGCACGATGATGCGAATTGCACTTGCGCTTGTGGCACTCTGCACGCTCGCCATGCCAGCGGCTGCAAATTCAAACCGGGGGTTCATGGATGCCATGTTCGGCCCGCCGCCGGGCGTGGAACTGACGCAAGGGCGGCCTGCGCACCAGTTGCAGTATCAGAGCCAGTATGTGGGGCATCCGAAATTTCTGCGCCAGGTGGTCAATTACCGGACGCATCACGCGCCGGGAACGGCGGTGGTCGATACGCGCCAGCATTATCTTTATCTCGTGCTCAATGGCGGCAGGGCGATGCGCTACGGGATCGGCGTCGCGCGGTATGGCTTTGAGTGGACCGGCACGCACAGGGTCACGGCGAAGCGGGAATGGCCAAGCTGGACGCCACCCGCCGAGATGCACGCACGCCAACCAGGGTTGCCACGATTCATGGAAGGGGGGCCGAACAACCCTATGGGCGCAAGGGCACTCTATCTTGGCTCAACCCTCTACCGCATCCATGGCACCAACGAGCCGTGGACCATTGGGCGCTCGGTTTCATCGGGTTGTATTCGCATGACAAATGAGGACGTTATCGACCTTTATCGGCGCGTTCCGTTGGGCGCGAAGGTTGTGGTTGTCTGAATACAGCAAGTTTTACGGGTATTATTCAGCGATCTGGTAATCTTTTGTCAGTATTTTCGCCGACTGCCAGGTTTTAACAGAACTTGATTTGGGGGATGCGTGGTTAAACTTAGGGACTGCCTGAGACAGTTTGCCCGTAATGAAGACGGCGCGTTTATAGTTTTATTCGGCGTAATGGCAGTGGTTTTGACGGCTCTGAGCGGGGCCGTTGTCGACTACACACGCATGCAGGAGCAGCGCAATCGCGCACAGATCGCGTTGGACAGCGCGGCGCTCGCTCTGCAAGAGGGGATTTTTACCCGATCCCGGGAAGACATTCGGATCGACGCAGAACGGCTGGTACGCGAACGCGCTGGCAATAACAGTGCCAATGTATGGGTCGAGGACGCATTTATCGACACCGATGCAGGTTCGCTGACGCTGACGGGCGGGGTTGATGTGCCGATGCTGTTTGTGCGGCTGGTGGGCGTTGAGAACCTCACCGCTGCGATCACCTCGCAGGCGACACGCAAGAAGCTGCGGCTCGAAGTAGCCATGGTGCTGGATAATTCGGGTTCCATGCTGCAGCAAAACCGCATGGAGCATCTCCAGAAAGCAGCGACCAATGCGGTCAATATCCTATTTGACGGCGAGTCCGTGCATAACGACGTGTTCATATCGGTGGTGCCATACACCTATCACGTCAATGTCGGCGCTCATAATGCCGATGAGTTCTGGGTGGACCGCGGCGACTCGCGACTGTCAGGGGACAACTTCCGGTTCGATCCGGGGACGATTAACTACATACCTACAAGTACGCCGCAGCCGAAAAACTATAGCCCTACTACCCCACTGGCCGAACAGGACAGGCATGTCGATCGCGTCTGGCTCTACAATCAAATCAACAATGAAAGCTGGCGCGGCTGTGTAGAGGCCCGGCCTCATCCGTTGGACGTGATGGACATTCCTCCTCGCCGCGGTGGTGCAATTCCGCCTGATGACTCCGACGTTACGGCAATCAGCAACGCTCTTTCCTGGCGGGAAACGCTTTTCGTGCCTTTGTTTGCGCCCGACTTGCCGGACCGTCTGGGCGGTTCTGGAACAAATACCTACCTGCAATATGTCGGAGACACCGGCGGTGTATGCCAAGCGCCTCATCCGGCCAACGATGCCAGCGGCGATTTTGCGCGGCAGGAACGGATCTGCAAATATATCGGGGTTAATCTCAACCATGCCGGAGATTTCCGCGGCCCGAACGTGGATTGCGGCAAGCCAATGCTGCCTTTGACCAATGTTCGTCAGCCGATTCTGAACAGCATCAATGACATGGTGGCCCTGGGCGGCACCAATATCCATATGGGCGCCATGTGGGGTTGGCACACGCTTTCGCCGCATGAGCCCTTTCCCGCCGCAGACTATGACGATGACGACATATCGAAGGTCATGATCCTGATGACCGACGGTGAGAACACGCCCTACGAAATCACCGCTAACAACACCAACAACCCTAACGGGTCATGGTTGTTTTCGGCCTATGGGCACCCGGTCAATAACCAGCGCTCGAGGGATAATACCAGTGACCGCCTCGACGGCTTTATCCGGCTGGGCAAGAGACTTTGGAACAAGGCCCAATTGAAGGCGGAAATGGATCGGCGGCTCGAAGAAACCTGCACCAACGCCAAAGCGGCAGGTATCCGTATCTATTCGATTGGTCTTGCGGTATCGGCCCAGGCTGACCGGGATATGATGACGCGATGCGCCACCAGCCCTCAAGATGCCTATTTCACAAACAATCCGGCCGATCTGAACTCGGTTTTTGAAGAAATCGCAGACCAGCTTTCAGCCCTGCGGCTTTCTTTGTAGGAAACCATCAATTCGGGGAGAGTGGTACCGCCTCCCCGAATTGAACGGGGGACCTCCAGATCCACATTCTGGCGCTCTAACCAACTGAGCTAAGGCGGCACGCTTTTTGTTTCGCGCCCGGCGGATATTACCACCTCGGGAAACGCGGCGGAACATAGGGCGAGTTTCCCGCGATGACAAGACCAGATTTGGCAATCAACACGCATTTTATGTGACCGCTTGCGATCTTAACCATGCGCGCGATTGATTACCGTCGCGCAGCGCTTGGCCGTGGACCCGGCGGGCCATGCGCGATATTTAAGGAAAGATCAATTTTTTGACTCAATGTGTTCCAATTCGGCACACATTGCCAGACGCTGGCCATAATCGCGCTGAAAAGGTGGTTGTGGCGCAATCGGATGAACGGGAATGTCGTAAAGCCAGAACCTGTGAGGCGGTAACGACTTTTTGTTATTAGGGCATTAGGGTCCGCCCTTGATCGGGATCTGGAGCGTGACATGCGCCAAACCCGATCAAGGGCGAACCTCGAAAGAGTTGTAATGAGTGCAGACTGGACCAGCTTTGCGGATGCGGAAAGGGTTTTGGGCCTCGCAAACGATCCGCGTCCGGCTTGGCTTTGGTCCGGCAATGGCACAAAGCTGGTCTGGCACAATCACGCAGCAACTTTGTTCGGTGCCAAACTGAAATCATCGGGTCTGAAACGCGCCGATAACCCCCAGCCGGTTCGCGGACAGGCATCACGCATATTGCGCCTGGGCCTGACCGGACGCCCCCTGCTTTCGCGGGTGCAATTTCTGGCCGGGCGAAAGCCGCTTTCGGCGACCTGCACCTGTACGCCGCTCGATTTCGGGGGCGAGCGCCCGCATCTGCTGGTGGTCGGTGTCGATCCCATCGATCCCAAGATTCTCGAACTGGACCCGATAGCCCAAGCGGAGAAACCCGACGAGACCCCAGAGGCGGATGCGAAGATCGAATCTGCGCAAGTGGACGATGCAACCGCTCGCCCTGTTGTGCCTCAAGCGACGGAAGCTGAAGCGCAGGCCGTGTCCGATGACGTTGAGCCGGTTGAACCCGAAGATGCCGAGGATGCAGTGGATACCCATACTGTTACGGCGCCGTCGGCACTGGACAGCCGGGGGCTTTCGAGCCTGATCGACAGGCTTGCAGAGGGCTCCAATCTTTATGCGCCGTTGACCGAGGCGGATGATGTTGGGCTTCTCGAGCCTGCCGTCAAACCGGACACGCATGTGCCGCCCCGCGACTACGCAGCCATAGCCAATGACGAGGCCATCGAGGGTGAGCACGCCGAACGCGGTTCGGACTGGCCCGGCGAAGACGAACCGGAGGATGAGGAGGCTGCCTTCGCCGCCGATATTGCGTCGGATGAATATACCGGGAGTGCCAGACTTTGGCAGGTGACAGGACGCGGCCTCACGAGCAGCACGGCCAATCAAGACCATGCGACGCCCGAGGACGCCCCACGCCCCGATGACTATGCGGTCGAACAGTCCAGCCGCTACAATTTCGAGGAGTTATCGCGCATCCTGGCCGACCGGATCGGCCAGCCCCTTGCCGAAGACAGCACTCCAGAGCCCAAACGTCCCGTACACAGCGGTGGATCGCTGGTGCCGCTGAGCGACGAAACACTGGTGCTCAATCGCTTGCCGCTGGGCATTCTCATTTTCCGCGACCAGGACATTCTGTTCGCCAACAGGGCGCTTGTGGATCTGACCGGCTACGAAAATGCGACGACGCTGCGCGCCTTGGGACTGGCAACGGTTTTCCCGCAGGTTGAAGGTGACGACGCATTGGGGCCTGTCAGCCAACTTTTGCACCGGGATGGAACCAAGGTGCCGGTGACGGCGCGGCTGCAATCGATAAGTTGGCAAGGGCGATCCGCCTTCATGCTTTCGGCGCGTGCGCAGGACCAAAGCGACCCGCTCAAGGAAGGAGAAGTTCGCCGCTTTGCCGCGCTTGCTGCAAGAACCGCAGGACAGGTGTTTTTTGAAGCCGATGCAAAGGGCATTTTGACCCGGATCGTCCTGTCGGGCCAGCGCACGATGCCAGTCGGCATCAGTGCCGGCCAGCCGCTTACTGCGCTTGTTGCTGCAAAGGACCGGATGGCGCTAAACCTGTTTTTCGATCAGGGCGCAAAATTCAGCGAGACCGAACGCCCGGCAATTGCGCTCGATGGCAGTCATGCCGGGCAGACCGTTACAATTTTTGCAGAGGGTCGCGCCGGAATTGCATCTGGCTATTTCGGGGTGATCGACGAGACCACTCCGAAAGCGGTATCCACCACACAACCGAGTACGGTGCCCACCGTTTCGCTCGCACGGATCAGCCAGGAACTGCGCCGCCCGCTCAATACGATTTCCGGGTTTTCCGAATTGATCGCCACGGAAGCCTTCGGCCCGATCGACAACCCCCGCTATCTTGAATATGCACGCGACATTCGGGTCGCAGGATCGGCCATATCGGCACTGACGGACGAGCTTGACGACTTGGTTCGGCTGACCGAAGGGCAGATGACGCTTTCTCCCGATGATATCGATCTTTTCGATCTGCTTAATGGGTGCCTAGTCCGGGTGCGTGGTGCCGCAGGGACCGCGCGCGTCTTGCTCCGCAGCGCCATTTCCGAGCGTCTGCCCCGCATCAAAGCCGACCGCCCGACACTGCAGCAGGCGGTGCTCAACATGCTGGCCAGCGCCATCAACCAAGCCGGTGAAGGAGCCAAGGTGGTGCTGTCAGCCCAGAGGGAAACCGATGGCGCCGTAACCATTCATATACGCGACAGCGCAAAGACGCCCGGCGCGCTGGCCGATCAATTCGTGGTTTTCCGCGACGGTCTGGACAAGGACGGGACCGTCCGACAGCCGGCCGTGTCCTCTATCGGGCTGACGCTGACGCGCTCTCTGGCAGCGGTTAACGCTTGTTTTCTGAGCCTCGACCCTGCTGCCGATAGCGGCACGCTGATGGCGCTCACAATCCCCGCAACGCTGGTGGTGGACGTCAATTGACTCAGGCAGGGATAAACAGCGCAAAACGCAAGTGTTGCGTTCAGACCCTAAACATCCGTGTCGACGGCGCAGATGTCACTTTCCACGACAACCGCCGGTGCGCGGGGAACGACCCTGACCTTTGAGCCGGGACGGAACGGGCACAGAAACTCGGTATCAACCTGATATTCGGCAGAGCCGACCTTCACCCAATAGGTGATGTCGTGCCCCTTGAAATCGCGGGCCTGAATGACCGCGTTGCTGTCGGGACCGTTTTCCAGCACGAGATGCTCGGGACGCATGGACAAAAGCACGCTGCCTTGCGCTGGTTCGGACAAGGGCACGCGCCCTAGCGCAGTGATCGCCTCAAGGCCCTCAGCTTCGCCGGGAACCAGGTTCGTGCGGCCCAGAAAGCGCGCCACAAATGCGCTTTTGGGCTGCGCATAGACCTCTTCGGGAGCGCCCACCTGTTCAATTTTGCCACGCCGCATGACAGCTACGCGATCGGCAAATGAAAGTGCTTCTTCCTGATCGTGGGTGACAAAAATGGCACCAACGCCATTGGCCTTCAACAGCTCACGGATTTCCCTGCGCGTCGAATGACGCAAAGCGGCGTCGAGATTGGAAAAGGGTTCATCGAGCAGAATGAGCTTGGGCGTGGCCGCGAAGGTGCGCGCAAGAGCAACGCGTTGCTGCTGTCCGCCCGAGAGTTGATCCGGATAGCGGTCGCCATAGCCGGTCAGGCCGACCATATCGAGATACTTGATCGCCTTCTTGCGGCGCATTTTCTTTTCGGTATCGCGAATTGCAAATGCAACGTTGTCCAGGACGGTCAGATGCGGAAAAAGCGCATAGTCCTGAAAGACGATGCCAATATTGCGCCTTTCCGGCTCGGCCTTTGTGATATCGCGCCCTTCGAGCACGATGGTGCCATTGTCGGGTGTTTCAAAACCCGCAATCATGCGCAAGGTCGTCGACTTTCCGCAGCCCGACGGGCCGATCAGCGCGAAGATTTCACCCGGCTCGACAGAGAACGCGACATCTTGGACAACAGGCTGGACCGAACCGACAAAGGTTTTACCCAGACCATTCAAGGCGAGCATCGCGGTTTCCGACTTCAACGACTTATGGTTCTGCAAGTTCATCGTTTACCTTCGTAACGCATGATGAGGCCAACAAAAAGGCTAGAAAAGATCACGATCAGCGCCGCATAGGGAGCGGCCTCATAGAGCATGCCTTCCGATGTATGCGCAAAGACCCGCGTTGCAAGGGTAGTATAGCCAGTGGGTGCCAACAAGAACGTGATGGGCAGCTCCTTGACCACCATGATGAATACAAGCAGCGCACCGGCAATGATCGGACGGCGCAGGCCAGGCAGGGAGACGGCAAAGAACGCTTGCACACGATTATACCCCACCGAGCGTGCAGCCTCTTCGGTTCGCGTTCCCATCTGCAGAAGCGCGGAGCGGATAGGGCCGACCGTGAGCGCAAGAAAGCCCAGGGTATAGGCAACAATGAGCAAACCGAGAGTCTGATACGCCCATGGCATGACATTGAGCGCGAGAAACACCATGGCCAGTGCAAAGGCAAGCGGGGGAATCGCATAACCGAGATAGACCAAGCGATCCATGACCCAGGCAAGACGCGAAGGATACCGTACTGTCAGATAAACTATGGGAAGGGCCAACGCCGCAGCCAGAATGGCGGCAGGCGCCGCAGCCAGCGCCGAGCGCAAAAACACCTGCCAGAGCGTCGCGTAGTCGAAGGCGATTGGAGCGATATTGAGCCAGAATGCCAAGATCATGGCCGGCAGTCCAAGCGAGGCGCCATAGACCAACGTCAGGAAAAGCCAAGCCAAGGGACGCCACGCCCCCAAGGACACGGGTGCAGCCTGCCGGGCGACCCCGGTGCCCACCCGCGCATAGCGGCGGCGGCGCGCGATCCAGCTTTCAATGACAATGAAACTGACAGTGACCCCCACCAGCATCAAGGCCAGCCAAGCTGTATAAATGCGGTCGAAAGCAGCCGCGTATTGTGTGTAGATGGCATAGCTGAACACTTCATAACGCATAAGCGCGATGACGCCGAAATCACCCAAGACATAAAGTCCGATCACCAGCCAGCCCGCCGCCAACGCGGGCCAGAGATGGGGCAAAGTCACGGTGAAAAAGCTGTTAAGCCGTGTGCGGCCAAGACTGCGTGCGCTTTCTTCTAATCCGGGATCAAGGCCCATCAGGGCCGAACGCAGATTGAGAAACAGATAAGGGAACGTATAGAGCGACAGCGCCAGAGTTGCGCCCCACAGCCCCTCTGGACGCGGCAGGCGAACGCCGAAAATCGTATTGGCAAAACCGGAGAACCCGGACAGACCGATAAGCGCGTAGGCCATGACATAGCCCGGCACGGCAAGCGGCATGACGCCAAGGAACGCCAACAGTGTCTTGTATTTGAGATCGGAACGTACCACCAGCCAGGCCAGCGGCAGAGCTATCAATGTGGTCGCGACGATGACAGAGAATGTCAGCGCAAGCGTATTGCCCAAAAGATAGAGATTGCGCAGGCGGAAAACGACTTGAACGAGCGTTTCCGGATCTGCCTCGAAAGCACGCAGGACCAGATAGACGAGCGGCACACACATACTTGCGCCCACAAGAACCGCAGGCACGAGCAAGTAGATCGGTGGGCGGCGCTTTTGCGCCGCCCTTTGCGCTAGAAACGGACTTGTCAGATCAGACCAACTTCACGCAGGAGAGCAAGTGTTCCTTCAAGATCAGAAATCTCATCGATGTCAACCGCAGGACTGATTTCCAGCAGCTTGGCATAAGGTTCCAGTGTCGGATTTTCGATGACACCGGGGATCACGGGATACTCGTTACCCTGAGTCGTGATGTACTGCTGAGCGGGAACCGACAGCAGATATTCGATAAACTGGAGCGCAAGCTCCTGATTGTCGCTGGCAGCGACAACACCGGCACCGGCCACGTTGAGCATGTTGCCGATATCGCCGGCCTCGAAATGAGTCTGCGAGACAGGCAAATTAGCATTGTTGCGCAGGTGGTTGGCCAGATAGTAATTGTTGATCAGGCCAAAATCGACTTCACCATCGGCAACAGCAACGATCTGACTGTTGTTGTTGGGATAGACCTGAGCGTCGTTGGCAATCATGCCTTCGAGCCATGCCTTGGCAGCCTCATCGCCTTCGACGACACGGAAGGCAGTGACAAAAGCCTGGAACGAACCATTGGTCGGCGCCCATGCAACCCGGCCACGATACTGCTCATCGGTAAGGTCAAAAACCGACGCAGGAAATTCATCGTCGGATACGCGTTCGGTAGAATAAACCAGTACGCGCGAGCGGCCCGAAGTGGGGGCCCATTTATTGGCCGGATTGCGGAACGGGGCAGCAACGCCCTCGTTGATTTCGGCTGGCAATTCAGCAAAGACCGGCGCCAGAGCGCCCAACGCGCCACCGTCCTGCGCCCAGAACAGATCGGCAGGCGTCTGATCGCCCTCTTCGAGCAACAGGGTTGCAAGCTCGGACGTACCACCGTAGCGGACATTTACCGTGACACCGGTATCGCGCTCAAACTGTGTGATAATCGACCCCACCAGCGCTTCACCGCGCCCCGAGTAAACGGTCAACTCCTGTGCGGACACTGCGGTAATTGGCGCCATCAGCGAAAGCGTCGCAACTGATGCGAGTAAAATCTTGTTCATGACAGTCCCTTATGTCTGCGAGCGGGTCAAAGTCCGCCCGATACTTGGAGATTGCAGGCCTTGCGATCCCCTGCCCTGATGCCTGAACGTATTCAGACAAGCGGCGTTCTAGGAAAGGTGACGGTACAAGTCAAGTTTGAAACTGATTATTCCAGTCAGTTTTTCGGCGCCCATAGTCCTGATGCAAAAAAGGCCCCGCGAAGCGAGGCCTTTTGCAATGCTGAGAAAGCTGTTCGACTTATGCCTTGGGCTTTGCCGGAGCCTTGCGCGCCGGCGCTTTGCGTGCAGCAGCCGTTTTTACTGTACCAGCCTTGGGGGACGCGACTTTGGCGGCGGGCTTTTTGGCCGATGTTTTCGATGCCGGCATGGCAACCGCACCTGCCGATCCCACGACGCCTGCATCTGGCGCGCCACCCTTCGCCGAATTTGCGGGGTTGGCAGATCTTATCGAAGCCGCTTTCACCGGGGTGACGACGCCGGTTGTGATTGGGCTGCCGGTTTCGTCGAAGCGGTGGTAAAGGTCAGCCTCGGGCGCAAAGCTGATCGTATCGCCAGCATGGTATGGCGTCTTGCCGTCCTGACGAACAATGACGGCTTCCTCCTCGCCGATATCTACATAGATGTAACTGTCAGACCCGAGGTTTTCCGAATAGATGACCTTGCCTGACCATACGCCCGAACCATTGGGCGTGATTTTCATGTGTTCGGGGCGCACGCCAACCGTATGCGCCTTATAGGACTCGGCATGTTTACCGGTCATGAAGTTCATTTTCGGGCTACCGATGAACCCGGCGACGAACAGCGACTGGGGCGTATCGTAAAGCTCCATCGGCGTGCCGACCTGCATGACCACACCGTCCTTGAGAACGACGATCCGATCGGCCAGGGTCATGGCTTCGACCTGATCGTGGGTCACGTAGATCATGGTCGTATCGGGCAGCGATTCCTTGAGTTTGGCAATCTCCATACGGGTCGCAACACGCAGCGCAGCATCAAGGTTGGAAAGCGGTTCGTCGAACAGGAACACCTGCGGATTGCGAACGATGGCGCGGCCGATGGCAACACGCTGACGCTGCCCACCGGAAAGTGCCTTGGGCAAACGCTCAAGATAAGGGCCAAGCTGAAGCATATCGGCAGCCGCTTCGACCTTTTTCTTGATCTCCGCCTTTGAAATACGCTGCAGCTTGAGCGAATAGGCCATGTTATCGAAAACGGTCATATGCGGATAAAGCGCATAAGACTGGAACACCATAGCTATGCCGCGCTTGGATGGCGCAACGTCGTTGACCAGCCGACCACCGATTTCAAGGGCACCGCTGGAAATCTCCTCAAGACCAGATATGGTTCGCAACAGCGTTGACTTGCCGCAGCCCGACGGGCCGACAAAGACAATAAATTCACCGGAGTTGATGTCGAGATTGATGTCCTTGAGGACTTCGACATTTCCGTAGCGCTTGTAAAGATTGGTGATCTTGAGGTCAGACATTGTTCCTCCCAGCGGGCCCTTGTTCGCTTAGCCCTGTTTTACTCGCCCAATATAGGCTCCAAACGGGCCAAAGCTCAATTGGCCCTCACTCACTATCGCATCGGAACCGGGTGCGCCGGCATCCTCGAAGTCAAAATCCCAGAAAGGCGAAAGCCCGATCGCCTCCGCGTTCATGTTGAAAACGCAGAGCAGGGCTTCATTTTCATCGTGACGGATGAAAGCCAGCACGTTCTCCGGCGCGCCCTTAAGCAGTTTAACGCCGCCATGGGCAAGAACTGCATGTTCCTTGCGATACCGGATCATCGCCCGATAAAACTCCAACGTGGAATTAGCGACGTTTTCCTGCTGATCGACAGCGTAGTGCAGGTGATGTGCTGGCACTGGAAGCCAAGTGCGATTGGCGGTTGAAAAGCCGCCCTGATGGACATGGGCATGCCAGACCATAGGTGTGCGGCATCCGTCACGGCCCTTAAACTCAGGCCAGAATTCAATGC
Organism: Pelagibacterium lentulum; assembly: GCF_003992625.1. Taxonomy (GTDB): domain Bacteria; phylum Pseudomonadota; class Alphaproteobacteria; order Rhizobiales; family Devosiaceae; genus Pelagibacterium; species Pelagibacterium lentulum. The sequence continues at coordinate 50,517 of NZ_RZMW01000032.1, read as the reverse complement.
CGTAGGGGTCGACAAGATCCTCAAAGGCAAGTTCGGCTTCGGTCAGGCCAAGCTCTTCACCCTGATAGAGGCAAACCGAACCGCGCATGGTGAGAAGCATCAGTGCCGCAAGGCGCGTAAAGCGATCCTCGTGGCCATGCGGCGCCCAGCGGCTGACGTGGCGGATGACATCGTGGTTGGAAAATGCCAGGCACAGCCAACCATCGGGTGCTTTTTCCTCGGCGTCCTCAATTGCCTTGGCAAAGTGACTTGCCGAAAACTCGCCACCAAGAAAGTCGAACGTATAGCACATGTGCAGCATGTCATCGCCAGACGTGTATTGGGCCATGAGTTCGAGTTGGCGCTGCGCATCGCCGATCTCGCCAACGGTGGTGGAGCCGGGGTACTCGTCCAGTAATGCCCTCAAGCGCTTGAGGAACGCGATGTTTTCAGGCTGGCTCTTGTCGTAGACGTGATCCTGGAGGTTGTATGGGTTCACAGCCGGTGCAGTGCTGGCATTGTAATCCTCCGGACGTATGGGCGGGTTGTCTTGCAGCGCTTGCCCGTGGAAATAGAAGTTGACAGTATCGAGCCGGAAACCGTTTACGCCGCGCTCCAGCCAGAAACGCATTTCGCTCAAGACAGCATCCTGCACGGCGGGATTGTGGAAATTGAGATCGGGCTGCGATGTCAGGAAGTTATGCAGGTAATACTGCATACGGCGACCATCCCATTGCCAGGCCGAGCCGCCGAAAATCGACAACCAGTTATTGGGCGGCGAGCCATCAGGCTTGGGATCGGCCCAGACATACCAGTCCGCTTTTTCATTGGTGCGCGAATTGCGGCTTTCGGCAAACCAGGGGTGGCGATCGGAGGAATGGGAAACCACCTGATCGATAATGACCTTGAGGCCCAGCGAATGGGCCTTCTCCACAAGCCGGTCGAAATCTTCCAGCGTACCGAAGGTTGGGTCGATGTCGCGATAGTTCGACACATCGTAGCCGAAATCCTTCATTGGCGAGGTAAAGACCGGTGAGAGCCAGATTGCGTCGACGCCAAGGTCGGCAACATATTCCAGCCGCGAGGTGATGCCGACCAGATCGCCGATACCGTCGCCATTCTGGTCCTGAAACGAGCGGGGATAAATTTGATAGATAACGGCGCCGCGCCACCAGTCGCGGTCCACCGGAGATGTGTCAGCCGGATGCAGCACCTGCATCGATTCGGGCGTGAAATGGCTCATGCCACGCAAACTCCCCCTGGGAAATAAACCTTGCCCTCTGCGCAAGGCGTAAGCCTGTGCATATCCGTTCCGAGAATTCCGAAACCGACGCACTTGCTGCCCAACCCCTGCCAATCAATTATCAAACCGGTTTCATCCGATTTTCTTAACGGCAAGCACGACAGGTCGCCCAATTTTTCGGCTCTTTCCAAAACGTTTTGGACATCGATTGTTTACGCGGCAAAGCCGCCTGTCGTCAACAGCGCTCTGCAATGGTCAGATGATGAACATATCGTTATAAAGCCAATGTGGGTGTGCCGGAAAATAACCGCATAGCAGGCAGCCTGCAGGAGAGGAGAACCATGTATATAAACGGGGGTAAGACGGAACGAACCGGTGCGTTTTGCCGGCGGAGCACCGCTGCCTTGTGTTGCGAGGTCCTCGGTCGATGAGCGGCCCTTTACCCCGCGGTAAAAAGCGCCTGATGAGCGGCGGGCGCAAGGTCACGATCAAGGACCTTGCCGCCGAAATGGAGCTTTCGATAACCACCATCTCGCGGGCGCTCAACGGCTATACAGATGTGGGCGAGGAAACCCGCAAGAAGGTCGTCGCAGCCGCACGCAAAATGGGCTATACGCCCAATCGCAATGCGCAGCGGCTCGTGACCCAACGCAGCCATTCGATTGCCTGGGTGCAATCTGACGATGAAAGCAAATTCACCGATCCCCATTTCGTCGAGGTGATGGCGGGCGTTTTGCGCGAAGCGCAGCAAAGCCATTACGACATCGTGCTTTCCAGCGAAATTTCCGAACGCCAGATGACAACCTACGAGCGCTATGTGCATGACGGCAGCGTGGATGGGTTTATTGTCGACCTGCCCCGCCCCAACGATCCGCGCATCACCTTTTTGCTCGATGCGGGGGTGCCGTTTGTCGTGCATGGACGCGAAGAGCGAAGCGATCGATATGGCTGGGTAGATGTGGACAATTACGGAAATTTCTACGCGCTGGCCAAGCTCGTGATTGAGAACGGGCACAGGAAATTCGCTTTCATCAATGGCGACGAGCGGTTTCTATATGCCTCGACACGGCGGCGAGCCGTTGAAGATGCGGTAGCCGATATGGGGTTGCCACCGGAAACAGTGCTGACGCTCGAAGGCACGCACCCGATGGGAGAAGCAGGCTTTCAGCTTACAGAACTGGCACTGGCCGATCGCGATATTACCGCCTTTCTCTATTCGTCGGCATTGATGGCAGTGGAAGGCATCTCCGCAATCACGCGCGCTGGCAGGAAGCCTGGCACGGATGCGCTGATTGCATCGATGAACGACGAGTTGCGCTACCTCAACCTCGCGCCGCTGGAAGGCAATATAACGCTTGTGCGATCCTCGTTGCGGGCCGCCGGCCAGGCGATGGTGGCCGAGGTAATCCGCCAGTGCGAGCGCGGCACGGTGAGTGGGACGTTGATCCCTTCCTTGTTCGATCTTGGCACCGGCGTCAGCGGCGAAAGCATAAAGGGCGATGTGCTGTTTGTGTAAGCGGATGCAATTGTTAAATGAAAAAGGGCCGTCTCTGGGACGGCCCTTTTTTTGTCGCGATAGGCCGACGATCAACCGCCTTTGACCGATCCGGCCAACAGGCCGCGAACGAAGTAGCGCTGGAGCGAGAAGAATACGATCAGCGGTACGATGATCGACACAAACGCCCCGGCGGTGAGAATTTCCCAGTTATCGCCACGCGACCCAAGCAGTTCACGTAAACGGGCGGTAAGCACGATCTGGGACTCGCGGTTTTCAAGGAACACCGTTGCAACCAGAAGATCGTTCCAGACCCAGAGGAACTGGAAAATGGCAAAGGACGCCAAGGCCGGGAAACTCAGCGGCAGCACCATCGTGGTGAAAATCTGGAAGTGCGAGGCGCCATCCATGCGCGCGCTTTCCATGATCTCCTTGGGTAGCCCGGCCATATAGTTGCGCAGGAGATAGATCGCCAGCGGCAAACCAAAGCCGGTATGGGCGAGCCAAATGCCGAGATAGGTCTTCGACGAACCGCCGGTCACATTGGCAATGCCGTTATACATGCGCAGAAGCGGGATGAGTGACATCTGCAGCGGCACAACCAGCAAGCCGACGACCAGCGCAACCAAAAGCCCTCGGAACGGGAAGCTCATCCAGGCCAGCGCATATGCAGCGAAGGCGGCAATCAATATCGGAATGACGGTAGCTGGAATCGTCACCGTAAAGGAGTTGATGAAACTGCGCCCGATGCCCGACGATGTTAAAACTTCGTAATAGTTTTCCATCGTGAAGGTCGGCGGGATCCCGGCAATATAAAAGAGCCGCGCGCGGTCATGCTCGAACGGGGTTTGCGAAACCCATTCAAAACTGCCATCGGATTCCAGGGTGATCGACCCGCCGACATTCATATCCAGCGTTTCTCCGGCATCGGCAGCGGAGGGATTGTTGATGGAAGTGCCAAAGCGAATGATGGTACGGTTATCACCTTCCGGGAAGACGCTGCCACGCAGCACATAAACACCACCCTCTGCCACCTGCTCGGCGGAGGTTGGAAGCGTCGACGCACCAGAGCCTTGCGACATGGTGAGCGCTGTCCACCAGCCCGAGATGGTGAGCTGGCTTTTATCACGAACGGAAGAAATCAGAAGTCCGGCAGTCGGCACGGTCCAGATGACAACCAGCAAAAGCAGCGCCAACTGGGCCGCTACCTTGCCAACGCTGATCTTTGCCAACCAAGAGGGAGCCGGACGCGCCGCGGTTGCCTCGACTGTGGACTGTGGAGTGCTAATCGTCGCCATCAGCGTGTCCCCTCTTCTCTGTTGGCCTGGCGGATATTCCAGATCATGATCGGGATAACCGCAATCATGATGCAGATGGCGATGGTCGAGCCGCGCCCGAAATCGCCGCCGCCGCGGAACATCCAGTCAAACATCAGGTTCGCCAGGACCTGCGTTCCCCATTGCCCGTTGGTCATGGCAAGAACGATGTCGAAAACCTTCAGAACGACGATGGTAATGGTGGTCCAGACCACGAGAATGGTCGGGAAAATCTGCGGGATCATGATGTCAAAGAAAATGCGAATGTCGCTGGCGCCATCAATGCGTGCCGCTTCAAGCGTTTCTTCGGGAATTCCGCGCAGTGCCGCCGAAAGGATGACCATGGCAAAGCCGGTCTGAATCCAGATCAGGATGACCATCAAAAGGATTGAGTTCCAGATCGGGATGGTAAGCCAAGCCTGCGGCGTACCACCTAATGCCTGAACAATAGCATTGAGGATACCAATCTGCTCGGCGGCCGGGCCGCGGAAATCATAAACGAATTTCCAGATGACGGAAGCGCCAACAAAGGAGATCGCCATGGGCATGAAGATCAGCGACTTGGCGATATTGCCCCACCAGATCCTGTCGGCCAGCACCGCAACGATCAGCCCGAAAGCCGTCGACATAGTGGGCACGATCACAAGCCACATGAGGTTATTGAAGATTGAATTGCGGAATCCCGCGTCGTTAAATGCCCAGATGTAGTTGGAAAACCCGAGGAAATTGACGCCGTTGCGATCAAAGAACGTCAAGCGGAAAGTCTCGATGACCGGGTAAATAAGATATATGGTCAAAAAGAAAAGCGCCGGGAACAGAAATACCCAGGGCCTTATGCGCGTCCGCAACCGGTCCTGATGCGCTGTCGCGACACCATCGCCTGCGCCGCGAGGGCTCAGCATTTTATCAAGAAACCAATTTGCGCCCCAAAAATACAAAATGCACGCTGCAACGCCGATAACAACGGTTGCGAGCGCACCTGCAATCTGCATCCACATGGTCATCCCTCCCCGAGGCCAACTGACCCAATTATTATTGTTTGTTGCGCGTCCGTACCAGGAAAGAGCAAATCGCTCTTGGGCCACGCACCAATATTTACCTTTTTTCGACCCCGGCGCCAGTGACGCCGGGATCAAAGCGGTTAAGGTCGCGTCGGATCAGTTCAGTGCATCCCAGCTGGTCTGGATCGCATCGGCAACCGACTGGGCAGACTCGCCACCCACGAAGTTCACCATGCCAGTCCAGAACGAACCGGCACCAACGGCTCCGGGCATCAGGTCGGACGCATCGAAGCGGAAAGTGTCGGCATTGACAAGGATTTCACCCTGGCCGCGGTTGGCGGCACTCGAATAAGCGTCGAGATCGACGCCTGTATGCGGTGTCAGGAAGCCTTCACGAGCCATCCAGATTTCATTGGCCTCAACTGTCTTGAGGTACTCAATGAATGCGTGGGCGGCTTCATTCTCGTTCGTGATCGCAAACAGCGTTCCAGCGCCCATCACAGGCTGACCGAGATCTTTTTCTTCAAATGCCGGGAAATAGAAGAAATCGACATCTGCGCCCATCTCGGTGCCTTCTGGGAAGAAGGACGGAATGAACGAAGCCTGCTTGTGCATGTAGCAACGCGGGGGCACCGCGAACAAACCGCCTGGGCTGTCGCGGAAGTCGGTTGAAGCCGCTGCGGCGGCGCCACCATCGACCCAATCGTCCTGCACGAAGGTGCCGAACAACTCGATCGCTTCGACAATACGCGGATCGTTAAACGGAATTTCGTTCGAGACCCAGCCGTCGTAAACGTCCGGCTCGTGCAGCCGTAGCATCAGATCTTCAACCCAGTCGGTAGCCGGCCAACCAGTGGCCGCACCCGAACCCAGGCCAACGCACCATGGCGTACCGCCATCGGCTATGATCTGCTCGGAAAGCTCAAGCAATTCTTCCATGGTTTCAGGAACGTCGTATCCGGCATCGGCGAAGTTGTCGGGTACGTACCAGACAAGGGACTTCACATCGACTTTATAAAAGAAGCCATAAAGCTCTTCTTCTCCAGCGGCATTGGCATAGGTGCCAAGATCGACCCACGATTGTCCGGCGGCATAATTGTCCAGAAGCCATTGCTCGGTGCCTTCGGCCAGCGGGGTCAGAAGACCGCGCGACGCGAGGTCTGCGGCGAGTCCCGGCTGCGGGAAGATCGCAATATTGGGTGCCGAACCTGCCTGCGTGTCGATAACGATTTGCTGCTCGAAGCTGTCCGAACCTGAATATTCGACATTTGCCCCCGTGGCTTCGACGAACGGCGCGATAACGGCTTCAAAATGCTCCTGGTCGACTGTGAGCCAAGGGCCAAAAATCGAAAGCGTCTGGCCAGAAAGGTCCATTGCTTCGATATCTTCCATCGTAGCGGCCGAGGCAGCCGATGCCGATGCGAGCAGCAGAGCTGTGGCCGAGAGACCGGCCATTAGAGATTTGTGCATGTAGTCCTCCCATAGCACATTGCGATGCTTAGGTTGCATCGAGTTTCCGTTGCCGCCTTACCAAAACGTTTTGGCTTCCAAAACGTTTTAGCCGTCCTTTAAGTCAGATATGGCGGCATTTTACGGTGAGTCAAATTTGCACAATCTGCGATGATTGCCAAGCCGTCTCGCGCAGGTCCGATGTCAATTACGGATCAGGAAATCAGGCCATCTCAGCATAACCGGCACGATCGGTCGGAATATTGTTTCCAGCCAGCATGGCCTGAAATGCGCGATAGCTTTGCTTTGGCGTGCGCTGCTGGGTCTGGTAATCTACATGCACCAATCCAAACCGCTTTGAATATCCTTCGGCCCATTCGTAATTGTCGAGCAGGGACCACCCGAAATAGCCTTTCACATTGGCACCACGATTTTGCGCGCCCCGAACCGAGGCCAGATGCGAATCATAATAGGCCACACGGCGGGGATCATCGACGCCCTCCACTTCGGCCATGCCGTTTTCGGTCACGTAAAGCGGGATGGTGGTGTAATCGGTGGAAATTCGGGTGAGAATATCTTCCAGCCCCTGGGGGAAAATTTCCCATCCGATGTCGGTCTTTTCAAGCGGACCATCGACCTTGCGCAGCGGAAAGACCGTCCTTGCCGGATCATGGGCGTAAAGGCCCCGTGTGTAGTAGTTGACGCCGAGCCAATCGATTGGCGCCGTAACCGTCGCCATGTCGGCAAGATAGTGCGCAGGCATATGCTCGCCGAACTGTTCCAGAACGTCAGTAGGATATGCGCCCTTGAACAGCCCATCGAGATACCAGCGATTGAATATGCCGTCCCAGAGCAAGGCCGCCGTCATATCGTCGGGGTCAGCGCTAGCACTCTGCGCCACTTCAAAATTGAGAACCAAACCGAGGTTCTTCATACCCTCCGACCGCATGGCGTTTATAGCGCTCCCGTGGGCATAAAGCACATGATGGGAAGCACGGGCCGCCGCGCGCAAATCGCGATAACCCGGCGCATGAGCCCCCAGCATGTGGCTAAGGAATGCAACGCACCACGGCTCGTTGATGGTGGCGGTCGTGGCAAGCCGGTCGCCGAATTTCTGGGCGACAAGCACCGCGTAGTCCGCAAACCAGTTGGCTATGTCGCGATTAAGCCAGCCCCCTTTGTCCTGCAGCGCGCTGGGCAAGTCCCAGTGATAGAGCGTTGCAAAGGGCTTGAGATTTCGCTCCAGCATGCCGTCGATCAGGCGGTCGTAAAAGTCGATGCCCTTATCGTTGATGGTGCCCGTTCCCTCGGGAATGAGCCGCGGCCATGAAAACGAAAAACGATAAGCATCAAAACCCGCATCGGCGAGCAAATCGAGGTCTTGAGGCCAGAGGCGATAGTGATCGCATGCAACAGCGCCGGTATCGCCTGCCTGCACATTGCCGGGCGTTGCCGAAAAGCTGTCCCAGATGGAAGGACCGCGGCCATCGGTCTGGCCACCCTCGATCTGGTAGGCCGCCGTGGCCGCACCAAAGACAAACCCTTCGCCGAAATCGGCGCGCTTATGGCTGAACATGGATCATTCTCCGCCCTGAACGATTTTTGTAATCGGTTACATTACAGATAACAGCGTTTTGATCACTTGTCATCTAGCATAGTAAGGCGCTCAGGGAAGCGTTTTTGCCAGCGGAGCGTTGATACGGGCCGCAATCTGGTCGGCGATGGCCTTGAACGCCTTGGCTTCTGGACCTTCCGGGCTTGCGATGACCGCCGGTTGTCCGGCGTCCGAGCCTTCGCGAATGGCCATGACCAACGGGATTTCACCGAGGAAATCGATGCCAAGATCAACGGCAGCATTCCGCGCGCCGCCGTGGCCGAAGATATCATAGCGATTGCCGGTATCGGGCGCGATGAAATAGCTCATATTCTCGACAATGCCCAGGACGGGAATCTTGACCCGCGCGAACATGTCGATGGCCTTTTTCGCATCGATCAGGGCGAGGTCCTGCGGGGTCGAAATGATGATCGCGCCGGCAAGTTCAACCTGTTGCACGAGGGAAATCTGTATATCGCCAGTGCCAGGTGGCAGATCGACGACCAGAATATCAATGCCGCCCCAGTCGGTTTCGCGCAGCAATTGTCGCAAGGCGGAGGTCGCCATGGGACCGCGCCAGACAACAGCCTGATTGCCTTCAAGCATAGGGCCGATCGACATGGCCTTGAGGCCGTGAACCTCGAACGGGCGGAAAATGCCGTCATCGCGAATGGCGGGCTTGTCTTCGATGCCAAGCAGTTTAGGCAGTGAAGGGCCGTAAAGGTCAGCATCCAGAATGCCGACCTTGAGGCCGGTTGAAGCCAATGACAGCGCGATATTGACGGCGCAGGTTGATTTACCGACCCCCCCCTTGCCTGAGCCAACGGCAACAATGTGCTTTACGCCAGGGACCGGCGTGCGCGGCGGCGGACCGGGCCGGTTTGACGCGCCTTGCGGCGCTGCATTGGATGGGGGCTTTTGCGAGGAGAGCGAAACCATCACCTTGCGCCCTTCGGCAACCTTGGCGACCGCCGCCTCGGCGGCAGACCGAACAGGACCGAAAGCCGCTTCCATGCCCGGAGCAACCGAGATGGCAACGGCAATTGCGCTTTTGGTGACGATGATATCGGAAAGGCCGGGAAATTCGGCGAGCGAAGCTCCGCCGGGCACCTCGATGGCGCCCAGCGCATTGCGGATCGTCTGTTCAATCTGCGTGTCTGCCATAAAGGCGTCCAGCCTTAGATGATCGACTGGCCGGTGGACTTCCAATCCTTGACGAAGGCATCGAGGCCCTTGTCAGTCAAAACGTGGTCCGCCAGCTTCTTGAGAACGCCCGGTGGAATGGTGGCCACATCCGCCCCCGAAAGCGCGGCATCGGACACGTGGTTGGCCGAGCGGATCGAAGCTGCGAGAATTTCGGTTTCAAAGCCGTAATTGTCGTAGATGATGCGGATGTCCTGAATGAGCTGCATACCATCAACGTTCAGATCGTCGATGCGGCCGATGAAGGGCGAAATGTAGGTCGCACCGACCTTGGCGGCCAAAAGAGCCTGATTGGCAGAGAAGCACAGGGTCACGTTGGTCTTTATGCCACGACCGGTGAGCGCCTTGCAGGCCTTCAGACCGGCAAGCGTCAGCGGCAGCTTAACCACGACATTGTCGGCAATTTTGGCGAGCACATCGGCTTCCGCCATCATGCCATCATAATCTGTTGCGGCAACTTCAGCCGAAACCGGCAAACCGGGCAGCAAATCGCAGATTTCCTTGACGACTTCCTTGAAGTCGCGGCCGGACTTAGCAATCAGCGACGGATTCGTGGTGACGCCATCGAGCAGGCCAATATCGTGCAGTTCACGAATTTCGCTGACTTCTGCTGTATCGACAAAGAACTTCATTTCTCTCCCCCTTTCGGGATCATACTTTAGTCTAATGACCAAGATGTATTCATGGAACGGCATACCTGCAAGGCGAAATGCCGCAAATGACGATAATTAACGGGTTGCCGCGACAATCGCGTCAGCCAACCGCTCGATACGCTCACCAGAAAGACCGGCGATATTGATGCGGCTGTCATCGAGCATATAGATGGCGTTTTTGTCTTTTAGTTGGTCGACAGTGGCGGTCGGCAATCCGAGCAGCGAGAACATGCCGCGATGCTCGGAGACAAAATCGAAATCGGAACTGTTGGAACGGGCACGGATGGCTTCGGCCAGAGCCAGACGGTTTGCAACCATGCGGGTGCGCATGGCCTCAAGCTCGCTCTTCCATTCGGCACGCAAGGCGTCGTCGGAAAGGATTTCGCGCACCACCTCGGCGCCATGAGCGGGTGGCTGTGAATAGGCGGCACGCACGCAACTCATCATTTGCGCATTGGCAAGATCGGCAGCTTTTGCATCCCTGCCAACGGCGATGGCGCAGCCGGCACGGTCGCGGTAAAGGCCGAAATTCTTAGAGCAACTCGTGGCCACGACAAACTCGGGAATCTTGCGGGCAAGCGCACGCACTCCATAAGCGTCTTCCTCAAGACCATCGCCAAAGCCCTGATAGGCCATGTCAATGAGTGGGAAGGCGCCGGTGCGCTCAAGGCTCTCAATCACGCGATCCCATTGTTCGGGCGAAAGGTTTGCGCCCGTAGGATTGTGGCAGCAGCCATGCAGGAGAACGACGTCGTTCTTACCCAAGCCATCAAGGGTCGCCAGCATGTCCTCAAACCGGACCTTGCCGGTTTCGGGATCAAAATAGGGGTAGCTGGCTGACGGCATACCAACCTGCTCGACCATCGGCACATGGTTGGGCCAGCTTGGGTCCGAGATCCAGATTTTGGCGTCAGGGTTGGAGCGCTGGATCAGCATGAGAATGATCCACAGCGCACCGGTTCCGCCCGGGGCCTGAACGCCGCGCACGCGGTCATCGGGCACAGCGCCATCGAGCGCGAGATCAATCATCAGTTTGTTGAAGGTCTTGTCGCCGGCAACGCCAACATAGGATTTGGTCTTGGCTGTCGCCAGCAGGCGCTCCTCAGCTTTCTTGACCGCGGTCATAACGGGGGTGTTGCCCTCGTCATCCTTATAAACGCCAATGCCAAGGTCGATTTTTCCATCGCGATTGTCGGCCTGATAGGCTGCCATAAGCGCGAAAATCTTGTCCTGCGGGGCGGGCGTAAGGGATTCAAACATCAGGTTTCCTCGGTCCTGGGAAGCGTTAGCGTGCGCGATGCCTTTATAGACGTGTGCGGCGCGTTTTCAATGAGCAGTCGCAGCAAAGCTAAAGATTTCCCGCACCGATCCCCGGACCAAGGGCTGTTAAAGATCAGAACTGGCGGCCGATCTTGGCATCAACCGAAAACCGGTTGGCACCGCGCATCGCGAAAAACAACAAGATGGCTGACCAGAGGATCGACAGTTCGGCGCCGGAATAGCCCTGCCCCATCGCAATCCAATGCGCATAGACGGTAACGAGCAACACAACCATCGTCGCAAAGGCTGCAGGGCGTGTCAAAAGCCCAAGGACAAGCAAAAGGCCGCCAAAGAACTCGGTGACAGCGAGGGCCGGAGACCAGAAAATGCCCGGAACAAAGCCGAGACCTTCAACCATTCCCGCCATCCCAAATGGGTTCTGGATCTTGGGCCAGCCATGAACCATGAGCGCCATACCGGCAAGGACACGCAGGACGGTTTCGGCAATCGGAGTGCCAAGATCATAGACTTTTGCGAGCGGGGCGATGATGAGGCGTGGCTTGTTGGTTTGAAGGGTATTGGACATTTCTGGATTGGCTCCGTTTCAAGTTTGAACGCCTTAACCCATGATGGCCATCGGCCCGTGCAGACAAATTACAATGCTGTAATGTCAGAGGATTCCACCCGGTCAGCCGATCACAAACACGTCATAGCGGATGGTCTTGCCCATGATCTGATAGGAGGGGTTGCGGATACCCTCGATGGAAGCGGCGCGTAAGGGCCATTTCAACACCACCCTCTCTGTGGCCGAGGCGAATGCGACCTGCATCAATGCGGCAGAATCGGTGTCGGCGCCGACTGTATCGCGCATGATGCGCATTTCCTTTTTCACCAAAGCGGACTTGGTGCGATCCGGGTGCATGGGATCGACAAGCACGACCTCGGGCGCAAGTTCGGGTAAGAGGTCTTTTGCATCGCCATAAAGTAGCGTCATCCGGCTAACGATTGAGGCCAGTTCTGCGTTGTGGTCGCGTGCGCGGGTAATCGCCTCTTCCAGCGCCGCATAAACAGCCCGATTGCGCTCTATCATTGTGACCTGCGCGCCAAGCGTGGCCAGGACGAAACTATCGCGCCCCATGCCCGCCGTAGCATCGACCACCTGCGGCAGATGTCCTTTTGCCATGCCAACGGCCTTGGGCAAGGGCTGCGAGCGCCCATGCCCCTGCATTCGACGATACCCGACCGCGCCTCCGATAAAGTCGATCTCGAGCCTATCGGCGGGTGTAAAATCTCCGGTCATGGACGTGGCTCAAACAACCGGCGTCAGCAACAACTTGCCTGCGAAATGGGCTTCAATGTTCTTCACCACAAGCATACCCATCTGGTGACGGGTCTGGTCGGTCGCGCTGCCCTGATGGGGCGAGAGAACCACATTATCGAGCGCGAAAAAGCGCGAGTCCATTTTGGGCTCTTGCGCAAAGACATCGAGCGCGGCGCCACCGAGTTCGCCGGATTCCAGGAGTTCAAGCATGGCGACTTCATCGATCAGTGTGCCGCGCGCCAGATTGACAACTGCGCCCTGCGGCCCAAGCGCTTCGAGCACCTGTCTTGATACGATATTGCGGGTTTGTGCGCCGCCGGGTGCGATAACCATGAGCCAATCGGCATCGCGGGCCATGTCCGTGAGATCGTCGTAATAAATGAAGGGCTGGTTATCCTGCTTGTTCCGGCCATGATAGACGACTCGCATTTTCATGGCCTGGGCACGCACGGCGATTTCCTTGCCGATGCGACCAAGCCCCAGAATACCTAGTGTCTTGCCATTGAGTTCCCAAGTCAGCGGATAGGCACCATCGAGCCATTTGCCTTCCCGCACAAAACGATCGGTTTGGGGAATCTTGCGAGCCATTGCCACCATGAGCCCGATAGCAAGTTCGGCCACTGCATCGTTGAGCACGTCCGGGGTATTGGTAACGCGAATGCCGCGTGCTTTTGCTGCCTCGACGTCAACAGAATCATAACCGACCCCGAAGTTGGCGATCAGTTCGAGATTGGGCATCTTGTCCATCATTGCCGCATTTACGTTGCTGCCTGCGATGGCGCGAATCCCTGCTCCCTTTTCTGCCAGAAAGGCATCACGATCATCTGCTTCGTACAGTCGGCAGGTGTCGAAACGCGCTTCAAGCGCCTCCATACAGGTGGAATAGAGCTGGTGTGTAATCAGAACTGAATTGGAAATTGGTCTCACTCCCCTGATCGGCATAGTCCGTGTATCGGCCCAAAACGTTTTTTAAGACCGCTGGACGACGTACAATAAATATGCACCAATGGTTTGCGCGTAGGGAAGTGCCGGTTTCAAAAAGAAGGCATATGAGCGAAAAGAAATATTTCGACGAAATGCTCAATGCGGATGGATCGATCCGCGAACCTTACCGCATCCTGGCGGACTGGGTTCAGGCTCAGCCCAAATCGGCGCTAAAGCAATTGGCTGCGGATGCTGAAACGATTTTCAGGCGCCTTGGCATTACATTTGCCGTTTATGGCGACGATGCCTCTACCGAACGCCTGATTCCCTTCGATGTGATACCGAGAGTGATTTCCGCAGCCGAATGGCGGCGCCTCGAAAAAGGCATCGAGCAGCGCGTCAAGGCGCTCAACATGTTCCTGCACGATCTTTATCACAACCAGGACATTATCCGCGCGGGGCGTATTCCCGAAAAGCTCATCATCCAGAATGAAGCCTTTTGCCCGCAAATGATGGGATTTACCCCGCCGCGCGGGATCTATTCGCATATTATCGGGGTCGATCTGGTGCGCACCGGCCCCGACGATTTTTATGTGCTTGAAGACAATCTGCGCACGCCTTCGGGTGTTTCCTATATGCTCGAAGACCGGGAAGCGATGATGCACCTTGTGCCGGATCTATTCCACAAGCTCAAGGTGGCGCCGGTCGAAAACTACCCGGAAAACCTGCGCCGGACACTGGAAAGCGTTTCGCCCGATACATGCGATGGGGCGCCCAACATCGTCGTGCTGACGCCGGGCATTTATAATTCAGCCTATTTCGAGCATTCCTTCCTTGCCGACCAAATGGGCGCGACGCTGTGCGAGGGCCATGACCTGTTTGTCGAGAATGGCAAGGTCTATATGCGTACAACGCTGGGGCCAGAGCGGGTGCACGTCATCTATCGCCGGATCGACGACGATTATCTGGATCCACTGACCTTCAAACCGGACTCAATGCTGGGCGTGCCCGGACTGTTCGACGCCTATCGCGCAGGCAATGTAACACTGGTCAACGCGCCGGGAACGGGGATTGCCGACGACAAGGCGGTCTATACCTATGTGCCGCAGATCATCGAATTTTATCTGGGCGAAAAGCCCATCCTCAAGAATGTACCGACCTACAATTGCAGCAATGACGACGAGCGCGCCTATGTGCTCGACAATCTGGCTGACCTCGTGGTCAAGGAAGTGCATGGCTCGGGCGGCTATGGCATGTTGGTTGGCCCGGCTTCCACCAAGAAGATGCGGGCCGAATTTACCGACAAGATAAAAGCGCGGCCTGACAATTACATCGTACAGCCGACGCTCGCGCTCTCCACCTGTCCCACCTTCACCGACAAAGGGATTTCCCCCCGGCATGTCGATTTGCGGCCGTTCGTTCTTGTGGGCGACAAGGTTCGCATAACGCCCGGCGGACTGACACGGGTGGCTCTGAAACCTGGTTCCCTTGTGGTCAACTCCTCCCAGGGAGGTGGCACCAAAGACACCTGGGTTCTGGAGGATTGAGGTGATGCTTGGACGATCTGCCGCTAACCTGTTCTGGATGTCACGCTATGTCGAGCGCGCCGAAAACATGGCGCGTCTGCTCGATGTAGGATACCGCATGAGCCTCACCGAACGCGGTGAGGAGTCCGAGCATCTGTTGTCGATGCTGCAAGCAGCTGAAGCCGAAGAAGCCTTTGCCGCAAAGCACGATGTGATCGACGTGGCCAATGTCGCCCATTTCATGCTGTTCGACATGGATAATCCGTCTTCGGTGAAATCCAGCCTTTTCAACGCTCGCACCAATGCCAAATCGGTACGGACGGAAATCACCATCGACATGTGGGAAAGCCTGAACGGCACGTGGCTGGAATTCTCTCAGGTGCAGCCACGCCATGTAATGGGCAACAAACTCCCGAGCTTCCTGCAATCGATCAAGCAAAGCTCCAACCAGTTCCGCGGCGCATTGCTGGGCACATTGATGCGCACGGACGGATTTGCCTTTGCGCAGGCGGGAAATTTCATCGAGCGAGCCGATAACACCGCACGGATTCTCGACGTCAAATATTACGTTCTGCTGCCGCGCGCGAGCATGGTGGGCAGCGATGTCGATATCCAGCAATGGACGATGATTCTGCGCGCCGCCTCGGCGCACCGGGCGTACCGGCATATCTATCACGACCGGTACAAGGCCTGGAACATTGCCGACTTTCTGATTTTCCGCAAGGAAATGCCGCGATCCCTGGCTTTTTGCGTGACGTCGGTCAGTGCGATGCTGGCGATGCTCGACCAGATTTACGGCGAGCCATCTGCCTGCCACGACGAAGCTATAAAAATGGCACAACTGCTGACAACCGGCACAATGGACAGCGTCTTTTCCGGCGGGCTGCACGAATATCTGGTGGCCTTCATGGACAGCAACAATCGGCTATCGAATGCGATATCCGAGAGCTACAATTTCTACTGAGGAGGAAAAGCTAATGCGCATTTCGGTTCGCCATGAACTCCGCTTTTCCGCCGGGGAAGGAACATCTCATGCTGTGCAGCACCTACTGGCAACGCCCCGCGACACGCCAGCGCAAAAGGTCGTCGAATGGACGATCTCCATGCCTGGGATGGACGGCGCAGCGGTCTTTGACGACGCGTTCGGCAATGTCGCGCATATGGTCAGCCAATCGCAGAATGACGAGGCTCTGTTCATTGCAATCAGTGGCATCGTCGATACAAAAGATTGCAATGGGGTGTTGGGCAAGCTCGAAACCGACCCCAATATCGCACTGTTCAAACGAACAACCGCACAGACACGACCCAATGGGCATCTGATCAACCGTCTCAAGGCGCAGCAAAAGGCCGGGAGCAGCCGCGTGGATATGTTTCACTGGTTGATGAAGGTGCTCCACGATGCCAATGCACCCGATGAAGGCGAAGACGACGACACGCCCGAAATCGCGGCGGAAGATCATGCACATGTGTTTGTGGCTGCCTTGCGGGGCATGGATGTTCCGGCACGGTTCGTGACGGGGTACGTGCTAAGCGATGTCAGCGCCCCGACCCGACTGCATTGCTGGGCGGAAGCCTGGGATGACGGACTCGGATGGATCGGGTTCGACCCTTCGGTCAATTTGTGTCCGACGCCCAATTATGTGCGGCTGGCCGCTGGCCTTGATGCGGATACTACAGCTCTTGTCCGACTGGTTCCTAACGTGCCACGTGCCGCAGACGACGCGATCCGAGTGTCCCAGGACATGATGGCAAACCAGCAGCAACAGCAGCAGGCCATATCGATTTAGGGCAAACCGCCATTGACGCGCAAAGCCGGGCGGCAGAAAGTGCCTCTTTACTGATTTGTCCTCTCAGGTTTCTTATGCCCGTTATCAATCGTATCGCCGAGTTCCATGCTGACATCGCTGCGTGGCGCCAGACTATTCATACCAACCCCGAACTGCTCTATGAGGTTCATAAGACCGCAGCTTTTGTTGCTGAAAAGCTGAAGGCGTTCGGTGTCGACGAAATCGTAACCGGCATGGGCCGGACCGGTGTTGTGGGCGTCATCAAGGGCAAAACCAATACGAGCGGAAAAACAGTCGGTCTGCGCGCAGACATGGATGCGCTTCCGATTACTGAGCGCACCGGCAAGCCTTATGCCTCAAAAAATGATGGGCTGATGCATGCCTGCGGCCATGATGGCCATACGGCGATGCTGTTGGGTGCGGCACGCTATCTCGCCGAGACCCGCAATTTCGATGGCTCTGTGGCTGTGATTTTCCAGCCCGCAGAAGAAGGCGGCGGCGGTGGCAAGGCCATGGTCGAAGACGGGCTGATGGAAAAGTTCGGAATTTCCGAAGTTTTCGGCATGCACAACATGCCGGGCATTCCGCTCGGACACTTTGCGATCCGCGAAGGTGGCATCATGGCGGGAACCGATGAATTCGTCATCGATATAGAGGGCCATGGCGGACACGCGGCCATGCCCAACCTGGCAATCGATCCGGTCATCGTTTCGGCCCATATCATCACCGGCCTGCAGACGCTGGTATCGCGCAATGTCGATCCGATCCGCTCGGCGGTGCTGTCGGTTACAACGGTCAATGCCGGGACGGCACATAACGTAATTCCGCGGACAGCGCGGCTGACCGGCACGGTGCGCACCCTTGATGAAGCGGTGCGCAACCTGATGGAAGAAAATATGAAGCGACTGGTGCCGCAACTGGCGCAGGCCTTTGGGGCAAAAGCATCCGTGGCGTATCGGCGCGGCTATCCGGTAACGGTCAATGCTCCAGAACAGACCCAATTTGCGGCCAAGGTTGCCGCGGAATTGGTAGGCGAAGAGCGCGTCAATCCGCAGGTCGATGCAACGATGGGTGGCGAAGATTTCGCTTATATGCTCAATGCACGGCCCGGCGCCTATATCTTTGTGGGCAATGGCGACAGTTCTGACCTGCATACCGATACATATGACTTCAACGATGAGGCGATCCCCACCGGGGTGAGCTATTGGGTCCGGTTGGCCGAACGCGCCCTGCCGGCGCAATAGGGTCGCGGGGCTGTGCCTGTTATCGGCTGGACGCTCGCAACGCTGCTGATCTCGGCAGCGGGCGGGCTGACGCTTTCCCTGTTCGATGTGCCGGCCGGCATACTGATGGGCGGCGCACTGGCGGTAAGTGTCGCTGCGATTGCAGGCTTCAGAACCAGCGTGCCGAACCGGCTGAGGGACGGGCTCTTTATCCTTGTGGGCCTGACCATGGGGGCGAGCGTTGCCTCGGACACACTGGGCCTTGTCGCGCAATGGCCGATTACGCTGGCGGCGCTGGCGTTGGAACTTGTCGTCATCGTATTGGTCTGCGGGCTGGTGCTGATCAAGTTGTTCAAGCTCGACAAGGGCACGGCCTATCTCAGTTCCTTTCCGGGGCATCTGTCCTTTATCATCGGAATCGCTTCGGCGGGTGTCGGCGATCCGCGCCAGATTATCGTCATTCAGGTTTTGCGGGTGATGATCCTGACGCTTTGCGTGCCCATCGGGGCAATATTCCTGCCGGTCGGCAATTACGATGTCGGCATGACGGCAGAGCCGATGGAGCTGACCACTTTGGGAATGGTGGCTGCGGGCTGCATCTTTACCGGATGGGTATTTTCAAGGCTGAGGATTCCGGCGGGTTATGTTTTGGGGTCAATGGCCTTCGCTACAGCAATGAAGCTGACCGGTAATTTTGAGGGTAGCCTCCCACCACTGCTTGTCGATATCACCTTCATCGGAATGGGAGCCTTGATCGGGTCGCGCTTTGCAGGAATTTCGCGCGCAGAACTTGCACGAGCAACGGTTGGCGGACTGCTGACGACCGCGATCACAATCGGGATCGTAACACTCGTCGCCTATGGCCTTACCTATATCGTGGACATGCCCTTCGGCCAATTGTGGCTGGGGCTTTCACCCGGAGGCCTTGAATCCATGGGCGCTTTGGCTATCGCGCTCGGATATGACACTGCCTTTATCGCCGCACACCACGTGGCGCGACTGATGATGTTGACCTTGGCAATACCCACCGTGGCGTTGCTGGTGCGCAAGACCTGATCTCAGGCATCGGCCATTTCAGTGACGGCAAGCGAGGCAGGTTTCACCTTCATGCCGCACTCGATAAAAGCAAAGCCGTTGCCCTTGAGCGTCAGATGGCCCGATTCAAGCGCGATCCCGCGTGACTGACCGGATGGGACGACGTCATTGGGCAATCCCTTGACTGTCAGTTCCTGAGTGGCGGGCGAAAGGTTGAAAACGCACAATATCGTGTGCGCCTCATCATGCCGCATGAACGCGAGAATGGGCTCGCCGACGTCAAGGAAAGTGGTGTCGCCCCGGATCAGGGCAGAATGCCGACGGCGGAAGGCAAGCATGTCGCGATAATGATTGAGCAAGCTATCTTCAACGGTTTCCAGTGTTTGGACGCTTCGCGCCAGATGCGGAGATTTGACCGGAAGCCACGGCTTGGAATCGGTAAAACCACCATGAGTGCTATCATCCCAGGGCATTGGCGTGCGACACCCGTCGCGACCCTTGTTGTCCGGCCAGAAGCGGATCGCCTGAGCATCGGTTAACTCGTGATATTCGATCTCAGCTTCCGGCAGGCCAAGCTCTTCGCCCTGATAAATGCAGATCGACCCCTTTAGCGCCAGCAGCAGGGCAATAGTCAGTTCGCCAAGGCTGTCGGGTGTAACCTGATGGGATTCCCAGCGCGAGATATGACGGCGCACATCATGGTTTGAAAAACTCCAGCATGGCCAGCCATCGGGGGCACCTTCAAAGAACGCCTCAAGCCGGGAACGGAAATGTTCGGCCGTGAAATGGGGGCCGAGCATATCGAATGAATAGCACATGTGCAGAAGATCATCGCCCTGGGTGTATTGGGCCATCAACTCGATCGCGCTGTGATGATCTCCCACCTCGCCGACGGTCGTGGTGCCGGGATATTCATCCATCAGTGCGCGGACGCGCTTGAGAAAGGCTATGTTTTCGGGCTGGTTCTTGGAATAGCGATGAAACTGCATCGCATAGGGATCGCTGGCAAAAGATGTCTTTGCATTTCGCGGTGCCGGGGGATTGTTGCGCAGCATGGCATCGTGGAAATAGTAATTGACCGTATCGAAGCGGAACCCATCCACCCCGCGATCAAGCCAGAAACGCATTGTGTCGAGCACCGCATCCTGCACCTCAGGATTATGGAAGTTGAGATCGGGCTGTTCGATAAGGAAGTTGTGCAGATAATATTGCTGGCGCGCGCCATTCCATTCCCATGCAGGTCCACCAAAGACCGACGGCCAGTTCGTCGGTGGCGTGCCATCCTCGTTGGGATCGGCCCAGACATACCAATCGGCGCGGGAATTGCTGCGCGAAGAGCGGGACTCAACAAACCAGGGGTGCTGATCCGAAGTGTGGCTTACGACCTGATCGATGATGACCTTTAAGCCCAGCACATGGGCTTTTTCAATCACAGCATCGAAATCGTCCAATGTGCCGAACAGCGGATCGATATCGGTATAATTGGCAACATCGTAACCCATATCGGCCATTGGCGAGGTGAAAATCGGCGATAGCCAAATTGCATCCACGCCGAGGCTGGCAACATAGTCCAGCCGGGACAGGATACCGCGAAGATCGCCCACTCCGTCGCCATTGCTATCCTGAAATGAGCGCGGATAGATTTGATAGATTACGCCACCGCGCCACCATTCAGTCATGCTCAATCTCTTTCCTGGAACGAAAACCGGCCTAAAACGCTTTGAATACGGAACGACAATTCCGCTACGCAATCGCGCTTCGTTGTCGCGCATCAAAACACGGCAGGCCGAAACTGCCTAGTCAGCCAATGACCAAACCGGTTTAAGTGTTGCATAGGAGTAACATGGGGTTCTATGACAGGTAAGGCGCCGATCTTTGGCGCAGTCAAGCTTGAGAGGGGAGGCTCGAGTGACCACATTGCGGCAATTGGCCGAGCATCTGGGGCTATCGCCGGCAACGGTAAGCCGCGCGCTTAACGGATTTCCCGAGGTAGGCGCCAAAACGCGCGCGCGCGTCATTGCCGCTGCGGAAAAATTCAACTACCGGCCCAATCTCACCGCCAAAAAGCTCGCAACCGGCAAGTCGGGAATGGTGGGCATTATCTTTCGCGCCGCGCGCAGCCTGATGGTCGACCCGCATTTTCTGGAATATCTTGCAGGGTTGAGCATGGGGCTGGCCGAACGCGAGTTGGACCTGATCCTGCGTCATGCACCGCCCGGAGCTCAATTGCAGTCCTATGAACGCCTTATCAACTCCGGACTGGTCGACGGCCTGGTGATTGCAGCGCCGGAGTTGGATGATCCGCGGATTGCGATGCTTATGGAGAACGATTTTCCCTTCGTGGTACACGGACATATCGGCGATCATCCCAGCTACGCATTTTACGATATTGACAATTTGGACGCCTTTTCGCGCGCCACCCAATTGCTGCTGGCGCTTGGACACAGGCGGATCGCGTTTCTCAACGGCGCCGAAGGCATGGCGTTTTCCATGCAGCGCGAAGCTGCTTTTCAGGCGGCGCTTGCCGCGGAGGGCATCGGCGTGCCCGAGCTGTTCGTCAATCACTCCGAGATGAGCGAAGACCTGGGCTACCAGTGCGCCGTCAAATGGCTGCACGAAGAAAAGGCTCCGACGGCCATTCTGTGCTCCTCAACCCTGTTGGCGTTGGGCGCCATGCGCGCCGCGGGCGAGGCCGGACTAACCGTGGGAAAAGATATTTCCATCATCGCACATGACGATGTTCTACCTCATTTGCGGGCCGAGCACTTCCTCCCTGCATTGACCGTCACGCGCGCACCGATCCGCGATGCAGGCTTTGCACTAGCCGAAATGATCCACAGACGTATCGATGGCGAAGCGCCAGAGATGATGCAGACCATCGCGCCGGTGGACCTGATCGTGCGCGGCTCAACTGGGGCGGTCCCGCCCGATGCAGGCGAGCCCTGGCTTTAGGTTCCCAACACCAAGAGCCACATACTGATGGTAAAGACCGACATCACCGTTGAAATCAGGATCGTGTTGGCGGCAATGTCGACCGAGCGATTGTAAAAGGTTGAAAAGATATAGACGTTGATCCCCGCCGGCATAGCGGCCAGCAATACGCCATAGCGCGCAATTTCCGGGTCCACGCGCAACACCGGCACCATGATGACCCACGCGATGGCTGGGTGAACAACCAGCTTGAAGCCTGACATTAATGCAGCCTGCAACCATGTATCGGCCAGCTTATATTCGTTAAGCGCTCCCCCGAGGCCAAACAATGCAACAGGCATGACAGTGGAGGCAAGCAAGGCGGTCGTGTCGTCCAGAACGCCGGGCATGTCCAGATTGACGAGGTTGCCGATCATGCCGAGGGCGATGCCAATCAGGATGGGATTGGTGACCGACTTTTTGGCCCCCTGAAGCAGTGCAGTGGAAATCTTGCCACCATCACGGCGCGCGAGTTCCATCGCAAACATGCCAAATGTCATCAGGAGCGGCGCATGCAGCCCGATGATCGAATAAACGATGGGCATGGCCTCATCGCCATAGGCCCGCTGCATGATTGGAATACCCACCAGAACGGTATTGGTGAACATGGCCGCAAAGCCAGATGCAACGGCCTCGCCAGGCGTGCGATTGAAGAGGTTACGCGCAATCAAAAAAACAAGGACCATCACGCTGACAGCGCCGAGATAAAACGGGATGATGATCGAGGGCACAAAAGCTGCCTCGAAATCGACCGTCAGCATTGCGCGGAACAACAGGCACGGCGTCGCGAAATTGTTGACGTAAGCGATCAGCCCACGTACGCCCTCACGCGGATAAAGGCGCAAGCGCACGGCAAAATAGCCCAGGCCAATAAGGGCAAAAACGGGCGCAACGACGTTCAGAACGGCAAGCATACGGACACGCCAGGCAGGACAACGAAAAGTGCGTCAGGCGACAAGACACCTAATATGCTAGCGCGTCAACATTACTGCCCAATTTTGCGTTTTCAGGCCGCGTCGTACACTGACAGCAAGTTTGGCAGTACCGCGAGTTGCCAGTTGATGGCCTGCCCCCGCTCCAGCGCCCGGCAAGCCGAATTTGCCGCATGGATCGCAGCAAACGCGAGAATACGCTTGCGGCGATAGCCGAGCTTAGCGCTGAAAAGATCGGCCATTGCGTTGATCCTGATCGGGTCGGAGCCCAGCTTCACCGCACCCCATGGATGCATAAAACTTGCCGCCAGATCGTAGGCAGGATCGCCGAAAAGGCCTATCGGCGCGCGGGCGACCCAGCCGCGCTCGGTCAGCAACACGCGATCGTGATGTACATTGCCGTGCAAGGGGATTTCGGCATGGGGCTTGTCAAATGCCGTGTAGGCGATGCCGACCGAGCGGGCATAAAGATCGCGTGCCGTATCGGGCCATAGCCGCACGTCGGCCGCAAAGAAATCGGAAAGATATTCGCGCAACGGCACCAACCCTTCAGGCATGTCGGGCCTTGGCACATGCAGCATACCGACCAGATTAGCCAGCGCAGACATCGCCTGTCCGTCCTTGCCATCAAGCGCAGGTTCGGCCAGTTTGCGGCCATCGGCCCACTCGACCAGCAAGGCATCTTCCGACGAGCTGTAATGGTGCAAGGCACCATCGCCCCGATACCAATCGAGCAGTCGCCCGGCGCGGCGGGCATCTTCAGAGTTTCCGGTCTTGAACAAATAAAGTGCAGCAGGACGATTGTCGTCGCGCTGAACGCGATAAACCCAGCTTCGATCCGTCTGGGCGACCAGAACGGGCTTGGTCAGGCTCCAGCGAATTGCGGCCTTGTTGAGCTGGGTATCATTAGGTGTCGTTGCTGTCATTGTCCCCATCTGCAAAATATTCCCGGCTTTTTTCCGGCAGGAATCAGTTCGGACAGGAGATCAGTGTTTCTTTTTTAAAGGAATTTGTCGACGGGGTGCGCTCGATTGTTCAGGAATTGGTTCCCAGCCACGGCATTTTAGAGTGCCGGATATTGGTGGGCACGCGGCGCGTTTCGAGCGTG
Source organism: Pelagibacterium lentulum (assembly GCF_003992625.1). GTDB lineage: Bacteria > Pseudomonadota > Alphaproteobacteria > Rhizobiales > Devosiaceae > Pelagibacterium > Pelagibacterium lentulum. Next base: position 26,498 of record NZ_RZMW01000032.1, on the reverse strand, counting down.
TGTATCTTGGGATCGGCAATCGCTGCATCGAGTTCTTGCAAGCGGGAAACAGCGAGATCCAGCAGTTGATCGAGCTTGGTATCAAACCATACGTCATTGGCTAGAATTGCGCGAGCCTGTTCCAGATTGTCCCTGGCCAGTAAATATGCTGACGGCATGATCTTGCCTCCGTAGGTTGTGAACTGCCCCTTGAATATTGATAGCAAATGAGTCGAGCCAGTGGACGGTTCTTTTCACGCACAGGTGGGGATAGTTTGCCTTAACGGGGCAGCAATGTCTGCGCTGCGATTTTAATCAAAAGCAACCGGTCTTTGGTGCGGAGACACTATAATGGCCAGAAAACCGGTATTAAAATCATGGCTATAGCGAAGACCACAAGGTTCATTACGGCACCAATCCGCACAAAGTCGAAAAATTTATAGCCGCCCGCGCCATAGACGAGGGTATTGGTCTGATAACCGATCGGGGTCAGAAAACTTGCACTTGCCGCAAACATGACCGCGACGACGAATGGGCGCGGATCGACGCCAAGCGCCAGCGCAAGGCCAATGGCAATGGGGGTCAGAATAACCGCCACCGCATTGTTTGTGACTACCTCGGTCAGAAACGAGGACAGCAGGTAGATGACTCCGAGCGCAAATAGCGGCGAAAGCGTGGAAAGAAATGGTGTCATCGAGAAAACGATAAGGCTGACCAGACCCACCTTTTCCATGGCAACGCCGACCGCGAGCATTGCAACGATAAGCCCGAGGATGCGCCAGTCGACCGCCTGAACAGCTTCGTCGACTTCCACGCAGCGGGAAACGAGTACGGTTGCCGCGCCAATCACGGCGAGCCCTGCAATCGGCATAATATTGAAGGCTGCGCCAATAACCACGGCAAGCGTTACCACGATGGCCAACGGTGCTTTTGCGCGACGAAAGCCACGTTCGGCCGGCTGGGAGACATTGACCAGATCGTAGTCTTCGACCATGCGGCGCAGATCGTCAGGGCTGCCTTCGATCAGCAATGTATCGCCAACCTCGAGCGGGGAGGTTTCAAAGCGCTCGGCAAGGTTAGCGCCCCGGCGATGCAACGCTATGGGATAGACGCCATAGCGTCGGCGCAAGCGAAGGTGCCGCAGGGTTTTGCCCAGAATACCGGCGCCCGGCCCGATCAGAATTTCAACCACCGTTGAACTTCTGGCGCCAAGCGACTGCATATGTTCGGTTTCAGGCACCGTGAGATCGCCCTCCTCCTTCATCGACAGCAATTCAGCAACCGAAGTGCGCAACACCACGACATCGCCTGGCTGTAAGACCACATCGTTGAGGTGCCGGCGCAGCGAGAATGTCGCGCGCAAGACGTCGATGAGTTGGCGGTCGGCGCGGTTAAAAGCAGGAACGTCTCGGGCCTTTTTGCCTACATGGGGGGAGTTTTCCTCAATCACAGCCTCAAGCACGAACTTCTTGTTGCTCTCGGAAATCGAAATCGAGGAAACGGTCGTGCGATCGGGCAAGAGCCCGCGCAGAGCCAGCATGACGGCGATCCCTGCGATAGCCGCGACAATGCCAAGCGGCGCAATCTCGAAAATATGGAACGGAGCCATGCCGTTTTGCTGGGCCACGCTATCGACAAGAATATTGGTGGACGTACCGATAAGCGTACATGTGCCACCGAGAATGGCCGCATAAGATACCGGTATGAGCAATTTGGACGCCGAACTGTTCAATTCCTTTGCCAGCGCCACCGCCACGGGGATCATCAGCATGACAAGCGGGGTATTGTTCATGACTGCCGACATGGCGGCAATCGAGAGCAGAAAAAACAGTAATGTTCGACGCGGCTGGGTTCGGGCGCGCATGGTAACTTGCCGCGCAAAGGCCTCGAGCGCACCGGTCCGTACAAGTGAAGCGGAGATAACGAACATCGCAGCGATGGTTACAGGCGCACTGTTGGAAAGCACGCCCAACAGATCGTCGACGGAAATAATGCCGAGAATGAGCAGTGCCGAGACGGCCACTGAAGCGCTGACTTCGGGAGAACGCCATTCGCGAGCGAATGCGAGAAAAAGGACCGCGATTGTCGCCGCAACGATTATAGCGCCATATGGCTCGATAAGATCCGCGATCAAATCCGCCCTCCGGTTTGTGCAGACCGCACCTTATTGCATCCCATCGCTTGAGAAAATGCGCAAGTTTGTTCGGGAAATAGATTTTTCCGGCAAAGACCCAGTGGTCAATTGTTATTGCCAGTCGAGCGGGCGATGAAAAATGGATTGGCAAAATCACTGTCGGATGGCTGGTCACGTTTCCCGTAGCGCAGCACGGCACCATCAAGCGTGACCACCGTGCCGCCAGCCGCGCGCAAAATTGCATCGCCTGCAGCGGTATCCCATTCCATAGTGCGGCCAAACCGGGGATAGAGATCGGCCCGGCCTTCGGCCAGGAGGCAGAACTTCAGCGAGGAACCTGCAGCTACAAAATCGCAGACTGCGATTTTCTCAAGATAGGCATCAAGTTCGGGGGTGCCGTGAGACCGGCTGCCAACGACCCGAAATCCTTGCGGACCGCAGGCGACCACGGCAATAGGTGTCGAGTCGGCAATCTTGCCCTGCTCCACTTGCGCGGATTGGGCAGGGACTGCCTTGCCTCCCCACCAGATCCTGCCAAGCGCCGGGGCATAGACGACCCCGAGCACCGGCTCGCCCTCCTCGATCAGGGCGATGTTAACGGTGAACTCGCCGTTTTTGGAGATGAACTCTTTGCTGCCATCGAGTGGATCGACAAGGAAGAAGCGATCGCTTGGAGGGGGCACACGGCCAGCGGCAACGGATTCTTCAGCTACGACCGGAATATCGGGAGCAATTTTCGCAAGACCGGCAAGGATGATGGCTTCCGCGCGCGTGTCGGCCTGTGTTACCGGCGAGGCGTCGGGCTTGATCTCGACGTCAAATTCGCTGGCATAGACGGTCATGATTTCCGCACCGGCGGCAATCGAGAGGTCCAGAAGGTCTGCGATCAAAAGCCCATCCAATCGTCTGGTGCCGCAAGCCTAGGTGTTGCGGTTCGGGCCAGAGACATAATTGACCGGTATTGGCATGGCAAGGCCGGGACGTTTCCGCACAGACGTAAGCTGGTCAATCACCTCAACAGCCCGGCAAACAGGTGCCCGAGTATCTCTTCCCATTCCTTACGACTTCCACCTGCAGCAATGTCGAGGGCAGCCTGATCGAAGGCGGCGGAGATCATCGCTGTCAGCGGTTCAATCGGCATGGCCGGCATGGCTCCGGCCTCAATTGCCAGTGTCAGCCCATCGTGCAATGTCCGCGCACCGTGGCGCATATCGATCGCCTTTGCTTCAGCGTGCCCTAATACCGCAGGCGCATCGATGAGCAAAAGCCTTGTACGACCGGGCACTGCCATGGCGTCGAGATAGGCCTTTCCTCCTGCAAGAAGTGCCTGGGCTGGCGATGTGTCCTCAGGTGACGATTGCTCTATTTCACTTGCCACCGCCGCCGCCTCGGCATCGGCCACCGCCGCAAACAGCGCTTGCTTGTCGGCGAAGTGATGATAAAGCGCGCCACGCGTCACCCCCGCTCGGGCGACGATCTCGGGCGTGCCTATATCCGAATAGGCTTTTTCGGCGAATAGTGCCCTTCCCGCCGCGATGAGCGCTGCTCGGGTCGTTTCAGACCGGTCCTTGTTGGAACGTCTGCGAATCTCTTGCATACATGCAGCCTGTATGTTATTTGCAATTTACATTCATACTGTATGTTTGTTCTATGCGAAAGGAAAGCCCATGCGTGTCTCTAGTTTTTATCCCGTCGTCATGACCGATGATGTCGCTGCCACAGCCGCATTCTACGTCGGCCATTTCGGCTTCAAGGCTCTGTTTGAGGCCGATTGGTACGTTCATCTGCAATCGGCGAGCGATCCGTCGATCAATCTTGCCATTCTCGATGGTCAGCACGAAACCATTCCCCAGGCTGGCAAAGGCAAGGTTTCAGGGCTGCTGCTCAATTTCGAGGTCGAGGACGTCGATGCTGAATATGGCAGGCTTCAGTCCCTCGGCCTGCCCATTCTTCTGGACTTACGCGACGAAGATTTCGGGCAGCGCCATTTCATAACAGCGGACCCCAATGGTGTCTTGATCGACATCATCAAGCCCATTCCGCCAAGTGCAGAATTTGCCGCCCAATATGCCGAAGACGCGCTTGCGCAATAAAGGTCAGGACGCCTCGACACCTTCAACGAGTTGAGCAAACTGGCCCTGCTCGATCTTGGAAGCGGCAATAACGGCCTGTGTGCGGCTATCGACATTGAGCTTTTGCAAAATGGCCGAGACATGCGCCTTGACTGTCGCTTCCGAGATGGAAAGCTCATAGGCGATCTGCTTGTTCATCAGGCCGTCCGACAACATCATCAGCACGCGCACCTGCTGTGGCGTAAGAGTTGACAGACGCGATAGCACTTCGGTTTGCTCATCTTCGCCTTCAAGGGTAACGCCTTCAGGAACCCACAAGCCGCCCTCAAGCACGGTATCGATGGACTTGCGGATACGGGCGGCACTTTCGGACTTGGAAAGATAGCCGGATGCCCCAAGATCAAAACAACGGCGGATAACGGACTGATCTTCCACGGCGGAAACAACCATTACCGGAATATCGGGGAACTGCGCGCGCAGCAGCAGCAGTCCAGAAAACCCTCTAACGCCTGGCATATTGAGATCGAGCAGAACGAGATCGCAATCGCGATTTGCCTCAAGCGTGGCGTTCAACCCGTCGAGATCACCGGCTTCTTCAATGGCCATGCCATTGGTTTCTTCCCCAAGGGTCTGCCGCAATGCCGACCTGAACAACGGGTGATCATCAACGATAACGATACGATGGCTCATGCCCGGGTTTCCTGTAATGCCCTTATCGGGATGTAACGGAACAATGACGCAGGCACAAGCTTGCAGGCCATCAGATTATGTCCCCCTGCCCGTCCGGGTCCTGCGGCTCGGCAAGCATTCCTTCAATGATCTGCTCCACCCGGACCAATTCGGCCAGCGACTTCTCGATTGCTGCGCGCCGCTGCTGAAGGAGATGACGCTGGTGATGCACCTTGTCGAGCGCGCGGCGCAGATGGTCGTAAGACCCGTCCCGCAGATCGTAGGTGTCGAGATACTCCTGAATCTCGCGCAAGGTCAGACCGACCTGCTTGCCATCGAGAATGATCCGCAAGCGGCGGCGGTCCCTGTTGGTATAGAGACGCTTGTTGCCGACCCGCCGGGGACGCAACATCCCCTTATCCTCGTAAAAACGGAGGGTGCGGTGGGTAATGTCGAAGGCATCGGCGAGTTCAGCGATGGTATAGATGGCGGGACCGTCAACGCGCCGGGGCGCCCGATCCTTGCTAGCGGAACTATTCATGGCCTTTGTGTTGCGAATTCAGTGTATGTGGTCAAGTGAAATCACCATGGGCAGTAGCGTATGACAAGCATTAATGCGAGAGCGTACGCCCTACAGCGTCGGCCCAGCCGTCGAGTTTGCGCTTGCGCTCGTCCTTCGCCATTTTCGGTTCAAAACGCCTGTCGCGCGCCCAGGCCTTTGCAAAGCCTTTGGCGTCAGGCCAAAGCCCGGTGTAAGAGCCAGCCAGCCAGGCTGCGCCAAGGGCAGTAGTTTCCAGCATGGTTGGCCGATCTACCGGCGCATCGAGAATGTCGGCGAGGCACTGCATGGTCCAGTCCGAGGCCACCATGCCGCCATCAACCCGCAAGACGGTTTCCGTATCGCCGGTCTGCCAGTCCTTATGCATGGCAGCCAACAGGTCGTGGGTCTGGTAGCAGACGGATTCGAGCGCAGCGCGGGCAAATTCAGGCGCGCCTGAGCCGCGCGTCAGCCCGAACATTGCCCCGCGTGCTTCCGAATCCCAGTGAGGAGCACCGAATCCGACAAAGGCAGGAACGAGATAGACGTGCTGATTGGGATCAGCCTTTGCGGCCAGCGCCCCCGCTTGGTCAGCACGATCAATAAGGCCGAGTTCATCGCGCAGCCACTGAACCGCCGCGCCTGCGACAAATATCGAGCCTTCCAGCGCATAGGTGGTTTCCCCATTGAACCGATAGGCAATTGTCGTAAGCAGCCGATTTTCCGACTTAACCTTTTGAGTGCCCGTGTTCAGCAGGGCGAAGCAGCCCGTGCCATAAGTCGATTTCAGCATTCCAGGCTCAAAACAGGCCTGCCCGATAACCGCAGCCTGCTGGTCGCCAGCGACACCGCAGATGGGAATTGGCGCGCCGAACAACTCAGGATCGCAGATGCCGAAATCATCGGCGCAGTCCTTGACCTCGGGCAGCAGCGAAGCAGGAACGCCAAGGATGCCCAGCAATTCCTCGTCCCAGACGTTCTCGCCGATATTGTAAAGCAGCGTCCGGCTGGCATTTGTCGCATCGGTTAAGTGCCGTTTGCCCCCGGTCAACCGCCAGATCAGAAAGCTATCGACTGTACCGAAGGCCAGTTCACCCTTTTCGGCACGTGTACGTGCCCCATCGACATTTTCGAGCAGCCATTTGACTTTGGTACCCGCGAAATAAGGATCGAGCAGCAGTCCGGTCTTGTCGGTAAAAAGCGGCTCATGGCCTTGCGCACGCAGTTGCTCGCAAAGACTGCCGGTGCGGCGATCCTGCCAGACGATGGCATTGTGAATCGGCTCACCTGTCGCCTTGTCCCAGATCAGCGTCGTTTCACGCTGATTGGTGATACCGATGCCTTTGACCTCTTGTGCAGCCACACCTGCTTTCTTAAGTGCCGTCCGGACTGCCCAAACAACAGTATCCCAGAGGTCCTGAGGGTCGTGCTCGACCCAACCCGATTGCGGGAAATGCTGAGGGAATTCTTTTTGCGCACTTTCAACAACCTGCATCTGCGCATCGAAAACGAGGGCGCGGGTCGATGTGGTTCCCTGATCGATTGCCAAGACATATCCCGTCACGAAAGTCTCCTCCGACATAGCTTGCCTTGAGGCGAGAATTCACACGGTCACATTGGTTGCGCAACCCCTCTCATGACGGGATAGATCGGCAAAGTCGGCGTAAATTGCGTCAATTTGCACAATGTTTTGCAAGATGCGACGCCGATTAACGCGATCTTTACCATGTTTTATCAACAGTCAGGCTAGGCGAATCCAACATGAAATGGCGCGTGAACCGCGCCGTCGAACAGCCCAGCGGGAACTGTAATGGCGCGTATCAATCCTCATCATGACTGGCACGAAGATGCTCGGCCGGGCGGCAGTTCTGCCGAATGGGAAAGTTTGCGCAACGAACTTGTGGCCCTGCTCGATCAGGTCGAAGGTCAAGTCATGAGTGGGCAGCGAGCACGCGCTGCGGCTATGCCACGTGCGCCGCAACCCGCTCAGCGCCCACATGCAGGCGAAGCGGAGCGCCATAACGCAGCCTTGCGCACCGTCCGGCAAGCCGTTGATCGTCTGGCCGATCGTTCAGACCGGCGAGATATGGGGCGCAACGACGCTGTGGCCGAGGCTATCGGACGCATCCGGGCGCGCCAGGGCGCGCGTGTTCAGGTGGAGCAAAAGCCGGCAATATCCGCATCAGATGTCGCCGGTTTCGCGCAATCTCTTTCCGCGCTGAGCGAACGCATCGAACTTTTTGAAGCCAAAATCGCGTCCCAACTCGGCGCCCTGGACACCAATGCGGAGATTTCCGCGCAGGTGGGCCAACTTAGCGAAGTGATCGAATTGCTCGCCAGTGCGGTCGGCGAATCCGGACAGGTCAAGCGGCTGGAAACCCAGCTTGAGCGATTGGCAGAAACTGTCGCCCAGGGCAGCCAGATCAGCCAACAGGACACAATCGAGCGCATTGAAGCGCTGGCACAGACAATCGAAAGACTCACTGCCTATCAGGTCGAAGCCAGCAGCCGCGACGAGCAGCGCGATGCGGAAGCCAATCGCATGCAGTCGGAATCGATGCATGCGATTGAGGAAAGCCTGCGCAATATTTATGACCGGATCGACACCCTCGAAAGCGCCGATACGGTCGGGGCGAGCGCTCTTGATCGACTGAGCCAGGATATGGCGGCTCTTTCGGTCGCCGTGCAGGAAAAGAGCGCCCCCAGCGCCTTGCTGGAGCGCATCGATGCGCTGGCGGACAAGATCGAACGGCTCGAGTCTCCCAATGTCAATTCAGCAGATATGCTGCGCGAAAGCATTGCCGTTCTGCGCGATGCCGTGTCCGAGACGATTGAGCCGCGCTTTACCGCCATTGAAACCCGCATTGATGCCTTGAGCGAAACGATGCAGGCTGCCGACACCCGCGGCGCAGTAGCAGGCGTAGAGGCGCAACTGCGTCAGATTGCAACCCGAGTGGACGACACGCGCGAGCAACTCACCGAGTTGGCAGCGCTTTATGCCGGGGCTCCAACGGCGCCCGAAGCACCCGATTACGCGAAACTGGCGGACATGATTGTCGCGCGGACCCGCGCAAAAGCGGACACAGCGCCGCAGCCGGACACAAGCACCACCGATGCCGACCTCATTGCGATCAAGGAACAACTTTCGCGCCTTGTCGCGCGCGACCAGATTCCGGTGCCCGGCCCTAATCTGGGTGGCGTGAAGGATTCGATCAATAAGGTCGATAGCCGCCTTGCGCGGCTAGAGGCCATGCTGAACACTCCGGCCAAGACCAGCCCTCCGGCAGATACGCCCGAGCGAGTGCAAAATCGCGATGTTATCGCTACCGCCGAGGCTCCGACAGTTGAAGATGCTCTGGCAGAAGCCGAAGTGGCTGGCGCTTCTGTCGAGCCACTTGCAGCTACACAAGATTCAATCGCCTCACCGGCACCAAAGCGACCGGATACAATGCCCGAAGACCCCGTATCGGGGTCGCCGGTCCCGCGCCGTGCGCAACCGGCACAGTCCGAAGCGGTGATCCCGCGGAAAACGGTCGAGCGCGGCTTTGCCATCGATCCCGAAGCGGTCGAGCGCCCATCGAAGCCGAAATCGAGCTTGATGGATGCCGATGACACCGGCCCTGCGAAAGATTGGCCACCCAGCACGAAAGTCGCAGCGACGCCTGCAAAGAGCACGGATTCCCCGGACGCCAGCAGTGTCAATCGTTCAAGCTTCATTGAAGCTGCGCGCCGTTCTGCCCGCCTTCATCCGGCAAGCCAGGACGCGGAACCCAAATCACTTATTGGTCGTGCCATGGCGCGCTTTCAACGCAGTGAGACCGAAGAGGCAGATGAAAAGGACATTGATCCGACCGCGGAAACGGCAAAGCCTGCCAACTCTCGACCCGATTTTGTCGCTGATGACGATATTTCGCTCGATGAGCGCCATGAGGGCGATGAAAAGCCCGAAAGCTTTTTTTCGCGTAACAAGCGTCCTCTTCTTCTGAGCACCGCGCTGATCGTCGTGATCGGCTTGACGGCACACTTCGTTATAAACCGTCCATTTGCGCGCGCCAATCTGGTTACGCCCCCCGCCGTTGCGGAACCGGTCGCGGCAGAGGAACAAACCGACGCGGCGCCCGAAGAAGCAACCATTCCTGCTGAGCCGGAAGTGGAGATCACGCCGGTCAGTGCAGCAAATGAGATCACCTCGCGCGTTCCCATGATCGATCAGGCACCGGCATTGCAATCGGACTTGGCCGATGCGCAGAGGGTCCTGAGCGGTATGAATATCGATCCGATCCAGACAGCAGCAATCGGCAATCAGCCCGATCGCTACATCGAACGTAGCGCATCCATGCCCACTGTCGCACAATTACCGGAAATTTCGGCTCCCGAAGGCATTGAACCGGAGATGCTGCGGCAGGCCGCCGAAAGCGGCGATATGCGCGCCCAATTCGAGATCGGGGCGATTTTGACCGAAGGTCATGTCGTTGAGCAGGATCTGGAACAGGCTGCGGCCTGGTACGAGCGTTCGGCAGCGCAGGGATTTGCGCCCGCGCAGTACCGCTTGGGCAATCTTTACGAAGGCGGCCGCGGCGTTGAACGCGATCTGGAAATGGCGCGGCTTTGGTATCAGCGTGCAGCCGAAGCGGGCAATCGCATGTCCATGCACAATCTGGCATCGCTTTATGCCAGCGGAGAGCTCGAAAATCAGGACTTCGGTTCGGCGGCCCACTGGTTCGAACAGGCGGCAGCACGCGGGCTGACAGATAGCCAGTTCAATCTCGGCATGCTTTATGCACGCGGGCTGGGTGTCGAACAGAATTTTGAGCAATCCTATCTCTGGTTCTCGCTTGCCGCACAGGCCGGCGATGAGGACGCCCTGGTCGCGCGCGAAGATGTCACACGTTCTCTGGACGCTGATGCCGTGCTGCGGCTTAACGATGCTGTGGCGAATTGGAAGCCGACCGAAACCGACCTGGCAACGAACTTTGCACCGATCGGCACCTGGGATCCCGAATTCGATCCCGGCCAGACGATTTCCAATCAGGAAGTCGTAAAGCGCGTACAAATGCTGCTGGGCAAGCTTGGCTTCGATGTCGGCGAGCCGGATGGCATTTCCGGTCCACGCACCCGTGAAGCCATCGCAGCCTTTGAGCAAGCGACCGGCATGAATGAAAGCGGTGAGGTAAACCCAAGACTTCTTGCGGTGCTCGGCAGTCAGCCGGTTTAGGAGCGCAAATCAATGTGGCTGATCCAGAGCTTTTCAACGATCACTGGTATAGCCGCATTGCTGGGTCTTCTACCATTTCTGGCAGGGCTGTTCTTCACGATTTTCCCCGGTCTGCTGCCCATCGACGCTGTGATCTATGAGCGTGCAATGCTGGGCTATGGCGCAGCGATCCTCTCGTTTCTGGGCGGCGTGCGCTGGGGCATACGCCTCGGTAGCGGCGCGGGTTCTGAACTTACCTATGTTGCGGGTATTCTTGGGTCGATCCTTGGGTTCGTCACGGTCCTGATGCCGGTGGAAATCGGGCTGACCATGCTCATCATCGGGTTCGGCATCTATGGGGCCTGGGACATATGGGCAGGCTTTCAGGGCACCCTGCCCCGCAACTACGCCCATATGCGATCCGTCATGACGGCGCTGGTCTGCGCCGTTCTCGCCATCATCATCGTTATCCGTTTGCTGTCGGCCTAACGGGCTACCAGCCTCGACGAACCGACAGGATAGGTTCGATCCCTGCCGATCATTACGACCTGCAACGCGCTCTTGTCGAAAAGACCCTGAAATGCTGGCGACAGGATGTTGAGACTACCGGTAGAGGCACCATAGGCGGGCAGGATCATCAGATTATCATCATAGGCAAAGCATGAGCGCCGCGCCGACTTGCCGTTCATAGCGATCCGGGCGGCCGGGTGAAGGTGCCCGGCGACAAGGCCCTTGGTGCCCGGACGCGGTTCGTGCTGGAACGTCAACCCGGCAATAGCCAGTTGCGCTGCGCAGTGGCCGCCCAGCGCATGAGCCGACGGATCGTGATTGCCCGCCAGCCAGACCCAATCGAGCGTTCCGGTCAAAGCCGACAAACGTTGTCTGTCCTGGGGCTGGAGCGTATTGACGCCATTGTCGCGGTGAAAACTGTCACCCAGGGCGATGACCTTGCGCGCACCTGTGAGGTCTATATCTCCCTCGAGCCGCTGCAGTGTCATTGCTGTATCGTAAGGGGGCAAAAACTGACCCGAGGGCGCAAAGCTTGAAAATTTCTCGAAATGCAAATCAGCGACCAGCAGTGCATCTATCTCCGGCCAATAGAGCGCGCCTGAGATCAAAGGCATGAAGTCATGACCGCAAAAACGGATCGTGGTTTGCCAGTCATCTACCGATATGGGCTGGGTCTGCGCCAAAAGCCATAGCCTCTGCAATAAGGTCTTCGGCAGCCTCGCGCATCAGGGCATCGCGCGCCTCGCCGAAGATGGGTTCTTTTCCGATATCGAGCATTACAGGTACCGCAAGCGGCGAGATTCGGTCCAGAGGCTTATGGAGAATATGCTGCCGAATACGCTTCAGGGCGACGCCCAGCCTCTCGATGTCGAGCAAGCCTCGTGCCGCATCGTGGCGCGTCGCTTCGATCAGAATGTGGTCCGGCTCGTGCTGATAAAGAACGTCGTAGATGATATCCGAACTCATCGTGATCTGGCGTCCCGACTTCTCCTTGCCCGGATGACGACGCTCGATCAGGCCGGAAATAATCGCGCAATTGCGGAAAGTGCGCTTCATGAGCGCGGATTCATCGAGCCAGGCTTCAAGATCGTCGCCCAGCATATCCTCATCGAAAAGCTGATCGAGCGACAAGCGGTCGGTGCGGATCAGAGCGGAAAGATCGGTTGCGCACCAGATGGCCAGCGCATAGTCCGACGCGACAAAACCCAGCGGTTGTGTCCTGGCCCGCTCCAGCCGCCGCGTCAAAAGCATGCCGAGCGTTTGATGCGCAAGTCGTCCTTCAAACGGATAACAGACGAGATAGTGCTTATCTGCGCGTGGAAAAGTTTCGACAAGCAGACTGTCACGCCCCGGCAGCACCGAAGCGTGGCGCTGGAGTTCAAGCCATTCACGCACTTGATCGGGCAATTGCTGCCAATGTTCAGGTTCGGCCAAGATTCGCCGGACACGATCAGCGAGAAAGGTCGACAGTGGGAATTTTCCGCCCATGTAAGAGGGGATTTTCGGATTGTCCGAAAAGGATCTGGAAACATAAGCCTCGGTTTCCACCACGCCTTCAAAGGCAACGATCTCCCCGCCGAACATGAATGTATCGCCACGCACGAGCTGATCGATGAAATATTCCTCGATCTCACCAAGCATCCTACCACCGCGCCCGATGGGACCGGTGGTTGCGCCCTTTTTGATTCCGCGTGCCCTTACAAACCGGACCTTGAGCATGGGCTCTTCAACGATTGTCCCAGCATTGAGCCGATATTGCTGGGCGATCTGGGGATTGGCGATCCGCAAGCGCCCATCCTCGGTCTTACGCAGTTTGGCAAAACGCTCATAAGCCTTGAGCGCATAGCCGCCGGTTGAGACAAATTCGAGGACCTTATCGAACTTCTCGCGCGGCAAATCGCGATAAGGCCATGCGGCGGTGATTTCGGCAAAAGCCGTGTCGGGGTCAAGAGGCGCAGCGCAGGCAAGCCCTAAAAGATGCTGCGCCAGAACATCCAGCCCACCGGGCAAGGGCCTTTCGCTATCTTGTGCGCCTTCTGCGACCGCTTCCAGAGCCGCCTCGCATTCAAGCACCTCAAACCTGTTGGCCGGAACGAACAGGGCCTTGGAGGGTTCATCGAGCCGGTGATTGGCACGCCCCACGCGCTGGAGCATACGCGAAGCGCCCTTTGGTGCGCCGACCTGCACGACGAGATCGACGTCGCCCCAGTCGATGCCCAGATCAAGCGTCGAGGTGCAAACAACAGCGCGCAGGTTTCCCGCGACCATCGCGCTTTCGACCTTACGGCGCTGTTCGACCGACAGGGAGCCATGATGCAGAGCAATAGGCAGTGCGTCCTCGTTGATGGCCCACAGGTTCTGGAACAGCATTTCCGCCTGTGACCGCGTGTTGACGAACAATAGCGTCGTGCCGTGCTTCTCTATGGTTTCGAGCAATTCCGGCACCGCGTAGGCTGCGGAGTGACCGGCCCATGGCACTCGGTCGTCGCTTGCGAGAATGGACAGCTTTGGTGGCGCGCCGCCGGGCGCATGAATGAGTTTTGCCGGCCTTGGAGCGACCGGAGCGGCAATCCAATCACGCAGAATTTCCGGTTCGGCAACAGTAGCCGATAGCGCGGTGACACGCATTTGCGGTGCAAGACGGGCGAGCCGCGATACGCCGAGCGCCAGCAGATCGCCGCGCTTGGAGGTGACAAGCGCGTGAAGTTCATCGAGCACCACGCGCTTGAGACCACCAAAAAGTTTGGCGCTATCGGGATGGCTGATCAGCAGGGCAAGCTGCTCGGGCGTGGTCATCAGGATATGGGGCGGATCGAAACGCTGGCGTTGCCGGCGGGAGGCCGGCGTGTCGCCGGTGCGGGTTTCGATCTTGATGGGCAGCGCCATCTCGCGCACAGGATCACCGAGATTGCGGGCGACATCCACTGCCAGCGCCTTGAGCGGCGAGATATAGAGCGTGTGCAAGCCCGAATGCGGTGACGCGATCAAATCCTCGATGGATGGCAGGAAACCGGCCAGCGTTTTACCGGCGCCAGTCGGTGCGATCAGCAGAACCGAATTGCCCTCCCGCTCTGCCGCAAGCACCGCCAATTGATGCGCGCGCGCCTGCCAGCCTTTGCCGGCAAACCAAGCGGTGACGGGAGCGGAGAGTTCGGGCAACAGGCGCTGGTTCCCTTGTAATACGGCGGTTTGCACACACATGGTGTAGCACTATAATGAGTGTGCGCAAGAATCGCAGGATGAGCAATCGTGCCAGAGACCATCGACAAGACTGAACGTGAAAAGAAGCGCGGTTGGGCCGAAAATGTTTTGGGCGACACTCCCGGCCGACTGTTCGTCCGGCTTGTCGTGATGAGCCTGATCGTGGGCTTTCTGATGGCGATCTTCGGGGTCAGTCCGCAGGATATTTTCCGTTCGGTAGAGCGGTTTTTCGCCGATATGTTCGACAACAGTTTTGAAGTGCTGTACCGCGCGTTCAGCTATGTTGTGACCGGCGCGATGGTGGTTATCCCGATCTGGATCGTGATGCGGTTGATGGCCTCGGCACGCCGCCGTTAGCGGCTTCCGGAACTTGCAGGGCGCGGAAATCGTTCACCTTCGTTAGATGGAAAAACGGAGGAAGCAATGACTGTTGCCAGAGTAACCGAGATTTCAGCGACCTCGCCCGACAGCTTCGATGATGCCGTAAAGCAAGGAATTGCGCGCGCCTCAAAGACATTGCGCGGTATGAAAAGCGCTTGGGTGAAAGACCAGAATGTCGAGATCGAAGATGGTAAGGTAAGCCATTATCGCGTCAATCTCGCTATAACCTTCATTCTTGAAGATTAGCAAAAGGTCCGGCGGGCCGTAACGACGAACGGCTCGGTTATTGAGGTGCACAGGCGGTTGCGCAGGGCGTTGGCTTTGCCGATAGTGGGCTGAAAACGTGCCAGAATCGGTTTCGCTTGACGGGAAATTCTGCGTCGTTTCTGGTCCTAAAATTCCTTGAAAGCCCCCCTTAGCGGAAAGTTTTTGCATGTCTTTAAGCCCTGTCATCTTCATTACCGGCGCGACCTCGGGTTTCGGCGCTGCGACCGCTCGTAAATTTGCTTCCAATGGCTGGAAGGTTGTGGCGACGGGACGGCGGCGTGAACGGCTCGACGCGCTGGTGGACGAATTTCCCGGATCGATCCATCCCGCCGTCATGGACCTGACCGACAAGGCCAGCATCGATGCGGCGGTTGCCGCCCTGCCCGACGATTTCAAGCCGGTAACGTGCCTTTTCAACAATGGCGGGCTGGCGCTGGGCACCGGCGCCATTCCCGACATCGATACCGACCAATGGCGCACCATGATCGAAACCAATGTGATGGGGCTGATCCACACGACGCTTGCGGTCCTGCCGCTCGTCAAAGCAGTTGGCCGAGGCTCATCGATCATCAATGTCGGCTCGATTGCCGGGCGCTTCGCCTATACGGGGGGCAATGTTTATGGGGCAACCAAGGCCTTCGTGAGCCAGTTCACGGCCAACCTGCGAACCGACACGATGGGCACCGGCATCCGCATAACCGCATTGGAACCGGGCCACGCGAAATCGGAATTTACCGCCGTGCGGACAGGCGGGGATTTCGAGGCCAATGAGAAGATGTATGCGGATAACGAACCGCTGTTGCCCGAAGATATCGCCGAAACCGTGTGGTGGCTGGTCAACCTGCCAGCGCATGTCAATGTCAACGCCATCGAGATCATGCCGGTATGCCAGGTGCCAACGCGGCCCGTGATTTTGAAAAAGGATGATTTTGGCTCTTGAGTGCCCCCGCAAAGCGTATGCTGCTCAATGCGGTGATATTCGGACTGGGCAGCCATGAGGCTGGTTGGCGGATGCCGGAAAGCAACCCGCTGGCGTCGACCGATCTCTCCTATTGGATCGATATTGCCAAACGTGCGGAAGCGGGGGGCTTCGATGCGCTATTTCTGGGCGATGTCCTGGCTTTGCAGCAAGGCGCCGAGCGGCACCTTTGCGATGCGATGGACCCGTTTGTCATCCTTTCGGCGCTGGCCGCAGTCACAAAACGGATCGGGCTGATCGGTACGGCCTCCACGAGTTTTGACCACCCGTTTCATCTGGCGCGCCGATTTGCGTCGCTCGACCATATCAGCGACGGCCGCGCGGGCTGGAATATCGTGACCTCCTCAAATGCGCTGGAAGCGCATAATTTCGGGCTCGATGCCATGCCCGAACATGGTGCGCGTTATGCGCGAGCGCAGGACGTGACAGAAGCCGTGCTGGCGCTCTGGGACTCATGGGCGCCCGACGCGCGCATCGCGGACAAGGAAAGCGGACATTATCTCGCACCGGATCGCGTACACGCTGTCCATCATGAAGGCCCGTTCGTGCGGAGCGCTGGGCCGCTTAACGTGCCGCGTCCGCCGCAGGGGCGGCCTGTTCTGGCACAGGCCGGGTCATCCGATGCGGGGCGCGATTTTGCGGCGCGCCATGCCGATATTGTTTTCACAGTGCAATCGGCACTGGAAGACGCACAGGCTTTTTATCGGGATATCAAGCAGCGCGTTGCCGGGTTCGGCCGCGATCCCGAAAGGGTTTTGATTTTCCCCGGCATTGTCCCTGTTGCGCGCGAAACGCGAGAAGCGGCAGAACAGCGCTTGGCTGAAATGAACGGGTTTGCGGTGCTTGACCATGTGGTTGCTAAGCTGTCGGAGTTTTTAGGTTCAGACCTTTCGAGTGAGGACCTCGATGCACCCCTGCCCGATCATGTTGGTATTGGATCGCCAAACCAATCCAGCCAAAGCCGGGTGGCAGTGCTTGTCGGCATTGCGCGGCGCGATCGACTGACCCTGCGCCAGTTGCTGATGCGCCTTGCCAGCGGACGCGGGCACCTGCTTGCGGTCGGCACCGGCAAGGACATTGCCGTGACCATGCAACACTGGGTGGAAAACGGGGCCGCCGACGGCTTTAACGTGATGTGCCCGGTCATGCCTGCGGATTTGCAGAGCTTTATCGACCTTGTGATACCGCAATTGCCCGGCGCGGCTGTTGAAGGCGAGGCCAAGACGCTGCGGGAGCGGTATGGGTTGAAACTGTCTGGCGGCAGGGGCCGTTGATTTGTCCTGGTCGATCAATCAATCATCTTTCCATATCTTCCCGTGTTTCTGGATAGAAGACTGAGCCCCCATGTCGGGATCACCCTTGCTCAAACGTCCTATGCAAAACGGGAGATGCGGAATGACCGAGCTTGTGCTGACAACTTTCAATTGGGTTCCCGAGGTGCCACGGGGCTATGTGCGCGACCTGCGGATACGTTGGGCGCTTGAGGAAGCAGGGCTGGCTTATCGCGTAGAGAGCGTACCATTTGCGGAGCGGAACGCGGATCATTTTGCACATCAGCCATTCGGGCAAGTGCCGTGGCTGACCGATGGTGAGATTTCGATTTTTGAGAGTGGCGCCATTTTGCTGCACCTTGGCGAAAAGAGCGAAGCGCTGATGCCGCAAGCTGGCGCGGGACGTGCTGCGGTGATCGAATGGCTGTTCGCGGCGCTCAATTCGGTGGAAATGGCGAGCCTGCCGTGGTCGCTTTACAAGTTTTCCAACGACAGTGTTGAAACGCCAGGGCGCGCGCTACTGGACACTTTTCTCGTTGGCCGGTTGAAGCATATGGAGAGCGTTCTGGCCGGGCACGAATGGCTGGCCGGCACATTTTCGGTTGCCGACATTCTTATGGCGGACGTGCTGCGCCTTGTGGATCGGTTTGACGGACTGGCGCAGTTTCCCGCCTGTCGCGCCTATGTTGCGCAGGCCACGGCGCGCCCGGCTTTCCAAAAGGCATATGCCGACCAGTTGGCGCATTTTGCTGCAGCGGACTGAGGGAGAAACTGCCCCGAATGTGCCGGGTGAGGGGTAAAATGTGAGCCTGCAAAGAGACCCCTCATCCGTCTTGGACCTGACGGTCCAATCCACCTTCTCCCTCAAGGGGAGAAGTGTGGCGCCGTGCGATAAGGCCACGTCCGGTGGGTTTGGTTTTCTGGGCGCAATCAAAACTGCTTAAATACAGTTGTCTCGAAAGGCTCCTACAGCCGTCGGTGACGAATGCGGGCGGAGGTCTCGATGGCGGCTGTCGTGAGGCGATCGACGGCAAAGGCGTCGCGGATCATTTCCAGAAGCCGCAATTCTTCCTGATTGAGCGTGAGATCAACCGTGACCACTTCCACAGCAAGCGCATAGGCGGTTTCCTGCAGGCGCGGTTCGAGCGCATCGGTGATCATCACCAGCAGGGCATCGAGCCCGCCCTTGTTGACGAGATCCACGCAATCGGATGCCACCTGCGGCAGCCGGCCAATATCGAAATTGGCAAAAACCGGCCAGCGGCTGATCAGCGCCGCAAACCGATCAACCTCGCGATCAGACACATCCTTGTCGGATACGGCCGCGATCACCATCGTGTAAACCAGAGCATCGGCGGGCGAGAGTTTCATTTGCGTTCAAATCCGGCAAGGTGATGACTGAAGCGATCCTAGGAAGCGAACCGCATTTGTGCAAGTGCGCCATTTGCCCCTGCCCCTTTGCAACGGGCGACGCCATTGACCTTTTTTGCCCGTTCGTGCAACAGGTGCAGCGATTTTTCGTCTCCCCAACAAAACAAAAGGATGGGCAAAGTGTCCCACAGCCTTCCCCCGCTTGACCCCGCTGCAATCGAAGCCGCCGTGACTGCACGCGCATGGCCTTTTGAGGAAGCGCGCAAAGTGGTCAAACGGGCTGAAAAGCTGGGCAAGGACGAAGTGATCTTTGAGACCGGCTATGGCCCCTCGGGCAAGCCCCATATCGGCACCTTCGGCGAAGTGCTGCGTACAACCATGGTGCGCACCGCATTCCGGCTTTTGACAGGCGATACGATCAAGACGCGGTTGATCTGTTTTTCAGACGACATGGATGGCATGCGCAAAATTCCGGACAATGTGCCCTCAAGAGAAGCGCTTGAGCCGTTTCTGCAAAAGCCACTGACTGCGGTGCCCGACCCCTGGACCAACGAATATGCGAGCTTTGGGGACCATAACAACGCCATGCTGCGGCGGTTTCTCGATACGTTCGGGTTCGATTACGAGTTTGCCAGTGCGACCGACTATTACAAGTCCGGCAAGTTCGACGAAATGCTGCTGCGCACGCTGGAGCGCTATGACGACATCATGGGCGTGATGCTTCCAACCCTTGGCACGGAGCGGCAGGCGACCTATTCACCCATCCTGCCGCTTTCACCGATTTCAGGCCGTGTGCTTTACGTGCCTATGAAGGAGGTTAATGCTGCCGATGGCACGGTGACTTTTGAGGATGAGGACGGGCGTGACGTTACGATTCCGGTGACGGGCGGCAATGTGAAGCTGCAGTGGAAGCCCGATTTCGGGATGCGCTGGGCCGCGCTGGGCGTGGACTTTGAAATGTTCGGCAAGGACCACCAGACCAATCAGGTGATCTATGACCGCATTTGCGCGATCCTTGGTGGCACCCCGCCCGAACATTACGTCTATGAGCTGTTTCTCGATGAGGAAGGCCAGAAGATCTCCAAGTCCAAGGGCAACGGGATCACCATCGATGAGTGGCTGACTTATGCCTCCTCGGAAAGCCTTGCGCTTTACATGTTCCAAAAGCCACGGACGGCAAAGCGGCTCTATTTCGACGTTATCCCCAAGGCCGTGGATGAGTATTACACCTTCGCGGCAAAGGCGCAGGGCGAAGACGCTGGCCAATTGCTGGAAAATCCGACATTCCATATCCATTCCCAGCGCCCTCCGGCCTACGAAATGCCGGTGAGCTTTGCCCTGCTGCTCAATCTCGCCACAGCGTCGAACCCGGAGAGCCGTGAGGTAATGTGGGGCTATATTTCGGCCTACGCGGCGGGGGTAACGCCGCAAACCCATCCCCATCTGGATGCGCTGGTCGGTTATGCCATGCGCTATTTCGAGGATTTCGTTCAAAAGTCCTACCGTGCGCCCGACGATTTGGAGCGCAAGGCGCTTGAAGATCTCTCCAAGGTTTTTGCAAGTCTTCCCCAGGACGCGAACGGCGAGGCGATTCAGAATGCGGCACTGGACGTTGCCCGCGAGATCGAACGCTATCAGGACCACAAGCGCCTCGGCCCCCATGGCGGTCCGGGGGTATCGGGAGCGTTCTTCCAGATGCTCTATCAGGTGCTGATCGGGCAAGAACGCGGTCCGCGCTTTGGTTCATTTGCTGCGCTTTACGGTGTTGAGAATACACGCAAGCTGATCGAAAAGGCGTTGAACGGGGAGTTGGCGTCCCGGACCTGACACGCAAAACGTGTCAGGTGCTACTGGCTGGCCCAGAGAATACGGGCGATCCAGTCAAGCTCTTCAGGCGCAAAGATACGCGGCGCGTGGTCGGGGTTGATCGAATGCAATTCGACCCGCTTTTCGGTGCGGCGGTATAAAATCTTGGCCATGACCTCGCCGTCATGGGTGCGCGCGACCACGCGATCACCACGCCGCAATGGCGCCGAGGGCGAAACGATCAGCACATCGCCATCGCGGTAAAGCGGCTGCATGGATTCTCCGGTGACTTCGAGCGCATAGGATGTGCCATCGCCCAGATCGGGCAATCGCACCTCATCCCAACCCTGCCCGACCGGAAAACCCGAGGCATCGAAATAGCCACCCGATCCCGCTTGCGCAAAACCCAGAAGCGGCACAGTCGCCCCTCCCATTCTGGCTGGCGTGGAGGTCTGCGAATAGGGCACGATCGAGGCCATCATGGAGTCGAAGCTCTCATTGGTGGCCTCGAGCACCTTGGCGATGGATTCAGTGGAGGGCCACCGTTCGCGCCCATCCTTGCTGATGCGCTTGGAGGGATTGAAGGCCGTCGCATCGAGCCCGGCGAGCTTGGCCAGGCCGGAAACCGACAGCCCGTGCCGCTCGGCAAGGGTGTCCAAGGCTTCCCATATTGTGCGATGCGTGAGCATGGGCAAAGGGTCCGAAAGAGGAATTAAATCTCTTGACTGCGGAAACAAATCCTATTTTGTTCTATTCGGAGTTAACCATTTTGTAAAGGGGCAAACCCCTTGGCAGAGGGGCGCTACACGGTTACATCAGTCGCGAACCAGCGACGAGGATCGACGATGGCGCAACCGATTTACAAGATAGCTCACAAGAGCGATTGGGAGGCCGCGATTGCGGCAGGCGAACTGGTGGGCACGCCGATCGATCTCAAAGACGGGTACATTCATTTTTCCACCGCCGGGCAATTGGCCGAAACGCTGGACAAGCATTATCGCGGGCAAGCCGATCTCATATTGGCGACGATCGATCCCGCATTGCTGACCGAGCCCCTGCGCTGGGAAGAATCTCGAGGCGGGCAGCTTTTCCCACACCTATATGCCGTGCTGCCGCTGTCCGCCGTGACGCGCTATCGCACACTTCCCGCCCGGGCCGATGGCGGGTTCGATCTGCCGGAGATAGAGCAATGAAACTGAGCACCCTTTTGCGGTCTGGTGGTATGCAGGACTTTGCGCGCGATGCCCTGCTCAAGATGGAGCCGGAAACCGCGCATGGCGCAACAATCAATGCGCTGCGCATGGGGCTTGGCCCGAAAGGCGCTCCCGACAGCCCGCGGCTTTCGACGCGCTTTTGCGGTCTGGACCTGCCCAACCCGATCGGGATGGCGGCAGGGTTCGACAAAAATGCTCAAGTGCCGCAACCACTGGCGCGTGCGGGGTTTGGCTTTGTAGAAGTGGGCACGGTGACGCCGCGCCCGCAAAGCGGCAATCCAACCCCGCGTATTTTCCGCATTCCCGAAGCACAAGGGGTTATCAACCGGCTGGGGTTCAACAATGAGGGCCATGAAGCGGCCTTCGAGCGGTTGAAGGATCGCAAGCCGGGCCATGTGGTTGGCGTCAATATAGGGGCCAATAAGGACAGCGAGGATTTCGTTGCGGACTATATTGCCGGGGTGGTGACATTTTCGCCGCTGGCCGATTACCTCACCGCCAATATTTCCTCGCCCAACACACCGGGGCTGCGCAATTTGCAAGCCGATGAGGCGCTGAAACGCCTTCTGGGCGCAATTGTCGAAACACGGGCCAAGCAACCGCGACAGACGCCGATCCTTCTCAAGATCGCGCCAGATCTCGATGAGGCGCAAATGGATGGTATAGCGCGGGTCGTGCTGGCGAGCGGGATCGACGGGCTTATCGTTTCTAACACCACGCTTTCACGCGATCCGGTTGCCGGGATGGTCAATGCCGATGAAACAGGCGGGCTTTCGGGCAAGCCGCTCTTTGCGCTTGCGACCCAACGGCTCGCGCAGATGCGCCAGCGGCTTGGCCCGGACTTCCCGATCATCGGGGTCGGCGGCATCCATTCCGCGCAAAGCGCCATTGCCAAGCTGGAAGCCGGGGCCAACGTGATCCAGCTTTATTCAGCGCTGGTTTATGGCGGGATGGGGCTGCTTGAGGAAATTAAACACGGACTGGTTGAAGCAATTGCGGCGCGTGGGCTTTCCTCCGCTTCGGACCTGACAGGCGCCAAAGTGGATGAATGGGCCGAGGGGCACGGCACCCTCTAGAAGCATTGTCAGGAAATGCTGAAATGCGCGACGCCTAGTTGTTGGTCCACATGGGCAAGACCAGACCCCATTGTGTTTCCTGAGGTGGTCCAAACGGCTTGAAACCCAGCTTCTTATAGACGGCTATCGCCCGTGCATTGTCTGGATGGGGATCAGTCGCAATCACGGGCACCCCCTCATCAAAGAGGGCCTGCATTCTCATGGCGATAAATGCTGATCCATGCCCGATACCGACCATTCCCGGATCTCCGATGAATTGGTCAATTCCCCGCGAACCCTCGGGAAGTTCAGCAAAATGGTGATCTTCCCATCCATGAACCGTGTAGTCCTGCATGTACGCGAAGGGGTGTCCGAGGGTTGAAACGATCCAACGCGCCACCCGCGGATCAGCCAATTCTTCTTCATCGTATGGCTCATCGGAGTCCCACCACTCACGGACATGGACGTTCGATTGCCATTCCATGAGCAGATCGAGATCGTCCAGCGTCACTTTGCGAAAACTGTATTTATTGGCTGCCATTCGGACAGTTTAGCAGATCGTCTGCCGGTAGGGATGGGTTCATTCCGGCTATTCCATAAAGGTGCCAGCGTCTGATTTTCACCACTCACGCATTTCGACTTTTGCTGCACACGCTCTAGGCGAAAAGCACCGGCTTTCGGCGTTCGATGGCAACGGCATAGATCGCGGCGCGGCCCAGCAGCAGGACATGCAGCGCAATCCAGAGCCCCCAAAGGCCCAAAAGCGGTTGCAGGGCCATTGCAACGGCAAGATAGATGGCAAGGGAAATCAACATGCCATTGCGCATGGTGGTGTTGAGCGTAGCGCCGATCATGATCCCGTCATAGACGAAGGCTGGCATGCCGGTGAGCGGGGTCAGCGCTGCCATGACCAGATAGACGCGGGCAAATTCGCGCACCTCGGCGTTGGTGGTCATCAGATCGATGGCCAGCCAGCCAAAGCCGAAAATCAGGGCACTGAGCGCTCCGGCCATCACGAAGCCCCAGCCCAGCCCGAGTTTGGTTGCGCGCTCAAAGGCCGGTTTCCAGTTCGCACCGACCGCCTTGCCGCAGAGCTGTTCGATTGCCGTTGAAAGACCATCGAGGAAAAAGGCCGAAACCGAAAAGAGCTGCAAAAGAATGGCATTTGCCGAGAGCACGACTTCGCCCATGCGCGCGCCCTGCGCAGCGAAATAGGCAAAAGCGCCCATGAGGGCCGCCGAACGGATGATGAGATCCCGGCTGATGCCGAGCATACGCCTGACGGCAGCGAGATCGAAAAGCTCGGCCCGCGGTGTGCGGCTGATAATGGTTCCAAGACTGCCGAAATGACGCCGGGCGATATAGAGCCCGACTGCTGCTGCTGCAATCTGGCCGATGACCGTGGCGAGCGCGACGCCGGCCACGCCCCAGCCCAGCCCGAATACAAAGGCAATCGAGAGCACGATATTGACGGCGTTGACGAGGATTTGCAGCCACATGCCGGTCTGCGCATCGGCGCGGCCATAAAACCAGCCCAAAAGCACATAGTTGATAAAGACGAAGGGCACCGAGGCCATGCGGATGTAAAAATAGTCGGCAAAGGCCTGCGCCGAATTGGGTGGCGGCGCCAGCGATATGGCAAAGAGCCAATGAATTGGCGCCGACAGCGCAAGCAGAACGATCGCGAGCACGCCTGCCACCAGCATGGCGCGCGCCATATGCAGCAGGCCATCGTCGGGATCGCGCGCGCCGACCGCCTGCGCCGTCAGACCCGCTGTGCCAAAGCGCAGGAAAAAGGCCAGCGCAAAAATCATGGAAAAGGCTACAGCGCCCAGCGCCAGCCCGCCAAGCAGACCGGCATCGCCCAGGCGCCCGATGACGGCAGTATCGATGATGCCCGCAACCGGCTCGGTGATAAAGGCAATCGAAGCGGGCAGCGCAATGGCCCACACGTCCTTGTGGCGAACCGAAAACGGGAATTGGGGGCGTGACATGAAGTGCGTCCGGCGCGGGGAATAGAGGATCGGAGCCTAATCCGATTCGCGCATAGACCTCACGGCCAATGTGGCGACGGGGTCATTGTCCGTTGGCAGATTGTGTGATGGGCAGGTGTGGCAGCGGATTGGTGCTGCGGTTTAGGGGGCGCCAGGACTGGAATGGGGTGGATTGCGGACTGGCGGCTTCCAGTGCTCGATTCATGTGAGCGGACATTGTTAGGTTGACGCCTCCGACAACAATGCCTGAAGCGCAATATAGGTTTCGGAGGAAATGATCTTGTGCCACATAGGTATTGTGATGGTTTTCTTGCGCTGCGAGGTCCGCATGTGAGTTGGGTGGTTGCTATCGGAATCGCAGCGGCATGTGCTGCGCTTGAGGCGTTGCTCTCAGGAAGGGCGCCCTTCAAGTTCCTGCAGACGCTTAAGCAGCCCAGTTGGGCTTTGCCTATTTGGGGCTGGATGGCCGTGGGCGGGCTCTTCTATGTCGTGATGACCGTGAGCTTGGCTCGAACGTTGGAAGTTGGCGGCGTGAGTAGTTTGCCGGCGATCCTGATCGTGTTGGTGCTCCTCACGGACGGCTTCTGGAACTTTCTGTTGTTCCGCTTACGGCGTTTCGATTGGGCTTACTGGTATCTCTTTCCTTACGCGCTGTTGGTTATATTGGCTTGCCTCGCCACCTTCTCTGTTGATGCGGTTTCTGGTGCGCTGATCGCCCTGTACGTGGTCTTCCTCCCCTACGATTTTGCCTGGGCACGCGCATTGCAACTCATGAACAGATCAGGGCCTGCGAGCTCATCAATATGACAGACCCAACCGCTGTCGACGCTGGCACCGCTCGAGCTATGCAAGAATCCATGCCCGTCTGCTTCCAAGCAGCTTGCGAAGCGTCGGGAACGTCGTCAATGAGGTCGAAACCCGCCAACCACGTCTGCAATAGCGCAAAACAAAACGGCCCCGGAGTGCATCCGGGGGCGTTTGCATGCCTTTATCGAAGTAAAGTAGCGATCAGAACTCGTCCCATTCTTCGGCCTTCAGGGCAGCATTGCCCTGGCTGAGATAGGCCGAGGCTGCAGTCCTGGTTTTGGCGGGGGCCGATGGCTTGGACGAGTTCGCGGGGGCAGGTTGCCGGACCGGTTCTGCTTCGCTGGCGCCGGAGACTTTGAAGACATCGACAATCCGGTCCAGCTCGGACGCCTGGGCTTCGGTCTGCTCGATGGCCGCATTGGTTTCTTCCACCAGTGCCGCATTGTGCTGGGTCATCTCGTCCATCTGCCGGATCGCGGTGCTGACCTCGTTGATGGCGGACGTCTGCTCACGGTTGGCGCGGGAGATGTCTTTCATCAGCGCGCTGTTTTCTTCCACCGATTGCAGGATGGCAGCGAGCTTCTGGGCAGCATTGGCAACAAGTTTCGAGCCACCATCGACTTCATTGGCGCTCTGCTCGATCAGGGCCTTGACCTCGGAAGAGGCTTCGGCAGCAGATTGAGCCAGACGGCGCACTTCCACGGCAACCACGGCAAAGCCCTTGCCCGCTTCGCCTGCCCGTGCCGCTTCCACCGACGCATTGAGCGCCAGAAGGTTGGTCTGGAAGGCGATGTCGTCGATCATGCCGATGATGTTGGAGATTTTCGACGAGGAGGTGGTGATGCGTTCCATGGCGGTCGTGGCATCGGCCATGACCGTCCCGCCCTCATTGGCAAGCTTGGCGGCCGTTTCGCTGCCGGCAAAGGCATTCTCGGCCTTCTGGGCGTTCTCGTTGACCGTGGTAGTAAGCTGATCCATGGCGGCCGAGGTTTCCTCGATTGCCGCGGCCTGCTTGGTCGTGCGTTCGGACAAATCGTTGGTGCCGGCAAGGATTTC
>NZ_RZMW01000031.1 GCF_003992625.1 Pelagibacterium lentulum | reverse complement strand
CTGCTCACTATCGTCGCCATAGTTGCCGGTGGAGCAACCCTGCTCGCATGGTCCCTGCTCGGTGCCGAGATTGACTTTACGGTGACCCGCATGGTCACGGTTTTGGTCATTGCCTGTCCCCACGCCCTTGGGCTGGCGGTTCCACTGGTAACGGCTATTTCGACGACCCTCGGTGCTCAAAATGGCTTGCTCATACGTGACCGGCGCGGCCTTGAAGAGGCGCGTAATCTCGACACGGTCGTATTCGACAAGACCGGAACCTTGACGCTTGGGGCCCATCGGGTCGTTGAAATCGTCGCCGCACAGGGCCAAGATCCGGACGTGGCATTGTCGCTCGCGGCCGCCGTAGAACGCGATTCCGAGCATCCCATCGCGCAGGCACTGCTCAAAAGCGCCGAGGATAAGGGCATCGGGCTACCTCCATCCTCTGATTTTCAGTCAGCAGCTGGCAAGGGGGTCGAAGCGCTTGTGGAGGGCCGCCGGTTCGCTGTCGGAGGACCGGCCCTGCTGCGCGAACGCGAAGTCACCCTTGACCAGAACATGGAGAATGCGAGCCGTCGCATTGGTGATAACGGGCAGGCGGCAATCTACCTTTTGGAGGGCGACCTCGTCCTGGCCGTGTTTGCGATCGCCGATCAGGTACGCCCGGAGTCCAGGGCGGCCGTAGCCAAGCTGCAGTCGATGGGTATCGAGGTCATAATCCTGACGGGTGACTCCGAGGCCGTGGCCCGATCTGTGGGTCGTGACCTTGGGATCGAAACAGTCTTTTCCGGCGTGTTGCCCGATCAGAAATCGGACAAGATCAAAGAGCTGCAGGCCCAGGGCAAGCGCGTCGCCATGGTGGGCGATGGCGTCAATGATGCTCCGGCGCTTGTCACCGCCGATGTCGGTGTCGCCATGGGGGCGGGAACAGATGTGGCCGTAGAAGCGGGCGACGTGGTGCTTGTGCGTTCAGACCCCCGGGATATTGCCCGCATCGTAACTCTGAGCCGCGCGACCTACCGCAAGATGATCCAGAACCTCTGGTGGGCCGCCGGATACAACATCGTTGCCATCCCGCTGGCCGCGGGCGTGCTCTATTGGGCCGGCATCGTCCTCGCGCCAGCGGTAGGCGCGGTGCTAATGTCGGCAAGCACGGTGATCGTTGCAGTCAACGCCCAATTGCTTAGACGGCTCGATATGGCGCGGTAACCATTTCAGGGTTCCAACGACTGGAAACATGAGAGCTGATCAAGAACACAGCGAATGATGACCGCGCGGTACGAACCGCGCGGTCACGTATTTTTTAGTTGGCGTTTTCGGCTAACCAGGTGGTCATCTGCTCGATCTCGGCGACCTGAGCATCGATGATCTCTTCAGCGAGTGTCCGCATCTGCGGGTCGTCGCCATGATCGAGCAACACCTGCGCCATGTCGATGGCACCCTGATGATGAGCGATCATACCGCACGCGAAGGCCACATCGGCGTCTTCGTTCATCATACCTTCGTGCATGGCGGGCATGGTGATCATCATTTTGGCCATGTTCTCCTGGACATGCTTGGGCATGGCCTCGAGGTTCATGTCCATCCCCATCATGCCCATCATCGCCGAGCCCATGCCGCCATCTTGATTGCCGTGCATGTTGCCATGGCCCATGGACGAATGATCCATATTGCCCATCCCGGTGGAGGATGTGCACTGTTCGGGCAACTGGAATTCGACCCCCTGCGCGAGAGCGGGGACGGAGAGAGTAGTGGCTGCAAGGGCGGCCATGAGGACTGTATTTGCGAAGTTCATCGGAATTCTCCTGGTGAATTTGGTTTATTTTTGATCAGACCAAGAGGATGCGTGGAGGAGGAACTGCAACATCTGGTGGGCCGCCGAAGGCGTCGGCACCGATGGCGTCTGTTGTCTTGTCGCCTTGAGCCCTGAACAAAATGCCGGAGGGCTCGATCGCCAGGCCGGGATGGCAGTGTGTCATCATGCAGCAATCGGCACCGCAGGGCTGACAGGGGTATTGAGCTCCGGGCATCTCGCCAAGGTCGGAATCGCGAGGTGCCGCACCGTGTGCCTCCTCGATCCCACTACCATGCATTTGGGGATGATGCTCCAGGGTGCCCACGCCAACCGGAAGCCAAGCCAGAGAGACGGCCAGTGCAAGCAGTGCGCCAATCATCAACTGTGTTGTCCGGCCGGCAAGCTTCAACTAACGGCCTCCTTGGCCTGCGTCAGGATCGGAACTCTCATTGAACCGAACAATTCCCTAAAGTATGGCGGTTTCGAGGACGAGAACACACCCGTCGGGGCGATCGATTGGACCGAACGGCCAGGCAGCAGACCAAACCCGCCGGAAGAAAGGATCGACAATGAGCAAATATCTTCGTTTTGCGGCAATGATCGCGACATCCACGGTGATGATGTATGGCCTTATGTATCTTAACACCTATGCCTTCGAGCACGTCTACTGGAGCGAGACCCGCGCCTACATGGCGCTGATCATGGGCGCGACGATGACCATCGTGATGATGGTCTTTATGATGGGAATGTACGACCGCAAGGGCATCAACGCCGCGATCTTTGCCGCTGCCGCCATCACATTTGCGGGTTCTCTCTATATGGTGCGCTCGCAGGCCAGTGTTGATCAAGTCGACTGGATGAAAGCGATGATCCCACATCATTCCATTGCCATCCTGACGAGCGAGAGGGCCGAATTGACCGACCCGCGAGTCCGTGAGCTTGCTGACGAAATCATTGAGGCGCAACGGAGCGAGATCGATCAGATGAAGACCCTCATTGCCGAACTCGAACATTGAACCCCCCGCGATGGCTATGCCGCACGCCGCGGCGGATAGCCTACATCATCAAGTATGGTCGCAATGGCGATCTCATCAGCCCTTGAGGTGACGCGCTCCAACTTGGCTCCGAGATCGATATCGGCCATGGCGTCAGGATCGACCGCTTGAATGGCTTTGGTGACGCTCTTGGCGTAGCCGCCGCAGGTCATGGTGTCGATGTGAAACCGCATGTGTCTCTCCACGATGGACTACAGGACCTGCGCGCCCTGCGTTGGAAAACCCGCTACGCCTTGACACGGGCGGAACGCAGATGGCTGAGGCCAAGAACCAGAAGTGGCACCAGAACGGACGCTGGCAACAGTGCAAGCTTGAATGTGGTGACTGGGCCGAGCACGGCGGCGAGCGCGGCTGGAGGCGTGGGGAGGCCTGCTATCAAGATGTAGATCATGGCGTTTTCGACCATGTCAGCTGCAAACCAGACCAGCGGCAGCGCGTAGAGT
>NZ_RZMW01000030.1:0-72500 GCF_003992625.1 Pelagibacterium lentulum | reverse complement strand
AAGCGTGACCCGTCTGTGGGCAACCATTGGCGGGTGGCACAAAAGAGGGGGTGGCGACTGTTTATTAAAAACACAGGGCTCTGCGAAGCCGTAAGGCGACGTATAGGGTCTGACGCCTGCCCGGTGCCGGAAGGTTAAAAGGAGAGGTGCAAGCCTTGAATTGAAGCCCCGGTAAACGGCGGCCGTAACTATAACGGTCCTAAGGTAGCGAAATTCCTTGTCGGGTAAGTTCCGACCTGCACGAATGGCGTAACGACTTCCCCACTGTCTCCAGCATCGACTCAGCGAAATTGAATTCCCCGTGAAGATGCGGGGTTCCTGCGGTCAGACGGAAAGACCCCGTGCACCTTTACTATAGCTTCACGCTGGCATTCGTGTCGGCATGTGCAGAATAGGTGGTAGGCTTTGAAGTGGGAACGCCAGTTCTCATGGAGCCGCAATGTGAGATACCACCCTTATCGTCATGGATGTCTAACCGCGGCATAACAGTGTCCGGGACAGCGTGTGGTGGGTAGTTTGACTGGGGCGGTCGCCTCCCAAAGAGTAACGGAGGCGCGCGATGGTGGGCTCAGAGCGGTCGGAAATCGCTCGTTGAGTGCAATGGCATAAGCCTGCCTGACTGCGAGAGTGACAACTCGAGCAGAGACGAAAGTCGGTCATAGTGATCCGGTGGTCCCGCGTGGAAGGGCCATCGCTCAACGGATAAAAGGTACGCCGGGGATAACAGGCTGATGATGCCCAAGAGTCCTTATCGACGGCATCGTTTGGCACCTCGATGTCGGCTCATCACATCCTGGGGCTGGAGCAGGTCCCAAGGGTATGGCTGTTCGCCATTTAAAGTGGTACGTGAGCTGGGTTTAGAACGTCGTGAGACAGTTCGGTCCCTATCTGCCGTGGGTGTTGGAATATTGAGAAGAGCTGTCCCTAGTACGAGAGGACCGGGATGGACGAACCTCTGGTGGACCTGTTGTGGCGCCAGCCGCATTGCAGGGTAGCTAAGTTCGGACGGGATAACCGCTGAAAGCATCTAAGCGGGAAGCCTCCTTCAAAACTAGTATTCCCTATCAGAGCCGTGGAAGACCACCACGTTGATAGGCTGGGTGTGGAAGTGCAGCAATGCATGAAGCTTACCAGTACTAATAGCTCGATCGGCTTGATCGTTCTCATTTACCTATATCCGTAAATCCAGAGGATTTACCCAGATCATATAAAAAGACCAGTATCACGAACCAATGTGTGTTTGTTCGACTTGGTGGCTATGGCGAAGCGCCCAGAACCCGATCCCATTCCGAACTCGACCGTTAAACGCTTCTGCGCCAATGGTACTGTGTCTTAAGGCACGGGAGAGTAGGTCGCCGCCAAGTCTAACAAACACACACCTTCTCAATACAAACACGCAACAAAAAAAGCCCCTCCGTAAAACGAGGGGCTTTTTGCGTTCAAAACCACGATGACCTCACCCGCTGCCGACATAACACAACAATCAAACAACCAAACCACTCAGGCAGAGCGCATCCCCAAAGAAACGGCCCTGGTCCAAATCGGTGTCTTTGCAGAGCAAGCGCACAACCCTCCGCAAACACCATCCAAAACAGGACAGAACAAAAAGAGGGAAAGGTGATTGCATCTGTCAGCTTAAATAATTATGACAGCTCTGATCATATTTTGATGGGCGAGGCCGTGATCGGGTATGGCAAGGGGAACGCATGTGAGGTCGACGCACGCCACGAACGCGATCACAACCCAGCACCGGCTGCGATCGCAGGCACTGGTCAGCGGCTACGGTGAGCAGCCCGTTCTCAGGGACGTCTCCATCGACATCGAAGATGGAAAGTTGACGATCCTGGTGGGCGCAAACGGTTCGGGCAAGTCGACATTGCTCAAAAACCTTGCGCGTATCCTGACGCCGGGTTCGGGCGTGGCTCTGCTCGATGGCAAGGACATTCACAAGACGCCAACCCGTGAGATAGCCCGCAAGCTCGGTTTGCTCCCTCAGGGACCAATCGCGCCCGAGGGGCTGACTGTGCGCGAATTGGTAGCTCAGGGCCGTTTTCCTCATCAGGGCCTCATGCGCCAATGGACACGCGAGGACGCCAAAGCGGTTGATAAGGCAATGTCACGGGCGCTGGTCACGGAATTTGCCGACCGCCCCGTGGATTCGCTGTCCGGCGGCCAGCGCCAACGCTGCTGGATCGCAATGGTTCTGGCGCAGGAAACAGATATTCTCCTGCTCGACGAGCCCACGACTTTCCTCGATCTCAAGGTACAGGTCGATCTGATGGAGTTGCTGGCCGAACTGGCGCATGAGGACGGGCGTACGCTGGTTGTCGTCCTGCACGAGTTAAGCCTTGCGGCGGCCTATGCCGATCATCTGGTGATGATGAAGGACGGCCGGATCGCCCATGCCGGGACGCCGGACGAGATTTTCACCGCACCGCATCTCAAGGAGGTCTTCGATCTCGATGCCCATATTATGCGGGATACAGAGAGCGGACAATTGCTCTGCGTGCCTTATGGTGCACAGCTATGGCGCAAACGGGCCACGCGCGCGGCATGAGTGTGGCCGCTCCAAGCGTTGAAGCCCGGTCCCAGGGTGTCTCGGTTGCAGGCATTCCGCTGCTTGCCACGCTGACCGTGCTTCTCTTTGCGCTGCACATTGCGGTCGGCGCAAAACCTCTGCCGCTCTCAACCGTCTGGGAGGCGATCACTGCGCGTGACCAGACGATCTTCGATCACATGATTATCTGGGATCTGCGTCTGCCGCGCGCCCTCATAGCGCTCACGGTGGGCGCCGCGCTTTCTGTTGCCGGTGCGCTCATGCAGGGCGTCACGCGCAATCCGCTTGCCGACCCCGGCATCCTGGGCTTGATGGCCGGTGCCTCTTTCGCCGTGGTCATCACGACATATCTGTTCGGGCCAAGCGCTTCCGGCTGGCTCCCTTGGATCGCCTCTGCCGGAGCGCTTGCGACTGCACTCGTCGTCTATGTCATCGCTCATATGGCGCCCGGTGGCGCCACCCCGTTGACATTGACGCTTTCGGGAGCTGCCATATCGGCCTTTCTGGCCGCCATCATCTCCATTGCTCATCTGCTAAGCGAAGACACATTCGATAATTTGCGTGTCTGGCTGACGGGCTCTCTGGCAGGACGTGATCTCGCTATGCTTCAGATCACCGGCCCATGGATTGCACTGGCACTCGGTGCCGGACTTATTCTCGCCCGGCAAGTTACCGCGCTCACCATGGGTGAGGATGTGGCAAAAGGCCTTGGTATCCGAACCGGGGCGCTCAAGATCCAACTCCTGCTCGTGGTCGTGGTGCTCACCGCCTGCGCCGTCGCGCTTGCCGGCCCCATGGGCTTTGTCGGCCTTGTCATTCCCCATGTGGCCCGGCTGTTTGTCGGTGCCGATTATCGCTGGATCGTGCCTTATGCCGCGCTGATCGGTGCCGCTTACCTGCTGGGCATCGATATTGTTGCCCGCATTGCAATTCCGCCGCGCGAAATCTCTACCGGCATCATTACCGCAATGATCGGCGCACCCTTTTTCATCCAACTTGTGAGGATGAGGGCGAAATGAGCGCGAGCGGATATGCAGGACCGCACGTTGTGCTGCGCTGGGCCAATGAGCGTGTTGCGCTGCGCCTGCCTGTGCGCGGCATCGCGGCAATTGTCGTCCTAAGCGTCCTGCTGTTCGGCGTCCTTGCCCTCAGCCTCACCATTGGCAGTTATGACATTGATGTTGCGACCCTGTGGGCGACCCTGACCGGCAACACGGTTTCTACCGCCATAGACAATGTCGTCTGGCAGTTCCGCTTCCCCCGCGCGCTGACAGCGGCGCTGGTCGGTGCCATGATGGCGCTCTCGGGTGGCGCCATGCAGAACGTCACGCGCAACGGGCTGGCAGATCCCTCGCTTATCGGCATCAGCCAGGGCGCTGCGCTGGCCGTTGTCGCGGCAATCATCGCCTTTCCCGGCATCGATTATTCACTGCGCCCCGTTATTGCCTTTGGCGGCGCGCTGATCGTGGCTGTTGGCGTGCAGATGTTGAGCCTCCAGCGTTCGGGCAACAACACGATCCGCTTTATTCTTATCGGTATCGGTGTTGCCGCTTTCATCTCCTCGATTACCTCTGCCCTCATGACCTATGGCGACATTCATCGCGCCATGTCGGCACTTTCCTGGCTTGCAGGCTCGATCAACGCTGCGACCTGGAACGATGTTAACGTGCTTTCGCTCTGGTTCATTGTCCTTTTCCCGCTGATCCTCGCGCTGAGCCGTACCATGTCGGTTCTGCGTATGGGGGAAGTCACCGCCGTGGCCCTTGGAGCGCCAGTAAGATTGGCGCGCTATGGTCTGATCTGCGTCGGTGTCGGATTTGCCGCCGCCGCGACCGCAATTGTCGGCCCTCTGGGCTTTATTGGGCTGATCGCCCCGCATATGGCCCGCCGTCTCGCCCGCAGTGGCATTGGCATACACACCGTTCTCACCGCACTCTCGGGGGCACTTCTGGTCTCAGTGGCCGATCTCGCAGGCCGCGCCGCATTTGCCCCGATCCAGCTCCCGGCAGGTCTCATCACCTCGATCATCGGTGTGCCGATTTTCCTCGTTCTGCTGCAACGATCGGCAGCCAAACAGCATCTTTAGAGAAGTTCCATGAAGTACCCTGTACCAGGTCTGTTCATCTCCGCTCTTTGCCTGTTCGCTTCCTTTGCGGCTCCGGCGGCCACCCAGCAGTTCCCGCTCACCATTGAGCACAAGTTCGGTACGACCATCATCGAGGCAAAGCCCAAGCGGGTAGCGACTGTCGACTATGCCGGGGCAGACGATTTGCTGGCCCTGGGTGTTCAGCCGGTTGTCTTCCGCTATTGGTACGGCGACTATCCACGCGCGCTCTGGCCCTGGGCTGGCGCCTTGCTTGAAGAGACACCGCCAATCCTGCGCGGAGACATCGATTTCGAGCAAGTCGCTGCCGTCGATCCGGATGTGATCATCGCGCTCTGGTCGGGCATTACCGAAGACGACTATCAAAAACTCAGCCTCATCGCGCCGGTCGTTGCCGTTCCCGAAGGGGAGGGAGACTTTAACTTGCCCTGGGACCGGCGCGCCCTGTTGACCGGCAGAGCGCTCGGGCTGGAGGAACCTGCCCGGCAACAGGTCGCCGCAATAAACGAGCGACTCGCCGATATTGCTGCAGGCCGCCCCGAGTGGACGGGAAAAACGGTGGCCATCGCCCATGCCTGGAGAAGCGCTGCGGAACCTGGCGCCTATACCTCCAATGACGTCAGGATGCAGATTCTCGAGCAGATGGGTTTTTTGACCGCGCCTGCCGTCGACGCGCTTATGACGAGCGGAGACGAATTTTCCGTTGCACTTTCGCCCGAAGATCTCTCGCCAATCGATGCCGACCTGCTGATCTGGTTGACGACGGGGCCTTGGGACAATGTCATCAACATGGCGGCCCATCCCTTCCTGGCTGCAACCCGTGAGGCTCGGGACGTCTATGTTGGCGCTGAAATCACCGGCGCCTTCAGTCATTCCTCGCTCCTGAGCCTGCCCTATGCCATCGACACGCTGGCGTCGATGATAGAGGTGGCATTGGATGGCGATCCGACAACCCATGCCGACGATCGTCCTGTCGAATTGGCGCGAGCCAGCGCGCAATGAGCAAGCACGTCTTTTGCCGCGACCTTTGTCTCGAACGGGGGGAGCCGCTCGAGGGAACGGGCGATGCACCGGCCCGCGTGCTGATGCTGGCATGGCCACGCGGGAAATGGCGTGTTCCCCGCTGGGAGTCGGCCGATATGAGCGAAGCACTCGCCAGCTGCGTTCGCAGCGCTGCACAAAAGGGAGTGCATGTCGCTCTCGTCGACCGCGTGGGCGAGAGTGACAGTCTCCCTCAACTCATGGCGCAACCTGAGGGCGTTTACGCGGATTTCGCGCGAGAATCCGAGTTGATCGGTGCCATCGATAACTATGTCGATGGCAAGGTGTTTGCGGGCGACCACGACCCGCGTACGGCAATTCTCGTCTGTACGGATTCGCGACGCGATGCGTGTTGCGCGCGCTATGGCTTTTCCACCTACAAGGCACTGAATGCGATAGCCGACCGGGCAAAATTCCATATCGTGCAGGCAACTCATCTCGGCGGTTGCCGTTTTGCCGCCTCGTTGGTCGTCATGCCCCAGCGCCAACGTTTTGGCCGCATGACGGCCGGGCAGGCTCCCGCGTTTCTCGAAGCGTTATCGCGCGGGGAAATATTTCTGCCCGCCTATAAGGGCAGCACCGATAAACCCGAGCCGATCCAGGTTGCAGAGCTCGCTGCGCTCAAATGGGCAGCCGACAACGGTGCTCCGGCATCGGGCGTTCAATTGACCCATGACCAATTGCCCGATGCTGCGCAGGACGGCGACGAGATCGTGCTTGCGGCCAGGCTGGATGCCAACCGGCTGCTGATCCGGCTTCGTGCAAGAGTTTTCCATATTCAGGGCAATTGCGAGGTGGTTGCCGAAGGCGGCGGCGGTCACGAAATACGATGGTGTCTCGACCAACTCACCGAAGCGCCCTGATGTTCGTCCGGCGGTCCTCACCTGCCTTACAAAACAATTCCATTGGAAAGGACCCTATCGATGAAATTCACAGCCATGCTGATTGCGGCAGGACTGGCTTTGGTCGCTCCTGCCGCCGCCCAGGAAACCCGTAGCTTTATTGACGATGCAGGTCGCGTTGTCGAGATTCCGGTCAATCCCGAACGGATCGTTGCCTTGCAGGATATTTTCTTCACCGTGCCCTTGATCGAACTGGGCATTCACCCCATCGGTAGCCATGGACGTGCCGGTGACGATGGCCAACCCTTTCTGCGGTCGTCCAAAATGCTGACGGGCGTCGATTTCGACAACACCGACATCGCATTTATGGGAACCGGCACCGAAATCGACCCGGAGACAGTTGCGGCGGTGCAACCCGATCTCATCATCCTGTCCACCAATCAGGACCCGCAGCTGTTCGCGGAAATCGCGCCGACGATATTGCTGGACTTCCGGCGCCTCGACAATTTCGAACTTTACGACCGTCTGGCAGAACTGACAGGAACGACCGCCAGTCTTGAACTGCTCAAGGTGCGTTATGGCGAACAGATTGCCCAACTGACCCGGCTCGGCGATCCGTCCGGCACCTCGATCAATGTGATTGCCGCCGTCAACGGGCAGGTGCGCTCGTATGCCCGCTTTGCGGCGCTCGGCAAGGTGTTGCACGATGCGGGGTTTGCCCAGCCTGATGCGGTGGCTGACGTCGAGTACGGGCAGTACAGTGAATTCAGCCCCGAAATGCTGCCCGAGATGGACGCGGATATAATCTTTGTAACCTATCGCGCCGAATTCGGGGAAACACCAGCCGATGCTTTTGCGCAACTTGAAGAGACCGTCCCCAATTTCTGCAACTTCCTTGTTGCATGCCAGCAAGGACGCATGATCGCAATTCCACGCGACGAGACTTTTGCGACCTCCTACGGCGCGCTCGGTACATTGGCTTATGCGGTGCTTGCCGCAAGCACGGCCGCCAACGCCATCAGCTACAGCACAAACTGATCCATTCGACACAGGTACGATAAACATGAACTTGCAATTCGCTCACCTCGTAAAAAGCATGGTTGTGCTTGTTGCCTTTGCAATTCCCGCCCAGGCACAGGAAACCCGCAACTTTGCCGACGATGCTGGTCGGACGGTCGATATTCCCACCGCACCGCAACGCATTGCTGCCCTGCACGATCTGTCGATCACCATCCCCCTGATCGAACTCGGCGTCTATCCCGTCGCCAGTCACGGCCGGACGACCAGTGAGGGCGTGGGGTTCATCCGCTCGTCCAAGGTTCTGACGGGGGTGGACTTCGACAATTCCGATATTGAGTTCGTCGGCAATCTTCCCATTGACCTTGAGGCGCTTGCGGCAACCGAACCGGATCTCATCATCACGACGCCGTGGCAAACAGCTCCGGTCGAGCAGCTTGAGTCCATCGCACCCACAATCGTTCTCGACGATTCCATCCGTGGGGACTTCGGCATGTATGAAACGCTCGCGGAGATTACCGGCACGCAAAGCACTCTGGCTATCCTTGCTGGCCGCTACGAAAGCCAGATCGAGCAAATCCGGCGCCTTATCGACACCGAAGCGATTTCGGTCAATGTGATCCAGGGCGTGAATGGCGAGGTGCTCTCCTGGCACACCTATGGCGGGCTTGGCATAGTGCTGCGCGATTCCGGCTTTACGTTTCCCGACAGGGTCAATGCCATTGCCCAGGGCGGTTTTGATCGCATGAGCGCTGAAGCCATGCCTGAGCTTGACGCCGATATCCTGTTTGTGACCTATCGCACCGACACGCTCGAAACCCCCGAAGATGCGATTGCGCATCTTGAAGCCGTCATGCCCAATTTCTGTGACTTCCTGCATGCCTGCCGGAACAACCAGATGATTGTCATGCCCCGCGAGGAAGCCTCGGCGACTTCATACTATGCGCTTGGTGTCATGGCCTATACAGTGCTCAGCCATATTAGCGGGCGCGACTTTGTTCCAATGCCGCGCTAAACCACTTGCCGGGCGGTATCCCCGTCCGGCTTTCCCATGCGTTGTTCCGTCGCTCCATGGCGAACCTGTTTCAATTCCGAGTAGCTTTCTATGCCAATGCTCAAGCGCTTTTTTTCCTATTATGCGCCATATAAGGGCCTGTTCGCGCTCGATTTCGGCTGCGCGGTTCTTGTCGGGCTGCTTGAGCTTGGCTTTCCCGTCGTCGTCCAGCTTTATATCGACCATCTTCTGCCGAGCCAGAACTGGCCCCTGATCCTTGGCGCAGCGGCGGTTTTGCTTGTGGTCTATGCCGCCAATACGGGCCTGCTCTCAATCGTCAACTACTGGGGACACGCGCTGGGCATCGCCATTGAAACCGACATGCGGCGGCAGGCCTTCGAGCATCTGCAAAAGCTTTCCTTCAGCTATTTCGACAACAAGAAGACAGGGCACATCATCACCCACGTCACCAAGGATCTCGAGGAAGTGGGCGAGATCGCCCATCACGGGCCGGAAGACGTGTTTATCGCCATTATGACCTTCATCGGCGCCTTCATCATCATGGCCCTGATGAATGCAAAGCTGGCGGCAATAACTCTGCTCGTCGTTCCTGCGGCAACGTTTGTCGTCTGGAAATACGGTGCGGCTATGACGCAGACATGGCGCGGCATCTATGCGCGTATCGGCGATTTCAATGCGAGGATCGAGGAAAGCGTGGGCGGCATCCGCACGGTGCGGGCCTTTGCCAATCACGAGCACGAGCATCGCCTTTTTGAAGGTGACAACAGCAATTATCGCAAAACCAAGCTGCAAGCCTACAAGGTCATGACCGCATCGATTGCCTTGTCTTACCTTGCCAAAAGCATGGTTCAGCTTCTCGTGATGCTGGCGGGGACCGCACTGGTGATCAATGGCGAGATGAGCTACGGCGCGTTCGTGGGCTTCCTGCTTCTGGTCACGGTACTGTTCCGGCCCATCGACAAGATCATCGGCGTGCTCGAGAGCTATCCAAAGGGCATTGCCGGGTTCAAGCGCTTCTGTTCGCTCATCGATACCGTTCCCGAAATCCGCGACCGGCCGAACGCAAAAAAGGTTGCCGATGTAAAGGGCGAGATCGAATTTCGTGCGGTCAGTTTCGGCTACGGTGCCAGTATCCCGATCCTTGAGGACATAAACGTCAAGGTCGAGCCGGGCGAAACTGTCGCGCTGGTTGGGCCTTCGGGTGCAGGTAAGACGACGATCTGTTCGCTGCTGCCGCGCTTTTACGATGTGAGTTCGGGTGCAATCCTGATCGACGGGACAGATATTCGCGACATCACCCAGAACAGCTTGCGGTCGCAAATCGGCATCGTGCAGCAGGACGTGTTCATTTTCGGCGGGTCGGTCCGGGACAACATCGCCTATGGCAGACTGAGCGCGAGCGATGAAGACATCATTGAGGCCTCCCGTCTTGCCCAACTCGATGAAGTCATCGCCAACTTGAGCGATGGGCTGGATACGATTGTCGGCGAGCGGGGCGTCAAGCTTTCAGGCGGGCAGAAGCAGCGCCTCGCCATCGCGCGTATTTTCCTTAAGAATCCGCCCATTCTGATTTTCGATGAAGCAACGTCGGCGCTCGATACCGAAACCGAACGCCAGATCCAGGCGTCTCTGGCAACGCTCTCGGAGGGCCGAACGACGCTCATCATCGCCCATCGCCTTGCAACCATACGCAATGCTGATCGCATCCTCGTGGTTGAACGTGGCCGCATCGTCGAACATGGCAGCCATCAGGGGCTTCTCGACAAAAACGGCGCTTATGCCCGTCTTCACCGCGCGCAGTTCGGAGATGTGGCTGCCGTCTAATATGGCTGCCAAGACAACCTAGTGAGAGCTGACAGCTAGCCCACCTGCCATGGCACCACGCCCGGTGCAAAACGGCGTCCGATCAGGTCGGCAACAAGCGCAAGCCCCAGACTGAAGGCGACGACCAAGGTTGCAAGGGCGGCGGCGGAGGGGGAGTTGCCTTCATATTGAAGGAAAAACACCATGACGCCGAGGGTTTCGGTGCCTGTGGACCACAAAAGTGCCGAAAGCGTCAGTTCGTTGATTGCGGTCATGAAAATCAGCAGGCCGCCGGCCAGAGCCGAAGGTAACGCCATGGGGAAAACAATGAAGGCGAGCCGCGACCAGGTTCTTGCGCCGACAACCCGTCCAGCTTCATCAAGGGCGGGATCGATAGAAGCGAGGCTGGCTCCGACCGGTCGCAGTGCCAGCAGTAAAAAGCGCGAGAGGTATGCGGCGAGCAGTATCGCGAATGTGCCGTAGATCGAAATGCCCAGAACAGGAATGGGCGGCAGGAATACAACGATCATGCCGAGGGCTACGACTGTGCCGGGGACCGCATAAGGCAGGTCGGCCAGTCCGTCGAGCAAGCGGGCGATCCGATTGCGGCGTATGCAGGCCATGTAAGCGATGGGAATCGAAAGCATGGCGCAGATCGATGCGGTCAAAAGGGCCAGAAGGAATGAGTTGGAAAAGGCCCGGCCGATGGCATCGTTTCGCAAGACATTGCTGAAGTTGGCAAATGAAGCAGTCTCAGGCGATAGACGTACCCCCAAAGCGGGCACAAGAGCGCTGGCGAGCAGGGCGAGCAGCGGCAAGACGGCAATGACAAGGGTGAAGAGCCAGAACGCTGACCCGGCTGCAAGGCGCCAGCGTCCGAGCGAAAACGGTTCGAGCCTGGAGCCAGTGCGATCGAGCGGTGCGCCTGCAAACCGGCTCGCATAGGTGCGAATGGCAAGCCCAATTGCAGCAAGGCCCACCAGCACCAGCGCAACCGCAGCGACCTGTCCCAGAACCGAGGGACCGAAACCGTTAAGCCGCTGGTAGATCAAGGTCGTAAGGACTGTCACGCGACCGGGGATGCCAAGAAGGGCAGGGACCCCGAAATTGCCGATGGCCGAAACGAATGCAAGAGCGGCGCCCGCGAGAATGGACGGATAGAGCGAGGGCAGAACGATCTTGAGGAGAATGCGCCTAGGCCGCGCGCCCACAATGCGCCCTGCTTCTGTCAGATCGCGCGGCACCGTGGCAATGCCAGCGGCAACCGAAAGCAGGACGAGAGGCGCGTGCTCGAGCCCCATGACCCAGATAATGCCGCCCATCGAGTAAAGCGGATTGGTGGTGCCGGGAGGAGGCGCAATCGCCAGGAGGTTGAGCAAGGGGCTAGACGGGCCGCTCAGTTCAATCCATGCCAGCGCAGAAATCTGCGGTGGGATCAACATGGGCATGAGCATGAGGAACATGAGCGGGGCACGTCCGGGAATGTCGGTCAGCCGCAAAACGAGTGCTGCAACAGTGCCGACGAAAACCGAGATCGCCGTCGCGCCGAGCGCGGTAATAATCGTATTGTTCAGGGCGCGCGAAAGCGCGCGATTTTCGAGGGCATCGAACAGCACGCCGAGTACCTGTCCTGCCTCGCCGGGGCGCAGTGCCTCGGTTAGCAGACGGCCAAGCGGCCAGACAACCAGTACACCGATATAGACAGCGAGTCCGGCAAGCAGGATATGCTCACCGGACACAAAGTTAGTCCGACGCCGGACTGGAACGCTGTCAGCCACCGAAGAGATCGGCAAAAGCCATCTTGTTGGCTTCGTCCTGTTCCAGCATGACAGCAGGATCTGCTTCAAGGATGGTCAGGTCGGAAACAGCAGGGTAGCCTGCCGGCGGCTCAACACCTGCAAAGATCGGGAAATAACCCTGCTCGACAGATTGTTGCTGAGCTGTTTGGGACAATTGCCAATCCACAAAGACCTTTGCAGCGTCTATATTGTTCGAGCGCGCAAGAATGGCGACAGGCTGGGTGATCGAGGTCACACCTTCCTCTGGAAAGACGAAGTCAACCGGCGAGCCATTGGCCTTTGCGTTGAGAGCCATGTATTCGATGATCACGCCGTAAGGTTTTTCCCCGCGCGCAACCGCTTCGATCACTGTTCCGTTGCCTTGACCGGCGATGGCGCCATTGTCGGCCAGGGTGTCATAATAGTCCCAGCCGAACTCGGGCTGCTGGACCATGGTGCCGAGGTGAATGACGGCAGCGCCAGAATAGAGCGGGCTCGGCATAATCAGACCCGAGGCAATTTCGGGATCGGTCAACTCAGCCCAGGAGGTTGGGGGCGTTTCAACCAGATCGGTATTGTAGATAATGCCGGTTGTTATCAGCTTGGTGCCGAAAAACGTCATATCCGGATCAACGACGCTGGCGGGCAGATTTTCGATCGGCGCATCTTCATAGACGTAAAGCTCGCCCATGTTCTTGACCTGGGTCATGGCCACGGAGTCGGCGATCAACAGAACGTCCGCCTGAGGCTGACCAGCGGCGATTTCCGCTTGCAGGCGGCTCATGACTTCGGTCGTGCCGGAACGGAATACCTCGACAGTGATTTCAGGATGATCGGCATTGAACGCCTCGATGACGGCAGTCATCTGGTCGGTCGGCTGGGAGGTGTAAACGGTTATGGTCGCCGCTTCCTGGGCGATTGCTGGGTAGGAGGCGGATGCAAGCAGCACGGCCGCAAGGCGCAAGGGGAGCTTGGTCATTTTAATTTCTTTCAAGATCTGTCGAAAACCAGCACGGCATCTAGCCGAGGCTCACGACGGCCATTTGAATTTTTGATTGCAACTTTGTGACATCCCCAAGGATCGGCCCCATCGCCGGAACAGGCAGGTATTCGGCCAGGCGCGGCAGTTCGTCGCTCGAGAGAAAGGCCGGCAATATCGCGTGAGGTTTTACGTGTTCGACAAGGGCAATGAGGTCGCGAAGGCGCGGGTGGACGTTCCAGCGCACAAATCTGGCGCGCCCGCAATCGACCAGCGTTCGGGCAGGGGTGCTACGCGCCAGATGTCCGGTAAAGACAATATTCCAGTCGTTGCGGCCGGCCCAGCGTTCGAGGAGCTGGCCAGCAAGGCCGTCATTGGCATTGGGCTTGGCCGCGATCATGATGCCATCGGGAGCCTCATAATGTTGCAGTTGCTCCACGCGGGCCATGAGGTTGGCAAGAGACCGCGCATCCTCGTCTGGCAAGCCCTCTGACGTTTCAAGGATCGCGCGCGCGACATCGAAATGGGCAGGGCACAAACCGACACGATGGCCCATGGCATCGAACACCAGAGCCATTTCAAGCCCTCGTCCGCCAGCCGGAACCGGAAAAAGCACTGGTCCCTTTTCGGCGACAACCGCCAACTCGTTTTCTGCGTCAGACAGGGGTGCATCGTAGGTGCCATAAGATGCATCGGCGATAACCAAGGCAGCCGGAGGCATGGGATCGGGCCTGAATAGCAGACCTTCGTTGCAGAAGTCGCCAGTATAAAGCACGCCATCTGCGCCGCCGATCCTCATCCAGATCCCGCCCGGTGCGTGGCCTGCGCGACCGGTCATGACTTCGACGCCCTCAATATCGGTGGTGCCACCAATGTCCAGTGGCAAGGCGGTGCCGAAACGGTCCGTTTGAGCGAAGTGATGCACCAATGCTGTCGCATAGACTGGCGGATGGCCAAGCTGAGCCAGAAGATCGAGCGCGCCGACGTGATCGGGATGCGCATGGCTGAGCAGAACCGCATCCACACGACCGACGTTCTCGAGGTTGGGCTTTAGGCCCAAGTCGGGTCCTGCGCCCAAGTCGAGAATGAAACGGCGGTCCTCAATCTCGATCAGGAAACAGGCCGGTCCCTTGACGCCGAAACCGGATAGAGCAGTGATGCGCATCAGTGCAGATCCGGGGCAGGTAAAACCCAGCCCTTCTTGAGCTTGATGCCAACCAGGCAATCGGGTGAAACCGGCTCATGCGCATGGGCTTCAAGCTTGACCTTCCGGTCCGCGCCCAGGGCCAGGCCAATTTCGTAAAGGCCGCCACGATAGGTGACATGCTCGACAATTGCAGGCAGTTGTTCTTCGTTTGCGGCGGTCTGGGTGATTTCTACATGTTCGGGGCGGACACTGAGCCATCCTCGGGCCGTGCCGTTGACGCCCGGCATTTCCAGCACACGTCCGCCAATATCGACCCGAAGACGACCGCTGTCAGCGTGACCGACGATATGCACCGGCAGAACCGCGCCGCGTCCAACAAATCCGGCGACCATGGAAGTCAGTGGTCGCTCGTAAAGTTCGCGCGGGGTTGCAATCTGCTCTATGCGTCCCTTGTCCATCACGGCGATCCGATCGGCCAGCGCCATGGCTTCAGCCT
Source organism: Pelagibacterium lentulum (assembly GCF_003992625.1). Classification (GTDB taxonomy): domain Bacteria; phylum Pseudomonadota; class Alphaproteobacteria; order Rhizobiales; family Devosiaceae; genus Pelagibacterium; species Pelagibacterium lentulum. Next base: position 57,721 of record NZ_RZMW01000030.1, on the reverse strand, counting down.
GATCGTGAGTCACGAAGACAAAAGTGGTGCCGGTTTTTTTGTGCACCCGCCGGAACTCTTCCTGCATGCTGGCGCGCAAGTTGGCGTCGAGGTTGGCGAGGGGTTCGTCGAGCAGTATCAAGCCTGGCTCGAGTGCAAGACAGCGCGCCAGCGCGACGCGTTGGCGTTGACCGCCGGACAATTCATGCGGGCGTCTATCTGCATGACCGGACAGTCCCACGATATCGAGGGCTGCCTGAATGCGGCGGGCGCGGTCGGGTCTGGATACTTTGCGCACGGACAGCCCGAAGCCCACATTGTCCTTGACGCTCATGTGCGGCCAGAGTGCATAGGCCTGAAACACCATGCCCAAATTGCGATCTTCGGGCTCGATGAACGTTCCCTGACCCGCCATGGCCTTTCCGCCGATAGCGATGATGCCGCCGCTGGGGCGTTCAAGGCCGGCGATAAGGCGCAGGAGCGTAGTCTTGCCGCAGCCGGACGGGCCCAACAGCGCAACGAACTCACCTTCACGGATGTCAAGCGAGACATCATCCAATACGGGGGCGCCACCAAAGTGCTTTGTGACGCCAGACAGGCTAACTGAAACCATTGTGGGATCCGAATATAATCGGCTTTGTCTATCCCATCAGCATAACGGAACGATGACGGTGACAACTCGCCGGATCGGCTCTGTCTTTCAAAGCCCGAAGCGGCGGTTGAGGAGAGTGGCGCGTCTTCCGCCGACAGTCTCAGCTGTCACGGAACTGTCATGCAATTGTTCAATTTAGGAACGGCATCCGATCGGACCGGGCCGGGGAGGAACTGCATGCTGGATCTAAATGACCTTCGCCTCTTTGTGCATATTGTCGAGCATCAGGGCACCTCAAGGCCCGCCTCATTATAAGGAGCAGCGAGGAGTTTCGTCGTTCTCCCGCCGGCGAGGAGGTTTACAGGCTTGCCCGAGCGGTGGTGGATGTAGCGCCTTAGCGATCGCTGACTTGATCGGTGAAAGCGGAAACCATTCAACCGGGAGAGTAAGCTCAGGCGCTGCTGCGAACGACCAGCTTTGCCGCCAGTCGCACCGACCTGAATGGTTGGGTGTCATCCGCAATTCTGCTCACAAGCAATTCGAGAGCGGCGTCGACGGTTTCCTGTACGGGGTTACGCGAGGTCGTCAGTAGATAAGGGTCCCAGGCGGCCGCCGGGATATCATCAAACCCAACAATCGAAAGCTGGTCCGGTACTGCAATTTTCAGGCGCCGGGCCGCATCCACGACCCCCATCGCCATTGCGTCGTTGCCGCAGACGATTGCATCGGGCAATTGTGGCGATGTCAGCAAAGCAAGCCCTTGCGCCAATCCGCTATCGAGCGAGTAGTCGCCCTGGCGTATGTCAAAGATCTCCAGACCCTGGGCCGCGAGACCAATCTTCAGGCCGGCAAAGCGTTCGAGATTGGAAAATGTATCCGCAGTACCGCCGATCCAGGCAATCTTGCGGCGACCGCGCGCGACAAGGAAATCAACTATTTCGGCCATGCCCTGCCGATTGTCGCAACAAACCGAATCCGCGCTTTCGTCGTTTAGAATCCGCCCAACAAGAACGACTGGCACTCCAACCGATTTGCATCTTTCAGCAAGTCTTTTGCTGACGGACCCTGCCGCAACGATTGCGCCATCGACCTGATAGGCCAGTGCATTCTCCAGTGCCGAATCCACCTCGTCGTCAGGGCCAACCTGGATCAGAAGCGGCCAGCTTCCAGTCTTGCGCACGGCCTGCCCCAGATGTTCGAGAAGCCAAGCCTCATAGGGGCGCGCAACGGCGCCGACGACAACAGCCACAAGTCCGGTGCGACTGCCCGTCAGTCCGCGCGCGATGAGATTGGGATGGTAACCCAGCTCTTCGGCTACCGCGCGAACATGGGTGCGCTTGGCAACAGAAATCGATGCGCCATCGGTAAATGCACGCGAAACCATGGCGCGTGACACGCCTGCGGCCCGTGCAACATCATCAGCAGTGACTCTCATGCTACCTTTATGCAAGCGCGTTCATTTCAGTTTGATGACATGGGTGTATTTTATCATCTTTTCCCTATGACATAAAAGTTTTATATGCATTTGCTACTTTGCACGCGCATTCAAATTAAACGATGGCGCCATGCAAAGCACGTCTCTTACTCTCGATAATGTCACAGTCCGGATGGGGCAGAATACCATCTTGGACAGCATTTCGCTTTCGGTGCCCCAGGGCAGCTTCACCTGCCTGCTTGGTCCATCGGGCTGTGGCAAGACGACGTTGCTGCGTGCGATTGCAGGCTTTGCGCCGCTTGAGTCCGGGGATATGGCCATTGATGCGGTCTCTATCGCGGCCTTGCCCCCTGAAAAGCGGCAAACCGCGATGGTTTTTCAATCCTATGCGCTGTGGCCGCATATGAGCGTCGCGGAAAATCTTGCCTATCCGCTCAAGCTGCGCGGCATCGACCGCGCTTCGCGCGCCCGGAAGGTTGCCCGCATTCTCGATTTGCTCGATCTCGCCGAATTTGGCGCTCGATCCGTCGCAAGCCTTTCGGGCGGGCAACGCCAAAGAATTGCTCTTGGCCGCGCCCTGGTTATCGATCCCCCGATCCTGCTGCTGGACGAACCTTTGTCCAACCTCGACGCAGCGATCCGGCGCAACCTTCGCAGTGAATTGCGTCAGCTCCAGAGGCAATTGGGCATTACGACGATCATGGTGACACACGATCAGGAGGAGGCCCTCTCGATGGCCGACACGATCGTGCTCATGCGGAGCGGCAAGATTGCCCAGGTTGCCGCTCCCGAAGCGCTTTATGCCGCTCCTGTCGACATCGATGCCGCGCGATTCATGGGCGTCGAAAATTTTATCACGACCGATAGTGGCGAAATGGGCGTCGCAAGTGACGCTGCCTGTTTCGGCTTCCGAAGCATGTCGGCATCGATTTGTCTGCATCCGCTGGCCGGCCATCTGAACCGCAAAGCGGTCGTGATCGACAGCGCTTATGCCGGCGACAGCTATCAGGTGCTCGTCAAATCCGACGGCGAACTGTTCTCGGCCAGATCCTCGACTCCACAGCTTGCAGGCGCGCAAGTGATCCTGTGTGTGCCTGCGGACGCCCTGATCCCATTCGGGGCAGATAAAAACTGCTTGATTCCAACAGACTATCGAACTCCTGGAAGGACTTTGTCATGACTCTCAAATTAATCAGTGTAAGCCTGCTTGCGGCTGCCGCGTTCACTTCGATTGCCCACGCCCAGACCCTCAATGTCGTTACTGCTGGCGACACAAACATGGTCGACTACATCAACGATTTTCTCGCGCCGCGTTTTGAAGAACTGCATCCGGGCGTTTCGGTGCGGGCACTGGGAACCGGTCCGGGCGATGCCGGCAGTCAGGCCATTTACGAAAAGATTGTCGCGCAGGCGGACGCTGACACGTGGGACGTCGATGTTGCCGTGATTCACCAGCGCATGGCCGGCCAGATGACCGAGCAGGGCATGCTTGCCAATTATCGCGATGACATTGAAACAGGCCATCTTGTAACCCGGTCCACGGCAGAAAACGCTTTGGGCGTAAATGTGTCGGGTTATGTGATGCCAATGTTCCACAGCCAGATTGCGATTGCCTATAATCCGGACCTGATTTCCGAGCCCCCGCAAAGCTACGAAGACCTCGTGCAGTGGGCAGCCGAGAATCCTGGCCAATTCGGCTATAATGGCATCACCGGCGGCATGGCCGGGGTTGGCTTCGTCTTTGGCTGGCTTTCCGCCTTTTCGGGGATGGCCGATCAGATCGCCAATGGCCCCTGGGACGATGGCGCCGTGGAAGAATGGGCGCCCGCCCTTGAGGCCCTGCGCGCCTTCAACCAGAATGTTACCATCACGCCGGGCAATGCTGGAACGCTCGATGCGATGAACCGCGGCGAGATTGCCATGGGCCCGGTCTGGATGGACATGTTCTACACATGGGTCGCCGATGGCCGCCTCAATCCCAACCTGCAGTTGTTGATCCTTGAGCCGGGAATGCCGGGACAACCCATGTACTATACGGTTGCAGAGCGTGCCGCAGAGCCCGAGCTTGCGCGCGAGTTCATCGCATTTGCGACCAGCCCGGAAATCCAGGCGGAAGGCATTGTCGGCCAGTTCAACTGGTTCCCTGGAATCGATGCCGAACATGTGCGAGATCAGATGGATCAGGACGCGTGGGACCGTCTCTATGCGGATGTTTCACCGGAGATCATGGCGGAGCGCGGCATATCCATGCCCCAGGCGGACTATTTTCAGGCCATTCTCGAAGCCTATGAGCGCTCTGTGAGCAACTAACGATCCTTCCGATGCAAACTCAGGCCCGTTGCCATACGCCATCAGGCTGGCAGCGGGTCGATTATTTGGCCGATCACCATGTCCCTATCCAATGCCTCGCGCGTTTCCCGATCGCCGCTGCAAAACGCAAGCCATACCAAATGGTATTCTGTTGCCCTTGTTGCACCTGCGCTGGCGGCAATCGTTTTTCTTTTCGCGGTGCCGCTGATACGCTCGGTGGTGACGGCCTTTATCGATGCCGATGGCGGATGGACGCTTGAGAACATATCCCGTGCCGTTGAATTTTATGGTCGCGATGTCGTATTCACTATAGTAATCGCGGTCCTCTCGCTGGCTGTTATCGCTGCAATATCGATTGCGATTGCCGGTTATTTGACGCTCGGTTCTACCCCATGGGCGGTTGCCGCGTTGCGCTGGCTTTACCGCTGGCCCTTGTTCATTCCATTTATCGTTGCAGGGCAGACGGCCAGATCCTTTCTCGCGCGCAACGGGTTGATGAACTCCATGCTGATGGAAGCGGGGCTGCTTGAACCTGTGGCGGCACAAAGCTTTCTCGACTGGCGGGGGCTGGTCATGACCTTTGCATGGAAGCAGGTGCCCTTTGTGACCTTGCTGCTTGCGGGCGCGATGGCCTCGCTCGACCGGGCAACCATCGAGTCCGCACGCAATCTGGGCGCGAACCGGCTGCGCTGCCTGTTTGAGATCGTTCTTCCGCAGGTGCGGCCGACCCTTTTTGTGGGGCTGATCCTCTCGCTTGTCACAATCATGTCCGTGCTTTCGGTTCCCATGATGATCATTGCGGGCACGCCAAACATGATGACGACGATGATGGCGCATCGTGTGACTTATTACGGAGATTACGCCGTTGCCAACGCCCTGGGGCTGTTTTCCTATCTGTTGACGGCGCTTGTCGCGTGGTTCTATCTGCGCTCCACTCTTGAGAAGGAGGCGGGGAAATGAGGGCGCTTTTCCCCCGGTTGGGCGTAGCCGTTCTCATCGGGCTTGTTGCCTTTGCGGTTTTCGGCCCCCTGATCAACCTCGTCATATGGGCGTTCGCCGAGCAGTGGTTCTTTCCCAACCGCTTGCCCTCGCAATGGGGCTTCATGTTCTGGGAACGCGTGTTCAGGCCGCGGGCAGGCGCTTGGGAAGCGCTAGGCAATTCAGTTGGGATCGCGCTTGCGACGGTGGTCTTTTCGATGGCCCTTGCCATTCCGGCTGGTTATGCCTTGGCAAGGCTGGTACTGCCATTCCGGCATCTGATCATGCTGGTGTTTCTCTTGCCGCAGGCCTTTCCCAGCCTGCCCATTTTCGTCAATATCGCTGCGATGTTCTACGGGCTGGGTCTAAATGGCACTTATTTCGGCGTGATACTGGTCCATAGCCTGCCCGGTCTGGTCTATGCGGTCTGGATCGCAACCGCTGCATTTGCGGCGACAGATATCGCCATGGAGGAGGCGGCCCGCAATCTGGGAGCATCACCTTTGCGCACCTTCCGGGACATCACGCTGCCGCAGGCGGCGCCCGGTTTGATGGCGGCCTCCATATTCGTTTTTCTCGACAGCATCGATGAATTTACCGGCACATTCTTTGTTGGGACACCCGATATCACCACTCTGCCCATCCTCATGTTCAATGCGGCGATGGGTGGCAATTACCAGATCGCGGCCATAACCGCGCTGATCCTGCTCATTCCTTCGGTCGGCTTCATGCTGATCATCGAACGCTTTTTGAAGTCCGATGTACTTGCACGGATCGGACGATGAACCCCGGAACATCTATGCTTATTGCCCATCTTTCCGATCTGCACCTGTTTGCCCATCGTCCCGAGACCGCGCATACGCGTCCCGATATCGCCTTGCGGGTCTGCCAGATTGTCGCCGATCTGACGGAACTGCGCCCTTTGCCCGATCTGGTGCTGATAAGCGGTGATGTGACTGACGGTGGAAGTGAGGACGATTACGCCCTGGCACGCTCCATCCTCGAAAAGCTGCCCATGCCTTTTCTTCTGGTGCCGGGCAATCACGATCGTCGGGATACGATGCGGGCTGCATTTTCCGATCGTTTAGACTTCGCGCCGGGTGAGCATCTGAATTTCCGGGTCTCGGCGGCAGGGGGGATTATCATCGGACTGGATACAACAATACCGGGCAAGGTGGAGGGCGCGCTTTGTCAAGCGCGGCTCGAATGGCTGGCAAAGGCCTTGACGGGCGTGGATAGTCCAACATTCGTCATGATGCACCATCCGCCGTTTTCCACCGGCCACAAACAATGGGACCGCACAAACCTGACCGCAGGGGGGGCGGAACTTGCAGCGTTAATTGAACAAGCACCTGGACAGGTTCGGCTACTGTGCGGCCATGTTCACCAACCCATACATACGATTTGGCACGGCGCTTATGCTGCAATTGCCGGCAGTCCGGCATTTGAATATGCGCTCGACATTGGCGGGAGCGCCGAACCTCACCTCGTAGCCTCGACCTACACCTACTGGCTTCATCACCTGAGGCCAGACACAACATTCAGTGTGCATCCGCGACAGGTGAACTTGGAGCGCCCCGGATAACTTCATCAAGCACTTTGCGCCTAACAGCGGTGCGCAAAATTCAACATATTCAAGTTCTTGTCGACACCAGTCTTGTTGTCGAGTTCCATTTTACGCACCGGCTCGCTCTTGTCGGCCATCAATCTTTTTTCTTCATTTGTCGGGCTCTCGAAGGTTTTCTGTATAAAAGACGGCGCCGTCGGGGTCGGACAGCGACATCTCATCGGCACATTGAGGCATGCTGAGGGTTCGCGCCAGAAGCCGCGCATCCCGAATTGCAATCGTCCGGCTCTCCGCTTCGATAACTTCGCTACCAACCACGGCGTGAGCGTCATCACGATCCCTGACGCGATAGAATAGAACGGTGACCCTCATCGCGAGACCTCTCTTGCACCGCGAACGCGGTCGTATGCGACACCAAAGCCGCTTATCCGCAAATGTCGCGAAGGCAAGATGCGTTCATTCGGGATGAATTGTATTCCACACAGTGGCATCCGTGGTTTCGCGTTCAATCGGAACCATCTGATGCGTAGAGGCCCTTACACCTATGGCAGGAAGATGAACATATGTGGCCGTCCGCACCCAGCCAACCTGAACATTGCCGCCAATCATGACTTCATCATGATCAACCCGATAATCACCGGCAGGCAGGGGGGAGGAAAAACCGGGTAAAGCGAAGGGTATCGAGAAACTGACGATGGTCTGCGTCGTACGGGTGGTCATGTGATCACTTCCGGCAAGGGTGCTGTGAAGATGCTATGCGCCCAACCGCGCGAACGGACAACGTTTGAGACATTAGCGACCGACGCTCAAGAGGCCGGATGACCGTTTCGAACCGAAAGAATCCGGCTTCAGTGCTATTCGCCGTCTCCCAGTTCGCTGAATTGCATTCCCGAAACGGTCCTAGAAGCGATCCCAAGGGCCTTCCAGCAAAATGCACTCGCAACGATGACCTTCTGGTTGCCCGACAAGAGAGGCCGCTTCGAAATGCTCGTCTGGAGCGCCTTGCATGGCTGGGCTCTCAAGGCGCGGAGACTTTCCGTGCGAGTCTTAAGCCCGGCAACCAAGTAAAACGGCGGCGGCAGTTTGCCTTGGGAGTAATTATCGTATCACATTGGCGCGCCCATGCATAATATCGATTTTTAGGTTACCAGGCGAAGACCTGCCAAGTCTGGCGCCCGCCTCTAACGGTTGTTGAGATCAGAACCAAGGACATTGGAACTCGCTTGTCCGCGCCGCTCTTTATTGAGCCAGTACGATAGCGCGTTCCGAATGCGCTATGAACAGCGCTGATTATCCTGTATAATAATTCGGAACTGAGGAACCAGCGAAAGGATCCTCGACATGTTCTTTCAGCTTCAAATTGGTATCGTTGCCGGTTTTTTGGGCGGCATCGCCGTTGGCGTCAGTTTTGGCGTCGACATGTTTGTCAGTATTGCCATAGGCATGGCTGCTGGGGCGCTGGCCGCCGGCGTATTTTGGTTCGCCCAGCACAAGCTCTACAAGCCCTGACTTGTCCAAACAGCATCGATTTCTTTGGGTTGCCGGCCCGGTCTAGGTTGCGCATCTCCAAAGGCAGCATTCGCGGCCCGGCCCGCGCGTCACGAGCCGTCTGCTCAGAATGAATGCTGCTCCTGATCGTGGTGCTTGCGCTCTCCGGCACAGGCGTGGCTAACAATTTTGGCTGGTTTCCAACTTCGACCGCGGCGGATGCCCAATAGGCAGGTTCTCCGGTCTGGCTTTTTGATGCGCCTTGTTTAGGGCAGTGCCGCTGCATTGTTTGATGAAGTGGCGCTCACCATCTTCAAGTACGCCACCACCCCTCCTGTCCCTGGAGCGTCGAATGGCTGGAGAACCATCATGTTCAAGTACAATATGAGTGCGTCGATAATGACGATCCTTGCCCGGTCGGAGTTGCGAAATGCACTGATGGACGAATGGCCAAGTCTTGTCTCGACAAACATCAACACCATCGCGACTGAAACAGAATTGGTCGATGCAGTTGCCTCCTCCACGGGCCGCACGCAGGTCGAGGCAAGAGAAGCCGTTCGAAACTGGATGGAGCGGCAGGGTCTGCCCCCGATCGATGCTCGGGCCGATGCCTTGCGGACGTGGGCGACCGACACTTGGGAAGATGAAGGCGGCTCTGGTCGTTCGCAGGGCCACAACTAGCTGTGTAGCCTCAATAGGTTGTCCCTAGTCATGTCGAGTCAACTGCTTGGCGGTTCGGATACGCGACAAAATAAAGACTTAAAGCCAGGGATTTGGTTCCATCAAATCCTGAACGGCTCTAGCACTGACACAGACTGGAATTTATCAACGAAACGTATCCGCTCGCTCCGAGAGGAGCCGCGCGGGACCAACGAAAGCTGAAGCCAAAATGCCAAAAAAAGACCGTCAGGCCTTGCGACTTGCGCATATGAACACAGGCAACAATTTGCATAAGCAGCAAAAGGGCGCCAGAACAGTTCAGCCTCGACGCAAGTAAGTAATTCGGGCATTCCCGCCTGATGCGATAGTAGCGTTGCCTTGTTACTGCGTCAGACGAGGGCCATTTCCATAGGTGAGAGTGCAGACTTGGAACGCAGTGTTTGCCGTTCCTTCAGGGTGTCTTGCCCATCCGCTCTCGCGGGAGTTTCTTCCATGTTTGCTTTTCAATCCGGTGAGCCTCTGGACGTGTCCAGAGCGAAAACGCGATTGCGCACAAATGCGCGCAAGCAATGGCCGTTCCTGACGCCGCTCGACCTCACGATGATCGATTCGGAATATAAGCTTGTCACGATGGTGCAGGACCGAAGCGGAATAACCAATTCTCAATCGCAATCCGACGTCCAGGCGTGGATGCAACGCCAGGGTAAACCGGCGTCAGCGCCTGCAACTGACGCGCAAGACGTTCATTTGTCCAAACGCCACAAGAAAGCGCCTTCGGCACCGGATCTCAAGGTATAGCGAGTTCTCGCATCTGTTCGGGTCGTGACGCGAACGAAAGGCCCCGCAAATGCGTTCTCTCGTCTGAATTGGTTCGAGCCTTGTTTGTCGCGCCCAGAGTACCCATATATTAGCTTCGTTCTTGGCCGATCACCGGCTGCTTCCCGACCGGCCTACCGTGACGGAACCAACTCTTGATTTTGCTAATGTTGCCGATCCGATCCGCGTGTCGCGGCCCGGAAACATGCCTGCGCGTCCAAAGGACCGGGCTAGATGAAAAGACATCCTTATGATCAATGGTACCGTCAAATTCTTCAATGCCACCAAAGGCTTTGGATTCATCACGCCTTCCGACGGAAGCAAGGACGCATTCGTGCACATCTCGGCCCTGGAGCGTGCCGGTCTTTCTACCCTCGCGGAAGGTCAGGCTATCACCTATGAGCTGGAAGACAGTCGCGACGGCAAGTCTGCGGCAGTCAATCTCCAGCTTCCGTGATCCTGCAATCGGGCTCGACCACGCGATTCCGGCTCCTCCAATGCCAAAGGCACGTTTGATGACAAAGACACATCTCGAGACGGCCGAAAACCGGGTCAAGGCGATCCTGCATACGCAGGGAAATGATCGACTTGCCGCTATCCGCCAGGTTCTGGACGATCGCAGACGTTTTCTAAGAGCCGCACAGAGGGCGGCGCAGCTTGACAAGCGACGGGCCTCGCTCCCCAACGAAATGGATCAGCGGTTATGACGAGTGAAGCCCCTGCGTTCGACTATTCCGCCCCGGCAGAACTCTTTACGGGCAAGCGTTACAGGCGTTTAGGCAAAATTCATTATCAAAGGTTCGAAAGTGCTGCGCAGGCGATTCAGTACGCCGTCGAAGCCATGCCGCGCGAAAATCTGGCTGGTGCCGTTCTTGAAATCGATGAGCAACGTTTCGGGCCCGCAGAAATCACTGCCCTTTATAAGCATCCGGCCTATCCGCTCAACTGAACCTCAGACAGTCAAAGGACCTTATCATGCGCCTATTCAGCAAAGTCATCCCGTTCCCCACCCGTGTCGCGCCATTAGCCAGATTCAGCTCCGCTGAGTATCCCAAACTGGCACATGCGCTCGGCATTCATGATGGTGCGCATTTGTCTCCCGCACCAGAAGCCGAAACGTCCTCGGCATGGTCTGACGTGCTGGGGGGCACACCATGCCACTGACATTTTCAAACCCGAGCCGCGCTTTCCAGGAGGCGCGCAATGCAGTCGGCTTTACCGGCTATGACGGCGTGTTTGAGATACAGTTCTTCGTCGAGGTCGATGCGTTGGCCAGTCTTGGAGCCGTGCCGCACACCCCTACAACACCTGAATCCCGTTGGCTTGCCGCATTCGACGCGATGCGTGCTTCAATTCTCGAAGTTGCGCGCGAAGCTCACGCCAATTCCCGCCGCACCTATTACACTTTGACCGCAGCAGACTTTCGCTGACAGACTGCGGCCGCGATTGTAACTTTTTGATTGCACGATATTCTATGCCACGGGCCGGAGCGTCCGCTGACTGGGGCTAATCGTAAACCTTTGGCTCCCAATTTGGACGTGCATTGTGGCCCGCTCGCCAGTTACGACCGCAAACCATGGTCCCGACGAACCGCTACCACAGAGCGCGACATGATCGCGGGATATCGTAGAAGTCGTCATATTTCAGTGCCTTATCGCGCCACAGCGTACGATTTGGTAGCGGAGGACCGCTACCGTCGATCCCTACACCTACCGGAAATCCGATACAGGCTCAGACTGTTTTCTCGACGTCTGGCGGATTAGCTATCCACGCTTAAATGGTGCCGACTGGCACCGTAGCTACAGCCGTCCTTCCATCAATCGCGGGTGTAGCGGGTCGGTACCAGTTCTCGAATGTGCCGTACCGCTTGTTATGAAGGGCATGTTGTCGGGGGTCGGCAGACAAGGTTCGTTCTGATTGCGCCATGCCGCTGGCTGCCGCCTCCAGGGTTGGAAAAAGATCGCCCGCGACAGCAGCCGTCATCGCGGTTCCGAGCAGGACCGGCTCGGGCGCTTCGGCCAGCACGAGTTTACAGCCAGTGACATCGGCATAAAGGTGCCGCAAAAGTTCGCTGGCCGCATGACCGCCGGAAAGGGCTATCGTGTCGATGGCGTAGCCATGCGTGTTGAGCCTATCGATAATCTGGCGTGTGCCATAGGCAATCGAAACGGCGCTGGCCCAATAGAGCTTAACCATGTGATCGACCGGATCCTCGATCCGCAAGCCGAGCATTGCCCCTGTTGCATCGGGATCGGCGTAAGGCGAGCGGTTGCCAAGAAAATCCGGGATGACATGCATGCGATCGTCCAGGGCGTCCCCAGCACTGATGCGCCTGACGATCTCCGTGCCTATTTCGTCATGCGGCGCCTTGAGTTGCGCGGCTTGCGCATTGGTCTGGACGATAAAGTCGAGCAAGGCTCCGGTTGCGGTCTGTCCGCCTTCGTGCAACCACCAAGCACCTCCGATAACCCCCTTGTACGGCCCCCAGACGCCAGGCACCGTCCTTGGATTGCGCGAAAGCACCATGTGACAGTTGGAGGTGCCAGCAATCAAGGCCATCCGGCTGGAAGTTTCACCCTCCAGTTCTCTGGCAAGGGTGCCCAGTGCGCCTGCATGAGCATCGATAAGTCCGGCTGCCACCACGCATTTCTCGCTCAGACCCAACTCCCGGGCCGCATTCGGTGTCAGCGTTCCGACCCGCTTGCCAACGGGAGTGGCGCGGTCGGGCAGACTGGTCCTTGAACGGAGATCCGCCATGTCGATTGCCTTGAAAAACGCTTCGTCCCAGGGCCGTTCGCTATGGGAGAGGTAAGTCCATTTACAGGTTAGTGTACAGACTGACCGTGCATTGGATCCGCTCGCCCGCCAAGACAGGAAGTCGGCAAGGTCATAGGCGGCTCCGAGCCTTGCCCAAAGGTCCGGTCGATGGCGCTTGAGCCATGTGAGCTTGGGGATTTCCATTTGCGGAGAAATCGCTCCGCCCACATAGTCGAGAACTTGTGACCCCGTCTTGTTGCAGTCCTCCGCTTCCTTGGTGGCGCGCTGGTCCATCCAGACGATAATGTCCCAGTTTCCCTTCTCCGACAGCGTCAGCGGCTTGTCCGCCTTGTCGCGCAACACAAGCGAGCATGTGGCGTCGAATGCGATGGCCTCAATGGTTTCGGATGCCACGCCGGATGCAGAGACAGCCTCGCGCACCGCATGGCAGACTGCCGACCAGATGTCTTCGGAATCCTGTTCGATATGATCCCCGCGCCGCTCGAGTGCAATGGCGTGACTGGCATGCGCGTGAATCTGGCCGTTTCCGGAGAACACGCCGGCTCGCGCGCTTCCCGTGCCGACATCGACAGCGACCACATATCTCTGGGGTTCATGTATCATTTAAACTGGCCCTCGGGTTCAAAGTCGAAATCTATCGCTGCTGGAAGGGCGCACGGATCACCATTACAAGGATCAGGAAAATACCCCAGGTGGCGGTCGCAAAATGCTGGCTGACTCCCATCAGGTTGAGACCGGAGGATATGACCTGGAGGCTTACAAGGCCCAGCGCCACCGGTAGCACCCTGCCAAATCCGCCGAACGGGTTGGCGCCGGCCAGAAAGCACGCAAGGATCATGATGAGCAGATAGGATTCCCCATGCCCGATGCGAACGCTGTTGAACCGCGAAAGCATGACAATTCCGGCGACGGCGCTCATCAGCCCTGATAGCGCATAAAGTGTGATCTGAACCCTCGCCACATCTATGCCACTGTAGAGTGCAGCTTTGGCATTCGAGCCGATCATGTAGATGGAAAAGCCCAGACGCGTATAGTGCAGGACCAGTACCCACAGCGCCACAGCAGCAATAAAAATGATCAAGGGAACCGGGACATATAACAGCGTTCCATGACCGACGAAGCGAAAGAATTCGGGCATGCCCGATATATCGCCCCCCCGGGTAAACCATTCACCGGCTCCACGCAAAAGGATCATGAAGCCAAGCGAAACAAGAATCGGATGCGCGCCGGTATAGGCAACCAGGGCACCGATGGCGGCGCCGATCAGAGCGCCGGTTGCTAGAGCTGCCAGGATTGCGACAATAATAATGCCCGCGCTCGCATCGCCGGTGACCTGCACCAAAATCCATGCTGCGACCAGTCCGGCGACATTGGCCGTAAAGGTGACAGCAAGATTGAGGCCGCCTGAGAGTATAGGGAGGAGCATGGCCAGGGTCAGGATACCAAGTTCAGGAAGTTGATATGCCATAGAGGTGAAAATGCCTGGCGAAAAGAAACCCGGCGCCATCACCGTGAAGAAGGATACCGTGGCGACGAGCAGGCCAAACATGGCACCTATCTCGATCAGATCAGCGGGAACCCGTGACTTTTTCATGGCAATGTCTGGTGTTGTCATGAAGCTGCTCCTCGCGGGCTGGCACCTGCGCGTCTGACCTCGCGCGCCGAAAACAGGTTGGTTGTGGAGATAGCCGCCAGAATGATCATTCCGACGATGGCCTTGTAGGCATAGGGGCTGACACCGAGCAGGTTGAGGCCATTCTGGACCACGGCAAGCAGTATGACGCCAAGCACGGCGCCGAGCACACTTCCCCGACCTCCGCCAAGCATCGCTCCTCCCAGCACAACCGCAGCGAGCACGTCGAGTTCGCGCCCATAAAGCGCATTGGGCACGACTTCCTGCACGATATTGACTTGCATCAGACCTGCTATTCCGGCGCAGGCACCCAGCCAGCCATAGACCAGAAAATGCAGTAAGCCGACATTTACACCCGAACGCCGCGCTGCTTCGGGATTGCTACCATAGCCGACGATCTGGCGACCAAGTCCGCTACCATGCAACAGGAGCCAGGTGGCCAACGCCACCAGCGCCATAACAAGCGCAGGCAGGTAAAGTGTCGCAAAGCCTTGTGCGGTATCGAACCTGAGCAAGATAATTCTCGCCGACAGCCACTCGGGAAGCATGTAGATCGACCGGCCCGCGGAGAAATACATCAGCAGGCCAAAAAAGATATTGAAGGTCGCTATTGTAATGATGATGGAAATGATGCGGAAACGATGGATGAAGAAGGCGTTTATCCCGCCGAGGGCGGCGCCGACACCGATACTGAGCACAAGGCCGGATATCCAGTTGCCACCTCCGAACTGCATGAGCAACAGAACTACAACATATTGCACTACCGAGGCAGCGACAGCGAACGATATGTCGATCCCGCCAAAGACCAGGACGACGAGAAGTCCGAGTGCAAAGATCAGGTTGACTGAGTTGTTGTTGATCAGATCAAAAAGATTCTGCATGGTCAGGAACGTGTCGGTTGCAACTGACAATCCGATCATGATCGCCACGAGCAGGAGCGCGATCTTGGATTCCATTGGCTGAAGGGCGGTGAACAGGAACCTACGCATTTACAATTGCCTCCAGTTCCTTTTCGGTTATCGCAGCAGGGTCGAAATAGTCTGTGATTGAACCCGATTTCATCAGGGCAATGCGATGTGCATTGTAAAGGACCTCGCTGGCCTCGTCGGAAATCAGCAAAATGGCCATGCCCGATGCCGCAAGTTCATGGATGATCTCGAATATTCCGGCACGCGCACCAACATCCACGCCCACAGTGGGCGCATCGAGTATCAGCAGGTCCGGGCTGGTCGCGAGCCATTTGGCAAGAACGACCCGCTGCTGGTTGCCACCTGACAGCGCCGATACCGGTAAGTCGATATCGGCCGCTTTTGTCCTAAGCCGATCGATCCAGTCCTGCGTCAGGCGGCGTTTGGCCTTTTCGGTGAGCAAAAAACCGAACCGCAAGAGCGATTTGAGTACGGTCATGGCCGTGTTGTCGGTAATCGACTGGGCCTGAATCAGTCCAAGATTGAGTCTGTCTTCCGAAACATAGGCGATGCCTTTGCGTATGGCGTCACGGTTGGATCGGAAATGCTGGGATTCGCCGCCGATCTCGATGCGCCCAGCGTCTGGCCGGGACAGCCCGAATAGAGTTTGGGCCAGTTCGGTGCGACCTGCGCCCAACAGGCCGATCAACCCTAGAACTTCTCCCTTGCGGATTGTGATGGAAACATCCTCAAATTCGCCGGCGCGGGACAAGCCCTGCGTGCGCAATACTACGTCACCCTGCGGCGACTTGTCCTGCACTCTGGTTTCCAGAAGCCGACCTGTCATTAAGCGAGTCAACTCGCCTTGGGTCATGCCTTCTGTCGGAAAGCAACCGACCAGAGCGCCATCCTTTAGGACTGTGACCCGCTCAGAGATATCCAGAACCTCTGCAAGGCGGTGGCTGACAAAAACCACCGAGATGCCCTGCGCCGACATCTTGCGCACTATGACTAGCAATCCGTCGGTTTCCGCCTGCGTCAGCGATGCCGTCGGTTCGTCCATGAAGACGATGCGTGGGTTCCCCGTAAGCACCCTGCAAATGGCGACGATCTGACGCTGTGCAATGCTGAGGTCCCGCACATGGGTATCGACATCAAGCGGAACGCCCAGCCGGTCGAGCGCGGTGCGGGCCAGCGCCCGACTTGCGCCGCGGTCGTAACGTTTGAGCGCGTCGGCAACGAAATGTTCAAAGCAGATATTTTCGGCGACTGTCAGGTCGGGAAACAGTGAGAGGTCCTGCCAGATGACATGCACGCCAAGTTCGCGCGCCTCGGTTGGCGTCATCCTGTCACGCCCCTTGCCATCTCCGAAGTCGAACCGTGTGCCCGGATCGGCGGAATAGGCGCCGCTAATCAGTTTGATCAGCGTACTTTTACCGGACCCGTTCTCACCCGCAAGGCAATGCACCTCGCCAGAGCGCAGTTCGAAATCCACGTCATCAAGTGCAAGTTGATTACCGAAACGCTTGGTCGCACCCTTCACACGCAGGGCATAATCGGACTGAGTTTGGTCTAACATCTGGAATACCTGAATGAAGGCCGGAAATGACGAATGCCAAAGGCAGTTCGATACCGGAAAACCTGCCGTAGCACTGACAATGCAGCAAGACTGAACGGCGGAATCGATGCATCGTCCATGCGGTATGGAGCTCGCAGGCGGGAGGACCGCCTGTGAGCATTGGCAAAACGTCAGAGGCCGAGTTCGGCCAGACCGTCCACAGTGTCGACGCTCAGTTCGAGCGGCATGTTTGCAAAGAGCAGTCCGTCATTGTACGACACTGTCCCCAGGCCGTCGATCTCAGCCCCATCGGTAAGGCTTTCTCCATTGGCCAGCATCGCTCCGAGCGTGACAAAGGCCTCTCCTGCCTCGATCGGGCTCCAAACGTAGCCCCCGGTGATCGAACCGCGATGCACCAGCGCTTGCCCCTGCCCAGCTGAAAACAATCCGACAACAGCAACTTCGCCTGCTACGCCACGCTCCTCGACAGCCCGTGCGGCTCCGATCGGCCCCTGACTGCCAAAGGCAATGATACCAGCAAGGTCGTCATGGGCCCGAAGCAGGTCAAGTGTTGTGTTGCGCGAATCATCGACGGATTCCGCTACGCCAAAACGGTCGGCAGCCTGACGCATATTGGGGCACAATTCCCGCAGGTGATCTACCGCGGCATCGGCCCAGGCGTTGTGGGCCGGGACGGTCAACCCACCTACAAACACAGCGTAAGACCCTTCACACCCCGTTGCCTCAGCAAACAGATTGGCGTGAGCATTACCTAGATCAGTCGACGACACCAGTTCGAAATTGACGTCGCGATTGACCAAATTGTCAGCCTCGTGGGAGATCACCACGATTCCGGCTTCCCGGGCGCGTTCGAGAACGGGTTCCAGCACCCAGGCATCATTCGGTACAATTCCGATGACGTCGACATTGCGGGCAATCAGATCTTCCACCGCGCGCACCTGAAGTGCGGGGTCGTCGCTGGTAGGCCCAACCATGAATGCGTTGACGCCGAGTTCGTCTGCTCGGCTGACGATCCCCTGTTCCATTGCGTTGAACCAGGGAATGCCGCCGATTTTGACCACAACACCAATGGTCAATTCGTCCTGTGCCAGGGCAGGTGCCGCGAGCGCCGAAGTCGCGGCCAACAGTGATGCCGCCATTTTTGAGAATCTGCTCATATGTGTCTCCTCCGCAGTTGGGCTGGCTTCCCGGCGCTAGATACGCTTTTGGGGTCGCCATTGATGCAATCGATTGTGCGCAAGTTTTGCGCAATCGATTGTGCTAACGCTATTTAGATGACCGAAGGTTTGCCTTTTGTCAAGACACAAGCCATCATTGGGCAACGGCAGATGCCAACGGATCCGCTGTCGGGGAACCTCAAAATATGCCAAGCTCAAGAAAACTGACGATTTATGATCTCGCCAGCCTGGCGGGTACTTCAGCCTCGACAGTCAGTGCGGTACTCAACGGTACTTGGAAAAAGCGCCGGATCAGCAAGGCTTCGGCCGAAGCCATACAGAAAATCGCCGAGGAAGCGGGTTATCTCCATAACATGCAGGCGCGTGGATTGCGTAAACATCGTTCCGGCCTGATCGGGATGATTATCCCCCTGCACGACAACAGGTTTTTCAGCTCCATCTCACAGGTTTTCGAGCGCGAGGCCCGGGCCAGGGATTTCTGGCCCATCGTGGTCAGCACCTTGCGCGACCCAGAAATGGAGATCTCAACCGCACGGACATTGATGAGCTACAGGATTGAGTACCTTCTGGTCACCGGTGCTACCGATCCGGACGGCATCGGAAGTGTCTGCGATGCGGCTGGCGTGCGCCACGTCAATCTCGACCTTCCCGGCCGCACCGCGCCCTCCATCATCAGCGACAACTATCAGGGTGCCTATGATCTGGCTAACGCGGTTTATGACCGGATCTTCGCAGAAACTGGTGAGAAGGCCCCCTGGGTGCCTTTTCTCGGTGGGCGCGCTCAGGATCACGCCACAGCGCGGCGCATCGAGGGGTTTTCCGATGCCGCACGCGACCGGGGAATGCCGCTTTATCCTGAACAAATCGAAGCTAGAGGCTATGCTCCTGAACTCGCCGAGGCCACAATTCGCAAACTCTACGAAACTCACGGAAAGCTGCCTTCTGGCCTGTTCATAAACTCTACCATTGCATTCGAAGGTGTGATCCGGTTTTTTCGCACGCTTCCGCGTAATGAACTGCACACTCTGGTTGTTGGCTGTTATGACTGGGACCCTTTTGCGACACTTGTTGACTTCCCCCTCATCATGGTGCGACAGGACGTTGAAAAGCTCGTCACGGGAGCATTCTCCCTGATCGATGCGGGCGATTTCAGCGCCCGGGAACCAATTCTGGTTCAGCCCCAGCTTGTTACCGATCTCGGTGGCTACGACCGGCGCGACGCGTAAATTTGGGCTACTCCGCGAAAATGGGACGCTGACGTAAGCTACAAATTGTTGTCTGCTGGTCTTTGACGATGGAGATCAGAGATGTCGAAACGCAAGCAGCATTCGCCAGCGTTCAAAGCGAAGGTCGCCTTGGAAGCATTGAAGGGTGAAGCGTGTAAGCTGTGGTTACTTTTGGGGACATCTTTGTGAGCGATTATAGTTTCTCCTAAAGCGCCTCGTAAGGTGTTCGCCAAGATCAAGCGTTGGATGCGAATGGCACAAGAACGAACACTCGAAGACACATGGCGGCGCGTTGGAAACCTCGTCACAACAATCAAACCCGACGAATGCCGCAACTACTTCAAAAACGCAGGGTATGCTTCAATCAAAATCTGACGTGCTTTAGCCGGATCAAATATAATAAAAATTTGTAGCGAAGGATCGCTACCGAGATCCCCACACCTACTGGAAATACGCTACGGGCTTGGATTGTTCTCTCGAGTTTTGATGACGTAAGGATGCTTGCCGCACGGAACCTTAAGCCTGCATTTTAAGGCGCACTGTCGCTGTTTGGCCAAGACGCTGGATCAGCGCTGAAGGTCCACTACGGCCTATGTGTTCCATGGTCATTCAGCGATGAGCTCTTACGGACTGGTAACGAGATGAAACCAGGTATCGAGAAAAGTTCCACGCTTTATCGTGTCCGAGAATACGAGAAGTTCGGGCCCAAGGTCCGGGCTCTGTATGTTTGCCGGTTGGCCCGGGCCCATGGCAATCCCGCCAATCGCCTGGGCGATAGCGGGTTGCATTTGGGCACCAAGTAACGCTGCGATCAGGTCGCGACTCTGAGGATGGAACTTGGATTTGGGGGCAAACGCCACCCAGGGAACGGCGATTGCATAATCTTGAGGATGAAGATAGCCGACCGACGATAAGTTTGGATTCGAGGTGATCACCGAATACGGCACATTATAAGCGATATCGATCCGTCCTGCTTCGATCGCAGCAATAAGGTCGTCACTTGTGTCGTAGATGCGCGCCTGCGCGGCCCCAAAGGCCCGTGCCAGCCTCCAATAGAGGGGAGATCGCAACGAGTCCTGATAGGCAAGGGTATAGGAAACGCTATCAATTCCGACATTGACGATGCCGATGCGTTGGAATAGCGGCGGGGGCGATTGTTCCAGCAACTGTGCCAACTCTAGCCGGGTTTGGGGGATCGTGGCGTACGGTGCCTGTTTGTTGAAGGCGATGATGGCAGGGTCATGTGCGAGGATATAGAGTTCTTGGCGCCAGTGACGGTCCGCAGCTATTCCGGGAAGGTTGAGCGGAGCCGCAAGCCCCTCGTTGGTCAGGGAGACAGCCATGTCGGGAGAGGGCAGAATAACAATATCGGGCTCTTCGCCTGTACGCGCGCGAACGCGTGCCGCGATCTCGGGACTGCGCGCCGGCTGGTAGGCAATCTCTATCCCTGGCAAAAGAATTTCGAGCTGTTCGACAATTGGGGCGAAACGCTCGGCGGATACTGTACTGGCGATAACGATGGGGTCTCGGGGCATCTGCGCTTTGGCTTCCGGGTAAGGCGCAATGCTCAGTACCATTGCAAGGGCAATGAGGCCGGAGAGCAAATGCCTGGAGCTACGCTTCTGTCCACCCGATGCGCTTCGCCGGCGGGGCGCTAGCTGGAGGGCCGTTCGCAAGGGCAGGGTGACGGTTACGACCAGCCCGGTACCGCCATTGTCCGCAAGCACAATCGAACCACCATTGGCTTCGGCAACGTCACGAGCGATAGCCAAGCCCAAGCCTGTTCCGGGCACCTTGTCGGTGTCGCGCACAAACCGCTCGAACACCGCCTCGTGACGCAGCGGAGAGATGCCCGGTCCGAAGTCGCTCACCTCTACCCGCGCCACATGCTCATCGTGACTGAGCTTAACCGCCATTGGACCCGCGCCATGAACAAATGCGTTCTCGATAAGATTGCGCAACATCTCCCGGATCGAGACCTGGTCGGCGCTCACCATTACCGAAGTTTCCGGTATTTGCAGATCAAGCCGCTCCAGCAGTTTTGCGTAAATGCCCTCGGCTCGAATCTGGGTAAGAGCTTCGCGAATTTGCTCCCCCAGTTCGACCGCCTCAGTTCGGCGGGTCTTGAGCTTATGCAGAAGAGTCGCATCGGTCAGCCAGCGATTGGCCAGACGGCTCGCATTGACGGCGTTGGCATTGATACGCAACAGACGGCGGCGGGTTTCCTTGGGATCGGTATCTTCCAAAGCGATTTCCGATTGCGCGCGAATGGCAGTTAAAGGCGTGCGCAATTGATGAGCCGCGTCCGAGGTGACACGGTGAAGACCATCAAGGGTTGAGCCCAATCGTCCCATAAACTCGTTCAAAGTCACGACAAACGCGTCAATTTCGCGGGGCACACGGCCCTCGATCGGCGTTAGATCGGCCGGCGATCGCGCTCGCAGGCTACGCTCGACTGACCGCAAGGGCGAAAATGCAAAGCGTATACCGATCCAAATCAGCACAAACGCGAGAATCGCGATAGTAGCGGCAGGGATAGCAGCCTCCATTGCCAGTTGCGCCGCGAGCTG
Source organism: Pelagibacterium lentulum (assembly GCF_003992625.1). GTDB lineage: Bacteria > Pseudomonadota > Alphaproteobacteria > Rhizobiales > Devosiaceae > Pelagibacterium > Pelagibacterium lentulum. The sequence continues at coordinate 36,024 of NZ_RZMW01000030.1, read as the reverse complement.
ATCGCGAGCCTCTCTGGTTTCAGCCACGAGAACATCGATCCACCCGGCTTCTCCTGTGGCTGCGTCGGAACGATAGCGGCCTATGGCTGCTATACGAATGGGTTCATCCTGGAAGTAGCCATCTGCAAAACGCAATTCGGAGCCGGTAGCCGGCGGCATCTCGAGCGCCAGCACAGGCGATCCGGTGACGTGGCTGCGATCGGGAGCAACTACCCGGTAAAAGACACGATTGAGACGGGAAGTGCCAAGAATGGCGAAAGCAGAGTAGGGAATATCTACCGTTACCGAGTTACCTTCATACGCCACCGTATCTGCAATCGAAAGGGCTGCAGCTCCCAGCACTCTGTCGAAAGCCTCGTCAGCAGCGCGAACGGCATTGCCGTTGATGATGAAATAAAGAAATATACCAAGCAAGGTGAACAGCGCGGCCGCACTGGTAACAATAGCGCCTTCGATGGAAAATCTGGAGAGCATCACTCCAATGCCTGATTCTGGCAGCGCAAGATGTAACCGACACCACGCTGAGTGAGAATTTCGACATCCGACTGGGTAAGCTTTTTACGCAGGCGAGAGACTAGCAACTCGACTGCATTGAGCGTACCGGTATCGTCATGGCCGAACAGTTTGAGCATGATATGCTCCTTGTTGACCGCATGTCCTGCACTGCCGACCAGCACTTCGAGCATTTCAAATTCGCGCCGTCCCAGATCGAGAGGTCGGCCAGCCAGAAGTGCAGATCTCGTGTTGATGTCGAGCTGCAATTGGCCCACTCCGACGGTGGGTTGTGAAAAGCCCAGACCACGGCGCGCCAGCGCGCGGGTACGCGCCGCAAGTTCATTCAGATCGAACGGTTTGACGATGTAGTCATCGGCGCCCAGATCGAGCAAGCTGACCTTGTCGGCCACCTGATTACGTGCGGTTATGACAAGCACGGGGGTCGCTAGTTTCAATTGCCGGATCGAAGCCAGTATTGCGAACCCGTCCTTTCCTGGCAGGTTGATATCAAGGATAATGACATCGAAGCCACCTCCGATTGCAAAGTCCTCCCCTGTATTGCCGTCCTGCGCGAGCTGGACGACATGCCCCTCGCGCTCGAATTTGGTGACGATGGCGTCGGCAATATCCAAAGAGTCTTCGATAAGCAAAATGCGCATGTGGCTGGATGACAGGACTCTGACAGTGAAAAAGCACTACTAACAATCATGAGCCGTCCCATAAGACAACCATAGAGTTTTCGGGACACCGGGAGGAGGAAATGATGCGCCGCATCGGCATAATTGCATCACTGGTCGTGGGCGTTGGGCTTGTTCCTGCTGCACAAGGGCAGGACAATCATGACTGCCGCCGTGGCGCCGATCTTGCTACACCTTACTGCGACCGCAACAACGATCTGGTCGCCGATCTCCCCCTTGATCCGGCCCAATGGCGCAACCCGCCGACATTGGTATGGGCCTACGCTCCGATTGAGGACCCCGCTGTTTACGCCGAGCTGTTCAAGCCCTTCACCAATCACCTTGAGGAATGTTTGGGGCGCCAGATTGTCTACTATCCAGTGCAGTCGATCGATGTCCAGATCGATGCTTTGCGTACCGGTCGCTTGCATTTTGCTGGGTTTTCCACTGGCTCAACCGTAGAGGCGGTCAACACGGCCGGCGCGGTACCCTTCGCAGCCAAGGGAATTGGTGACGAAATGCGCGGCTATCGTCTTGTCGCAGTTGTGCGCGCGGACTCACCTTTCCAGACTCTTGCCGAGCTTGAAGGCCGGCGTGTGGCTCATGCTTCTCCGCTTTCCAACTCAGGCAATCTGGCGCCGCGGGCACTTTTCCCTGCTGAGGGTCTGGTTCCCGATGTCGATTACACTCCGATAATGTCAGGAAGCCATGACCGCTCGCTTCAGGGTGTGATCGCAGGAGACTACGATATGGCAGCGGTGGCTTCCGATATTTTGGAGCGCCTGGTCGAGCGCGGATTGATCGCTGAGGGAGGGCTGCGGGTTCTTTATGAAAGTGCGCTTTTCCCGACATCGTCTTTCGTCCATGCGCACGACCTTGATCCCGCACTGAGCGAGGCGCTCAAACAGTGCTTTTTCGATTTCACCTTTCCGTCCCGTCTGAAGGCCGAGTTCAATGGCGATACCAATTTCGTCCCTCTGGACTACAGGCAAGCGTGGGCAACGGTTCGCGAGGTTATGTCCCGTGCTGAAACCATGATCGACTGATTGAACCGGTCCGGCCGGACCGAACGCTGACATTCAAGACAAATAGAGGCAAAAATGGGTTCCAGATATGGATCGCCATCGGGGACTTCTGCGTCCCAAATGCGCGAAAATGCAGGGCCGGTATCATGGCGCTACTGGATCAAGGTGCATGCAAGCGACCCTACGGCATTGCTTGCGCTCGGATTGCTCGTGGTTTTCGTCTATCTGATTGCTGCGCCGATCCTGTTGCTGTTGGGCGATGCGTTCCAAGTGCATTTCGCCGATCAGGCCCGGACCGGCCAGGCACAGGGCAGCTTCACAACTTACTACTTTGAACGCGCGCTGTTTTCCCCGATTGCTCAGGACATTTTCTGGGAACCGCTGGTCAACACCGCCACCATCGCCTTTGGAGCGATCCTGGTCTCACTGGTGGTCGGCGCACCCCTGGGGTGGCTGTTAAGCCGCACCGACCTGCCTGGAAAACGCTGGTACTCGACTGCACTGATTGTGCCCTACATGCTGCCGAGTTGGACCTTTGCACTGGCATGGAGCACGCTGTTCCGCAACCGGACTACCGGCGGTACGCCGAGCTGGATGGAATCGCTGGGCTTTGCACCACCAGATTGGCTGGCATACGGACAGTTGCCGATAACCTTGATCCTGGCACTTCATTACACGCCTTTCGTCATTCTGCTTTTTGGCAACGCTTTGCGTCAGTTCGATTCCCAGCTTGAGGATTCGGCGCGGATCATGGGGGCAGGCCGCCTGCATATCGCGCGTCGCATCATTTTGCCTTTGATGCTGCCCTCGCTGGTATCGGCCTGTACGCTGATCTTTGCGAAATGCCTGGGCGATTTCGGGGTGGCTTACATCCTTGGAGTGCCGGTTGGCTATGATGTTCTGGCCACTTCCCTGTTCCGGGCGATTTCTACGAGTCAGGCGGGCATGTCGGCTGTGCTCGCGGGCACAATCGTGCTGCTTGGGGTGATCTCAGTGGTCATCGACATGCGATTGCTGCGCCAGGCTACACGCTTTCAAACCATCGGCTCGAAGGGGTCGATGAACAGGGTTTCCCCACTTGGCAAATGGAAGCCAATTGCTTCTGCGTGGGTTCTAGTCGTTTTCCTGGTCAGTGCTGTTATTCCACTGTTGGCGTTGGTGCTGACCACAGTGATGCACCGGCCCGGTGTCTTCACGCTCGAAAATTTTACACTCGACTACTGGATCGGGACCGGGCTGGGTACGACCGCCTTGCGCCAGGGCATCCTGCTAACCCCTGAATTCTGGCGGGCAACCACCAATACGCTCTGGATTGTCGGGTCGGCGGCTCTGGGCGCAGGCCTTCTGGGACTGCTTGTAGGTATTGCGGTTGTGCGGTCGCCCATCCGGATAGTCGGGGTTGCGCTGCGCCAGATCACGTTCTTGCCCTATCTGGTACCTGGTATCGCTTTTGCTGCTGCCTATCTCTCGATGTTCGCAGTGCCGCGCGGTCCGCTACCGGCACTCTATGGCACATCGATCATTCTGGTACTCGCCATTCTTGCCGACCAGATGCCCTTTGCGTCGCGCGCCGGGATTTCGGCCATGATGCAGTTGGGCAAGGATCCCGAAGATGCCGCACGCAATGTGGGCGCAGGCTGGCTCAAGCGCCTGACCGCCATTGTCATTCCTATCCAGAAGGGGGCCTTGGTGTCAGGGGTCTTGCTGCCATTCATCTCCGGGATCAAGGGTTTGAGCCTTGTGGTGGTACTGGCTGTCCCTGGCACTGATCTCTTGACCACCTATGCCATTCGCCTCGTCGATTATGGCTACACCCAGGCCTCCAACGCTGTCGTTCTGATGATCTGCGTGATCGCGTTCGTCGGCACGGTCGGGGTTCAGAAACTCACCAAAAGCAATCTTTCCGACGGGCTGGGAGGCAAGTGATGTCCAGCATAAGCTTACAGAATATTTCCAAATCCTATGCGGCCAACATGCCAAAGGCCGTCGAGCAGTTGAGCCTTGAAATCGCCGATGGTGAATTCCTTTGCCTGCTCGGCCCTTCCGGATGTGGCAAGACCACGACCCTGCGCATGCTCGCCGGGCTCGAGCATCCTACCGGCGGAACGATCTCGATCGGGGACAAGCCCATCGTGTCGGTGGATCAGGGCATCTATGTTCCGGCGGAAAAACGCGGTTTGGGGCTGGTCTTCCAAAGCTATGCTCTTTGGCCGCATATGACCGTAACCCAAAACATCGAATTCGGTTTGCGCCTACACAAGGTTGCCAGGGCCGAACGCGAAGCGACTGTCGCACGGGTCATGGAGACGCTGGGCATCGCGCGATACAAGGATCGTTATCCCAATCAACTTTCCGGCGGACAGCAGCAACGGGTGGCGTTGGCACGGATGCTGGCGCTCAATCCGGGCATTATCCTGCTCGATGAACCGCTTTCGAACCTTGATGCCAAGCTGCGCCTTGAAATGCGTGCCGAACTCAAGCGCATTCATAAAGAGGTTGGTGCAACCATCGTTTTCGTCACCCACGACCAATGGGAAGCCATGACGCTTGCCTCCAAGATCGCGGTGATGAGTGAAGGCGAGCTCCAGCAATTGGGTACGCCCGACGACATCTATGAGCGCCCCGCAAACCGGTTTGTCGCCGAATTTGTAGGCAATCTGCCCATCAATATCGTCGGAGCAGGGCACGGCAAAGCTGGCGATGGGCCGCTTGAGGACTGGATAGCGGAATATCTGGGCGCCATTGGAGCCCCTGATACGGTCGCCTCGGTGGGTATCCGGCCGGAGGCGGTCGCCATCCTGCGCACGCAAGAAAATACATCCGGATTTCCGGTCCGCAACGCGAGTGTTGTGGACGTTCTGCCTACTGGCGGGAACTGGATCATCGAACTCTCGGTAGATGGAAGCAAGCTGTTTGCCATCACCGGCAGCACGCCGCGCCTTGCGCCCGGCGACACCGTCCGCATCGGGTTTGCGCCCGAAGACATCCATCTGTTCGACAGTGCGGATGAGCGGATCGATTTCACGCACTCGGCGTGATTTCACCTTTCCAACGACAACACTCTGGAGGAGTAATGTTCAAGTTCACTAATACCCTGAAAGGGGCAAGCGTTCTCACTATCGCCGCCGTAATGGCGACAACCGCCGCCCATGCCCAGGATGGTGCGGATCTGGGGATTTCGGACGCTGACTACTCGCTGGACGCTCTGATTGAAGCGGCGCAACAGGAAGGTCCGATCACGGTGATCGACGCAACCGGCCAGATCGTCAACATGGCTGAAGCCTTCACCGAAAAGTACGGCATTGAAGCTGTTGGCGTTCGTATGAGCGCGCAGGAACAGGAACAGATCCTGGTCCGCGAAGCAGCTGCCAATAATGTCCAGACCGATGTCTTCAATATGAGCAACCTGCCCTCGATCACCTCCTCGCTGCTGCCGCAGGGGATCGTCGTGAGCTGGTTCCCGCCCGATTTCGCCGACGTTATCGCACCTGAGCACCAGAGTCCGGCTCTGACCAGCCATAACCCCTGGCTCTGGGCCTACAATTCGGACGTGCATCCCGACGGCTGTCCCGTTGACAATATGTGGGCGCTTACTGAACCGGAATGGGCGGGCAAGGTTGCTTTCCCCGACCCACAATTGCGCAACGAAACCATATTCTGGTTCAATCAGATGGAAACCAACAGCGACGAACAGATGGCACAGGCCTATGAGGCGTATTTCGGCGAGCCTCTCGAAACCGAAGAAGCCAGTGCCACAGCCGAGTGGGTCAAGCGCTTTGCTGGCAACAACCCAACCATCGCACGTGGGGATTCCGATGTTGGCCCGATCGTCGGCGCCTCGACTGAAGACGATTCACGGATCGGCTTTCTTTCAACGGCCATCTTCCGTCATGCCGAGCGCGATGGGTACAACATGGCGGTGTGCGAGGGAATGCAGCCGTTCGTGGGGCAACTTGCACCGCGTGTTGCCGTCATTGCCGCTGGAACGCAGCACCCTAATGCCGCAAAGCTGTTTGCGCGCTTCATGATGACCGAAGAAGGTATGTTGCCCCAATTGCAGGATGGCAAGATTTCCACCAACGCGGATGCCAACATGCCGGAGATGGAACGCTCGGGGGTAATCAACCTGGTCGATCAACTGCATATGGCTGATGCAGCAACCGCTGACAGCGATTTTGCCCGTTTGCAGGATTGGCAAGACTTCTGGATCGTCAACTCGCGTTAAATACTCAACCTGGCTCCAGTGGGCATCGCTGCCTCTGGAGCCATTCGCTTAAATTGCTCGTTTCGCCTCAGATGGCGACCAGCAACTGCGCCCGTTCGGCGCTCGGCGAACCGATTGACGTTTTAGGTCGGTTATGTATCGTCATAATTGGACTGATGGTCATTTCCACCAAGACGATACTATCGGTTCCACATATATGTTCCCTGGGAGGAAAAAATGAAAAAGAACATTGCGATAATCGCGGCTCTTATGGCCGGCACCATGATGGCCAGTCCGGCCCATGCACTTGTAGTTTACACAAGTGTGGACGAAGAGAATGCCACGCGCATTCTGGGCGCGTTTACCGAGGCAACCGGCATCGACGTACAGATGGTTTTCCTGTCTTCGGGCCCAGCCCTCTCGCGTATCGAAGCGGAGTCTGCTCGCCCTCAGGCCGATGTCTGGTTTGGCGCGCCCAGCGAGAACCATATTCTCGCTCAGGAACGCGGGCTGACCCAAGCCTATGTTTCGGCTAATGCAGACGATCTCGATGAGATGTTCCGCGATCCTGACGGATACTGGCATGCGATTTACACCAATCCGCTGGCACTGGGAGCGAGAACCGATATTCTGGAAGAGCGTGGCGCTCCAATTCCTGCAAGTTGGGAAGACCTGCTTAATCCAGCCTATGCCGGGCTGATTCAGATGCCTTCTCCCCAATCCTCCGGCACAGCCTATGCCGTTATTCTGACACTGGCCGAGTTGTGGGGCGAGGACCGGGCATATGAATATATGCGCGATCTCAACCCCAACATTCAGACATATACGCAAAGCGGTACGGCCCCCAGCGGCGCACTTGGCGTTGGTGAAACGCCGATAGCCCTGCAGTTTTCCCCCGGTTTCCTCAAACTTGCCGATGAGGGTTTTCCGGTTGAAGTCATCTTTCCTTCTGAAGGCGTAGGGTATGAAGTGGCTGCGGTCTCAATCCTCGAGGGTGCGGCAAATCTGGACGATGCGCAGTCTTTGGTCGATTGGATCACTTCCGTCGAAGGACAGACGCAATTGACAGCAAACCGGACTTACTTTCTGCCGATACGGGCCGATGTCAGCGCCGGGGAAGGTATCCCGACACTCGATGAGATCAACCTGGTCTCCTATGATCCAGCCTACGCCTCGGACAATCGCGAGCGTCTGGTGGATCGCTGGGCAGACGAAGTTCTCGGCCAGTAAGCTAAGGAGCCAGTTACGGTGAAAAGCGACTCCCGAATGTCGTTGCGCATCCTTGCGCGCGACCCGATCCTGCTTGCCCTCGTCTTCGTCATTTTTGTGTCGATTGCCCTTTTCGTGGTCTATCCACTGGTTATGGTTTTCTTGGCCAGTTTTCAGGTTCGCGGAGACTGGACGCTCGACAATTATGGGCTGATGGTGGAGCGACGGCTGTACCGCACTGCACTTTGGAACAGTCTGAGCGTGGGTGCAGTGGTCGGCATTTTGGGAGTCGTAATTGGCTATGTGGCGGCGTTTGTGTTGACACGCCTCGATGTACCGTTCCGGCGTACGCTGCATTACCTGACGATTTTGCCGATCATCTCGCCGCCCTTCGTGTCGGCGGTGTCCATCCTGTTCCTGTTCGGCTTTAACGGGCTGATTACGCGACAGATGCTGGGCTTGCAGGATTTCAACATCTATGGGTTTCACGGCGTTGTGTGGAGTCAGGTGTTTACCTTCGCCCCAATCGCCTACCTGTCGCTGCGTGGCGTGTTGGCATCGATTAGTCCGACGCTTGAGGACGCGGCACTTAACATGGGTGCGTCACGCTGGCAGACCTTCTGGAAGGTGACATTTCCCCTGTCTCTGCCGGGCGTTGCCAGCGCATTCCTGATTGTGTTCATCGAATCGATGGCGGATTTCGGGAACCCGTTGGTACTGGCTGGCGCTGCCTTTCCCATGCTGGCACCCCAAGCGTATCTGGAGATTACAGGGTCGTTCAACCTTTCGCGTGGCGCCACTTTGGCGGTGATCCTTCTGCTGCCGTCACTGACCGCGTTTGCAATCCAACGCTATTATTTGTCGAAACGCCAGTACATTACCGTGACGGGCAAACCTAGCACCTCGACGTCCAAGATCGTCAGCCCTGCCATGAAATGGCTTCTCTACTCCTTTGTGGTGCTGTTTGGCCTGATCGTGGTGCTGTTTTACGGCGTGATTGTCGTGGGCGCACTCACCCAGGTCTGGGGCTTCAATTACACGTTCACGCTCGACCATTTTGCTTATGTGTTCCAAGTCGGCTTCAAAACGGTGACGGATACGCTGATCATCGCGATCATATCTACACCGGTGAGCGGCCTTCTCGGCATGATCATCGCGTTCTTGATTGTGCGGCGGCAGTTTCCAGGCAAGAGTGCGATGGAGTTCGGCTCCATCCTCAGCTACGCGGTCCCCGGAACGGTGGTAGGCATTGGCTATATCCTGGCTTTCAATGGACCGCCGATCATCCTTACTGGCACACTCATCATTCTGGTGCTGGCCTTTGTGTTCCGCTATGTGCCCGTCGGCATCCAGTCGGGTATCGCGATCCTGCGCCAGATCGACCCGTCGATTGAAGAGGCGGCGCAAAATCTGGGGGCCAGCACACTCCAGACCTTCCGTAAGGTAACGCTGCCACTGATTGCCCCGGCCTTCTTCACCGGCCTTGTCTATGCCTTTGTGCGGGCTATGACGGCTATCAGCGCGGCGATCTTCCTGGTGTCTGCAAACTGGAATCTGATGACGGTTCAGATTCTCAACCAGGTAGGCTCGGGCCGGCTGGGCGTTGCCGCAGCCTATTCCATTCTCGTCATTGTGATCGTTCTGGCTGCAATCGGGCTGATCGGTCTTTTCGTCGGGCGCATGACCCGGCATAGCTCCATGGTGCGTTTCTGATATGAGTCAGCCAGTAAAGATAAAAGGCCTGAATAAGGTATTCCCCGCCGCGGATCAGAAGGGATCAGAGGTTCATGCCGTGCGCGATGTGAACTTGTTCGTTGAGCCGGGCGAATTGGTCACGCTATTAGGACCGTCGGGGTGCGGCAAGACAACCTTGCTGCGCATGATTGCAGGGTTCGAGGAGCCGAGTTCGGGCGAGATTTATTTTGGCGACCGCCTTATGAATAACGTACCGGCCAATGGCCGCGATGCCACTATGGTGTTTCAGTCCTATGCGATTTTTCCGCATCTCGACGTATTCGACAATGTGGGATTCGGCTTGCAGCTTAAATCCATCTCACGGTCAGAGACCAACCAGAGGATCGAACGTGTTCTGGAGTTGACCGGGTTGACCGGAATGGCCCGCCGGGCACCCAGTCAGCTTTCGGGCGGGCAGCAGCAGCGCGTGGCGTTGGCGCGTGCCATCGTTATGGAACCCCAGGTACTGCTTTTCGACGAGCCTTTGTCAAACCTGGATGCCAAGCTGCGCGACCAGATGCGCGTGGAGATCCGGGACCTTCAGCAGCGTGTCGGCATAACCAGCCTATACGTTACCCACGATCAGATCGAAGCGATGAGCATCTCGGATCGCATCGTGGTCATGAATGGAGGAATTATCGAGCAGATCGGTACTCCGTCCGAGGTCTATGCCCGGCCAGCTTCGCGGTTCGTTGCTGATTTCGTCGGTAGGTCCAATTTTCTGCCAGCCATAGTCGGCGACGGCGGCAAGTTGCAAATCGGGGCGGCGCATCTCGATAATCCATATCCCGGCGATGCGGCTAGAGGAGAGAGGGTCACCGTTCTGATCCGGCCCGAAGCGTTGCACCTCACCCGCGACGTTGCGGCTTTGCGCGGGAGAATTCTGCGAGCGATGTTCTTGGGTGCGACCGCCGAATATCTGGTTGACGTTGAAGGCATCGGCGAAGTGATCGTTGATCAAGCCAACCCCGGCGCAGAGGGCCTGTTTCAGGTCGGAGAAACCATGGGGGTAAATCTCGCTCCCAACGCTGCCCATATCGTTTCTGACACGGTCTAAAGTCCTTCATGTTTTGACGGAACTGTCGGCATAGCGCCATGCCATCATCGATGGTTCGTGTCCGTCGTCAGAATTTTTCAGAATACTGAGGCAGTTTCGTAATGGAGGCTCTGGTTCGATTTCTGTTTCAGTTTAGGCGGCGCGTTTTGCCAGGCATCCCGACCAGGACGCTCGGCGCAATAGAATGGGTGGCGGTCATAGCTGGTCTCCTCAGCGGTGTGGTTGTGCAGAACCACTGTTGAGACCTGAGACCGGTTATGGCCACCCGCTGCGCTATGTGGAGGGCTACGCGCGTGGCCATAACCTATCGGCAGAGCTTTTTCCCAACGTGCTATGGACATGAGTTCCGGGCCAAGTTCCACTGGCATGCCGAGGACCAGGGCTTCCGACACGCCTATGTCAGGCGCGGCACCTCGCAGCCAAACGGAAAGGTCGAACGCTCGCATCGATCTGATCAGCAGGAATTCTACCAATTGCTCAGCTACAAAGGCGGCGTGGATCTGGAGGAGAAACTGGCCGAATGGGAACGCTTTTATAACTTCGCAAGGCCGCATGGCGCGTTCAACGGAAAAACGCCTTACGAGGCGCTTCGCGAAAGGCTATAATCACGCATACGAGATGTCCCGAAAGCACCCGCAGATTACACAACCGTGAACGACCGAAATGCAGTCGGATGCCGAACGTCGGCTTATCTGACACCACGGCCAGAATCGGACAGTCCGCTCCCGGCCCCGAAATCGACGGCAGTGTGAGCTCGCAATACTCGCGTTTGAGTAGCCGACGCAAAGAGTTATGCGGTCGTCAGTTGCTTGACCGCATAATCGGCTGCGTCATCAAAGGGGTGCAGGATGACGCTCGCGCCTCGGTTGATTAGATCCTCGGTCTCAGCCATCGTCTGTACGGAAAGGAAAATCTTCCCTTGATACCCGGACGATGTCAGTCCGTGCAGCAGGGCCAATTGGGGATCAGCCTCCGTAAGTGCGCCACGTTCGCGCGGCACAGCGCTGACAACGGCGCGAACTTGCTCGAGATTCAGATGAGCCAGGAAATCGGGATCGGTCGCATCACCGTATTCAGCATCAAGGCCCAATCGACGCCACGCAGCGACCGCCTCAGGATCGAAATCCACCCCCAGCGGTCGAAAACCGAGCTCCTTGAGACGTATGCCAATACGACTCCCGTACCGGCCCAATCCGAACACGACAAAGTCGTGCTTGGCCATAGATACTGTCTCGTTGTCATTCTCACGATAAGGCGTTCGGCGTTCGAAGATTCCGAGATAAGGCTCAAAAAGCTGATAGAGCCTGTGTGACCACGTGATCATGTAAACGGACACGGCAATGGTCACGAGGCCAACCAGTGTCACCAATCCTAACGCGTCTTCAGTCACGTGGCCGAGCGCTAGTCCCATCGCCATAAATATCAAAGAAAACTCAGATATTTGCGCCACAGTTAATCCCGCAAGAAAGCCGGTGCGTTTGCGGTAGCCCAAGGCGCCCATGATCGCGAGCACGATCAGCGGATTGCCGATAAGTACGAACAGCGAAAGGACCACGGCCGGCAGGATTTGGTCGCCCAAGCTACCGAGAGACAGAGACGCGCCAAGATGGATGAAAAAGAACAGCAAAAGGAAATCGCGTAGGCTCGACAGTCGCGAGTTTATGCGTCGCGGTATTGGGTGGATGCCAGTGATACGCCGGCAAGCAGTCCGCCAAGTTCCTTTCCTAATCCGAACGCATCAGCTGCCGCCGCGAGGCCGGCGGCCCAGCCAACGGCGAATATCACAAGAAGCTCCGGCGACCTGGACATCAGATTGAGAAGTGGCGTTGCGACATAGCGTGCGAACACGATGACCCCAGCAAGAAGACCTATGCCGCCACCCACAACCAGAGCAATATCTTGGAAGGTCCCTCCATTATCACCGGTGCCGACTCCGACCGCAGATAGAAGTACCATCGCGAGCACGACAAACAGATCCTGAACGATCAGGAACCCCAACGCGATCTTACCGTGCAGTGCACTTATCTCCTGCTTGTCCGACAGGAGCTTCACGATGATGATCGTCGATGAAAAAGTCAGCGCAATTGCGACATACAGGCTGGTCAGCCAGTCGATCCCAAGGAGTAGGCACAACAAGAAGCCGAAGAGGGCGGTGAAGGTCACCTGTCCAAGACCGGTAGCAACAGCAACCTTCCTAAGCTTCGGATCAGGGTCAGATCCAGTTTCAGCCCGACCAGAAAGAGCAGCACAGCGATCGAAATCTGGCTGAGCGTCTCTATGAAATCTGTAGATGATACCAGTCCCAGCAGGTCCGGGCCTGCAACCAAGCCAACTGCTATGAAAGCAACGACGAGGGGCTGCCGCAAGACCAGCCCGAGCAAACCAAGCGCCGAGGCCATCAGAACGAGTAGGGCGATTTCATAGAATATGCTATCGATCATGTGGCGCATCTTCCTGCAAGACGGCCGCGCTGACAATGGCCTTGGGCGCAGGCAGACCCATTTCAAAAACGGGACGCTTCACCGGGGTTAGAGGCGATATCCGCGCACTCCACCAGGTGCATCGGTGAACTGGAAGAGTGCACTCCCGGGACGACGCTTTGCATCGGGATAAGTATTGGTGGCCGACCCAGATGCGGACGCCTCCCGATTGACTATGAATGTCCGTTTTTTGCAATTCCTCGCTGAAACTGGTCAGTCCGGAATTGATGCGATGGACGGCGCTCCTTCCTCTTGCGGTATAATCGCAGGGCTAGAGCTGAGGAGAGCTATGATGGGCAATGTTACGACGATTGGTCTAGATATCGCAAAGTCAGTGTTTCAGGTGCATGGTGTGGATGCCGCGGGTTAGGTGGTGGTTCGCCGGAAAGTGACCTGTGGCCGCGTGTTGGCGTTTTTCGAGAAGCTTTCGCGGTGCTTGGTGGGGATCGAAGCCTGCAGCACGTCACACTATTGGGCGAGGGAACTCACTGTTCGAGGTCACGACGTGCGGCTGCTGCCAGCGCAATATCTGAAGCCGTATCTCAAGCGACAGAAATACGATGCGGTATTGGAGTGAGCCCCTGGGACTGGACCAGCGCAGCGATCCAAACTAAGCCGCCTTCTCTTGCGCTTTTGTTCCTGGCGTTGTGTCTAGCGGGCTATGGCATTCTTGGTGGCATGTGGCGTCGCCTGTCCCGCTGAGCGGCGCATTTTTTCGCAACAAAATCAACCCCGGTCACGTTGGACATTGAGGCAGGCCCAAAGAACCGGGAAAGGACATTCGTGTCAGCAGCGCCTAACAGCGAGCAGAAGAAATGACTGAACGGCTTTCGTCGCAGGATGCAGTCGTTGACTGGATTCTCCAGCACGTAGGACGCGATTTGCGTGTGGCAATGCCGCTTGGGCTGGGCAAGCCGGTCGAACTTGTCAATGCGCTGGTCGAACGCGCTTCTAACGACTCATCGATCCGTCTGCACATTTTTGCCGCGCTGACGCTTGAGCGGCCCAAACCTTCCTCGGATATGGAAGAGCGTTTCCTTGGTCCCGCACTGGACCGATTGTTTGGCAAATACCCGCAGATCGAGTATGCGCGGCTGATGCACGAGGGCAAGCTGCCCGACAATATCCGGGTCACCGAATTTTTCCTGCAGGCCGCGAACTGGCTTAGGGTTCCCGCCATGCAGCACAGCTATGTTTCGGCCAACTACACCCATGCGCTCGACCTTCTACTGTCCCACGAGCCCAATGTGATCCTGCATCTTGTTGCTGGACAGGATGATCGACTGAGTCTCTCGTGCAACACCGATATTACAGCGGACCTGATCAGGTTGCGCGGGGAAGGCAAAACCGAATTCAAACTGATCGCGCAGGTTCACCCTGACCTGCCGTTCATGGCCGGGACCGGCGAGGTCGATCCGGCTGAATGCGCTGTTGTGCTCGACTCCGTCCCAAGCCATGATCTGTTTTCGGTGGTCAAGCGCCCGGTGGGCCTGCCCGAACACGCAATCGGGCTACATGTCTCGCGGCTGATCAAGGATGGCGGGACCTTGCAGATCGGAATCGGAGAGATCGGGGATGCGGTGGCCCATGCGCTGCTCTTGCGCGAGCGCGAGACAATCGCCCCGATCTGGGACGATTGTCCATTCCCGCGCAGCGACAGTTTTTCGGAAGCCGACCAGTTCCAAACCGGGCTGTATGGGGTCACCGAGATGCTGGTCGATGGCCTGCTGGCGCTGTTCGAAAATGGCATTGTCAAGCGCGAGGTGGACGGTGCGGCCATCCATGCGGGGTTCTTTCTCGACAGCCGTGCTTTTTATGAGCGGCTCAACGCCCTTCCGGAGAGCGAACGCGCACGGATTGCAATGGTGCCGGTTTCCTTCACCAATGCGCTTTATGGCGATGAACAGGCAAAGCGAGTTGCGCGGCGCGATGCACGCTTCGTCAATGCGGCCATGATGGTGACGCTGCTGGGTGCGGCGGTTTCCGACGGCACCGACGACGGGCAGGTGGTCAGCGGAGTGGGTGGACAGTTCAATTTCGTCGAGCAGGCGTTCGCGCTTGAAGACGGCCGTGCAATCATCACGCTTTCGGCCACCCGCGAAAGCAAGGGGAACGTGCAATCCAACATCGTCTGGTCATACGGACACGTCACGATCCCGCGCCACATGCGCGATATCGTGGTGACCGAATACGGCATTGCCGATCTGCGCGGCAAAAGCGATGCGGACACGATTGCCGCGCTTCTGGAAATCGCCGACAGCCGGTTTCAAAGCGATCTGGAAGCCGAAGCGAAAAAGGCCGGCAAGCTGTCCGAATACTATCGACTGCCCGATACTGCCCGCAACAACACGCCTGAAGTGCTTGAACGTTGGCTTGCGCCTCATCGGCAAGTCAGGTTGCCGGACTATCCGTTCAGTACCGATTTCACCGACATCGAGCAATATCTGATCCCCCCGCTTGGCGAATTGCGGATCGCCAGCGCGCATCGCTCCGCGCTTTTCAAGCTGGTGCTCGCCGGAATGAATGGCCAGCCCGCCGCCCGCGAGAAAGAGGCACTGGAGCGCATGGATCTGGTAGCGCCAAAAGATATCAAGACGCGCGTGACCGCACTGGCCCTGAAAGGGGCTTTGCGCAAGAGCGAACAGGGCTGAATGACGCCTACCTGACCGCACGGTATTGAACTGGCGGACGTTTGGGGTGAAAACACGAACCGGGTTTTCTCAACGGGCAAGCATACCTTTCCATGAATTCCGATCTCGGTTTTGTCCTGATGCTGCTCGGTGCGGCAATCGTGATGTTCATCGTCGGGCGCCCGCGCATGGATGGGGTGGCGCTGCTGGTGATCGTCATCCTGCCTTTAAGCGGCATCGTGAGCATCGAAGAGACGCTGACCGGGTTTGCCGATCCCAATATCATTCTGATCGCAGCATTGTTCGTGATTGGGGAAGGGCTGGTCCGCACCGGGGTTGCCCAGCGGATGGGCGACTGGCTGGCGGCCACTGCCGGGCAAAGCGAAGCGCGGATGATCGTGCTGCTGATGATCATCGTGGCAGGAGTCGGGTCGGTAATGAGTTCGACCGGGGTTGTTGCGATCTTCATCCCCATAGTCTTGCGGATTGCGGCGCGCAGCGGGACCAATCCGGGTCGGCTGATGATGCCGCTCTCCATCGCCGCGCTGATTTCGGGCATGATGACGTTGGTGGCGACCGCGCCCAATCTGGTGGTGCACGGTGAACTCGAGCGACGTGGTTTCGAGGGGTTTGGATTTTTCAGCTTTACAGCGTTCGGCATTCCCATGCTGGTGCTTGCCGTTGTGTACATGCTGTTTGCCCGACGGTTCCTGACATCAGAGAAAGCCGCCGATGTGCCCAACGGGCCGCAATTTTCCACATGGATCGATCAGTACGCGCTGGCGGGGCGCGAACATCGGCTGCAAATCCGGCCCGGATCGCCAATGATCGGGCAAAGCCTTGGTGAACTTGACCTACGCTCGAGCGAAGGGCTGACGATTCTGGCCATTGAGCGCCGCCAGCGCTTGGGGCGCCAGCTTGTCCAGCCACGGGCCGATAAGCGACTGGCATCGGGCGACATTTTGCTGATCGATTATTTCGGTCCCCAAGGCGATGTCGGGGACATCGTGAGGCGCTTCGGGCTGCGCGACCTGCCGCTTTCGGGCGCTTATTACACCGACTATGCTCAGGAGATCGGCATGGCCGAGGTCATGGTGCCCGCCGGGTCCGATCTGATCGGCAAGTCGCTGGTGGAAAGCCAGTTTCGCACGCATCACGATCTTTCGGTGATCGGGGTCAAACGCGGCCGGGATGCGATATCTGACAGTCTTGGCCATGTCGAGCTGGCACTGGGCGATACATTGCTGGTGGTTGGTCCCTGGAAGGCAGTAACGCGCCTTCAGGGCGATTTCAACCATCTGATCGTGCTGGATCTTCCGCGCGAAAGTACGGAGGTGTTGCCCGCGCCTGACCGCGCGCCCTTTGCCCTTGCGGCGCTTGCGCTGATGATCGTAATGATGGTGACGGGTATCGTGCCCAATCTCACCGCCGCGCTGATCGCATGCCTGATGATGGGGCTGTTCGGCTGTGTGGATTTCAAGAGCGCCTATCGGGCCATCCATTGGCAATCGCTGGTGCTGATTGTCGGCATGCTGCCCTTCTCGATTGCCCTACAGCGCACCGGGGGCGTGGACATCGCGGCCCAGGCGCTGCTCGATACCGCCGGGGCGGCTGGCCCGCATCTGATCCTTGCGAGCATATTTGTCGTGACCGCAGGGCTTGGACTGTTTGTCTCCAACACCGCAACCGCGGTTCTTATGGCGCCGGTGGCGCTTGGGGTCGCCGACGCGCTGGGCGCTTCGCCGTATCCGTTTGCGATGACGGTTGCGTTGGCTGCATCGGCGGCGTTCATGACCCCGGTGTCCTCGCCGGTCAACACGCTGGTGGTGGGGCCGGGGCGCTATCGTTTTATCGACTTCGTCAAGATTGGCACGCCGCTGGCCTTGATCGCGCTGTGTGTGTGCGTGGTGATGGTGCCCATTATTTTGCCGTTCTGAGGGTATCAACGCAGCTGCAACATGTGGAGCGTCCAAGATGGGGTCGGATGCCAAGCGTCAGTTTTACCCAATTCCTCGCCTATACCGGTCAGTTCGGTATCGGCTCCTTATAGGCCCTGGGATCAGCATGCCGGGATCATGGGCAGAGCTGAGCACTATGCCAAGGCTACACCCTCGGTAGTCAGCGTTCCACCGGTGTGGAGAAAACATCGGCGTGAAGATTGCGTGACTCCAGACCGGCGGCAGCTAGCACAAGCATCGTTGCCTTGACCATTGGTGGGGGGCCGGAAACATAGGCTTTCCAATCTTGGAGACGATCCAGGTCCTCGGCAATCGCGGCACTGACGATGCCGGTGCGAAAGTGCTCCGATGGTTGTTCTGACAGAACGGGCATAAACCTGAGGTTTGGGTGCCTATCGGTCAGCAACTGGAACCGATCCAGCATGTAGAGGTCACGCTCAGCGCGCGCACCGAAATATACATGGATCGGTTGCTCCATGCCCAATTCCAGGGCGGTGGACACGATCGAGTGGATGGGCGCAAGTCCCGAGCCCCCGGCAACCGCAAGGATCGGACCGGAATGATCCTGGCGCAAATGGGAAGTCCCGAAGGGACCTTCGAGCGTCAGAGAGTCATCCGGGTTCAACTTCGAATGAATGAAACTGGATGTCTTGCCATCGGGAACATGGCGAATATGGAACTCAAGTTCGTTCTGATCAGGGCAGTTGGCCATTGAATAGTCGCGTGCAGGAAGGCCACCCAACGAGATCCGGGCATGCTGGCCGGCAGAAAAACTGAAAGGCTGGCCACCGAGGTCGAGCCGGATGCGAACGATATCGTGGGTCAGCGCCTCGATGGCCGAAACGCGGCATTGCAGTTTTCGGTTGGGATGATCGGGCTTATCAAGCCATTCCACGCTTACCGGTCCTTGCGGTACCGCGCAGCAGGCCAGAATCTGCCCGTCGGCCTTCTCTTCCCTCGAAAGTGCAAATTCGGTGTGATCGAGAAGCAAAACCTTACCTTCGATCAGGCGCGACTTGCATTGGCCACATTGCCCGGAACGGCAACAGTGCGGAAAGGGGACACCCTTTGCCAAAGCCCCCGCAAGGATCGTCTGGCCGGGTTCCAGTTCGATGATCTGTCCGGCTTGGGGCAAATGAACCAACGGGCTTTGCATTGGTGCGCTGGCAATTGGCTCACTGCAACCGACCTGTCCAAGCCTGACTTCGATGTCCGGTTTCTGACCTTCGAAGGGGCCGGACGTGAACCATTCACCGTTGACCGTTATTGGCGCAATCTGGTCGCCATACTGCGCCTGGACCTGTTTCATAACCATTGGGTCAGACAGATCGTGCTCGTTGTAGGCCACGCCTTGCCAGGCAAGCCATTGGGTGAGTGCCCGGAAATCCGGGCACTCGGACGAGAAAGTGTAAATGGTCAACATGAGATTCTGCCTTCTTAAGGGGTGTGACGACGGAGCCATGCATTCCTTGCCCATCTCCGTTCAGAATTTTCCATTCGTGAACGACGGTAGGGTTTCCAGCCATGGGAAGGTCAACAAGCTGTGCAGGATTTTCTTGCGCTTGACCTTCCAGCGACAGGAAGCCCTAGAAACGGTGCATGAGTTCGCAACACAGGAGGTTCTCATGCAATTGCGGATCGCAAACATGACGTGCGACGGCTGTGCCGGTAGCGTCACAAAAGTAATCCAGTCGGTCGATCCTTCGGCGAAAGTGACAGCCGATCCCGGCACACGAAATGTCGAGATCTTATCGGATCTGCCGAGCAGCCTGTTTGCGGCCAGTCTGGAGCAGGCCGGATATCCGGTGACTTCTGCAACCTGATCTACGTTATTGGATTTCTGGAGAAAATCATGAAAAAGCTCACCCCGACTTTTATAGGCGCTGCTTTCATCGTAGCCGCTGGTCTTTCGTTCGCTCAGGCCCAAACAGGCGATGCAGGACACGATGCTCACGCCGGTCATGACCCTCATGCAGCCCATATGTCGTCAGGACTGTCGGACGATCCGGTGATTCGTGCCTATCAGGAGGCCAACGACCGGATGCATGCGGACATGGCGATTGAATTCACCGGCGATGCGGATGTTGATTTCATGCGCGGCATGATCCCGCACCATCAGGGCGCCATCGACATGGCCAACGTCGTTCTTGAGTATGGCAGCGATCCGGACGTTCGCGCGCTGGCCGAGGAGGTCATTGCCGCACAGGAAGCGGAAATCACGATGATGCGCGACTGGCTCGCAGAACGCGGCTATTGATCGGCAAAGAGGGCCGAGCCCAATCCACACTTTCGACGCGCAACGCCGGCAGCCGCTTTTGGTTTTCCATGAGCGGCTGTCGATCTGCATCGTATCAGGAGATGGCCAATGAGCAGCAACGCTCGAACATCGCACAAATCTGCCGAACTTTTCAGAATGGTAATGCCCGAGCATATCTGTCCTTACGGGACCAAGTCCAAATGGCTGCTTGAGCAGCGAGGATACACGGTGGTTGACCACCATCTGACAACTCGGGAGCAGACCGACGCTTTCAAGGCCAAGCACGGTGTCGACACCACGCCGCAGGCCTTTATCGAGGGCGAACGGGTTGGTGGCTATGATGAATTGCGTGAGCACTTCGGCAAAAGGGTGCTGCGCAAGGGTGATACGACCTATCGCCCTGTCATCGCCATTTTCTCGGTTGCGCTGCTGATTGGGCTCTCGGTTTCATGGGCTGCGCTGGGGACCATAGACCCGATCCGTGCCGCCGAATGGTTCATCGCGTCAGCAATGGTATTGCTGGGGCTGCAAAAGCTGCGCGATATCGAGAGCTTCTCGACCATGTTTCTCAACTATGACCTTCTGGCCCGCAAATGGGTGCCTTATGGTTACATCTACCCCTATGCGGAAACGCTGGCCGGACTTCTGATGCTGGCTGGCGCCCTGATGTGGCTCTCGGTGCCTCTTGCGCTATTTATCGGCACTTTAGGTGCTGTTTCGGTATTCAAGGCGGTCTATATCGACAAGCGCGAACTCAAATGCGCCTGCGTCGGTGGGGACAGCAACGTGCCGCTGGGCTTCGTCTCGCTGACCGAAAACCTGATGATGATCCTGATGGCGGTCTGGATGCTCGCCAAGCCCCTGATTGTTGTCGGC
This sequence comes from Pelagibacterium lentulum, assembly GCF_003992625.1. GTDB lineage: Bacteria > Pseudomonadota > Alphaproteobacteria > Rhizobiales > Devosiaceae > Pelagibacterium > Pelagibacterium lentulum. Next base: position 15,422 of record NZ_RZMW01000030.1, on the reverse strand, counting down.
ACGCACTGACCCGCAGCGGAACCGGCAGCTTTCAAGAAGCAATAGATCTTCACGTGGGACCTTGAATAGTGTCTGCTGCAGAATGTCGGCTTTCTCCGTTTCTTCGCCAAAACCGGACCGTCAGGTACCGGCCCCAACTTGCCAGGCAGCAACGAGCCCCCGACCCGGCCATTTGGGGGCACTGGCAAGTATTAACATGTCAGATCGTCGCGTTCGACTTTGACAAGGGCCCCTCAACCTGACAGCGCCCTGGGAAGCGGCGTGTCGCTGAGTTTGCTTCCAGCTTCGATCAGGACGCGGCGATACTCTTCATAATTGCTCTGTGCGTCTTCTTTCGGGGCTACGATGCAGACTGTTGCCACGCACACGCCGCGATGATCGGTGACTGGGGCGGCGAAGCAATGGGTGAAGGTATCGACAATGCTGTCGAAAGAGAAAAATCCCTCGCTGGACGCCTTGCGTATTTCCGCAATGAAGCTTTGCGGTGAAAGGGTGCTGCCGTCCGGCAGAATGAAATCATCGGGCGGGATCAGATCGATGATCTCGGTATCACTCATATGGCCAAGAAGCAGACGTCCCGACGCCGTCCAGGGAATCGGTGTCCTCTCCCCGACATTGGCGCTGATCCGAAATGGGCGGCTACCTTCACGCAGCTTGGCGACGGTGTATTTTTCACCGTCGAGCATGCAGAACTGTGACGTTTCCTTGGTGCGTTCAGTGACAGCGTCCAGCACACGCGTTGCCGCCTGGATCATGTCGGCCTGCTCCTGGTAGGCGATGCCGAGAAAATACAGTCGCCTTCCGAGGTAGACCTGTCCATCCGGCCCAACCGGTTCGATCATGCCATGTTCGGAAAGTACCGAAATCAGATCGTAGATCGTGGATTTGGGTGCGCCTAGTGCCAAGGCGATTTCCGCCGGGCGTTGGGGGACACGGGCCGCGCGCAGATAATCGAGAATGTCGAACGCGCGATCGATGCCGCGTGCTCTCTGCCGCCCAGTTTCGTCCTTCACGAACCCCTCCTTATGGCCGGGGACTTTTCGGACCCCTCGTCTTTACTTGCGCCGATAGGCGATACAGTCAACCTCTACCTTGCAGTCCACAACCATCGCGGATTGCACGCAGGCTCGGGCAGGGGGATGCTCTCCGAAATAGCGCTCGAACACCCCGTTAAAGCTCCAGAAATCGCGCGGATCGTCAAGCCATACACCGACGCGTACGATGTCCTCCGGACCGTACCCGGCATCAGCCGCGATCTTGAGCATGTTCTCGATTGCGATTTCCGATTGCTCGACTATGCCACGGCCGACGACCTCGCCATCGCGCATGGGAGTCTGGCCCGAAACATAAAGCCATCCGTCGGCTTCAGTCGCCTTGGCAAAGGGGAGTGCCTTTTGTCCATTGCCTTTGGCCTGGCCTACGCCATGTCGGGTAATCGTCATAAATAATCTCCTGGAATTAGTCTGAGTCGGCCAGAAAGGCGACAAGTCGATCTGACTGGGGCGCGCCGAATATCTGTTCGGGCGGGCCTTGTTCATGGATGCGTCCGTGATGCATGAAGACCACTTTGGTGGAGACATCGCGGGCAAACCGCATTTCGTGGGTGACCAGCAGCATGGTCATGCCGTCAGAGGCGAGGTCGCGCACTACGGCAAGCACCTCCTTGACCAGCTCAGGATCGAGCGCGGAGGTCACTTCATCGAACAGCATAAGCTCGGGGTTCATCGCGATGGCGCGGGCAATGGCAACGCGTTGTTGCTGGCCGCCTGACAATTGACCGGGATAGTGGTCCTTGCGCTCTCGCATGCCGACGCGCTCGAGCCAGGTCTCGGCAATGGATATGGCTTCGTCCCTACTGAACTTCTTGGTCTTGATGAGACCAAGGGTTACGTTTTTGAGCGCGGTCATGTGAGGGAACAGATTGAACTGCTGGAAAGCCATGCCAGTCATGGCGCGCTGGCGGGCAATCTCGCGTTCGGGCAGGCGGCGGCGTTGGCCATTTTCGGTGAGGTAGCCGATCTGCTTGCCACTGATCTCGATTGTGCCACCCTCGAAGTCCTCAAGCATGTTGACGCATCGCAGTAACGTCGTTTTTCCTGATCCGGACGAGCCGATCAGGGAGACGACGTCGCCCTTTTCCATGTCGAGGTCGATGCCCTTGAGCACTTCGAGATCGCCAAAGCTCTTGTGGAGGCCGGAAATTTTAAGAACAGGGGACATTGCCGGTCCTTTCACGGAATTGCTACGCGACGCTCGAGGGCCCGTCCGGCCTGCTCGATCAGGAAGTTGAGAACGAAGTAGATTACGCCGACGAACAGATAGAGTTCGAGGCTGAGATAGGTGCGCGAGATGATCTGCTGTGTGGCAAGGAGCAGCTCGGTGACGCCGATGATCGAGAGCAAGGTGGAGGCCTTGACGATTTCGGTTGCCGTGTTGACCCAGGTGGGCAACATCTGGCGGAGCGCCTGGGGCAGTAACACCGACAAAAAGGTCTGGCTGAAGGTCAACCCGATCGATTTGGCCGCCTCGGTCTGACCTCGGGGGATGGCGTTCAGCGCGCCACGCACGATTTCGCCCACATGGGAGGAGCAGAACAGGGTGAGTGCAAGCACGCCTGCCTGAAAGGCGGAAAGATTCCAGCCGAAAACCGAAAGCATGTAATAAGCCGCGAGGATCAGCACAAAGACCGGCGTACCGCGCAGAAAATCGGTGTAAATTCGCACAAAGAAGCGTGAGATCATCCCGCCATAGGTCAGGACCAGGCCAACACCGATTCCGAGGATCGAGCCAAGGGCAATCGCGGTCAGCGATATCAGCAGGGTGTTTTCAAGCCCTGCGAGAAGGCTCATCCGTGCATTCCAGATGCTTGTCAGCATTTGCGTGAAATTCATGGTCGTTACCCTCAGCGCGGAAGCGCGATTCTGGTTTCAAGACGGCGGAGGAGATTGGCAATCAGGTAGCAGGTGAACACGTAGATGAGCGAGGTCACCATCCAGGTCTCGATCACCCGGAACGTCTCGACGTTGATCTTGCGGGCGTAAAAGGTCAGTTCGGGCACCGCAATCGCTGCGGCCAGCGATGTGTCCTTGAACAGGGAAATGAAATTGTTCGAGAGCGATGGCAGAACGTTGCGCATCATGACCGGCACGATGATGTAAGCCTTGATCTGGGTTTCAGTGAGCCCGATCGAAAGCCCGCCCTCGCGCAGACCCTTGGGGATGGCAAGCAACCCGCCTCTGAACACTTCAGCCAGATAGGCCCCGGCATAAATCGCTAGCGTGAAGATAAAGGACTGGATCTTGTCGAGCGCAAACCCGAGCTGGGGCAGGGCAAAATAGGTAAAGAGGATCAGCACCAGAATGGGTGTGTTTCGTATGGCTGAAACATATCCAAGTGCGAGCCAGCGCAAAGGCCGGTGCCGAGAGACCATTCCGAAGGCAGAGATCAAACCCAACACGCAGCCGATGGCGATGGAGACGACCGCCAGGAAAAGGCCAAGGGCCAATCCCGATGCGAGTAAATCCCAATCGCGCCAGACGACGTTGAAGTTGAAGTTGTAGTTCACGATCCTACCCCCGGAATGGTCCGATTGCGGTTATTTGAATTCTACGGGAAACCCGATCTGCGGCGACTCAAGCTCGGCACCGAACCACTGCTTGAAGCTTTCCGCGTAGAATGGGAACTCGACCCCGGTCATGCCTTCACGCAGAACGGTGTTGACGAAGTTCAGCCAACGCTGATCGCCGGGCTGGACGGCACACGAATAGGTCTGCGGGTTCCAGCCATAGCCTGCGTCGACATAGCGGTCGGGATTTTGAACCATGAGCCAACGCAGAGCGGACTGGTCGGTCGCGGCCGCCTGTGCTCGGTTTGAGTTGAGCGCCTGATACATCAGATCGACGCTGTCATACTGATCCACACTCGCCTCAGGCAGGGCGGCGTGAACCATCTCTTCTGCATAGACGTTCTGGAGCACCGCCACAGTGATATCCGAGCCAGCCTCCTGCAGCGCTGCATAATCAGCATATTGCCCGTTGGCCATGAGCAAAAGGCCTACGCCTTCGCGGTAATAGGGGACCGTGAACTCAACCTGTTGGGCGCGCTCGGCGGTGACGGTCATGAACTGGCATGTCAGATCGACCCGGTCCGTTGCCAGGTTCGGGATGCGGGCATCGCCCGACTGCTGCACAAATTCAATCGCTTCGGTATCGCCAAACAGCGCTTTGGCGACAAGTCGTCCCATATCGACGTCAAAGCCAACGAGTTCGTTTTGCTCGTCGACAAAGTGCCAGGGTGGGTTGGTCGAGCCGGTGCCAAACACCAGATAGCCGCGCTCAAGTACTTCTTGAAGTTTGTCCGAGGTCTGGGCCTGGGCCGGTGCGCTGAGCGAAGCCGCCAGGACGGCGGTGAGCGTCGCCAGTTTGAAAATTGTCATCTCATCTCTCCTTTGAAACGGGACATTCCCCTGCAATCAATAAATCCGTTATAGCGGAATGAAGTCTGTTGTTGCGGATCAAGCGTAAGCGTGTTGTATTAGGCGAGTCAATAGGTGCATTTTTCTGCGCGCCGAGATTTGCCTGTGTAGAGAGGTTCCCGCATGGACACTCCGTGCCTGATGATCGATGTTGGCGTTGCCGAGCGAAACATCGCGCGTTTCCAGGTGCTGGCAGAGAAAGCGGGGTTGGCTACGCGTCCTCATGTCAAGACGCACAAGATGCCTTACTTCGCCCACTTGCAATGCAAAGCCGGTGCGATCGGTATCACCTGTCAGAAGATCGGGGAGGCCGAAATCATGGCCGATGCCGGAATTGGCGATATCCTGATTACCTACAATATTGTTGGCGAGGAGAAGCTGAAGCGTCTGGTCGCGTTGGCCAAGCGATGCCGCCTCTCTGTGACCTGCGATAGTCTCTCCGTCGCCGAAGGACTGTCGCAACGGTTCGCCCAGGCGAGCATGCCGCTGACGGTGCTTGTCGAATGTGACACAGGTGCGGGGCGCTGCGGGGTGCGGACCCCGCAAGAGGCGGCCGCTTTAGCGGCGGCAATTGCCGACCTTCCCGGTTTGACCTTTGGCGGGCTGATGACTTATCCCCCAATGGTTGGCGCCGATCGGGTCGATGGCTGGCTGCGGGCGGCGGTTGATCAGTTGGGTGAAGTGGGTCTGCCGGTGCCGGTCGTTTCGACAGGGGGTACGCCAAATCTTGACGAGCTGGGTGCCTTCTCAAGCGCTACCGAGCATCGCGCCGGCACTTACATTTTCAACGACCGCTCGTTGATCGCGCGCGGTGCCTGCTCGGTTTCCGACTGTGCTGCGGTCGTTGTCGCAACGGTGGTCTCACGTCCCGCTCCAGGTCGGGCGATAATCGATGCGGGATCGAAAGCGTTGAGTTCCGATACGCTCGGGCTCGAGGGGTTCGGACTGATCCGGGAAGCACCCGATGCCCAGATCGTTGCGTTGTCGGAAGAGCATGGCATCCTTGATATTTCAGCTTCTCAGTGGGATCCCCGGATCGGCGAACGCATAACGATTGTCCCCAACCATGTGTGCGTCGTGGTAAACCTAATAGGTGAGGCTTATCTGCGCCACGCGGATGGCAGGATCGAGTTGATGCCAGTCGCGGCTAAACAGCAAATACGATAACTTCTGGATGTGGTGCAATGCGTCGTCAGGTTTGGCGCGCTTGATGCACAAGACCGCAGAAAGGCAGCTTATAAGGGTTCTCTGCAAAACCCGACAGACAGCTTTCGGCCCCATACCTGCCCAAACCAATTTACCTCGATCCAGCCCAATGTGGGACCTTATCGATCAAAATTCCGCCAGGTCGGCTATACCGCGAACTCAGACATACATACGCGACTCAGCCCAGCGGTTCATCATGTCAGGGCGCCCGCATATCCCGGCGCAAATGCGATTTGATTTCGCATTTGAAGAAGTAGAACAAAGTTGCACTGTCAATCGTGACACCGGAACAGCGCAGAGCGTTAACGCCGAGGTCACAGGGCCTCGTAGGTCCGTTTTGCCGATAATGGCAGAGTAATTCGACATGCCACCGGGTGCGTCAAAGCCGTTTCCGCACCTTCTCTAGCGAATGCGACCGCTTGCCAGGGGCGTTATCGCAGATTCTCAACAAATCCCGGGCTTTCCGATGCCCAAATCCGACACGCAATCGGTAGACTTTGCCCTCGTCCGGCAAATGCTGCGGGCAGGGGAGGAGCACCGCACCGGTATCGATCGGGCGCTGTTGCCAGCGCGTTTGACCAAGGCGATGAAACAATATCGCACGCAATTGTCACAAGTCGTTCCACCCCGCCAGGCAGCGCGTGGATCGGAACCTCCGGCGATCTCACGGCAGGAACCATATGTGTGAAGCTCTGGCGCCCGAGCACCTTGATCTCCCCGATTTCTAGATCGGTTCAGTTCTTCTTTGAATCGCTGAACCGATCTAACCCTCTGTTTCCTCGCAAGTCTTAACGGAAAACCGGTTCTCACTTTTCCTGACTTGCTCTAAGGGACGACACGGATAGTATGGGCGGTGGATGCCACTGTTACAGCCACTCACATTCCGACGCATATTGCGATATAGAGGGCAAAAAGGCCTTGAGGAAAGCCTGGTCGACGGACGTTGCGTTGCCATTTACAATCTGCCCTACATTGCTGACAGAAACCACAATGGGACCCTCTCATCATACTCAAAGCGTCCAAAACGCCGGCCACATGGCGAACCGCGCGTTGCAATATTGGCCGCCATGGGATGGTGCCCCCTCGCGTGGTGTAGGCCGGTTTGGGCCGCCAAGCATTTCCCAGCCTGCCAGGGGCGGCAGGCTGATGAGGGGATCATCGCTCATCTGGCTCATGGTCTCAAGTGTCATATAGCGGGCGCGCTGGACAGCCCACCATCGTTCGTTTCGAGCAGCAACGCGCCCGCGAGACGCACGATGAGCAAGTAGTGTGCTCCCGAAGCGTTGTCGGATCTTTGCGATTCTTGTTCCGCCTCATACCCATGGGCGAGATGCTGCGGTGAGACACCGTCCAGTTCGGCAATAGCATCGTGATCTTGCTCGTGCTCGATGGTGTGGATGAGTGGATTGCCCTCAGGACAGATCAGCAGGTAGCCGTGGAACCAGAGGTTGAGGAAGCCATCCGGCTCAGGGAAATAGGGCTCGGCAATCCAGAGGCAGGGACAAGCCGTTGGATGGGTCATCTTGTGAAAATGTTCCAAGCCAGAGAAAAATACACTTACCGTCACCGAGATCTCGCGGCGCAGTGGGCTGACTTCAAGGAAGAAGGTAGCACCGCTGCGTTGTTTCACGCAGCACTGACCAGAATCCGATTGACACTCGATGTTCAATTAATTAATCAAGTTAATTAATGAACGGCAACTGAAACGCCGGGGAGGACACTCGTGCGCAAGAATGGCGGGCAACTGCTGGCTCTGCTTCGTGACAACGGAGCAATGTCGCGTGCTGACCTTGCGCGTGCGATCGGAGTATCGGCACCGGCACTTACGAAAATCGCAAGCTCGCAACTCGAACGCGGTCTGATCGCAGAGGCCGATAGCAGTTCGTCGTCTGGTTTGGGGCGGCCGGGGACGTTGATTAACCTCAGGCCGTCTTCCTGCTATGTCGTTGGAGCGAATGTTGGTGCCGGGCGCGTCGGTGTCGTGCTCGCAGACATGATGCTGAACGTGGTCGCGCGCAAGAGCTTTACTTTCGATTTCGATGCGGTTGGCGTCGATGAAATTATTGCCAAGACCGCGAAAGCCATAAATGCGCTGATCGATAAGAGCGGTCTACCTCGGCAGGCAATCAAAGGCATGGGAGTAGGCGTTCCGGGCAAAGTGGACCGTGCCGGTCGGTCCAATGTCAGCTCAAAGTTCACGCAGTGGCTGCATGACATCCCCTTTGCAGATCAACTTGAACAGTTGCTCGATCTGCCGGTTGTTCTTGAACACAATGCCACCGCGATGGCCTTGGCAGAGGCGTTTTATGGCGCGGGACGCGGCTACGGCACTGTTTTGCATCTGTATTTGCGGGCAGGGCTTGGTGCCGGACTTGTGCACGCACGCCATGGCGAACTTGTCCATCCCGGGCCAGTAGAAATCGGCCACATTGTTATTGATCCTGATGGGCAACCCTGCCAGTGCGGCGGCAGGGGGTGTGTCGAAACGGTTTTCTCCGAGGCAGCGCTCTTAAGGGCCATGTCGCTTAGCCAAGTGCCCAGCACGGGTCTGATTGCAGCCGCAATGGATTCACCAGATGTTTGGGAACCTGCCTACGCGCGCTTTCTGGAAGCACTTTCCACAACCGTAACGCTGCTCGGTCCTGACCTGATCCTGCTTGGTGGGCATTTAGGCGAAGCCCCTGCAGCGCTACTCGACGCTCTCAATGCTGATTTGCCTAAGCGGCTTATGCCGCAGTTCCGGGGCGTAAGAGTCGCGCGCGCAACCTTGCAACCGGACGCCGGCGCGCTTGGTGCGGCGTGCGTCGGGCTCGAAAAGTTCGTTTTTGAAGGATAAAAGAATGGCCTCTGAGCAATCAGCGTCATCGGCAATGGCGCTAAGGTTCGATCTCAAAAGTATCGGCCTTGGTGTACTGTCCTTTGTCGTGGGAATTTCACTTTGGTGGCTGGCGTCAGCGTCCAATGCCACGCCCTTGCCTGGGCCGATCGAGGTGCTCGAACGCTTTGGGCGTTCAATCGGGACAGGTCAGCTCTGGATAGATATACGCGCTTCTATCGGCCGCGTGCTTGCGGGTTTCCTGTTGGGATCGATCATTGCTGTTCCCGTCGGCTTTCTTATGGGCTGGTATAGGGTGGCGCGTGGTTTGATTGATCCATGGATCCAGTTTTTCCGTGTCATACCGCCACTTGCCATCATTCCGCTTGCGATTGTTACAATGGGGATCGATGAAACACCCAAGATTTTTGTCATCTTCCTTGCTGCATTTCTTTCCGCTGTCGTCGCCACTTATCAGGGTGTTGTGAGCGTCGATAAAACATTCATCAATGCCGCCAGGGTTCTGGGTGCAAAGGACTGGGTGATATTCACCAAGGTGGTCGTGCCAGCATCGACACCATTCATATTGGTTGGCTTTCGAATTGGGCTTGGCTCTGCTTGGGCCACCGTTGTTGCTGCCGAATTGATCGCCGCACAATCCGGACTTGGCTTCCGGATGCAGCAGGGCCAGCTCTACTACGATCTCCCGGTCATCTTTGTGTCCTTGATCACTATTGGTGTGCTGGGTCTCATTATGGATCGCCTGGTCGTTCTGGCCGAACAGAGACTGACAATTTGGCAGGAAAGAGTATGACGATGACCGGCACTCCCAACACCAAGATTGCGTTCAAGAACGTCCGTCGCGTATTTGGGGATGGTCCTTCTGCTTTCGTCGCACTCGACCACTTGAACCTCGATATTTTCGATGGCGAGTTTGTAACCGTTGTCGGTCCATCCGGCTGCGGCAAATCCACGGCGCTCAACATCGTTGCCGGGCTCTTGGGCGTGTCGGCAGGTGAATGCCGCGTTGATGGTGACATCGTAACGGGCCCGGGACCCGATCGCGGCGTTATATTCCAGCAATATGCTCTGTTCCCCTGGCTCACAGTTCGCGAGAACGTGGAGTTTGGTCTCAAGCTTCAAGGCAAGGAAAAGTCCGAGCGCCGCAAGATTGCCGATCATTACATTGCACTTGTCGGGCTGACTGATTTTGCCAACGCCCTTCCGAAGATGCTGTCGGGTGGTATGAAGCAGCGCTGCGCCATTGCACGTGCCTATGCCGTCAACCCCAAAGTCCTTTTGATGGATGAGCCCTTTGGCGCTCTCGACGCTTTGACGCGAGTTAGAATGCAGGACCAGCTCTTGGAGACCTGGTCCAAAGAGCGGCGTACCGTCATGTTCATCACCCATGACGTCGATGAAGCGGTCTATCTGGCCAACCGTGTGATTGTCATGGCAGCACGCCCCGGTCGGCTGCAGGAAATTATCGACGTCAATCTCCCTTATCCCAGGAACGACGAGCTTCGTCTTTCCCCACAATTTGCGGAAATCCGCAACAAGGTCTGGCACGCGGTTTACACGCGCTCGGGCCAGCAACAACCAGCTCTGGAGGAGTGAATATGATGAAGAAACGTACATTGATGAAGATTATGGCTGGGGTGGCACTCAGCTCGGCTGTCGCGCTGCCAGCTATGGCTCAGGATACAACCCAAATCCGCATGGGCTACATCGCGGATTACTTTGGCACATCGATGGTCGCGATAGCGTCCGAGCTTGACCTCTGGTCAAAGCATGGCCTCGATGCGACGCTGAATGTTTTCACAAACGGGCCTATCCAGGTTCAGGCCCTTGGCGCCGGCTCGCTTGATTTCGCCTATATCGGCCCTGGCGCTCTTTGGTTGCCGGCCTCGGGCCAGGCCAAGGTGATCGCGATCAATGCCCTTGGTTATACAGATCGCGTTATTGCACAACCCGGCATCGAGTCCATTGAAGACCTTCGGGGTCGCCGAGTCGCGGTCCCGGAAGGGACATCGGGCGACATGCTTTTGCGCCTGGCGCTAGAGGAAGCCGGCATGACTCTTGATGATATTGAGCCCGTCTTTATGGACCCGAGCACTATTGTTGCTGCCATGTCGTCCGGCCAGGTCGATGCAGCTGGCATCTGGTATCCATTCGTCGAGACAATTCGCCAGCGCGTGCCGGAACTTGGCGAACTGGCAGCCAATGAAGATTTCTTTCCAGAAATCGCGTTTCCCAGTTCATTTATCGTAAGCGATGCGCGGGCCGATGATGAAGAAACAATCCGGAAAGTTAATGCCGTAATCAAGGAGGCGCTGGACTTCCGCTTGGCCAACACCAATGAAGCGGTACAGATAACGGCCGACTTCCTTGGCGTGCCCGCGGAGCCTTTGGCAGTAGAAGCGGTTCAGGCCTATTTGCCGACGAGCCAGGAGCTTGAAGAACTAACTGCCGACGGAACAGTTGCCGGCTGGCTCGATACACTGGCGAACCTTTATGTAGAGTTTGGGCGCATCGAAGATCCTGTGCCCGCAAGTGAGTTTTATCTCGGCGACTTTTATATCGAGTAAGACTGGCCGGTCACGCCGATGCGGGGCCATGCGTGCTCCGCATCGGACCGATCTCACTGTGTTTTCAGAAAGTGCAAGTCGACATTATGACAACTGCCCGTCCCAATATCATTTTCATCATGTCCGACGATCATGCGGCGAACGCGATTTCATGTTACGGATCGGGTCTTAACGCGACGCCAAATATTGATCGTCTTGCCAACGAGGGCATGCGGCTTGACCACTGTTATGTGACAAATTCCATTTGCACCCCAAGCAGGGCCTCTATTCTGACTGGCACATATAACCATGTGAACTGCGTGACCACACTGGCCACGCACATGGACAATCGGTTGCCTCATGTGGCCAAACATCTGCGCGCGTCGGGGTACGAGACAGCAATGTTTGGGAAATGGCATCTGGGTGAGGGTAGCGCACATCAACCCACCGGATTTGAACATTGGTGTGTTTTGCCAGGTCAAGGCGACTATTTTGATCCAATAATGATTGATCGGAACGGGCCAAAAAGTGTGGCGGGCTATGCAACCGACATTATTACCGACCAAAGTGTAGAATTCCTCGATAACCGCGATCGCGATCGTCCGTTTTTCCTTATGTGCCACCACAAGGCACCTCATCGCCCATTTGCGCCTCATCCACGCTATCGTGAGCTTTTTACCAACGAAGATTTACCTGTTCCTCCAACCTATGACGACGATTACTCGGATCGTGCTTTGGCTGCCGAGGCAGCGCGCATGAGGGTGCGTCAGGACATGACCTATGAAGACCTGGGGTTGGTGCAGCCTGAAGGTGGGAGTGAGTGTGGACCAGAACAGCGCAATGAACACGGGGCCATTGACCGAAAGGTTCCAGATCCGGACGATGTTACCCAATTGCGCCTGATTGATCGCGACACAGGGGAAGTCTTTACATTCGAAGATCGACGTCAGCTGCACATGTTTAAGTACCAGCGCTATATCAAACGATATTTGCGCACCATCGCTGGCATCGATGACAATGTAGGTCGGTTGCTCGATTACCTTGATGATAACGAGCTGACCGAAAACACGATCGTGATCTACACATCCGATCAGGGATTCTTCCTTGGTGAACACGGTTGGTTTGACAAGCGTTTCATGTATGAGGAGTCGCTACAAATGCCCTTTCTCATTCGGTATCCAGCCGCGATTGAAGCTGGAACGGTCTCGAAACGCATTGCCACAAATGTCGACTTCGCGCCTACGTTTCTCGACTATGCGCAAACGTCGATCCCAACCTATATGCAGGGAACAAGCTTGCGGCCGTTGCTTGAGCAAACCACCGATGAAACCTGGCAGGACGTTGCCTATCATCGTTACTGGATGCACAAGGATTATTTCCATAATGCCTTTGCGCATTACGGCGTCCGGGACGCACGTTACAAGCTTATCTACTGGTACAATGCTGCTCTCGATCAACCGGGCGCCCATGATGGTGACGAACCACCTGAATGGGAGCTCTTCGATTGTGCAAACGATCCGCACGAGTTGAAAAACGTTGCAGATGATCCGCGATTTTTTGATGTCTTTGCCCAGATGCTCGCTAAGCTCGATACAAAAATGGCAGAGATTGGCGACATTCCAGAACATGACTCAGCCAGTGCGCTAGAAGCGCGCCGAGCTGCGCTTGAAACAGTAGACTGATGTCCAAAACCTGCTGTTTGCCCTCAAGAGGGCAAGGAGATTCTCTTCGGCGCGCAAATGAGCAGCCTGATCCGGGAAGCGGGTCGAGTGAGAGCATCGTACGGCTGCCGGGCGGACGGAGTTTTGTAGGCACCAATTCGCCAGCGATCCCGGCTGACGGCGAAGGGCCAGAACGGGGCATCGTTCTTTCTGCTTTTGGCCTTGAAGCAGTAACCGTGACCAATGCGCGCTTCGCTCAGTTCGTTGAGGCTACTGGCTTTGTTACAGATGCAGAACGTTTCGGCTGGTCGCCGGTCTTTTTGGGCGACGCGGAACACCTTCAAGCAGCAACACGTGTTGGTGCGCAACTGCCGTGGTGGCACAGGATAGAAGAGGCAAGCTGGCGCCATCCGGAAGGTCCTGCGTCGTCAATCGCGGATCGAATGGATCATCCGGTCGTTCAGGTTTCCTGGAATGATGCCAACGCATTTGCGCGTTGGGCAGGGGGTCGGCTACCGTCCGAGGCGGAATGGGAACATGGTGCAAGGGGTGGTGCTGTTCGGAACCGCTTCCCATGGGGAAACGATGAGCCTGATGATGATGCGGCGATCTTTTGCAACATCTGGCAGGGCCAATTTCCCGACATCAATACACAAAAAGACGGCTACCTTCGCACGGCCCCGGCGCGCAGCTATGAGCCCAACGCGCTTGGGTTGTACAATATGGCGGGCAACGTTTGGGAATGGACCCGGGATGCGTTTCGGGTGCGCTCCGTTGCCAAACATGCCAAGGCCCGGAACAGTCAGGCCCTCCAGAACAACGAGAAGGTGCTCAAGGGCGGTTCGTTCCTGTGTCACATTTCCTATTGTTATCGTTATCGCATAGCGGCCCGTATGGGGATGTCGCCCGATAGCGCAGGCTCTAACACAGGGTTCCGCGTTGCTTACGACTTGCCACCGACCGGCGAGACCTGATGCGACGACCACGCTTGTTTTTCCGAATGCGGTATTGTTTGCCGCTTTAATCTGCCGTCCCGTCATGGGGCTGCAGGCATATCAATCCCTTTGCACGCCTTGGCCCCATGCCCATTTACCTGCCCATAGCCGAAATGTCGGTCGACCTGTTTTTCCTTATCGGGATCGGCGCGGCCATCGGCTTTATATCCGGCCTGTTCGGGGTTGGCGGCGGTTTCCTTTTGACGCCGCTGCTGCTGTTCTCCGGTGTTCCTGCACCGGTTGCTGTTGCGTCGGTCACAAGCCAAGTCGTTGCCTCATCGACTTCGGGCGCATTGTCATATCTGCGGCGCGGGGCGATCGATATCAAGCTCGGCGCGTATCTTGTGGCCGGGGGCATTTGCGGTGCCTTTGTCGGCGTCTGGATTTTCGGCATCCTGCGCAGTCTTGGTCAACTCGATCTTTTCATTTCGCTGGGCTACCTGATCTTTCTGGGCGCTATCGGCATTCTGATGATGGCTGAATCGATCCGCTCGCTGCTCAAGTCCCGCAAGGCAGGCCCACCGGCGCCGCGCCATTTGCCCGGCCAGCATTCATGGGTGCAGATTCTGCCCCTGCGGGCCCGGTTCAAGAAATCAAAGCTCTATATTTCCATCATCCCCGTCATGGGGATCGGCTTTTGCATCGGGATCATCGGCGCTTTGCTTGGCATCGGCGGGGGCTTCATCCTCGTACCGGCACTCGTTTACATCCTGCGTGTGCCCGGCACAGTGGTGGTTGGCACTTCGCTTCTGCACCTTATTGCGGTCATGGCCGTCACCTGCGTGCTCCATGCCGTACAAACCCAGTCGGTCGATATTTTGTTGGCCTTCTGCCTGATGATCGGCAGCGTTGCCGGGGCGCAGTTTGGTGCCTCTGCCGGCCAATATCTGCGCGGTGACCAGTTGCGGGCACTGCTCGCGATTATCGTGCTTGGCGTTGCCGCGCGCTTTGCCCTGACGCTGCTGCTTAGCCCGGCCGACCCATTCTCCATGTCGATTATCGGTTTTGGGGAAGTGCTATGAGTTTGTTGCGGGTAATTCTCATCGCGATGGCAACCCTGCTGCTTGCCACGGGGCAGGGCGCAGCTCAGGGCGTGGTCTTTGCCAATTCCGATCCACTGGTCACGATACATTCCAATTTCACCGGCCAGGCCGTGACGCTGTTTGGCAACATCGAGCCCAGCGGTATTGCAGATCCCGCCGCACCTATGGACGTAATCGTTCTGGTGCGTGGGCCAGCATCCGATCGCATTGTGCGCGTGCAGGAGCGCCAGTTCGGTATCATGCTCAACACCGCCTATGCAGTGTATCGGCGACTACCCGGTTATTTCGCCGTCCTCTCCAGCCGCCCGATCGAGGAGATTGTCGAGCCCGAAATTCTTGCCGATCCACGCATGAGTCTTTCCGGTATTGCCAATCAGGCCATGCAGCAAGGCAATGCCGGCCGGTTCACGCCCGAACTGGTGCGTCTGATGAGAAATTCCGGCCTGTTCACCCATAATCCACGCGGGGTGAGCTTTCTTTCACCCACCACATTTGCTGCCCGCGTCGTGTTGCCTGCGGCGGTACCGAACGGCACCTTTGTCGCCCATGCACTTGTCGTTCAGAACGGCGAGATCACGGCCCAGGCCACCAGCCGCTTTATTGTGCGCACCGAAGGGTTCGAGCGCTTTCTGGCCAACGCTGCGCGCAACCACCCATTTCT
>NZ_RZMW01000029.1 GCF_003992625.1 Pelagibacterium lentulum | reverse complement strand
TGGCGCTGCCCAGCCGGAGGGCCAGTGAAATCCATAGGGCGGCTTTAGCCCGTCATGAATTTTACGGTGCGGCCCGTGAGGCAAAGAAAACCGTGAGGCAAACCAAAAAGCTAAGCGGTTCGGATGAAAATCTACTGCAGCACGCGATTCAGCGTATATTCGCCGTTGCTGACTCGTTCGGGAATCTCGCCGATAAGATTGGCGACAGATTCTTCGCCATAGTCATCGACCAGCGTTGCAATGGCTGCAAAAAGCGCTGCATGGGCCAGCGCCTGCTTGTCCACACCGTCGCTATCGGCAGCATTCCAGGCATCTGCAAGATATTCGAGCGCAAGCTGACGCTCTTCCTGCTCGGCCTCAAAAGCGGCGTCGGATGTGGGGAACGGAAATGTGGTGCGCGATGTGCTCATAAAACGCTTGTTAGCATGGCTTTGTGGCACCGCTAAGAGGAAATGACCAATTGGTTAACGGCGAGGGGGGAATTGGGGATAAGTGATATTTTGGTCACTATTCTGCATAGCGGGAATGGATGTCCCGGCTGAGAATTTCGCCCTCGCGCAGCAGCCGTTCGATAGCCATTTCCGCTGACGGCGTGCAGGTCCGGTAAAAGCGCGCATAGGCCTCGTAACCGGCGTTGAAGGCGCCGGCCAGACGGGCGCGGCGATCCGGTTCCGGTTCATCGAGCGTAATCAGGTCAGCCATTTGCTCCCGCCAGTCGATATCGGTCTGGCGGCAAAGAGGTGCAAGCATGTAAAGGCTGCCCAGAATTTCCGAGAGCCTTTCCATTTGCCCCTGATAAGGCGGATCGATTGCCCAAGCACTCGGGGCGGCAAGCGTGACCGGCCCGCAAAATGCCAGTGTTGCCACAATTGCCCGAATCGATTTGGAGGAAAAAAATTCAAAGATCGCCGTCATACATCTCCAGATGAGCCGCACAGGCCCTCACGATCTTGCCAAGGTTCGGCGTCGTTTCCAGACCGGCAAAATGATCGGGCTCGGTCCAGTCCCACGCCATGATCTCGTCAGATGGCAAGGGCGCTCGAAACGGATGAATAGCCGCAAAGACCGCAAGTTTAAAGCGCTTATCGCCCTTGCCAATGGTTTCGGTGAGGACATGGCGAGGCATCTCGATCAGAAAGCCGGTTTCCTCGAACAGTTCTCGGGTAACGCACTCGCTCGGGCTTTCTCCGGCTTCGATGCGCCCACCGGGAAGCGTCCAAAGTCCGCGAAAGGGCTCATAACGGCGCTGTATGATGAAGACGCTTAGATTGTGAAAAAGCGCGATCGAACAGGCATCTGGCTTCATGTGCGTGACCGGTTTGATATAGTGAGGAAAACCAGCAGGAACTTACCCCATGTGCGGACGCTACGCTTATACATTGCCGCATGAGACGACACGTCAGCTCTTCAACGCTGCCAGTGTAGCCCTGTCCCCGCCGCGATACAATATTGCGCCGACCCAACCGATCATAGCCGTCTGGCAGGACGAATCGGGGCGCCATGGCAAGCTGGCGCGCTGGGGGCTGGTTCCCCATTGGGTCAAGGATCCACGGGACTTTCCCTTGATCGTCAATGCGCGTTCCGAAACGCTGAGTCAAAAGCCGGCTTTCCGCGATGCGGTCAAGCACTCCCGCTGCGTGATCCCTGCGTCGGGCTATTACGAGTGGCACAGGGCCGGAAGCGTCAAGCAGCCCTACTACATAAATTACAAAAGCGGCGAACCGCTGGCCATGGCCGGTCTCTACACGACCTGGATCGGCCCGGAAGGAGAAGAAGTAGATACCGCTGCCGTTGTCACCGTCGGCGCCAATGCGGACCTGAGCGGTATTCACGACCGGATGCCTGCATTGCTCGATGCGGATGGAATCGAGGATTGGCTGAATGTGCGCAGCGTGCGCGCCGACGCCGCATTGGCCCGTCTCGCACCGGCCCCCGAAGGCGTCATGCAGGCCAGAATGGTGTCCTCAAGAGTCAATTCTGCGGCCAATGACGGGCCAGATATGATCGAACCAGCCCCTGAATCGCCCGATCGACCGGAAAAAGGCAAGTCTATGTCAAATCAAGCAAAAAAAGCCGATCAGCTCGACCTTTTTTGACCTTCAAAGCGGGAACCAATGCCCCCATATGCCATTCCATTGGCAGGAAATTTCGGTTCCACGTTCCAAATTGGCACATGGGGCCTCGATTTTCTTCCGTTCCATTGATATAAGCCTGTCATGCACCGCCTCTGGTGCAAGGTCAGGCTGGAGTTCGGCAAATGGTAACACAAGCAAATTGGGCACGCCTGACCGCGTTTGTCTCCACCTATCTCGTGCGACTTAAACCCACGGGACTGATGTGTAGCTCCTGGACCTGGCGCGTGGCGCGCTAAAGCCACCCCACCTGTCACAAGACCCTCACATTAGACTGTTAGCACCGCCCCGGCGCTGGGCGGCTGATGTCGGAGACCAGATTCGAAATGACCAAGCCAATTGTTATCGCTGTTGACGGTGAACCTCAGGGTGTCGTTGTTCCCAATGGGAATGACTTTCGCTTTATGGCCGTCAAGCTGGGTGTGTTTCCGCTCGACGGGCAGATATTCGACTCGGTAGCTGCTGCTCGCGAAGCAGCACGCACCGCTGTGGAGAGCGCAGGCGACCTCGCTGAATCGATTTCAGAAATCGTTGGGGACGATAAAGGCAACGATCTCGTTGCCTGATTTTTCGTCTTGGAATAACGACCATCACGGCCTGGTAAGTGGAAAACGTCTTATTTCTTGAGCATTTGCAGGCAAAGCATAGTCACCGCCTCGCGAACGGCTGCCGCTGTCTGAAACGTGCTCAAAATGCCAGAGCAGGCCGCAAGAATTACTTCGGTAAGGCGTTGAGCCTCTGAAAAACCGGCTTCCTGCAGGGCCTCGGCTATCTGCTCTGCAATCGCTTCGTCGACTACTCGGAGAGGACGGGCCATCCGATGATGAGCGCCAATCAGCTCGTTCGCGTGTGGCGACGCCTCCAGCACCTCGGCCACAAGTCCGAACTTTTTGGCAAGTCCGCCCGCGACACGCTTCCGAATGTCCCCAGCCTCCTCAAAGCCCTCTTTGAATGCCCGAGACTTGGCGACTGCCAAGTCTGACAATATCGCCGAAAATACTGCATCCTTGTCTGAAAAATGTTTGTAGAGCGTGGGTTTGGCCACACGCGCTTCTTTCGCAATGGCTTCCATCGTCGTGCCGCGCAAGCCGTTGCGCAGTATGAGATTGCGCGCCGCGTCCAGAATGTGACGACGCTTTTCCATTGTACGTTTAGAATTTGTGATCGACATGGCTCATATGCGATATTGAACGTATTGAACGAATATCATATATTTCGTTCAATGTAGATGAAGGATGCTATTGTGAGCGATCGGGTTTTATTGACAGGTATATCAGGTTTCCTTGGTGGTCACGTTGCGCTGGCCTTGCTGAAAGCGGGTTACACGGTGAGGGGCAGTGTGCGCGATCTTGCCAAGGCAGACAAAGTGAAAAATACACTTGCAAGGGCAGGCGGCGATATCGACCGGCTTGAGTTTGTGGTCCTTGATCTGATGGACGATGATGGCTGGACCGAAGCGATGAAAGGGGTCCGTTATCTGCAGCACACAGCGTCACCTTTCGTGCTCTCGATGCCTGACGATCGCAACGATCTTATCCGCCCGGCGGTGGAAGGCACGGAAAGGGCACTCAACGCCGCGCTGGCTGCTGATGTCGAGCGCATTGTCTTAACCTCTTCAATGGCGGCCATTGCCTATGGGCATCCTCGTAATCGCTCAGAAATATTCACCGAGCATGACTGGACGCAACTGGACAGCGGAAGGCCCGTCAACGCCTATGTCGAGTCCAAGACGCGCGCTGAGCGACACGCTTGGGAACTGGTGCGCAAGATCGGAAGGGAAAAGGACCTTGCCACGATAAATCCTGGGGCGATACTGGGACCGCTGCTTGACGATGATCCTGGTACGTCCGCTACGATTGTCAGGCGGTTGCTGGACAAATCGGTTCCGGCAATTCCTAATCTGACCTTTACGATTGTCGATGTGCGCGACGTCGCCGAGGCACATTTGCTTGCGATGATGGAAAGTGAGGCGGGAGGGAGGCGGTTCCCGATGGGCAGCAGGACCATGGCATATCGCGACATTGCCGACGTCCTGCGTGAGCGGTTCCCGGTGCATGCAAGGAACATTTCTCGTATCAATATGCCCGATTGGGCTGTTCGCCTTTATGCGCTGTTTGACCGGGATGTGCGCAGCAATCTCGGAGAACTCGGCAACTTCAAGCAGCTTGATTCAGCGCCAACAGAGGCACTGCTGCGCCGCAAGTTGATCGATGCCGATGATGCTATAGCGGCAACGGCGCAGAGCCTTTTCGATGAAGGGATTATTTGACCCCTTTATGGCCCGAATTATACGCCGATCTCGAAATAGCCCAATGCGTCCCCGATCTCATCCTCTTCATAACCGAGATGGGACAGAAGAACGCGGGCGAGTGCGTCGTTCAGTTCGCGTGCATTGGCAAAATTTTCTGCGGTCGGCTCCTTCACCAAAGTGTTGAGCGCGCCGACAAGGCGAACCAGAAGCTCGTGCACGATTTCATGTTCGGCAATAAGCCGGTCAGTGACTTTTTTCCAGGCTTCGCCCTTCTCCGCAAGGTGCGGGAAAATATGCGCATCTTCGATCGAGTGATGTGTGTGAACAATCTGGCAATGTTGACCGCAGAGATTTCCAAACTGCCGGTAGTTGGAAATCATCGTCAGGTTTTCGGTTTCCGCTTCGACCTGCTCGGGCGTCATTTTGCCCTCTGCAATTTTATCTACCAACTCGGCCAGCGCTGTAACATTCTGGCGCAGGTGATTGTGGATCATCCGAAGGTGTTGGCCGGGACGTTTTTGTTGCGGCGTAAGATTTTCGAGTTTGGGGGCACGAGGACGCGTCGCGTCATCAAGAAAGGCAATATCTAAAAGCATTGTGAGGATTTCCGGAAGGCGTGTTGATCTTGGATATAGGCAACAAATCCACGATTTCTACCCCAGAACCTTGCCCGGATTCAAAATGCCTTTCGGATCGAGCGCCGACTTTATTGACCGCATCATGGCCAGTGCGACGGGGTCCTTGACCTTGGCCAGAAGTGCAGTCTTGAGTTGCCCGATACCGTGCTCGGCTGAAACCGATCCGCCAAGCGCAAGGACGATCTCGTAAATGGCGTCGTGGACGGCATAGGCGCCCGCCATGAACACTTTCGGATCGGCGCCTTCGGGCTGGCTGAAATTGAAATGAATATTGCCGTCGCCCAGATGCCCGAAAGGCACGGGACGAATGCCGGGCGCGACCTTCAATGCCGCTTCCATGCCGCGCGCAATCAATTCAGGCACGGCAGCTACGGGCACCGAAACGTCATGTTTGATCGAAGCACCTTCGCGCGATTGAACTTCCGACATCTGCTCACGCGCCAGCCAAAGCATCTCGCGCTGGGCCAGCGACTCCGCGATAACGCCATTGGTCACTAGCCCGGTCTCAAATGCCGCCTCCAGCGCTGCTGCCAGCCCGCCTTCGGCAACGCCCTGGGGCACCGAGAGTTCGGCCAGCACGTACCAAGGCGAGATGTCCGCGCTTGGGTCTTGCGACAGCATCCCGTGCTTGAGTTGAAAATCGAAGCCGATGCGCGGCATGATTTCAAAGGCCGTCAGCGTGGTTCCGGCCCGCGCACGAAGGGTGGAAAACAGTGTCAGCGCGTCGTCGGGTGAGGCAACATTGAGCAACGCCGTCTCATGGGCAGCCGGTTTGGGAAACAGCTTGAGCGTTGCTGCGGTGATGATGCCGAGCGTTCCTTCCGAGCCGACAAATAGGTCTTTAAGGTCGTAGCCGGTGTTATCCTTCTTGAGAGCATTCAGCCCCTGATAAAGCGTGCCGTCGGCCATCACCGCCTCGACGCCAAGGCAAAGCTCGCGCGCATTGCCATAGGCGAGCACTTGCACGCCTCCGGCATTGGAACCGAGCACACCGCCAATACGGGCGGAGCCTTGCGATGCAATATAAAGCGGAAACAACATACCTGCTTCATCAGCTATGGTGTGCGCTTCTTCAAGCGTCGTTCCGGCATTGAGCACCATATTGCCCGCCCGCACATCGACCGCGCGTTTGCCCGTCAGGCGTGAAATCGAAAGGATGACCTCATCGCCATGCAATGGCACCTGACCGCCGACCAGGCCGGTATTGCCAGCCTGCGGGATGATTCGTACGCCGACCTCATGCGCCCAGGCCATGACTTTCTGGACTTCGGCGACGGTTCGGGGCAGGGCGACTGCCTGCGCGCGCTGGGTGAAACGGCGGCGTGGTTCGGCCAGATAGCCCGCCATGTCCTGAGCGCTGGCCCGCACGCTGTCTGGCCCAAGGATCGCGGTAAGGCCTGCAACGATCTGGTCTTTGGTGAGGGTCATAACAATTCGTACGCTATAAAATGCCGCTGGGAATTATATCGCTGATTATGACACGAGTGTTGCTCGTTTCGCTATACTCAGCAGCGCAACTCACCTTGCCGACAGGCTTGCCCTGTGCCAAAACCGGGGCACAAAGTCATTTGCGGAGAAGAATATGGCTGGTTTGATGCAGGGCAAGCGCGGACTTATCATGGGCGTTGCCAATAACCGTTCAATCGCATACGGGATCGCCAAGGCGCTTCATGCACAGGGGGCGGAACTGGCCTTCACCTATCAGGGCGAGGCATTGCATCGCCGGGTAGAGCCCATTGCCAAGGAATTCGGCTCTGATCTCGTTTTGCCATGCGACGTAACCGACGCCGACGCAATCGACGCGGTTTTCAACGTGCTCAAGTCCAAGTGGGGCGGGCTGGATTTCCTCGTTCATGCTATCGGTTTTTCCAACAAGGAAGAGCTTGATGGCCGCTATATCGATACCACGCCGGGCAATTTCGCCCTGACCATGAACATCTCGGTTTACTCCCTAACAGCCCTGGCAAAGCGCGCCGAACCGCTAATGCAACCGGGTTCCTCGATCCTGACGCTAACCTATTACGGTGCGGAAAAAGTGCTGCCGCATTATAACGTCATGGGTGTTGCAAAGGCCGCTCTGGAAGCCTCGGTCCGCTACCTTGCGGCTGATATGGGGCCCCAGGGAATTCGCGTGAACGCGGTCTCTGCAGGGCCGATCAAGACCCTTGCCGCGTCGGGAATTTCAGGTCTGCGCGAAATGCTCAAGTGGAACGAGGAAAACGCTCCGCTGCGCAAGAATGTGACCATTGATGAAGTTGGAAATTCAAGCCTTTACCTGCTGTCGGATCTGTCGAGCGGCGTAACCGGGGAAATCCATTATGTGGATTCTGGATACAATGTCATTGGCATGAAGACCCTTGATCACAACGGCGAAACCGAGGCTTGAGCCGTTCGCTTGACGCAAAGTTAAGCATAGTTTTGGCCCCGAAAGGGGCCAGAATCCCCCTTTAACGCGAACTTTGCCACGTCCTTGTGAATGTAGTTGGATAGATGAACCAGATCGTAAAGCCCGCGCCGCAGAACACCGTTCAATGGCCCGATTTCTATTTCGCCCGGCATGGCCAGACGGATTGGAATCGCGAGCGGCGCTATCAGGGCAGCAGAGACATTCCACTCAACGCGACGGGACAAAAGCAGGCCGACGCAAACGGTGTTTTGCTGCGGTTCCTGCTTGAAGAAGCGCAGATCGATCCGCGTGAATTGCACTGGTATGCGTCACCACTGAGTCGGGCATCGGAAACCATCGAGCGCATGCGGGCCGCGTTTGACCTGCCATTGCGCGACACCGTTTATGACAAACGGCTGGTGGAAATTTCGTTCGGGCATCTCGAGGGGCGGCTCCATAGCGAGTTGCCGCAGCATATGGCCGTGGCTCCGGGCCGCCGGGACGCGGATTATTGGGACTTTCGCCCCCAGGATGGCGAAAACTATGCCGATGTCGCTGAGCGCCTGAGCGAATTTGCCCAGACACTGGAGCCGCGCGGCGTCGTTGTCGCGCATGGCGGTGTCCTGCGGGTGCTGCGTCATCTGGTCGAAGGCGCGGAAAAAGTCGAAGTGCTGAACTGGGACCCCCCGCAAGGGGTGATCGCCCAGTTCTCGGGCGGCGCGATGACGCTGCACGCGGCACAAAAGACCTGGTGAATACACAACACTCATGAAGCCACACGACGATAATCCGCTGACCCGGCCGGGGCCGGCGCATCCTGACATAACAGACGATGGCATCGCGCTGCTGGTCAGAACTTTTTACGACCGGGCGCGCGAAGACGACGTGCTTGGCCCGATCTTCAATCGCGCAGTCCAAGATTGGGACGAGCATATTGCCCAGATCACCGATTTCTGGAGTTCGATCATGCTGCGCACCGGGCGCTATTCTGGGCGCCCGCTGAACCCGCATTTGCGGCTACCCTTGGAGGCCGAACATTTCGACCGCTGGCTGGCCTTGTTCGAGCAAACGGCAACGGAACTGTTCTCGAGCGAGATCGCGCATGAATTCATGATCCGCGCCCGGCGCATCGCGGACAATTTCGAGTTGGCAATCGGCTCGATGCGCGGGGAAATTCGTACCCCGCGCCATAGCCGTTGATTGCAGCCTAGCTCGCAAGCACCCTTGGATGCCAGCGGTTGAGCTTGAGACCGTCGATGGCCTCGACCTGTTCGGGATCGAGCGGCCCGAGACTTTCCGATTCCAAAGCCATGAGCAGTTCCGCCCGGTTCTTGATGCCCAGAACGAGCGTATCAACCCCGTCCATGCCAAGGGCATAGCGATGGGCGATAAGTGACGGGTCTTCACCCCAATCGGCGCACAGGGCACGGAAGGCATTGGCACGTTCAAAATCGCGCATGTCGTGACTGTCGCCGGGAACCTCGCGGTCGAAACCGAGCGTCAACGCACCGGCCTGCACGGCGCGGATGCCCATAACGCCCGTACCATTGGCCTTGGCGGTGGAGATGATCTCGCGATGGCGCGGAGGCTCGAGATCGACGCAAAGCCCGCCAGGGCTGTCGAGCAGATTGGCGACCGCCTGAATAACATCCGGCTGGGGAGACGTTTGTACGGCATCGAGAATGCAGCGGGCACGCGATACCCCGGTCAGACCCCACGCGCCGATCAGCCCGTCGCTCACAAGGCGCTGAAAGGCCGGAATGACATAATCGCGATAGACCGACCACGGCGTATAGTGATCATGCCCTTGCGGCGCGATATCGTCGTCGGGTCGTATCTCATTGTGCAGAAAGAAGACGTCCACGCGCTCGAGCTTCATGGCCTCAAGGCTGGCGAGCAGGGACGCAGAACATTTCTCATAAATCTGTTCGGGCGGCGTCTGGGCAATGCCGAACTTGGTGGTGACGCGAACGCCTTCGGGCAACTTGCCGCCAAAGGCCTTGCCAATCAACGGCTCGCAGAGATGGTAGCCGGGGGCAGAGTCGATCACATTTATACCTTCATCGATTGCCAGCTTGAGCGTTACGATCCCTTCTTCCTCAGTGGTCGGACCCCAGACTTGGCCGATGCCTCCCCCGCCCAGCGTAAGACGGCTCACTTGCCCGATCGAACCCATTTGCCTGTATTGCATGCGATACCTCCCGCAAAACGCTATGAAACAATGCAAGAGAGAAGGCTATCGCGGGCCAAAGGTCGGGAGATACACTCAAGAGTGCAATGGGTTTTGCACGTTTGAAAAACCACCTGTGCCGGGAGAACAATCTGTTCATCCAAGGAATGATTGACCGGCTGGCAGGCTCTGCCTAGAACAGCGTCACCGATTGAGAGGCAGGTCATGAGTTTTAATACGTTCGGGCATCTGTTCCGTTTCACCACCTGGGGCGAAAGCCACGGTCCCGCATTAGGCGTGGTTGTCGACGGTTGCCCGCCCGACCTGCCGATCAGCGCCGACGTGATCCAGCGCGATCTCGACCGTCGCAAGCCCGGTCAGTCTCGCTATACCACCCAGCGCCGCGAGGCCGATGAGGTGAAAATCCTTTCGGGTGTGTTTGAGGATGAGCGCAGCGACGGGCTGCGCACGACCGGCACTTCTATTTCGCTGATGATCGAAAATACCGATCAGCGCTCCAAGGACTATTCGGAAATCCGGGACAAGTTCCGGCCCGGCCACGCCGATTACACCTATTTCCAGAAATACGGCATCCGCGACTATCGCGGCGGTGGCCGGTCCTCGGCGCGTGAAACGGCCGCGCGGGTGGCGGCTGGCGCAATTGCCAAGCTGGTCATCCCGCAGGTTACGATCCGGGCCTCGCTGGTCCAGATCGGCCCGCACAAGATCAATTACGAGAATTTCGACTGGGATCAGGTCGATCAGAATCCGTTCTTTTGCGCCGATCCGGTGGCTGCTGAACACTGGGCGGACTATCTCGACGCCATCCGCAAGGCAGGTTCGTCCGTTGGCGCGGTGATCGAGGTGGTTGCTGAAGGTGTGCCTGCTGGCTGGGGTGCTCCGCTCTATGGCAAGCTCGATCAGGATATCGCTTCAGCATTCATGTCGATCAACGCGGTAAAGGCCGTGGAAATCGGTGCCGGATTTGAAAGCGCGGAACTGACCGGGGAAGCCAATGCCGACGAGATGCGTTCGGAAAAACCGCTGCCGAAGTTTCTGTCCAACAAGGCCGGCGGTATTCTGGGTGGAATTTCCAATGGCGATCCGGTTGTAGCGCGCTTCGCGGTCAAGCCGACAAGCTCGATCCTGACGCCGCGCCAGACGGTTACGACGCAGAACGAGGATACCGACATCATCACAAAAGGCCGTCACGATCCTTGCGTTGGCATCCGTGCAGTACCCATTGGCGAAGCCATGATGGCCTGCGTCCTGGCCGATCATTTCCTCCTTCATCGCGGCCAGACTGGACGGGATGGCGGTATCGGGTTTGGAGAATGACGAATGCTCAGTGAATCTGACCGCCGCGTTGAAGTTGCGCTTGAGGCGATGAAAAAGGGTGAAATGGTCGTCGTGATCGATGACCATGACCGGGAAGGCGAGGGCGATATTATCGCGGCCGCCTCGACTATTACGCCTGAACAGATGGCCTTTATCGTGCGCCATACCTCGGGGATCGTCTGTACGCCGATTTCCAGCGAACGCGCCCAGAAACTGCGGCTCGATCCCATGGTTGCCGTAAATGACTCCGCCCATACCACGGCCTTTACGGTTTCGATCGACTTCAAGCACGGAACAACAACCGGCATTTCAGCCGACGACCGCACCGCAACCGTTCGGGCGTTGACCAATGGCAATGTGGGAGCGGACGACTTTTCCCGGCCCGGCCATATCTTTCCGCTGATCGCGCGGCGCGGTGGCGTGCTGATGCGTTCGGGCCATACCGAGGCTGCGGTGGACCTTTGCAAACTTGCCGATTTGCCCGACGTCGGCGTGATCTGCGAATTGGTCAACGATGACGGCACGGTGACGCGCGGGCAGCAGGTGGCCGATTTCGCGCAAACGCATAATTTGCCACTGGTATCGGTTGCCGACCTTATTGCCTATCGCCAGCGCCGGGAAAAACTGGTTGAGCGCGTGGGCACCTTCGATATTGAAACCAGTGCCGGCAAAGCTATTGCATACGCCTATGCCACCCCGTTTGATCGGGTGCAGCACCTTGCGGTCGTGTTTGGCGACCTCAAAGGCGACGGCATACCGGTCCGCTTGCAGCGCGAGGATATTGTTGCAGATGTCTTTGGCGGCGCGGCCACACTCAATAAAGCCATTGAAGCGCTGGCCAGCACCGGCGGCGTTCTGGTCTATTTGCGGGAAGGCACTGCCGGGGTGGCCCATGATGCCGCGGGCGCCGCGGCCGAGGCGCCGGAAGATCATCAATCGGCGCGCCAACGCGAGGCCGAATGGCGCGAAGTCGGGCTGGGCGCACAGATATTGCGCGACCTCGGGGTAACGTCGATCAAGCCGATGGTATCGCGCGAGCGGCGCTATGTGGGTCTTGAGGCGTTTGGAATCACCATCGCCGATTAGCGCGCGAATGCAGCAATGTATTCCGCATTGCCATCGCCGCCCTTGAGTGGCGAGGCGATTTTGGCGATCAGCCGCCAGCCGCGCTCGCCGAGCATGTCGATAACGGACGCGACAGATGCATCGACATGCGGGCCATCGATGACGATGCCGCCCTTGCCGATATGATCGCGCCCGACTTCAAACTGCGGCTTTATCAGCAACACGGCATGGGCATCGGGCGCGCAAAGCGAGAGCGGCGCCTGAAGAATTTTGGTGAGCGAGACAAAGCTCACATCGCTGACCAGCAAATCGATGGGATCGGGGATCAGCGACCGGTCGAGATCGCGGGCATTGGTGCCTTCGAGCGAAATGACGGCAGGCAGGGCGGCAATATTTGGATGAAGCTGTCCGTGTCCGACATCGATCGCGTAGATTTTGGCGGCACCGCGTTTGGCGAGAACCTGCGTGAAACCGCCCGTTGAGGCGCCGAGATCGAGACATGTCTTGCCGGACGGATCGATGCCCGCGGCTTCCAGACCGGCAATCAGCTTGAGTGCAGCGCGGGAAACGTAACCGGACGCCGGGTCATTGAGGGCAAGGGTATCGTCGGAGCCGACAAGTTGGCCCGGCTTTGCGGCAGGTGCGTTGTTGACCAGCACTGTGCCGCGCAGGATGGCATCGCGCGCCCGAGCCCGCGAAGGAACAAGCCCGGCCCGCTCAAGCGCTATGTCGAGCCGGACTTTCTCGCCCATCAGATGCTGGTGAGGCGGCGGATCTTGTCTTTGGCGGTATCGGAACTCTCCCCAAAGGCAATTGTGCCGAAAAATTCACCCTGAGCGTCGATCATGTAGAGCGACGAGGTGTGGTTCACCAGATAATCGGTAGAGCCTTCGGGCTCAACAACTTCCGAAAACACCCCGTAGGATCGCTTGATCTGATCGGTCTGGGCCTGATTGCCCACAAGGCCGAACACGTCCTCATCGAAGTTGGAGAGATAGGTTGCAAGGTGCTCGATAGTGTCGCGCTCTGGATCGACAGTCACGAAAATGATGTTGAGATCATCTGCACCAAGGCCAAGTTCCTGCTTCCATGCAGTGGCTTCGGCAAGGGTCATGGGGCATACGTCCGGGCAATAGGTAAAGCCAAAGAACATCAGGCTTGGCGTGCCCACGAGATCGTCCTGGGTAAAGGGTTCACCCGTGGTCGTCGCGGTCATCTCGAAAGGGCCGCCGAACATGGTACCGCTGGGCGAAAAAGGACGCGTGAAATAGATAACCGTCGCGGAAATTGCGGCGAGGGCTACAAGGCCCCATAAAGCTATACGAACTTTGGCCAACACTTAAGTGGCTCCTTGAAAATAGGCGTTTTCAGAGCAGGAAGGACACCGATCCTGTGGTCCGAAAACGGGATGAAAATTGATTACGGGTCCAGTGGTTCCGTTCCAGACGCAGTGCCGTCCTTGGCGAGCGTGATCTTTTCGATCCGGGCCTCGGCCTGCTTAAGCAGGGTTTCGCAGTGGCGCTTGAGAGCCTCGCCGCGCTCATAGATCGCGATCGACTCCTGCAATGGCGCCTTGCCGCTTTCAAGCTGCTGGACAATTTTCTCAAGTTCATCGAGCGCAGCTTCAAAGCTCAGATCGGCAATCTCGGTCATCACTATTCGTCCTTATGTTTCCTCCGGCGCGGAATCGGCCTGCCCATTCATAAGCATGCCTATATGCGCTCCAACACCCGAGGCAAGTCCGCCAAGGTCGTAACCGCCTTCCAGCATGGAAACGATACGGTTTGAGCAGCGCTTGTCCGCAATGTCCATCAACTTTCCCGTGAGCCAGGCGAAATCGTTGCCCGTCCATTCCAACTGCGCCAACGGGTCGCGCTTTTCCGCGTCGAACCCGGCGGAAATCAGGATGAGATCGGGCGCGAAATTGTCGAGTGCCGGCAAGATGAGTTGGCGATAAGCTTCGCGCATTTCGTCGCCGCCGGTGCCGGGCTTGAGTGCGGCGTTGACGATATTGCCAACGCCGGTCTCGTCCGGTGAGCCGGTATGGGGATAAAGCGGCATCTGGTGAGATGAAGCGTAAAAGACGCTTGGGTCCGCCTCGAAAATATCCTGCGTGCCATTGCCATGATGCACGTCGAAATCGATGATGGCGACGCGTTCGGCGCCATAAAGGCGCTGCGCCTGCCGAGCGACGATTGCGATGGTGTTAACGAGGCAAAAGCCCATCGAACGGTTCTTCTCCGCATGATGGCCGGGCGGTCGGGCAGCAACGAAGGCGTTGTGAACTTCGCCCATGATAACGGCCTCAAGCGCCCGCAAGCCACCACCAAGCGCGGTAGCAGAAGCATCAAGGCTCTTGGAGGAAACGAAAGTATCCGCATCGATCTGCCCGATCCCCTCGGCGGGGCGGGTTTCGCGGATCGCGTTGAGCACGGCGGCAGAGTGAACGAGTTCGGCCAGCGCGAGATCGCCCGAGGGCGCAGCTTCCCGACTTAGGGCGCTGAAACGCGGCTGGGCTAAGGCATTAGCGATTGCCTCAAGTCGTTGGGGGCGCTCGGCGTGTCCTTGCGGGGTCTGGTGCTTGTCGCCGTTGGTCTGGCTTACAAGAAGGGTTGTCATATTGGCTCCGAAATTCGATCATCTTCTTGACGCGGGCTTTGGTGCTTGTCAAACAGCGTCGATGAAAGCGATTGTTTCCGATCCTTTGAGCATACAGGATGCCGCAGCCCTCCTGCGGGCCGGGAATCTCTGCGCTTTTGCGACGGAAACCGTCTATGGCCTTGGGGCGGATGCGACCAATTCAAACGCCGTGCTGGCCATTTATGAGACAAAAGGCCGCCCTCGCTTCAATCCTTTAATCTCTCATTGTGCCGATATGGCGATGGCTCTGCGATTTGCAAGATTTTCGCCCCTGGCCCAAAGGCTGGCGGAACGATTCTGGCCAGGGCCGGTAACGCTGGTCCTGCCTGCAATCGAGGGAGCGGGTCTGTCCGATCTTGTCACTGCCGGGTTAGACACAGTTGCACTGCGCATCCCCGGGCACGCGGGCGCGCGGGCGCTGATTGCAGCGGTTGGAAGGCCTGTTGCTGCGCCGTCTGCCAATCCGTCCGGCAGGCTTTCGCCCACAAGCGCCGAACAGGTACGCGAGGGGTTTGGCGGGACAGTCCCGGTGCTCGATGGCGGTCCATGCGAAGCGGGGCTGGAATCGACGATCCTTGCCGTCGATGACGATAGGGTCGTTCAATTGCGGGCAGGGGCCCTGGCACGCGAGGAAGTCGAGGCTTTTCTCGGCACGCCTGTCGCGATAGCCGAGCCCAATGCAGCCATAACCGCACCCGGAATGCTCAAGAGCCATTACGCTCCAGATGCAGCCCTACGGCTTAATGCCGATGCTCCTGAAGCTGGCGAAGCCTATCTTGCGTTTGGCGCCGTGCCCGAAGATGTTTCCGGCCTCATGCTCAACCTCTCGCCCGATGGCGATCTGCGCGAAGCGGCTCGCAATCTTTTCGCCTATCTAAGCAGACTGGATGCGTTCGGCGCCAAAATCATCGCTGTTGCGCCTATTCCGGCGCGGGGGCTGGGGGAGGCAATAAACGATCGTCTGGAGCGCGCCGCGGCGCCGCGGCAATAATGCGTTTGCGACGCAATTGTCGGCCCCTGTCGCGACTTGACATATAGAACTGGACCGTTCAGTCTAGTTTTGTACCTGGAAGGAAGATCGATGTGGTTCGAGCGTCGTGTGAATGCGGTCAAGTGAGTCTGGAGCTGACCGGCCAGCCGATTATGAGCGCAGCATGTTATTGCTCAAGCTGCCAGACGGCTGGCGCGAAATTGCATACCCTGCCGGGAGCGCCCGAGATCGTGCACAGCGATGGGGGCACGCCGCTCGTGCTTTACCGCAAAGACAGAGTAACGTGCGCCAAGGGTGCCGATCTTATGGGGGAGGTGCGGCTCAAGCCGGACAGCAAGACACGACGCGTCGTTGCGACCTGCTGCAACAGCCCGATGTTTCTCGAATTCACCAATGGACACTGGCTATCGATCTATGCCGGACGGCTGCCGGAAGCCGAACGTCCGCCGCTCGAAATACGAACAATGACGCGCGATCGCCCCGGCGGCGCGGATTTTGACGATGATATTCCAAGCCCTAAAACGCATACAGGAAAGTTCATGTTTCGCCTTTTGGGAGCATGGCTTGCGATGGGGTTCAGGACGCCGAAGATCAACTATGTGAAGGGCACGCTCAATGGCCAAGTTTGATAACAAGACCGATGACAAGATAGAGGTCGAAAATTTTACATCGCCGGGCCGGGTCTATCGCGTCAACCGTCCGAAATACGAAGCCATGCGCGATTGCCTGCTCGCCGTTTTGCCGCAGGAGGAGCCGGGGCTGACCGTGGCCCAAGCCAAGGAAGCGCTGCTGCCGCATTTGCCGCAAGACCTTTTTCCCGGCGGGGAAAAGGCAGGATGGTGGCTCAAATGCGCCCAACTCGACCTTGAAGCCAAA
Organism: Pelagibacterium lentulum; assembly: GCF_003992625.1. Classification (GTDB taxonomy): domain Bacteria; phylum Pseudomonadota; class Alphaproteobacteria; order Rhizobiales; family Devosiaceae; genus Pelagibacterium; species Pelagibacterium lentulum. Next base: position 217,572 of record NZ_RZMW01000029.1, on the reverse strand, counting down.
GGCATCATCAAGCGCGCGAAGGGCAGCCCGGTGCGATTGTTCAGGGTATAGTGGTTGCGACCCGGCGCGCGGTATCGCGTTGGGTAGCCCGCGATGGGGTGGGATACGAACTGGCGGCTTTTGGACCCTAACCCGTGAAAACCACATTCAACTGGCACCGCTCTAAATCGTCCCGTTACGGCCCGTGGGATGGAGCGCGAAGCGGCGGAATTTTCCGCAGCGCCATGGCCGCGAGCAAAGCAAGAATTGCGACAACGATGGCGCTGAATGCGGCTGCGCCATTGAAACCTGCGATGAACGCAGATTGGGCGTCTTCCAGCAGGTTGTCTGGTAATTCCTCCGCCATCGCGGCTGCTGCCCATAGGCTGTCACCGACAGACTCGCGCGCTTCACGGGATAAATCCTCCGGTATTCGTGCCTGTACCGTTTGGCGATAGACCGCAGTTGCAAAGCTACCAAGCAAGGCGATGCCCAGCGAGACGCCTAGATCCTGCACGGTCTCGGACAATGCCGAAGCCGAACCTGCCTTTTCCGCAGGGGCCGACCCAACCACGAGGTCCGTTCCGAGGGCTGCGATCGTGCCGAGCCCAAGATAGGCCAGAGAGAAGCCGACTACGACCATGATAAGACCGGTCACATCGTTCCCCACCCGCATTAGCATGAGATAGCCGATGACCGACAAGGCAAGGGCACCCGCCACAACCAGACCTGGCCTGATATTGCGTGCTAACAGCGGCGCGCCGATGCCAGCGGCCACCATCGCCAGTGCGGGTGGCCCCATCCAGAGACCAGCGACCAGCGGCGAGAAGCCGGCCACCAGTTGCAGATACTGCGTGACCAAGAGCATCGTGCCGCCGACGGCGATCAGTCCGAAAAGAAGTACGATCAGAGCCACCGAAAAGGCCCTTTTGGCGAAGAGGCCAAGATCGAGGAGCGGGTCAGCAAGTTGCCGCTGCCGACGCACGAAAAGTAGGCCGAAGACAATGCCGGTCCCCAGCGGGATGATGGTGGCGACGGTGAACCCATCCTTGGCGATTTCCTTGATGCCGTAGATCACCGGCAACATGGCCGCGAGGGAAAGCATCACGCTAGTGAGATCGATCCGGCCACTGCGCCGGGCTTGGTATTCAGGCAGCAGGACCGGTGCAAGCAAAAGCAGCAGAACAACGACCGGCACCGCGACAAGAAAGGCCGCACCCCACCAGAAATGCTCCAGCAACACACCGCCCACGACCGGCCCCATGGCCATGCCGAGCGCGAACATCGTCGCCCACACACCGATCGCCAATGCACGCTGGCGAGGATCGGCAAACAGATTGCTGATGAGTGCCAGAGTAGAAGGCATCAGCGTTGCACCAGCCACGCCTAGTGCCGCGCGTGCGATGATCAGCATCATGGCACTGGTGGAGAAAGCTGCAATGACCGAAGTGATGCCGAATGCGGCCGCGCCGATCATCAGCAGCCTGCGTCGACCGATGCGGTCGCCCAGCGTGCCCATTGTGATCAGAAAGCCTGCGATCATGAAGCCATAGGCATCCATGATCCACAGGGCCTCCGTACTTGTTGGCCTCAAATCGGTCGCCAGCGCCGGCAGGGCAAGATGCAGCAAGGTCAAGTCGAGACCAAGCAGGACCGTCGGCAGGGCGAGCAGGGCAAGCCCCAGCCATTCACGTGCTCCCGCGCGTGAACGAATGATGCGTGCCGGTGCTGAGCCGAGCTGCTTTGATGGACGGACGGTGTCGTGATGAGCGGTCATTGTACCTCCTTGCGAAGGGATGACTTTCCAGGCAGAATAAAACTATTACAATGTTAGAAATTATCCTGTTACTAGGAGCAATAGACTTGCCCGAACGAACTCTTGCCCGCACACGAAGCGATCTGTCAGATTTTCTGCTTCACCATAGGGCAAAGCTCACGCCCGCCGACGTCGGTCTCCCGACAACGCGTGGCCGACGCACGCCCGGTTTGCGACGTGAGGAAGTGGCCTTGCTCGCGGGCGTCGGTCTCACCTGGTACACCTGGTTCGAACAAGGGCGCGACATTCAGGTTTCCGAAGCCTTCTTGATCAACGTTTCCAAGGCTCTCCGGCTGGATGATGCCGAGTGTTGCCACCTGTTCCTCCTGGCGCATAGGCGACCGCCACCTCCCGAAGCCTATCAGTCTGCGTCCGTTAGCGCTCACATCCAGCAATTGCTCAACGATCTCACACGCCCAGCCTATGTGCTCAATCTGCGATGGGATGTCATCGCGTGGAACGCGACCGCCGATGGACTGTTCGATCTCATGGGGCGGGAGCACGCCTATCGAAACCTCATGTGGATGATGTTCGCCGATCCCGACATGCGCCGCCGACTTCCGGACTGGCAAAAAGATGCCCGAAGGCTCGTTGCTCAGTTCCGCTGCGACCTCGCTGGTACGCCCGAGGATCCGGCGATGGGCGCGCTGATTGATGACCTTAAGAAGCTATCGCCTGACTTTCGCCGCTGGATCGAGCACCCGGACATGGCCGGTTACAGCCGGGGAATCGGCACGATTATCGACCAGAGGGGGGACCAGTTTCGTTTCCATCACGAAGTCCTGACGGTCGACGAACATCGGCACCTGTGGATGGTGGTTTATTTTGGCGACGAGAGTGGGACAAACACCTAAGCCGATAGCTCTCTGCATCCAGTCTATCGGGAGTTCCGCCTTTAGAGCGACTTCATGCCGGAATTGGCGACCACAATAAGGTCGAAACCTGCCATCGGTGCCAACGGCGTCAAAACTCGATTCTGGCAAGCGGGCTTATCCCCGCCATTGGCGCACCAGAGCCGATACCAGACCGCCGCTCAGTCCCGAACCTTGTAGGGTTTTTGGTCCCGCCAGAACCGCATCAGGCTTTCAAGATCCGGATCGCCGCCATCCGGCAGCACAACGCGCAGATTGACGTAAAGATCGCCTTTGCCAAAGAGGCCCTTGCCTTTGAGCCGGAGGGCCTTGCTGGTGTCGGGACCGGCGGGCAGGTTGAGTTCCACATTCCCGGTCAGCGTCGGCACGCGGACTTTGGCGCCCAACACGGCCTCATAGAGTGTAATCGGCACGTCGACACGCAAATCGTTTCCATCCCGGCGGAAATGCTTGTGGCGGGCGAACTTGACCGTGACAAGCGCATCGCCAGCCGGTCCGCCGATCGGTGACGGCTGACCCTGACCGCGCAAACGGATCTGCTGGCCTTCTTCCAGAGGGATGGGCAGTTTCACCGAAACCGTCTTGCCCGTCGGCAAGGCAACCGGGATCGATTTGCCAGCATTTGCGTCTTCGAGCGTGACGGTGAGATTGATGTTGATGTCAGCACCCTTGCCCCTCGGCGTACGGCTGCCTTGCGCGCCTGCGCCAGAGGCACTGAATGGGTCCCAGCCTGCGCCACCGCCGGCACTTGTGCCTTCAAACGGGTTGCCCGAAGCCCGGCGTCCGCCACCGGCGGCAAAGCCGCTCATGAATTCTTTCAAAATATCTTCGGCATTGAAGCCGCCTGCGCCAGCCGTTCGCCCGCCGCGCATGCCCGCGCCGTCAAAGCCACCAAAGCCTGCAAATTTCGGATTGCCTTCAGCATCGATCTCGCCGCGATCATATTGGCCGCGCTTCGCCTTGTCGGACAACAGATCATAGGCCGCCGTTGCCTCGGCAAATTTGGCATGGGCAGTCTTGTCATTCGGGTTCTGATCGGGGTGAAGAGCCTTGGCCAGCTTGCGATAGGCGGACTTTATATCCTTTTCGCTCGCGGTCCGCGGCACCCCAAGTATTGTGTAAGGGTCACGCATCGTCTCTTTATAGTCCCCAGAACGGTTGCCGTCGTCCGAAAAAGCCGACTGCATCTTAAAAAATGGTATTCACTGCGGCAGTTGCAACGCCGCGCATTCGCGTCCTATATGGCGAGCGCACCAGACATTGTCCAGAAGCGGGTTTGAATATGAGTGAACGTCAAGAGCCTTTAACCGCTCAGCTTTTCGATGACACTCATGCCAGCACATTGGACCCGTTCGCAATTTTCCAGGAATGGCTGGAAACCGCCCGGCAAAGCGAGATCAACGATCCAAACGCCATGGCATTGGCGAGCGTGGACCAGAGCGGCATGCCAGACATCCGCATGGTTTTGCTTAACGGCCTTGATTCGCGCGGCTTTGTATTTTTCACAAATTTCGAGAGCGCGAAGGGCAAGCAATTGCAGGCGCGTCCGAAAGCTGCGCTCTTGTTTCACTGGAAGTCTATACGGCGGCAAGTGCGCGTTCGTGGGGCCGTCGAGATCGTGAGCGGAGCCGAGGCAGACGCCTATTTCGCAACGCGGCCTGTTGTTTCCCGACTCGGGGCTCATGCTTCGGATCAGTCGCGTCCGTTGGACACGCGCGAAACGCTTCTGGCACGCGTCGAGGCGCTACGGGAACGATTTGAGGGCGAGGAAGTACCACGGCCAAACCACTGGTCGGGCTTCCGGGTCTGGCCAGAACAGATCGAGTTCTGGAAAGACGGCGAGTTTCGTTTGCATGACCGGGTTGTCTTCAACCGGGCAAGCAAGAGCGAGGGCTGGACAAACACCCGTCTTTATCCGTAGCGGAACCTGATGCGTATTGTCGTTCGCACCTCAAGACTGGCCATATGGTCGCGGCGACTGGGAAGTTTCTCGGTCGTGTTGCTTCTTTTGTCGATCATCCTGCATTTTTCCGGACAGATCGCGCCAGACGTTTTCGAGATTTCGATAGGACTGGCATCAGTGTTTGCAGCGCTTGCCCTTTTACTGGCGGTTCTGGCCTTTACCGTGCTCTGGCAAACCGGTGACAAGGGGTGGGGGCTGGCGCTTTCGGGGTTCATTGCGAGCAGTTTTGCACTGATACCTGCGGGGACGGCGTTTGCACTCTATCTCTCCTATCCATCGACCCTCGATGTTTCGACCGATATAGGCAATCCGCCTGCGCTTGCCCTTGCGCATCCCGATCGCCCGGAACATGCCGTCGACCCGGAAGCGCTGGCCAACCGGTTTCCCAACCTCGTTTCCCGCTCCTATCAACTGCCGGTTGAAGTCATGCACAATCTTGTGGAGGCGCTGGCGCGAAACAATGGCTGGACGGTGCTCAGAAACCGTGCGCCGACCGAAACCGGTATGATCGGCACGCTCAATGCACGGCGGGAAACGCTTTGGGGCTGGTCGAGCGAGATTGCCATTCGCGTGGCCGCAAATCCGATGGGAGCAAACGTTTCCATCCGAGCCGCATCTCTGCGCGACATGTGGCATGACCTTGGAGACAACGGGCGCAGCCTGGAAAATGCCTTGCTGGCCCTTGATGACGCGGTAACGCTTTACGTGCGTGATGGGCTTGCCATCTTAGATGACGATGATGAGGAGGAATTGCCCGAAGCACTGCCTGAAGATCACGAAGCGCTATGACAGCCAGACCCGCGTGCCGAAGGGCGTCCGCAGAAAGTCGAGTTTGCCCAGCGCCTTGAGGTAGTCGAGATGGGCGGCCACCGTGTAACGCGCAGCAATACCGATGCGTCCCTTGAGATGGGGATACATGCGGGTAGAAATTGCGGCGAGGGTTTTTGAACCGTCTGCAATTGCTTCGAGAATCTGGCCATTGCGCATGAGCCGATGCGCTTTGAGCGCTTTGGCCTGTGCCGGACCGTTTTCAATCGGCCCGCCATGGCCCGGCAGATAAAGGCGCTCACTGCGTGCAATCAGCCTGTCGAGTGACTCGAGATAGGGCGCCAGCGCACCGTCTGGAGCGGCAACAAGTGTTGAATTCCAGCCCATGACGTGATCGCCGGAAAAAAGATAGGGCGTGCCGCGTACGCTGAAAGCAAAATGATTGGCGCAATGTCCCGGCGTCGCAATGGCCTCGAGCACGATGCCGTCGGCCTCCAATATCTCGCCATCATCGAGTTTGCGATCCGGCATCAAGCCATAATGACCCGAGCGCGCAAAGGGATTGACCTCGAATAGCCGCAAGGGACGCGAAAGCCGGTGTTCGCCACCGAACCAGAGCGGAGCCTGCATGGCCTGGCTCAATCGCGGCGCCAGTGCGCTATGATCCCGGTGGGTATGGGTGAGAATGATCGCTTTGACCTTGCGCCCTGCAATCGCGGCCTCCAGCGCAGCAAAATGGGCTGGATCGTCCGGCCCCGGATCGAGAATGAAAACGCTGTTTTCCCCAAGGATGAAGCTGTTGGTGCCGGTAAATGTATAGGCGCTGGCATTAGGAGCCGTGACCCTGGTTATCGCAGGCGCAATAGTCACGGCCATGCCGGGCAGTGCGTCAAATTCCGTCTGATAGCTGGGGGCGTCAGTCATAGTGAGGATTGCACCGAACCGATTGTATGGCTAGAAGTCTTAACTAATGAATGGGCTTTAACGCAAAGGGACTTGTAACGGCCATGACTATTGCCTCTTCCAACACACTTTTGGGGCTGTATCAGCCAAAGACACGCACGGCGCAAATCGTTAGCGCGATTGCCATCGCCTTTCTGGGCTCGATGGTGCTCACCATCGCGGCAAAGGTCAATGTGCCGACATGGCCGGTTCCCGTAACGCTTCAGTCCCTTGCGATTGCGGCAATCGCCGGTGCGTTTGGTTTCCGCCTCGGTGTCGCGACCGTGTCGCTTTATCTTGCACAGGGTCTCGCCGGACTGCCGGTCTTTGCCGGCGCCTTCGCTGGTGTTCCCTACGTGCTTGGTCCCACTGGCGGTTTCCTCGTCGGCTTCATCGTGATGGCGGCAATCATCGGCTGGCTGGCTGACCGGGGCGCCATGCGCAATTTCTGGACAGGTTTCGGCGCCTTGATGGCGGGCAACATGGTGATGTTCGCCTTCGGATTTGCATGGCTTCTGGCCATGGCCGGGCAGGCGGGCTGGATCGATCAGTCCAACGTGCTGGTTTCGGCCTTTGAAGGCGCGGTCAAGCCCTTCATCGTCTGGGACATCGCCAAGATGGCCTTTGCAACGCTTACGGTCGTTGGCGGCTGGGCGCTGGTCAAGCGTCTCCGCGCCTGATCGCATTTGCGCATCGTTGAGTTTTGCCAGGGGCCGGTCAGCATCGATCGGCCCTTGTTTTATGCAACTTTCGTTCCCGGCAGCCGTTTCCTTTCACAGACGCAACTGGAAAAGGGGATGTTCAATGGAATTATCTGCAATGCCGTGGCTATTTGCCGTGCTCGGCGGCGCGGTCCTTTTGGGACTGGTGCTCGTTTATGGCATGGTCAAATCGAAAAGGGCGACGCGCCTTCAGCGTAAAAGCGCCGAGGAAGGTGCGCGCGAGCTTTATCACAAGGACGAAAGCAAGAGCTGACTGGTATGGATGATGCGACCGAACAGGTCATCATAATTGGCGCGGGATTTGGAGGGCTGAGCGCTGCAAAGCGCCTCGCGCGCTCTGGCATTCCGTTCACCCTGATCGACAAGCGCAATCATCACCTCTTCCAGCCATTGCTTTATCAGGTTGCCACCGCCGCTTTGGCACCTTCCGATATTGCCGTGCCAATTCGGGCCGTTTTGCCGCCCGGCAAGACCGATGCTCAAATTCTGATGGATCGGGTGGATGGCATCAACACGGAAAAGAAGCTGGTTCATACCGTCGGCGGCGCGCGCTTGCGCTACAGCAATCTGATTGTTGCGACTGGAGCCCAATATACCTACTTCGGCAACGATGACGCATGGGCTCCACATGCTCCATCGCTGAAATCGCTCGATGATGCGCTCAATATCCGTCGTCGTGTATTGCTGGCCTTCGAGCGTGCCGAGACCACCGAAGATCCGCAATTGCGTAAACGCCTCATGACCTTCGTGGTCATCGGTGGCGGCCCGACAGGCGTAGAGACAGCGGGTGCCCTGGCAGAACTTGCAAAGGCGACATTGGCCAGAGAGTTCAAGAATATCGATCCGCGCTCTGCACGCGTCGTTCTAATCGAAGCTATGGACAACGTGCTGACCGCTTATCCTGAGCATCTGGGCCGCTATGCCATCGATAAACTCGAACGACTTGGCGTAGAGGTCATGACCGGCGCTCCGGTGAAGGCGATTGATGGGCATGGCGTGACGCTGGACGATCAGGCAATTGAAACACCGAACGTCTTCTGGTGTGCCGGGGTCATAGCCACCCCCGCTGGGGAATGGCTTGGGGCGGATATGGCGAAAAATGGCGCGGTGGAAGTCGATGCTTTTCTACGCCCGAAAGGGTTTGACGATGTCTATGTCATTGGCGACGTAAGTTCAGCCAAGGATAAGGACGGAAACCCGTTGGCGGCCCTGGCTCCTGTAGCCAAACAGCAGGGCGATTTTGCGGCTCGCATGATCATTGCAAAACACCACTCTCTTCCAGAGCCCACCCCGTTCCGTTATCGCGATTGGGGGACTATGGCGACCATTGGGCGCTCGGCGGCGGTCGGTAAATTCGGCAGGCTGGAAGTTCGCGGCTTTTTTGCGTGGTTGTTGTGGGGAGCAGTGCATGTCGCCTATCTCGTAGGCTTCAGGAACAGGCTCAGCGTCATGATTAACTGGCTGTGGTCCTGGTTAACCTATCACAAGGGCGCGCGGCTGATTACGGGGCCGGACGAAGCCGATGTGCAGTCGCTCGATAGCACCACGGCTGTAGAAAAAGAGCTCGACAAGACCGTGACCAATCTCGAAGAGAGCGTCGCGCGATAAGAAAAGCCCCGGTCGCTCGAACCGGGGCTTTCAATATGGTCGGAGTAGGGTGATTCGAACACCCGACCCCCTCGTCCCGAACGAGGTGCGCTACCAGGCTGCGCTATACTCCGTCATCGAACGGCATCTTACGCCGATCTGGGCGCTTATATATAGTGTGAAAATCTACTGTTCAAGCCTGTTCGATGCGGTTGCGCGGCGCAATTAAACAGTGTAGGAACCAACGCGCTTTGGGGCGTCGCCAAGTGGTAAGGCACCGGTTTTTGGTATCGGCATTCGCAGGTTCGAATCCTGCCGCCCCAGCCAGCACACATTTAAAAATATCCAGCATTTCCAGTCCTTTTCTTATAATACTTGACCTCAGATGTTCGCAGGTGCGTATATATTGCGTAACAAATGGGGTCAGCGCATGCGAAAATCGGGCGACGTCAGACCGCACAAGCGGGACGGTATCTGGTACATGATCCGTCGTGTGCCCAAGTAATTTGCGCATCTGGACAAGCGCACCATCGTTCGCCTGAGCACCGAAATCGCGGTGGCCGACGATCCCTGCGGCGTCAGGGCAAAGACCGTCATGCAGCGGTTGAGCACCGAACTCGAAATCTATTGGCGCGGCATGCGCGACGGACAGGCCGCTGAGGCGCGGCTGCGATATGAAGCGGCCCAGAAGCGTGCCAGACAGGTAGGGCTTACCTATAAGACCGTGTTCGATCTCACTGACGATCCCAATTAAATTATCAGACGCGTTGAGTTGCTTGAGCAACGAAAGGCGCTGGACAATGAACAGGACGTCACGGCCATTCTCGGCGGTGAAAGCAAGCCTTCCTTGCGCCTGTCTGGCCTTCTCGAGGCCGTAGAGGAAAACCAGTCGACAGCGCTGGCCAAATACTCGCCCAATCAAATGCGGCGATGGCGCAACGCCAAAAAGCTCGCCATCAAGAATCTGACGTCGGTTATCGGAGATAAGCTGCTCTCTGAGATTAGCCGCGAGGACGCGTTGCGATACCGCCAATACTGGCAGGAACGCGTAGCGGTCGAAGGCGTGCAGGTCGACACGGCCAACAAGGATATCGGGCACCTGACACAGATGTTTGGCAACGTCGATCGCCTGAGCCTCACGGACGTTCGCTCCAAGTTCACTGGACTGTTGCTCGAAGGCGGTGGATACGAAGAACGTGCGCCTTACGATCCCGCTTTCGTGCGAGACGTCATTCTTGCGCCAGGCGCACTGGATGGCCTTAATCCCGAAGCACGCGCCATCATATGGGTAGTGGCCTCGACCGGCATGCGACCGGTGGAAGTTTGCCACGCTCGCGCTGAACATATCCATCTGGACGCCCCAATCCCCTATGTGTCCATCAAGGCGGTGGATCGCGTGCTCAAAACCGATCACTCGGCCCGCGATATTCCGTTGCTGGGAACGGCGCATGCTGCCTTCAAGCAGTTTCCCGACGGCTTTCCCCGGTACTGGGACAAAAATGCCTCGTTCTCTGCGACGGCCAACAAGTATATGGGCGAGTACGGTATGCGTCCGACGGACGATCATTCGGTTTACAGCCTGCGGCATACCTTTGAGGACCAGCTGACCGATCTTGAGGCGCCGGAAAAAGTCGTTGCCACGCTGATGGGGCACAAGTGGACTCGCCCGAAATACGGCGCGGGGCCGTCGCTGAAACAAAAGGCGCGGTGGATGAAGCGCATCGCGTTCAAGGAGCCTAAGCAAGGTTAGCCTCCCGCGTCATGGCTGCGAGAATCTGTTTCGCCCGGTCGCGGTGCGACACGCGCTGCCGCGCCTCGGCAAGCTCCCGTTCGATGGCATCGAGCAACGGCCCATAGACGTCGCCATGTCGCACAACGATATAGGCGAGGATGCGCAAACTGTTCAATACCTAGATTGTGCATGATATGATGTGACCGATTGCGAATCCTGACGCTTAATAGCTTATCAAGTTCGCTTCGACCCTATAAGAGCGGAGTGGTACGTCACTACGAAAGCATACTTTAAAAATGCTGGTAAAACGTGAGGCAATATGGCCATTGAAGATGCTGCCGGATCGGCTTTGAAGTTACCAAAGCGGGTTGCCTTGGCCGAAACTGTTGCGGATGCAATCGCGCAGGCGATTTCAGTAAACGCACTTGAACCTGGACAGCGCATTTCCGAAAGCGCTTTGGCGCTCCAAACCGGCGTGAGCCGTGCACCGGTACGCGAAGCGCTCAAGATTTTGCATGCACAGGGCATCGTTTCCGGCGAGCAGAACCGCGGTTATCGCGTCGTTTCTTTTTCTGAATCCACAGTGCGCCAAGTGCTGGAGGTCCGCATGTTCCTCGAGGGAGTCTTGCTGCGTGATGCGGTGGCAGCGTGGCGACAGTCGGGTGACCCACGCGCCGACCTCAATCCCCCGCTACAGCGTATGCGCGAGGCTGCGCGCGCCGGCAACCGGGCCGAAAGCCTCGCCGCCGATCTGGATTTCCACCGTGCCATCGCCGAGGCCTCAGGCAACGAAATTTCGCGCGTTCTTTGGGAGGCACTGGCCCGCCACGTCCTGATCATTTTCTCACGCAGCGAATACCGCGACGACGACCTTGATGCGGTCGTCACCCAACACGAGCAGTTCTGTGATGCTGTCGTGCGGCTCGTCAAAAGCGAACTCGACGAGGAGGCTCAAAAAGCCGAGCTCGAAACCCATCTGCTGCAAGTCAAGCGGATGCGCGAAGCGCGCGCCTAGAGCAAGTCCGGAAAAGTGGGAACCGGTTTTCCGAAAAGACTTGAGACATAACAAAAGGTTAGGTCGTGCCAGCGATTCATGAAGCGCTGACGCGAGCTAGCCCAAGGGTTCCTAGCTTGCACCCGCGGTCCGAATGCAGGCGCTTAAATGACCCGCCCCGACTTCAGTGAGTTGAGGCACGACTTTCGAACATTCCGGGATCACCATTGGGCACCGCGTCCTGAACACGCACCCCGAGGGCGGGTTGATCGGGCTCGGGATGTCACCTTTGAGGATAATTCGTTTTTTGCGGTCGGTTGGGTCCGGCACTGGCACCGCCGAAAGCAGTGCTTTGGTGTAGGGGTGATTGGGCACGGTGTAGAGCGTGCGTGTGGGCGCAATCTCCATGATCCGTCCCAGATACATCACGATCACCCGATCCGAGATATGCTCAACCACCGCCAAATCGTGGGCGATAAAGAGCATGGTTAGGTTGAACGCATCCTTGAGGTCATCAAGCAGGTTGACTACCTGCGCCTGGATCGAAACGTCCAACGCTGAAACCGGCTCGTCGGCAACGATGAAGTCGGGCTCGACCGCCAAGGCGCGCGCAATGCCGATCCGTTGGCGCTGCCCGCCAGAAAATTCGTGTGGAAACCGATGCATGTAGTCGCCGGTCAGGCCCACCTGTTCAAGCAGCCTTACGATCCGATCTTCTAGTTCGCCCGGCTTGCCGATATTGTGCAACGCTAGCGCATGCCCGAGAATAGTGCTGATCTTCTCGCGCGGATTGAGGCTGGCATAGGGGTCCTGGAAGACGATCTGCATGCGCTTGCGAAAGCGTCGCATATGGCGGCGGTTGAGCGTGGTGATGTCGGTGCCATCAAACTCCACGCTGCCAGATGTCGGCTCCTCGAGGCGCAGGATTGTCCGTCCCACGGTGGTCTTGCCCGATCCTGACTCACCCACCAGCCCGACGACCTCGCCGCGCTTTATTGAAAAGCTCACATCGTTTACTGCCTGCACGGCATTGACGACGCGGTTGAGCACCCCGCCACGTATTGGGAAGTGTTTGACAAGGTTCTTGACGCCAAGCAACGTCGCCCGGCTTTCGGGTCCGGTCTTTTCGATTGTCATGGTCGCGTTCATGTCGCTCTCCGAGGCGTTAAGTCAAGGTCACGCCAGCGCACGCAACGCACCGAGCGGCCGTCTTCGAGGGTTTCCAACGGTGGCTCTGCCGCGGCGCAAAGATCGGTGGCGTATGTGCAACGCGTGCGGAACCGGCACCCGCTCGGCAAACGCGTCAGGAGCGGCACGTAGCCGGGTATGGTCTGGAGCTTCTTTTTGTTTTCGGATGACCCGATGTGGGGGATCGATTGCATGAGCCCGGCAGTATAGGGCATGCGCGGGTTTGCGAAGATATCGTTGACCAAACCGGTCTCCACAACCTGACCAGCATACATGACCACGACCCGGTCAGCCATTTCGGCAACCACGCCCAGATCATGCGTGATAAAGACGATGGCCATTCCCAATCGGGCCTGCAAGTCTTTCATCAGTTCGAGGATTTGGGCCTGGATTGTGACGTCCAGAGCGGTTGTCGGTTCGTCCGCAATCAACAGTGTGGGCTCGCACGCCAAGGCCATTGCGATCATGGCGCGCTGACGCATGCCACCCGACATCTGATGAGGATAATTGGAGGCCCGCTTGACCGGCTCGGGGATCCCCACGATTTCCAGCATCTCGATAGCTCGCGCCCAGGCCGCCTTTTTCGAGAGCTTCTGATGTTCGATTACCACTTCGGAAATCTGCTGTCCGATCGTGTGGACGGGATTGAGGCTCGTCATGGGCTCCTGGAAGATCATGCCGATTTCATTGCCCCGGACCCGACGCATTTCGCGCTCGCTAAGTTGCGCAAGATTGCGACCGCGCACCGAGATCGACCCGCCGGTGATCATGCCGATCTTTTTCGGCAGGAGCCGCATGATCGATAGGCTGGTCACCGATTTTCCCGATCCGGATTCGCCCACGATGGCCAGTGTTTCCCCGCTCGACACCGTAAAACTCACCCCATCTACGGCCCTGACTTGTTCGCCCTCGCCCACGATGAAACTCGTCTGGAGATCGCGTACTTCGAGCAGCGGTGAGGCGCAATCAAGCGGGGCAGCGGGCGGGGTCTCTGGACTTGTGATGTGGCTCATTGGCTCCCTCCGGACTGTGTGGGGCAAAAAATGTCGTCAGGTGAGACGAAGCGGCCGGTGCCCGGCGGCGCAACGATTTCGCCATTGTGCGCAACCGTCGTACCCCTCACAAGGGTTGTCGTGATTGCGCCTTTGAATACCATTCCCTGATAAAGTCCGCTGACTGCACGGGCTTGAGTCAACAGTCTTTTCGGGTCGATCGTGGTTTGCCCGTTGGGGTCGATGAGCACCAGATCGGCATCCATTCCCGGACGGATCCGACCCTTTTGCTTGAGGCCGAACCGATCTGCGGCGTTGGCCGCCAACAACTCGGTAACGCGCGCAAGACCGATCCGGCCTGATAGCGCCGCGTCCAGCATTGAAGGGAGAAGCATTTCGAGCCCCGGCGATCCTGGAGGGGCCGCGGGGAAATTGTCTTTCGCCGCCTGTTTTTCAGCCAGCGAGAAACCGGCGTGGTCTGTGGCGACATGGGAAATCGTGCCATCATCCAGTGCTGACCAAAGCGCCTCCTGATCGGACCTATAACGTACTGGTGGGTTGATTTTGGCGTCCACCCCTGAGCGCTCCACATCCTCGACCGTACGGAACAAATAGTGCGGGCAGGTCTCCGCGCTAAAGTCGGATGTGCCCGAAAATCGGCGCAGAATGTCAACGCTCAGCGCACTCGAAATATGGGCGAAATGGAGTTTTGCCTGGGCCTTGATGTTAAGAGTAAGCAACCGCGCTATCGCCACCGCTTCGCACAGGGCAGGGCGCATACAAATGTGAGTTTCGGCGCGAGAGGGGTCGAGCGTTCTTCCGAGCGTCCCGAAATGGTTCAAAAGCTGTTCGCTCTCGGCGTGGACAACGACAACCCGTCCAGTCTTCGCAACGGCCTCAAGCACTTTGAGTTCGTCGCCCTCGTCGGGATAAGCGAGACCCTCGAACTCCTCTGCGCGTCCTTCCGGTGCAGCGGTCGTAAATATCTTGAATGCAATCACACCGGCCCTGGTAAGCGCCGAGACTCCCGTCTCACTAAGATCGGCGGGTGCGCCGAACAGGCCAAAATCGACCAGAGCGCGGGTGGCGAAATGCTGCCGACGCACGGCGACGCGCTCGGCCGAGTTGCAGCAGGGATCGGTGATTGGCATTTCAAAGAGCGTTGTCACCCCACCAGCCGCCGCAGCGGCAGTTTCCGTTTCCACCGTGCCACGCTCGGAAAAGCCGGGCGCGCGGATATGCACGTGTATGTCGATGGCTCCGGGCAAAACGATCTTGCCGGACGCATCGATCATATCTCGGGCTTCCGAGAGGCTGCCCGCAGGCGCTATTGCCGCGATACGCCCCTCAGTGATCCCCATATCAAGCGGCTGGTTGTTCTCAGCCATTCTGCCACCGGCGATGATGGTATCGAATGCCATGCTCACTTCAGCCCGAGTTCGGTCAGAGCCTTGGCGACCCCGTCAAGGTTGGTCAGGTGCATTGAGGCATAGTTGGGCGCCAGAACCACGCCCTGGCCTCTGGCCCGATAGGTCGCCATCACCGAGCGATAGGCGATATCGGGGGTGCATTTGGCCTGATCGGCCCGTACGCGCGGCGCGTCTATCCCCAGGCCCATGTAGACCTTGGCCCGTCCGTTGACACCGCGAACGGCATCGGCGCATTGGCCATAGACGTAAGTATCGGGGTCCATACCTTTCTGTATTACCTCGCCATAGGGCGCCTCGCTTAATCCCAGGATCGAATAGAGTACCCCGGTTACGTCTTCGGGTGAGAAGTCGCGCAGGATGGTCTTTTGGAAAAAGCTCAGCTCTTTGGCAAAGATTTCACCAGACTGGTGCTGATAGGTGATGGGCTTGACCCAGTCCGCGTAAAGCGTCTGTTCCTCCCAAGGCCATTGTGCCCGCCGGAATATGTTGAAGTGGTTGCGGTTCCAGACATTGAGGCCAAAGGAAAGCGTGGGTTTGCACCATTTAACCAGCCCATAGATTTCCCGGTCCAGATCCTTGTTGCGTTCGAGCCAGAAGCGCTCCCAAATCAGGGCTTCGGGATTGGCTAGAAGCTCGCGGATAAAGGTGATGAACGCTCCGTCCGCAAAGGTTTTGCCACTTTTCGCTTCTTGCATGAAATCGTAAAGGTTGAGCAGCGCCTTTCGACACGCTTCCACATCGATCCCGCGTTCAAGCGCTTCGCGCCGGGCATGGGTGGAAAAATCTCCCGGCGCATCGCCCTGGATCAAGGTGTCGAGCGGGGAATTGCGTTCGTTACACCACATGACCCCGTCGATATCGTAGTTGCGCACCTGATCCTCGATCATCGAGAGAATCCAGTTGCGATAATCGGGGTGGCTTGTGGAAGGATCGCCACCCAGCCGCCCGAAAATGTCGACCTCCATGGCCTGTGCGAGGTTGGGAATTTCTACCGTGTTGGTCGACCCATGCCCGGTGTATTTGAAGAACGGCTCCATCAACTCGATGAAAACCTTCATGCCCCGATCGTGCGCAGGCTTGATCACCATTTCGAGGATGTCTTTGCCCTCAAACTCAGGATCCTTGGCGCGGAAGTCCTTGATAAAGGTGCCGCTGTAGTAGGCGGGGTCTGGATTGAAATAGGCGCCGCCCTTCATCTTGAACGGCTCGGGAACCCCATGGTCGGGCCATCCGTCCAGAGCGTGGGAAATTGAGCGCCCGGTCTTAAGTCCCAGCCAGGACACGGTGCCGAGCATGAGAACGTTGACACCGACCCGGTTCTGCAGCGTGTCGAGAACTGTATCCACCCCTTCGTCGAGAAAACTGATCGGGCTAATCTGGATGCCGACGAATTTTTCGTCTGCATTGGGGACTGTGGTCATGCCGCATTCCTTTTCGCGTCTACAAAGCGCGCAATCCGCACGACCGCGTCCTTGATCACCGGCAGGGGCTGGAGATAGGAAATCCGGATGTAGTCGGTGCTCTCGTCGCCGAACATCGTGCCTGGAAACACCATCACACCCGTCTCACGCAGAAGCTCCTCGCAAAAAGCGGGTGCATCGAGCCCGGTCGACGAGATGTTGGTGTAGATGTAGAAGGCTCCACCGGGGTGCCCGTAACTCAGGCCAAGTTCGCTCAACGCGCCCATGAGATAGGTGCGACGTTCGCCATATTGGCGCGCCATCTCCTCAATGGCGTCCTGCGGTCCGGTGAGTGCAGCCAGTGCCGCATATTGGGAAATCGTGCAGGTGTTGATCGAGAGCGTGTGGCGAGGCTCCGTCATTTTTTCCACGAAATCTGCAGGAGCGGCGAGATAGCCCACCCGCCAGCCGGTCATGGCGTAGGTTTTGGAAAACCCGTTGAGCGTAATGGTTCGCTCTTTCATCCCCTCCAGCGTCGCGATCGAGAGGTGCGCGTTCCCCTCATAGATGAGCTTGGCGTAAATCTCGTCGGCGACGATCAACAGGTCGTGCCGGCGCGCCAGATCGGCGATCTTTTCAATTGTCTCGGGCGGAGTCACGGCGCCGGTGGGGTTATTGGGCGAGACCAGCACGAACATCTTTGTCTTGCCAGTAATCCGTTTTTCGATCTCGGCCGCATCGAGCGCGAAATCGTCCTTTTCATAGGTTGGGACCGGGACCGGCGCCCCGCCAGCCAGATGCACGGCAGTGTCGTAGGTGGTAAAACGGGGCGAGGTGATCAACACTTCATCGCCTGACTCAATGAGCCCCAACATCAGCAGCGTGATCGACTCCTGAACCCCAGCGGTAACAACGATTTCGTCCGCCGTATAATCGAGCCCGTAGTTTGCTCTTAGATCGTTTGCGATTGCTTCGCGCAACACGGGCAGGCCGGTGGGTCCGGTGTAGTGATGCTGATTGTCGTCAATGGCTTTTTTGGCCGCCTGGGCGATATGGGCGGGCGTGTGAAAATCGGGGTCACCGCGGCCAAGCGCGATGACGTCGTCGAGCTTTGCGGCGATGGCGAGCATTTTGGAACGGAATGCGCCGTCTTCCTCGACGATGCGCGCGGCCAGTTTTTGGGTAACGATACTCATTTTCAATGCATCCGCTTTCCGGCGATGAACGTCATGGCCACTCTTTCGAGCGCAAACAGATCCTGATCGGGCTTGCCGTCCACAATGATGAAATCGGCCTCCTTGCCCGCTTCGAGCGTGCCGAGCCGGTCCTCGAGACCATTGAGCTTTGCGGCGCGTGCGGTGATCGCCCGGATGGCGTCGAGCCGGTCGGGGCAGACCCCGACTTCGACCATGAAGTCGAGCTCGGGGGCGATGGAATCATGTTCGACTGCCGGGCTGCCTGCGTCGGTACCGAATACAATGGGCACCCCGGCCTTTGCAGCGCGCACCAGCCCATCGAAACGCGACTTGTCGCCCACAGCCTTCTGCCGTTCGGCGATCTTCCATTCGGGGATCGCAAAGCGCCGTGCGATCTCAGCATTGGCCTGCATCACCAGAGCCGAAAACGTCGTCACGATCGGGACTTTCTTGTCGAGCAGAAGTGCGATGGTCTCCTCGCTCATCGATCCTCCATGTTCGACGCAATCGACGCCGAATTCGACAACCCGGCGAATGCAAGAATCATAGGTCGCGTGCGCGGTGATCGGCAGGCGGTTGCGGTGGGCTTCGTCGATGACGGCTTCAAGTTCGGCATCGGTAAACTCGAGCGTGTCGTGACACGCCATGATCTTGATCAGATCGGCACCGCCCTTTACTTGGTCGCGCACCGCCCGCCGCATTTCATCGGCGCCCGAGGCCTCCCGGCATACCCAATAGGTATGACCGCCAGTCTGGATGATGCTTTCGCCCGAAACCAGCAGTCTTGGTCCGGGCAGGATACCTTGTGCGACGGCCTGCTTGGTGAACAGGTTTGCGTTGTGCACGCCCAGATCGCGCACCAGCGTAATTCCGGCGCGAAGCGATTTCATCATGTTGCCCGCCGCTTTGTAGGCGCGGATTTCCGGGCTGTCATACATCGATTGGAACGAAAGCTCATGAATGCCGTCCCAGGACAGATGGGCGTGCGAATTCATCATGCCGGGCATGATGGTCTTGCCACCGGTGTCGAGAACTGCAATCTTGTCGTCCGCCACAGCGTCAGCCGCCGCGCCCACGGCAACGATCTTGCCGCCCTTGATTTCGATATAGCCCTCCTCGATTACCTCATCGCCTCTGGCGGTGATGACGCGCCCCAGGACGCGCTGATCGATGGCCTCGGCCTCAAACATTGGCTTTATGATCTTGGTGTAGTGCCAGGCGGCGGGTTCGGGCATGAGATCCTCCCTCAGAGGCTTGGAATCGCGACGATGCGCGTGTCGATGGGGTGATCGGTCAGAAAGCGCGAGACAATTTCTACCCCGTTCTCGTGGACGATCATGGTATTGATGGTGCGGTAGCCGTCGCGTCCGGGTCGGTAGACGCCCGGCTCGTTGGAAAAGACCATGTTGGGCGCAACGGCAGTCGCGTCGCCCGGAGCAAGCCAGGGCGCCTCGTGGCCTTCAACGCCCATGCCGTGCCCGATCCGGTGCCGGATGGCCTCGCCCAAGCCGGCGGCTTGGAGTTCATTCAGCGCTGCAGCATTGATCTGCGCACAGACGGCGCCGAGCTTTAGTGCCTCGATGGCGGCGTCGTTGCACGCTTGCATGGCCTGCATGACAGCGCGTTGTTCGGCGCTCATTTCACCCACTATCAACGTGACCCCGCTTTCGGCGTGATAGCCACCGAGGCTGCAGCCGATCCCTGCGATCAGCGTCTCGCCCCATTGCGGCTTGCGGTCGGTTGTAGCGCCGTGGGGCAGTGCAGCTCGAGGGCCTGAATGAACCGAGGCGGTGATCCCCATCTTGGTTCCAGAAAACGCAGTGCCATGAGTGGCAAACAGAGCATCGCGCGCGTGTCCGACACAGTCGTTCAAAAGGTCGATTTCGCCAGCCCTGTCTGCGATCAAAGTGCCAGCGTGATCAAACAGGCGCTCAAGGCAAAGATCGGCGAACCGGGCTGCCTCGCGGGTCAGCGCCAGTTCGGCCTGCGTCTTGATAAACCGGAGCGGGGCGACCGGGTCGGTAAGCGTCAGGGAGTCTACCCTGTCGCGTGCGGCATCAAGGAACCGGGCGTCTAGCGCGTCGACCGCAAGTCGCTTGGCGCCACAGTGCGTGATCATCGTCAGTTCGGCGGGATCCTCGCCGGGATATTCGAAATAGGTCTGGACCGACACACCTGAGATGACTTCGGCGTTTTCTTTCTCAAGGAGAGGCACATGCAGAACTGCCTCACCTTCGAGAGGCACGTACAAACCAATAGGCCGTTCGTTCACCGAAAATACAAAGCCTGTAAGGTAGAGAACGTTGGCGGGCAAAAGCAGAAGCGCGCCATCAAGCCCGCTTGCTGCAAGTCTGGCGCGCAGGGCATCGCGGCGCTCGGCCCGGAACTGATTGCCAAGAGGCAGGAGCGCCGTCACAGCGTGGGCTCCATATAAGGTCCGACGATCTTGAGGCGATTTCTCAGCCCCAAATCGTCCCCGAGCGCAACAAGTTCTTCTAGCACCGTGTCATCAAGCGGAACACCGGATCTCGATTTTGCTGCCACGCGACGCGCTTCCTGTTCGCCAGGCAGCAGAATTTCGGAAAAGCCGGGCCGTGTCTGGCGCGATTTTACCATCTTGGCGAATGCGTCCATGCGTGCCTCGAACTCGGAGTGCGCCATGAACCATTCAATGTCGATAGCGGTGAAAGAGTGGGAAACATCGAGCTTTTGAGGGTCAGCATAAGGCGTGAGCCCGAACCCGCCCCCACCGATAACGCCGGTCAGGACATCGGTCATGAACGCCAGCCCGTAACCCTTGTAGCCGCCGATCGCGAGTAGCGCCCCGGTCATGGCGGCGTTAGGATCGTCGGTGGTTTCACCCTCTGGGGTCAGCGCCCAGTCCGTGGGCATAGGTTTGCCCCCGCGCGCCAACCAGTCCATCATGCCTTTGCCAGCGGTGGTCAGCGCAAAGTCCATCACCACCGGAAAGCCCAGCCCGGTGGGAGCCGCAATGCCCCAGGGATTGGTGCCCACAGCGCCTTCGCGGGCGCCCCAGGGCGCCATTTCGGGACCTGCATTGGTATAAGCAACGCCTATGCAGCCAGCCTCGACCGCTTGGCAGGCATGGACCGCAGACGAGCCATAATGGGTGGAATTGCGCACGATCACCGTGCCGATGCCCGAGGCTTTCGCCATTTCGATGGCAATTGCCATGGCCTTTGAGCCCGCTACCGTTCCGATTCCATTGTGAGCATCGCAAAGCGCCAGGGCAGGCGAACGTTTTACGATCTCGAAAGGCGCGCGCGGGTCGACCATCTTGTCTGCGATCCGTTCACGGTATCGCTTGATGCGCCGAACGCCCTGGCCATGGCCGGGGTGAAAGCGGAGTTCCGAGAAAACCAGCGCATCGGCAAATATCTTTGCGTCCTCGGGCGTGAGTCCAAGCGCTTCGAAACCCTCGCGCATGAACGCGTCGATGCTATCGCGGGTGACCGATGTCAGGGTGATGGTCATCTGCGTTTAGGGCTCCAGCGAGAGCAGGGTAGCGATATTCGCCGAACGGTCCTCGAACGTGCTCAATTGTCCGCCAGGCGCGGTCATCAGGACCGTGATCCCAGGGCCATAGCCAGCGCGCGGCCCGTCTGTCTGGCCCACGACACCAATCGAGGTCGCCCCACGCAGATAGCCGTGATTGTACCGGCTATCGGTGTCGCCAAAAGCGACGATATCGCCAAGTTTCAAGGTGTCGAGCCCTAACTCGGCGAGAAGCGCTCGGTCGGTCGACTGCATGTGCAGGCTGCCGCCTTCGCTGGTCAATCCGGCGCCCGCGCCCACCAAATGGGGCGGTATTGTTGCGACCACGCCGACCTTGAGCACGCCGTTTTCGCTGCGCGTAGAGAGTTTTCCAAGCAAGTCCGGCGACAAGCCTTTGCACGCAACCGCCTCATGGCCGGAAATTTCTATCCCGGTGCCGATGGCCTTGACGACGATCTGATCTCCGACCGCCATCTTTGTGCGGACGTCCTTGGGAAAATGAACGATCACCTGCTCGGAGAAGCGCCCTGATTTCCCGGTTACAACGCCCTTGGCGCCCTGCGCCTGGCCGGTCATGACCGTGGCCGTGTTTCCGACACAGGCAAAGACGTTGAGCCCGCGGTTCTTCACGTCGTCGGCCCCCTTGACCGAGACACCTGGATGGATGCAGTCGGCGGCCCAGCCAAAGGCCCTCTCTCCGACGGACACGTTATAAACGATGCCCCCAAAGGTGGGCAGAAGGAAGGGGGTGCCGTCCGCGGCCAGCCTGTAAGGCTCAGCAGGAAGCCCGGCAAATCCAGGATGCGCAATTGCGCCGCCCACCGAGACCGCAATCAGGTCGTCCGTGTTGATCGAAAGGGTCATGAGCGCACTCCGATTGAAAAATAGTTGGCGATGTTGGCGGTGCGATCGATCTCGAAATCGATGGAATCATCGGTGCAGGTCATCAGCGTCAGGATGCCCGGTCCGTGTCCGGTCATCACCGAGTCCCCATGAATGCACAAAGCGATCGACACCGAGCCCTTACGGTAAGACCGCCCGAAATGGTGGTCAGCATGGCGGATGGCAATCAGATCGCCTAATCGCATCTGGTCGATCCCGAGATCTGCCATCAGTGGCCTGTCCCCGCTCATGAGGTCCTGATCGACATATTCGGAATTGAGCTCGGCGCCAGAGCCCATGATCTCGATAGGCAATTCCATGGCGACGGGCACCTTAAGCGCGCCGTTACCTGCACGCGAAAGCCTCATGGCATTGAGTAGGCGGGGGCTGGTCTTTTTGAACTCTATCGAGGGGAATTCGCTCAGCGCGATACCACGCCCATGCGCCATAATCTGGATCTGGTCACCGATATTGAGCATCTCGTTGACCTCGTCCTCAAACGCGACCAGCAGCCTCGCATGTTCGCCCGTTACGATGCCCTTTGCGCCCTTGGTCAGACCGCTCATCACCGTCGCTTCGTTGCCGATGCAGGTAAGATAGTGCAGGGCGAAGTCGGCGCTTTCATTGGGATTGGCTATGGAAACACCGGGCTCGACATGGTCGCCTGCCCAACCAAAGGCGCGATCGCCCACCGAGGCATTGTAAGTGACCCCGAACATGCCGGGCAGCATCACGCCTTTTCCGTCGGGATAGTGCAGATAACCGCCCGGCCGCAATGAGGGCTGGCTTACATAGCCGCACACGGCCATTGCCACCAGATCGCCTGCGTTGTCGGTGAGCCCGGTCGCCTCTTTCATGCCCTACTCCTTTGCCCGCGATGGGCCAAACATGTGTCAACGTTCAGTTTGTAGATTGTCGACAATCGAACAGAGTGTAAGAATGCACATGCAGAAGACGAGGTCAAGCAGGGCAGGGGTGTCCGCAATTGCCACGGGGTGCTGTGGGCATGCGCACCTGACATGCGCTGCCGGGGAGGGGCAGGAAATAGAGGATTTGGCGGTCTAAGAGTGTCTCAGAGCACAGCGCCTCCACGGTGGAAAACTGGCTGGGCGATCCCGAAACAGTTCAATAACGAAAGGAAACACAGACTTGAGAATGCAAGACATGACAGCCATCGTCACCGGTGGCGCCGAGGGTATGGGCCGGGCTACAGCGCTCAAATTCGCCCGGGAGGGTGCCGATGTAGTGGTGGGTGATATCAACGCCGAGGCCGGGGCATCTCTTGAGGCTAACGCAACCGATCTGCCCGGGCGCATTGTATATGTGCCATGCGACGTCTCGATTGAGGACGATGTGGCGCACTTGATCGAAACGGCCGAAAAGACATTTGGCAAACTCGACACGATTTTCAACAATGCCGGTATCGAACAGCCCGTCACCGCTTCGGACGAGATTGCAGAAGATCTGTTCGACAAGGTCATCGCGGTCAATCTCAAGGGCACGTTCTTTGGCTGCAAACACGCGCTGCCGGCCCTGTTGCGCAATGGCGGCGGCACCATCGTCAACAATTCCTCGGTGAGCGCCTTTGCCAATGTTGGTGGAAATCTCTCCTATGCGGCGTCCAAGGGCGGCATCATGTCGATGACCCGTGTCATCGCCATTGAGTACGCTGACCGCAACGTTCGATGCAACGCGATCAATCCTGGCGTCATCGACACGCAGATGAACCGCCGCAACCGCGATCTTGCAGCTGACCCCGAAGAGATCGAGCGCCGCTGGCGTGCCATAACACCGTTGGGCCGAATGGGAACTGGTGATGAAATCGCCGAAGCGGTTCTGTATCTGGCGACGCCACTATCCTCGTTCGTTACCGGCATCGGACTTGTGATCGACGGGGGCCGTATCGCTACCTGATCTCAGGGATACGGGCGGCGCCATGGACGCCGCCCGCGCTGAGGTTATCCGAGTTCGACCGTCAACCGGTCCGTGCCACCCTTTTCCGACTGCGCCGACACGGTCACGCTTCCGGCTTGATCCATGCGGACCAGCCATTCGACGGGCCGGGAATTGGCCGTCCATTGTTGACCCCATGGAGAATAGGGATAGAGGCGCTCGTTGCGCCCGGCCAGATGGCCCAATTGTACCCGCTCCGGGTTCATGACCAGTGCACCGCCCTCGATTGCGATCCCGGCCAGCACGGGCTTGGCAACCTTGTTCTCGACTGCGACATCGGACAGGTTGGTCGGCAGATAGCCGTGGTTGGAGACGATGGCGCGTACCTTGTAAAGCCCTGCACCCAGAGCCTCTATGTCAACAGAATCGATCTTGACCCGCGGCGCTGCGAGGGCGTGCCGGATGTTGAAGACCACATTGTCGTGACACAGCTTCTCGAGCAGCCGGCCGGGCGGATTACGATAGCTCCAGATGTTGACCATGCCACCGATCTCGATCTCGCCCAGCTGGGGGTGATTGAAGGAGCGCCATGGCCGCCAACCCTTCTCGGCCATGTTGGCCGTAACATAATCATAGACCTTTTGCTGGACCTCCTCGTTGCGTGGATAGAGGTTGTAATAGCCCTCTTTTTCGACGCCCGCGGCCCTTTCGAGATCCCACAGTTCGGTGGCAAAACTGATGATTCCCATTTCCTCATAGGTCCAGTCCATCAACCCGCCGCGCCGGGGTTTGGATTTGTCCGGCGTGAACTCCTCGTAGATCGAGACGGTGGGATAGCCCGTCACCTCGGTCCCCACTTTGCCGATCTCCTTGTAGAGCGTCATGTCGCGCGGGCTCATATCGGCATCCGAGCGCGTCATGGACGGGCGCAAAATGATCCCCCCATGGGTGTGATAGGCGCACATGCCACAGATATTTGGGTGGTCGAGGATGAAACGAGCCATGGCCGCGGTTTCCGGCTCGGAAAGGGGATGCTCGCCCGCGCCATACTCCTGGGGCGACCAGTTGGTGGGGAAGTTGCGGTTCATGTTGCCGTCGAACGGGGCCTCCACCGGAACGTTGGCGCCGTCATAGTTGCGGATTCGCCCCTCGGGGTAGAGCCGGAAGTATTCGCCGCATTCCTCGCCCGGCGCGCGCTGCACCATGATGTCGGGATTGGTGGCCGATTTCTTCCATTCGCCTTTGGGGTCGGGAACACGCATCCAGACAATGAACCCATCACCGTCAATGTCCTCTGGGACCAGCCCCTCGATCCGGTCGGCCCCGGGCATGAACCGTCCATTGCCACACCAGTTGTAGTAAGGCGGCACCAGAGCCAGTTCCGCACCATCCGGATTGATGCGCGGCAGAACGTAGATCGCCTGGCTGTCGACCAGCCGTGTCACTTCGGGGTCGATGCCATACTGGCTGAGGAGATAGTGCACAGCATAGAGCGCGGTGGCGCTGGTCGCGTGCTCCTCGGCATGAATTTGTGCGTCGATGTAATATCCGGGCTTTTCCAATGCTGGCCCGGTCTTGGCGTTGTTGATCTCGACAAGCCACACATCGCGCCCGTGATGGGATTTGGCGAGCGAAGAAAGGGTCATCAAGTCTGGATATGACGCCTGTAGCGCCCTCAAATGCTCGGTCATCTCCTCGTAGGTAAAGTAACGATCGAACGCGATTTTCGGTGCGCCCATTCCAGCCTCCGTTTGGTAATTTGCCATACAATCCCCAGTCTGTTTGTCGCGAAATCCCTGTCTGAAAAGGATTTTCCG
Organism: Pelagibacterium lentulum; assembly: GCF_003992625.1. Taxonomy (GTDB): domain Bacteria; phylum Pseudomonadota; class Alphaproteobacteria; order Rhizobiales; family Devosiaceae; genus Pelagibacterium; species Pelagibacterium lentulum. Next base: position 191,883 of record NZ_RZMW01000029.1, on the reverse strand, counting down.
CGATCTCGCGCAGGGCCTTTAATCATCCTTGACAAGCCGATGACAGCCTGTCCACTATTAGCTTGTAGATTGTCGACAATTGAAAAAGCAAGTCAAAGCTTGTCGTCATTGAGCGGTTGGTCGGCAGAATTGGGAAAGGATAAGGGTCATGCGGCACACGGGTAACGATTACGCCTCTAAAGGGGTCTATGCGCTGTGAGCTATGCAGCCCTCCTGGAAACCATGGGGCGCGTAAATGACGTGCTCAACGCCAAATCAATCCTGAGCTGGGATGCGCGCACCATGATGCCTCCGGGCGGTTCGGTTACGCGCGGCAAGCAAGAAGCGACCCTTTCGGTCATCGCCTTCCAGATGCTGACTTCCGATGATACCCGCCGCGAGCTCGATGCCGCTGAGGCAGAACTTGCCGCTCGTCCCAAGGACAGCGTTGAGCGGACAATCGTCGCTCAGGTTCGCGAGGCGGTCCAATATCACTCGCGCATCCCATCCGATCTGATCCGTCGCCGTGCGGAGTTGGGTTCAACCGGTCAGGACGTCTGGGCCAAGGCCCGCGCCACTAATAATTTTGCACTTTTCGCACCGCTGCTTGAGGAAACCGTCGCGCTAAACCGGGAGATGGCCGAGGTCATCGGCTATGAAGAGCACCCCTATGACGCGCTGATGTACCGGTTCGAGCCTGGTGAAACCGTGGCCACGCTAAGGCCCTTGTTTGCCCGGCTGCGCGAGGGGCTTCTGCCGCTCGTCAAGGCGATCGGAGAAAAGGAACAGCCTCGCGCCGACTTCCTGGAGCGCGACTATTCCCCGGAGAGCCAATATGAATTTGCGCTCAAGATGGCCCAGACTGTCGGATATGACCTTGATCGGGGGCGCCTCGATACCACAATCCACCCCTTCGAGATTTCCTTCACCCGCAACGACGTGCGCATTACCACGCGCTTCTCGCGCAACTACATGCCCATGAGCCTGTTCGGCGCTCTGCATGAGGCCGGTCACGCGCTTTACGAGCAAGGGGTTGATCCCGATTATACCCGCACGCCGCTGGCGACCGATCTTATCGGGCTCTATGCCGTTGGTGGGGTCAGCTTTGGCGCACATGAGAGCCAGTCGCGCCTGTTTGAAAACCATGTGGGCCGGGCCCGCGAATTCTGGGACATCCACTTCCCTGCCGCCCAGGCCCATTATTCCGATCAGCTTGGCGACGTAACGGTCGAGGAGTTCCATCGCGCAATCAATCGGTGCCGTCCGGGCCTGATCCGGGTGGAAGCTGATGAGTTGACTTATGACTTTCACGTCATGCTGCGTGTGGAAATAGAGGCCGCGCTGATCGACGGCTCGCTCAAGGTCTCCGACTTGCCTGAATACTGGAATGCCAAGATGCACGAGTATCTCGGCGTTGCTGTGCCTGATGATACCCACGGTGTGCTCCAGGACGTGCATTGGTCATCGGGCCAGATCGGCACGTTCTGCAACTATACGATCGGCAATGTCATGGCGAGCCAGCTCTTTGCCAAGGCAAAGGAGGATGGCGCCATTTCTGAGGGGTTGGCACGGGGCGATTACGACCCATTGCGCGCCTTTATGGTCGAACATGTCCACCGTCACGGTCGCCGCTATTCGCGCGACGACCTGCTCTTGCGCGCTACCGGACGGAAACTCGATCCGGAGCCCTACATCACTTATCTGACCGACAAGTATTCCGAGCTCTACGGGCTCGAAAAGGAGGGGAAATGACTGCGAAAGGGATGGGTGACCGTCTGGCCAAACGCGTCAAGCTCAAGGATGCCCATATCATCACCCGTATGGCGGACATGGCCGAAAAACTGGGCGATGTGATCAAGCTGGGCCGGGGCGATCCCGACCTCGATACCCCGGCCCATATCATCAAGGCCGGCCAGGACGCGCTTGCCAATGGTGCGACCCATTATACCCACCCACTGGGTATCCCCGCTCTACGTGAAGCGATTGCAAAAAACATCCTCGCTTATGGCGGGACCGATTATGCGTCCGACGAGATTGTCGTGACCCCTGGCGGCCAGCACGCGATGTTTGTGATTGGGCTGTCCCTGCTCGATCCGGGCGACGAGATCATAGTGCCGTGCCCGGGCTATGAGCCTTACAGCCAGGCAGCCGATCTCGCCGGTGCAACCGTGGTTCCTGTCAAGATGACCATGGAGACCAATTTCACTTTGACCGCCGACATGGTGCGCGAAGCGATTACGCCGAAATCGAAAATTCTGGTGCTGATCAACCCCAACAACCCCACTGGCACGGTGACGCCGCCCGATGAAGTCAAAAAGATTGCCCAGCTCGCAATCGAGCACGATCTGATCGTGATTTCAGACGAGATTTACGCTCGCCTCACTTATGGCAACAGCACCGTGCAGCCCGTCGCTGCCCTTCCGGGCATGAAAGAGCGCACCATCACGCTTTCGGGGTTTTCCAAGGCATATGCCATGACCGGATGGCGTGTCGGGTACTTTGCAGGGCCCAAAGAGTTGATCGTACCGATGGCCGAAATCAACCATGCGTTCGCAATCTCGACCGCCGCCGTCAGTCAGCATGCCGCTCTTGCTGCCATGCAAGGCGATCAGCAATGCGTGGAAGATATGCGGCGCATCTATGACGAGCGGCGACGCACCCTTTGCAAAGGACTCGATGAGCTGTCCATCCCTTACGCCGAATGCCAGGGCGCCTTTTATGTCTACGCCGATGTTTCGGTCACCGGCCTGCCAGCCAGCAAATTTTGCGAACGGCTTTTGGCCGAGGGGCAGGTGATGATCTATCCGGGCCGCATCTATGGGGACCATACCGACGACTTCGTCCGCATGTCGCTGACTCAGCCTGTGCCGCGCATCAAGGAGGCTCTTGTGCGCATGAAAAAGACCATCGAAACGATCCGCTCTGAGCGCGCGAGCTCAGTCGCCTAAGGAGAATTGAAAATGTCCGCACCCACCCAGGTGAAATCCGACAATCCCAACGTCACCGCAATCAAGCACATGGCCTTTGCTGTCCGCGACGCCAAGGCGACGCTTGACGCCTACGCGCGTTTTTTGCATGTCCCCGCCGACACCACGATAACCGACTTCCCCAAGTCCAAGAACCGCGTTGCGCTCTTTTACCTCGGGGGCATCGAATACCAGCTCTGCCAGTCGCTCGAGGCCGGCGGCCGCTTTGATGCATGGATTTCCGAGCGTGGCGCAGAGGGCCTGCACCACATTTGCTATGAGGTCGATAACATCGAAAAGGCCCTCGACCATGCCAAGGCACAAGGGGCCGAACTGCGCATCTGCCAGGCCTGCGGTGTTTACGGTTCGCATCCCCATCCCGAAGGTTATGTCGCGTTTCTGGACAATGACGCGGGCGGCATCGAGATTGAGTTCATGCAGGTCTACACCCCTGAAGAACTCAAGAAGTACGAAGCTTATCAGGGGATTTGACCGATCATGACCCAATCCAACTCCGTCACCATCGGCACTGCCACCGCACAGCCCGGGCAGGTTGCCCGTGGCGTTATTCCCGTCACAGAACTTGCCGGAGGCACCAAGGTCGAAATTCCAGTAGTCGTGATCAATGGCGCCAAACCGGGCAAGACCTTCTGGGTCAATGGCGCCATCCACGGCGATGAGCCCGAGGGCCCGCTCGCTTGCCAGATCGCCATGCGCGAGATCGACCCCAAACAGCTCATCGGCACGGTTGTGATGGTTCCGGTCGTCAACGTCATGGCGTTCGAGGCGGCCAATCGCGGCAATCCTCTCGACACGTTCTCGTTCGATATGAACCGCATCTATCCAGGTCGCGCCAATGGCTATCTTTCCGAGCGCGTCGCGCACGCTCACTCCGAATGGATGAGCCGATCTGCCGACATAGAGATCTCCATCCACTCGGGCGGTGCGCATTCCTTTCTGGCCAAGGCGATATTCGTCGACGAGACACCTGAATCTGTCGAACTCGCCATGGCGATGGGCGAGGGCTGGGGCTGCATCATGAGCAATTTCCTGCCCAAGGGCTCACCCATGGCGCAGATGAAGGAAATCGGCAAGACCGGGATCACAGTAGAGCTTGGCGGGCGCTCGCACACCGGGCCGGAAGCCTTTGCCAAGGTCGGCCGGGAGTTGGCCAATTCGATCCTCAATATTCTTTATCATTACAAGATGTACCCGGGTACGCCGGTCTATCCGGACAACCCCACCAGGGGTCAGCAGGAGGCTCTGCTTGCGCCGGCTTCGGGCATCTTCATTCCGACCCCGGGGGTCGATTTCCTCACTCCCATGAAGAAGGGGGATTCGATCGCAAGGATCGTCAACATTTTTGGCGACGAATTGGCCCATCTTACCGCCCCGGCGGACGGCATGTTCTTTGGCCTGCGCGCGCTGCCCAACGTGAACACGGGCGATTGGTGCTGCTTTTTCAACAAGGTGGAAGGGCCGCGGACTTGGCGCTGACGGCCACAGGTCTGGCGGAGGAGAACCCTCATGCGTGACTATATCGGTTATGCCGACACACCACCGCAATTTGACTGGCCCGGAGGCGCACGCGTCGCGGTGAACTTCGTGGTCAATTATGAGGAAGGCTCGGAGTATTCCATCGACGATGGCGACGGGCGTTCGGAAAGCGCGCTGATCGAGGTCAGCACCCCTCGCGTCCCGGTCGGATCCCGCGATCTGGCCAGTCAGTCCATGTACGAATATGGCTGCCGCGTCGGCTTCTGGCGGCTTCACGACCTGTTCGTGAGCCGGGGCTTGCCGGTCACAATATTTGCTGCGGCAGTGGCGCTTGAGCGCAATCCGCGCGCTGCACGGGCCATCGCTCGCACCGACTGGGATATCGTGTGTCACGGACTGCGATGGATCGAGCACTACCATCTGGACGAAGCGGAGGAACGGGACCAGATCGCGCGAGCTTACAGCCTTGTCACCGATCTGCTCGGACGCACGCCCTCGGGCTGGTATTGCCGGTATTCACGTTCGGAAAACACCCGTCGGCTCGTTGTCGAACACGGGGGATTTGCTTTCGACAGCGATGCTTATAACGACGAGCTGCCTTATTGGACGCTTGTGTCGGACGCACCTCACTTGGTGGTTCCCTATTCGCTTGTCACCAACGACGCCAAGTTCCTGCAAGGTGGTTGGGTCACTGGGGCTGAATACGGGACATTCCTCATCGAAACCCTGACGGGACTACTGGAACATGACGGTCCGCGCATGATGAGCGTGGGCCTGCATCCGCGTATCATCGGGCATCCGGGCCGGCTCGCCGGACTTGTCGCATTTCTCGACCACATTGCGGCCCTTCAAGGTGTCTGGGTTGCTGGGCGTCTCGCGATTGCCGAGCACTTCAAGCGCTGCGTTCCCTTTTCGCGCGAGACTGCGGGAGAATTTACCTGATGATCGAGATCGCTATCTGTCAAACTGATCCGCACGCCGCGCTGGGCCCATTGGCCGAAATCATCACCCCGCCCGAGACGTTTGGTGACCGCCGCTTTTTTACCGATGCCATCATCGCATCGGGGTCAGGTCTCGCTCCGGTGTTTCACACAAATCGTGTTGCTCCGTCGTGTCTGCCGCTGGTGGTCGACCGTCTTGAGCGCCATCCCCACGCGGCTCAGGCCTTCATGCCGCTCGATGTTTCGCGCTACGTGGTGCTTGTTGCCCCCGATACAGGTGCCGGCGCGCCCGATCTGGGCAGGGCATGCGCCGTTATGCTGAGCGGAAACCGGGGGATCCTTTATCGTCCCGGCACCTGGCACATGGGCATGAGCGTGCTCGATGGCCCCGGAGTTTTTGCCGTGCTCATGTGGCGTGGGCGTACCGATGACGATGTGCTCCACGAAATTGAAGGGCTTCGGATCACGTCGGACAACGACAAGATAAATCAGGGCAGGAACGTCGCATGAAACGCAACCCGAAACTTTTTGTCCCTGCCATCACACCGTTCGCAGCCGACCTCTCGATCGATGAGGCCCGGTTCCTGGCCAACGCCAGAACGCTGCTGGATCAGAGTGCCGACGGGCTGGCCCCGTTCGGCACCACCAGCGAGGCAGCCTCGCTGGGGCTGGATGAGCGCAAGCGGCTGCTCGCCGTCCTTATCGAGGGAGGGATCGATCCGAGCCGTTTGATGCCCGGCACCGGTGCTGCCGCCTTGCCCGAGGCCATCGCCCTGACCCGGGATGCCGTGGCAAACAAATGTCTGGGCACGCTCACCCTACCGCCCTTCTATTACAAGGGCGTCACCGAAGATGGGGTTTATGCCTATTACGCCCAGATCGTAGAGGCGGTCGGAAGCTCAGATCTCAAGATCTATCTCTACCATATCCCCCAGATGAGCGGCGTTGCGATCACGCTTTCGCTCATCGAGCGCCTGCTCAAGACCTATCCTGGTGTGTTCGTTGGACTCAAGGATTCGTCGGGCGACTGGGACAACACCCACGCCATCATCAAGGCGTTTCCCGAGCTCGATGTTTATTCGGCCTCCGAATCGCTGATCGGCAAAAATGTTGCAGCGGGCGGGGCCGGTTGCATCAGTGCCTCGGCCAACGTCAACACCATGGCGATCGCGGCGCTGATCAAGGCATTAGGCACCGAGCGGGAAGCGGGTATCGCCGAGCGGGTGGCCGAGGTGCGCAAGCGCTTCGAGAGCCTGCCGCTGATCCCTGCGGTCAAGGCCGTCACAGCCATTCTGCGCGGTGACCCGGCCTATGAGATCGTTCGCCCACCCTTCGCTCCGGTACCCGATAGCCTGCGCGGCGCAATCAACGACGTGGCGCGTCTGTGCGCCCCAACACAGGTGTGAAGCCATGACTGACAGCGCGCCGACCGATATCGCCAGAATCGAAAACCTCCCCCTGCGCATGCAGGTGGCAGATACGCTGCGCCGCGCCATAATCAACGGCAAGATGAAGCCGGGCACGCCCATTGTCGAATTGAACCTGGCCAATCAACTCAACATCAGCCGTGCCCCCGTGCGTGAGGCAATCCAGATTCTGGAGAACGAAGGGCTGATCGAAACCGTCGCCTACAAGGGCAAACGGGTCAAACCGCTCACCCCGCGCGAAGTCGAGGAACTTTACAGCCTGCGTGAACAGTTCGAAGCCTTTGCCGTGCGTCGCATCATTGAGTTCAACAAGGATGTCTCGCCCCTTGAGCCGTTCTGCCAGGCCATGACTGAGGCCGCCGCGCACGATGATTTCGAAGCGCTGATGGTGGCTGATCAGGGTTTTCACCGCACCCTGATCAGCTTGTCCGATCACGCCATTCTGCTCTCGGTCTGGGACAACCTGTTCTTGCGCATCCACCAGATCATGGCGTTGCGCAACAAGGCCAATCGGGATCTCAACGATGTCGCGAGGAATCATCTCCCGATCGTTGCGGCCCTACGCAAGAAAGACATTATTCTCGCCATCTCGCTGATCTCGGACCACACGCGCTCGGCAGCAGACATCACGAACAACGCGGAGTTGTTTGCCAAAGATGAGTGAGCGGCCGTCCATTGCGATCACGGGCGCTGGCGGGTTCGTCGGCAGCCACCTGGCTGAAGGGCTCGCCCGGCTAGGCCACCGTGTCGTTGCAACCGACCGCCATTTCAGTACCGCTACCCGCGCTCGGCTCCAAACCTGCCGCATCGTGGAGGGTCCTCTGACCACTAGCCTTGCTCGCGAGGTGGTCTCGGGGTGTGATGTCCTTGTTCATGGCGCGGCGTTGACGACAGCCCCCCAAGATCTGGGGCTGAGTGACACTGCTCATCTCAAGCACAATCTCGATATGCTACTCGATGCAATCGATGCAGCGGAGCGGGCCAGCGTCGGTCAGATCGTCTTTCTGTCCTCTTCGGGGGTCTTTGCGCCGGGTGATGGCGACCAGACCACCACCGAAACCACACCAGACACCGCCGGCGAACCCTATGCGCTCGCCAAGCGCATCGGAGAAATAGTCACTCAAGCTCATCATGGCCTGTCCTTACGCCTGGGTCCGATTTATGGCCCTAACGAAACAGTGCGCCGCAGCCGCACAAGCCTTTCGCTGGTCTGCCGTTTGATCGCCGCTGCTCAGGCTCGGCAGTCGCTAGTCCTTGAAACTCCGGCCAGGCGCAGGGACTGGACTTATGCGCCCGATCTGGCGCGGGCCCTGGCCCAGCTGGTTTGTTCCCCGCACACGGTGCGCGGTGTGCTTCATTGCGGGTCCGGCCAAATCGTGTCCGATCTCGAGCTGGCGCACATGATCGCGGGACCCGGTGCTGCCACTGCTATCGGCGTACCGACCACCCCCGAACCCACGAAAGCGCCCATGGTCTCGATCCGCCACGAACTTGCCGGGTTTGCCTGGACCTCGCTCGAGGCCGGACTGGCGGCGCTGGGGACACAGTCATTTGCGGAGGGCGCCCGATGACCGCATTGCGCCTCATCATCGTGGGTCTGGGCGCGCGCTCCAAGTTCTGGCTGCGCGTGATTGCCGATCAACCCGGCGTTACGCTTCTGGCCATGGCCGATCCCGACCGGGCTGCGCGCGATAGGGCGCAGTCGGAATGGCCCGGCGTTCCGGTTTTTCGCTCTTTGGCCGAGGCCGTTCAGTCCGTCGATGCCGATGCCGTTCTGCTCTCGACCCCGCCCTCGGGCCGACATGACGATATCGAAACGGCATGCGGTGCGGGCCTCGCGATCCTGGCCGAAAAGCCTTTGGCCAACAGCGTTGCCGAGGCTGCCCGCTTTGTCGAGCTTTGTGAGGCGACGGACACCCCGCTCATGGTTGGGCTCAATTTCCGCTATCTCCCGGTCACGATTGCACTGCGTGAATTGTTTTCGGGCCCGCTCGGTCGCCCATCATTTGCGCGCTTTAGCTATGAGCGTTGGCGCGACGGACATCTGCCCCACATCAATAAATATCCCCTCACCATGGGCCAGCCCATGCTCTGGGAGCAATCGATCCACCATTTCGACCTTATGCGCTATGTCTATGACAGCGAACCCGTTGAGATTTTTGCTAAAACCTTCAATCCGCCCTGGTCGATGTATGCCGACGATGCAAACGTCTCGGCGCTGATCACTTTCGACAACGGGGTTATCGTCAATTATCAGGGGACCTGGGCCGCCAACTGGACCCAGCCTCAATTTACGTGGCGCTCGGAATGCGCCAATGGCATCGCGTTTCAGCGCGACCAGTTCGGCGCACTTGGCTATGCGCTGCGCGACGACCAAAGCGTCACCGATGTGCCGCTGCCCGACTACCGACAATGGATCGACGATGCCGCGCTTTTGCTGCGTCGGTTCGTTCTGGCACTCAAGGGTGAGATCGCCCTGGAGTGTACGGGGCGCGATCACCTGAAATCGCTGCAAATGGTGCAAGCGAGCATCATCTCGTCGCAACGCGGCGAGGCGATAGATCCGGCCGGCCTTGAGCTCAGCTCACAGAAGGGGGGCCGTCCGGAAGTCTTAGTCCCTCCAGCAACTCAAAGGACGTCCAAATGGCAATGAAGCGACACCTGTTACTGGCAGGCGCCGCGGTGCTTCTTGCGCCGATGGCTACTGCACTGGCGGTACCGCCTGAAGACACTATCGTCGTTGGCATCAGTGCCGATGTAAATACATTTGACCCTGCACCGATTTCCAGCCGGGACAATTCCAATATCGCCAAGCATATCTTCGGTACGCTTTACGAAATCACGCCCGATGGCGATATCGTGCCCGACCTCGCCGAATCCTATGTGGTCTCCGAAGATGGCACATCCTATACCTACACCTTGCGTGAAGGTCTTACGTGCGAAGACGGGGAAGCTTTGACCGCAGAGGATGCGGCCTATTCGTTCAACCGCGCTGCGGACCCGGATAACGCCTTCACCGGCAATACGCCGGGCTTTGTCTTCTCCTCGATCCAGTTCCAGGGCGCTGAAGCGGTTTCCGATCTTGAAGTTCGCATCGATCTGGGCCGGCCCAACCCGGTCTCGTTCGGTCTGATTGCCGAAGTCTTCATCCACTGCAAGGATTCATACGAAGCCATGACGCTGGACGAGGCTGCGCGCAATCCGGTTGCCTCCGGACCCTATCGTCTGGTCAGCTGGGAGCCCGGCTCGCAAGTCGTGCTCGAGCGCTGGAAGGAAGACGAAGGCAACTTTCAGAACATTATCTGGCGCGTAATTCCCGAAGCCTCGACCCGTACGGCCGAGCTTATTGCCCAGAACGTGGATATCATCACCAACGTCTCCCCCGACCAGATCGACGCGATCAACAATTCGGGATCGGCCAAAGTCGCCCCGGTCCAGGGTACACGCCGCATTTATGTCGGCTTCAACATGAGTGACGACTTCGCCGATACCGAAGGTGGCGCCGCCATTCAGAACGCCGAGGTCCGTCGTGCACTGCAATACGCGGTCGACGTTCCCTCGATTTGCACGCAACTGCTCAACTTCGAGTGTGAGCGCGCAACCGGCCTTGTTAACCCGCCCAACGGCAACCCGAACCTGGTACCTTACCCTTACGATCCCGAAATGGCCGAACAGCTTCTTGATGAAGCCGGTTTCCCGCGCGCCGACAACGGCGTGCGCTTCGAGATCACCCTGCAGGCAGGTCGCGGTCGTTACCTCAACGACGTCAACGTTGTCCAGGCCATCGGCCAGTTCCTATCTGACGTCGGGGTGCAGACCAATGTCGAGTTGCTCGACTGGGCCTCGACCTATGTTCCCCTGATCAGCCAGCGCAAGGCCGGACCGATGTTTTTCCTGGGCTCCGGCGGGGGCACATGGAGCCCGCTCTATGACATGACCGACCTCTCGGTTGTTGGCGCGGGCACCAACTATACACATTGGGACAATCCCGATTGGTTCGACCGCTGGACCGATATCGCCGCTGCGGAAACCGAAGAAGAGCGCCGCGTCGTGATAAACGAAATGCTCGAAGTGTTCTACGAGGACAGCCCCTGGCTGCTGCTCTACTTCCAGCCCGACTTCTACGGTGTTTCGAGCCGCGTGGCCTTCGAACCCCGCCGCGATGAGAAAGTCTACCTGTTCGACACCAAACTGGCAGGCAACTAACCCAAACCACCGGCATGCGGGCGCCATCCCCGCATGCCGTACCCAACACTTATATCCCGGGGAGCTCCGAAGCGATGTGGACCTTCATAGTACGCCGCCTGATCCAGAGCGTGATCGTGATCATCGGCGTGACCTTCATCAGTTTCGTTGCCCTGCAAATCGGGGGTGATCCGACCTATCTCTACGTTTCGGAACGCGCATCGACTGAGGAAATAGAAGCGGCCCGCCGCGCGCTGGGCTTCGATCGTCCGCTGCATATTCAATACGTCACCTACATCAGCAATTTGCTTCAGGGCGATTTCGGAAATTCTCTGACGTTCCGTCGGCCTGCCATTGACGTAGTGCTTCAGGCGCTACCCGCGACTATCGAACTGACGTTGTTCGCGCTGATACTTGCAATTTCGCTGGCCATTCCGCTGGGCGTTTTCTCGGCACTCTATCGCGGAACCCCCGTGGATGGCTCGATCATGACTGTCGCGATGCTCGGTCAGTCCATTCCCAATTTCTGGCTTGGCATCATGATGATCATGCTGTTCGGCCTGCAATTGCGCCTTTTTCCCATTTCCGGCCACGTGCCGTTCCTCATGCCGCTGCTGCAAGGGGAGATCGTCCGCGCCTTTACCCAGCTGCCTCAGGCGCTCTACTACATGATCATGCCCGGTGTCGCCGTCGGGTTCTATTCGCTCTCCCGCAATGCCCGCTTGGTGCGCTCTTCAATGCTCGAAGTTCTGGGCCAGGATTATGTGCGCACGGCCCGCTCGAAAGGCATTTCTGAGCGCGCCGTCGTTGTGCGCCATGCTCTGCGAAATGCTTGGTTACCCGTGGTGACCATGATCGGGCTGGAGTTTGGGTTTCTCTTGGGCGGTGTCGTCGTCGTTGAAATGGTCTTTTCATGGCCCGGCATCGGTCGGCTTGTATTCAACGCAATCAGCCAGCGCGACATTCCCGTAGTTCAGGCCTCTGTGATCGTGCTTGCCTTGATTTTCATCACCCTCAACCTGCTCGTCGATCTGATTTATGCCCGCATCGACCCACGCGTCAAATATTAGGAGGGGCAGAAAATGAGCCTTGGTCTCAAGCCCGAACATGCCGATGCGGTCCCTTCTGTTGGCCCCGTGCCGCCAGCCAGCCCCAAGGGCAGGGAGTTGCGCAAGGAGTTCAAGCGCGCCTGGCGCTCAATGGTTGTCGCGAAATGGCCGGTCGTCGCCCTGTTCATCCTGTTGTGCGTGGTGATCGCCGCCGTTTTCGGACCCTTACTTGCGCCGTTCGATCCCAATCGCCAGAACATCATGATCCGGCTGCTCGATCCGCTGCAGCAATCGGGTAATGCCTTTTACCTGTTGGGCACCGATGCGCTGGGCCGCGACGTCTTTTCCCGCTTGCTCTATGGGGCGCGGATTTCGCTGCTGGTGGGGCTGTGCGCCATCGCGGTCGGTGGCACCATCGGCGTTATCGCCGGCTTGGTCTCTGGCTATTTCGGGGGCTGGATCGATGATGTGATAATGCGGCTGGGCGATATCCAGCTGGCTTTCCCGTTTATCTTGCTTGCCATCATGTTTCTTGTGGTTCTCGGCCCGGGAGTTCTCAACATAATCCTGGTGCTCGGCATCGGTCAATGGGTCACCTATGCCCGGATCGTGCGTGCCCAGACGCTTTCGCTGCGAGAGAAGGAGTTCGTGGAGGCAGCTCGCGCACTGGGCGATTCCACGCCCTCGATCATCTTCCGCACCATCCTACCCAACATCGTTGCGCCTTTGACCGTCATCGCGTCATTCAACGTAGCCAGCGTCATTCTCTCGGAAGCTGCATTATCGTTTCTGGGGTTGGGCGTTCCGCCATCGGTGCCCACATGGGGATCGATGCTGGCCGAAAGCCGCGACCAGCTCATCGCCAATCGCTGGTGGCTGGCCTTTTTCCCGGGCATCGCGATCGTTTTGACGGTTCTTTCGTTCAATATCATTGGGGATTGGCTGCGCGACTTCCTTGACCCGCGCTTGAAGACCATCGGCTGACCCTCAGAAAACAAGGAAACTTCGACTATGAAAGTTGCGATCATCGGGGCCAGTTTTGCCCGCGCTGCCTATTTGCCTGCCCTGCGTCATGTGCCCGGCGTTACCTGTGTCGCCGTAGCATCCAACCGGCTGGAAAGCGCGCGGTCAGCCGCTGACGCGTTTGGTATCGAGAATGCCTATGACGACTGGCGGGCGATGTTGGATACCCATTCACCCGACGTGGTGCTTATCGCCACGCCCACCGACACCCATGCCGAAATGACGCTTGCCGCGCTCGATTCCGGTGCGCATGTCCTGTGCGAAAAGCCGACTGCCATGAACGCGAGCGAGGCCAAGGCGATGCTCGACAAGGCTGAGGCACTGGGCCGTGTGCACATGATCGACCACGAGTTGCGGTTCAATCCCAACCGCATGCGCATCGCCGAAATGATCGCCGAGGGCTCGTTGGGCGAGATTCGCCACGTCAATATCGCCAATATCGGCGCGTCCTGGGCAGATCCCGCGGGGCGACCCAAGGGTGATTGGTGGTCTTTGGCCGAACATGGCGGTGGACGGCTAGGCGCCAATGGCAGCCACCAGACCGACATGGTTCGCTGGTGGCTCGGCCCCGTCAAAAGTGTCGTTGGTGAAGCCCTGACCATGATTCCTGACCGGATTGACAAGACCACCGGCCAACCCTGGACCGCTACCGCCGACGATCTGGCCTGGTGTATGATGAAGTTGGTGAGCGGCGCGCGAGCCCAGGTTTTCATGTCCGGGGTTGCGGCCAGCAATATCGGCAATCTAACCCAGGTGTTCGGATCCAAAGGCACCATCACCCTCGATAATAGTGACGAGAAGCTCTATTTCGCCAAGGCGGGCCAGGGGTTCGAGGACATTACGGTCGATGATCCCAATGCAGGCCTTGAGGGGCTTAACAAGGGAATCTGGAATGTTTCAGTGGTCGCCGTCCTGCGCGAATTCACCAATGCGGTCGCAGAGGGCCGCAAGCTCGAACGCGGTGCGAGCTTTTTTGATGGTCTGTACAACCAGCGAGTGCTCGATGCAGTCCATCAGTCCACTGCCGAACGGCGCTGGATCGATCTTGCACCAGAACAGCCATGAGCGCGACAATGAGCCCCCGCCCGCTGTCCCAACAGACCATCTGGATCACCGGCGCCGCGCAGGGGCTTGGTGCGGGCATCGCCCGCTATATGGCGCCCAGCGGGACCCTGCTGGTTTTGTTCGACTATGATGGCCAAGGGGTGAAACGCACCGCCGAGCAGTGCGGGGCGAACGCGAGCGCCATCGTTGCCGACCTCTCGGACGCCGAAGCAACCGATGCAGCGATAGCCGAAGCGTTGGCGCTGTCGCCGCGCGTTGACACCGTGATCCACAACGCTGCGATTCTGGTTCCCAAACCGTTCGAAGCCGTTGATCTGGGAGAGTTTTCGCGCACGCTCAATGTTGGCCTTCAGGCCGGATTTCAGTTAGCCAGCGCTGTTTGGAGGCCGATGCTCGAAGCGGGCGGTGGCACGCTTGTCTTTGTCTCCTCGCGGTCGGGTATCGAGGGTTTCGACCAGGAAGCTGCCTATTGTGCTGCCAAGCACGGGCTTGAGGGGTTTTCCAAATCGCTGGCGCTTGAGGGGGAGCCACACGGTATCCTCTCGGTCACCGTCACGCCGGGGATGTATATGAAAACCCCCATGTCGGACCGCAATTATCCCGATGAGCTGAAGGCCAAATGGGTGGATCCCGAGCGTTTGGCACCCGCCTTTGCCTATCTTGCCGCGAACCGTCCTGCCGAGCTTTCCGGCACCCGTCTCGACGCCTGGACACTAAGCCAGAGCCACCAGATCGACTCGTAAGCGATCTTCAGGCGTTTGTGCGTCAGCCTTCGATCTCGGCGGAAATTGTCGAAGGTGTGCTCTACGTGCGCGGCGCCACCGATAACAAGTCGGGCGTTTTGGCATTCAAAAAAACCGCCAAGGCGTTCCTTGCCGTACGCTGGGACGTGCCGGTCAATCTCAAATTCCGAATCGAGGGGGAAGAGGAGATCGAGTCTCCCAACGTTGGGCCGTGGATGGAAAAAAAACAAGGAACTTGTCGCTGCGGACAAAGAAAAAGAAGCGTATGGACCGGGCGGTGGCGAAGTCCTGCCGATGCAGCCAGAGCACGCCCATGTCCCAGCAACCGCCCATGGCGGCACCAGCGCCGGACCAGGCTCAGGGTATAGGCCCGGCCGGCATCCGGAACGCCGAACCCGTGGCAAGGCCACGGCCCGAATATGAAATGCTGGGACTGGGCATGCGGCGCTCAGCGTAGGGGGCGGATAGCTATCCGGTAGGCTGTCGTTTGGCCCAAAGGCCAATCAGCATCAACAGTCGCGTAGTGGTGCAGCAGCACCATGATGTCACACGGGGTCATAGAACACCTATGTCGTTCAGAATGCTCATCACAAGAAAGATGAATAAGAACCAAGTTCCTAAGACGGGGCCGAACGGGACGGTGCTAAAGTTTCGCCATGCTAGGAGAAGCACCCCAGCCATCCCAAGCACGCCGATAGCGAGCAGCACATGACCAATCAGGTTAATGCTCATGACGCACCTTCTTTCAGTATTTGCGCTGGGATCAGGAACTCGACATGCACAAAGCCGTCATCTGTCGGCGCGACGATCCCGCTTTGATCGATCGTGGGATCATGGACGATTTCATCGTTGCAGCAGACCACGACATGCGCGACGTCGTTCCGCGACTTGCCAGACCAGACCTTGCGGGGCCGAACGGTCCTTTGCTCGAACTTTCCACGCCAATTGGTGTAACCGAACGTCAGCGGTGGCACACCCCGGTATTTGTCGGGCTGCCGGCCGTCGATCAGCGCATAGAGCTTTTCCAGCCGGTCAGTCGGCAGCTTGAGAACGAACGTCCCAATGCCATTGGTGAACCGCGACCAGTCGGACCCGCCGTTAGCATCCGGTATTAGGACGCTGGCATCTTCCAGCTCCTGCTTGTCGAGGTTGTGGAGAATGGCGAATGTGTTTCGGAACTGTCGAGCGTCCATGATCAGTACCCCACTCGCTTGGATTGGGGAAAGGCCTTTGTGCCACCCTTGGGCTGGCTAACAAATTGTGTAACATGGGGCAGGAGAAGCGGCCGGAAATTCAGGCGTTTGGGGCATTGTTCGAATCCTGCCGCCCCAGCCAGCTTTTCTGTAAGCTGACGATTTCACGAGCAGAAATGGTTCCCATGCGCTTCCAGGGCGCTCCTCGTTCCTATAGAACCGAACGAAAACTTTAAGTCACTGTTTTGTCGTTCTTTCATATCGAACAAGTGGCTTGACTTGTCCTGAAAGCACGCTGTCAATCCGCCGCCGCGACGATCTCCTGCCAAGCGGCATAGGCTCCGAGTACCGTTTCCATCTGTGCCGTGTGGGCGTCGATAAACGCATCGCCCTCGATTGTCTCGTCAGGATATTCTGTGATGAGCGTCAATGGCGTCTGGTGCCGGTCATCCACACTGATCAGGCAGGGAAACCCATTGACCATCGTGAAACCGGCCTCCCCGGCATGGCGCGTAAAGAGCGCGATCTGTTCGGCATTGAAGTCGAGCAGCTTGCGGTTCGTGCTCAAATGCGCCGTCACCCGATCAATAAGAAGTTCCGCTTGGCGCTGCCAGTCGGCATGGTGGCGCATGATGAGAAAGAAGCCTTTGGGAATGGTCCACATTTCAAAGCCACGCGGAACATAGCCGGAAAAAGGCCGTGTCCATTCATGGGCAGGGTACCCGTGCAGATTGACGTGCAATTGCGCGCCGCTGACGGTTTGAGACTGGGTGCGAATGGCTCTCTCATAGCCTGGCTTTCCACCAACAGCATCCGGCTCATATTCGAGATCGTTGCCAAAACCCGTGTAGCGCGCAGCGTGATGCATGTGGCTCTTATGAAGAGCGGTCAGCCGTCCGTGAAGCGCGTAGCCGTCAGGATTTTCCAACGGGGAAATCACGAAATGGGCGCCGGGCTGTTTGGCAAGCTGCCTCGCCGCGCGCAGGGCACCAACAATCCCCGACGTTTCATTGGCGTGCTGCCCGCCGCTGATAATCACAGCCGGATCGGAACCCGCTACATAGCGCGCATCGAGCCTGCGGCCCCCCCGTGATTGCGCGGACAACGCCTGGCCGCCAATGGCGTCCAGTTCAGCGCGAATCTGGGCAACGGATAGCGCGTGGGGCGCAGTATCGATGTCGGCTTTCGGCATGTCTCGATCTGCCTCATCAAGCGGACGGGTCTCGATGCGCAGGGAAAGCGCGCCTGAATTGTGCAGAATCTCAGGAACGATCTGGCCGGGCTTTAGTCCACGATCTCCACGCGGGCGCGCGGACTTCTTCTGAAAGATTTCAAGCAGGGAAAAGTAAAGGTCCTCGTGCAGCGCCTCGGCAAGACTTAGCGTTTCGTGTCCGCACGCAAGAGGAACATCCCGTGTAGCGATTTCCGCGCGAATGCTGAGTTCCTCGAAATAGGGTTCGGTTTGGCCCCAGTCATGGTTTTCAATAGCGGTGATCGCTGTATGGAAAAGGCTTTCGATGTCAGTCTCAAGCGCTTCGTCCGTAATGATTTCCGCGCCTTTGGTCACACGCAGCCAGCCGGTTGGCGAAGTGGCGTCTTCGCCCGCCGGGTCGATATGGGAGCGATTGGGCGCAAAGACCTGCTTTTCAACTTTTGAACCATCGCGATAGGCTATGGCGACATCATAGGTGAATGGAACTGCGGTTCCTGCATCGAATGTAATCTCGGCCCCATCAAGCAGCGCCGAAAGGGGATAGCTTTCAAGCAGAAATCGGCGTTCGACCCCCTCGATAACCGGATAGCCGATCCTGACCGATACGATATCGCCGGGCCGCTCGACCTCTTCGAGAAAAAAATGCACGAGAGGCTTATAGGCCGAGCGGATGATTGCTTCGATACCATTGGCTTTCAAAGCAGCCTGTGCGTTTGCTCGATCCGCGGCATCGTCAAAGACCCATGCCTCCAGCCGCCCGCCCTGCAATGATGCGGTCCTAAATTGGCTGACAAGCGCATCGAGCGTTCGCGGAAAGATCTTTTCGATAACAAGGGTCATATGCGGGTGCGTCCGGTCGGGTCCAGTGTATCGCGCAGCCAGTCGCCCAGAAGGTTCAGGCCGAGCACGGTCAGCAAAATGGCAACGCCGGGAAAGACGCTGATCCACCATGCGGTTTGCAGATAGGTGCGACCCTCGGCCAGCATGCCGCCCCAGCTCGGGATCGTGGGATCGACGCCAAGGCCAAGGAACGTCAGGCTGCTTTCAAGCAGAATGTTGTTGGCCACATTGATGGTCATCAAAACAATCACCGGCCCCAAAAGATTGGGCAGCAGGTGGCGCAGAATGATGTTGATGTCCTTGACGCCAATGGCGCGCGCCGATTGCACGAATTCGCGCTCTCGAAGAGCCAGAACCGACCCGCGCACCAGCCGGGCATATTGTACCCATTGGGAAACGATAAGCAGGATGATGGTGTTGACCAGCCCGCCACCGATGATGGCGATAAAGGTGATGGCCAGCAGAATGAAAGGCAGGGCAAGCTGGATATCGGCAAACCGCATGACCACCATGTCCCAGATGCCGCGATAATAGCCGGCAATCAGCCCCATGATCACGCCGATAATAACGGCGCCTGCCGTTGAAACGATGCCGACGGTCAGTGAAATGCGCCCGCCGATGATGACACGGGCGAGAATATCGCGGCCCAGCGGGTCGGTGCCGAGCAGGTGCGCAGGATCGGCAAAGGGCGGGGTCAGGCGCGCCATCAGGTTGACCGCACGTCCGCCATCGGGAAACAGCAGCCAGGAAAGGGCAACGGCAAGGCCGATGCCGCCAGCCAGCAATATGCCGAGGACAAATTCAAGATTCTTGAAGCGGGAAAGGTTGAGTTTTTTCGCCGGAGCGTTCGATGAAGCGGAAGAATTGGCCATTTCATTCACTCCGTACGAATGCGGGGATCGAGCAGCCCGTAGGCGATGTCGACCAGAAGGTTGATCGAAACGATGAGCAGCGAAAGGACCGTGATAACGGCCTGCAAAACCGGGTAATCGCGAGCCGCCACCGCCTCAAAGGCAAGCGTACCCAAGCCCGGCCAGTTGAAAACCCGTTCGATCACCACGATGCCGCCCAAAAGCCCGCCAAATTGAAGGCCGAAATAGGTCACGAGCGGAATGGCGCAATTGCGCAGCGCGTGCTTGTAAAGCACCTTGGTTTCGCTCAATCCCTTGGCGCGAGCAACCATGACATATTGCGAGCGCAGCGTTTCCAGCATGGTGGTGCGCACAAGGCGTACATTGGTTGCCGTGAGAATGATCGCCATGGTGGCCGCAGGCATGATGAAGCTTATTGGCCCTTCCATGCCGCTTGGCGGTAAAAGGCGGAAGGTGATCGAAAAGACCAGCACCAGCATGATTGCGAGCCAGAAATTGGGGAAGGACAGGCCGACAAGCGACAGAATACGGATGGCCTGATCGGCCCATTTGCCACGTGAGACCGCGGCGGTTATCCCGAGCGGTATCGAAATGACAATGGAAAGAAACAATGAGACGAGCGCCAGCATTAATGTTGCAGGCAAGGCGCGCGCAATCAGCGCTCCCACCGACGTTCCACCCATGAAGCTACGACCGAAATCGCCGACGAAAACGCCGCTCACAAAATCCCAATACTGCACAAGAAACGGCCGGTTGAGGCCGAGTGCTTCCCTGATCCGTTCCAGATCCGCCTCGGTGATGCTGCCTGCACCCTGGGAGAGCATGATGGCAGGATCGCCCGTCAGCCGGATCGCAAAGGAAACGGTCAGGGTAACGGCAAAAACCACGAATATGGCCTGCAATATGCGATAGAAAATGAACTTGGCCACGGCCGACGCTCCAGAAAGGCCGGGGAGTTCGCCCCGACGGCAGTGTTTGGAAGGGGTGACGGGCCGCGATAGCGCTGCGGCCCGCCGTTCGATTATTCGCCCACGCTTACGCGAGTCAGGCGCAAACGGCTGTCAGGTGCTGCCTCGAAATTTTCCACGCGATCTGAAACGCCATAGATTGCGTTGACGTTATAAAGTGGAACTTCGAGCGCACGGTCTGCGGTGTAGCGCGCGATTTCCTGCAACATGGCTTCACGCTCTGCGCGATCGGTGATCGAACGCTGACCATTGAGCAGGGCATCGAGCTCAGGATCGCTGTCATAGGGGTTCCAGCGCTCGCCCGTGTGGTACATCAAATAGGCTGTATTGTCGTAATCGAAGGTCCAGCCACCCCAGGCCTGCTGGAACATTTCGCCCGTGCGGCCCTCGGGGATGATATCGTTGATCAGCACGTTGGTTTCATAGGGCTGGATCGTGGCGTTGATCCCGACGACAGACAGATAGGCCGATACGGCCTGCGCAACTTCGTTGAAGGTAGAATCGTTGCCGCGAACGTCGATCTGGAGCGTTGCGCCCGCGCCAATCCCGGCTTCGGCCAGAAGCGCCATAGCCTTATCGGGGTCGTAGGGCACAAGTTCCATATCCGGATCGTAGCCGAATGCGAGTGGGCTCTGGAAGCTCGTGATCGGCTCGGCTTCGCCACCGAGAATGGACTCGATTATTGCCTGGCGGTCGATCGCATAAATAATCGCCTTGCGGACATTTTCATCGGCTGTAATCCCGCTCTGGGTATTGAACCGCAGGGCCTGAACCGTTGGGCTGGGTACAGTAACTACGCTGATACCCTCGTGGGCCTCGATCGTGGGGATCATGCCGACGGGAATCGTGGGCGGGATGACGATATCGACGCGACCGGCCTGCAATTCGGCCACCGCCGTGGAGGGTTCGGTAATGAAGCGATAAACGACGTTGTCGAGTTCGGGGGCGCCATCCCAGTGATCGGCAAAGGCCTCAAGCCTGATTTCTTCGCGCGGAGAATAGGAAACGAAGCTGAACGGACCCGTGCCGACAGGATTGTTGTCGAAATGCTCTTCGCCATGTTCAGCAATATATTGCGGCGGTACGATCATCGCACCATAGCCAGCAAGTTTGGTCAGCAGCACCGGATCCGGTTCGGACAGGTGGAAATCGACGGTGTAATCGTCGATCACTTCTACTTCTGAAATGGCGACATAGTTGGACTGCTGGGGACCGGCAGCGCCCTGTTCGCCCAAAAGGCGCTCGAATGTGAACCGGACCGCTTCGGCGTTGAATGGCTCACCATTGTGGAAGACAACATCTTCGCGCAGGGTAAAGCGGATGCGCTGGCCATCATCGAGTTCGTCCCAGCCAGTGGCAAGACCCGGCACCAGTTCGAGATCGGGACCACGATAGGTCAAGCCATCAAAGATATTGGTGGCGACCGATGCCCAGTTGACCAGGAACGTGTCGATCGGATCCCAGTTGCCGGGATCCTGTGGCGAGGAAATTGTAAGCGTTCCTGCGGCAAAGACAGGCGCGACCATGACAGTGGACGCCAAAAGGGCGGCTGTCAGGGCTTTCTTGACATTACGCATGATGTTCTCCTTGGTGGTTTATGCTTTTTGCGGCCTCTTCGGCCACAAAATGACCTGGTGCATGTTCGTTCAGCGAAACAATTGCAGGTTCGTTGCCGACAGCCCGAACGGGGCTGGCGATGTCTCCGGTAAGCAGGATCCTTTTGCGTCGCGCACCGGGATCCGCTACCGGTACAGCCGACAAAAGCCTTTTTGTATATGAGTGTGTCGGGGTCTCGAAAACGGCGCGGCGCGAGCCTTTTTCAACGATCTGGCCGAGATAGAGCACGGCCACGCGATGGCTCATCCGCTCCACAACCGCCATGTCGTGACTGATAAAGAGATAGGCGAGATTGCGCTCTTCCTGCAGTTCCATGAACAGGTCGATGATCTGGGCCTGAATGGAAACATCGAGCGCTGAAAGTGCTTCGTCGGCTATAATGAGTTCGGGGTTTGATGCCAGCGCGCGCGCAATGCAGATACGCTGGCGCTGCCCGCCCGAAAATTCATGCGGATAACGCTCGGCATGTTCAGAGGAAAGACCGACTCGCTCCAGCAGTTCGGCTACGCGCCTGTCGATTGCGGCCCGATTGTCGAGCAAGCCATGCGTCGTGATCGGCTCGGCAACCGAAAAGCCGACCGTCTTGCGGGGATCGAGCGAAGCAAAGGGATCCTGGAAAATATACTGCACTTTCTGGCGCAGTTGCATCTTCTCAGCTTTGGACATTGCAGCCAGAGGCTTGCCCTTGAATATGACTTCGCCGCTCGTTGGGTCCTGAAGCTGCTGGATCGTGCGACCGATGGTCGATTTGCCCGATCCTGACTCACCCACAAGCGCCAGCGTTTCGCCGGGAAAAATATCGAGTGTGACCTGTTCAACCGCATGCACGCGATGGGTTACGCCACCGAACAGCCCTTTGCGGATGTCAAAACGGGTGACAAGGTTACGGATCGAGATGAGAGGGGCTTCTTCGTAGCGGGCTGTGTCGAGAGCCCGTGATACGCCGACCTCTTGGGGCTGGTTGTCCTTGATGACGGTCAGCGGTTCGCGTCTTGGCAAATCCTGTCCGGCCATACTTCCCAGTTTAGGCACGGCCGAGAGCAGAGCCCGCGTATAGGCCTTCTGAGGGTTGGCAAACAGGTCCGCCACGGGAGCCTGCTCGACCTTTTTGCCCTTGTTCATGACCACGACATCGTCGGCGACCTCTGCCACAACGCCCATATCATGGGTGATAAAGACCACGGCCATGCCAAGCTCGCGCTGCAGGTCTGCAATAATAGAAAGAATTTGCGCTTGGATCGTAACATCGAGCGCCGTTGTCGGCTCATCGGCGATCAGCAGTTTGGGACGGCAGGCCAGCGCCATGGCGATCATCACGCGCTGGCGCATGCCGCCGGAAAGCTGATGCGGATAGCGATCCAGCAATTCTTTGGCGTCGGGCAGGCGCACCAGATCCAGAAGCCTTTGGGCTTCTTTTCGCGCGGCCGAACGGCTCAGGCCCTCATGCAGCGTGAGGATTTCAACGATCTGGTCGCCGATGGCGAAGACGGGATTGAGCGAGGTCATGGGCTCCTGGAAGATCATTGCGATCTCCTTGCCGCGAACCTTGCGCATGGCCTTGTCATCGAGCGCTGCCAGATCGATTTCTTTTTCGCCATGCCGGTAAAGAATCTTGCCGCTGTTTATGGAGCCGTTCATGTGCTCGACAAGCCGCATGATAGCCAGAGACGTCACCGACTTTCCGGAACCGGACTCTCCCACGATCGCGAGTGTCTTGCCTTGTTCAACTGAAAAGCACAGTTCTTCGACAACCGTGCTGGCACCAAAGGAAACGTTCAAGGACTGCACCGAAAGCAATTCGGAAGGGTTCATGGGCATTCCAGTCTAGAGCGTTGCGGCAGAACGCGCTGCCTGATCGTAAGCGCCTGAGAAAAAGCGCAGGGCCGCCGCAATTTCCGACAGATCGGCTTCCTCAGGGCGTTGTCGCTTGGTTGGGGCGAGCAACAGGCTTTCGCGGATTTCGGCGTAACGTTGACAGGCCGCCGCACCCTTTTCGGTGATCTCAACCGTCTTTTCCTTGGCCGTGCGCCCGGTCGCTACAAGTTCGGCTTTCTCGAGCTTGCGGATGGCATAGCTTACGACATGCGTGTCCTCGATCCCCAGCATCAGGCAGATATCGGCGAGTTTCTTGCGCCGCCCGCGATGCCGGATCGAATGAAGGATCAGAACTTCGGTTGGCGAAAGCCCTGGAAGCCCGGCCGCCGCCATGCATCTTACAATCCAGCGCGAAAGAGCATGAAAGGAAACGATCATGCCATATTCGAGTTCGGACACGCCGGGTGATGAACCGCCCGCCAGATGGGCCGAAGA
Source organism: Pelagibacterium lentulum (assembly GCF_003992625.1). Classification (GTDB taxonomy): domain Bacteria; phylum Pseudomonadota; class Alphaproteobacteria; order Rhizobiales; family Devosiaceae; genus Pelagibacterium; species Pelagibacterium lentulum. Next base: position 167,995 of record NZ_RZMW01000029.1, on the reverse strand, counting down.
CACGATAGGGCCTACCGGGCGGGATGGATAGGATGTGCCGCGCGTGTCGTCCGGGGTGCTCGCCATGAAAACTCCTTTAAAGCAACAAGGCGATGCCACCATTTTATCTGCAAAATGTCAATAAAGTGAATTTGAATCGTTTTTTCGCCCGCGACCTTTCCTCCTTTTGCTGCTCCAAAGCGTCGATGTTTCGGGACGCCGGCCAGCAGCGCATAGGCCAGAAACGGACACGCGACCGGTCGCTGCGGCAATTGTTTTCAAAAGAGCGCGTTGTTGGGCGTTTTGATCTGCAATAGGTTGGCGCGCAGGAGAGGCGGCACTGCGGTGCATAACTGGTTTTGGCTTTGGTTAAACAGCACTGGCTCGATAATATTGCGGCTGAGCCTGTAGCAACGCAAATGTTATGGCTCCAACCGCTAGCGGTACAAGAAACAACAACAGCCAGTTCTCTGCCATGATGACAAGCAGGTCGAGCAGGCTGATCTCGTCATTTTGTTCCACGGGCACGGCACTCCTCCTGAACGCGGCAGATTGGCAAGAACGTCGCATCTTGCCAACACTTTTGTGTCACATTTTTGCAAGATTTATCATAGGTTGGGGCAATCAGTTGCCGGGCGGGAGCTCAGATCGCTTCATATTCACCCAGCGGGAAAGGCAGTGCAGTAAATGTGCGACGCCTTCTGGGTCAATTCCCAGTGCTTTTATCGCTTGTCCTGATCTGGAAACGGGCCTGAAAGTCGCCTTCCCACCACATGGGAAAGTTTGTGCCCCACTTGTTGTTGTAAAGGCAGAAGCGGAGTCCTTTTGCAAAATCGGGCCGGTTCTGATTATAGGCCATGAACGGCCAATCGACCGGAGCGACAAGCGGGGTGTCGAGCGGAGTCAACGCAATCGTTGCTGCATCGCTGACGCCGCGCGTTTGAAACACGGCCTGCAATTGCCCCCCGCCATGCGTGGCAACGTCGGTTGGATCAACCCAAAGACCGGTCTTGAGAAATGACCAATTGGCCGCATCATGCGGACGGAAGTAAAAAAAGCCGGCCTCGGGCATCCGGTTCGCCGGTTTGCAGCGCAAGACCACGGCAATCTGCAGCGCGTCATCGCGCACCGCAAGCCGGTATTCGATACGCTCGGGCGCACCGAGCGTCGCAATTGCGCGCTCGGGCATTTTCATGCCGATGACGAGGTCATCTCCGGCTTGGCCGATGCCTTCAAGCTGCGGCGTCCAGACAACGGAAAGGGCCGTCTCCGCCTTTTCAAGGCCGGGCTTGGCGTGATCGAGATAGGCCCATTCCGGCCGGTCGATCAGATAGGTATCCATGTGGGTCTGGACGTCACGATCATCATAGCTCTCGTGACGATAACCCAAAAGCGGACCATCATTGCCTGAAATTGTTGTTCCGTCTGGCGTCCGTAACTCAACAACATCACCGCTCTGCGGATCGAGACGGATAGCCCAGCCCTCGATCTCGACATCGGCACGCGCGGACGAAAGCATGACAGGCGGAGGCGGGGTAATTTCTTTCAATGCTGCATCAGCCCTCGCCTTGTCATCGCCGTCCAGCGCCGAAATGGCTTGATCGATGTAACCGCGCTGCTCGGCCCAAGAGGCCTCGGCATAGGAGAAGCGGTAGTCGCGCATTCGCGCGGCATCGAAGGCGATGCGGTCCCACGCGGTTTCATCGCGCAGAAAGGTCTTTATATCGACGCCGCATGTGTGTTCTGCAACCATTGTGAGGTGTCGGCCAAAGGCAAGGCGACTGTCGGTCAGCCCATCGCCGGAGAACTCATCGAAAAGACTTTGTAAAGCGCGGAACCGGGCCGCCTTGATGGGGTCGGCTGCAGCGCCGTGGATCCAGCTATCGCCTATCTCGTGCTCGATAACAGGGAATTGCTCGCGGCGACCCCAAAGCAATTGACCAAAGGCATCGAGTGTTGAAGCGCGGATATCGGCATCCGGGTAGCGATGTGCATATTCGCGCAAGATCTCGACCGTCTGATGGATGGCCTGCGGTCCCATGTTATCGTTTGTATGGGCAAAGCTGAGCCCGGTTCCCATGCCGTCCGGGAAGTAAGTCTCGCCATAGGAATTCTGGTACATAACCACAACTTCCGATCCATCCGGCGCACGCCATCGAAAGATTGGAGGCACGTCAGGCACTGGGCAGGCGGTGTTCACGCCAAGATGGAGAAACCTGACGCCGGCGTTGGCCAGAAGCGGGACCATGCCGAGCGTATGACCCGGTACATCGGTCATCTTGGCGGCAATCGTCTTTTTGCCGAACCGGCGATCCAGTTCCTGGGAAAATGAGAGCCCGCATTCAAAAAGCGCGGGGCTCATCAATTCGGTATGCGTTGTGAAGGGCAGGGCGTGCCAGCGGATAATGCCCTTCTCGATTGCAGCCTCAAGCCGGTCGACATTCTCCTTCGACTGGTTTTGCAGGTGATCCCAGATCAGCCATGCACCAGTGGTCCAGATGAATTTGGGCGCATCGGGGTTTTCGGCATAAAAATGCTCGCCCGTATCAAGGGCCTGGGGAATGAAGCGGCTGTGGTATAGCCGCCGCACCTTTTCGGCGTGCTCGGTGAAACCGATATCGAGATGCGTCTTGTAGATCAGGTGTATCTGGCGGGGGAGCATCGGTAAGGCCTGCTGAACTATCCGACTGTGCCGCGAACAACAAGCCGGGTGGGAACGTGCTCAATCATGGGCGGTGCATCGGGCTGCTTGAGGCGCCGAAGAATCAGCCGGATCAGGGACTTTATGCGCAGATCAAGGTCGACCTTGACCGTCGTGAGATTGTAGCTGCGCCAGTGTGACTGGTTGATGTCGTCAAAGCCGATGACCTTGACGTCCTCGGGGACCCGCAATCCGAGTTCAAAACGAAGCGCGTCCAGCGCACCAAATGCGCCCTCGTCATTGGCGGCGAAAATCGCGTCGGGCTTTTCGCCGAACTTGAAGAGATCCAGAACGGCCGCGTGGGCGCAATCGTAGGAAAAATCCCCTTCGCAGATTATGGGCGCAGCCATGCCGCGGGCCGCCATGACCTTCCTGAGTGTCGTAAGGCGCGCCGTGTTGGCACGCGACTGGGCCTTGCCGGTCAGATAGGCCAGCTTTTTGACGCCATAGCCATGCAGCAGTGCGACGGCTTGCTCAATGCCTTCGTGCTGATGAACATTGAGCCTGTCGTAAAGCAAACCGGTATCGTCGTTGTCGGCTGCCTCCCATTGGTCATAGGTGACATAAATGGGAACGGCGCGATCGAGAACGCGCGATAGCGTTTCCGGCGTTACGTTTTCAGCATAGGCGATAATGGAATCGAGATTGAAGCCCTTCATATAAGTCAAAAGCGTCTCGTCCATCGACAGGTCGATGCGGGTCTTGAACAACAGCGTGGCAAAACCCTCTGCCTGGAGCGCGGTTGTCAGCGCATCGATTTCCTGGCTCTCCCAAGGGCTGCAGACATCGGGCACGATAACGCCGACCAGATGCGAGCGCCGCGTGACGAGCGCACGCGCAGCGCGATCCGGTGTGTAATTCAATTCACTCGCAATCTTGAGGATGCGCTCGCGTTTTTCCGCCTTGATGGAGGCGCTGGGGTTGAACGCGCGCGACACCGCCACTCGCGAGACATGGGCCGCCTTTGCCACCATTTCTGCGGTGGCGCGCTGCTTTTCCGAAGCGGTGCTTTCGCTCAAGTGTCTGACCAAAAAAAGAGTTAAAATTGAACGCGTGAACAACATATCTTGTGATCTCGTAGCGTCCATATGTCAAGGCGAGGGGCGAGGGTGTGGCGGAGAAATATCAGTATTTCTGTCATATTCTTGTTATTTCCTCATGGAAACATGGGCAGGTCGAGTTGCGCTCATCCTGTCCTCTTTCCGTTTCAGGATTGACGTAAAATGAAAACGTGTTCATTCTGACTGGGCTGGAAGGACAAGCGGGAAGAGGACCCGTCTTGCCTTCATGCAACCGGCGCGGAGGCGTCGGTCCAGCGAATGGGAGGTAGATTGAAAATGGTTTACAAGCATCTTGTTGCTGCGGGCCTTGGCCTTGCAGTGGTAACAGGCACAGGCGCAGCCGCCTTTGCCGTCGATCTGACAATTACGTGCCGGTGCGTTGAGGGCGGCGTCAATTCCGCCACAGCCGAATGGATCAAGAATTCGGTCATTCCCGGCTTTGAAGCGCGGATGGCCGAAGAAGGGCGCGAGATTTCGGTGAGCCTCACCGAATTTGCCGGTGCCGACGAACAGTTGACCCAGCAATTGGCGCTCGACTTTTCCACCGGCGCCGGCGCCGATATTTCGGGCTTTGATGGCTTTTTGATCCCATCCTTTGTCGATGCGGGCCTGTTGCGCTCGTTTGAAGACCTGATCGGCGAGCCTGCCATTAGCTGGGAAGGTTGGGATCACATTTCCGAGGGTATCCGCTCGATCCTTTCCTATGATGGCGGCACATACGGCATTGGCCTTGGCACCGATGTGCGCATGGTTTTTGTGCGTGCTGATCTGTTTGAAGAGGCCGGGCTCGATGCGGCAAGCTGGGAGCCCAGTTCCTGGGACGACCTGCTCGAAGCAGCACGGGCGCTCAAGGATGCGGGCGTTGATGCGCCGCTCCAGCTCAATGCTGGTGTTTCCATGGGTGAAGCCACGACCATGCAAGGCTATTGGATGGCATTGCTTGGCACGGGCGAAGGCGTTGTCGACGAGGAAGGGCGCTGGATCGTTGAAAGCCAGGGCATTCTCGATACGCTCAACCTTTACAAGACCATCTATGTCGATGAGGCACTGGGCGACGACCGTGCGCAGTTGCTTGCCGATGGCCGCAACCGGACCTTCGCCAACTTCCGCGATGGCCGGACAGCAATGCTGGTCGAGGGCGACTGGTTCTATCGTTCCGTTACGGCCCCAGGGTCCGAGTTCGCCCTGGAAAACCGCGATGAGATCATGACCTGGAAAAAGATGCCCGCCCGTGAACCTGGTGCAGGTTTCCGTGGGCAGGGCCACGTTTCGGTCTCAGGCGGTACGGGGTTCGTGATCAATCCCAATACCGATAGCCCGCAGGAAGCCTGGGAATTCCTCGCTTTCATGATGAGTCAGGAGCAGATGACCGCGTTTCAGGATTATCAGCCCGGCATCCGTTCGCGTTCCGACGTGCCGATCCCGGATTCGCCGTTCCTCAACGAGACAAGCCAGGCATTGCTTCCGCTGACCACGGCCCGTCCCAACGATGCCGACTACAACAGCGTATCGATGGAAATTCAGCGCATGACGGAATCTGTCGTTTCAGGCGAATTGTCGCCGGAAGAAGCAATGGCCCAATACAAGGCCGCTGTGACATCGATCGTTGGTGAGGAAAACACCGTAAGCCTGCTCTAGGCAAAGATCGCGGCCATGCGCGGGCGTTGAGCGCATGGCCATTCAAAATTTCTGTCACCTCCCTGCCTGACCGGTCTGTCGTGCATCTTTCACGCGGGCCGGCCAGCGCAGGAATGAAGCTCTCGGGAGCCTTGCGTGAAGCGGTTTTCACTTTTGTCCAACAGGGCGAGCGCAATTTTTATGGCGCCCGCAACGATCCTTGTCGCTGTCTTTGTGATTGCGCCTTTTTTCTGGGTCATCTTTGTTTCCTTCACCAACCGCACGCTTCTGGGGCGCACGGCGGTCAATCCTGAATTTGTCGGATTGGCCAATTACATAAGCTTGTTTGATCCCGTCAGCTTCTTTCAGCGCGGCCAGTTCGGCTTTTCGCTGATCTTGACGACCCAGTTCGTCATATTGTCGGCTCTTGTCGGGCAGGCGCTGCTGGGCATGCTTCTGGCATGGCTGCTGCAGTCTGTGCCCAAGGGCGTCAAATCGATCACCGAGACCTTCGTGATCGCGGCTTGGATATTGCCCGAAGTGGTGATCGGTTTCGCCTGGTTCGCCTTTCTCGATTACGACAACGGCACGCTGAACATGATCATGGAAAGCCTCGGGCTGCCTCCGGGCGACTGGTTGCTGCAGCAGCCGTTCTGGGTGATCGTGATTTTCAATGTCTGGCGCGGGGCGGCCTTTTCCATGATGCTGTTCAATTCGGCTTTTGCGTCGATCCCGCCAAGCTATTTTCAGGCTGCCGACGTTGCCGGAGCGTCAAGCTGGCAAAAGTTTCGCGACATCGGCCTGCCGCTCATTCGCGGGCATGTGGTGACGGTGTTGATCCTGATTACCATGTGGACGTTCAATACGTTCACGCCCTTCCTGTTGACCAATGGCGGGCCATCCTACCGCACCGAACTGATCTCGATTTACACCTATCGCGTGGCGTTCCGGGACTTCGATTTTGGTAAGGGAGCGGCAGTGGGCGTCATCATCATGCTCATCAATCTGGTCTTTGCACTGATCTATCTCAGCCTGGGCCGCAAGCGGGCAAAGGGAGTGAAGACATGAGGCATATGTTCTTGCGCTTTTTCTCGCGCATAGGCTTTTCGGTCTTTGCCTCGCTGATCGGAGCGCTGTTTGCCCTGCCCCTGATCTGGTTTCTTTTTGCGCCATTCAATGCGCGGGCAGAACTTGGACTGGCGATCCCCAACCCCTTCACGCTGTCAAACTTCGTGACGGTGTTCAACAACACCTTTGCCATAAGAGGCTTGTGGAATTCGCTGATCCAGAGCGTTGGTGGCGTGATCTTTGTCGGTGTGTCGGCAACGCTGGCGGCTTATGCGCTCTCGCGCTCCAACATGCCGGGCAAGAGCGCCGTCACCTATGTCCTGCTGCTGTTTTCTTCGGTGGTTTCAGGCTCTGCGGCGATGGTGCCGATCTTTCTGATCGTCAATTCGGTCGGGCTGATCGATACCCATATTTCGGTCATTCTGGTGTTTGCCGGTGGCCTGCTGCCAACCGCAATGTTCATCCTGCGCGATTTCATCGACGGTATTCCCAAGAGCTATGAGGAAAGCGCGATGGTGGCGGGTGCCTCGCCGGTACAGGCTTTTTTCGACGTGGCGCTGCCCGTCATCCGGCCCGGCATTGTGGTGATCGTTGTCTGGAGCTTCGTCAATATCTGGGGGAGCTTCCTGATCCCGTTCATTCTGTTGCGGTCTTCGGAAAAAATGCCGGCATCGGTCGCGATCTATTCGTTCTATTCCGAGGCAGGCACCCCGATCGTGACGCTGCTGGCCGCCTATGCGCTGCTCTATTCATTGCCGGTGGTGGCACTCTACCTGTTTGTAAGCTGGAAATTCGGCTTCCGCTTCTTTGGCGGCATCAAGGCCTGATCTCCCAACAATTTCAGAGAATTCAAGACAATGGCTTCAGTCCAGTTCAAAAATGTCAGCAAGTCCTTTGGCGAGTTCGTCGCGGTCAAGGATATGTCGCTCGAGATCGGTGACGGCGAATTCGTCTGCTTGCTTGGCCCTTCAGGTTGCGGCAAGACCACGAGCCTGCGGATGATCGCGGGGTTGGAAACTCCAACCAGCGGCAGCATCGAGATTGGCGAGAGCGACGTTACGTTCAAGCACCCCAAGGACCGCCAGATCTCGATGGTTTTTCAGGATTATGCGCTGTATCCGCACATGAACCTTGCCGACAATATCGCCTATCCGCTCAAGGTGCGCGGCGAAAGCGAACAAAACCGCCACAAGCGTGCGCAGGAAGTGGCTGACGTTCTCAAAATCGGCCACTTGCTCGAACGGGTCCCGGCCCAGATTTCGGGCGGACAGCAGCAACGCACTTCGCTCGCGCGCGCGCTTGTTTATCCAAGCAAGGTCTATCTGTTCGATGAGCCGCTTTCCAATCTCGATGCCAAATTGCGGCTCGAGGCGCGCGGGTTCCTCAACCACCTGCAGCGCGACATGGGCATGACTGCGGTTTATGTGACGCACGATCAGGCTGAGGCCATGGCGCTGGCAACCCGTATCGCGGTGATGAACGAAGGCGAGATTGTGCAATATGCGCCGCCGATTGAAATCTATCGCCGCCCGGCAACGACCTTTGTTGCCAATTTCGTGGGCAATCCGCCCATGAACCTTTTGCCTGTGGAGGCCATGATTGCCGATGGCGGGATCTCCATACGTGCTGACGGCCTTTCCATGGACCCGCTGCCCGTTTCCGCAAGGGCCGCCAAGGCATTGGAGACCGGCAAGACCTTGACGCTGGGTGTGCGCCCCGAACATCTCCACATCGCGGCGGGCGGAGAATCCAACACGATCTCGGGCAAGCTGTTTGCCAATGAAAATATGGGACCGGAATCGCTGGTAACGCTAGAACGCGCGGATGCTGCGCGGTTTACCGCCCGCATTTTCACTGACGACGAAATCAGGCTCGAACAGAACGTGTCTCTGGCTTTTGAAGCCCGGCATGTCCACCTTTTCGATGCAGATGGTCTGCGTCTGCCGTTCGACGGGGAATAGTCCGTGGCACGGCGTGAAGTGGTGCATGTAACGCCCGAGGATCAAGCGCGAGATCCTTACTTTTACGTGCCCTTTACTGTGCCCGCCGGCACGACCCGGATCGATGTGACACTTGCCTATCCCAAGGCACCCGATTGCATCATCGATCTGGGCTGTTTCGATTGCCGGGCGACCGCTTATCCAAGCGCGGAAGGGTTCCGGGGATGGAGCGGGGGGGCAAGGGACCGGTTTTTCATTGCGACCGACGATGCGACGCCGGGCTATGTGCATGGGCCAATCCCTGCTGGCCAATGGAACGTCGTTCTGGGACTTTACAAGGTGCCGCTCAAGGGCGCGACCGTTGAACTCACGATTGCCCTGGAGGCGGGCGAGCGCGAAATCGCGCCCCAGCCGGTGCGGACAGAACCGGTGCGTCCCGGAAAAGGTTGGTACAAGGGCGACCTGCATTGCCATACATTTCATTCGGACGCGAAGGGATCGCCTGAAACCTTGCACGCTGCGGCCAAACAGGCGGGGCTCGATTTTCTCGCGATCGCCGACCACAACACCATCACCCAGCGCCGGTATTTTCACCCCGCATCCTCGCCCGATCTCGTCTTTGTTCGGGCAATGGAAGTGACCACGGCTATCGGGCATGCCAATGTTTTTGGCACCGATAGCTGGATCGATTTCCGCATGACGCTGCCCGGCCACGCGCATACGCTATCCGATATGGTCCACAAGGCCGGCGGGTTGCTGTCGATCAATCACGACAAGCCGGACATTCCATGGGATTACGCGTTTCCTGATGCCGATTTGATGGAAGTCTGGCAATCCACATGGCTGGCCTGGAACTGGATTTCGCTTGAACGTTACCAGAAGCGGCTGGCATCGGGACTGCGGCTGTCGGCCATCGGCGGGTCTGATTATCATCAACCTGCCGAGCTTAGGCCCGAAGGGCCGTTGGTGCTGGCGCGACCGACCACCGTTCTCTGGCTCGAGGAACTGTCCGAACATGCCGTTTTGGCGGCCATGAAGGCGGGCAGGGGATATGTCACCGAAAGCCCGTCCGGCCCGCATCTCAGTCTTTCGGTCAACGGTCAGCCTATGGGATCGGTATTGCCTGCCCGCGAGGCGAAGGCAGAGATCGAAATACGCGGCGCATCGGGCGATGAACTCGTGCTGCTGGATGCCGATGGCGAACTGTCGAGATTTGCCATTGAAGGCGAAGACATTGTGCTGACCTGGCAGGGCGCGCCCAAGCGCTTCCTGCGTTGCGAAATCGTCGCCGGTGCCTCTCGCGATGTCCTGCTTGAGGCGTTGCTCGCCGCGATTCGGCCAGGGCCACTTCCCTTCGGCCTGACCGAAGAAATCGTCGCTGCGCAGCCAATCCGGCGCGCCTTGTCCAATCCTGTCTATTTTGAAAATGTGGAGCCATGACACTGATCGCAAATGCCCCTTGTTCGTGGGGAATCTTTTATCCCGAGAACAACCGCTTCACGCCAGACCAATATCTCGACCAGCTTGTTGCCGCAGGCTATCACGCCACGGAGTTGGGACCGTTCGGTTTCCTGCCGACAGATGCAGGCGAGCTTGTCGAAACGCTTGAACGCCGCAAGCTGTCGCTCGTTGGCAGCGTGCATGTCCATACCTTTTCAGTGCCCGATAGCGCCAACGATCTGTTCCGCACGCTTGATGAACTGGCGGCGCTTTTGCGCGGGGCAGGAGCCAGTCATCTGGTGCTTATGGATGAAGGCAATGTTTATCCAGACGATGCGATCGGGGATCTCGATGCCCAGGGCTGGCGCGCGATGCTTGGAACGATCGAGGAAGCCCGCAAGCGCATAGAAGGCGAGCATGGCCTGACGGTTTCATTCCATCCCCATGTTGCGACCGCAATCGAGCACGAACACCAGATCGACCGCCTTCTTGATGGCACAGATATATCATTGTGTTTCGATACGGGCCATCACGCGTTCTGGGATCAGGATCCGCTGGCCTATATGGAAAAGGTCTGGGAGCGCATCGCCTACATGCACCTCAAGAATGTCGATGCAGCCGTTCGCCAGCAGGTTCTCGATGGAACGTTGGGCGTCCGGAAATCCTTTGCCAGGGGTGTAATGTGCCCCTTGCCCGATGGCGTTATCGATATCGGCGCAGTGATGGACATGCTCGAAACGCGCGGCTTTTCGGGGCCTGTTGTCGTGGAACAGGACCCATCTGACGATCCGGCACTCGAACCGCACCGCCTTGCGCGTCGCAATATCGAATTTCTCGCTGATCTCATTGAGAAGGCCGCACAATGATATTGCGGGTGGGGCTGATCGGGTTGGGCGAAGTCGCTCAATTGATGCATTTGCCGCTTCTGGCTGACGACAAGCGGTTTGCGATTTCGGCGGTCAGCGATATTTCGCCAAATCTGACCGAAGCGATGGCTGCGCGTTACGGAGCAAGAACTGTCGCAACGGCAGACGACATCCTCTCCGATCCCGACATTGATGCCGTTTTCATTCTCACCCCCGACCATCTCCATGCCGATCTGCTGGCGGCCGCGATAAGGGCTCGAAAGCACGTCTTTGTCGAAAAGCCGGTATGTCTGAATCTCGATCAGATCGGTCCGCTGTTGGACCTTGACGAAGGCAACGACCGGACCGTTTTTGTCGGCTATATGCGACGTTACGCACCGGCGTTTCTGGCGCTGAAGGATCATATGCCGACCAACACCGCTATCCGGCATGTCCGTATTCGCGACATAATTCGCGAAAGTCAGTTTTTCGTCGATCAGACGCGTCCCGTACTGCGTGGGAACGACATCTCGCACAATGAGATAGACATTGGCCGGGCCCGCACTCAATCGATGCTGCGCGCGGCGATTGGCGAGGATGCGCCCCCCGACGCCCTGCGCGCTTACCAGGTTTTGACCGGTCTTGCCTCGCATAGTTTTTCGGCCATGCGTGAGCTAATTGGCATGCCATTGAATGTCGCTGCCGCACGACAGCATGGCGGGGAAACGGTGCTGGTCTGGTTCGACTATGGGCATTTTACGGCCAGCTATGAGGCGGTAATTTCAGACGTTGCGCGCTTTGATTCCGGTATCGAGGTGCTTACCCAAAACCAGCGCTTCGCGATCAATTACGACACGCCCTATATCCGGCACTTACCCACACAACTGGAAATCACGACATCGGGGCTCAACGAAACCCGGACTGAAATTGTAGGGCCGTTTTACAAGGATGCGTTCATGGTCGAGCTTGACGCTTTCCATCACAGCGTCGCTACGGGTCAGCCGCCCAAGACCGGGCTTAAAGACTCCCGCTATGACCTTGAACTTTTCGCTCAGGTCGGTCGCGCATTTCGTTCTGGCAACTCGGCCTGACGCATCCCGGCTGGGCGACCAGAAGCCGATTGGCTTTCGCCTCTTATGCGAGTTGCTCTGCCTTACGCAAGCGCAGAGGGCCGGCCCATGCGGAACGCATGGTCTTGGTCAGCAAGTCGAAGAAAAACGGAGCGGAGTTCCGCATGGCAGTCGTGCAAAGCTGTGTATCCAATTCACAGCAAAAAAGCATGTGCAATAGTGCCAATGCCATCATCGTGCTTGACTGATGCACGCGCGGCAGGGCCAAATACGCCTTGCGAAAGGGAAGGTTGGACCTGCTGCCAAGTCGATTGCGCATCGACATGCACAAGGCCTGCAAACCTCGAGACAAAAGAAACAAGAACAGTTCTCTGGAGGGACAAAAATCGCCTCAACTTTGATTTTGCTGGAGTTATTGGGTGCCGGTGCGCTGCTGCTGTGGGGGCTGCGGCTTATCAAGACCGGTATGCTCCGGGCGTTCGGAACGCAATTGCGCTATTGGATTGGGCGGAGCACGTCCAACCGGTTTTCGGCAGTGCTTGTGGGTCTCCTGGCCACGCTTGCTGTGCAATCGAGCACGGCGACTGCGGTGATCACCGCATCGTTCGCTGCTCGCGATCTGCTCAGCGGAATAATGGCTCAAGCCATCATGCTGGGTGCCAATGTGGGCACAAGTCTGACCGCATTGATCCTCTCGCTCGATCTGAGTTGGCTGTCTCCACTGCTCATTTTGACGGGAGTTGTGGTCTTTTCCCGCAGCAACTACGCCATGGGCAAGGGTGTCGGGCGGGCAATTCTGGGGCTCGGGCTTATGCTGCTGGCCCTCAGCTTGTTGGGCAACGCAACAGAGCCTGTCCGCGAGTCCGAGGTCGTTGTCTTCCTGCTTTCCAGCCTCGATCAAGCACCGGTCTTTGCGCTGCTTTTTGCAACGGGCATGGCGTTCATGGCCTCGTCCAGCCTGGCAATCGTACTTTTTGTCGTGCTGTTGGGGCAGGCCGACATCATCCCGCCAGCTTTGGCACTGGTCCTTGTCGCTGGCGCAAATCTCGGCGGTGCAATTCCGCCCTATCTTGCAGTCATGAAAGAGGGCGTGGAGGCGCGGCGGTTGGCGCTGACCAATCTGGCCATTCGGTTGATCGGGGCGGTCGCCTTGACAATAGTTGCGGGGTACGTGGCGCCCCTATTTTCTAATATCTGGCCTGACACAGGCCATCTCGCACTATCGGCCCATATAGGATTTTCGCTTGTTCTCCTGATTGTCGCGCTGCCGCTTCTTGGTCCCATTACCAGGCTCGTTGCAAAGCTGATGCCGAGCGTGGAAGATACCGTTAAAGGCCCGCGCTATCTCGACGAAAGCGCTTTAAGCTCACCTGCCATTGCCCTTAGCGCAGCAGCGCGGGAGACGTTGCGACTGGGCGACATGGTGCGCGATATGCTCGAAGGCAGCCTGAAAGCGCTGCATAGCTCCGATCCTGCCTTGCGCAGCGAACTGGCTGCTATCGAGGATGAAATCGACAAGGTTCAGTTCGCGATCAAGACTTATCTAGCAAGGCTTGGCCGGGAAGGGCTGGACGACCAGGATATGCAGCGTGCGACCGAGATCATGTCCTATGCGGTCAATCTGGAGCATATCGGCGACATCATCGATAGCGGTCTTTCGGATCTGGCCGCGAAAAAGTCCAAGCGCAGATTGACGTTTTCCGAAGAGGGTCTTGCGGAGATCGTCGAATTTTACAGTCGCACACTGGAGGTTCTTCAGATGTCCCAGAGCGTGTTTTTGACCAGAGATACCGATCTCGCGCGCAAACTTGTCGGTTGCAAGGTTGAGGTTCGTCGGATGGAAGCGGAATCGGCGGAGCGCCATCTGGAACGCCTGCGTGCCCACAAGACCGAGACCATTGAAACGTCAGGTTTGCATCTGGATATATTGCGCGATCTCAAGCGCGTTAATGCGCATCTGATTTCAGTAGCTTATCCCATTCTCGACGACATGGGAGTCTTGCGAGAGTCACGGCTCAAGTCGACACCCGACGAGTAGCGGTACGACACCGGGCACTCGATGAGCATGGGCTTGCCCGGCTTTGAAGGTTCATGGCATTTCGTTTGCGCTTTCAGCCGTTTGGCGAAACAACACTTCCTGTTTGGCACTAGTCATTTGTACGCAAAATATGGCACCTTGTTTTTCAAACGAACAAAGGGGGCAAATTGCCCTTTTATGAAAGGGAGGAGGGACGATAACATGCGAAAATCCCGTTTGATGGCCACCGGCCTTATGGCCGCGACGCTGGCCATCTCTGCATTTTCCGGAGTGGCGCAAGCTCAGGACAATGGCGCATTGCTCGCCGGTCCTTGTGCGAGCTGTCATGGAACCGATGGGGTATCCCCTGGTTCGATTCCCTCGATTGCCGGCCAGCCCTATGCTGTGCTGATCGCTCAGCTCAACGCGTTCAAGGCCGGTGAAATTCCCGGCGCGACGGTCATGACCCGGCTTGCGCGCGGCTATACCGATGAAGAGCTTGAGGTTCTCGCCCACTATTTTTCCGAAATCGAGCCGTAAGAAGGGGATGCGAGATGATTAACAGACGCTCAATCCTGAAATCGATGGGTGCCGTTGCGCTGGCAACGCCCGTTCTTTCGTTGCCTTCGATTGGCCGCGCGCAAGGCGCTGCCGGTCGCGTGGTGATTGTGGGTGGTGGGTTTGGTGGCGCAACAGCCGCTAAATATATCAAGCGCGCCAATCCCAATATCGATGTCACACTGATCGAGGCGTCGGGCCGGTTTTATACCTGCCCGTTCTCCAACCTTTATCTTGGCGGGTTGCGTGAATTTGAATCGATTGGCCACAGTTTCGATGAATTGACTGATGTGTATGGTGTGAACCTTGTTACCGGCTGGGCTGAAGGGGTGGACGGCGATGCCCACACCGTTACGCTCGCTTCAGGTGACGTGATCGAATATGACAAATTGTTGCTCTCGCCTGGTGTCGATATGCGCTGGGGGGCGATCGAAGGTTATGACGAGGCGGCCGCGGAAATCATTCCACATGCCTGGAAAGCAGGTCCTCAGACCCAGCTTCTGAAAAGCCAGCTTGAAGCGATGGACGATGGTGGCACCTTCATCCTTTCCTCGCCACCCGATCCGTTCCGGTGTCCACCCGGCCCCTATGAGCGGGTCTCGATGATCGCAAACTACTTCAAGAACAATAAGCCCAATTCCAAGATATTGCTGCTTGATTCCAAGGATGCGTTTTCCAAGCAGGGGCTGTTCCAGGCCGGTTGGGATGCGCTCTATGGCGACATGATCGAATGGGTGAGCCTGTCCAATGACGGGGAGGTGATCCGTGTCGACCCCGAGGCCATGGAAGTGGAAACCGCCTTCGGTGAAATTCACCGTGGCGATGTGATCAATATTGTGCCGCCCCAAAAGGCCGGTGCGATTGCCGATGCCGCAGGCGTCACCAACGAAGGTGGATGGGTGCCGATCAAGCCGGACACCTTTGAGAGTCAGCTTGTTGACGATATCTATGTGGTTGGGGATGCAACGGTGGCAGCGCCAATGCCCAAATCCGGCTTTTCGGCCAATGCTCAAGGCAAGGTCGCCGCGGCCGCAATCGTGGCATCGTTTGCGGGCGAAGATGTTGGCACGCCGTCCTGGGCCAACACCTGCTACAGCCTGATCGGACCGGAATATGGTATTTCGGTTGCGGCGGTCTATCGGGTTGAGGATGGTGCAATTACCACGCTTGAAGGCTCGGGCGGTGTCAGCCCGGCCGATGCTGATGAGGACTTCCGCCGCAGGGAAGCGATTTATGCGGTTGGCTGGTATGACGCGATTACCCAGGATACCTGGGGGTCATCGCCAGCATAACCGATAGGAAAGCCAAGCGATGACAACTGGTGAACTCGTGCTTTGGGCGGGGCTGATTATCGGCCTCGCCTTTGGCATTTGCGGACAATTGACCGGCTTTTGCCTGATGAGCGGGTTGCGTGGCTGGTGGGTCGAGGGCGATGGACGCAAGATTCGCGCTTTCGCCTTGGCCGGTGCTGTTGCGATCCTCGGCAGTCAGATGCTTGATGCCTTGACGCCAATGTCACTAACCCAGTCGCTATATGTGCAAGGCACATTCTCGATACCCATGGTGGTGCTGGGTGGGGCGCTTTTCGGTTACGGGATGGTCATGTCCAACGGCTGCGGAGCACGTTCGCTGGTTCTTTTGGGGCAAGGCAATCTGCGCTCGTTTCTCGTGCTTGTGTGCCTTGGGCTTGCGGCAGGCATGACGCTGACCGGGCTCATCGCGCCCTTGCGTGTGGCAGGAAACGCGGCTTCCAGCACTGGCGTTGGTGTTAGTCCTGCCAATCTGCCGGGGCTGATCGGCGCGCTCGGTGTTGACGCAAATATCGCGCGCTGGGTGCTGGTGGCTCTTGTCTCTGGCGGTCTTGCCGCGTTCGCGCTGAAAAGCGCAGCGTTTCGCGCCGATCCCAAGGCGCTTTCCAGCGGTATCGTCATTGGCATTCTGATCCCTGCTGGATGGTATGTAACGGGCATTCTCGGCTATGACGATTTCGATCCGACGCCTTTGGCATCGTTCACCTTTATCGCGCCTATTGGTGATGCGATCCAATACGCAATGCTTGCAACCGGCACGCGGCTTTCCTTCGGTGTCGCAATTGTGATCGGCGTGTTCCTGGGAGCACTTGCGAGCGCTCTGCTCACCCGCACCGCCAAAATCGAGGGTTTCACCCGCCCCCGCTCAATGATCCGCTATATGCTCGGCGGCGCGCTGATGGGCTGTGGCGGGGCGTTGGCGCTAGGCTGCTCGATAGGGCAGGGCCTTACGGGCCTCTCCACATTGGCCCTCACCTCATTTGTTGCGATTGCGGGAATACTGGCTGGGGCGGCAATGGCGCTTCGCGGTCCCGTCCGGCTGCCAGCACCGCAACCTTGAGGTGCGCCGGAGCCTTTACTATATCGAGGCCATGACTATGAAAGCCAATATCATGACGAATTCGACCGCAGGCCTTTCGCGCCGTTCCGCTCTGGTTCTCGGCGGTGCCGCCGCTGTGTTCAGCCTCAGCCCTCTCGGCGCCGTCGCAAATACCGGCACATGGCAGCGGGTCGATGAAGTGCTGGCAGTGCTCGATGGAGCAGACCCAATCGCGCAGGGCATGGTGCTGGATTTGCCGCTAGTGTCTGAAAACGGCGCTTCGGTACAGGTCAATCTGTCGGTCGATAGGCCAATGGCCGACGGCGAATTTGTGGAATCGATCCATCTTTTCGCGCCGGGCAATCCCTATCCCGAAATCGCTACATATCATTTTACGCCGCTGAGCGGTCGGCCAGCGGTCGAAACCCGCATTCGTCTCAACGAAACCCAGACAGTTATCGCACTCGCCAAGCTCTCAAGCGGAGCAGTGCTGGTTGGCGAGCAGGAAGTTCGGGTGACGACCTCCGGTTGCTTAACCGACGCTGACACCTACGATACCGCCAATGAGTTTCAGACGCGCGTGCGGGCGCCCGAAGTGCTGGCCACTGGCGATATCGGCGAAGTGCTGACCATCATCAATCACCCGCAGGAAAGCGGGCTGCGCACGGATGCTTCGGGCGATATGGTTCCCATGCGTCTGATCGAACGCTTTGAAGCAACGCTGAATGGCGAGCCGGTATTCAGCGCCGACCTGAACCGCTCAGTCGCGACCAATCCCTATATTAAGTTCCATATCGCACCGCAGGCAGGCGGCACGCTTGAACTTATATGGACCGAAGACACAGGCGAAAGCGCTCAGGCAAGTGCCGAGATTTCGGTAAGCTAATTTTTCTGCAGCAGCGCATTGGCTCGGATGTCATCGAGCGTACGGTCGATGGTCAGGGCTTGTGGATCGATGATGCAATGGATGATGGCGGGCTTGCCCGATGCAATCGCACGCTCCAGCGCCGGGGCGAAATCGGCGGAGCGCTCGACTCTTTCTCCATGCCCGCCAAAGGCCTTTGCGTAAGCGGAGAAGTCAGGATTTTTAAGGTCTGTGCCCACAACGCGGCCGGGATATTCCCGTTCCTGGTGCATGCGGATCGTGCCGTACATGCCGTTGTCGATGACGAGAACGACAAGCGGCAGGTCATATTGCACGGCGGTGGCAAATTCCTGCCCGTTCATCAGAAAGCACCCGTCTCCCGCGAACGCAATAACCGTCCTGCCGCGCTCAATACGCGCCGCCGCTACCGCTGCCGGAACGCCATACCCCATGCTGCCCGAAGTGGGCGCAAGCTGGGTGCCATAACGTGTGAAACGGTGGAAACGATGCAGCCAAGTGGCGTAATTGCCCGCGCCATTGGCCATTATGGCATCCGCTGGCAGCTTGTCGCGCAATACCGTCATCACATGGTTCATATCGACACGTTCGCTGTGTCGCGGCTTGGGCGTTGACCAATCCAGATAAGCCGTATGCAGGCGTTCGACATCGGCGCTGCGATTGAGGGCAGCCGGACCATCATGTTTCAGCATTGCAGAAACGAAGGCGCCAGGGGCGCAATTGATCGCAATGTCGGGTTGATAGACCCGTCCCAATTCTTCCGCGCCGGGATGAACGTGAACAAGCACTTTGCCCGCATTTGGAATACCGAGCAGCGTATAGCTCTGGCTGGCAATCTCGGACATCCTGCCTCCAAGCAGGACAATCAGATCACTTGATTTGGCGTAATCGAGCAGAGCCGGGTTCGTGGAAAGCGCGAGATCGCCGGCAAAATGAGTATGGCTGGCGTCAAACAGCATCTGCCGCCTGAATGAGACAGCGATCGGAACGTCAAGCCTTTCGGCCAATGCGTGCATATCAGCGACCGAATGAGTGTCCCATCGTGAGCCACCCAAAACGATCAGCGGGCGTTTTGCCTTTGCCAGCGCATCGAGCGTTTGTGCAACTGCCGATTCAGGAGCGGCGCTGTCCGGCACATGAACCCGGCGCGCATCCTCGCACAGGGCCAACTCGGTGAGCATGTCCTCGGGCAATGCGATGACGACCGGACCGGGGCGCCCGGACATGGCAATGTGGAACGCGCGCGAAATTGTTTCTGGAATCCGGACTGGATCGTCGATCTCGGTCGTCCATTTGGTCATCGAACCGAAAACAGCGCGATAGTCCAACTCCTGAAACGCCTCACGTTCTCGCATATCGCGCGCGACCTGCCCGACAAAAAGGATCATCGGTGTGGAATCCTGCTTGGCGATATGAACGCCATGGGCTGCATTGGTCGCGCCGGGGCCACGGGTGACAAAGCATATTCCGGGCCTGCCGGTGAGCTTGCCAGCCGCTTCGGCCATCATGGCTGCGCCGCCTTCCTGACGGCATATCGTGATGGCGATATCCGAATCATGGAGTGCATCCAGCGCGGCCAGATAACTCTCGCCAGGCACGCAAAAGACGTGCTCTGTGCCTTGCACAGCAAGCTGATCGATAAGGATTTGCCCGCCAGTGCGCGGCCCTTGGCTCTGAGTCATTTAGGTTCCCACTCCCTTGTTCCACCCGTGTATTGAGCATTACCTGTGCCCGAGTTCAACGCCGTCCGCCATTATGTTATTTGTGTGATGCTCGCAGATCATTCTTGCAATAGTCCTGCGTCGCGGCGTTGTGGAAGAGGGGGGCATGGCACAGAACGAACATGACATGGAGGCTTTACGGCCAGAGTTCATTTCCCGCATTAAAGCGGAACTGGAGGAGCTTGCAGAGCAGTCGTCCGGCACCGAGGCTGATCGAGCGCCCGTAGCGCTCGATCAGCAAAGCGTAGGGCGCTTGTCGCGCATGGATGCGATGGCCGCACAGGAAATCGCCCAGGCTTCTGAACGACGGCGTGCCGCCCGCAAGGTGGCGTTGCAGGCCGCGCTTGGCCGCTTTGAGGAGGACGAGTATGGCTACTGCGTCGATTGCGGCGAGCCGATTGCCCTTGGCCGGCTTAAGGCCGATCCTGCGGTTACGCTTTGCATTCAATGCGCCCAGATGGGCGAGCGTTGAGATAAGAGCTTGGCCGGGCTTGCGAAAGCCGAGCCAAGGGTTTTAACTTTACGCAGATTCTGCGCATGCACTTGTGCAGACTGGGACTGGAGGCAATCAAGAACATGACCGATCTGGCACCGCGCGAACTGTTGCGCGCCCTGTTTGATGCTGCGGTGGAGGCTGCCGATCCGCTGGCGGCCATCAAGGCGCATTTGCCGCAAAAGCCGAAAGGCCGGACCATTGTGGTTGGTGCAGGCAAGGCGGCGGCGCAAATGGCCGCGGCTTTTGAGGCGGTCTGGGATGGTCCTATCCAAGGGGTCGTCGTTGACCGGCACGGCACACCCTCGACGGCGCAGCGCATCAAGGTAATCCACGCCGCCCATCCCGTGCCTGACAGAGCCGGCTTGGACGCCTCACGGGCGCTGCTCGATCAGGTCCGAGGGCTGACCGAAGACGATCTGGTGGTCGCTCTGATTTCCGGTGGCGGTTCTGCGCTGCTGTCGGCGCCGGGCGGCACGCTGACATTTGATGACGAGGTAACTGTCAACAAGGCCTTGCTTGAATCGGGCGCGCCAATCACGGCGATGAACATTGTCCGCAAGCATGTTTCAGCGATCAAGGGCGGGCGCCTGGCCGCGGCAGCGGCGCCTGCGCAGGTCGTCAGTCTCGTTGTTTCCGACGTGGCAGGCGACGATCCTGCAATGGTGGCGTCAGGCCCGACTGTACCCAGTACGGGATCGGTGGCCGATGCGTTGGCCATTATCAGCCAGTACCAGATACAATTGCCTCCATCGGTAATGGCGCATTTGCAGTCCGATGCAGCGAGCGCACCTGATCCTGACGACGCGGTTTTCGCCCGCAACCACGTGCATGTAATCGCTTCGGCAGGCGTGTCGCTGGATGCCGCGGCGGCCAAGGCCGAGCAGTTGGGGCTGTCCGCGCATATCCTTTCAGATGCCATCGAAGGAGAATCCGCTGAGATCGCCAAGATGCACGGCGCTTTGGCGCGTGAGATCGCGACACGCAACCGTCCATTCCAAGCTCCATGCGTTGTGTTATCGGGCGGCGAAACAACCGTTACGCTGCGCAATGGGCGTTTCGGACGTGGCGGCCGCAACAGCGAATTCCTGCTGGCGCTTGCCCATGAGATCGAAGGCTTTGGCAATATCGAGGCGCTGGCAGCCGATACCGATGGTATCGACGGGTCCGAAGATAATGCCGGGGCCTTTATCGACGGGCAAACCATTGCGCGTATGCGCGCCGAAGGGCTCGATCCCAAAGCGATGCTGCTCGGCCATGATGCTTATTCGGCATTCGAGGTGATTGGCGATTTGCTGACAACGGGCCCGACAGGCACCAATGTCAACGACTTTCGGGCCATCCTGGTTACGCGCTGATCATTCACGTTTGTCATAGCCCTATCAGCAATCTTTGCTTTGCCCGTTTTCCTGCTCTGACTATGGTGGCTTTCACAACATAAATGTGGGAGCCACTATGCGTTACGATCATATATTGAGCGATGCCCTTTTGACCTCGGCACAGCTTGAGGGCGGGGCGCTGGAGGTTCAAACGCCGATCGATGGCACCACCATCGCGCAGGTCAGAACGCATTCGGTCAGCGATGTCGAAGCGATGATCGCCAAGGCGACAAAGGCATTTGCCAAATGGAAGTTGGTGCCTGCGCCGCGCCGGGGCGAGTTGATTCGCCTGTTCGGTGAAGAATTGCGCAATGCCAAGGCGGAGCTCGGCGCGCTTGTGACGCTCGAATGCGGCAAAATCCTGCAGGAAGGTTTGGGCGAAGTTCAGGAGATGATCGACATTTGCGATCTGGCAGTCGGTCAGTCGCGGCAATTGTTCGGCCTCACCATTGCTTCGGAGCGTCCCGGTCATTCCATGCGCGAGACATGGCATCCGATGGGGACATGCGGAGTGATCACGGCCTTTAACTTCCCGGTAGCACCGTTCGCGTGGAATTTCGCACTCGCGATCGTTTGCGGTGATCCGGTGATCTGGAAGCCGTCGGAAAAAACACCGCTTTGCGCGTTGGCTACTCAGAAGATATGGGAAAAGGCAGTGGCGCGCTTTGGCAGCGATGCCCCGGAAGGCTTGCTGCAAGTCGCAATCGGGATGGCTGATGTTGGCGAGACGCTGACCAAATCGCGCAGCGTACCCATAATTTCCGCCACAGGTTCAACCCGGATGGGTCGCGCGGTGGCGCCAGTGGTTGCGGAGCGCTTTGGTCGCTCAATCCTTGAGCTTGGCGGCAATAACGCCATGATCGTCGCGCCATCTGCGGACCTTGAAAACGCGGTTCGTGCGATTGTGTTTTCCGCGGTGGGGACCTGCGGGCAGCGATGCACAAGCCTCCGCCGTCTGATCGTGCATAAGGACGTGCGTGATGTTCTGGTCGAGCGGCTCAAGGCGGCTTATGCCAACCTGCCAATCGGCAATCCCCTTGAAGATGGCGTTCTGGTGGGCCCGTTGATCGATGAGGGTGCCTTTATCGCCATGGGCAAAGCGCTCGATGCGGCCAAGGCGCAGGGTGGGACGGTTACGGGCGGCGAAAAGGCCGATGGCGTGTCAGGCGGGCAATATGTCAAACCGGCGATTGTCGAAATGCCGGGGCAGACCGCCATTGTGCGTGAAGAGACCTTTGCGCCGATCCTTTATGTGATGACCTACGAAACGCTAGATGAAGCAATAACGTTGCAAAACGACGTGCCGCAGGGCCTCTCGAGCTGCATCTTTTCAACCGATGTTCGGGAAACCGAGACCTTCCTTTCCGCTGCAGGATCGGACTGTGGCATCGCCAATGTGAATATCGGTCCATCGGGAGCAGAAATCGGTGGCGCGTTCGGCGGCGAAAAGGATACAGGTGGCGGGCGCGAAAGCGGGTCGGATGTCTGGAAATCCTACATGCGACGCCAGACAAATACGGTCAATTATTCGTCCGCCCTCCCACTGGCGCAGGGTATAAAATTCGACATCTGACAGAGGCGGAAATGCAGTTCACACGCATCGATGACGCGGTTTTTCACTATCAGGTCATTGGTGCAGCGCCAGATAGACCAGTGCTGGCATTCGTCAATGCGCTGGGAACCGATTTCCGTATCTGGCGCGATGTTGTCGTGCGGCTTGTGGGTCGTTTCTCCATCCTTCTCTACGATGCGCGAGGGCATGGGCTAAGCGGCTCTGGCGAGGGCGCGGTAACTATCGAACGCCATGCTGACGATCTGGCGCAGCTGCTCGACGTGATCGGCAAAGGGTCAGCCATCATTTGTGGGCTGTCGATGGGTAGCCTGGTTGCCCATACTCACCCTGAGAAAGTCAAAGCGCTTATCCTGTGTGGCGCACTGGCCAGGTTCGGCGAGCCGGAGGATTGGGACGCGCGGATTGCAAGCGTGGAAGCCAATGGTATCGAAGCGCTTGCCGATACGCTGATGGAACACTGGTTCACCGAAGGCTTCCGCGTGGACAATCCGGCAGACGTGGCTGGCTATCGCAATATGGTCATCCGTCAGCCCGGAGCAGGCTATATTGCCTCGTGTGCGGCTTTGCGCGACGGTGATCTGACGGCATTGTCAGGCGAGGTTGCAGTACCGACCTTATGTATCGTGGGGGACAAGGACGGCGCGGTATCGCCGAGTGCAGTCGCCAATCTCGCCCGCGCCATTCCCGGCGCCCGCTTCGAGCTTATCAAGAATGCGGCTCATATGTTGCCAGTCGAAAGTCCCGACACCATGAGCGATATTATCACTGCCTTTGCCGACTTGGCCGAATAATCGTCACGTCTCATATGGCGCAAAGCGCGAACCCGGACAACCAAACGCCTTGGGGTCGTCGTCAGCATAAATGTAAGCGCCGCCTTCTATTTTATCGATAAGCTCGCTTACCCAGTCATAGGCGCAGGACGTATGGTGGTCCCAAAAGCTCAACAGCGCTTCCACATGAGGAGGCAGGGCATTGCGTCCCGTCCAGTTCGCTTTTGCCGAGGCAGTATTCACCTGCGCCTGATGATCTTTCAAAATGTCGCGGCGGCGTTTCAGATAGTCGACAGCAACAGAACGCTCAAGTGAAGACATTAGAACCAGGCCCGAACACAGCATGTCGGGACGCGGTTCGGGATTGATCAATGCCCGTGCGAGAAGCTTCTGGTACTCGGTTTCACCGCTCTCGCTAATGGAATAATCGGTTCGGGCCGGCGTGTTGTCCGTGGAGGGAATATTTGATTCAATCAGCAGGCGTTCTTTAGTCAATTGCCGCAATGCGTGATAAATGGAGCCGGTTTTTGTATTGGCCCATTTATCGGCGTCCCATGCCATCAGTTCCTGGCCGACAAGATATCCGTGTGCCTTGCCGTGGGCGCGAACGACAGCGAGGACCAAAAGACGCGTTGCGGACATATGTTGTAATTCTCCTCCGTAAGGAATGCCATTAGGCACCTGTTTAGTAAGATCGAATTTTACGCCTCCCCGAATATGAATACCAGATGAATGCCTAAATCAGGCTTCATTCAACCCCGAAGTGCGAAAAACTTCCCATCAAAGCAAATTCATCGTTCTGTTGGGGGTAAAGATGAACATCGTTTCCAAACTCACGCTTCCTGCACTTATTGGCGGTCTGGTCGCCTTGGCTGTGTCTGGAGTGTTCTCACCTTCGGTCATGGCCGGCTCCCAGAACATTGACACGATCGCACGCATTTCGCTTGATCGAGATCAAACTTTACTAACCCTTTACGCTGCGCCGGGCCAACTGGATCAGGCTGTCGGCCAACTGGAGCCGCGCGTGTGGGTTTGGGTCGATCGCTGCATGAGCGATAAGGAAACCGGAAGCTGGTGTCGCGTCGAGCGCGGCCAATCGGCCGGTTGGGTTGAGGCTCGTAACCTTTCTTTGCATTGGGAGTGAGCGACAAACGCCCTTCCGCCGTTCGGTGTCCTGTTGACTTTCCCCGCGCCTTGCGCTCCACAACGGAGCGAAAAGAAGCGGGGATTTCTCTATGGATGCCAATCCGGTACTGGCCGAGTTCACACGCGGGAATTGGGTTGAAAATCGCCATCGCGGCGCCTTTTGCATAGCGGATCCGGCAGGCAACGTCGTTGCAAGCGCCGGTGACATAGAGCGTGAGATTTTCCCGCGCTCGGCAATCAAAGCCATCCAGGCCCTTCCGATTTTTGCTACTGGCGCCCTCGAGAAATTTACTCTCGACGACGAAAATCTGGCCTTGGCCTGTGCTTCCCATCACGGTGAATCCGATCATGTGCGCGTTGCCGCCAACGCTCTGAAAAAGGTCGGCTTGAACGTCATGGCGCTCGAATGTGGTGCCCATCCGCCCACCAACAAGGCCGCGCGCAAGGCATTGGCCGATGCTGGCGAAAGGCCGTCCGCGCTTCATAACAACTGCTCGGGCAAACATGCGGGTATGCTGGCCGTCGCTCAGGCGCTCGGTATCGACCCCGCCGGATATGTGAAGCCTGAACATGAAGTCCAGAAAAGAGTACGAGCCGCGGTTGAAGCGGTGATTGGCGCAGCGCTGACCGAAAGCAAATGCGGAACGGACGGCTGTTCGATTCCGACCTGGGCGGCTCCGCTTAAAAACTTTGCCCAAGGCTTTGCTCGAATGGCGACGGGGGAAGGGCTGACCCCGGAGATGGCCAAGGCCTCCGCGCGGCTGTTCGACAGCGCGACCAGTCATCCCTTTCTGATTGCCGGCACCGATGCCTTCGACACCGAAGCAATGAAGGCGTTCGATGGCAGGCTGATGGTCAAGCTCGGGGCGGAAGGGGTATTCTGTGGTGCTTTGCGCGACAAAGGCCTGGGCTTTGCGCTCAAATGCGATGACGGCAGCCTGCCAGCGGCCACAGCTATGATTGCAGGACTTCTCAAAGCCATTGCCGAACCGGATGCTCGGCAGGCCGAAGTGCTCAATCGCTTTGCCCACCAGACGTTCAAGAACTGGTGCGGCATTGAAGTCGGATTTCTCTCTGCGACCGACGCCGTAAATATCAGCCTCCGATAATTGTGTTATCGCGGATGGTCAGGTTGGAGAACTGGCCGCCATCCGATGCGGGGTCGCGGCTGGCGATGTCCCACCAGCGATTTGCCGTGATCGCGTGGTCGCGGGCGCCGGAAATGACGTTGCCGGTTATGACGGCACTGCCCGCGCCGTCTGCTACCGAGACCGTGATGCCGATATGGACATCGCGAACAAGATTGGAACTGATCGTGACGTCGCGCAAATACGGTCCCCAGCCGGCCAGAATACCCACGCCGGGAACATTATCGACCAGATTGCCGGTGACAATGGCATCGGCTTCAGCCGCAATGCCATAGGGCGAGGTGTCGGGATTGACCTCAGAGTGGGTGGCAATGTTGCGTACGATATTGCCCGTACACGATGCCAGCCTGCCATTGTCGTTATAGTTGGTCATGGAAATGCCGGCGGCGGCGCCATCGACGATGTTGTTGGCAATCACTGAACCTGAAAACTCGAACTCCGAGAAGATTGCCACCTCCCCGGAATTAAAGCAGGTATTGCCGACGATCTGCGTGTTGTTGGTTGTGTTGAGCCTTATGGCTGAAAACGTGCAGTCGGATATGGCATTGTCCGAAACGATGACACCATCGGCGCGAAAGACGTTGATGCCGTTGCCATTCTGCCCATTTCCGCCATTGGTCCAATCTATGTTCCAGATGCGGTTGCCGGTAACGATGGCACCGTCGATTGCATTTTCGCCGCGCCAGACACGAATGCCGCCATTGCCACAATCATGGACGCGATTATTGCTGATAAAGACGGCTTCGCCATCGTAAATGAATATGCCCGACAGTGCGCTTTCCCAGACATCGCAATTGGTAATGCGGACCGAACTGCTCAAGGCAGAAAGGCCATTCAGTTGCGTATTGGTTATGTTGCAGGCTTCAATCACGATGTCACTGGACTGGCTGACATGGATCAGCCCCCCATGCCATTCGTCGCCATCGGCGCCACTTCCGTCGAGAGTGAGGCCCGAGAGCGTGACATGGCGGACCTGTCTGATGTCGAACAAGGCCCCTTGGCCCGCATGTATAAGTGTGGTGGCGCCGGGAACGCCCGAGATCACGACATTAGACGGCAGGTGCAATGTGCGCGTGACAAAACGTCCTGAAGGAAGCGAGAGGCGCCCGTCGCTGGACGCGGCGGCGTCGATGGCCGATTGCAATACAAGGGTTTGTTCAATGCTGGGGTCCGGCACCAGACCAGATTGGGCATAGACCGATGCCGTGGCAAAGGGCAGTGCGGCGCCAATGGCAGAACCCGATGTCAAAAACCGGCGGCGGGAAAGGGGCATGTTACCTCGGGCACATTTGAAAGAGTGAGGGCCGACTCTATAGGTTTGGCACCGATTTTCCATGAGAGCTGCATGACGTGGTAAATCTGGCTGCAACTGCGACCTGTAGGCTTGTCCGCGCCCATGACAGCGAGATAGGGTGAAAGCCGACTGGGGAATCGGGATAGGGCATCATGCTTGTCGACAACGCTGTTTATCTGGGGACCAGCACGCGGCCGGAATATCTTGCGCTTGAATTCGGTAATCGGCACGGGCTCATAACCGGGGCAACCGGGACCGGGAAAACCGTTACAATGCAGATATTGGCCGAAGGGTTTTCCCGCGCGGGCGTACCTGTGTTCTGCGCCGATATTAAGGGCGATGTATCCGGGCTGGCAGCGCCGGGTGAGCCGAAAGATTTCCTGAGCGCACGCGCCGAAAAGATCGGGCTCGCCGATTATTCGTTTGAGGGCTATCCGACGATTTTCTGGGATCTGTTCGGGCGTCAGGGCCATCCGGTGCGCACGACCGTTTCCGAGATGGGGCCATTGCTGCTTTCCCGCGTGCTTGAGCTCAATCCAACCCAGGAAGGAGTTCTCAATGTCGCCTTTCGGGTGGCCGACGACGAGGGGCTTCTGCTTCTCGATTTCAAGGATTTGCGTTCGCTGCTGAACTATGTTTCCGAACGCAGAAGCGAGTTGTCGGCCCGTTATGGCAACATTGCGAGCGCGAGCGTGGGCGCAATCCAACGGGCCTTGCTGGTGCTTGAGCAGCAAGGCGGCGAGATGTTTTTTGGCGAGCGGGCGCTTGAGATTGCCGATCTGATGCGCGTGGACGCACAGGGCAGGGGCTATATTTCGCTGCTGGCAGCCGACGAACTGATGCGTGCGCCGCGGCTCTATGCCATTTTCCTGCTCTGGCTTTTGTCCGAGCTTTTCGAGCAGCTTCCCGAAGTCGGCAATCCCGACAAGCCAAAGCTCGTCTTCTTTTTTGAAGAAGCACATCTGCTGTTCAACGAGGCGCCGAAGGTGCTTCTCGACAAGATCGAGCAGGTTGTAAAGCTGGTGCGTTCCAAGGGGGTTGGGGTTTATTTCGTGACCCAGAACCCGATGGATGTTCCTGAGCCGGTGCTGGCCCAGCTCGGTAATCGGATTCAACACGCCTTGCGTGCCTATACACCCAAGGAACAGCGCGCGGTGCGCGCTGCTTCCGATGCGTTCCGGCCAAACCCGGAGTTTTCGACCGCCGAGGCCATCACTCAATTGGGAACCGGTGAGGCCCTGGTTTCCGTGCTGGAAGACAAGGGAGCGCCATCGATTGTCGGGCGCACGCTGATCCGCCCGCCATCCTCGCGCATGGGGCCGTTGACAGAAGTTGAGCGCCGCGCGGCCATGGCGGGCAGTCCGGTGGCCGGAAAATACGACACGGTTTATGATCGCGAGTCGGCCTATGAGGTGCTGGACCGCCGGGCGCAAGAGGCCTTGCGCGAGGCGGAATTTACGGCCCGAGAGGCTGAAATCGCCAAGCGTGAGGCAGCCCAACACAAAGCGCAGGACCGCGCGGCGGCACCTGCGCGTCGTACGTCCAGCCGCCAGACGCCTGTGGAAGCGGCGACAATGACCGTGGTGAGAACCGTCAGCCGTCACGTTGGCAATGCGCTTGTCAGGGGCATATTGGGGAGTTTGACGCGTGGCCGCTAGAGGGTTCCCGGTTATATGAAGCGGCCTGTTATCACCGTATTTGCCGATAGCGGCGCGACGCCGTTCGATGGCGTTTATGCCTACGCGGGCGATGCCATTGGCAAGAAGGCCGGGCATATCATCTGTCCTTTGCGTGAAGGGCTTTGGCCCAAGGCTCTTGTCAATGCCGCCCTTAAACATGCCAAAACGCAGATCACCTTCGTTACAACGCCCGAAACTGTTCTCGTGGACATCCCTGCAGGGATAGATATTGAGACTGCCCAAGATCACCGCGCCGCCAACATGCGGGCGGCCAGTCTGGGGCAGACCATTGTTGGATTGCCTGCCAATTTTGGCACGATTTCAGCGCTTTATACCGCCTGGGCCGATCTTGGCGGGGCGCAAAGCGGCAAGACGGTCGGCCTGCTCAACCGCAAAAATGCCTTTGAAGTGGTGCGCGGCTTTTTCACCGACGTCGCTGCGGTCGGTATCGGCAATATCGATCACCTGATCCAGATCTCCGATAATTTCGACGATCTGCTCAACAGGCTGATGCGGCTCGAAAATTAGTTTGGCTCCAGGTGCTCGTCGGCCTTTGAGCGCAGTGCCTTGTGAGCAACGAACGAGACAATGTTCTCCCCGCGCCGTTCCAGCGGAATGTCCCGCGTATCTGCAATGACGCCGCGGCCGCGACGCTCCGGCCCGACATAACCGTCATCAATCGCGATATAGCCGCGCGGACCTTCCGAAAGCCGGGTGCGAATGCGCTCTTCGAGGTAGAGCGGGCTCATCGGCTTGACGATAACTTCATCGATGCCCGCCCGCACGCAATCGCCGCGCATGGCAATGTCGATGGTTCGGGTCATAGCGATGATCTGCACATGCCGCGAAATAACGAGAAGATCTTCGCGCAGAGGCAGGATGATGTCGGGAGCGGTTTGTTCGCCCAGCGCATAGTCGCAAACCAGCATGGCCACCGGCGCAATGCGCATATAGGAGCCGAGCGCCCTGGCATCCCTGAACTCGCGCACGCGCCATGACTTGTTCTGCCGCAAGGTCGCTCCAAGGATGGAGGTCAAAGCAGCGCTTTCACAAAGAATGGCGATGGTGGGTATGGGCGAAGACAATGATCGGGTCCGCTTACGTTGGCTAACAAAAGCTTAACACGATCATTTTAGAGTCGGGTAGTGCGTGCGGGGATAAATCCCCAATGCAAACGGCCCGCCTGTGGACAGACGGGCCGCAGCATCGAAACTTCAGGTACAAACCTTACTTGGAAGCGGCTTCGAAGAGTTCCTCGACATATTCCCAGTTAACTAGATTGTCGAACCAGGCTTCGAGATATTTCGGACGCGCATTGCGGTAGTCGATATAGTAGGAGTGCTCCCAAACGTCGACGCCGAGCAGCGGCGTGCCACCATGAACGAGCGGGTTTTCGCCGTTCGGGGTCTTGGTGACTTCCAGCTTGCCATTCTTGAAGGTCAGCCATGCCCAGCCCGAACCGAACTGGCCTGCGCCTGCGGCAAGGAAGTCCTCACGGAACTTGTCATAACCGCCAAGGTCGGAATCGATAGCCGCCTGCAGCTTGCCGGGGAGCGACTTGCCGCCGCCATTGGGCTTCATCCACTTCCAGAAGTGAATGTGGTTGTAGTGCTGGCCTGCATTGTTGAACAGGCCCTGGTTCTTGCCGAAGCTTTCCTTGACGACTTCTTCGAGCGACTTGCCTTCAAGGCCCGAACCTTCGAGCAGCTTATTGCCATTGGTGACATAAGCCTGATGATGCTTGTCATGGTGGAACTCGAGCGTTTCCGCCGACATATAGGGCCCGAGGGCATCATAGGCATAGGGAAGATCGGGGAGAGAAAAGCTCATTGGAAGGCCTCCTTATTACGTGTCTGAAATCCTTGCGCCCGGCAATTTACCAAGCAAGTGCTTCTTATATATAGGGCCGGTTGTGATCCTGCAACGCATTGCCTGAGAAAACTTATGCCAATTGTGCGCATTTAAGCGCAAAAGCATATACGATTGCCGCTTCCTTGATCCGCTCGAATCGGCCCGACGCGCCAGCATGGCCTGCGCCCATATTGGTTCGCAGGTACAATGCATTGCCATCGGTCTTGGTTGCACGCAGTTTCGCCACCCATTTTGCAGGTTCCCAATAGGTGACGCGAGGATCGGTGAGACCGGCCAGCGCAAGAATCGGCGGATAGGCCTTGGCCTCGACATTGTCATATGGCGAATAGGACGCGATGCGATCATAGGCGTCTTTCGAGGCAATCGGGTTGCCCCACTCAGGCCATTCGGGCGGGGTGAGTGGCAGGGTATCGTCGAGCATGGTGTTGAGCACATCGACAAAGGGGACAATCGCCATGACACCGCCCCAGAGGTCGGGGCGCATGTTCGCAACCGCACCCATCAACATACCCCCTGCAGAACCACCTTCGGCAATGATGCGACCTTTGGCCGAGTAGCCTTTCTCGATAAGCATTTCAGCGGCCGCAATGAAGTCAGTAAAGGTGTTGGCCTTATGCTCGGCGCGCCCGTTCTTGTACCAGCGATAGCCTTTGTCCATGCCGCCGCGAACATGAGCGATAGCAAAGACAAAGCCGCGATCGACAAGCGAGAGGTTGGAAACCGAAAAGCTCGCCGGAAGAGAATGGCCATAAGAGCCATAGCCATAAAGCAGGGCCGGGGCCGAGCCATCGAGCTTGAGGCCCTTGCGATAGAGCAGGGTGACGGGAACTTCCTCGCCATCGGCGGCTTTGGCGAACAGCCTGCGGGTTTCATAAAGGTCAGGGTCGTGGCCCGAGGGCACTTCCTGTTGCTTGCGCAAGACCCGTTCGCCGGTTTCCAGGTCCATGTCAAAGACCTGGGCCGGAGTGGTCGGGGAGGAATAGGAAAAGCGGATGGTTGCGGTATCGAACTCATAACCACTCTGAAGGCCGAGCGAATAGGCCTCCTCGGGAAAGGCGATGGTTTCTTCCTTGTGCGTCCGCAGATCGCGCACCACGATGCGCGGCAGACCATCCTTGCGCTCCAACCGGATGAGGTGATTGGCAAGCAATTCGATCTCAAGGATCAGCGTACCGGACTGGTGCGGCACAAGATCGGTCCAGTGCGCGGCGCCGGGTGTAGCCAGAGGGGCGGTGACGATCTTGAAGTCTTCCGC
The DNA here is from genome assembly GCF_003992625.1 of Pelagibacterium lentulum. Taxonomy (GTDB): domain Bacteria; phylum Pseudomonadota; class Alphaproteobacteria; order Rhizobiales; family Devosiaceae; genus Pelagibacterium; species Pelagibacterium lentulum. The sequence continues at coordinate 136,137 of NZ_RZMW01000029.1, read as the reverse complement.
CTCGTTGTCGTTGGTCAGGATAAAAAGCGTGTCGCCGCGTTCCTCGACCGAATATTCCGTGTTCTCGTGGCGTGGTTCCACGCAGAAAGGCGCGCCGCCCTTGTCCGCGTCGATGAGCCAGACTTCCGATGTCTGATGGTCATGGACCGAGATGGTGATGAACCTGCGCGATTGGGTAAGTCCGACACCAACGAAAAAGCCGGGGTCCTGTTCCTCATAGACAATCGCATCCTCGCTTTGCGGCGTGCCGAGCTTGTGCTGGCGGACGCGGAAGGGGCGGTGGTTTTCGTCAAGCTCAACGTAATAGAACGATTTGGAATTATTGGCCCAGGTTGCGCCGCTTCCTACCTTCTCGATTGTCTCGTCGCGATCCTTGCTGCTATCAACATCGCGAATATGGATCGTGTAGTATTCCGAACCGTTACGATCAGCAGCCCATGCAATCATTTTGTGACAGGGCGAATGCTCGGCCCCGCCAAAGCCAAAATAGCCATCGCCCGCTTCTGCGTTGCAGTCGAGCAAAACAACTTCCTCGCCACCATCGCGCAGTGTGCGCGCCATGAGCGGATATTGGTCGCCTTCGCGGGTGCGCGAAAGATAGGCAAAGGGCCCGTCGGGCGCCGGGACGGAGGAATCGTCTTCCTTTATGCGGCCTCGGATTTCCTTGTAGATCGTCTCCTGCAACGCCTTGGTCGGTTCGCCGAATTCGCTCTCATACCAAGCGTTTTCCGCTTCGAGATAATCGCGGATGTCCTGCGGCAAGGTCGCTGGCTCGGCCATGACCTCACGCCAGTTTTCAGCCCGAAGCCAGGCATAGGGATCGGTCCGGGTAATCCCGTGACGCGTATCGGAATGCGGGCGCTGTTGTGCGATCGGCGGAGTCTTGTCGCTCATGATGGTCCTGAAACTGGTCGTACGTGAGGGCGATGGAGAGAAGTTCGATTGCCATTGTATGGCGTTTTGTGCCGCTGGAAACAAGAGGAGGGGATGGGCAACTGCCTCACGCGGCTTGGCCTCCGTCGGTACGGGCACTTCCGAAGGCTTCACGCGCTCAAGTTATCGATACCCGACCTACCCGGTTTCTCTCGCGGACTTGATCCGCAGGTCTGCGCCCCTTCAAGCCAGGGGACGAGGCAGGCATCGATGTAAGAACGGAGAGTGGCGCGCGTACCTTGTCTTGGTCTTAGCCCAGGGTAACAGTAGGCATGTGACGCTGCTCCGTTGCACATCACCGTTGTCGCCACGGGATTTATTCCCGGACCCAGTTGATGAGCGGGCGGCAAACTCAAACCTTAATGCCTATTGCCCTGGCTTGAAGTCGAGCGACGTGCCGTTGGTGCAGTAGCGAAGTCCGGTTGGGGCCGGGCCATCTGGAAAGACATGTCCAAGATGGGCGTCGCAATTGGCGCAGCGAATTTCTGTGCGGCGCATGAAATGGCTGCGGTCATCGACTTCCTTGATTGCATCTTCGGAAACCGGCTGGAAGAAACTGGGCCAGCCAGAACCGGAATCGTATTTGCTATCCGATGTAAAAAGCGGCACCCCGCAACAGACGCAATAATAAAGCCCCTCGCGCTTTTCCTCGTTATATGGATGGGAAAAAGCACGCTCTGTGCCATGTTCACGCGTGACGTGGAACTGTTCGGGCGTCAATTTATCGCGCCATTCGCTCTTGGAAATATCTGCTTTGTCGGTCATGTTACGGCGCCTTTCGATTTCAATATGCCCTTGGGCATGTTGTTAACGGATATGGTGTTTCTGTCTGGCGGCTTCAACGTGAACTTATCCCCATTGGCTCCGGTTTTTGTTGAGCTTGCGGTGGTGCGCGTTATGTTTGCCATGTGATTCTTCAGGCGCCTGGTCGGTTCTGCGGTCTGGTGCAGGTTTGTGTTGTAACGCTTCGGGGGCGACTTTGGGTCCAAGCCTAGATTTTTCGATTGCGCTGATTGCCATTGCACCGTTTGTGGCCGCACTTTTCGCTCCCTGGATAAAGCACTTCACTGGCCAGTTGGCCGGCTGGATTCTCGCCATCGTGCCCCTGAGTATCTTTATCATGCTGCTCGGCTTTATCGAACCGGTTTCAGGCAATAATGTTGTTGTCGCAGCCTTGCCGTGGATACCATCCTACGGCATCGAGTTCTCCTTTTTTGTCGACGGCCTGAGCCTTGTTTTCGGTTTGCTGATTTCGGGTATCGGCACTTTCATCGTCATCTATTCAGGCGGCTATCTCGCCGGTCATCCCCATCATGGACGGTTCTTTTCTTATATCCTGATGTTCATGGGCTCGATGCTCGGGCTGGTTCTTGCCGACAACATCTTCACCCTGTTCGTTTTCTGGGAGTTGACCTCTATCACCTCCTTCCTGCTGATCGGGTTCGACCATTCGCGTCAGGCTGCGCGGCGCGCGGCCATTCAGGCATTGGTTGTGACCGGCGGCGGCGGATTGCTGCTGCTCGCAGGACTCATTCTGCTGTCGACCATGACCGGGCAGAATTCGTTGACCGGCCTTCTGGCTACGGCCGGATTGGCGCAGAGCCATGGCGCATATATCATCGCATTGCTGCTGGTGATCGGTGGCGCTTTCGCCAAATCGGCACAGTTCCCGCTCCATTTCTGGTTGCCTAACGCTATGGAGGCGCCGACCCCGGTTTCTGCGTTCCTGCACTCGGCAACCATGGTCAAGGCCGGTGTCTATCTGCTGGCACGTATGAACCCAGTGCTGGGTGGCACCGAACCCTGGTTCTGGATATTGACGCTGTTTGGCGGGGTAACGCTGCTTCTGGGCGGCGCGCTGGCGATCCGGCAGACCGACCTCAAGCAGATGCTGGCCTATACGACGCTGGGGTCGCTCGGTCTGCTCGTGTTGCTGATCGGTGTCGGCACCAAGGAGGCCATTCTCGGCGCGATCCTATATCTTTGTGCGCATTCGCTGTTCAAGGGCGCTATGTTCATGATCGCCGGGACCATCGATCATGGCACTGGCACACGCGACATCACGGCGCTTGGCGGGCTGCGCGAGAAAATGCCGATTACGTTTATTGCCGCACTGCTGTCTGTCATCTCGATGGCCGGCTTTCCAATCGCATTGGGCTTCCTGGCAAAGGAAGAAATGTACCTGGCCATGACCATGGGACTCTGGCCGGACCTCCTGTTCCTCGCGGTTCTGATCGTGGGCAACAGCCTGATGATGGCCGTCGGTCTGCTGATCGCGCTCAAGCCCTTCCTCGGGGCGCTCAAGCCGACGCCTTACAAGCCGCATGAAGGCTCGCTATCGCTCTATTCCGGGCCGGTCGTGCTGAGCGTTCTGGGCGTCATTGCAGGTCTGTTCACCGGCTGGATCAATGCCAATGTGCTCAATCCGACCGGCGCCTCAATTTACAATCAGGCCGTGGACGCCAGTGTCTATCTCGGCTTCCCGATCACCGAACCGAAAGTCTGGGCGTCGATTGCGACATGGATTTTGGGTGGTGTGCTGTTCTGGAAAGCCGAAGCGGTGCGCGGTGCCCTGCGCCGGGCGGGCAATGCCATCGGCTGGACCTTCGATATCGGTTTTGACGCAACAATGTTCGGGTTGGTCCGGCTCGCCGACGGGGTGACGCGTTTCCTTCATCACGGCAAGCTCGAATGGTACACGCTCGTGATGTTCGTGGTGCTGGCCCTCACGCTTTATCTGCCAATGCTGATTACCGGCACTGCGCCTTCGATACCGGACTTCCCGATCCTCACATTCTATGAATGGGGTGCGCTGCTCTTTGCTGTGATCGGGCTTGCAGCCGTTCTGGTGGCGAAAACCCGTCTGGTGGCAATCGTTGCGCTTGGTATCCAGGGCTTTGCAGTAGCTGTGATCTTCCTGCTGTTTGGCGCTCCCGATCTAATCTGGACCCAGTTCATGGTCGAAACGCTTTCGGTCGTGATTCTTGCGCTTGTGATGACGCGGCTGCATCTCGATCAGCGCGATCACCGCGAGCCGGCATTGGCGCTACGCGATGGCGTGGTTTCGCTGGCTGCGGCAACGGGCTTTGCCTTCGTGCTTTTGTCCGTGCTCCAGACCGATCTCGATCTCACGCTCACACGCCTGTTTGAAGCCACAAGCGCGCCGGTCGCTCATGGCCGCAACATCGTCAACGTGATCCTCGTCGATTACCGCGCGGTGGATACGCTGGGCGAAATCTCGGTGGTCATGGCCGCCGGCCTTGCCATCCTTGCGCTGATCCGCCTGAGGGCCAAGCCGGCCCGGAAACCTTCAACGCCGCGCGCGCGGAGGAACGCATAATGAATACCGTCATTTTCCGAACAGTAGCGCCCGGCCTTGCCGCGCTCATGATCATGTTCTCGATTTATGTGCTGCTGCGCGGCCATAACGAGCCGGGGGGCGGCTTTATCGGCGGGCTGATCGGCGCGTCCGGGCTGGCGATCTATGGTATTGCCTGCGGAGTTCAAGAGGCGCGCAAGGCGCTTGTTATCCATCCCATCGTACTGGCGGGATTCGGCGTTTTCATTGGCGCGTTGTCAGGCTTTTTTGCCCTGTTCGCACAGGAGCCGTTCCTGACCGGCCTGTGGCTGATTTTCCATGTGGAAGGCACTGAGGTCGCACTTTCGACGCCGCTGATCTTCGATATTGGGGTTTATGCGACGGTTGTGGGATCGGTGGCCACCATTGCCTTGAGTCTGGAAGACAGCGAGGAGGAAGACTGATGGAAATCGCACTTGTTGGGCTTGTAACGCTTTTCTTTGCGGTTGCGCTCTATCTCATCCTGTCCAAATCGATCATCCGCATGCTGCTTGGCGTTGTGGTGCTGGGCAACGCGGTGCATCTGCTGATCTTCACCATCGGGCGGTTGACCACGGAAATCCCGCCGATCATTCCTGCCGGTACATATGTCCCGCTTGAAGGCTCGGCCAACCCGCTGCCCCAGGCACTGATCCTGACCGCTATCGTGATCAGTTTCGCGCTTTTCGCCTTCCTTCTGGTGCTTGGCTATCGCGCTTACGAAGAACTCGATGCGGACAATACCGACAATATGCGGCTCGCCGAACCCGAAGACGCTCCACGCCCACCTTTCAGCTACTAGGATCAAGTAACAACAATGGCGACTGCCGAAACATCCTACGATGCCCTGAACCTGCCGCCGCACTTCATCGAAAGTGCAACGCCTGCGGCAGACTGGATCCTGATCTGGCCCGTGGCGCTTACGCTTTTGGGATCGGGTCTTCTGGTTATGCTCCGAGGCAACCGCACGGCGCAGGTGGGCTTTGCCGCTGCCATCACGCTGGCGGTCGTAATTTCCAACATATACCTTCTGCTGCGCGTATTTGAAGTCGGCCCAATCGCCATGACGATGGGCAAATGGCTGCCGCCTTTCGGCATTACCTTTGTGGCCGATATGACAAGCGCGCTGTTCTGTCTTGCGGCATCACTTTCAACGCTTGTGGTGATCTTTTATGCGCAGATCGAACTCGACGACCGCGAGCATCGCTTCGGGTTCTACCCGCTGGTCCTGCTGTTGCTCTGCGGTGTCTGCGGTTCGTTCCTGACAGGGGACATCTTCAACCTCTATGTCTGGTTCGAGGTCATGCTGATCTCCTCGTTCGGCCTGCTGATCCTGGGCGGACGCAAGGTGCAGCTCGACGGTGCCGTGAAATATGGCTTCCTGAACCTGCTGGCGACGACTTTCTTCCTGGTTGCGATCGCCTACACCTATGGCCTGACCGGTTCGCTCAATGTCGCCGACATCGCGCAAAAGGCTGGTGACATGCCTCTCGGCTCGATGGTCTCGGTGGCGGCCTTGTTCCTGCTTGCCTTCGGCATCAAGGCTGCGGCTTTTCCGGCCAACGCCTGGTTGCCCGCGGCATATCACACGCCGTCGATTTCGGTTTCGGCCCTGTTTGGCGGCATGCTGACAAAGGTTGGCGCCTATGCGCTCTACCGTGTCCTTGTCCTCATCATGCCCGAGGGGCGCGATTTCCTCGAACCGGCTATTATCGCCATTGCCGTGGCGACAATGGTGCTCGGCCCGCTGGGCGCATTGGCGCAGACCAACATCCGGCGCGCAATCGGCTTTATGGTTATCGGTGGCATCGGCGTATTGTTTGCCGGACTGGCGATAAATTCCATGCACGGCGTGGGTGGCGGGGTCATTTATGCAATGCACTCCATTCTGACCCTTACCGCGCTCTATCTGATTGGCGGGCTGGTAGAGCGCATGAGCGGCACCAACGATATCCGCTTCATGGGCGGCATCTATGGCGCCAGCGCCTTGCTGTCGATAGCCTTCATAATCCTCGTGTTCGCCGTTGCCGGACTGCCACCGTTTCTCGGCTTCTGGCCAAAACTTCTGCTGGTCGAAGGCGCGATCCGGGTCGGTGACTGGCTTTTGGTGGCCGGGCTGCTTATCAATTCGCTGTTGACCCTGATTGCGGCGAGCCGGCTGTGGGCCCATATTTTCTGGCGCAATGGCCATGAAGGCGAGCGGTCCGAACAGGCCAACGAAACCCTTCGTCTGCTCACACCCCATGAGATTCGGCTGGGCATGGTGCCTGCCTTGGCGTTGATTGCGGTGATCGTCGGTATGGGTCTTTTCCCGGATTGGGTCTTTAGCGCAGGCGGCATTGCAGCAATGGATATGCTCTCGCCCGATCGTTATATTAGCGCTGTGTTCGCGGAGGTACCCCAACCATGACCTTTGTGTTTCTGGTTGTCATTCTTGCCTTGATCTGGGCAGCCGTAACCGGCTCGTTCACCCTGCTCAATCTGTTGCTCGGTGGTGCGGTTTCGGCACTGGCGGTCATGTTCATCCGCGACCGGGTGGATCAGCCCTATTTCCTGCGACGTATGGGACGCATTATCTCGCTTGGCGCTCTTTTCTTTTATGAACTGGCGTTATCGGCCTGGCGCGTGGCGGTTCTTGTGTGCCGTCCCAATATGCATGGACAATTGCGGCCAGCCATTTTTGCATTTCCGCTTACGGTGCAGTCGGATCAGGAAATCACGTTGCTTTCCAACCTTTTGACGCTAACGCCGGGCACCCTGGGCCTCGATGTATCCGAGGATAAGAAGTATCTTTATGTTCATGCTCTGGAATATCGCGACGAAGAAGAGATGATCGCCAATATCCGCGATGGCTTTGAAGCCCGCATTCGGGAGGTGTTCGAGCAATGAGCGGCGCAGAGTTTCTCTTTCACGCGACAACGGTTTCCCTTGCCTTGATGACGCTTGCATTGCTGCTTGCAATGTATCGGATCATCGCAGGACCAAGCCTTCCAGACCGGATTCTTGGTCTTGAAATGCTGATCGGCATCGTGATCGGCTATATCGTCGTCATCGCGTTGCGTACAGGTTTGACGCTTTATCTGGATATAGCCATCGGGCTGGGGCTTGTCGGCTTCCTGTCCACTGTCGCATTCGCCCGTTTTGTGCTGCAGCGCTGGCAGATCAGCCAAACTGCCGCTGAGGATACCCGTCCGGAGGCCCGCAAATGATCGTGGAAGCATTGTTCTATCTTGCCGGTATCTTGCTGATCATCGGAGCGCTGTTCAGCCTGGTTGCCGTTATCGGAATTTTGCGGCTGCCCGATCTCTACACGCGCATTCACGCCGCGTCGAAAGCCGGAACGGTCGGATCAGGGCTTGCTTTTCTCGCTATCGCCCTTGTGTCCTTCGACACTGCGGTAATTCTGCGCGCATTCGTCGGTATAGTCTTTTTCATGCTGACGGCCCCAATATCGGCGCATCTTTTGTCGCGTGCAGCCTATATGGCGGGATACAAGCCTTACGATGGCACAGTCTATAATGTGCTGGAGGGAAAAGGTGGCAATTCAACTAAACTGTGACGAAACAAACTTTGGACAAGATGTCCCATGATACTTGAATCGTATCAAAAACAACTTTAATTCATCGATACTGCGCTTCGCGCAATATTCCTTTCCAATCGAGTACCCGCCCCCAAAGAGAAAGGGACAAGTAATGTCCGCAACTGAAACGATGGAACCGAGGGTCGATATTGACCTGGTGGAATTCAGCACCGAAATCGTGTCAGCCTATGTATCGCATAATGCGATCAGTCCTGCTGATCTGCCCAGACTGATTGCCGACGTACACAGCGCACTCAAGCTACTTGCGGCTGAAGAAGTCGCCGCGCCCGTCGAAGACAAGAAGCCTGCTGTTCCAGTTCGTAAATCGGTTACGCCCGATTACATAGTGTGCCTTGAAGACGGGAAAAAATTCAAATCCCTCAAGCGCCATTTACGCACGCACTACAACCTCTCTCCGGAAGAATATCGCGAGAAATGGGGTTTGCCCGCCGATTATCCGATGGTCGCGCCAAGCTATTCGGCAACGCGCTCGAAACTGGCCAAGGACAACGGCTTGGGCCGCAAGGCAAGCTGAGCTCAGCCCACAAAAAGGGCAGGGGGAGCCCTTTCCGCCTGGCTTCAAACGCTTGATAGCATGACGTTTTTCAGCCGCCCATCGGGCGGCTGTTTTTGTTTTACCGTGCAGTACGCAAACTTTTTGCAATGACTTATCCCCGTCAGGTCCACATCGGTTATAGGAATTATATTCTAATTATATACTTGACAAAAGTGGGCTGATAAGCGACAAAGGGTCAAGGAGTTAGCAGCCATGACCACTTTCACAGACCCGATCTTTCACGATGAAGACGCAGCCCGCGCGCACCTTGAGGCGATCCGCTGGCCGCATGGTCCTAACTGCCCGCATTGCGGCAACACCGATCAGGGCAAGATTGCAAAGGTCGACGGTCGGAAGCAGTCGCACCGCTCAGGGCTACACTACTGCAATGAGTGCAAGGGTCAGTTCACCGTGACGGTTGGTTCGGTCATGGAACGGTCAAAGGTTCCGCTGCACAAATGGGTATTCGCTTTTCACCTTTATGCATCGAGCAAGAAGGGCATGAGCGCACACCAGTTGCACCGCATGCTCGGCGTTACATACAAAACCGCTTGGTTCATGGCTCACCGCATTCGTGAGGCCATGAAAGAGGACGTTGCATCGTCCGGCCCCATTGGTGGCGAAGGCAAGACCGTGGAAGCCGACGAGACCTACATCGGCAAGCGTGAAGATCAGTCCATGTCACCGCAGCGCAAGGGGCGTCCTTACCTCAAGCGCAAGCCCGGTGGCCGCAAGATGACCGTTGTTGCTCTTGTCGAGCGCGGCGGACGTGCCCGCATGTTCCACGTCAAGGACGCAACCAAGGCCACGGTGCAGCATATCCTGTTCACCAATGCCCCGCGCACCTCAACGCTCTACACAGACGAAAGCCGCCTCTATACCGAGACCGGCAAGGAATATGCTGGCCATGAGACGGTGAACCACAGCGCCAAGGAATATGCGCGCGGGATTATCCACACCAACACCATCGAAAACGTGTTCTCTGTGTTCAAACGCGGCATGCGGGGGGTCTATCAGCATTGCGCTGAAAAGCACCTTCATCATTATCTTGCCGAATTTGACTTCCGCTACAATCGCCGCGCTGCCCTTAAGGTCAGCGATAGGGAGCGGGCAGAAGACGCCCTTCGCGGGGCCGCTGGAAAGCGCCTGATGTATCATCAAGCTAGTGCGGCCTCTTACGCCTAAGCAGAAGGCGGCAAAGCTACTGCGCAAACGACGCGCTAAAAAGAGGCCCGGTCAATCACCGGGCTTTCCTTTTTCGTCCTGACTCTTGTCTTCCTTACCGCTAGTCTTCGGATTTGGCGGCGTGGTTAGAGCGCGGCGCAGAGCGTTGTCGCGACGACGCGCGGTTTCTTGCTCGTCGGTTGCTCCAGAACTTTCGCTCTTGTTAGGAGGGGCCAATGTCATTTATTCCCGAGTATTCTCATGTTCGCTTTCCAAGCGTGCCAGAAGAGTTTGCGGAGGCCGCGAGAGAGGTGCGTGAAAATTTTAGCATGCTGCGCGCTTACGAGAAACACTTTCAGCACGACGTCGAGTTATTTGATCATGTAGAGGCCCAGCAGGCCTCAATTGTGGTGCCCGAAGGAGATTTTTCTACGAATCCTGAATACTGGTTGCAAAAGAAAGCCCAAGACGAAGCGCGGCTACGGCTTATGACTTGGACCCTTGCTGCGGCCCGTGACGGGGTTCTAAATATCTTCCACTTTGGGAAAACGGTGAGCGCCATCAACGCCGGAATGAAGTGTGTCCCTGGCTACTGGTCCGACGATATCCAAAAGCGGTTTAAGACCATCAATCAGAAAATGACCGAACATTTCCCCCGGTTTGAAGGGACCCGACATGCCGCGACCCATTTGGCCGAGTTTTTTCAAATTGAGCAAACCAGAAAACACGCCGTTGCCGGACCGTACAGGGGGAATGATTTCAAAATCGGCAATGAGTCCTCCCTAATGTTGCAAGACGTTTTAATGGGCCGAGCCTATACCACGACATTCGGAGGCAAAGTTCTCTCGTGCGAAATCAGCGAAAAATCCTTAGCGCAGCTTCAAGAGATTCGCGGCCTCGTTTACACAGCCTTTGAGCCCTCCTGAACCGAAGATGTAACCTTCGTTCGGAATGCAGCTACGACCTCAAAAAGGTCGAAGCTGCCATCGATAGCCGTTCGTTCGCCATCTACTGGCGTCATAATAAACGCATCCGGGTCCGCTGCCTCTAATGCAGAAACGAGAAACCGGACGAGCGCCTCGACTTCTCCCTCATCTTTTAACACCGGCCTGTCACGCCGTTCTGTCTTATCGGAATCAACCACTTTTGTCACGTATATAATTAGGAATTATATCCTATTTATGAGAGAGTGGTCCTATGACAGTGCAGACTTATTCGAGTTTCCGGCAAACCGATCCCGCGATGCCGAACGACCACACGCTGGCATGTGCCAGAATTGTTGCGATTGTAGCGCGTCACCGTAACGTGCGGCACGAGGCGATTCTCACCCATTCGCGCTCCCGAAAACCTGTGGCGGTCGCACGGCAAATAGCGATGTATCTTAGCCATGTGCTTCTCGAGATCAGCATGACCGATGTCGGCCGGTACTTCGGCAGGGATCGTACCACGGTTGCCCATGCGTGTGCCGTTGTCGAGGACATGCGTGACGACCCTGCAACCGAGCGGGAAATTGCGCTACTGGAAAAAGCGATACTTGGATTTGCGACGGTTCGCCGCGCGCCATGCTCTTATAATTCGCAGTTGGAGCGCGTCCATGGGCATTGAGGCACAAGCCGAGGCGCTGGCGCGCACGTTGCCTGCGGTTGCCGTACTCGCACGAGCGCGCAAGAACGAAACACGTTTTCTGGCGTCTCATCAGATGGAAGCAGCGCTGCGTATTCACCGGTTGTTTGAAAAGGCGCAGATTCGGCAGAATGTCACAATGCGCTATGGGCCGAAAGTTTCCGGCCTGCGGGGCAATGGAGATAGCGTGAGCGATATGGCGATCGATGCCCGTATGCGGCTCGAAAGCCTGCTCACCGATCTGCCGCGCGACTGTCAAAGCGTTCTGCGCGACATTTGCGGCTATGACATGGGCATTCACGATGTTGAGCAATTGCATGGCTGGCCACGGCGCAGCGGCAAGATCGTGCTGCGGCTGGCGCTGGACCTTGCCGCCGCGCGCATGGGGCTTTCCCCTTTGGCGCGTGGGCAAGAGACCTGCGGGACACGTTTCTGGGTACAACCGGGCGCAATGCCCAGTGAGATTGGTTAGGCCAATGCCTGCGCGTCGGCGCGCACGCGCTTGACCATTGCCGCAAGCCCGTTCGAGCGCTGGGTGGACAGGTGCTCGCGCAACCCGATCGAATCGAGAATGGGCAGGGCGTCCGTTTCGGCAATGTCCCGCGCCGTACGCCCGGAATAGAGCGCGAGCAAAATGGCAACGAGCCCCTTCACGATATGGGCGTCGGAATCGCCCCGATAGGTGAGGACGGTTTGTCCGTTGGCCTCGCTGGCCTGTGTGACCAGCCAGACTTGCGAGGCACAACCATGCACCTTGTTATCCGCATTGCGTTCGGCATCGGTGATCTCGGGCAGGGCCTGGCCCAACTCGATGATATAGCGATAGCGATCCTCCCAATCGTCGAGAAATGAGAGGTTGTCGGCAATTTCAGTAAAGGCGTCTGGCGTGTTCATAAGCGCTATTTAGGCCATCGCGCCGAGGAAAAAAAGGGCCGCAAACGCTTGTCGAAGGTTTGCGGCCATATCCGGAGCCCGCATGGGCAGAACTATTATCGGCTCCGGGCGGACCCTTCTGGTCCTAACTTGCCCAGTCGGGGCGCCTTGGAGGCACCGGCGCCTGAACGGGCGAAGCAGCAACGGTAAGATGAGGTTGTGGTGCAATTTGTGGCACCTGTGCCGGCTGGTTGATCGCAGTTTCAAGAATCGCGCGGCCAGCGGCACATTCAAAGCTCGCGCACTCCGGAGCTCTGGAAAGCCCGGCACTGATAAGGGCTTGTCCGCCCTTAACGATCTCGGCGCCGGCAGCGTCAGCGGTCGCACTGAAATCGTGATGCGCAGGCGCAATTACGAGCCATGCGGCGGTGAGCCAGAATGCGGAGCGAACCAGAAACATTGTGAGCCTTTCAGCACCGGACTTGGATGTCTGGTCCTGAAGATAGAGGTCAATTCTAAAAGCTGTAAGGCGGATTTAGCGCGAATTTATCTCAAATTTTATCGAAATTCGAAGCAATGCGGAAACGGGTCGTTATGCAAGAATCTGTTTACGCTAAAGCCAGTTTGTCGCCCTCCGACAGGCGTAAACCGGCCCAATCGACGTCTCAGGACCAAACACTTAAGGGTGTTTTAGGGCTTGAGTGAAAATGTGGCGCCAATACCGGGGCCATACCCCAGACGCGCGGGCGATTCCCGTCGCGCTAGAGTAGAGTAGTTTATGCGTAACCCATTTGCCGCAGCGAAAGTTCGGACGTTTCTGGCAGCCCCGCAATGGGCGGCATCGCGGCCTGACGTGCTGCGCGGGCAGGCCCTGTTCTTCACCACGATGATCATGCTGGCGGCTTCCGCGATCGCCTATCCGGTCGCGCTTTATTTTCTGGTGTACGGCGCCGCAATGCCGGTTATCGCTGCCAGTGCCGCGCTTGCCTGCGCCGCTGCCGCGTTGGTGTTTCACCAGCGGAAAAATCTCGAAGGTCAGGTGTTGTGCCACGTTCTGGCAATCGCCAGCATGAGCGTCGTGCTAACCTTAACGGACCCTGCACTGTTCGACTTTGGCTTGGCACTGGGTCTGATGGCGGCCCTATATGCCATGCTGACCTCGCAAAGCCGCTACCGGCGCTGGGCCTGGGCCGTGCCGGTTTCGAGCTTGGCTGCCAGTTTTCTCCATACCGCGGGTTTGATTCCCAGTCCCTTTACGCAGACTGAAAATGGCTGGCTGTTCATTGCTGTCACCGTCTATGCGGCAGCGGTGATGGTGATCGCCGTCATCACCAATCGGCTCAATTTTGCCGCTGCCGCTGCCGCGCGCAATCAGATGAAAACCTTCGACCTTCTGATCGAAAGTTTCCGCGATGCGGTCGTGCGTTACGATGCCGACGGCGCGATGATGCAATTGTCGCGCTCCGCATCCAGGCTGCTGGGCTGCAAGGCTTTCGAACTCGATGGCAACGGACTGTTCGAGCGCATCCATGTCATGGATCGGCCCGCCTATATGGCAGCGCTTTCCGACGCGCGTACGCGCGGACTCCATGCTGCGCTCGACATCAGAATGCGCCGGGACACGAGCAAGCCGGGCGCCAGTGCGGATTATCTCTGGGTCGAGGTCAGCCTGTCGCCGGTCGTTGACGAGACCGATGCCGAGCAAACCTATGAGGTACTCGGAATCCTGCGCGACATTTCCAAGCGCAAGAATGCCGAATCGGAAATCAACACAGCCCGCATGGCCGCCGAGGAAGCCTCTGAGGCCAAGTCGCGCTTCCTGGCGACAATCGGTCACGAATTGCGCACGCCGCTCAATGCGATCGTCGGCTTCTCGGACATGATGCAGGCCAATATCGGCGGGCAGTTGACACCAGCGCACAAGGAATATGCCGAATTAATCAGCCAAAGCGGGCATCACCTGCTCGATGTGGTCAACATGCTGCTCGATATGTCAAAGATCGAAGCGGGCAAGTTCGAGGTTCACGCCGAATTGTTCGACCCCGGCAGCATGGTCGAGCCTTGTTGCCAGATCGTCGACAAGGCAGCGCGGGATCGTAACATTTCGATCAAGGCCCTTGTCCCCGACAACCTGCCTCAAATCGTTGGCGATGAACGCGCCTGCCGCCAGATCCTGATCAACCTTTTGTCAAATGCCACAAAGTTCAGCCATGATGGCGGGATAGTGGAACTGTCGATGAAACGGCAGGGCAAGATGCTCAACATTTCGGTACGCGACCGCGGCATCGGCATGGGCGCGGAAACCATCGACCGGATAGGTGAGCCCTTCCTTCAGGCGCAGAATGGACTGGCGCGCCGCTATGAAGGCACCGGGCTTGGCCTGTCGATCGTGAAGGGACTGGTGGCCCTGCACGACGGCCAGTTCCACGTCTTTTCGGAAGTGGGGCAGGGGACAACGATTTCCATCCTTTTGCCCATAGACGGACCGGCCGGGCGCAGACCTGCCGCCAGTATCGAACACCTGCATCCCCCTCAAGCCAGCGACGATGAAACACAATGGCTGGAAGACGAAAGAAAAAGCGCCGCAAAATGACCACAGGTTCTGTTGCCCATATTCCTCTTGCTCTGGGTTCGGCGCTCGCCGCTCTGGCGGGCGCAGGGGTGCGTTGGTGCGTTGAACGGTTCGTTCAGGCACCCATGGCGACCTCTGGTATCGTGCTTGTCGCCGGCCTGACTCTGATGGGCGGCGCCAATGCTCTGTTCATGCAGGATGCCCGCCACCCTGCACCGCTCTTTGTCAGCGGCGATGCAGGTTCGCGCATAAACACGCCGCCCCCGGTAGAGCCCGTTGTGGTGCAACCGGTCGAGCGGCCCGAGGGACTGACGACGCAATCGGCACCCGCCGCCCAGCCGACACCGCAGGCCCAGACGGCACCGGTGCAGCCCCAGGAAAGCCGTTCGGTAGGCAATGCCGATATTGCCGAACTGCAGCAAAAGTTGCAGGCGCTGGGACTGTTCGACGGCACCATCGATGGTTTTTACGGTCCCAAGACCGCCGACGCCATCCGCGCGTTTGAAAGCCGGTTCGATATGCCGCGCACTGGCGCGGCTTCGCCCCAGGTGCTCGATGCGGTTCGACGGGCGCCCCTTAACGGCGCGCAAAACGGCGCTGCAACCCAGCAGCAAGCGCCCGTGCCGCCGCAGCCCGCTCAACAGCAGGCGCAGGCCCAGCCTCAGCAACAGCAGTCCGCAGCTCCGCTGTTTGATCCGTCCGCGCAGACCAATATGGTCGGCATGGCGCAAATGGGCGATATTGGTGCGCTGATCGAGGACAGCGAGCCTGCCACGGGGCACGAAGCAAGAGCGCAAGAGAGCCAACCGATGCCCGAACGGGTGGAAACCGCCGCGACCCCTTCGATTACCGAGACGGTGATGAGCCTAAATCCGCTGAATCAGGAACAGGCCGCACAAGCTGTTCCACCATCGCGCGACCGGGATCTTGTCAGTACCGTTCAGCGGGGGCTGAACCGCCTTGGCTTCCTGCAGGCGCCCGTAAATGGCGTAGCCGATGCAACGACAGCGCGTGCGATCCGGCAGTTCCAGATTTTCCACAACTACCGCCCGACCGGCGAAGTGACACTCGATCTTGTCGACATGCTTGAAGCTGCTGGCGCCTACATGTAGGGCTAGGGCAAGTCTGCTTTTCATTGAATCGCAGACTTGCCCTAACTTCTTGTTTTGTCGCGTGTCCGAACCGGAAAACCGTTTACACTTTTCCTGGACACGCTTTGTCTGTCGCTTCAATTTTTATGCACAAGGCCGATCATCATGGACCAATTGCGCAGCGATATCTGGTGCGCGGCCTTTGTCCGGCGCCATAACGACCTGGGTAATTTGTGCGTTGTCGCGCGCAGAGGCGACCCTATAGCCGGCCAGATATGGATCGAGATTGATCATCTTAACGGTACGCGCACGCTGATGGTGCCAGCTTCGTCAGCCGTCCTTGGCGAGCGTCACGGCGAACGCAAATTCGTTGTCCGCTACGACCGTCAGGACCCGCTGACGATCATGGATCGCATCCGGCGGGAAACCGACTTCGATCCCGACCTATGGGTGCTCGCGGTCGAAACCAGAAACAGCGATGTGGGCGTCGATATCATCGAACAGTAGGACGTCACCACGGCAGCGGTGAATAGGTTCGGTCAAGAAATTTACCACTGTCCTCCGGTTGGACTTTTTCAGCGCAATCGAGAATGGCGCGCGCGGCTTGTGCGGGGGACTGGACGTCGAGACCGGTTTTCGAGAAGGGCCGAGACAATCGGGTTTCTACCGTGCCCGGATGAAGCGCAAACACAATGGCATCCGGTTTACTCCGTTCCAATTCCAAGGCCGTGGTTCGCACGATCTGGTTAAGAGCGGCTTTGGACGCGCGGTAGCTGTGCCAACCACCCAAGTGGTTGTCCGAGATGCTGCCAACCTTGGCTGAAATCAGAGCGCAGACTGAGCGGCCTTGCCGCGGCAGGAGCGGTGCGAAATGCTTCAGAACAAGGGCAGGGCCAATAGCATTTATCGCATAAGCCTTCGCCATATGCCGGGCATCGAGTTGGCGCAGGCTTTTTTCCGGCTCAAAGCCATCGCCGTGAAGAAAGCCGGTTGCGCAGATCAGAAGGCGGATCGGCCCCAGCCCGGCGGCATAAGTGGCCGCAGACGCGATCATTGTTTCGTCGGCAAGATCGATCGCCGGCGAACTGGAACGCGAAAATCCCAGGACGTGATTGAACCGGCTTGCGTCACGTAACGCATCGACAAGCGCCCGTCCAATCCCACCAGAACTGCCGATTACGACGGCAAGGCCCTGATTTGACTCCGATATTGCCATTGGCTTGCACCTCACAGATCAGGTCAAGTACGCAGGCGATAAGGGTGCCGATCAGTCTTCGGGTTCCCAATGGGGCCAATCGGCGATATGGCTCTCCCAGTCGTCGGTGTCGACATCCGCTTCG
This sequence comes from Pelagibacterium lentulum, assembly GCF_003992625.1. Classification (GTDB taxonomy): domain Bacteria; phylum Pseudomonadota; class Alphaproteobacteria; order Rhizobiales; family Devosiaceae; genus Pelagibacterium; species Pelagibacterium lentulum. The sequence continues at coordinate 119,068 of NZ_RZMW01000029.1, read as the reverse complement.
GCAATGGTGCGGCCCCGTACTGATACGCCGGCAAGATGCACAGTGTTGGGGTCGCCGGAAACAAGCGGGTGCCACCAGGCAAGGCCCCGGCCTTCCGCGAGGCGGCGATAGGCGCAGGTTGTCGGAATCCATTTGATTTCCAGCGTCTTCTCAGGCGTTAGCTTGATGCAGTCGGGCACAATTTTTTGGCGGTTGGGATAATCGATGCAAGCGCATGTGTCGCCGTCCAACAGCTTGCAGCGGACGTCGGAGGTGTAGATCTCTCCGCTGTCTTCATCTTCAAGTTTCAGCAGGCAGCACTTGCCGCAGCCATCGCACAGCGCTTCCCATTCCTCGTCATTCATGGCCGAAAGCGGCTTTTCGTCCCACCAGGACATGTTTCTACCCGTAATTAACGCTGTGGCAGCATGAGATACATATAATTGTGATGACCTAAACCCTTTACTTGCAATAAGATAGGGAAAGGTTCTCTTCACCGCGTCAGGACCAATGAGCAAGCAGCAGGACCCTTTTTACACCAAGCAAAAGCGCTCCAAAGGCAATTCCCGCCTGTTGGAGGCCGATGCTGCTCTCGATTCCGCTCTTTATGACAGCTTTCGGGCCTTCGGGCGATTTTATATCCGCCTGCAGGATTTTTTCTCCATCTTTGCCGTGCGCGGATTCAAACGCATTTTCGTCGAACTGACCTCGGACGGCTTCAGCTTTGCCGCTATCGGCGCGGTCCTGATGACGGCCTTTGCGCTCTCGGCCATGGATGCAACGGCATCGGGCGAGTTCAACCGGGCAGAGGACTATTCGGTTATTTTCCTTGACCGTTATGGCAATGAAATCGGACGGCGCGGCATCCGCGCCGATGATTCCATTCCGCTATCTGCCATTCCCGACTATCTGGTGAACGCAACGCTCGCGACTGAGGACCGTCGTTTTTATGACCATTTCGGCATCGATGTGATCGGAACCTTCCGCGCGCTCGTCTCCAACACCCAGAGCGATACCAGTTTGCAGGGTGGCTCATCGATAACCCAGCAATTGGCCAAAAATCTGTTCCTGAGCAACGAGCGCACCATCGAACGCAAGATCAAGGAACTTTTCCTGTCCTTCTGGCTGGAGGCCAACTACAGCAAGGATGAAATCTTAAAACTCTATCTCGACCGCGCCTATATGGGCGGGGGCAATTTCGGGGTGGTGGCGGCAGCCGAGTATTATTTCGGCAAGCCGGTGCAGGATATTTCGCTGTCCGAAGCAGCTATGCTCGCAGGACTCTACAAGGCGCCAACGCGCTTTGCCCCTCATATCGATCTGGCGGCAGCACGTGGCCGCGCCAATGTGGTGCTCTCCAACATGGTCAATGCCGGCTATCTGACCGAAGGGCAGGTCACTGGCGCACGCCGCCGCCCTGCTGAAGCGATCGACCGGTCCCATGAGATAAACTCGCCAAATTATTTTCTCGATTGGGCCTTTCTGGAAACCAAGCGGATCGTGGGCGACAGCAATGAAGTCGGTTTCATCGTGCGCACGACAATCGACCCCCAATTGCAACGGCATGCCGAAGACTCGATCATTTCCGTGCTGCGCGAGGAAGGCGCGGCATTTAACGTCTCGCAGGGCGCGATGGTTGTAACCGACCTCAATGGTGCGGTGCGGGCGATGGTTGGGGGCACCGATTACGGGCAGAGCCAGTATAACCGGGCGACAGCTTCGACCCGCCAGCCGGGCTCGGCCTTCAAGCCCTTTGTCTATGCGACGGCTTTTGAGATGCTGGGCATCACACCACGGACTGGCATTTCGGATGCGCCCATCTGTATCGGCAACTGGTGCCCGCAGAATTATGGCCGCTCCTATCGCGGCTCGACCACTATCCGCGCGGCCATGGCGGCCTCGATCAATACCGTACCCGTGCGCCTGTCCACCCAGACGGGCCGCGAGCCGATTGCCGAAATGGCGCATCGGCTCGGCATTCGCAACGAGTTTCCCGTAACGCGCTCACTGGCGTTGGGCGTGGCTTCGGTCAGCGTTATCGACATGGCCTCATCCTATGCCGTCTTTGCCAATGGCGGCTACCAGGCGACGGCCTTCGGCGTTACCCGCATCGCAAATCTCCGGGGCGAGGTCATCTATGAAGCCGATCCCGACCGGAACCGCGTGCGGCTGCTCGATGAGCAGGTCGCGCTCGCAATGAACGATATCCTCCATGCGGTCAATTATGGCGGCACGGGCGGACGGGCGGTTGTGGAAGGTGTGCCCACGGCGGGCAAGACCGGCACCACCAACGCGCATCGCGACGCCTGGTATGTGGGCTTCTCGGGCAATTATGTCGCTGCTGTCTGGTACGGAAACGACGACTATCGTTCGACAGTCGGGCTCACCGGCGGGCGGCTACCTGCACAAAGCTGGCAGAAATTCATGGAATATGCCCATACAAATATCGAAGTGAAGCCGCTCTTTGGCGTCGAGATGGAGCCGCGTCCCTTCATCATCGCTCAGGCCGATGGCGATGAAGACGGGGAGACTGGCGCCGAGCGACCACCGAGCCTTGCCCCGGCGGCCGCAATCAAGCTGCTTGATCTGACAGAGAAAATGCGTCAGGCACAGGTGCGCGGCACTGAAAATATCGATCAGGCCAGTGCGCCCGTTGCTTGGGACAGTGAGAGTCTATAGGTCTTGGGATTCATCTTTCGTCTGCTGACCATGCTTGCGGTCGCCATCGCTATCGGCTTTGGCGCAAGCTATTATGCGTTGACGGACGGGCGTATATTCGGGGCCGTGCGGGAAGGGCCATGGGCCGGTTGGCCACAGATCGGGCAACCTGTGCCAGATCCTTATTCGCGAGCCTACCTGGCGCGCGCCGGATTGATGCAACTGGGGCAGGCCGAAGGTATCCAGTTCACCGCCTTTGCCGACAACGAAGGTGAGCCGCTTGACCTCGCCTGCAACTACCGGCTGACGGGCAGGGTGCCGGGGGCAAGCTTTTGGACCATTGTCGCCACGGACGAGGACGGCACGCTGATGGCAGCGCCGGATGGGCAGGCGGCCCTGCACAGCGAACGCATTGCCTATGGTGCGGACGGATCGATCAATGCTGCAATCGGGCCGCGGCTCGCGGCTGGAAATTGGCTGGAGACGGCCGGTCGTGGGCCGTTCTGGCTGACGCTGACGCTTTATGACGCTGCGATATTTTCCGGTGGGACTTCAACGATTTCCGAAATGCCGCAGATTACGCGGGAGGCCTGCTGATGGCACGGTTTCTCTTATGGGTGCTGTTTGGCGTCATCCTGGGTGGATTGATCCACCTCGTCGTGATCCTGACGCTGCCGGATATGGCATCGCGCGATCTTGCAACGCGACTCGGCGAACTGAATGCGCACGAAAATGTTGTGGTGATCGATGCGATAGCGGCTGGCGAGCCCAATCCGCTGGGGCTGGACCCCGAACTGGTTTATGGCGTGTGCCAGCTTTCGCTCCAGAACGGTCCTGGCGTTGTGAACGGTCAGTTGCCGATTGGCTTCTGGTCGGTTGCGATCTTCAACAGGCAGGGGCATGTCATCTATTCGACCACAAACCGGTCGGGCTCGAGCGGTTATCTCGATATGGGGATATTCAACCCGTCCCAGACGCGGCTCTTGGCCGAACAGCGCTTCGAGATCGAGGAAGGCATGCTGATCGTTGAGACCCCGACCGACGAGATATTTGTGGTCCTGCGTGTTGCTCCCGCGCATGGCGCCATGCGCGCGCGCTACGTTCGCGTCCTCGATGAATTGCGGTGCCTGACGATCCGGTAGGCTCTATTTGCGGTAAACCGGTCCATTTTCGATCCGAGAGGGAATGGGCGCGTTCTTGCTGACAATCGCCCCCGAGCCGCCACCACAGAAGTCACGAGCCTTCGCGCGACGCACATAATGGGAAAGTGCTGCCAGTTTTTCATCGACGATGCGGGCTTCTTCATGCGGGGTTTCGACGAGAAGGCGATCCAACGCCATTGAGTAGGCCTGATACCGATAGTCCAGCGCCCGCGTGAACCATGCGATTTTCTGATCGTTTTCCCATTTTCGGGCGGCAGCTTGCTGGGCATTCTCGGGTGTGCCGACATTGGACACGGCGATGCCGCGCTGACGGTCCACCTCGATCACGTTGCAAATGGCAATGAACGTGGCCGGGATCGTTGCCAGATCCATATCGATGTCGTTGCCGACAGCGCGATAGCGTATCCGAGAGGACGCAAAGGCGCTTGAGCGCAGGTGATTGTAGTAGCGGTCAGGATTGAAACTGATGTCGGTGGCTCCGGTCAGCCGCGTACGCTGAAGCTCGACCGCCGTGTCGTAGAACCAGTCCTTGGTATGCGGGGCAATAAGAAAGCGCCAGACCCGATCGTGCATTTCACGTTCCTGATCGGTCTGGTTGAAATTGGAAACCGGCTCGCCGCGCCCGCGCGCCTGTGAAGCGCCGATGGTTGGCATGATCTGGTCGTGCATGACGCTCGGCGCCGCGCGACCGAAATCTCCCGTCGGCCGGGCACAAGCGCCCAGGCTAGCGGCAAACACAACAAGAATTGCTGCGGCCTTGATGCCGCGATCAATAGTCATGGTCAATTTCTATTCAGCCCTTGCGTCGGCGGCGTGCAGTGCTTTCCGGTGTTGCGGTGGCCGGTGCCTTGCCGCGCTCGTAACGGATGCCGGTAAACAGCAAGACCTTGCCCATCGGTGCGCCAGTCGCAATTGAACGGCTGGCTGATCGATTGGGCTTGGGACTGAATCTAAGCAGCATACCCATTGTGACCTCTCATCGTATCAAAGCGACCCCGAGCCAAAGGGAATCAGTGCGGGATTCCGGCGCGCAATCGCTCTTGATCGGCCCCATTAAGAATTCGTCAAGGTTAATAGTCCGCTAACGAATTGTGAGAAATAGTGGCGACAATTGAATTGAACTCGAAAATGAGTCGCCCATGATTGGCTTTCAGCCGTATGAGACATTTCAGTTATTGGTAGAGACCGGCGGCGTCGAGCGGGCCAATACCTTGCTTGTCGCGGCCTGCGATGCGTTCGCCAAGCGCCCACGCCCTCTGCGCTCGGAAATCGAGCAGTTCGAGGCACTCGCGCAACGCCTGTTTCCCAATGCCGCGCCATCCGCACGCAGCAAGGCAGCGCTGACGCTGGCAACCGCAGACAATCTTACGCCGGAACTTGAAGCGCTTGTGATCGACCACCTTGGCACTGCGCTGAACGACTACCTGATTGGTACCAAGTCGATTTCCGAAGAAATTGTGATGCGCCTTATCGACAAGGGCGACAAGGATGTGCTGGCTGCGCTCGCTCAGCGCCCGGACCTTACCAATACTACGCTGGCGCGCCTATTCCCTATCAACAGCCGCAAGATCTATCGCGCGCTGGCCGCAAACACAGCAATCGAGCCCAAGGGCGCGTATCTGAGCGCGTTGACCCGCTCCGCGCATATGGATCACGAGGTGGCAAGGCTGCTCTCCGAGCGCGACGATTTCGATGCCGCGCTTTTGACCCCGGCCTTTTTCGATCTGCCCGAAGCCGGGCGCCTCAAGACTTTGCGCGCTTACGCGCACAGGCGGATGCCGCAGGCGCCGATGATGCGCACATTCGAGCATATATCGGTTGCAACCAATGAGTTCACGACGGCGCTTATGAAGCTGTTGTCCGACAATCGCCGTCCGCGCATCACGCATTTGCTCAAGCAAGTGACCGGGCTTGACGAAATCCGCTGTGGCGAAATCGCCCATGATACCAGCGGGGCCGCCCTTTTCGTCGTGTTGCGGGCCTTTGGTTGCACATCTTATGACGGGCTCAAGGTCCTGATCCACGCGACAAGTCACGATGCGGACCGCTCCAAGACACTTGCCGAGTTTGCGCAATTGTTTGAGGACGTCCACCCTTCAGCCATGGTCTATATGATGAGCGCGTGGCGAGGCGATGTGAACCTTTTCGATCTTGTGCGGCCCGAATACGCGCCGTTCCAGCCCGAAGGGCGGCGCCCTGCCGCAAAGTCCTCGACCCCGCTTTCCGGTACGGCTGGCGCGCAAGCCATCGATAAACTCAATGGGTTGAAAACACGTCGCGCGAGCTAGGTGAAAACTAAATACACATAAATATTAGTGGCTTGAAGAAGATTCTGCCACATGAACCAATTCTGAATGCGCCCTTCAGGGCGCGTTCGGAACCCTGCCGCTAAACCTGATCGTGTTCTAACGCAACACGGGCAAAAGCCCAGAAGGATCAGGAGAGAGAACATGGCACGCAAGGGTTTGATCTCGGCAGTACTCGTCGCTGTAATGGGTTTTTCCGCAGTTCCTGCAACTGCAAACGATGTCTTTATTCACCAGTGGGGCTTCGGCCATTCCGCCGGTGGCAGCCAGACCGGCTTCCGCAACAATATCGGCGTGGTGCAGAACGGCTGGTACAATCAGGCCGTCAGCGAACAGCGCGGTCGCCGCAACACCGCTGCCACCGGTCAGGATGGCAATTACAACAATTCCGAAATCCGGCAGAACGGCCGCAACAACGCCGCAGGTGTTGGCCAGTTCGGCGATAATCACACCTCCATTCTGACCCAGGACGGTAACGGCAACATCGCCGCCGGCGTTCAGGTCGGCAAAAACTGCTCGGCTAACGTCTCCCAGGGCGGTTCAGGCAATGTCGCTGCCTTCGTGCAGACCTGCCGCTAACCAGCCATGAGCGCCAACAGGCCGGAAAGGAGACCGTCCTTTCCGGCAAAACCGACACAGGAGTTCCGAGAAATGGCTACACAAAGCAAAAAACATCTGGCCTATGCGATTTCCATTGCCGGAGCAGCTGCCGCAATCGTCGGCGTCGCCAGTGTAAGTCAGGCGCACTCCATTCTGGAAGAAAAGGCGGCGTCTCACTGCGACGTGATTGCGACGCCCCATAATGGCTCGCTTGGTATCGAAGCAATCTATCGGGCCGATGGCGCAACGCACGGACAATACAGCCTTTCGGTGAAAAGCGCTGGCGGTGGCAATAGCACCAATATCAATCAGGGGGGCGGCTTCAGCGCCCAGGCAGGTGAAATTCTCAGCCTTGGCCGGATGAATTTGGGCGGCGCCAGTGCTTATGATGTCAGTCTGAAGGTCGATGCCAATGGGCAAACTCACGAATGCGGCGGGCGTGTCAGCGGAGCACGCTGAGTGACAAAATCAGAATATCGAAAATGACAAAGGGCTTCAGGTTTCTGAGGCCCTTTTTCCCTTTTGTACCGTGAATGCCTGCAAGATTAACCGTAGATAAATGGAGCCTTCCGGCTCGGTTCAGGCGCATCGGGTCATAGTCACTTCATCGGCTGACAAACAGCTTGGGCAAAGAATTCAGGAGCTGGAACATGGTACGCAACATCACCAAAACCCTCGTCGCAGGTCTTCTTGTCGCAACCCTTGGTTTGACGAGCCTGACCGCGCCTGCACAGGCCAACGGCCAGATTTCCATCGGCATCAATCCCGCCAATACCGAACAGGCCCGCGCCATGCAGATGGGTCTTGGCATTTATGCTTTGGTCAATGGCATCCAGAATGGTTCAATAAACCAGCGCGGCAGCAACAACGCGGCCGGCCTGCTGCAGGACGGGCGCGGAAACCTGGGTATCGTTCATCAGGAAGGTCGCGGCCACAACGGGACTGTTGAGCAATACGGCAACGGAAATTCCTATGGTCTGTTCCAGTTCGGCACCGGAACCAACGCCCATGTGCAGCAAAACGGCCATCAATCCGGCCTGGGTTTCGTATTCGGCTGGTAGGGAAAATTTACCATAAATCTGGCTGCTAAAAAGAGGACGCAAATTGCGTCCTCTTCTGTTTGCGCGGATTAAAAATCTGGTGCAGGGTGCGAGCGTGTCAAAGAGGATTCTTCCGCTCATGTTTGAGGCTCAGTACCCGATTTTCGATGGCCACAATGATACGCTGCTGCGTCTGATAGAAGACGAAGGCAAGGGCAAGGCGCCCGATTTCCTAGGGGAGTGCGACGGCTACCACATCGACATGACAAAGGCCAAAAAGGGCGGCCTTGCTGGTGGGCTTTTCGCCATGTTCACGCCCAATCCGGAGAACTCGATCAACGGTATTCCCAGAAAGCCTACGATGGGAGACCCAATCGATCGCGAACGGGCCGAGCAGTTCACCTACGCGATGATGGACAAGGGTGATGCGCTGATTGCTGCCAGCGGCGGTTCCGTTCGGCTCTGCAAAAGCGCAGCCGATATTCGTGAGGCGATGGATGCAGGCGCCATGGCGATGGTTTATCACATCGAAGGCGCTGAGGTCATAGATCCCGATTTTGAGGCGCTCGACACGCTCTATGAACGCGGCCTGCGCTCGATCGGTATTACCTGGAGCCGCAACAATGTCTTTGGCAATGGCGTGCCCTTTACCTTTCCCGGCTCGCCCGATCACGGCGAAGGCTTATCCGATAAGGGCATCGAACTGGTCCGGCAATGCAACAAGCGGGGTCTTGTGATCGACCTTTCCCACCTCAACGAAAAGGGTTTCTGGGATGTTGCGCGGACGACCGACAAGCCGCTGGTTGCAAGTCATTCCAACGTTCACACGCTTTCGCCCACGCCGCGCAATCTCACCGAGAACCAACTTGACGCCATCGCGGAATCGGGTGGGCTTGTCGGACTCAACTTCGCGGTCGGCTTTCTGCGCGACGATGGCGACCATGCCCGCAAGGACACAAAGCTTGAGACAATGATCGGGCATCTCGATTACCTGTTGGAAATGCTTGGCGAGGATGGTGTCGCGCTGGGCTCTGATTTCGACGGTGCAACAGTGCCAGCGGAGATCGAGGACGCGTCGGGACTGCCGTTGCTTGTTGCCGAGATGGAAGCTGCCGGCTACGGAGAAGAGTTGATCGCCAAGATCACCCATCGCAACTGGATCAATCTGCTTGAGCGAACCTGGGGGGCCTAAGCAGTCCGGCGACCTCTATCGCTTGGCCAGCGCCATGTAATGGGCACGCTGATCCTTGTCGAATTTTTCGAGTGCCCCGCGTAACATTACGCGTGGCATGGTGGCAGCATGATCGGCGAGAAAGGCCAGCAGCCGGGGGTTGTCGGCGCCCACTTCGCGCAAGGTCCAGCCGACTGCCTTCTGAACCAGTTCCTCCCGATCATGCAGCAGGGCTGTCGCGATGGCGAACGTATCGTCGAACTGGTTGCGCCGGATAAACGAAAATGTCGCCAGAATGGCCGTGCGCCGTTCCCACATCGAGGGTGAACGCGCCAACCGATAGAGAATTTCGCGCGGCCGCTCGACAAGGTGTGGACCGATGACGCGCCACGCGGCAAGATCGACGAGATCCCAACTGTTTATCCTGTCATGGCGGCGCAGATAGAGTTCGTAAAGCGCCTGCTTGCGTTCGTCGGTGGTCTTTTTGTGCTGATATTGCTTGGCCATGATCGACATGGCTCCGGCGCGGTGTTCGTGAATTTCGCTTTCAAGCAGCAATTCGATCTCGGTCGGTTCCATGGTCAGGAATTGCTTGGCGAGGTCGAAGACATGCCCCATGCGCACGCCCATGAAGATGTCGCCTTCGCCATACTCACCTTGGCCGAGTTTGAAATAGCGGTTGTATTTTTCTTTTTCCGCGTCCGATTGCAGTGCGGCCATGCGCAGCTTGAACGCGGCGGCGGAAAGGTCGGCCGGCTCAGTCATGGAACTATGGCCAGCGGCATCAGTTTTTCCCGCTTTTCTGTGCTTCCTGAAGATCCCCGAGCAGATCGTCGAGCCGCGCAAAATTGGTTTCCCAGACTTTCCTGTAAGGCGCCAGCCATTCATTGGCCTGCTTTAGCGCCTCGCCCTCGATCTTGACCGGCCGCCGTTGCGCATCACGGCTGCGCGAAACCAGCCCGGCGCGCTCGAGCATCTTGATATGCTTGGAAATCGCGGGTTGGCTTAACTGAAACGGCTCGACAAGCTCGTTGACTGTCGCTTCCCCTTGCATCAGGCGGGCCAGAATGGCACGCCGCGTCGGATCGGCAAGGGCTATGAAGGTTGCATCGAGACGTTCGGATTCGGTCATGAGCCTGCTTTGTTGTTTATAGCCATAGGGTAATATTGCGATCCTTTCTGGTCAAGCCTGCCCGTGTCGCTCGAGCCAGTCCACGGCGAACGACACAATAGCCTCCGCATCGACAATGACGGTTGGGGCCTGCCCGACAGTGCCGCTTATGCCCGCGCCGGACGCGAGATAGCTCTCGACTATTTCGGTGAAATAATCACGATCATCGAGTGCGGGACAAAGATAGGTTCCGGTATCAAATTCCTCGATCCGCTGCCAGCGAACACCTTGTGGGGTTGCAAATGGCACATCAACGGACTTGATCCGCTTGCTGGGCACATCGGCCAGATGCTCGGCGTGATGGATGATCGTCATGGTATCGAGTGGCGCGCCGATCATCGCAATCTTGCCGTCGATCTCCACGAGCTTTGCAAATGGAGACTGCTCGCCATAGCCGTAGTTCAGGGCATGATCGGCTGTCAGCCAATCCGCCTTCGCTCCCAGCGCAACCACGGACGCTCCAGGATTGGCGCTGCGGACTGCACCGGGCGTGGTGCGCAGAAATTCGGGAAAAACGCCGTTATCGCGGATGGCGCGGGAGCGCAGCGGGTCATAGGGCGGGATATGCAGGCGCCAATGCTCTGGGACAGTGCCGTTCTTATCGAGCAGGTCTTCATAACGGGCATCCCAATCGGCATAGGCCATGAGCGTTCCGTGTTCTCCGATTGCATCCATGATCGCACCGATCAGGGCGTCGGGACCATTGAGCAGCGCACCGACACGGCTGACGGCGGCGTGAATCATGAGCGTATCGCCGGGTTTGATGCCAAGCTGCTTCAGGTCGTGGGAAAGTGCTTTTCGGGTGATAAAGGAGGGCATGCGGGGGAGCGCTCACAAGAGTTTGAACATAAGCCTAAGCCATGACGGTCCGATTTCCAACGTGCTTAACGCCCTCTTAAATCCATTGAGGCAAACTGTTCCGAAATTGAGTATCAGCGCATCTCACCGGCTGTCGAACTTGGGGGCAAGGACAGCATTATGCCACAAATGCGGGGCAAGGTGGGGCTGAGCTGGAAACCTGATAGGTGTATCCATGCGTAAAATTGCCTCTTTGAATACCAATCCCGGTCTCACGCGGCGACAGGCGCTCGCCATGACATTGGGCGCAGGTGCAAGCCTGATGCTGCCCGGCGTCGCGCTTGGCAATGTGCAGAGTTTTGTTTCTGGCATATGGCCAGAAGCGCACTCTCGCGGCGTTTCGCGCACGGTCTTTGAGCAGGCGTTCTCGGGCTTTTCGCCCAGTGCCCGCATCATGGAGCTGACCCAGCGCCAGCCCGAAGTCACCAACACCACCGGGCAATATCTGGGCAATGCCGTCAGTTCCGCACGAATCTCGACCGGCCGCGCCATGCGCGGAGAATGGGGCCAAACGCTTGCCAATGTGCAGCAGCGTTATGGCGTGCAGCCGGAAATCGTGCTCGCCATCTGGGGCATGGAAACCAATTACGGTTCGTATATGGGTGGCAATAACGTGATCCATGCGCTCGCCACCCTGACCCACGGTCGTTACCGCTACGACTTTTTCAAAAATGAGCTTTTGACGGCCTTGCAGATCCTGCAGGCCGGTCACGTTTCTGCGCCGAACATGGTCGGCTCCTGGGCCGGCGCAATGGGGCACACGCAGTTCATGCCTTCGAGCTTCCAGTCCTATGCTGTCGATTACAACGGCAATGGCCGCCGCGACATCTGGAACTCGATCCCCGATGCTCTCGCTTCGGCAGCAAATTACCTTCGGGCTCATCGCTGGCGCAATGGTGAAACCTGGGGTTATGAAGTCCAGCTTTCCTCCAATTTCGATTACGCACGCGCTTGGGACGCCGGAAAGCAGAGCCTGTCCGCATGGCACGCAATGGGCGCGCGCCGGACAGGCGGTCGAGAGTTTCCGCGACCGAGCGATCAGGCCAGCATTTTCATGCCATCGGGCAGCCAGGGACCGATATTCCTGATGCTGCACAATTTCGATGTCATCAAGCGCTACAACAATTCCAACAACTATGCGCTGGCGGTGGGACATCTTGCCGACAGGATTCTTGGCGTCGGCCCGTTTGAACGCGCGTTCCCGGCTAATGAGACTGCATTGACACGCGATCAGCGTCGCCAGTTGCAGTCTGCGCTCAACGCGCGTGGCTTTAATGTTGGCGAAGCGGACGGGATCATTGGCTCACGCACGCGTCAGGGGATTATTGCCTTCCAGCGTTCGGCCGGCATCACCCCGGACGGTCACGCATCAAGCGCGCTGCTTTCCCGGCTGCGTTAAACGATTGGTCTGGCCGGCGGTTGATCCACGGGCCAGATCATCTGCAACTCTTCCTCCAGATGGCGGGCGCCGATCCGCTTGTAAAAGGCGATGGCGGAGGCGTTCTTGTTCCAGACGTTCCAGATAACCTGCCCGGCACCCCGATGTCGGGCCATTTCCCGAATATGGTCCATCAATGCACGGCCAGCGCCGGTGCCGCGCACGGCTTCGTCAACAAAAATGTCGGCAATGTGCAGGCTGGCGGTAACACTTTCCATGCGGACACCCCAGAAGTAGATCGAGTACCCGACCGGCTCGCCATCGTGTTCGGCAAGTAGCGCGCGGCAAACGGCGTCAGGGCCGAAGCAAAGGGCCTCGAAACGAGAGAATAAAGTCGGATCAATATGTTCAGGTTCGTCGATCGTATCGAGATAAGCGTTGAACTTTTGCCATAGGAGTTGGAGCGCTGGCAGGTCTTTTGGGCCTGCAGCCCGGATTGAAATTGGCATCGATCACCTCGAAAACATACGAGTCCGTAACCATAGGACCGCGCAACAATACCAATCCGTTCCCGGAAAGGTTAGTTTTTATTCTTATGCAGGCGAAGACCGTGCATGAGGGGTAGCGTAATGATGGACGCTCTGACGGACGAAGAAGGCAGGCTGTGCGCGATCTATCGCTACGGCATTCCTCAGACCGACATGAGCGAAGCGATGGACCGTATTGCCAAGGTTGCAATGGCTGCGACCGGCACGCCAATCGCTGCGGTGTCGATTATTGACCGCCAGCAACAGATATTTATGGCGCTTCGCGGCGCGCAGTCCGGGCCCATACCGCGCGAAGAATCCCTTTGCGCCATGATGATCGGCAAGCGTCGACCGCTGATTGTTGCAGATACCCATGAACAGGATCACTTCAGTAAAGCGCGTTTGGTAAAGGACCAGCCGCATGTTCGCGCTTACCTGGGCGTGCCGATCATCTCGCCGGATGGCTATCATCTTGGAACGGTCAGCATCGCAGATGTCGAGCCGCGCATGTTTTCTGAAGCCAATGTGACAGCCCTGGTCAATCTGGCCGCATTGGCCATGGAGCATATTTCAACCCATCAGCCCGATGCATTCGATTTCGCCACAGGCGCTCTCACCCGGCATCGGTTTCAGGCCAATGTGGAGCGCGAGTTCGCGCGCGCGAAACGCTACGAGCGTCCCGCGACGCTGGTGTTTCTCGACATAGACAAGTTCAATGAGATCAATACCGCGATTGGCCATGAAATGGGCGATGAGGTGCTCAAGGCGGTGGCCAACCGATGCAAGGAAGTCACCCGCGTATGCGACTCCTTCGGCCGGATCGGTGGCGAGGCCTTTGGCCTGCTGCTGCCCGAAACCATGCCTTATGAAGCCAGCCAATGTGCCGAACGCATCCGTGAGGACATCAACAAGCTGCGCTTCCGTACGGAAAAAGGCGTTCTCTCGATCACAGCGAGTTTCGGCGTTGCTGCGCTGACCCGCGAATTGAATTCGGCCATGCAATGGTTTGCGCAGGCCGACATCGCCATGTTCGGTGCCAAAAGGGCAGGACGCAACTGCGTGGTTTTTGCCCCTCCGCTCGACGCCGAGGATGCCCAGCCGTCCGAAGGACAGGCTGCTGCCGGTGGCGCTCGCGCCAATATTCACTAAGCGCAAGTATCCCCGAACCGTTCCACCCGGTCAGGCGTTATCAATTAGCGCAGGATCGGGTGTCATTTTGCCGCGCTTGGCCATTATGACCATGCGATAAGCAACGCGTTCACCATTGCGCCTTACTTGCCATTATAAATTGTGCAGTATGTTAAAGAGGTAGCGAGGAGTACGAGAGAATGCGACAGTCGATAGGTCAGAGAGCCAGGGCATATCTGCGCGAGCGCAGGCCCTATACGCTTGCTGAACTTGTCGCTGACGGCATCGTGCATGGCATCGGCCTGCTGGTCGCGCTTTGCGCGGGCTCGGTCCTGTTGACCATCGCGATGATGGAAACAGCGCGCGACGAATTTTTCGCGCTTTTTATCTATGTGGCTTCGCTCGTGCTGCTGCTTTCGGTCTCTGCCGCCTTCAATCTATGGCCGGGCGGCAGGATCAAGGCATGGCTGGCGCGGTTCGATCAGGCGGCAATCTTTCTTTTTATCGCAGGCACTTACACGCCATTGCTTGCGGCCGCTAGCGCCGCGCCAATTGTCGATAAACTGCTGATCTTCGTTTGGGCGGCAGCAATCGTCGGCATTGCGCTCAAGCTGTTGGTGCCTCAGCATTTTGGCCGGCTGGCCATTATTTTGTATCTGGCGATCGGCTGGAGCGGCGTCGTGGCCTTCCAGGCGCTTGCCGCCGCACTGCCCACGACCGCCCTTTGGCTGCTCGTTGCAGGTGGTATTGCCTATTCGGCAGGGATCGTTTTCCATCTTTGGGAAAGGCTGCACTTCCAGAATGTCGTCTGGCACATCTTTGTCATCATTGGCGCCAGCCTGCACATGATCGCGATTTTCGATGCGATGGTCATCTCGCGACTTTAGGCGTGACAAACAGGGAGACTGGCGGCTTAGGGCCGGGTTTTGTTAGAATCTAAACCCGGCTCTAAGTCGTTGTTTTGTCGCGTGTCCGAACCGCAAAACCGTTTCCACTTTTGCTGGACACGCTCTAAGCCACCAGCCCTTTGGTCAGTTCCAGAGCCTGCTTTTCAAACAGACGCCGATAGATGCCCTTTTCGCGGCGTATGAGCGACATGTGATCGCCTTCCTCAACGATTTCACCCTTGTCAAAGACGAGAATGCGATCAAGGGCGCGCACTGTGGAAAGCCGGTGCGCAATGACGAGCGTTGTGCGCCCCTTCATCAGCCGTTCGATAGCCTCTTGAATCGTCGCCTCGCTTTCGGAATCGAGGCTGGATGTGGCCTCGTCCAGAATAAGGATCGGCGCATCGGCAAGAAACGCTCTGGCAATCGCAACGCGCTGACGTTCACCACCCGAAAGCTTGACCCCGCGTTCGCCCACAAGCGTCTCATAACCCTTGGGCATCTTGGCAATAAAGCCATGGGCATTGGCTTGCTCGGCGGCCGCCTCGATTTGCTCTCGGGTTGCGCCGGGACGGCCATAGGCGATGTTTTCCGCCAGCGAACGATGAAAC
This sequence comes from Pelagibacterium lentulum, assembly GCF_003992625.1. GTDB lineage: Bacteria > Pseudomonadota > Alphaproteobacteria > Rhizobiales > Devosiaceae > Pelagibacterium > Pelagibacterium lentulum. The sequence goes on along the minus strand of NZ_RZMW01000029.1, from coordinate 103,591 downwards.
AGGATCGGATCCTGCTGCACGATGGCAATCTGGCCGCGCAGGCTCGACTGCGTGTGCTTGGCAATATCCTGTCCGTCGATCTCGATGGCACCGGAATTGATGTCATGCAGGCGCTGGATGAGCTTGACGAACGTGGTCTTGCCCGAGCCTGAGTGACCGACAAGGCCGACCCGCTCACCCGACTGAATGTCGACCGAGAAGTCCTTATAGAGCGGAGTATTGTGACCGCCGTACTGGAAGGTGACGGACTTGAAGGCAATCGCACCATCGCCAACACGGATCGGCGTCGCGTTCGGGCGGTCGGCGACGCCAAAGGGTTCGCCGTCAAGCGCAACGAGTTCTTCCATATCGTTGATCGAACGCTGCAGATTGCGGAAGTGCATACCTACATCCTGCAGATAACCCTGCAGGACGAAGAAGGCGGTCAAGACGAACGCAATGTCGCCCGCATTGGCTACGCCTTGCTGCCAGAGCATGATGCCGGTACCAAGGATCACCGCGCGCAGCAGGAGAATACCCACATCCTGGGCGAAGCCGTTGAGATTGAAACGGTTCCATGTGCGCAGGGTCCGCTTGCGCCATTTGGCGACCACCAGATCGAGCCGCGTTTCTTCGCGCGCCTCGGCACCGAACCCCTTTACGACCGCGTTGCAGCTTATGGCATCGGCCAGCGCGCCGCCCAACTTGGTGTCCCAGGCATTGGAAAGCGTTGCTGCCGGCGAAACATAGCCGACCGTCAGCGCGATGGTGACGACAATGAAGATCAGGGACCCGAGACCGACCACGAGCCCCATCACGGGCCAGAAGACGGCCAGCAGCACCGTGGTGCCGATCAGCATGATGAGCGATGGGAACAGCGCCACCAGAATGGTGTCGTTTAGCAGGTCCAACGCCCACATGCCACGTGTGACCTTGCGCACGGTCGAACCGGCAAAGGTGTTGGCGTGCCAGTCGGTCGAGAATCGCTGAACCTTGAAGAAGGTCTCGTTGACGATCTCGCCCATCATCCGAAGAGTCAGCGCAATTGTTTGGCGGAATGCAACAAAACGCAGCACCACATGAACCACGCCCAGGCCGAGAAGGCTCATAAAGGCCATTATTGCCGCGTCCAGCAAAGCCGGATCGTCCGCTGCACCGGAGGCCACGGCATTCACGAGTTGCCCTGCATAGTACGGCGTCAGTACGGCGGCCAGAGTGGCAACCATGATCGAAGCAAAAATGAAACTTATGCGTCCGGGCTGGCGACGCCAGTGCCGCGCGGTAAAACCAAGTACGTCACGGTAGGTCTTGCCGTGAAATTCAACTTTCTTGCGAGCCATTTTCCGATTCCGGGCGCAAAAGGGCGCACCGGTCCTGCAAAGAGTAAAAATTAAAATCCGAGCGCGAAAAGAGCGCGTCAGAAAACAGATTGGGGAAGTGTGGGAAGCGGCGTTCCGACTACGCGGACGCGGCGGGCCAGTGGCCTTCTAATCGAGGCCGGGCCGCATATAACCCGGGAAACGAACGGACATGTCAATCAATCGAACGCCTCCCAAGTTGGCGGTTGAATCAGGACGACTCTTATAGCTGAGACATTTTGCCTCGCCAAGGGTCAAATTTGCCTTACGCAAAATTGATGCGAAATGGCCACATCCGCTCAAGCCTGCCCGAGCTTGTCCCCGGTCGCATGTGGAGCCACCGGGGTTACTACGGGCTTTGCAAGCACGCGCTCGCGCAGCCAGATATAAAGGCCTGAGCCGATCACGATAGGGGCGCCGATATATAGCCAGGCAGTGGGCGGTTCGGCAAAAATCCACCAACTCGCCAGGCTCATCCAGACGATCTGGGTATAAGCGAATGGCGCCAGCACGGAGGCAGGGGCCAGCCGGTGCGCGGCAATCGAAATCTGATGCCCGATCATTGCGGCAACCCCGACGCTGAGCAGGATTATCCAAGCCACCGGACCATCCGGCCACACCCAATCCATGAGTGCAAAGGGCAGCAACACGATCGCGCCGACGCCGCCTGCATAAAGTTGCATCGACATTGTTGATGTGCGGCCAGCGAGCTTGCGCGTCAGGATGAAATATAGCGCGCCGCACAAAGAGCAGCCCAGCGAGAGCAATACGGCCCAATGGAATTGAGCATCCCACGGCTGGACGATTACCAGAATACCGACAAAGCCCATGAATACCGCCATCCAGCGCCGCCAGCCGACGCTCTCGCCAAGAAAGGGTACTGAAAGCGCAGTCACCAGCAGCGGGATCGAGAACATGATTGTCGAGGTGAGTGTGAGCGGCAAATGGACCAATGCAAAGAAATTGAGTGCCGTCATGCCCAATAGCGCCGCGCCGCGTATGACCAGAAGCGGCGTATTGCCCGAGCGAAACACGCCCTCGCCGATATGTGGCAGGGCCAGCCCCAGCATGAAGGCGAACTGCACCATGTAGCGCACAAACGCCACCTGAAGCGGCGGGATGCCCGAAACCACCATCCACTTTGCGGCCACGTCGCAAGCGGTGAAGAAAACAAATGTGGTCAGTACGATGCCGATGGCGAACAGGCGGCGCTCAGTCGGCGGCGCGGCAATGGTAGTCATCGGTATTGGCCTGGACAAGTGGGAAGACAGTGTTGCCGGACCCTAGCGCAACGCTCAATACCGGCCAAGTAAAATGTTAGGTGCCCGTCCTTTGGGAACTTGCCAAACATGGAAGAGTTGGTCTTTGTATGCCAGCTTACAAGAACAAGGAGGCCCAAATGAGCACCAGTCGCCGTCAAATGGATCGTATTCTGGACAAGTCCGAAATGGAACTCGTCGATCAGACCCGTCACCCCGCGCTGGGGGAAATCGCCGGAAAGGACCTCGCCAAGCTGATCAAATTGCTGCGCGAGCGCCGCGACCGCGCCCGCGACATTGCCAAATCCCAACGCCGTAATGTGCGTGGCAAGGGCACGGGTACGGCAAAAGAAGGTGCCGAGCGCGGCAATAAGGAAAAGATGAGCGTTCTCTCTCAGGCTTTGCAGCGCGCCAATAAGGAAGCAGCGCGTCGGGTGAACGCCGAAGCCTAAGACACATCGACATTCAGGTCCTGTTGCGCGTCATAGGCGCAAGCCAGGCGCTGCGATGGGCGCGAGTGAGACGTGAAGTATAATAACTTGACTCTTGTAGTCATGTTTTATAGCGCTACTGCGTTCTCATCTCGTTTCTGAAAGGACCGACTATGTTTACAGGTATCCTGAGGCCTTGCACCTTGCGGATTGCCGCTATCAGCCTTGCCGGGTTTGCGGCGGCCGCAAGCATCCCGCCAGCCTTTGCGCAAGACTGGCAACTCAGCTTTGGGCCTTTTACGACCGCAGCCGATGTAAGCAATCACAACAGGATGCCGCTCGATATTGCGGATGTGAATGCCAGCCTTGCCGGCGCGGAACCGGACTGGTCCGAAGCCTTGTCTCGTTTTGCGTTTGGCGGCCATTTCGCCAACCACTCGCTCGCGATCTTCACCGACAATTACAACGGGCGGCTGACAACGCATCTGTCGGTCAGCACCGAGCATTTCGGCAGTCCATCCTTCCAGAACCACGCGATCAACGCTGCGCTGGTGGGCAGCGGCGCATTCCGGCGGGTCGACGATGAGATTCGCACTGGCTTTATAGAAACGGCACTGATCTCGGTTGCCATCAACTGGGCGCGATACGAGTTGGGCGAATCCGAGCGCAAGGCTTTAATGGATGAGCCCAACTGGTCGTTGCAGAACGGTTCGCCCAAGAACTGGAACGAGATTTTCGCGTTCTATTGGGGCCCCGATGGCCAGTATTCGGCGTTTGAAGCGGTAGCAGCGATTGATGGCGGTGAAGCGATAAACGCAGTGCTGCTTGATGCGCTGGCAGAAGGCCAGGACGTGCTGCTGACAGAGGTTTGGGCCGATGTTGAGGCGGAGCGGGTCAAAACGGTGCTCGACGAGGCCAGCATAGTGTTGTTTGCCGATGCCTTGAACGTAGCCGCATTGGCCGATGCGGATACCTTGCCGAGCTTGAGGGCGCGCGCCGCCGGCTATTGGCTCGCGGCGGCCGAAGCATTGGCTGCCGACGAAGCACTTGCCGAACGCATCGAAAGCGCGCTTTGGGGTGAGCCCGATCTCGACCTGATCACGGGCTTGGCAAGCGAGATTGCCGGGCACTGACCGGCGATTTCAGGCCGCAATATATGATCTCGAATGCGGACGGGGGCGATGCCTCCGCCCGCAACTTTCCGGCTTAATTGTCCGGCAGAATCCGCACCGCGCCCAAGTCGGCGCTGGACGCAAAGGCCGCATAGGCCTTGAGTGCCGTCGTGACCTTGCGCTTGCGCTTTTCAACAGGCTTCCAGGCGTCAGCGCCCTTGGCATCCATTGCTTCGCGGCGGCGCTGCAACTCGGCATCCGGGACAAGCAGGTTGATCGTGCGATTAGGAATATCGATTTCGATCTTGTCGCCTTGTTCGACCAGCCCGATAGCGCCGCCATTGGCCGCTTCGGGCGAAACGTGGCCGATGGAAAGGCCCGAAGTCCCACCCGAGAACCGTCCGTCGGTCAGCAGGGCACAGGCCTTGCCCAAACCTTTCGATTTCAAATAGCTGGTCGGGTAAAGCATTTCCTGCATGCCGGGGCCGCCCTTGGGGCCTTCGTAACGGATGACGACTACATCGCCTTCCTTGACCTTGCCGGTGAGAATGCCGGAAACGGCGGCATCCTGGCTTTCATAAACAACGGCAGTGCCGGTGAATTTCAGGATCGAGTCATCAACACCTGCAGTTTTAACGACGCATCCATCAAGTGCGATATTACCCTTGAGAACGGCCAGCCCGCCATCTTTGGAGAAAGCGTGCTCGGCTGAACGAATAACGCCGTCCTTACGATCCAGATCAAGTTCTTCCCAGCGGTTATCGGTCGAAAAGGCCTGCGTGGTCCGTACGCCGCCTGGCGCCGCGCGGAAGAAGTCGCGAACGCTCTCCGAATTGGTGCGGGAAATATCCCAGCGATCCAGCGCATCGCCAATCGTGGCACTGTGGACGGTCGGCAGGTCGCGATGCAGAAGGTTGGCGCGGTCCAACTGGCCAAGAATGGACATGATGCCGCCGGCGCGGTGAACGTCTTCCATATGAACGTCCTGCTTGGCCGGAGCCACCTTGCAAAGCACAGGCACTTTACGGGACAGCTTGTCGATGTCGTCCATGCCGAAATCGACCTCACCCTCATAGGCTGCGGCGAGAATGTGTAGAACCGTATTGGTCGAACCGCCCATGGCAATATCGAGCGCCATTGCGTTCTCGAACGCCTGCTTGGTGACGATAGAGCGCGGGAGGACGCTTTCATCGTCCTGCTCGTAATAGCGGCGGGCGAGATCGACGATCAGGTGCCCCGCTTCGAGGAACAGGCGCTTGCGGTCCGCATGAGTGGCCAGCGTCGAGCCATTGCCAGGCAATGAAAGGCCCAGCGCTTCGGTTAGGCAGTTCATCGAATTGGCGGTGAACATGCCCGAGCACGAGCCGCAAGTGGGGCAGGCCGCTTCTTCAATCGCCTGCACTTCCTCATCGGTATAGCTGTCATCGGCAGCGACGACCATCGCATCGACTAGATCGAGCGCCTTGAGCTGGTCTTTATGCAGAATCTTGCCCGCTTCCATCGGGCCGCCGGAAACGAAAACGACCGGGATATTGAGCCGCATGGCGGCATTGAGCATCCCCGGCGTGATCTTGTCGCAGTTGGAAATGCAGACCATCGCATCGGCGCAATGGGCGTTGACCATATATTCCACGCTATCGGCAATGATTTCGCGCGAGGGCAGGGAATAGAGCATCCCGTCATGGCCCATCGCGATGCCGTCATCAACAGCGATAGTATTGAATTCCTTGGCCACGCCGCCAGCGCGCTCGATCTCGCGGGCCACCATCTGGCCAAGATCCTTCAAATGTACGTGACCGGGCACGAACTGGGTGAAGGAATTGACCACCGCAATAATTGGCTTGCCGAAATCTCCATCTTTCATGCCGGTGGCGCGCCAAAGGCCGCGGGCGCCAGCCATGTTGCGGCCGTGAGTGGTGGTGCGTGAACGATATGCGGGCATTGAATTAAACTCACCTGATTGCGGGAGACGAAACGAGGCCTGGCTTGTTGCGAAGCCGACACTGCCGCGGACCTCCCTGATCCGCATTTTGCCTGTGCTTCGCCCGTTACATTGGTTCTAGAACGGGAAACAGGCGAAGTAAAGACGGCCCGTACCGTAACGTACGGTACGGTAAATTTCAAGCCATGTGTAGTTTCGGAGATAAGGGCGTCAGGAGAGCGGTATGTTTCGCGCCGCGCGTGCCCTGCGCCGCTTATGACAGGCGCAAAAGGTGTTGGTTGGGTCGAAGGCCATTTTAATATTGACCGACCGATCGGTCAGTATATAGATTGAACGAATGAAAAAGCAGGGCACAAAAACGGCCATCCTTGAGGCCGCGATCACAATCATGGGCAGGGACGGCTACGAGGGGCTGAGCGCTTCGCGCCTTGCTGGCGCTGCGGGAATTTCCAAAGCGAACCTGTTCCATCATTTCAGATCGATGGATGATGTGCCAATCGCCGCCTTTGAACTGATCGCGAACCAGATCGCGATCCCGCAAACGCGTGAGGGCGGCAGTGCGGCAGATTTTGTTGCTGCAATGGGCGAAGTGGCGTTTGCATCGTTGCAAGAGCACCGGAGCTTTTACGCCGCTTATATTTCATTCCTCGCGCGCGCGGTTTTCGATCCCGCCCTCAAAGAAAAGGTCAGAACCTCCCTTGGCGAAGCCAAAGCGCAAGTCGAGTTGGCGATTGCGGCAAGGGTCGAAGATCGGGCAATGGCGCGCAATCTCACCACCATGACATTGGCGCTTATGGATGGCGCAATGCTGCATGTGCTGTTGCTGGGAGAGGAGAATGACGTCCGGGCGATGTGGGCGGGTTATGTTTCTTTGCTAGCGAAAGGTGCTGCCAGATGAAAATCGCGATCAGCGGATGCGGTGTAGCCGGGCCGACGCTGGCCTATTGGCTCAAGCATTACGGGTTCCAGCCGGTTCTGATCGAGCGCGCGCCGGCGGCACGGCAAGGCGGCTATATTATAGACTTCTGGGGTCCCGGATTCGATGTGGCAGCGCGCATGGGGTTGATCCCGGCGCTTGAGCGTGACGGCTATCATTTCAAGAGATTGCGGACCGTCACATCCTCTGGACGCACCACGACCTCAGTGCCGCTCGAAAAATTCGAGGCCATGACAGGCGGTCGATACCTGTCCATCGCGCGAAGCGACCTCTCCAGGACCATTCTTGCAGTGTGCGAGGGCGTGGAGACGCGGTTTTCAACCTCGATTGCAACCGTGAGCGAGGACGATAGCGGCCTTGAGTTGACCTTTGAGAGTGGTCAAAGCGAGCGATTTGACCTTCTCATCGGCGCTGATGGCCTGCACTCGAACGTCAGAAACAAGGTGTTTGGAAACAGCGGGGCCTTTAAACGTCCCATGGGCCTGCGCATAGCCGCCCTTACCTTGCGCGGCTACCGGCCACGGGACGAGGGGCATTATGTAATGTACACGCGGCCAAACCGGCAGATTGCGCGCGCGACGCTGCGGGGCGATCGCTCGCTGTTTCTGTTCGTGTTCAATGAGGAACTGGTGGACGATGCCACAGCCGAGCCAGAGGACATGGTTCGCGCGATATTTGCAGATGCAGGGTGGGAGGCAAAGGCGATCCTTGACCGGCTCGGCGAGGCGGAAGACTTTTATTCCGACAGCATTTGCCAGATCAGAATGGACCGCTGGTCGCGAGGCCGCGTGGCCCTGCTTGGCGACGCCGCAGCGTGTATCTCATTGCTGGGCGGTGAAGGCGCCGGGCTGAGCATGACCGAAGCCTATGTTTTGGCCGGCGAGCTGGCGCGGGCCGAGGGCGACTACGAAAGCGCGTTCGCAGCCTATGAGGCAAGGTTGAGGCCCTTGCTTGAGGCAAAGCAGGACAATGCGTTGCGGTTCAGAAACTTTTTCGCCCCGCCAAACTGGCCGGTATTATTTGCGAGAGACGCGCTGAACCTGCTGATTGCCGTCCCGTGGCTCGGCCGGAAGATCGTGGCGCGCAGCTTTACATCGGACTTTGATCTGCCCGATTATACCTCTCACAGAATAATGGCGGAGAGTGAGTCGTGATTACGCCTGAATACGCGCAGACGATGGCTGCCTATAATTCGGAATTGAACCGGCGCATCTATGGTGCGGCATTGCGGCTCGACGATGCCGCTCGGAAAAAGGATCACGGACTGTTCTGGTCTTCGATCCACGGCACACTCAACCACATCTATTGGGCCGACCGGCTTTGGCTGTCGCGCTTCGGGCTTGGAGACCCAACCGGTCTGCCCATCCGCGACAGCGGCAAGGTTCTCGACGATTTCGCCGAGCTTTGGGCGCAACGGCAGGCCTTCGATGTCGAAATGGAAAACTGGGCGGCGGCTCTCACGCAAGAAGCGATTGCGGGCGATCTGAGTTGGTTTAGCGGCGCGGCAGGCAAGGATATGACCAAATCCAAAGCCTTGTGTATCATGCAGGTTTTCAACCACCAGACCCATCATCGCGGACAGGTACACGCAGTTCTTACAGCGCTGGGCGAAAAGACGGGCGATACCGATCTTCCCTTTGTTCTGGGCTCGTCGTGACCCGGCATATCGCCCTTCTGCGGGCTGTAAATGTCGGTGGTACGGGCAAGCTGCCGATGGAAGAACTGCGCGCCATATGTGCAGAGATCGGCTTTGAGGATGTAAAAACCTATATCGCGAGCGGCAATGTCGTTTTTTCCAGCCCGCTCGATCAGGAGGCCGTCAAGCACAAGCTGGAAGCACGGCTGACCGCCTATGCGGGCAAGCCGCAAGCCGTTCTAGTGCGCAGCGGAGCGGAAATGGCGCAGGTTCTGGCGGACAATCCTTTTCCCGAAGCCGCGCCGAACCGTGTGGTGGCAATCTTTCTCGACGGCCCGCCGCCAGTGGATACAATTGAGGCGGCAACGCACCGGAAAGATGAGGAAATCGCGCTGGGAAAGCGGGAAATCTATGTGCATTACGGCGAGGGTATGGGGCAGTCCAAACTCAAGATCCCCGCAGCCGGGAAGGGCACGGCCCGCAATATCAATACCATCGCGAAGCTGGTCGAGATGGCACGACTATGATGCGCAAAAGGCCGCGAGATTGTCCAGCGACGAGGTTAGGCCGGTTATGTGGTCAGCCCTGCTGATGCCCGGCGGAACATTGCTGCAGGTGATGGTTACGTCGGTGCCTTGAGGACGTGGCACCAGTGTGGTCGCAATGGTCATGGTGCCGGAAAACTGCGGGTCGTCAGAAACGAAGTCGATTTCCTCGACTACCGTTTCTCCTGCGACCATTTCAATGAAGCGGCTTTCAAAAATATCCGAATTGCCGCCCGACTTACCCTTGTGGTCCGGGTCATCATAGTGCAGTGCCATGCGAAAACCGCCGCCGGGTTTGGCGTCTGCGGACAGCACTTCGCCGCGCATGCCGCCGGGCGCGCGCCACTGTGCCATGGCATGGGGATCGGTAAGCGCGGCGTAGAGGGTTTGCGCGTCCGCCTCGATAAACCGGGACGCGCTATCGATCCGACTCATGGTTTTAAACCGTAACGCAAGAGGACGCCGCCGGTCTTGAGCGCTCGCGCTTCGAGCAGATCCATGGCGCCGGTCTTGCTGCCTGGCTTGAACAGCGGAGTGCCCGATCCACGCACGATTGGCGCAAGGCAGATGCGGTATTCGTCAACGAGATTGTCGGCCAACAGCGTTTCAAGAAGATCAGCGCTGCCAAAGACATATATGTTTTTCCCCTTCTGCTGCTTTAGTGCGCCGATGGCCTTGGAAACGTCCCCTTCAATGAGCGCGGAATTGTTCCAGTCCACCGATTGCAGGCTGCGTGAGGCAATGCGCTTGTCGACCGCGTTCATGAAATCGGCGACAGCGCCGGTTTCGGTGCGCCAATGCGCGGCCATGCCCTCATATGTCCGGCGCCCGAATACAAGAATGTCCATGTCGTCGCCCTGCTCAAGCGAGAATGCCTCCATTTCTTCACCCCAGACCAACGCGTGAAAGTCGAGCTGCCAAGGTGCGTCTCCCTCGAAATATCCATCAAGGCTCATAACGTTCCAGGCAATAACCTTGCGCATGATAATCGTCCTCAGATTGCATTTTGCAACTGGATGTTAGGGCAAACCAATTGTATTATGCAAGTGGTTTTATGCGAGGTGAATATGCGCCAGGAAAAGTCCGGATGCCCGATCAACCTGACCATGGAGGTCATCGGAGATCGTTGGAGTTTGGTCATTCTTCGCGATATTATGTTCGGCAATCGACGGCATTTTGGCGAACTGCTGGAAAATTCGCTGGAAGGCATTGCTTCCAACATTCTTGCAGCGCGTCTCAAGCGATTGACCGACAGCGGGATGATCACGCGGACTGCCGATAGTGCGCACAAGCAGAAGGTCATTTATAGCCTGACCGAGCAGGCAATCGAATTGGTGCCGATCATGGCGATGATCGGCGCGTGGGGCCGCAAGCATCTTGCCGTGACGCCGGAACTGGCCATTCGCGCCCAGCTTCTGGAAGAGGGCGGCCCGCAAATGTGGGAGGGCTTTATGGAGGAGCTTCGCTATCTGCATCTGGGGCACCGGCAGAACGATCCGCCGCCATCGGTGCTCGATCAGTTGACGGCAGCATATCTGGAAGTTGCCGCGCGGGAACGCAAAGGCGGTTGAGACAGTTTTTTTGAACGGGGTGTCGGTTTCCGGCGGCCGAACGCGTCCTTGGTATCGTGCATCACCGGCAAAGGAGAGGAAAATGGTTTACGTTCAAGGATTTGTTGCGGCAGTGCCGACTGCTAACAAGCAAGCCTATATCGACCAGGCTCTGGAGGCGTACAAGACCTTCAAAAAATATGGTGCAACCCGCTGCGTTGAGTGCTGGGGCGACGATGTGCCAAAGGGGGAAAAGACCGATTTCCATATGGCGGTGCAGGCCAAGGAAGACGAAGCCGTGGTTTTTTCCTGGGTCGAGTTTCCCGACAGGGCGACCTATGACGAGTGCAATCGCAAGATGATGGAAGAGTTCAGTCCAGACGATTTTGCAAAGATGCCGTTCGACGGCTCCCGTATGATCTTTGGTGGGTTTACGCCCATTGTCGACCAATGAAATGAACTTGTGCAGCCCGGTCTTTTAGCCGGGCTGCATGCTTGGGTGTTTTACAGAACCTTGGTGACGTTCATAAAGCCGTTGCGTTCGCGATTGGCGCCCTCGATTGCCTCAGGCGACCCGATAACGACCACATGGCCCTGCCGGGCAACCGCCGCCAACACATCGGCAGCGGCCTTGAAATCGCTTTTGGTCGTGTTGAGAACCTGCTCGCGGCGTTCCTGCCGGTAGCCGTCGCTCACGCCCGTCAGTGCCCGCGCAAAGGCTGAATAGCCCTTGGCATCGGGCAATTGATATGGGTCCATGTCGCCGATGGTGCCAATGATCGAGCGAACCCGATCCGCTTCGCTCAGCTCGTTGCGCAGATAATCGGCTGCCTTGTCATAGACATCGAGCGAGGCGAGAAGATTCGGGTCGCGATAGGACCCGAAGGCATAGCTTCCCGACACCGGCTCATAACGTGCGAAGCCGCCATAAGCGCCACCTTCGACACGTATCTTGTCCCAGAGATAGCTGGTGCCAAGATATTTGGTCACAACACTCAGCGCGCCGGAAGGCTCGTGCCCCAATGCCTTGAGATTGGCGCCCTTGGCAACGTAATTGACCTGTGCCGGTATCGTCAGGCCTTCGTTGACGCTGGGGGAGGGCTTGCCCCAATCCTGCGATACAACAGGCTTGCGGGGCAGAGCCGAGAGGAAGGCTTCAAGCTCGCCGGTAAAGCTCGCCCATTCGGCACGATCTGTCGTGACGTTGACGGTCGCCGAGGTTGCGTTGATGAGGTGAGAACGGATGTCTTCGAGCGCCTGGACCACGCCCTCCCAGTCATTGTCGATCTTTTCGGCCAGTGTGCGCAGGAAGAACAATTGCGTAATCCCGCCAAGTTCTTCATTGAGCCAGTCGGCCTGATGGAAGCTGGCACGCAAACGCGAAAAAGCGTACTGGTGCCCTGCTGGCACGAGACTGGCCTCGAAGCGCGCCTTGTCTTCCCCTACGATCTGACGGATGCGGTCACGATTGTCCAGCCGGGCGCTGGTAAGGATGTCTTCGATGATCGAGAGCATATCGCCGGTCTTGTCCGGCGTTGCCTTGGCACGGATCACAAGATGGGCGGCAGCCTCCTCGCTCTCAAGGATCGGGGCGATGAGCCGTGTTGCGCCAATTCCCCCAGTTACGCGCCCGATATGCTGACTTAGCGCAACAAAGTCTTCTTTTGCCGTTCCGGTCTGGGTGAGCGCTCGGGAAAACAGCGGCAGATAAGGCAAAAGATCGCGCGGCAGTGTTTTGAGATCGAAGGCAAGATCGAGATAAACGATGCCGTTGGTTGCCAGCGGATGATAGAGCGTGCGAACGCCGGAGATCGCCTGTTCCTCGGTCGGGACCGTGGTGATGTTGCGATCAAGATCCTCAAGCGTCAGCGTCGGGATTTTCGCGAGGTCTTCGGGCTTGTCCGGTGCGTTCTGCAGGGCCTTGAGACGTTTGGTGGTGTCGATGATTTCAGAAACATCGTCGTCCGACATGGCGCTGCGCGCTGCATCGAGTTTGGCGCGTTCCGCGGCGGTTTCGCGGGCGGACTGATCTTTGTCGGCTTTCAGCACAAGCGTGGTGCGGTGGCTGTTGTCCAGCAACAGGTCCGAAATAAGCGCTTCCAGTAGTTTTTCACCGCTATCGAGCCGTTGCTTCAAGCTGGCAAGGGCTTCCTCATATTTGAGGGCCTTGATCGGATCGCCACCATAGAGCCAGTCGCCAAGCGCGGAGAAGAAATACATGATGCCGCGGGGATAGCCGCCGGTATTTTTCTCACGAAGCTGGAATTCAAAGGTGTTGACCGTTGCTTCGATTGTTTCGCGATCAATGCCGTCCTTTGCCAGTGTCCGCAGCGTATCAAGGATCAGGTTTTCGATCTTGTCGGCGTCTTTGGCGTCGACGCCGCGCATACCCATATAGAGCCAAGGCTGGTTATAGCTTGAACTCGTACTTGAAATAACAGCTTCACCAAGCCCGGACTCGGTCAGGGCTTTGTAAAGCGGGGCTGCGCTATTGCCCAAAAGGGCGAGATACATCAGCGTGCGGGCCAGATTGTCTTCAGTGTCCTCGGTGCGTTCGAGCATCCAGTTGACCGAAACGAAAGCGTTGCGCGCATTGGTATCGTCAGCCGGATAGGTCTTTTCCACCCGCCGCGGCGCATCGAATTGCGGTTGCCGCGCAATTGGTTCGGCGGGCTGGGACTTCTCGAAGCGCGAGAGATAGGCATCGAGGATTTCCAGGCGCTTTTCGGGATCGTCGTCACCATAAAAGATGATCTGCGCGTTCGAGGGGTGATAGTAGCGCTTGTGGAAGTTCGAGAAGTCCTCAAAAGTCAATTCCGGCATCACCCTTGGATCGCCGCCCGAAGAGTGGCCATAGGTGGTTTCAGGGAAAAGCGAGCCTTGCGCGTAAACCCGGAACACCTGATCGGGCGAGGAATAGCCGCCCTTCATTTCATTGAACACCACGCCCTTGTAAATCAGCGGTGCATTGGGGTCTTCGAGCTCATAGTGCCAGCCTTCCTGAAGAAAAGTCTCCCGGCTCAGAAGTGGAAACAGCACGGCGTCGAGATAGACCTCGGTAAGATTGTAAAAGTCAGCCAGGTTCTGGCTGGCGACCGGATAGACGGTCTTGTCGGGAAAGGTCATCGCGTTGAGAAAGGTGTGCAGCGAGCCCTTGAGCATTTCGACAAAGGGTTTTTTGACGGGGAACTTTTCCGAACCGCAAAGCACCGAATGCTCAAGAATATGGGCGATGCCTGTGGAGTTTTCGGGCGGAGTAGCAAAGGAAATGCCAAAAACCTTGTTCTCGTCGTCATTGATGAGCGAGAGCAGTTCGGCACCGGTCTTTTTGTGCCTGTAGTAGCGCGCAAGCGCGTTGACCTCAGCGACATTTTCTTCTGCAATAAGGTCAAAAGCGGCTGCTGCTGACATGGGGCACACTCCGTTGTTCTTGCCATTGGCACAAACATGTAGGCAGTTGGTTTCGATCTGCCAAGCCATGAAGCGGAAAAGCCGGTGGCCACATTCGCGTGAAATGCTATGGACTTGGCGAGAGCTGGACACCAAATTGACAGCGATAAGAAGAATAGGAAGGAAAACGTTTCGATGCTCAAATCGGCTATCGCTGCAAGCGTGATGATTGCAGGCACGCTGGGCGGCGGTGTTGCTCTTGCACAAACACCCGAGCGGTGCGCGCTGATCGGCCCTGCCACCGAACGGCTTGCCTGCTATGATTCCCTTTTCCGCTCCGGGCAGTTCACCGGCGAGGCCGAGGATGAACCTGTGCCGGAAATGGGGATGTGGGCAAGCGGAGTAGAAGTCTCCCAGATCGAAGGCACCGAACGGCCCTTTGCCGCGCTCCAGTCCGAGCAACTCATTCCAGCCTTGCCCCGCGGCCGCGCGCCCGCGCGTTTGACGATCCTGTGCATTGATGGGCAGACCCAGGTGCAGTTCGCTTTTGCAGGTCAGACGTTAGGCACCGAGAATTCCAACAGCGGCATCCTCACTATCCAGTTCGACCGGCTACCCGGACGCAGCCAGTCCCTGCAATTGAGTGCCGACCGGACATCATTGAGCTTTTTCAGCAATGAGGACGCGATGGCCTTTATCAACCAGTTGCGCCAGACCGAACGGCTGATCGTGCGGGCGCAACCCCAGGGGCAGCGCTCTGCAACCGTGAGTTTTCAAATCGACGGCATCGATCAGGCGTTGCTGCCGGTGCGCGAAGCCTGCGGCTGGTAGGGGCGTTTACCCGGTTTCACGCTCCTTGCGCAATTCGGCCACTTCGGCGCGCAGGGCGCGAACCTCTGCAAGCACCAACCCTGTTTCGGTGTGAATGGCAGCGCGGTCGGCCTCAGCGGTCGACTCGTGCTCTTCTTGCATGGCTGACACGATGACACCGATGAAGAGATTGAGCACCGTGAAGGCCGTACAGGCAATGAAGGGCACAAAGAACGCCCAGGCCCAGGGATGCACTTCCATCACCGGGCGCACGATGCCCATCGACCAGCTTTCAAAGGTCATGATCTGGAACAGTGAATAGAAGGACTTGCCGATGTCGCCGAACCATTCGGGGAAATCCTGCCCGTAGAGTTTGGTCGCCATAACGGCGAAAACATAAAAGACCAGCATCAGCAGAACGAAAATGGAGGCGAGGCCGGGCAGGGCATTGATGAGGCCGCCGACAACCTTCCGAAGCGATGGTACGACGGAAATCAGGCGCAGGACACGCAGGATGCGCAGCGCGCGCAGCACCGAAAAAGCGCCTGTAGTCGGCATAAGCGCAATGGCGACGATGGTGAAATCGAAAATCGACCACGGATCGCGGAAAAAGCGCAGCCGGTGCGCGTAAAGCCGTAAGGCTATCTCGATGACAAAGATGCCGAGAATGAACTGATCGAACGCTTCGAGAAACCAGCCTGCCGAATCCATGACGGGCGGCACGGTTTCAAGGCCGAGCGTTATGGCGTTAATTATGATGATCGTGATGATGAAACGCTCCCAGTTGCGGGAGGAAATCAGGGTAATCAGGCGTTCGCGCATGGCTCTGGACAATCCGGCATTGACTGCGCTGAGGGAAAGCGGATTTGCGATCCTTGGTCAAGGGGCGTTGCCAATTAACAGGATAGGCCGGTGAACTTCGTGCGATAAAGCGTAATGATCCCGTTCGGGAGCAGGGTGATATTTACGCAGCAATTGATACCGAACGGGAGCAAACCTTGCGTTTCCTGCAACTCGTGTTATATTTGTTCCCGTTCGGGAGCAATATCAAGCGAGAAGGATAGGGCGATGATGCCCGAAGGTTTGAAACTGCAGTCAGCGCGAGGGCAGGATCCCAGTGTCGAGCGCACTATTGACGATCTCGCAGAAATTGGCGCGATGGTCGCGGCCCGGCGCAAGACGCGCGGGCTGAGCCAGCAGGATTTTGCCGACCTCGCCGGGGTGGGGCGCAGGTTCGTTTCCGAACTTGAGCGGGGAAAGCCCACGGCTGAAATCGGCAAGACGCTCAGGGTGCTCAATACACTTGGGCTTGATCTCGTTATCCGGTCTCGCTGATGGCGCTGGTTCTCGATGTCCGGCTGGACGGGTTCGATGCGCCGATAGGGCGGTTGCGCCGGGACGATCGGGGCGACCTCGCGTTTGGCTATGCAGACGCCTATCTCGCACGCGCCGATGCACTGGCGCTCTCGCTCTCGTTTCCGCTCGCTGATGGTCGGTTCGGCGATTATGAAACACGCGGCTTTTTCGATAATCTGCTGCCCGAGCGTGACAGTGCCCGCGCTGACATTATCGCACGGCATGGACTGGAAGCCTCCGATATTGCGGGAATCCTTTTCCATCTTGGCAAGGATTGCCCCGGTGCGGTGTCTGTCCTGCCCGAGGGCCAGCCGCCAGCCAAAGTGCCCGGCGAATTGCCGCACGATTATGACGGATTGGACGCGGAGCAATTGACCGATATCGTCATAGCGCTGCATCGCCGTGAACCAATGCCGCAAGAGGTCGTGGACCCATCGCCGCTTGCGGGGGTGCAAAGCAAGATCGCCCTGACGCTGCTGCCCAACGGGCAATTTGGCCTGCCCAAGCCGGGATCGGGCGCGCCAACCACCCATATAATCAAGGTGCCCGACGAGCGGCATCGCAACGATGCGCGGCACGAGCATCATGCCATGGCACTCTCGAACCAGATCGGTTTCCCCACGGCCCATACCGAAATCAGGGAAATCGCAGGCATCGAGGTGCTGGTCATAACCCGCTATGACCGAGCGCTCGATGATGAGGGGCGGATCGTCCGGCGTCATCAGGAAGATTTCTGTCAGGCGCTGGGTCTCAACGCGCGGCAGAAATACGAGCGCTACGGCGAAGGGGGACGCAAGTTCAGTGCCGAGGCTATCGCAAGGATACTGGCGAAAACCACCGACCCCGCCAGCGAACGGCTGAAATTTGCGCAGGCAAGTCTGTTCGACATGCTGATCGGCAATGTTGACGGTCATGCCAAGAACTTCTCGATCTTTCATCTCGCGAAGGGCCGATACGCAACCACGCCGCGCTATGACGTGATGCCGACAATGCTGGATCGCAATACGACCGATGAATTTGCGTTCCGGATAGGTAAGGCCGATAGCCTTGAAGCGATGACAGCCGCGGACTTCGATGCGTTTCTGGCCGATCTGGGCTTTTCAGCACCGGCAGGCCGACGTCGCATCATGGCAAGGCTGATCGAAAACGTGGTGCCCGAGCTTGCCGCTGTCCTCGATCGACTGCATCACACCGGCGGCAAGAATTTCGCCGATCTGGTCGCGACAAATATCCGGACATTGTGCGCCAATATGCAATTGCCGGTTCCGGCGGGCGCAGCGCAGCGCGATACGTTCGTGCGGTAGAACTATCTCATGCTGGCCGGCCGCTGTGCAACGGTCGGCCAAGAGAGTGTTGGTCAGCGATTAGTAACCGCGCGGGCAATCGCTATGATGATGCAGGCGCCGATAAAGCCTGCGATGAGATAACCGAACCAGCCTCCAAAAGAGATGCCGACGACACCCAGTAGCAGGCTGGCCAAAACAGCACCCACAATGCCAAGCACAATGTTGAGCAGTAGGCCCGTGTTGGTTTTCATGAACATCTTTGCCAGCCACCCGGCAAGGCCGCCGATGATGATGGCTGCAATCCAGCCTACACCGTCAAATTCCATATCGTCCTCCTAACGTTTTGGGTTCTGACTGCGACAGGGTGACACACCTGTTTTGCAATGCAAGAGGGTGTTTTGCGATGTTCACCTATAAATTTGAGGCACTTGAGAGCTAAAGTGTGATTGAACTTTATTGCCTATGCCCTTAATTTGAAGCGATGGAAACCACGCTCTCTATTCAGGACATCGCCCGACGTAGCGGCGTCGCAGCTTCGGCCTTGCGTTATTATGAGGAAAAGGGGCTGATCGAGTCCGAACGCAAGGGGGCGGGGCATAGACGTTTCCCCCGGCATGTGCTGCGGCGGCTGGCCTTCATCGTATTTGCGCAGAAACTCGGTATGCGGCTCCAAGAGATCAAGGTCGAACTCGACAAACTGCCCACCGATCATGTGCCGACAGGCGCCGACTGGGCGCAGCTTTCCGGCAAATGGACCGAACGGGTGGATGCGCAGATTGCTCAACTGGAACGGCTTAAATCCGGACTGACCGAATGTATCGGATGCGGATGCCTCTCGCTCAAGGATTGCAAAGTCATCAATCCGGGCGACGTCTATGGTCAGGAAGGGGCAGGCCCGCGCAGTTGGATTTGCACGGATCTGCCCGAATTTTAGGGAGAAAAGAGGCGCAGAGCAGGCCGCGCCCTATTCATTCAGCTATATCCCGATTGGTGTAGGTTCTTCCTCGCCTGGCGCATCAATATCGGGACTATCGTCACGGCCGGCTGGAATGGTTTTGGGAAGATAGCGCAGCGCAATGAGCGCAACCAGTGTCATAACCACGGCACCGGCAATGGCCGAGACCTGCAAGCCGGACGTAAAGGCATTGCGCGCTGCTTCCAGAACCGATGTACCGATGCCGCTTTCGGCGGTGCTGGCAACAGCAATGGCCGCGCCAAGCGTTTCCGAAGCCCGATCGGCAATGCCCGTTGGCACTTCTGGCGCGATGCCTGCGGCAAAGCCGGATTTGTAGATCGCGGTCGCAAGGCTGCCAAAAACGGCAATGCCAAGCGCCATGCCCAGTTCGGACCCGGTTTCCGAGATGGCCGAGGCCGCGCCTGCCTGTTCTGCCGGAGCCGAACTGATGATGAGATCGGTACCGAGAATGGTCACAGGCGTCAGCCCGATGCTGAGAACGATCATACCCAACACGATGACCGCCAATCCGTTGAGCTGGCCCACAAGCCCGAATGAGGCAAGGCTGACCGCGCCAATGGCAAGCCCTGCTGCCAGAAGGCGGTTGGGCGCGATGCGCCGCGAAAGGGCCGGAACGGCAAAAGCCACAAGCGGGCCGGCAAGGGTGGAGGGCAACAGCCACAGCCCGGCTTCAAGTGGGCTGAGACCCGCGACGCCTTGCAGATATTGATAGATCAGGAACATGGCGCCCGAGATCGTGAAGATGGCCAGCGCCAGCGAGGCCAGCGACGCGGTGAAGCCGCCATTGCCAAACAGTTTGAGATTAAGCAGCGGGTCAGCGAGCCGCATCTGACGGCGCACGAATATTGTGCCGACGATGAGCCCGGCAAGACCTGCCAGCCCGGCTGGCCAGATAAGCCCGTATTTTGCCACTTCCTTGAGCGCAAAGACCAAAAGCAGGATCGCGGCCAGCGCCATGACGGCGGAAGGCGGATCGAGCCGGGCCTTGCCCTCGTTACGGTACTCGGGCAGCAACATCGGCCCGACGATCAACAGCAGCACCATGACCGGAACCGCAAGCAGGAAGACCGATCCCCACCAGAACCAGGCCAGCATGAGCCCGCCAACGAGTGGGCCGATGATGGTGCCGACCATGAAACTGGTCATCCAGACCGTAACGGCGGTGGTGCGCTGGGCAGGATCCTCGAACATGTTGCGGATCAGCGAAAGGGTGGAGGGCATCAGCGTTGCCCCGGCAACGCCGAGCAATGCGCGGGCCGCGATGAGAGTCTCGGTCGTCGGCGCAAAGGCCGCGAGCACCGAGGCAAAGCCAAAGGCGGTGGCGCCGATCAGAAGCAGGCGCCGCCGACCGATCCGGTCGCCGATATTGCCCATGATGATGAGAAAGCCCGCGATCATGAAGCCGTAAATATCCACGATCCAGAGCAGTTGGGAGCTGGAGGGCTCCAGCGCCGCGCTCAGGCTGGGTACGGCCAGATGCAGAACGGTCATATCCATCGCAAGCAGCAATGTGGGCAGGGCAAGAACCGCAAGCCCGATCCATTCGCGACGTGTTGCACGCCGGATCGGGACCCGCGGCGCGGCGCTGAAACTATCTTCGCCAGTCATTTTGTTTTCCTTTCAGAGGGGAGGCGAAGATCGTTATAGAAGTTCAAGTGAACTTGAGTTCAAGCGAGAATTGGCATGATTTGGTTTTATCCGGTTCACGCCACCGATTGCAGGCCACCAATCGTGCGCAGGCGGGTGATGTCGCGCACCGGAGGCAGTCCGAAGGCCTGATTGTATTCACGGCTGAACTGGGAGGGGCTATTATAGCCGACCTCAAACCCGGCATGTGCCGCTTCCAACCCTTCGGACAACATCAGGCGGCGCGCTTCCTGCAGCCGGAGTTGGCTGCGATAGCGCAAGGGGCTGAGGCCCGTTACGGCCTTGAAATGCTCGTGAAAGGCCGAAGGACTCATGCCTGCCAACGCGGCGAGGTAATCGACCGAAACCGTTTTGGCAAAATGTTCGCGCAGCCATGAAATGGCGCGCTCTATACGCGCCGCATGGCTGTCGGTGGCCGCGATGTGCCGCAATATGGGCCCGGCCGGGCTGCGCAAAAGCCGCCACAGGATTTCACGCTCAATAAGCGGTGCGAGAGCGGTGGCATCCTTTTCGTCATCGAGCAGGGCAAGGAGCCGGCAGGCGGCATCGACCAGTTCGGGATGCGCGGGAGCGACGATGAGGCCAAACGCGGGGGGCGGCCTATCCGTGCCGGGGGCAGGATCGGTTGCGACAAGGTCGGCCACTGCGGCGCGATCAAGGTCGAGGATGAGACAATAATACGGGGCTTGCCGGCTTGCCTTTGTGACCGAACCCATGACGGGCAAATCGACTGCGGCAAGCAAATACTGGCCCGGCGCGTATGAAAGGCGATGGCTGCCAAGCTGGGCCTCTTTTTCGCCTTGGGCAATAAGGCAAAGCGAGGGTGTGTAGGCCGCTGGCATGGGCAATGTCGGTGCAGCCGACCGGGCAAGCCGCACATGGGGCAAAGCAGTGGAATGGAACCCATCCTCACGCGCGTGTTGGGCAATGCAATCGGCAAGATCTTGAATATTGCGCATGGCTTTTTATTCCCATCCCTTACGCAAATGTGCAAGAAGCAATTCACCGCTTCTGGAGGATCGTGCAAGCATCGCGGAGTTCGGGTCTATCGCCCTGACGCTGCGATCTGCGAGGAAGGCCTATCCGATGATTTCCAATGGAGAGGTATTCCTATGGCTGAAATGTTCGACAAGATTGTGCTCATTACCGGCGCCAGCAGCGGTATCGGCGAAGCGATAGCCCGAACGCTTGCACGGAAAGGCGCCACCGTTGTGCTGGGTGCGCGCCGGGTTGACCGGCTCGAAGCGCTGGCCGGGGAAATTGAGGCGGAAGGCGGCAAGGTGCTGTACCGCAAGCTCGACGTGACCAGCGCCGATGACGTTCAGGCCTTTGCCGATGCCGCAATTGAAGCGTTCGGCCGGATCGATGTCATCGTCAACAATGCAGGCATCATGCCGCTCTCGCTGATGAATTCACTCAAGGTCGATGAGTGGGACCGCATGGTGGACGTCAATATCAAGGGTGTGCTCTACGGCATTGCCGCCGTCCTTCCGGTGATGAACAGGCAAGGGGCCGGGCAGATCATCAACGTATCCTCGATCGGTGGATTGGTGGTATTGCCCACGGCGGCGGTCTATTGCGCGACCAAGTTCGCGGTTAGGGCCATTTCGGACGGGCTGCGGCAGGAAAATGACAAATTGCGCGTGACCTGCGTTTATCCCGGCGTTGTGGAGTCCGAGCTTGCCAATACGATCACCGATCCGGTAGCGGCCGAAGCGGTGGCTGCATACCGCCAGATCGCGCTCAAGCCCGAGGCGATTGCCGACGCAATCGCGCATGTGATCGGCCAGCCCGCAGATGTCGATACCAGTGAGATCGTGGTTCGCCCAACGGCGTCCATGTGATCGCGATGAACGGCCTTTCCCTCGTGGCAGCAATGACGCTTGCTTTCCTACCCCAGAAAGGACTTGCCCAAATGACACAGAACGACAAGCTGGCCCTGATGCAGCAGCCGGCCGATACCGAACATCCCTATGCGGCCATGTGGATTACCGAGGACGGTCGCATAAGGCACAACCTGCTCCCCGGCGGGCGCTACGACGAAGCGCGGGGCACGCGCGAAAGCGCCTATCAGGGGCGCTATGAGGTGCGGGGCAACTATATCTATTACTGGGACGATACCGGCTTTACCGCCGATGGCGAATTTATCGACGACGTACTCTATCACGCCGGAATGGTGCTTTACCGCGATGGCAACAAGCCGGAGTAAGTGCCGGTTCTCGCGCTGGTATCGATGCCCCGCGACCTGATCGGTCGCGGGGTGTATTGTTTTATGCCACCTGCGGAATGCGCGCGATGACCTTGATCTCGAAATCGAAACCGGCCAACCAGTTGACCCCGACGGCGGTCCAGTTTGGATAGGGGGTTTGGGGAAAAACCTTGCTTTTGACGCCCATTATCGTTTCGAACTGGGCCTCGGGATCGGTGTGGAAGGTCGTCACGTCGATAATGTCATCGAACGTGCAGCCTGCCGCTTTGAGCACGTTGGAAAGATTGTCGAAGGCACGTTGGACCTGATTTGCGAAATCGGGTTCGGGCGAGCCATCTTCGCGGCTGCCGACCTGACCGGAAACAAACAGCAGATCGCCCGAGCGGATGGCGGCAGAATAGCCGTGCGCCTCATAAAGTGCGTGGCGGTTTTCGGGAAATACGGCTTGGCGCTTGGTCACTGTGAACTCCTGAGTGTGGAAGGGCAAGACAGGCTCCTGGCCTGACGAGCGCTTGATTGATATACGTCTCGTATGTTCCTAGATAAGAGATACGCTGCGTATGTCAATAAGCATACGTTGCGTATGTTAGTGATGGTGGAGACGGTCATGGCCGCGAGACGGCGTTCTGAAATGGTGGAAGAAACGCGGGGCAAACTGATTGCGGCTGCGCGCCGCGCCTTTGCTGCCAAGGGGTATGCGGCCTCCTCGATGGATGAGCTTACGGCAGAAGCGGGGCTGACGCGCGGCGCGCTCTACCACAATTTCGGCGACAAGAAAGGCTTGCTGCAGGCGGTCATCGATCAGATCGATGCTGAAATGCTCGCCCGTATGCGCGTGGCAAACGAAAAGGCGCAGACGCCCTGGCTGGGGTTTATGGCAGAAAACAAGGCCTATATCGAAATGGCCCTGGAGCCTGAAATTCAGCGTATAATGCTGCTCGACGGGCCGGCCGTTCTGGGGGACCCGTCGCAATGGCCCAACCAGACCGCCTGCCTGCGCAGGACCGAAGACATAATCCGCGGGCTTATGAGGGACGAAACGATCATGCCGGTCGACGCTGAAGCGGTGGCACGATTGCTCAACGGCGCGGCACTCAATGCGGCACTTTGGATTGCCGCGTCCGACGACCCGCAAGCCGTGTTTGAAAAGGCCGTTGAAGCCTTCCAAACGCTCGCGGCAGGGTTGCTGCGCGTCAGGGACTAGTTACGATTGGCTCCGGCGTGTCACGACATTTTGCGGTTCGGCCCGATAGAACCCGGTGGGCGGAGGCGGTATCCCGGCCCAGAACACGACAATGAGCGCCACAATGAACCGCCACAGGGCCGAGCGATCAGGGGCGACGGGACCATGAGCATCGAGCAATTCAAGCGCGGCGCTCACATCCTCCGGCCTGACCCGCAAATGCGTGCCGCCCATGGCGTGCGCCCAATGCCAGACAACGACATTTGTCTGCCAGCCATCGGAGACGACTTCGATGCCCGAACCGCGCAACAGGCTTATGGCGATGGCGGCTTCCGACGGGCCATAGGCACGGGCAATGGTGACATAGCGGGGCGCTGAATCGCTCATGAATCTTTATGGCAACGCATTGACTCAAGATGCAAGGTATAGCGCCCAAGCCATTGCGGGGAATCACGAATTTAGTGTTTTTTCAAAGAAGTAATCGGGATAGGGGTCGTCGTTAAACCTGTCGATTTCGACCCAGCCCGAGCTTTGATAAAGTGCCAGAGCTTCTGGCAGGGCGCTGTTGGTATCGAGGCGCAAGGTGGTGATCGAAAGCGCGCGGGCCGCATTCTCGGCGGCCTGCATCAAGCGGCGGGCAAGGCCAAGTCCGCGGGCGGCAGGCGCCACCCAGAGGCGCTTGATTTCGGCGATTTCAGTGCCCTTGCCCTTGAGGCCGACACAGCCGATAGGCAAATCGTCCGACAGTGCAAGAATGAAGGCGCCGAGCGGGGCAGACATCTCCCTGGCATCGGGCGCAGCGGCGAGCGAAACATCGTAGCCGGTGGCAAAACGTCGGCCCAGTTCGGCATAATATTGGTCAAGGCAGTAAAGGGCGTCCGGCGTGTTCGGATCGACAGTTTCAAGGATAATCCTGTCGCGCCCAAGGGCCGTGGCGATCAAATCCATCGCGGCGAGCAGGGCCTCGGATTTCGGGTGCCGTGCAAGGATAGTTTCGGCCTGTGCGTCCGAGAGACTTTCATAGGCGGCATATTCAGCTTCGCCTGTGGGCGTAAGGCTGACGATGCGGCGGCGCGCATCGTCGGGATGCGGTGTGGTGAGGACGAGCCCCTCGGCTTCGAGCGACCGCAATAGTCGGCTCATCAGACCGGAATCGAGACCGAGATAATCACGGATTTCGGCGACATCGGTATAGCCATGCCCGATGGCATTGAGCACCCGCGCCGCACCGAGCGGACGCCCGCGACCCAGAAAAGACTCATCGAGCGCACCGACCTCGGAGGTGACGGCGCGATTGAAACGGCGAATGCGGGCAATGGCATCTGTACTCATATTGCCTGACTTAGGTCAGATAATATGGTTTCGTCAAGTCGTGGAGTGGAGCGAATCTATTCGTTCAGTTGTCCAAATCCTTTTCGGCCATAGCCTCTATCGAAACCATATCCGGTTCTGACTTATCGCCTCTCAGGCGCGGTGCGGGAGCTACCCAAGTTTTGAGATATTGCCCAACCTGCTCGTAGAAGTCGGGTACTGCTGCCTCAAGATCGGTGATGAAATTCTTACGTTGAGCGAAACGAGCAGTAAGATCGCGCACTAATAGCACTTCAAAAGAAACAGCCACTTGCCCATTCTTGTCCGACCCAGCTAGCTCGGGATTTTCGCGCAAGACCGTCAGTTCATGTTGAGTGTCAGATGAGCGCCCCGGCCAGAACAATCGGATATGGAGTTGATCGGGGTTACTGCGCTGCAATTGCCGCAACAACCAAGAAAGGCGCGCCTTAGTGCTTTTGCGGTCGGCAGGGGCCT
This sequence comes from Pelagibacterium lentulum, assembly GCF_003992625.1. Lineage (GTDB taxonomy): Bacteria > Pseudomonadota > Alphaproteobacteria > Rhizobiales > Devosiaceae > Pelagibacterium > Pelagibacterium lentulum. The sequence continues at coordinate 78,179 of NZ_RZMW01000029.1, read as the reverse complement.
TGATTTTCATAGAGACGGTTACGCACCTTGTCTTCAGGTCAGCAATGATGTCGATCGGCGCCGCTGCATCAGGCACGTTCAGCGTTGCCTCGAGGCATTCGTTGCGCGCAAGATCGGCAATGGATGCCTTGAGGCGCGCCGCGGGATCGGCAGCATGCGCTCTTGAGATGCGTGTCGTTACCTCGGTTCCGAGTTGCCGACTGAGTACAAGACTGAGATCCCGTACTTCCTGATGCCAAGCGCCAATAACTTCCCGCGTTTCATCTGCCGACGCAGTAATTTTGCCACCAGTCTGAACTTTCGAGACGATGTTCGGCCAAGCAGCAGGCATGCTGTCGAACGTGCGAACGCCTGCACTGGGATGAGTAAGGAACCGGCTCATTTCTTTGAGAATAACCCGTTGATCATCGTCGGCGACTTGATCATTGCTCAACAGAAGGTTGGCTTGGGTTACGACGAACATCCACGACCAATGAAACAGCGCCGCCTTTTTGCGAACTGCTGCAGGCAATGCAATGGGGTGGTGCGTAGGGAGAGGGGCAAACTGATTGGAGAGGGTCAGCAGTGCATCTACGCCATTGAGCTTGGCAAGATCGAGGTAACTTTCGATTTGTTCTTGTGTGAGATCGGTGTTCCCGACCTTTGCTTCAACCAAGGCAGTCCAGCGCCGCGAACCGGTGGTAACGACAATTAGACCGTCCGGCCGGTGCTTTTTCTCGGTTCCCTTTTTTAAACTGACTTCTGTGTAAGTCTCGATCCGTGTGCGCGTTCCCGTGCGTTGACCGACCGCCGATAGCATTGCAGCGCCAAATTCCTGTACGTTTTCGAGACACGACAGAAAAATGGAGAGGGTTCGACCTTCCTTTGATGTATCCGCTAAAACTGGAAACAATCGAGAGCGCTCGCCGCGCAGCAAACTGTCTGGTAAACTCATGATGTTCCCCCTGTCAACTGAATGGAAACATCAAATTTGACGCGAGGCAAGCACCTAGCGTCAGAATGATTTTTTACTCCCCCTTCTGCGCGACAATAAAAACAACAGCGTGGCCGCCAAACGGAAGAATGGACCCATACGTTCTTTCTTGTCGCGATCATTCAATACGCGTGGACGGTCATGGCCTAGCAATTCCGCGCAACATAAGTTTGGGAGAAAACTATGATCTTCAGATACACGATCCTTTATGTGGACAATGTCGCAGCCGCGCTGGATTTTTATGAGCACGCCTTTGGGCTTGAAAGGGCGCTTCTACACGAAAGTGGCGATTACGGAGAGCTTTCGACCGGTGAGACCAAGCTCGCTTTTTCGTCCACGGCCCTGATGCGGCAACTTGGAAAGGCGCCAGCCAAACCCATCGCCGATGCGCCGGTATTCGAATTGGCATTCGAGACCCAGGATGTTCGCGGAGCGCTCGAACGGGCTGTAAAGACAGGTGCCAAGCTCGTGCAGGATGTCAGGGAGGAACCCTGGGGACAAACGACATCCTATGTCAGCGATCCAAATGGCTATCTTGTCGAAATCTGCTCGCCCGTCCAGTTGCCGAGCGCGGGTTGACGCAACAGGTCGAGAATGGCGGGATCCCGACGCAACTGCGTCGGGGCTCCACCGAACCAGCTTATGAGTTCCCGTGTCATGTGCGCCTGATCGGAAAAGTCGCAGGCACAGGCGAGCTCGGCCAGCGGCAGCGGCGAAGAAAGCATGCTTGCGGCCCGACGCGCACGCGCCAGGAGTCGCCAGTAGTCCGGGGGCGGCAAGCAAGACTGTCGAAAACGCCGTTGCATCGTCCTTACTGAAATACCACAGCTTTTTGAGACAGATTGCACCGTCGAACCTGGCAAGGTCAGCGCCGCGATCACGTCATCCAGTTCATTTGCCAGTGCCAACGCGTTTCCGAGGATTTCCTCCACGTCGGCACCCTCCATTGCGATGGCGTCAAGGGTGGAGGGATTGATAACGGCGCCGGGGCGCAGACGATAGCCGGTAATTTTGGTTCCAGGGCGCAGTCTTACACCACGCGGCCGGAAATCGAATTCGGTCAGGACAATGTGGTTGCGTACGCCAACGCTGCTTACAATCAGCACGTCGCGGCAGCCATCGGGGAATACGAGGGAGTGCGTTTCGCCCTCTGCCCGATGATGCCATTTCTGGAACGCAATTTTCCCTGTCATGGGTCGCCTCTAACTGCTGGTCGCAGAGCGTGCAACCCCATCCGGTGGCCCGGTTTATGACTTAAAGGTAGGCACTGCGTCGGCTTCTGCCTTCTGTGCGACAATGAAAACGGCAGCGTGGCCGCCCGGATGCCAGTGATGGCGGATGGTAAAGCCGGTCTTTTCGATCATCGAGACCAGTTCCCGGTCGGTGAGGACTCGCAATTGCGGCAAAAGGCCGATGGCGCGGCCAAGCGGGGCGACCCAGCCAAGCACGCGCAGCAGACTATCGCCCAGACAGGCGGTGCTGGAAACGAAATAGCCGCCCGGCTTGAGCATCTTGTGGATGCGGGTAATGGCCAGATCCGGCCGCTTGAGCAGATGCAGAACGCTTAGCGTCAAAACCATGTCATAGGTCCTGCCGTCCGCATCGAAATGGTTGATGTCGGCCTGCCTGAACGTGATGTTTTCGACATTGGCATCGCTGGCGCGCTGCTCGGCAATATCGAGCATGGCGCGGGAGAAATCGGTGGCAGTGATATGACGCACATGCGGGGCGTGCAGAATGGCCGTGCTGCCCGTGCCGCATCCGAGTTCAAGCAATTCCATATCGGGCCGGAAAAGCTGGCGGGTGATCTCGAGCTTTTTCTGGTAGGCGGCTTCATCGGAAATTTTGGAGCGCGAATATTTGTCCGCGGCCTTGTCCCAGAACCGGCTGGTCGTGTCCATTGTTGGCGTCCCTCGACACTGTTTTATTCAGTGCGCGCATATTAAACCGGCTGCGCCGCGCTGGAAATCGTGTATTTTGGCAGTTTCGATATACGGAATTGCATAAGCGCCATGGCTGATTTTGACTGGAACCACATGCGGGCCTTTCTCGCGACCGTGGAAGCGGGCACGCTTTCTGGAGCTGCGCGGCAAATCGGGCTGACCCAGCCCACGCTGAGCCGGCAGATCGCGGCACTGGAGGACGAGTTGGGGCTGCTGTTGTTCGAGCGCGTGGGCAAGCGGCTGCAATTGACCCATGCGGGGCGCGAGCTTGCCGCTCATGTGCGCGAAATGGGCGCAGCGGCGCACCGGATCGGGTTGGCCGCTTCGGGCCAATCGTCCACAATCGAGGGTATTGTGCGGATCACGGCCATCGATCTTGTCGCCGCCTATGTCCTGCCACCGCTCCTGCACCGGATCAACATGATGGCGCCGGGGATCGTGCTCGAGGTTATCGCAACCAACGCAATCGACGATCTGATGCGGCGCGAGGCCGATATTGCGCTGCGCCATATGCAGCCGGACCAGCCCGACCTTATAGCTCGCCGATGTCCTGACAGCGATGTAGGGCTCTATGCGGCGACAAAACTGCTCGACGCGATCGGGCGGCCCAAAAGTGCCGAAGATATCGCCAATATGCCAATCATCGGTTTTCCCGAAAACCAGATGTTGATCGATGAACTGGCCGCCCGCGGCATCCCGCTGCGCGAGGAAACCATACGCTGGCGCTGCGCGAGCGTGATGATAAACGGGGAACTGGTCCGGCAGGGCTACGGGATCGGCATCATGTTTCGCGAGGCCGCCAAGGACATGACCGGCATAGAGGAATTGCTGCCCGATATGGAGCCGATCAAGGCGCCGATGTGGCTTGTCACGCATAGAGAACTGCATACCAGCCGCCGAATCCGGCTGGTTTACGATGCGCTTTACGAGGAGCTTTCGCGCCGGAATGTGCGGGGTGGTTGAGACCTTCTGCGGCAAAGAAAGATCCCTGGGTCGAAGCCCAGGGACGACCATTGAGGGAATCACGAATTGGGCGCCAAGACTAATCCTGCGCCGCGACGATCTGGCCGCGGATTGGCTCGCCGCGATCCACGGGTTCGCCATCGGCGAGATAGGACTGGAACTGGGCTGGAAGCCCCTCGCCATTCATCAGGTCCGGGGTGGTTTGCAGGTGAAAATGCAAATGGGGTTCGGACGTGTTGCCCGAATTGCCACAAAGCCCCAGAACATCGCCCTGGCTGACTGTATCGCCTTCTCGCACCCTCAGGCTGCCCGCTTGTAGATGCACGAGGAAGGCATATTCGTTCTCGGCCAGTTCGAGGATGACGTGATTACCCGCCGGGTTCTGAGCGTCGGTTTCTCCGATCAATTGGTCGGGCAAATCGCCCACGGCCGCAATGACGCGGCCATCGGCGGGCGCAAGGATTTCCGCACCCCAGCAATAGTAACTCTCAAGCCGATCCTTCTCGCCGGAATAGGAATTACCATCCGCATCGTGGATGATGAAATCGTATGCAAAGCGCTGCCCGACATCGATTATGTGGTAATTGTCTTCGAGCACGCGCCCACCCCAGAACACATACCATTCCCCGTTGAAGGGCAGGCGCAGATCGGCCTGTGTTTCATAATCGAGATAATCCGACGCTGCCCCCTGGACCTCCGTAATCAGAAAGCCGGCAATTGCGCCTGAGGCATCGAAGCTCCATTGTGTCATCACGCCGGTCGGGGTCTCGGACCATCCGGCAACCTGGCGGTAGATATTGAACCCGTTTTCCAGGGAGACAGTTTCGCTCTCGATTTCGCGTTGCTCTCCAAGGCCGGCAAGAACTTGCTCGTGGAAACTCGACAGTCCCGCCCGCTCGCCGAACACCGCCTGCAGGCCCGGCGTCATCGCCTGCCAGAGATGATCGAGATTGCCTGCGATGAACGCATCGGTCGCGTTACGGCCCTTTTCGAGAATCGCTTGCTCGTCGGCACGGGCCGGAGTGACAAGAGCCAGAATGGCGGCAATGGCAGGCAGAATGCGCATAACATCTTCCTCGGTGGGGGCTTTTGTCCGTTCAATTGGGCATGTGATAAAGCAAGATCGGCGGGTTTGCTCAATCTTTAATACGGAACTGAAGCAGCCAGCAAACTTATCCCCGCGTGACACAATGGGGGTACAGTCATGGCATGGTGAGCGAGATGCGGCGAAAGAAATGCCGGATTCCCTCCGCCCGGTAGGGACTGGACCGCGCCACGCTCACCATCCCTTCTTTTCCCTGTTCAAAGACAGTGCAATGTCGATCCAGGACATACTGAACTATCCCAAGCCCGTGCCCGATGCCACGGCAGGCGCGATTGTCGCGCGCATGATGAAGCTCATTGCCTGGCAGATCGCGGCGCTGGAGGAAAAAATCAAAAAGGACGGACTGATGAGCGAGAGCGAACTGCGCCAGCTTGAAACCATGACCAAGACCATGGACAGACTGATTGCGCTCGACAAGGCTAATGCCGCCAAGGACAACCAGCCAACCCAGATCAGCCCCGAACTTGCCCATGTCCGTGACCGGCTTTTGGCAAAGGTGCGCGCCCTTGAAACCGAATGAGCTGCCAAAGCTGACGCCCGAGCTAAAGGCGGCGATGATCCATGCGGTGGAGACAGCCAGCGCGGAGGAAATCGAGCTTTTCAAGTATTACTGGGGTATCTGGCAGAATGTGTTGCAGGAGGTGCCGCAAGGCAACTGGATGACCTGGCTGCTGATTGGCGGACGCGGCTCGGGCAAGACACGAGCCGGCGCCGAATGGGTGCGGGGTTTGGCCTGTTCCGAACGGCCCATCTCACCGATCGCACTTGTGGGCGAAACCATGAGCGAGGCACGTGCGGTGATGGTGGAAGGCCCCTCGGGGCTTTTGGAAGTCCATCCGCCGCAAAACCGGCCACGGTTCGATGCCGCGCGGTCAATGGTGATCTGGCCCAATGGGGTCAAGGGGCTGTTGCTGCCGGCCAACGATCCGGACCGGTTTCGTGGCCCGCAATTTGCCGCAGCATGGTGCGACGAACTGGCGAAATGGCCCAAGGCGGAAGCAACCTGGGACATGCTGCAATTCGGGCTGCGGCTGGGGCCGATGCCGCGCCAACTGGTGACGACAACCCCCAAAGCGACACGTCTTTTAAAAAAGCTGATGGTGGCGCAGCGCACGGTGGTGACGCGCATGCCCACAACGGCGAATGCCGAAAATCTGGCGCCCAATTTTCTGGCGGCGATTGAGGAGCTTTACGGTCGCACCGCGCTGGGACGACAGGAAATCGAGGGCGAAATGATCGAGGACATTCCCGGCGCGCTCTGGAGCCGTGTCGATATCGATACCGCCCGGCTCGAAACCGCGCCCGAACTTGAACGTATCGTCGTGGCGGTGGACCCGCCAGTGACAGGCGGGCCGAAATCGGATGCCTGCGGCATTGTCGTTGCGGGCCGGAGCGGAACGCGCGCGGTGGTTTTGGCCGACCGCACCATCAAGGGTGTGACGCCCATGGGCTGGGCGCGCGTGGCCATCAAGGCGTTCCATGAATTCGGTGCCGATGCGGTGATTGCCGAGGTCAATCAGGGCGGCGATCTGGTGCGCGAAATCTTCAACCAGATCGACGCGCTGGTGCCGGTCAAAGCAGTGCGCGCCAATCGCGGCAAATGGGTGCGGGCCGAGCCGGTCGCCGCGCTCTATGCGCAAGGCCGCGTGCATCATGTGGGGATGCTGGCCGAGCTTGAGGACGAGCTTTGCGCCTTCGGGCCGGACGGGTTGGCTGAGGGCCATTCCCCCGACCGGCTGGACGCGCTTGTCTGGGCGCTGAGCGAGTTGCTGCTGCGCGATGGCGCTGTGCCAAGGGTGCGGTGGTGAGGTGCTCCACACTTGTGTTGACTTCAACAGATGTGTGGAATAGCGTATATTTATGAATGCCAGCGAACTGAAAAGATGGCTAGCCAAACAGGGCTGTACCTTTGAAACCCACCGTGGCGGCAGTGGCCATCTTACTGTGCATCTGAATGGCAGGACTTCACAATTGCCTATGCACGGCGGCAGAAAAGAACTCGGTACAGGATTGGTCAACAAGATCAAAAAGGACCTGAACCTCAAATAGAAGGGACACGGTATGTGGTATGAAGTTGTCCTGACACCGGACGACAACGATACGTGGTTGGTTGCCGCGCCTGCTTTTCCCGAAGTGGTAAGTTTTGGCGAGACACAGCAAGAGGCTCGCGAAAACGCTCGCAATGCAATCGAAGAGGCAATCGCAGGACGTATTGCGCGCGGCGAAAGCATTCCCGTTCCGCTTTCGTCGTCCCTGGAGCAGGGGCGGTTCGTTGAATTGCCAGCAATTGTTCTGCTCAAGGCAGCACTTTACATGAACATGCGGGCCAAAGGCTGGACACGCGCCGATTTGATGCGTGCGCTTGGCTGCAAACGAGAGCATGTGGATCGCCTGTTCCGGCTGGAACATAATTCAAGACTCGACAGTCTTGAAGAAGCCTTCAAGGCTCTTGGAGAGCCGTTGCGCTTCGACATGAATTTTCCCGATGCCACATAGCCACTAAACCCCGCATCCAGCGGGGTTTTTTATTGCCCGAAATTCAGCGAGCAATTTTTTCTGCCAAACTTATCCCCGCGTCACGGCGCTGGGGTATGGTTATGGCATGGTCGGAAAAATGCGGCCAGGGCCGGGCTGGCTAGAGCGCGTCCAGGAAAAGCATGCCCTTGGACTTGATGCGAGGGTGGAAACGGTTTTCCGGTTCGGACGCGCGAAAAATCAAAGACTTAGATCAAAGCTGCGATTCACTGAAAAGCAGAATTGATATAGATTAAGCCGGCGCTTTCGGTGCGGTTTCGAGCCTGAGCCGACACATCTGACCACAAATAAATTCAAGGACATCAGTGCTATGCCAAACTGGTTCAACCGGCTTTTCGCCGGGCGATCACCCTTGCCGTCTGAAACCAAGATGGCAGGGAGCCAGACACTTTTTACGCTTTCGCATCTGGGCGATGGCATCTCGGCCAAAAAGGGCTTTGCGGCGCTGGCCAATGAGGGGTTTGCGCGCAACCCGGTGGTTTATCGCTGCGTGCGCATGGTAGCCGAAGCCGCCGCGCGGGTGCCGCTGGAAGTGCGGGACGGAGCAGCGGTTCTGACGACCCATCCTATGCTGGATCTTCTGGCGCAACCTAACCGGCGTGAGACTGGCGCGGCGCTTCTGGAAAAAACCTATGCGTACCTTTTGACGGCAGGCAATGCCTATCTCGATGCAGCGATGCTCGATGGTGCGGTCAAGGGCATCTATGGGCTGCGGCCGGATCGGATGAGCGTAATCGCAGGGCGTGACGGCTGGCCGGTCGGCTATGCCTATACAGCCGGTGGCAAGACGCAAAAACTGATGCTGGAGGACGGCCCGATCAACCGGGTGCTGCATTTGTCGCTGTTCGATCCGCTTGACGACCATTACGGCATGGCGCCCTTGCAGGTGGCACAGGCAAGCCTTGAAACCCATAATGCGGCAACCCAGTGGAACAAGGCCTTGCTCGACAATGCCGCAAGGCCGTCCGGCGCGCTGGTTTACAACGCCGGGGCAGGCAACCTGACCGAAGACCAGTATCAACGGCTGAAGACCGAACTGGAAGACGGCTTTTCTGGATCCATCAATGCCGGGCGACCCATGGTGCTCGAAGGCGGGCTGGACTGGAAGGCCATCGGGCTTTCGCCATCGGATATGGACTTTCTCAACGCCAAGAATGCGGCGGCGCGAGAAATCGCGTTGGCCTTTGGCGTACCGCCGATGCTGCTCGGCATACCGGGCGACAACACCTACGCAAATTATGCCGAGGCGAGCCGGGCACTCTGGCGGCAGACAATTATTCCCATGGTCAATGCCGTGACCCAATCGCTCAGCCAATGGCTATCGCCCGGCTTTGACGGGGCGGTTTTGCTGCCCGATTTTGACGGCATCGAAGCCCTTGCCGCCGACCGCAAACTCGACTGGGAGCGGATCGATAATGCGAGGTTTCTCACCGACACGGAAAAGCGGGAATTGCTGGGGTTCGGGAGGTAGGGGAGAGGACAGGGCTGTGCGTCGCTACCCTTCTCCCCTTGAGGGAGAAGGTGGGCTTTCGCTTCAGCGAGAGGTCGGATGAGGGGTCGCTTTGCTGACTCTCATGAACACCTCACCCCCGGCCCCTCTCCCTCAAGGGGAGAGGGGGGCCCTATGATCAGCCAAGCGGCAGCAACTCAAAAGACAAGTAACCCCAATGGATGAAATCACACGCACGGTGCTTGAAAAGGGCGATCTGGCGCATCTGGCGCTGTTTTTGTGGGCCAGCGGTGCGAGCGCGGCGGCGCTGTTGCTGTTGCGGGAAGTGGCTGCGGCCAACCGGCGGTTCAATACCTTTGTGACCGAGATCGCCCATCTCAACCGGCTTTTCAGCGCATCATCAAAAGACAGGGACTGAACATGAGCAAAGCCAAAACGAGCAAACTTGCCAAACCCGAGGCCGATCAGGTGTTCCGGCAATTCGCCTGGAACCTTGCGGGGCGGTTAAAGCAGGACGGGGCCGGCACGCGGCCGATACGCGGCAAGGCCGAAAGTGCCGGCAAAAAGGCGTTGGGCTGATGGCGGTCGCAATCGATGCCGATGGCCGGTTTTCCGGCTATGCCTCGGTGTTCGGGCAAGTCGATCAGGGCGGCGATATTGTCATGGCCGGAGCCTTTGCCCGCTCGCTGGCAAAGCGCAGGCCAAGCGCTGTCCGGTTGCTGTTCCAGCACGATCCGAAAGAGCCGATCGGGCTTTGGGATACGATCGAGGAGGATGCGTTCGGGCTCAGAGTGTCCGGGCGGCTGCTCGATGGCGTGCCACGCGCCGCCAGCCTCAAGGCCCTGATCGCGCAGGGCGCGGTTGACGGGCTTTCAATCGGGTTTCGGGCGGTGCGTGCCACCCGCGAACCCCGCAGCGGATTTCGGCGGCTCTGGGCTGTCGATCTCTGGGAAATATCCATCGTTACCTTTCCGATGATGGATGCGGCGCGGATTGCCTCCGCGCCGGGCAGTCGGCTTGCCGCCTCGCTGGGTGCAGCCACCAGGCTTTTGAAGTCTTAATTCCAAAAGGATCAGGAATGACAAAATCTATCGAACCGCGCCTTGAGAACAAGGCGGCGGCCCTTCCCGCTGGCGATGTCACCACGATGTTTGCCGAATTCATGTCGGCCTTCGAGGAGTTCAAATCCACAAACGACCAGCGGATCGAAACGCTGGAAAAGCGCGGCAGCGCAGATGTGTTGATCGAGGACAAGCTTGAACGGCTCAATTCCCTGCTCGATGGGCAGAAGGCGGCTCTCGACAGGGCCGCAATCGAAAAGGCACGTCCAACGCTGGAAGCCGGGCGCGTGCGTGGCGGCGATGAATATAAGGATGCCTTTTCGGCCTATGTGAAGCGCGGTGAGGAAAAGGCGCTTTCGGTCGGTTCAAGCGAGGATGGCGGCTATCTCGCGCCCGCTGAAACGGAAACCGAAATCAACCGGCTGCTGGCCGCGATTTCCCCGATGCGCGCAATCTGCGGGGTGCGGCGGGTCTCCGGCTCCATCTATAAGCGCCCGGTGACGGTCTCGGGTCCACAGGTGGGCTGGGTCGGCGAAACCACAGCCCGCAGCCAGACCAACAGCCAGGTGCTCGACGAGCTGAGCTTTCCAACGACTGAACTTTACGCCATGCCGGCGGCAACGCAAAACTTCCTCGACGATGCGGCGGTCGATGTGGGCCAGTGGATTGCAGAGGAGGTCAATGCTGCTTTTGCCGAACAGGAAACGGCAGCGTTCATTCTGGGCGATGGCGTCAACAAGCCGACCGGCTTTCTCGATGCCGATATTGTGCCGGAAGGCGATTGGGAATGGAACAAGCTCGGCTATGTCCCAACCGGCGTCGATGGTAGCTTTTCCGGCACTGTCGATCCGGTCGATGCGTCGGATGTGCTGATCGATCTCGTCTATACGCTCAAGGCGGGCTATCGCCAGAATGCCACCTGGCTGATGAACCGGCGCACGCAGGGGGCGATCCGTAAGCTCAAGGATGCGGATGGCAATTATCTCTGGCAACCCGCTGCCCGCGCCGACGGCCGTGCAACGCTGATGGGCTTTCCGCTGGTGGAGGCCGAGGACATGCCCGATATTGATGTCGACGCAACCCCGATTGCCTTTGGCGACTTCCGCCGCGGCTATCTTATCGTGGATCGGCAGGGCGTGAACGTCCTGCGCGACCCTTATTCGGCCAAGCCCTATGTGCTGTTTTACACGACCAAGCGCGTGGGCGGAGGAATTGCCGATTATGACGCGATCAAGCTGCTGAAGTTTAGCGAGAGCTAGAACGGCTGAGGGCGGACTGCGAACGGCGCTTTTTTGCAACGCGGTAAGATCACTGCAGATGTCACTCCGGGGTTTATCCCGGGGTCCAGTTCGCCCTTTCCCTCGGGCTGAAATCCTAACCAAATAATCAAAGAGAACATTTCTATGGCCTCCTATCTTGTTGCCGGGCCGGTGGACGAGCCGATTTCGCTCGCCCAGGCCAAGGCTCATTTGCGCATTGAGGACGATGCAGAGGATGGGCTGATCGAAAGCCTGATCGCCGCTGCGCGGACCCATCTTGAAGCGATTACCGGCAGTGCATTGCTGCGCCAGACCTGGCGGGTCGTGCTCGACGCCTGGCCCGATTCGACTTGGTGTGTCAAAGGCATAATCGCCTGTTGAAGCCTTCGGGGATTATTCCGGCACCCAGCTTATTATGGAAGCGCTTGCCGTGATCTTTCTGCGGCGCGGCCTCAAAACCGATATCGGACGGGCCTGACAATCAGGTAGTCGCCGCTTTATGAACGCAAACGTTCATTTGAAGTTCAGAAAGATCGCGCTAAAGATGCGGCTATGAAAAACGCTCTTTTTAGCCGCATCTTATCTGTGATTGTCACCGCAGCTTTGCTTGCTCCCGCCGGCTCGGGAGCAGCCTTTGCGCAGGGCGGCTGCTGGGACAATTCCACCATTCAGGCAGCGCTGGCCGAGGGGCGTATCCAGCCTGTCGCAAGCGTTCTGGCGCGCGAGGGCATTTCGCCCTCGACCCAGGTGCTCAACGTGCGGGTATGCGAACAGGGCGGGGGGCTGGTATATGTGCTTGCGGTGCTGGAATCATCGGGCGAAGCGCGCAATCTGACGCTGAACGCGCAATAGCAACGATAAATAGGGCGGGCGGCCATGCGTATCCTTGTTGTGGAAGACGATGAGAATCTGAACAGGCAATTGTGTGAAGCACTCACCGATGCCGGATATGTCGTTGACTCATCGTCCGATGGCGAGGATGGGCACTTTCTTGGCGATACCGAACCCTATGACGCGGTGGTGCTCGATATCGGTCTGCCGCAAATGGATGGGATCAGCGTGCTTGAAGCCTGGCGGCGCGACGGCAAAACCATGCCGGTGCTGCTTTTAACCGCGCGCGACCGCTGGAGCGACAAGGTGCAGGGCATCGATGCCGGGGCCGACGATTATGTGGCCAAGCCTTTCCATATGGAAGAAGTGCTGGCCCGCATCCGCGCGCTGGTGCGCCGCGCTGCCGGTCATGCATCCAATGAAATTGTGGCCGGTCCGGTACGCCTCGACGTCAAGGCCGGGCGGGTTACGGTCGATGGGCAGGCGATCAAGCTGACATCGCATGAGTTCCGGCTTCTCGCCTATCTGATGATGCATCGCGGCAAGGTCATTTCGCGCACGGAGTTGACCGAGCATCTCTACGATCAGGACTTTGACCGCGATTCCAACACCATCGAAGTGTTTGTTGGGCGCTTGCGCAAGAAACTGCCTGAAGATCTCATTCAGACCATCAGGGGTCTCGGCTACCAGATACTGGCCGAATAGCGGATATGCAGCGTGGCTCGATAGCATTTCGGCTTTTCTGGCTCGCTGCAAGCTGGCTGATCATTGCGCTTGTCGCAACAGCGTTCCTTTTGACCGAGCTTTACTCTCAGGCACTTGACCGGGATTTAAGCGAAAGCCTCGATTTCCACATTTCGAGCCTTGTCGGCCAAACGCTGGAAACCCAGTCGCCATCCTCACAGGAACTGGCGGTGGCCGACACCCGGTTCACGCGCCCTACATCGGGCTGGTACTGGCAAATCCGAAACGATCTTGGCCAGATCATCAATTTTTCCCCTTCGCTTGTCGGTACGGTTCTGCCCGAATTGACGGCCGATTTCTCCGGCACCATGCGCTCGGCAGTCATTGAAGATGCCACTGGCCTACGCCTGCGCGCGGTCGAGCGTGTTATCAACGTTGAATCGGTGGGCCGGGTCTCCATTCTGGTGACAGGCAATCTCTCGGACGTGGATGAACGTGTCATAGCCTTTCGCGGGCAAGCACTTATCGTGCTTGGTGTGGTCGGCATCATGCTTGCGGGCATGAGCGCGATGATCGCGCGCTTTGCGTTGCGACCCGTCGAAAAACTGCGCGAGGCAGTGGAAGCAGTGCGCGAGGGCGAGGCGCCTGCGGTCGAGGGTGCGTTCCCTCAGGAGATTTCCCCCCTTGCCGATGAAGTCAACGAATTGCTGCGCTCCAACAGCCAGATCATTGAACGCGCGCGTAATCAGGTCGGCAATCTGGCGCACGGGCTGAAAACGCCGCTTGCGGTGCTGCGCAACGAGGCCGACGGGCAGAAATCGCAATTGGCGCAATCGGTGATGATCGAGACAACGAATATGTCGCGCATCGTTTCGACCTATCTCGACAAGGCCCGGCTTGCGGCGCGCTCTTCGGTTGTCGGTAAACGCTCCGACACTTCCGCGATCATGGATCGGCTGGGCCGTGTCATGGGCAAACTGCACAAGTCACTCGATGTCGGGATTGAAATTGCACCGGACACACCGTGGTTTCGCGGCGATGAAAGTGATCTTGAGGAGATGGCGGGCAACCTGCTCGACAATGCCTGCAAATGGGCGCGCTCGAATGTCGTTCTGTCCGCCGCAGGCTCGATAGAAGATGAAACCCGGCAGGTGGTGATCTGCATCGAAGACGATGGACCGGGACTGTCCGAGCAACAGGTTGAACAAGTGTTGCGCCGCGGTGTCAGGCTCGATGAAAAAACACCCGGCAGTGGACTTGGTCTGGATATCGTCAAGGAACTTGTTGACGTTTATGGGGGCGCGCTTTCTTTGTCTCGCTCGGAACTCGGGGGGGTTAAAGCCGTTTTGGTACTGCCAGCCGCGCGTTCGGGGCACTAAACGCAATTTGGCCGCAATGGCGGATATAGACGGCGTTACAGTTTGGTTTTTCGCCCTTTGGGCCGGCAAACATGGTATTGCTGCGGTCCTGGGTGGGCGGTTTTAAGAAGCTTTGGACCAAAAGTCCGCAAAAAGGGAAATGCAATGAATATTACGAGGTTAGTTATCGTTGCCGGTCTTGCGCTTGTTCTTGCCGGTTGTGCGCGCACAGGGACCATGCCAACGCCCCAAGGGCCAACCGTAAGCTCCATGCCTGCTACTTTGACCCAGCCGGAATTTCCGCAGCCCAGGGTTACGGCCGAGCCCCAGATTCAGCAGGCGCGCCTGACCCAGGGCGATTTCCGTTATATTGATTCAACGGCATTGCCACTGCTCAGTGCAGGCGCGCGCTCGGCTGCAACCGATGCGCAATTCTATGCGCTTCAGTTCGGACGTCCCGGCGCGCCGCGGAGCTGGTCCTCCGGCGGTTCTTCGGGTCAGGTTTCCGTTGGCCCCTATGTCCGGGTCAACAACCTTGATTGCCGTGAGTTCAGCCATCGCGTGACCGTTAGCGGTCAAACCTATACCCGCGCTGGCACCGCCTGCCGTGAAACCGACGGCGCATGGAACGTCGTGGACGCCTGATCGGCAGTTGGTCCTCACAGATAGTGATAACGCCGGGCCAGCAGGTCCGGCGTTTTGATATCTCCTTAAACGATATATACAAAAATTATTTACCCTCAGGCGGTACGCTCATTGCAGGGCTTTGATTCCGGGTTGATTCGCAGTTCAGCGCCGATCCGCCTCAGTCCATCGTTTTCGCCACGGCTCCAAAGCGTATGCTGGAATGCCAACGTCCGGTGCCGTGCCAGACTGCAAGAGAGCCGGGACGTTTATGCAAAAGGGCCAATCACCGCAGGACCAGCAAGCCGCCGCAGGCAAAGCCAACGTGCGCCCGACGCGGGCAGGCAATCCGGTTTCCGAAGCCGCATTTCTTGCCGCTATTGAGAGTGTTCTGGTTTCAGGGCCGATCTACTATGAATTCCCCGGCGCGATCGAGCGTGATGTTGCGGCTTCGATCTGGTCATGGATCGAGCGCGATGTGGCCGAGGAGGCCAGTCAGCGCCTGCGTGAGGCAATTGCCTCGGGCTCAGAGCCGGTGGCTGCCTTCGATCTCGTCATAACGGAAATCCTGGATAACCTTAAAGCCATTCTGGATGCCGAGCAGGATGATATCGAACTCGAGCGCCGCAATACTATCCAGATGGGCGGCGATGAACATCGTGCCAAGCTGGCCCTTGTCATCATGGCTATGCGCCGTCGCCCGCTTCTGCAACAGGCCGCCGCCTTCGGCACGAGCATTGGCAAACTGCAGGACGAAGCCATCGTTGCAACGGCGCTTCAGAACATAACCATCACCAATCCGATAACCCGCGCGCTGTGGATGCAGGCGATGGTCGGACATATTTCCAATCCGAGTCGCGTTATGGCCGCCGCAGTCAAGCTGGTTGGGGGTAAAAGCGATTCACTGGTAAGCAGTTCGGAATATGCGCCGCTGGTTCAGGCAATGCTTTCCCATGCGCAAAGCCAGATCAGCCTGTTGGCGGCACAGCCGGGCGTGTTCAACGACCTTGATCTCGCCTGCCGGGCGGTGGATCGCTACCACCGGCTAATGCGCGCGATAAACAATATTGTCGAGATTGAACGCAAATCGGAATGGGGCATGACGATTGCCGGGCTCATTGGCCGCATTTCCGAACGTCTTGAACGTCCGATACGTGAAGTCAGCCCTAGCGTCACGCAATCGCTGCGCCGTCCGCGCGATGGCGCTGACCGCGTTGATCCCGATGAAGTGCTTGCGGCGCTCAACGGCCTTTATCTTCTGACCGTCGTTCGCCGTTGCCGGGACTCGCTTGCGGTCAATGCTTTGCTCGATCAGGCCTGGACCGAAACCGGTCAGGCACTGGAAGTGCTGGTGACACGGGCGCTCGATACATTCCGTGCCAATCCGGTCGATAGTGTTTTGCGCGAGCGCCTCGAAGCAGGGATCAAAATGGCAGAAATCCGCTTCAACCCGGAATATGCCGATATTCTGCGCAAAGCGCGCGACGGTGCCGAAAAGCGGATCGCACAGGGTTAGGACCGCTAAAACCGCTCGCCAAGCCAGGCCGGAACCGACACCAGCCCGTCCCGCACAAAGATCGTATCACCCTCCCCAAGGCCGGTATGCGCCATCAAGGCGAGAGGACGTTCGGTCGTATCCTGACGGACGATTACGCCGACTGCCGAAAGCGGCGAGCGGTCGTCGCTGTTGGCAAAGACAAGGCATCCGGGATCGAATATCCGGCCACTGCCTGTCGACAGGCTCCAGAGCGTCTGATTGGACCCGAACCGGCCGATGAGATAAGTCGGCATGGGATCGGATGCCGGCAAAAGACCGGGCATCTTTCCCTGCTGTGCGCGCAAACCGCGTGGCAGGATACACCGCTCGCGGGCGATAATCTCAAGCTCATCCCCATTGATCGTACCTGTGGCCAACGCGCCTATAAGGTCGAGATCCGAAAGCGCTCGGGGCAGAGAAGATATGACGTTGGGCGTGGGGCTCGCGATGAACTTGTAAAGTCTATTGGTCTGCGGTTCGGGCAGGCAAAGTGTAGCCGGGCCAGGACTGAGAAACGCAGGCGCCATGTTGCCAGTCATCGGAGGCGCGACGGTCAGCGCGCTATCGGTTGTCTCGAACATGGGGTCGATCTGTGGGTCTTCGATTGTCGCCTCGTTGCCAAGAAGGAGCCAGTCTATAACGGCAACACCCGATTGCTGGCAGCCGGGCGCACTGAGAAACCCCGCCACAGAACCGGCAAGCACAACATTGCCACAACTGCCTGTCGCGACAACCTGACCGGTGCGGCTGTTCCATGTGACGGTCCCGCCAGCGCCCAGCCAGAGCGAAAGCGCGGGTTGCCAGCCGCCTGAAATAATGAGGCCGTCGGTCAGAACAGGGTCGCCGACAACGACATGCCGTTCGCTATCACGATGAACAATCGCAAGCCTGGCACCCATTCGGCCTGTGAAACTGACATTATCGATTTCGCGACCCCATGACAGCCGGAAGCCGTAAGCCTTGGCATAGTCGATAAAGCGCGTCTGTGGTTCGTATCGCGGATCTGAAATTCGCTTGATGGTTTGGCCGCTATCGGTGCCGAGCAACGCCAACCGATAGCCCGCGCCGGTCAGCGTGTGCAGATGCACGTTCTCGCGCGGCCAGATGCCATAATGGGCTGCAAGGCTCCAGGCAAAACCGGACCCCATGACACCCGGCAACCGATTGCCCGGAAAGACGGGCAGGCGTTCTTCCGTGCCGGTTGCCATGACGATGTGTTTGCCCGAGATCGCCAGCCGCTCGGGGCGAGGCGCACCATTTTCCGTCACGGTACGAATGGCATGGGCCGTGCCGTCGGCAATCTCGAAGACTTCGGTGCCTGAGAACACCGCTATGGACGGATGGTCTGATATCTGCCGGGTAAGATCGGCAATAAGCTCGGCGGGCGGCATTTGGCCCTCGACCTTACCGAAAAGGGCCGCAATGCCGCCAAGCGTCGGGTTCCGGTCGACAAGGATAACCGAAGCCTTATGCTTAGCGGCTTCAAGGCTGGCGGCAAGCCCTGCAATGCCGCCGCCGATGACAACGATATCTGCCGAGAGGGCTTGCGCGGCAGGTGTCTGCATCCAGAGGACAGGAGCGGAAAGGCCCGAATTGAGATCGAGGTCAAGACTGTTCTGCCTACCGCGCAGCACCTGTGTAATCTGCCCAAGGGGGGAGCGTCGCATACGCCTGCCCCGCGTGACATAGCGTGCGCCATCAATTGCCGGACAAAGGGCCATGGGCATGGCCAGGTCGGGGCGTCTTTCATTGCCCTTAAGCGCGACAGGCGGAGCACTATGGGTGTCCAGCGCAACAGGGCTGTTCCGGAACATTCCGGCTGTGTCGATGCCGTTTGCGATGGCGGCGGAAAGAACGCTGTCCCCGGCATAGCCGCTGATTTCCCGTCCATCGAGATGGAACCGGATTGGCTGGTGCAGATCGACGACAGGACGCGAAAAGTCCGCTGCGCCGGTTTGGATGAGCCGTCGATTGAGCGTCATGCGGCACGCTCGTGGGCTTTCAGCGCCAACTCCGCCACGCTGCTCCGGTCAAAGGAGCGGGTGGGGCGGCGCGCAACGCACCATTCCATTTCCTCAGCGCTGGCAACACCCGCCACAAAGCGCGCCAACATCGGCGCAAGCGTGAGATCGAGACCACCCAATGCGCTCATGGTCCAAACGCGGAACTGCCGCATGGAGCCGATCAGGGGCGCGCCGTCATGGGACAGTAAACGTTCATAACGCACACGGGCTGCCTGACGAGTATTTGCAGATGCGGCGAACGCATTGGCGATACGTGTTTCGCCAAAGCCATCGGGATCAAGGGCATGGCAAAGCAGGCTCCCATCGGCCTGCTGGTAGATCGAAGTGGCGCTGTCCAGGCGCATTACATGCGCCATGGACTGTCGGGGTGACGGTTCGCTCAAAACGGCCAGAGCGCTTGTCGTCTGGGCAACTTCGGCGAGAATTTCAGGAGCGATATGGGCGATCATAGCGTCATCGTCAGCAAGAATGACGCAATCCACGCTGCGATCCTCAATCCGGCCACTGCCGTCCCGTTTGATCGATAGCTGTGCGACTTGCGGCAGGATGGATCGAACGCCAGTGGTTTCAAGCCACGCGGGCAGATAAGTCGACAGCCAGATATGATCGATCCATTCCACATCTCGCATCCGAATCGCATTGGTCCCATCGCCAGGTGCCGGGGCGACCGGTTCGGTGGCAAAACCGAAGCCAGCGGCAAGATGGCGCAGATGCGATAGCGCTGTTTCTGCCTCAAGCCCGCTGGCAGCGATAACCGGATCGGTGCGCGAGACAATTTCGGGGCCGATCCGGGCAAGCAGCTTGCGGGTTTCAGGCCATTGAGCAATAGCGACCTGCCATGTCTCGGGCCGAAGCACCGGTGCAACAGAGAGCGAAATCGAGCGCGGCAGGCGATGAGGGCTCGCAACGGAAGCGATCAGAACAACATCTTTTGAATGGTGCCCGGCCAGCAAACCTGCCAGAAAGGCGGCAAATACAGACGTGCCGACAACGGCTATGGTTTGCGGCGTATCAGGCATGGCGAAATAAAATATCTCCTATGGTGCGGCAAAGCGCGCTACCGCAACCACCTGCATTTTGTGACGATTTCGCTTATAGAAGCAGGATCGTGTTTGTTTTCAAGGGCTAGGGAACGCATTGCTCTGGATAATTGCAATTGGTGTGGCAATTGCCTGCTGCGTCGCTCTGCTGATCGCGGTGCGCAAGCGGCAGGATCATCAGGATGAGACGCCTGACGATGCAGCTGCGCGTCTTTTCTATAAGAGTCAGCTTGAGGGCATCCAAGAAGATCTCGCGGGTGGCCGCATTTCGGAAGCCGAGGCGATTGCGGCCAAGGCCGAGCTTGCCCGCGAAGTCATGCGCGCCAAAAAGGCCGCGCCATCCTCGGGCACCAGCCGAATTGCAACGGGCGTAGTTCTCGCCAGTTTGCCAATCGCGGCGATTGCCGCCATCGGGCTTTACGTCCTTATCGGCCGCGCCGATCTGCCTGCACAGCCGTTTGCAGAACGCAGCTTTGCCGGGTCCGAACAGGAATTGACGCTGGAAACCGCCATCGCCCAGGTTGAGGCGCGGATGGAGGAAACACCCAACGATATTCGCGGGTGGCTCGCACTGGCGCCAATCTATATGCAGGCCGGCCGCTTTGAGGAAGCTGCCAATGCCTATCGACGTGTCCTGAGCCTTGAGGAGCCGACGGCGGACCGGGAAACCGATCTTGCAGAGGCCATAATCATGGCCAATGATGGCGAGTTGAGCGCGGAAGCGATGGGGTTGTTGCAAAGCGCCGCCGAACGCGACAGCCAGCATGTTCGCTCACGCTTTTACATCGCAGGTGAACTGACCCGCATCGGGGCCTTTGAGGAAGCCGTGCCGGCGTGGGAATATCTGCTATCGCTGGCTACCGGTGAGGAGCCATGGATTCCAACGGCGCAATCCGGCCTTTCGGCAGCGCAGGCGGGGCTGTTCGTTGGACAACTGGATGAACCTGTGCCCGATGCCACTCAGGATGTTTTGATCCGGGGCATGGTGGAAGGGTTGGCCGCAAGGCTATATGACGAGGGCGGATCGGTCGGAGAATGGATGCAGCTTGTCCGCTCACGCAACGTGCTCGATGGCGCCGATGCAGCACAGGACGATCTTTCGCGCGCACTTGCAGAAGTTGACGGCATGGACCGGATTGCGTTGCAGGATATGGCGCAGGAACTGGGATTGACGACGGAGTAGAAACGACGTGGCTTTGACGCGGAAACAGAAGCGTTTGAGTGTGATTGCGGGCCTTGGGGTCGTGCTGGCCATTTCGGCCGGGTTGATCCTTACCGCGCTGCGCGATCAGATCATGTTCTTTTATTCGCCCAGCGAAATCATCGAACAGGGCATTGCGCCGGGCATGTCCATCCGGCTAGGCGGGCTTGTGGTGGACGGAAGCTGGGAACAAGACGGAGAAACCAGCGTCTTTGTCGTAACCGACGGGGAAACCGATATCGGCGCGCGCTTTGTCGGTATTTTGCCGGATCTGTTCCGCGAAGGGCAGGGCGTTGTGGCCGAGGGAAGCATACAGTCTGACGGTACATTCCTTGCGACCAACGTGCTGGCCCGCCATGATGAGAACTACATGCCGCGCGAAGTCGCCGACACGCTCCGTATGGAGGGTGTCTGGAAAGGCGAAGACGATGAGACCGTCTATGGCGAAGGGACGTATCAGTGATTACCGAAATCGGCCATTTTACGCTGATCCTTGCCTTTGTTCTGGCGCTGGCGCAGGCCGTGATCGGCTTTGGCTTCTGGCGCAGCGGAGAAGGTCCGGCGCGCTTTGTGCAGCAATCGGCCATCTTGCAGTTTCTGCTGGTTGGGCTGAGCTTTGCCGCATTGACCCATGCGTTCGTCGTGTCGGATTTTTCGGTCAGGCTGGTTTTCGAGCACTCCAACTCCATCCAGCCGATGCTCTACAAGGTCACGAGCGTCTGGGGGAACCACGAAGGTTCGATGCTGCTGTTCATCCTGATCCTCGTGCTGTTCGGGGCAGGCGTGGCGGCCTTTTCGAGTTCGTTGCCGCGTGATCTTTCGACGCTGGTTCTTTCGAGCCAGGGCCTGATGGTGGCCGCGTTCTCGGCCTTCGTGCTGTTTACGTCCAATCCGTTCTGGCGGCTCGATCCGGCTCCGCGCGATGGAACTGAGCTTAACCCTGTTCTTCAAGACATCGGCCTCGCGATTCATCCCCCTTTGCTCTATCTGGGCTATGTCGGGTTCTCGATCTGCTTTTCTTTTGCCATTGCGGCGCTGATCTCAGGCCGCATCGATGCGGCATGGGCGCGCTGGGTGCGTCCGTGGACGCTGGCAAGCTGGGCCTTTCTGACCCTTGGTATTTCGATGGGTTCATACTGGGCCTATTATGAACTGGGCTGGGGCGGCTGGTGGTTCTGGGACCCGGTGGAAAACGCAAGCTTCATGCCCTGGCTGGCAGGCACGGCACTGCTTCACTCTGCCATTGTGATGGAAAAGCGAAACGCGCTGAAGGTCTGGACGGTTTTCCTCGCCATCATCACATTTTCCCTGAGCCTTCTGGGCACGTTCCTCGTGCGCTCGGGCATTCTGACATCGGTACATTCATTCGCCTCGGACCCGACGCGCGGGACGGTCATTCTGGCCATGCTGGTGGTACTGATCGGAGGCGCCTTTACGCTATTTGCCATGCGTGCGTCATCGCTGCGGCAAGGCGGGCTGTTTGCGCCGGTAAGCCGGGAAGGCGCGTTGATCCTCAACAATCTGTTCCTGGCCACCGCGACCGCGGGGGTGTTGATCGGTACGCTCTATCCGCTGGTGCTCGAAAGCCTGACCGGGGCAAGGATCACGGTAGGGGCTCCCTTTTTCGACCTCACGTTCGGCGCCTTGATGGTGCCGTTGCTGCTGTTGATCCCGTTCGGCCCGTTTTTGGCCTGGAAGCGCAGCGATCTTGTCGGCGTCGTCCAACGGTTGACCGGCGCGATCATAGCGGCGCTGATTATTTCGCTGATTGTCTTTGCCTTTTTGGGCTTCCCGGTCTCCATGGCGCCCATCGGGCTGGCCATCGGCATCTGGGTTATGGTCGGGGCCGTTGCCGAACTGATCGACCGAGCTGCGTTTCGCAAGGTTGGGTTTGGCGAAGGCATGAAACGTTTCAGGGGTTTGCCGCGCTCGGTGTATTCGACCGCTATCGCCCATTTCGGCGTCGGTGTGTCAGTGATCGGGATCGTTTGCGCCACGGCATATGAAACTGAAATCGTCACTGCCATGCAGCCCGGCCAGACCATCGATCTGGCGGGTTATGAAATCACTTATGAAGGCGAACAGGTGGTTCAAGGACCGAACTATACCGCCGATCAGGGCCAGTTCACCGTAGTTTCGCCGCGTGGGGGCGTTCGGGAAATGACATCTGAACGGCGGGTATATCTTGTTTCAAGAATGCCGACGACCGAGGCTGGCATCAATACTTATGGCTTCACGCAGGTCTATATCCAGTTCGGGGAGCGCATGGGCGAGACGGGGCGTGTGGTTCGGCTCTGGCATAAGCCCTATGTCGTACTGATATGGTTGGGTACCATTTTCATGGCCGGCGCAGGCTTTCTCTCGCTCACCGATCGCCGGATGCGGATCGGCGCGCCCCGGCGGGCAAAAGCCAAGGCCAAGGAGGTAGCAACATGATCGGCTTGCTTCGCGGATTACTGATTGCCGTGCTGCTTGTGCTGCCAAGCGCGGCTCCAATGGCGCTATCGCCCGATGAGCTGCTCGACGATCCACTTCTCGAAACCCGTGCCCGCGCCATTTCGGCCAATCTGCGCTGCATGGTCTGCCAGAACCAGTCCATTGACGATTCCGACGCTGAACTGGCCCGAGATCTGCGTCTGTTGGTCCGCGAGCGGCTGGCGACCGGCGACAGCGATACCGAAGTCATCGACTATGTGGTTGCGCGTTATGGCGAATTCGTTCTGCTGCGGCCCGTCATGGCACTGCATACCATCGTGCTTTGGGGCGCAGCGCCTGTAATATTGCTGATCGGGCTGATATTTGTTGTGATTGGCGCGCGGCGCAGGTCCGGTCGGCCCAAGCCCGAGGGACCAAAACTGACCCGTGAGGAGCAAAAGGCGCTCGATCAGCTGATGAACGAGTAAAACGCTTCCGAAGCGCACAACCGTTTGCCACTCCTGCTGGACATGTTCGGGGAACTCCTGGCCCTCTCGGGCCGTGAGAGCCCCCATCGTGCCATATCGCTTGCCGGGATGAAGTGCCGGTTGTACCCCCGGTCTGAATAGAGGGGGAAACCGCCGTGTTCGATATAACCGTACTGTTGCCGGAAGGCCTGAGCCTGAGCCTTGCATTCGCGTTTGTGGGATTCAGTTTCTTTACGTCGGCGATAACCGCCAGCTTGGGGTTGGGCGGTGGTATCATGATGTTGGCCGGGCTGGCGATGGTGTTTACCCCAACGGTGGTGATTCCGTTCCATGGGTTTGTTCAACTCGGCTCGAACGGTTTCCGGGCTCTGATGCTGAAAGCCTACATTCATTGGCAATTGATCCTTTGGATCGGGCTCGGAATGGTTCTGGGTTCTCTACTCGGGGGAAGTCTGGCAGTTGCGCTCCCTGAGTCCGTATTCCTGGCAGCAATCGGGATTTTCATTCTCTACAGCGTCTGGGGGCCACAACCCAAGGTTGCCGTCAGAGGCCCTTTTGCCAGTTTTTTTGGCGGGACGGCGATTGCAGCGCTTGGGATGATCATCGGTGCTACAGGTCCGCTTGTCGCCAATTTTCTCAAATCGCTAACGGACCGCCGGGATGTCGTTGCGACACACTCGATGATCATGACCATCAATAACCTGGCCAAGGTCACGGCATTCACCCTGTTCGGATTTGCCTTCGGCCAGTACCTCCCACTCATGCTTGCGATGATTGCCAGCGGGTTTCTAGGGACCTGGCTGGGCAGTCATCTGCTCCATCGTATGCCCGAAAGGACATTTCGTGTCGGCTTCAAAGCCGTTCTGACTCTTGTCGCCTTGAACCTGTTGCGCTCTGCAATCTGGCCATGATTGCCACAATCGCGCCTCACCCTTACGGAGATTTAATGAAGCCGACACTGTGCGGAAAGACTTTGTTACCTACATAATAGGTCTCGAATGCACCAGCTCATACCAATGAGAGAGGACCATCCCACATGCCCAATCTGCTTTCCACCCCTCCGCGCAAGCTGATTGTTGCATCGGCTCTCGCGATTGCCGTTGCCACAGGCGCCGTTGCGATGAACTTCCTGCCGGGTCAGACCGCGAATGCCCAGGTCGGTTCGCAAGTCGGTGTGCCGATGACCGGGTTCGCCGATCTCGTAGAAGCGGTAAGCCCTGCTGTCGTTTCGATCCAGGTTCGCGGCGAAGTGCCCGACCGTATGGTTCAACGCCGTGGCGGCCCGAACTTCCAGTTCGAGTTCCCCGACCTGCCGGACGACCATCCGTTGCGCCGCTTCTTTGAACAGTTTGAAGAGCCGTTCAATGCTCCGCGGGGCGAGCGGCCTAATCGTCCGCGCCAGTTCATGCAGGCTGTTGGTTCCGGCTTCATTATCTCTGCTGACGGCTATATCGTGACCAACAATCACGTTGTTGAAGACGCCACCGAAGTTACCGTTCTGCTCAGCGATGATACTGAGTTGGCTGTTGACGTTGTGGGGCTCGATCCTCGCACCGATCTTGCCTTGCTCAAGGTACGGGAAGAACGCAGCGATCTGCCATATGTCGAATTTGCCGAAGAAGAAGCCCGCGTAGGCGACTGGGTTGTTGCCGTAGGTAATCCCTTCGGTCTTGGCGGCACTGTGACCGCTGGGATTGTTTCGGCCCGTGGTCGTGACATCAACGCTTCCATGTATGACGATTTCCTGCAGATTGACGCTGCGGTTAACCGCGGCAATTCGGGCGGTCCTACCTTCGATATCAATGGTCGTGTCATCGGCGTCAATACGGCGATCTTCTCGCCCTCCGGTGGCAATGTCGGCATTGCTTTTGCAATTCCCGCTTCCGTTGCCGAGCAGGTTATCAGCCAGTTGCGTGATGAGGGCGTTGTAACGCGCGGCTTCCTTGGCGTGTCGCTGCAAGATCTCAATGACGATCTCGCAGCCGGTCTTGGCCTTGCCAATACAAATGGTGCGCTTGTGACCGAGCCGATCGAGGGCGCCCCTGCTGCCGCAGCCGGCGTGGAGTCTGGCGATGTTATCGTTTCTGTCGACGGTCAAGGCATTCGTTCGGGTCGCGAACTGTCGCGCGTTATTTCCCAGAAAATGCCGGGCACGACCGTTGAACTTGGAATCATCCGCGGCGGCGACGAAATCGACATTTCGGTAACTCTGGAGCGCCTGGCAGAAGAGTTGGCGGCCGTGCCTTCGACCGAAATTGAAGAACCCGAAGCCGAAGCTGAACCCGCGGTTTCCAGCATTGGTATAACGCTGATGCCCAATGCCGAAGGCGAGGGCATGGTTGTAGAGGCCGTCGATTCCGGCAGCCCGGCAGCAACCCGCGGCATCATGCGTGGCGACGTGATCCTGGAAGCGAATGGCATGACCATCGCATCGGCCAACGATTTTGAAGAAGCGGTCGAAAGCGTGCGCGACAGTGGCCGTTCGGCCATTCCGCTCAAGATCTCCCGTGATGGCGCTGTCCGCTTCGTAGGTATTCCGATCGAAGAATAGTGCCAACAGACCAAAAGCACCGGTCCCGGCATTTGCCGCCGGGACCGGCACCAATCTCCTGGGGCAAGTCGTGAAAATCCTGCTGATTGAAGATGACAGGGAAGCTGCGTCCTATCTGATACAGGCGCTCGATGAATGCGGACATGTCACCCACCACGCGAGCGACGGGGAGACAGGATACGCCATGGCCTCGGGCATGGATTACGATGTGCTGATCGTGGATCGCATGTTGCCTCGGCGCGACGGGCTTTCGATCATTGAATCGCTCAGGGCCGAGGACGACAATACGCCTGCACTCATTCTCTCTGCGCTTGGTGAAGTCGATGACCGAGTAACCGGCCTGCGCGCAGGTGGAGATGACTATCTCGTCAAACCTTACGCCTTTACCGAACTGCTTGCGCGCATAGAGGTGCTTGCGCGGCGCGCGACACCCGCGGAAGCCGAGACGACTTATCGGGTCGGAGAACTGGAACTGGATAGATTGTCCCGCAAGGTGACGCGGGCGGGCGAACCCATTCTGCTACAGCCGCGCGAATTCCGGCTTCTCGAATATCTGATGAAGAACGCGGGGCGGGTAGTGACGCGGACAATGCTGCTTGAAAATGTCTGGGATTATCATTTCGACCCCCAGACCAACGTGATCGACGTGCATATGTCGCGGCTGCGGGCCAAGGTCGATAAAGGCCACGACAAACAGTTGCTTCAGACCGTGCGCGGCGCCGGATATGTGATCCGTGACTGACACCTCGACCAGACAGTATTCCCTTGGCAACATCTGGCGTACGACGACGGTACGTCTGACGATGATGTTCATCGCGATTTTCGTGGTGTTTGCCGTCGTGTTGCTGGCCTTCATTGCATACCACACGTCGATCCAGATACAGCGTCAGCAGAGCCATTCGATCGAGCGCGAGATCGCACAGATCGAATTGCTGTCCGATGAGGCCGGTTTGCGCACGGTGGCCTTTGCAGTGCAGAGGCTGGCGGATCGTCCTGGCCCCGGCATCTACTATCTTGGCGATGCGACAGGTCAGATGCTGGCAGGCAATGTCTCGAATTTTCCGACCCTTATTCTGACCGAGGCGGGCCGTTACGATCTGGCCTATGAGCGTGGGCTGGAAATCTACGGCGATGCTGATGGCGTGGAATCGACAACGGGCACAGCCATCGTTCATTCGCTTGAATTGAGCAATGGACTGAAGCTCGTGGTGGGCCGGGACGTGGGCGAAAGGCGGGGCTTTACAGAAATCATTTTTTCCACTTTTGCGTGGGGTGCCTTGGCAATTCTCGCCCTTTCGGTTGCAGCGGGCGGGCTGACTGCCCGTTATGTGTTGCGGCGCATTGCGGCGATCAACAGTACGTCTGCCAAGATCATGTCGGGTTCGCTTTCCGAGCGTGTGCCGGTCACAGGCCGGAACGACGAGTTCGATGCCATGGCAACCAGCCTCAATGCCATGCTCGATCGGATCGAACAGCTTATGGCCGGACTCAAGGAAGTGACCGACAACGTTGCCCATGACTTAAAGACGCCGCTGACCCGCTTGCGCAACAAGGCCGAGGCTGCCTTGCGCGACAATGCCGACCCGGAAAAGCAGCGCGTGGCACTTGAGACAACGATTGCCGAGTCCGATCAGTTGATCCGGACGTTCAACGCGTTGCTGCTGATCGCGCGGGCAGAGGCCGGAACGCCATCCGGCGCCTTTGCCGATACCGACATAAGCGCGGTGGTTGCAGATGTCGCCGAACTTTACATGCCGGTGGCGGAGGATGCGGGGATCATCCTGACATGTGAGGCCGAGCCGGGCGTCAGAATGCAGGCCAACCGGGAACTTGTCGGTCAAGCCCTTGTAAATCTTGTCGAAAACGCAATAAAGTACCTGCCGGACGGACATGAGGGTGAAAGGCGCATCGTCATTTCGCTCAAACGCGAAGCGGGGAGGATTTTCATTGAAGTGGCCGACAACGGACCAGGCATCCCCGAACCAGATCGCAACCGTGTCTTCGAGCGCTTCGCACGGCTTGAGACGAGCCGGACAGAGCCGGGCGCCGGGCTTGGATTGGCGCTGGTTTCTGCGGTCGTCCGGCTGCATAAGGGCACGGTGCATTTTGAGGATAACAATCCGGGAGCAAAGGCGGTTATTGCGTTTCCTGCTGCCTGATATGACAGGCAGCGGAGGTCAGCCATGACATTTGGAAGTCAACTCAAGCGCCTTGCAGGTGAACGTCACGCCGCCGAGGCCTTTGTCGATGTCTTAAACGCCACAACTGACGAGAAGCGAGCCATACTGGAAAGCGCTGGTCTGGTGTTGAGCCCGATTTTCGCGACAGCGCCTTATCTCAGGGATCTCGCGCTACGCCATGCCGATTGGTTGGCCGATGTGCTGGAAGCCGACGCCGACGCAGCCTTTGACGATCTTATCGCCCAAATCCGCGCAGAACATGCTCAGGAAGAAGAAACGGCGCTTGCCAAACGATTGCGCATTGGCAAGGCACGCGGCGCCCTGCTATCGGCCGTGGCCGAGATCGGGGGCGTCTGGACGCCGGCCCAGACCACGCGCGCCATGTCCGACATTGCAGATGCCGCGCTGGAAGCCAGCGTGGACTTTCTGATGCGCCAGGCGGCGGAGAAGGGCGAACTTGCGATGCCCAAGGAGCGCGCTTGTGCAGCCAGTTCCGGGCTGGCAATATTCGCGCTGGGCAAGCATGGAGGGCAGGAACTCAATTATTCCTCCGACATCGATATCGTGGCATTTTATGATCTAAGCCTTGCCGTTCTGCCCGACGACGGGGATCACAACAAATTCTATGTCAGGCTTTTGCGCCAGCTTGTGGCGCTGATGCAGGATCGCACCGCCGATGGCTATGTGTTCCGTACCGATGTTCGGCTAAGGCCCGATCCCGGATCGACCCCCATTGCCATCTCGGTCGACGCGGCAATGGGCTATTATGAATCACGCGGCCAGAATTGGGAGCGTGCTGCCTGGATCAAGGCGCGGCCCTGCGCTGGCGATATCGGGGTGGGCAATCAATTCCTCAAGGAACTGGCGCCCTTTGTGTGGCGCAAGCATCTCGACTTCGCCACTATTGCCGATATTCAGGCGATGAAGCGTCAGATCAACATCCATCGCAATGTTGGCGGCCAGCGGGTGATGGGGCATAACGTGAAGCTGGGACGCGGTGGCATCCGCGAGATCGAGTTTTTCGTCCAGACCCAGCAGTTGATCGCCGGTGGCCGCGATCCAGATTTGCGCGTCAGGCCAACCGTGGAGGCGCTGGCCGCACTTGTTCAGGGGCAATGGATCAGCGCCGATGCCGCTCAGGAGCTCAAGGAAACCTATTGGTTTCTGCGTGCCGTTGAAAATCGCCTGCAAATGCTGCGCGACGAGCAAACCCATGTCTTGCCGGAAACCGAAGACGGCGTGGCGGAGATCGCGCTGCTCATGGGCTTTGAAAGCCGTGATGCCTTCGAGGACGCTTATCGCGCAGCGCTCGCCAAGGTGGTGGACTATTATTCCGAACTGTTTGCGGAGGGAGAGTCTCTGGCAGGAGAGCTTGGCAACCTTGTCTTTACCGGCTCGGACGACGATCCGGGTACGCTGGAAACGCTCTCAAATCTGGGATTTTCCGATCCCACCAGTGTATCTGCGACCATCCGCAAATGGCATTACGGCGGCTACGCTGCGACCCGTGCGGCCAAGGCTCGCGAACATCTGACAGAGCTTTTGCCAGCGCTTTTGAAATCCATTGCCGAAACCGGCAATGCGGATGCAGCTTTCGCACGGTTTGACAATTTCCTCTCGCGCCTGCCGGCCGGCGTGCAGATGTTCGCCCTGTTGCGCAATCATGAGTATCTGCGGCACCTTTTGATCGACTTCATGGCGTCAGCGCCACGACTGGCGGAAGCTGTGATTCATCGCGCCCATGTTGTGGACGGACTTATCGATCCATCGTTCGCCGGTGACATTGCGGCGTCAGAAGCGCTCGTTGCCAGCGTCGACGCGTTTCTTGCGGACGCGCGCTCTTATGAGGATCTGATCGACCGCGCGCGCATCATCGGGCAGGAACAGAAATTCCTCATCGCCGCGGGGCTGGTTGGCGGTGCGCTGAGCGCTGAACAGGCCGGGCGCCAGTTTACGGCACTGGCGGAAACCCTGACGGCGAGACTTGTCAGGTCTGTACGGGAAAATTTTGCTGCAAAGCATGGGACAATCGAAGGTGCCCAAGTAGGCATCCTGGCATTCGGCAAGATGGCCAGCCGGGAGATGACGGCCACATCCGATCTCGATTTCATCCTGCTATACGATGTGCCAGAGGGCGCCTCGGTTTCCGATGGCGAACGGCCTCTCGATGCCCCCACCTATTTCACGCGACTTACTCAGCGCGTCATTGCAGCAATTTCCGCGCCCACTGCGGAAGGGGTGCTTTATGAAGCCGATATGCGGCTGCGGCCCTCGGGCAATTCTGGTCCCCTTGCCACAAGCCTCAAGCGGTTTCGCACATATCAACGCGACGAGGCCTGGACATGGGAGCATCTGGCGTTGACACGCGCACGCATGGTGGTTGCCGACGATGGATTGGCGAACGCTGTCGCTGTGGAAATCGAAACCGTCATGGCCCAGCAGCGTGACCGTAACAAGATTATAAACGACACATTGGAAATGCGGGCGCTGATGGCGCGAGAACGTCCGCCACGTCATGCCTTTGATCTCAAACTCCATGATGGAGGATTGGTCGATCTCGAATTTATTGTGCAGGTTGCGCAATTGCTGGAAGGAAAAACGCTGGATATTCCTCAGGCGCCACCTGTGCAAGTCCTCGTGCGGCTGACCGAGACCGGCTTGCTGGCGGAAGGCGAGAGGCTGGCCGAGATCCACGCGACCTATACCGCCATTCTGCAATTGATGAGCACGTGCCTTCTCGATCCGCTCAAGGATGAAGGTTGGACCGGAGCCTTTCGCGAACTCCTCGCACGGCGCGTTAATTATCCTTCATTTGCCATGCTGGAAACCGACATCGTGGCAATGCGGGACACCGTATCGGCAGCGGCTGAAAAGTTCTATGCGGCGATGCGTGCTTCGTAGCCCGATCCGGTTTCCGTTCCGCTGCTGGCTTCGATTGGAAGGACAATGGCAACGGTGGTGCCCACTCCTGCAACCGAGTCGATCACGAGATTACCACCGCTAAGTTCGGCAATGGCGCGCGCCATGGCAATGCCAAGACCCGGGCCATCGTGATCGCGCGTAAAGGTTGCGTCGGGCAAAACGAAAGGCTGGGAGATCTGGCTGAGTTTTTCCGTATCCATGCCTTCTCCCGTATCCGTGATTTCGAGCACAACACCGTCTTCTGCCTGCCAGGCCGCAAGCTTTACTTCGCCGCCGCGCGGGGTGAAGCGCAAGGCGTTGTCCATGATATTGTCGAGCATCCGCTCGATACATTCGCGATCTGCATTCAGCGTACCGGAAACGCGCTCGCCAAGCCGGAGACGTATGCCGTCCTGCAGGGCGCGTTTTCTGAAGCGATCACGTGTTGCTTCGAGCAGCGCATCGACAGAAAAACGCTCCTGACGCATCGTCTTCCGACCGCCTTCAAGCTCGGCGAATTCGAGAATCTGGGAAAAGGATGCGAGCAGTTTCTCGCCTGCATCGCAGATGTTGCCGACATAGGCCTGATAGTGGGAATTGTCCAAGGGGCCGAAGGCCTCGCTGCGGATCATGTCGGCAAAGCCGATGATGTGATTGAGCGGCGTGCGAATATCGTGGGAGAGGTGGGCGAGGAACGTACTCTTGGTTCTGCTCGCGGCCTCGGCGCGCAGTTTTTCTTCGTGATAGCGCCGGGCCAGTTGACGCTGCTCCTCCCGAATCGAGCGCAGCATACGATCGGCCGCTCGCCGCTCGGTAATGTCGGTAGCGACCGTAACGAAACCGCCATCCTCGCATGGACGCTCATCGAGCATGACGATTGAGCCATCTTCGCGCTCGATCTCGACGACCCGCTGCTGTCCGCTATCGAGGACCGGATGAATGTTGATCTTGCCGGAAAGCTGCTTGGTGAAGTTGCAGTAGGTCTGGCCGGGTTGAAGATATTGGGCGTCCAGGCGCAACAACCCGCCGATTTTGTTGTTGGCGCAGATAAGGGTCCCGTCGTCGCACCAATGCGCTACGCCCATCGGCAGCGTTGAAAAGGCCGGGTCCATAAGGCTTCTCGATGCTTCTGGCTGATGCGGTTGACGGCGCATTGCAAGAAGGAAGATGGCGAGCAGCGCAAATGCGCCGCCGCCGGTCAAGGCGCTGCGTCGCGCAATATCAAAAACGATTGCACCTACTGGCATGGCGACGACGATCGCAGCGCGATCCTGACCGAGATCGGCATGAGCAAGTACGTGATTGCCAGGCACGTTGTGCTCTTTAAGGTCCATGCCGATTTCGATACTGTCCATTGTGCTGGCCAGCACAACGCCATCGAAAGCCGTAAGGATCATTTCTGCCTCTGCAGGCAAGGCTTGAGAATGCGCCAGGATGCTGCCACCCTCATCGGCGGCAATCTGCGCAGCGGCCAATTGAGCGGTCAGTCGAAGGCGGTCATTGTGTTGGGCGAAAGTGCGGAAACCATCCAGCGCGATGAACAGAAATGCGCAGCAGGTAACGGCGATAACGATCGAGTGGATCGGCGTGGGGGGCTGCGTTTGGAAGGAGATAAATTTCCCGTCGGAAACTTGCTTCTCGACGTTACCCGACGGTGTGCTGAATCCCTTGCTGCTGTTTTCGGTCAGATGTGCCGAACCCATGAAAGCCCACACGCGCCAATGTTCGCGTGCTCCCCGATGAAGTGATGCCAACACATTGAATCAAAAGCGAGACTCCTGTCTATAGGCAATATTTTCCGATCGCGCGCAGATTGGAAATTCATGAGTCTCTTGAATCACTTACGGCATGGGAAAAATCATTTTAGACAGCAATCGTCACTCATATCTTGTTAACCATAGTCGTTCCGCAATCTTGCTGATTCGATATGGCTTGCCGCTGAGCGGAATTTGCCGCTCGTCGAGTGATCTCAGGCGCCCCAACGCGCTCCAGCGCAATTGTGGTCAAATTGGTACATGCGAAGCAGGGTAAAGGTGATAATCTGATCGGCTGTCATGGGCTCGGCGGGCGGATATGTTACGTCTCCGCTGGACTTGACGGGCATAAAGCCATAATTTAACAAGAAAAGACTTGTTAAATAGAATGGGCGATGTTGGATCGCTACGCCTTGGCCTTCATGGGGAAGGTTGGGGCAACGAAATTGAAATTGGTGACCGAGATGTTTGCCTGGTTTGAACGCCGCCTGAATGCCTATCCGCCTAATGTGCCAGCGCAGCCACCCAAGGGGCTGCTGGCTTTTTGCCTGCATTATATGGACGGCGTGAAACTGCCACTTGCCGCCATGGCGGTGCTGACAACGCTTATTGCGATTGCCGAAATTGCGCTTTTCGGCTTTCTGGGGAACGTGATCGACTGGCTTTCTGCAGCCGATCGGGAGACCTTCTTGCAGGAAGAAGGGACGATGCTCTTTGGTATGAGCATCTTTGTGATTTTCATTCTGCCAGCGCTTGTACTGCTGTCCACGCTCATTATCCATCAAACGCTTTTGGGCAACTTTCCGCAGCGTATCCGCTGGATGGCGCATCGTTACCTGATCCGTCAGTCGATGAGCTATTTCCAGGATGAGTTTGCCGGTCGCATTGCGACCAAGGTGATGCAGACTGCACTCGCCGTGCGCGAAACGGTTATGAAACTGCTCGACGTGCTCAATTACGTCGTTGTTTATTTCATCGGCGCCGTCGTTCTGGCGGCGATGAACGATTTGTGGCTTGCCTTGCCGTTTCTGGGTTGGGTCGTCGCCTATGGCGCGATGCTTTACTATTACGTGCCGAAGCTGGGCAAGATCTCGGAAACCCAGGCTGATGCGCGCTCCATGATGACCGGTCGCATTGTGGATAGTTACACCAACATCGCGACGGTAAAGCTGTTCTCCCATTCCAGCCGTGAGGAAATTTACGCGCGCGAAGCGATGGATGAGTTCCTTGTTACGGTCCACAAGCAGATGCGGCTGGTGACAATCCTCAACGTCGGGATCACCGTACTTAACTGCCTGTTGCTTTTTGCGGTCGGCTTTGTCGGCATCTGGCTGTGGCTGCAAGGCGCCGTCAGCGCTGGTGCTGTTGCCATCGCTGCCGCGCTGGTTCTGCGTATGCACGGCATGAGCCAGTGGATCATGTGGGAAATGTCGGCGCTGTTTGAAAATATCGGCACCGTTCGCGATGGCATCAATTCGCTTTCGCTGCCCTCTATCGTTGCCGACGAACCCGACGCCCCGCGCCTTGGCCGTGTAAAAGGGGAGATCATGTTCAAGGACGTGGCCTTCAATTACGGCAAGAAGAGCGAAGATGGTACAACCCGCGTGATCGAGGGGTTGAACCTTCATATTGCGCCAGGCGAAAAGATCGGTCTTGTTGGACGTTCCGGCGCTGGCAAGTCCACCATCGTCAATCTGCTCTTGCGCTTTTACGATCGGCAAAGCGGACAGATCCTTGTTGATGGTACCGACGTTGCGTCGGTGGCCCAGGATTCCTTGCGCGCCAATGTAGGCGTCGTGACGCAGGATACATCGCTCCTTCATCGCTCGGTGCGTGAAAACATCAAATATGGTCGCCCCGATGCAACCGACGAGCAGATGTACGAGGCCGCGCGTCAAGCCGAAGCCCATGACTTCATTCTCGAATTGGAAGACGCCAAAGGTCGCAAGGGCTACGATGCCCATGTCGGCGAACGCGGCGTAAAACTCTCCGGCGGGCAGCGTCAGCGTATTGCAATTGCGCGGGTGTTGCTCAAGGATGCGCCAATACTTGTGCTGGACGAAGCAACATCCGCTCTCGATAGCGAAGTCGAGGCGGCAATCCAGAGTCAGCTCGACAAGCTGATGGACGGCAAGACGGTAATAGCAATCGCCCACCGGCTGTCCACCATCGCGGCTATGGATCGGCTTATCATTCTCGATGAGGGTAGGGTCGTGGAACAAGGAACCCATGCCGAACTTGTTGAGCAGGGCGGCACCTATGCCAAACTTTGGGCGCGCCAGTCCGGTGGGTTTATCGACGTCGAAGCTGATGAGGTGGCGGCGCAGTAACATGGAGCTATCTTGATACAATCAAGATATATCTTGACATGATTTGCGGGTGGCCACATATGATGGCTCATGATTGAAAAAGCACTGCAGCCGATCCGCGCGCTCTCGCGTCTGTTCGAGACGTGGATCGATCCATTCGAGCAGCGGGCGGCCATGCAGCCGCCCGATACTGTCTGGGCTTTTCTTTGGTATTATCTCAGGCAGGCCAGGGCACCATATTTTCTGGCGCTCATGCTCGCCGGGCTAACCTCGCTGTTTGAGGCGCTTTTCTTTTTCTATATGGGCCGCCTTATCGATCTGCTCGAAAGCGGCGATCCAGGCCTTGGCTGGCCGGGACTATGGGAAGCGCATGGTGTAGAGATGCTCGTGATGCTGGGCGTCGTTATCGTGGGGCGCTTCGTTGCTCCAGCGATCCAGGCCCTGGTGGAAGAGCAGACCATCGGTCGCGGGTTCACGACCATGGTGCGCTGGCAGACTTATGCTTACGTCTCGCGCCAATCCATGCGGTTTTTCAACGATGACTTTGCCGGGCGTCTCGTAACCAAGGTGTCGCAGGCATCCCAGTCGCTCAACGACTTCATCGCCAGCGTTATTCAGGTCGGCTGGGCGTTGACGATCTTTGCGGGAACAACACTTTTCCTTTTCGCCCAACTCGATCTCCGTATGGCTGGACTGATCGTGATCTGGATCGCGATTTTTTCCGTGATGGCGCGTTATTTCGTGCCGCGGATGCGGTCCCGCGCGACCGAAAACGCCGAGAATGCCTCTGTGCTCAACGGGCGGATCACCGATAGCTTTTCCAATATCCAGACGCTTCGGTTGTTCGGAAATGCGGAAGACAACGATATCTATGTGCGCAACGGGTTCGAGCGCTTTCTCGGGTCCGCGACCCGTCTGGGCCGCATGGTGACTGGCGCTCGTGCCATGATGGGCCTTCTCAGCACCACGATGATCATCTCTTTTGCGGTGCTGTCCATCCAGCTCTGGAGCACCAACGCGATAACGGTTGGCGCGGTGGCTTTCGCGCTGGCGCTTGTTTTGCGCCTCAACATGATGCAGGGCCGCATGATGGGGCAACTCAATGGCATGATGCGGCATTTCGGTGTCGTCCAGAATGCAATGGAAACCATCGCCCAGCCCTTGGAATTGACTGATGCGCCCGACGCCCAACCCCTTATGGTGAAGGACGCTGCAATCCGCTTTGAAAATGTGCGGTTCCACTATGGGCGCGAACGCGGGATCATCGAAGGGGTCGATCTCGACATCAAACCCGGTGAGAAGGTCGGGCTGGTTGGCCACTCTGGGGCGGGTAAGTCCACGCTCGTTAATCTGTTGCTTCGTTTCTACGACGTCGAAAGCGGCCGCATTCTGATCGATGGGCAAGACATTTCCAAAGTCACGCAGGAATCCCTGCGCGCCAATATCGGCGTTGTCAGCCAGGACACGGCCTTGCTGCACAGATCCGTGCGCGCCAACATCATGTTCGGTCGGCAGGGCGCGAGCGACGAAGAAATGATCGCTGCCGCAAAAGGGGCCGAGGCGCATGAATTTATTGCCGACTTGCAGGACCACCGTGGCCGCACCGGCTACGATGCTCAGGTGGGCGAGCGCGGCGTCAAACTCTCCGGCGGGCAGCGCCAGCGCGTAGCAATCGCGCGCGTGCTGTTAAAAAATGCTCCGATCCTCGTGCTCGATGAAGCGACCTCGGCGCTCGACAGCGAAGTCGAGGCAGCCATCCAAAGCCAGTTGGAAAGTCTTATGGCCGGCAAGACAGTCATTGCGATTGCCCATAGGCTTTCGACAATTGCGGCAATGGACCGGCTCGTCATCCTCGATCACGGGCGCATCGTTGAACAAGGCACCCATGATAGCCTTCTTGCGCAGGGCGGGCATTACGCCAGGCTTTGGGAACGCCAGTCTGGAGGCTTTCTCGACTACCAGGTCGAAGAGGACACAGCGAACTATTAGAGCGTGTCCAGCAAAAGCATGCCCTTGGACTTGATCCGAGGGTGGAAACGGTTTTGCGGTTCGGACACGCGACAAAACAAGGACTTAGAACCAGCGCCGCGTTTGCTGGCAGAACGCGTTGTAGTCGGCACCGAACTTGCGGTGAAGATAGGCTTCCTCCCTGACGACGACAAAGCGGTCCAGTGCCAGCCAGAGGATCGGAAAGAGGATTAGCCCCCATTCGAGCGCAAAGCCGAAAATAATTCCGAGATAGATCAGCAGAAAACCGAGGTAAATCGGATTGCGGCTGTAGGAATAGGGGCCAGTCGTGACCAGCACCGTTGAAGGCTTGTCCGGTTCGACAGCCGTGCCTGCTTCAGAAAAGGCCGAAACGGCCCAGAGCGCATAGCCGATACCGCTCAAGCTCAACACGATGCCCAGCCAGCCTTGCCACCCGATCAGCCACGGGTCTCCGAGAAAACCGAGCGGCATCAACCATTCGAGCACGACTGCAAGCGCCAGGGCGCCTAATGGGAGTAAAGGGGGCATCACAACGAGCCCAGCAGTGTCGCGTTCCGACTCAGCCATCACAAAAAAGCCTCCACACACGCTATGGGTACCATGCTGCAACGCCTTGCGGTCAAAAATCCAGAAGATTCCGCCTTTAACACGGGCTGCAACTAAAGTAGAAGGCGCATATCGATAAGGCGCCATCGAACAGGGCGCTGATTTTGCCGGAATCGGGGGGAGGGCGCATGATGGGCAATACTGTATCAGACATTGATGCAATCGATTACAGGCAATTGTCTCTGGCCGGAACATTTGCGTTGTCCTCGCCCGCCCACAGCTTTTGTGGCGATATCGTCTTGCCGGGCGACGTGCATACGGCGCTTCTCGCGGCCAATGAGATTCCCGACCCCTATTTCGGCCAGAACGAAGATGCGGTCGCCTGGGTGTATAAAACCCCTTGGACCGTCGAACGGAACTTTGAGATCGATGCGGCAATGGCGGCGGGGTATCTGACGCTCACGCTGTCGGACGTCGATTGCATCGCAAAAGTGCTGCTCAATGACGAGGTGATTGCCGAGACCCAGAACCAGTTCATCCGTTATGACATCGACGTCACCGGAAAGATCAGGGCGGGCAAAAACACCCTGCGCATCGAATTCGCTGTCGTTCCCGATGTCGCAAAAGCGCGTGCCGGCGCGCATCCCTTCGCCATTCCCTATGCGGCGATGAACCAGAAGGTCGCGCATCTCAATTTCGTGCGCAAAACCGCCTGCCACGCCGGTTGGGATTGGGGTATTTGCATCATGCCTGTCGGGGTCTATGGCCGCATGGAGTTGCGACGCTCTCGTCTTGCGCGCACCGAAAGTGTGCAGGTGGAGCAGCGCCACGAGAATGGACAGGTGAATCTGAGCATTAAAACCAGAGTCCATGCCTTTGAAACCGGCGAGATTTCTCTGACCCATGCCATCGATGGCCAAACAATTGGCGGCGTTGTCGCGGTGGCAAAAGGCGAGAACATCATTACCCATGACGTCACGATAGCGAGCCCGAAAATCTGGTGGCCGGCAGGGCAGGGCGATCAGCCGCTCTACGATCTCGTGACCGATCTCGATGGCGAAGTGACGACTCGCAAGATCGGCCTTCGCAAGCTCGAATGGATCGTCGAAAAGGACGAGATCGACCATAGCTTCAAGTGCCGTATCAACGGCCGCGACATCACCATGATGGGCGCGAACTGGATTCCTGCCGACGCTATTCCATCGCGCATCACGCCCGATACCGTGCGCGACCTGCTCGATAGTGCGGTGGCTGCCAACTACAACATGCTGCGCGTGTGGGGCGGCGGGCAATATGAACCCGACTATTTCTATGAAATGTGCGACGAGATGGGACTGCTTGTTTGGCACGATTTCATGTTCTCGTGCATGCCATACCCTTCCGACCGCGCTTTTCTTGCGGATGTGGCAACGGAAATCACCCAACAGGTACGGCGGCTTTCTCATCATGCCTGCATTGCCATCTGGTGCGGCGATAACGAGGTCATCGGCTCGCTGAACTGGTATCCCGAAACCAAGGCCAACCGCGACCGTCACCTTGCCAATTATGACCGGCTCTCGAAACTTCTCGGCGAGATTGTCGAGGACGAGGACCCACAACGCCGCTTCTGGCCGTCCTCGCCCTCGCTCGGCTATATGGACTTTGCCGATGGCTGGCACATAGATACGCGCGGCGACATGCATTTCTGGGACGTTTGGCACTCGGCCAAGCCGTTCGAGCACTATCGTACGGTCCAGCCGCGCTTTGCCTCTGAGTTCGGCTTTCAGTCCTTTACCTCGATGGACGTCATCGAGACTTTCACCAATCCCGAGGATCGCAATCCGTCCTCGCCCGTGATGGAAACCCATCAACGTAATGATGGCGGCAATGCCCGGATACTGGAAACAATGTGCCGCTATTTCCGCTTCCCGAAAGGGTTTGAGGAGATGGTGTTCCTGTCCCAAGTTCAGCAGGGCCTTGCGATCAAGACGGCAATCGAGTTCTGGCGCTCCACCAAGCCGCGCTGCATGGGCACGCTCTATTGGCAGATCAACGACAATTGGCCGGTCGCAAGCTGGTCGAGCCTCGATTATGGCGGGCAGTGGAAACTGCTCCACTACCTCGCCAAACGCTTCTTTGCGCCGGTCAATGTGGTGGCGGTGCCAAAGGGCCATCACATCCAGCTTTGCGCTATCAATGACCGCGCCGATAAACTCAAACTCCGCGTTGAGTCCTTCGCCGTCGATATGCAAGGTAATGTAACGGAAATCGGCCCTGTGGTTGGTGATGTTCCACGCGATGCCGCCACTCCTATGGTCGACATCTCGCCATTGGGAGACGGGCAGTTTCTGTATTTCGAGTGGAAGGATGAGCACGGCAATATTCTGGGCCGAAACGACTTCTTCCCCCGAGCCTATAAATATTATGATCTGCCCCAGCCTTCCATTTCGGCAAGCTGGAGCGAAGAGGATGGCAAGGCCGTGCTGGAACTTGAAACCGACAAGGTGGCACTGTTCGTTTCGGCCAGCGTAGATGTTCCCGGCTATTTCTCCGACAACTGCCTCACCCTCTTGCCGGGCACCAAGGCAAGGCTTAGCTTCACCGCGCGCAAGGGCGCGCAACCTCGCCTGAATGATCTTAAAAACAGCTTGAAGATCAATCATCTGGCGCAGACATATTGAATCAATTTGGGAGAGGACGGGACCATGAAACGCTCCCGCGTAAACGAAATCATCCGCGAGGCCGACGCCTTTATCCGATCCTTCGGATACATCATGCCGCCCTTTGCATATTGGTCGCCCGGTCAGATGAAGGATCGGCAAGCCGACATCGGTAATATCATCAATGCTGGGATGGGCTGGGATGTGACCGACTATGGGCAAGGCGATTTCGAGCGGCTCGGGCTTTTTCTCTTTACCGTTCGCAACGGCGATGCCGCTGACCTCGATAAGGGCAGGGGGATGCTCTACGCCGAAAAGATCATGGTCTCGCGGCACGACCAGATTTCGCCCATGCACCGGCACACGATCAAAGCCGAGGACATCATCAATCGCGGCGGTGCGACGCTTGCGCTCCAGCTTTACGAAGATGATGGCACCGATATGGGCATCGACACCGAAAAAGACGTTGTGGTCTATACCGACGGCGTAAAGCGCGTGCTGCCTGCAGGCGGTATTCTCGAACTGGCGCCGGGCGAAAGTGTTACGCTTCTGCCGGGCAATTGGCACAAGTTCTGGGGTGAGGGCGGGGATGTATTGATCGGCGAAGTTTCCACCGTCAATGATGATCGCACCGACAATACCTTCCTCGATCCGATTGGCCGGTTTTCGGCCATCGAGGAGGACGAAGACCCGATCCATCTGCTGGTCTCCGACTATGAAAAGTGGTTCGGCGTTAAGGGCAGTTCCGGTTACTAGTCGCGTGCTGAACAGATTGTGATCCCGTTTGCCATCGGGATGTCTCCGATCTGGGGAACGGTTGGCTCATTTCGGACTTGTCCAACGGTACCAACAATAAGGAGACGCTCCATGCACAAGCGCATTTTCGCTGCCGTTCTGTGTTCCACTGCCTTTTTGACCCCGGCCCTGGCCGTCGATCAGGTCTTTGAAACCGAGTTGGGCGCCGTCCATGTTGGGACATTTGCCGAAGGGCTCTCGCACCCCTGGGGCCTGACCTTTCTGCCTGACGGTGGCATGCTCGTAACTGAACGCGAAGGCAATTTGCGCTTTGTCAGCGACGCGGGCGAAGTTGGTGAGCCGATCGCCGGTATCCCCGATGTCGATGCGCGCCGGCAGGGCGGGTTGCTCGATGTAGCGCTCGACCCCGAATTTGAGATCAATCGTCTCGTTTATCTCAGCTATGCCGAACCGGGCGATGGCGGCAACTCGACAGCAGTTGCGCGCGGAACGCTCAATGACGAATTGACCGAGCTTGCCAATGTCGAGGTCATCTTCTCACAACAGCCAAAGGTCGATAGCCAGCAACATTTCGGCTCGCGTCTAGTCTTTGACAATGACGGATATCTGTTCATCACGACCGGCGACCGCTCCGCCGCCCAGTTCCGCGGCATGGCGCAGGAACTCGACTCTCACATTGGAACGATCATCCGTATCAATGCCGATGGCTCTGTTCCCGACGACAATCCGTTCGTTGGCGATGAGGCTGCGCTCGACGAAATCTGGAGCTATGGTCACAGAAATCCCCAAGGCATGGCCATGCACCCCGATACAGGTGAAATCTGGGCCAATGAGCATGGGCCCCGCGGTGGGGACGAGTTGAACCGGATCGAAGCCGGTGTGAACTATGGCTGGCCCATTGCAACCTATGGCGTCGAGTATTCGGGCCAAGAAATAATGGAAGGCGAGTCCTTCCCCGAAGGGATGCGAGAACCGATCGCGCATTGGACACCCTCTCCAGCATTCTCAGGCTTCCTTTTTTATACCGGAGATGAATTCCCGTACTGGCAGGGCCATGCCTTCATGGGCGCCCTTGCAGGAACCAGTGTAGTGCGCGTTGAACTGGACGGGGATAATGTGGTTGCCGACGAGTTTCTGTTTACCGATCTCGGCCTGCGCATTCGCGATGTGCGGCAGGGACCGGATGGGGCGATCTATCTTCTTACCGATGAATCCAACGGTGAAATTCTCCGGTTGAGTGCGCAATAAGGTCGCGCTAAAACCACCGGGCATCGGGGGAACCGATGCCCGGGCCTTGGGTAACCGTCTTGGCCCGCAGCGGGATCGAACTTGCACAGTGTGACAGGCACGCTTGCTGGTCCCGCGCATACGGGGAAAATTATGAGGAGCAAAAATCTGTTTGCTGTAGCGCTGTTGGGCGCTGCAATCGCTACCAATGCGGTTGCGCAGGACGTAACGCTGCGTGTCCACCAATTCCTGCCTATGACCGATAGCGTGCCCCGCGAGGGTTTGATTCCCTGGGCCGAGGCCATTGAAGAGCAATCGGGCGGACGCATCGCCATTGAATTTTATCCTTCCATGCAATTGGGCGGAACGCCAGCCGATCTCTTCGATCAGGCCCGCGACGGCGTGGTGGACATGATCTGGACCGTGCTCGGCTATACACCGGGGCGCTTTCCCAAGTCCGAAGTCTTCGAGATGCCCTTTGTCGTCACCAACGCCGAAGATACCTCACGCGCCTTTCAGCGCTTTGTCGAGGAAAACGCCATGGACGAATTTGCCGGTACCAGGCTCATCGCGGTCCACACCCATGGGCCGGGCATTTTCCACACCCGCACGCCGATTGCCGCGCTTGAAGACCTGACCAACATGAAGGTGCGTGGCGGTTCGCGGGTGATTTCCGCGATGCTGCGTGATCTGGGTGCCGAGCCGATCGGAATGCCTGTGCCCGAAGTCCCGCAAAGCCTATCGCGCGGCGTGATCGACGGCACGACAATTCCCTGGCAGGTGACGCTTGCGTTGCGCACCAGCGATATTGTCACCCATCACACCGAGTTTTCCGGCGATCATGGGCTTTATACCCAGACCTTTGCCTTTGTGATGAATCAGGGCACATACGACCGTATGCCCGAAGATTTGCAGGCAATCATCGATGCCAATTCGGGCGTC
This sequence comes from Pelagibacterium lentulum, assembly GCF_003992625.1. GTDB lineage: Bacteria > Pseudomonadota > Alphaproteobacteria > Rhizobiales > Devosiaceae > Pelagibacterium > Pelagibacterium lentulum. Next base: position 34,894 of record NZ_RZMW01000029.1, on the reverse strand, counting down.
GAATGGGCCGGGCGTTTCGGTGCCGCCAACGATGCCGACGATCTGGTCGCGCGAGAACAGGCTCAGCTTGCGGGCAATACCATCCATATGCTCGATGCCGCTGAGACTGTGCGCTGGCAGGAAGCGGCCCAGGTCACAATCGAAAACTGGTACGCTGAAGCGCAGGCCGCTGGTTTCGACGGTCATGCATTGCATCAGCGCGCAATCGAACTTGTTGAGCAAGAGAGTGCCCGCTAGGGTCACAATACTGGAACAATAGCGCACTCCGGCCGTTATGGCCGGGGCGCAAATGACAATGAAAACGGGGGCAAACTTTACGTGCCAAAACTTTCGAGCAAGCCGCTCCTTGAAGTCCGCAACGCCAAGATCCGCGATATTCCGAAAATCATTGCCCTGACTGAAAGGGTCTATCCGGAGGAAGGCTCCTATCAGCCCGGCACGATCCGTGGGCAAATCAACGCTTTCCCCGAAGGCCAGTTCGTTGCGGTTTATGATGGCGAGATCGTCGGCTATGCGGCGACCTTGCAGCTTGCTGAAAGGGCTATTTTCCGTCAGCACACCTGGGAAGATATCACCGGCGCAGGTTACGGAGCGATGCATAACGCCAAGGGCGAATGGCTCTATGGCGTTGAGGTCTGTGTCGATCCAGGGCGGCAACGCGCCCGGATCGGCAAACGGCTGTACGAGGCCCGACAGCGCCTGTGCGACGAACTCTGGCTCAAAGGTATTGCTTTTGGCGGACGGTTGCCCGGCTATCGCCGCAACAAGAAGGATTACCCTCGCGCACGGGACTATTTCAATGCCGTCAAGGAACGCGAAGTGCGCGATCCGGTCGCCAGCTTCCAGATGAAGCTCGGCTTCGAGCCGGAAATGCTGTTGCGCAATTATCACCCCGACGACAAGGCATCGGGCGGCCATGCCGCGCTCATGATCTGGCGCAATCCGCGTTACGACCCGGAGGACGAGCAGCGTCCCGCGCACCAGCGCAGCCGGGAAACGGTGCGGATCACGACGGTCCAGATGGAAGCGCGCAAGGTCGCCAATTCCGACGAATTTTTCGAGCATGTGCAATATTTCGTGGAAGTGGCCGCCGATTACGGTTCGGATTTTGTCGTCTTCCCTGAACTCTTCACACTCATGCTGCTTTCGAGCGAACCCGAACGGCCGCCGCACGAGGCGGTGGTGCGACTGACCGAGTTCACACCCGAATTTGTCGAGCGCATGCAAAAGCTGGCGCTGGGTTGGAACATCAACATCATCGGCGGAACCCATCCGACGATCACCGATGACGAGGATATCCAGAACGTCTGCTACGTCTTTTTGCGCGACGGATCGATCCATGCGCAGGAAAAGATCCATCCAACTCCCGACGAACGGGACTACTGGGGCATCGTGGGTGGCGATACTGTCGATGTCATCGATACCGATTGCGGGCCGATCGGGGTGATGATCTGCTATGACAGCGAGTTCCCCGAAGTGGCACGGCGGCTGGCCGATCAGGGCGCCCGCATCATGTTCGTGCCTTACTGTACCGACACCCGGCAAGGGCATTTGCGGGTGCGCTATTGCTGCCACGCGCGGACAATCGAAAACCAGTGCTACGTCGTGACCTCAGGGATCACCGGCAACCTGGCCAATGTCGATAATCTCGACATCAACTACGCGCACTCGGCTATTCTGACGCCCTCCGATATGCCCTTCGCCCGCGATGGCATTGCTGCCGAAGCCAGCGAGAACGTCGAGATGGTGGTCGTTGCCGATCTTAACGTCTCGACGCTGCAATGGGCGCGTTCGCAAGGCGCCGTTCGCAACCTTCGGGACCGCCGCTTCGATCTCTACCGCGTCCGCTGGAAAGACGGGGGATAATGATCGGTTTCCTTTCAGGCATGTCAAAGCGCTAGACAGCCAGAGGCTTCGGTCCACGCCTCCCACTTTCCATTTTTCCAATTTCACCCTCACCGGAAGCCTTATACATCCTCGTTCTCGGTGCGACCGTGAGAGCAACAATAAGGGCATATGGAAAGGCGGGATAAGGTCTTTTCTCGGGGGGCGGCGGCGCAATGGGGGCAGTTATCTGCGTCTCGCCCGTGGCAGAGATGCAGAATCACTGCACGTTGACCATCCACTTCCCGCTCAGATAAAAGCATTTAAAATCAGAGCGTAATGGCGAAGGGCGGACTCATTTTGTCATACAATTGAATCCGCCCCTCAACCCGTTGAATCCGATTATGAACCGGATTGTGCGGCGTAAAAGCGCTCGATTATGGGCATCAGCAGATCGGTGTTGTAGATGATGTCATAATGGGTTGTGGCCGGGATGACGGAGAACTGACGCGCGGGGTTGAGCTCAGGACCCATCGGCCCGGTCGAGGCCTGGCCACCGAGCAGACGGTACATCGCAATTGCCTTGTCGAGCTGGATGATGTCGGTATCGCCATTGATCATCAGAACGGGTGCGCTGATGGACGCAACCTCATCGTCAGACCATTCCAGGCCGGCAACCATTGCATCGCGGAGTTTGTCGATAAAGCCTGCGAAGCGTTCCGGGTGCGGCGCAACCGCATTATAGGCTTCCAGCATCGGCGTGCCCTCCATCATGTCGGCGGTCAGGTAAGGCCAGCCGGCGCGCACCGAATCCCAGATAGAATCCGATTGGTGGGATGCAGAAATCAGGACGAGACTTTTCGTCAGCTCGGGATGCAGGATGCCTACGCCCGTGGCCGTGGCGGCACCGAAAGAAAAGCCCACAATATCAACCGGCCCGATGCCGATCTCATCGATGAACCCACCGACATCTTCGGCAAACTGGCGCAGCGAGATCGGCCGGTCGAGATCGACGGTACGCCCGTGACCTTCAAGCTCGATGGCATAGACTTTGCGGTTTTCCGCCAGGGCGCCAAGGAACGGCCCCCAGGCATCGATGGTCATCAGCCCGCCATGGATGAGCAGCAATGGCTCACCTTGCCCATGGACCTGGTAATACATCTCCAGCCCATTGATGCTGACTGTGCCTGTTTCGCTCGCCTCGGGGATTTCTCCGGTTAGTTGAATTGGGTCGATATTGATTTCCATGCGCGCCTCCTGAGCAGCAAGGGGAAGGGCTATAAGGGCCGTTGCAAATGCCGCGGCTGCGAGGATTGTCTTTGTGAACATTGTGTGCCTCCTGAAGTGATGCCTCAAGGACGGACTGCGGCAGGCGGACCCGACAATTGAGGCGAAAAATTTCAGGAGGTGGCGACGCTACCAAGTTCATCAAGGTGCGCGCGGATATGAACGGCTTCGGCAGACGTGTTGGCAAGCGCGATTGCCATGTCAAAAGCGGTACGCGCTTCGTCGAGCCGCCCTAGATCCTTGAGCAATCCGCCGCGAAGGCCGTGGAAATAGAAATAATCACCGAGCGCACTGCCTAATGGCTCAATAAGCTCGAGCGCAGCCTCCGGCCCCTCGGTTTTGGAAACCGCAACAGCGCGGTTGAGCGTGATAACGGGCGAGGGTTGGATGGTTTCGAGCGTGCGGTAAAGCAACTCGATTCCCACCCAGTCGGTATCCTCAGGGCGGATGGCGCGGGCATGAAGGGCCGCAATCGCGGCCTGTATCTGAAAAACACCGGGACGGCGGTGGCGCATGGCCTTGTCGATCAGCGCCAGCCCTTCGGCGATCAGAGCGTGATCCCACAGGGTTCGATTCTGTCGGTCGAGAAGGACAATGTGGCCGTCATCGTCAAAACGGGCGGCATGGCGTGAATGCTGGATGAGCATGAGGGCGAGAAGCCCCATGAGTTCCGGTTCTGCCGGAAAAAGACCAAGCAGCAGCCGTCCCAGGCGAATGGCTTCCTCGCACAAGACATTGCGGGTCTCCTCGCGCTCCCCCGCCGTGCTATAGCCTTCGTTGAAAACGAGATAGGCCATGGCCGCAACTGCGCCAACCCGCTCTGACCGCTCGACAGCATCGGGCGTTTCAAAATTGGTACCGGACTTGGCAATACGCGCCTTGGCGCGCGTGATGCGTTGCTCCATTGCCGCTTCGGATACAAGAAAGGCTCGGGCGATCTGCTTGACCGAAAGACCCGATACGATGCGCAGCGCCAGCGCAATCTGCTGGGTTGCCGGAAGGTCGCGATGGCAGCATACGAACATGAGCCGCAAGATGTCGTCACGATAATGGGACTCATCGATCCGATCGACGATGGAGGACTCGGCATCGGAGGTGTCAGAAATCCGGCTCTCATCGGGCAGTTCGGTGAAGCGGGATGTACGCCGTACCGTGTCGATACCGGAATTGCGACCCACGAGAATCAGCCAGGCGACGGGATCGCGCGGCGGTCCCTTTTTCGGCCAGGTCTTGATGGCGCGCAGGGAGGCTTCCTGAAAAGCCTCCTCAGCCAGATCGAGATTGCGAAAATAGCGGTAAAGGGCGGCAACGGTTCTTGGCCGCGCGCCGGTAAGGGTCAATCCGATCCAGGCTGTGTCGTCTTTGGTCACGTCTTGGCTGCTCCGGGGAAAAAGTCACGGACCGGCCGGATTTCATACGATCCCATGCCGGGATTAGCCTCGGAAAGATCGCGCACAACCTGCACGACTTCCTCAAGACTTTCCGCGTCGATGACATAAAAACCGAGGAATTGTTCCTTGGTTTCGGCGAATGGTCCATCGAGGACGAGCGGCTCGCCGGCGGTCTTGCGCAGGGTCGTGGCAGCGGTGGTCGGCATAAGGCGGGCGACCGGTCCCATCTTTCCTGCTTCGACAAGGGGCTTTTGCACGGCCAAAAGGTCGGCCATGATCTTGTCGTCATGTTCCTTGGACCAACCGCCAACGGCAGCTTCGTCATTATAGCAAAGGATCGCGTAGAGCATGGCCAACTCCTCGATTACAGCCAGGACGGATGAGGAGACGCCGATCCGACAGGCCCTGCATAAAGAATGGCAAGGCGATGTCGCAGCGGCGCCCGGAAGCGTCAAAATGGCATGACCGGATGGCACACACAACGCGTGTTTGGAGGAGTGTCTATCGGCTGATTAAAGATAGGCGGTGGGAATTGGCGCGTTGTCCCAATCGTCTTCGCGTCCGTTCTCATAAGCAATGGGCAGGGCGCTGAAATCTTCCGGCGACAATTGGTCGAGACAGGCAACGTTTATGGCGACGAAACTACCGTGTTCGCCCATTTCAACACGGCCAAAGGGCTTGACGCCGCAGCGGGTACAGAAGCAATGGATTATGGTTTCAGAGCCAAACCGGTATTGGCCAATCTGGTCTTCGCCTGCAGTCAGGGTGAAGGCATCGGAGGCGATTACGGCTTTCCAGAACCGCGACTTGGTGCAGATCGAGCAGTTGCAGCGTGATGTGCCCTGAGCAAGATCGACTTCGGCCTTGAAACGCACCGAGCCGCAATGGCAACTGCCGCTATAGGCTTTGGTCATTGGCTTTGCTCCAGAAGGTCGGCGAGGCGGTCGAAACTGTCCTGCCAGCCTTCGTTGTGACCGTCGCGGTTGGCAGCATCCTCGAACGGTGTCTGATGAAACACCATTTTCGTTTTCCCATCCTCGGTATCGCTCAGAGTGATGGTGACAAGCGTTTCAGGCGAGCCGGGCTCTTCCCACTGGAAGGTGAAAACGAAGCGCTTTAGCGGTACGATCTCCTTGTTGACGCCGCCTTGCCACATCTCGGTACCTTCGGGCTGGTAGGCGGTCTTGGTGGCGCGCAGGCAAGCCCGCCAGTGACCGCCAACGCGCAAGTCATTCTCATAGGACACAACAGGAACGTCCCTTGGCCCCATCCAGCGCAAGGCCATTGCCGGGTCCGTCCATAGCTTCCAGACCAGCGCGCGCGGCGCATCGAATATGCGGGTTATAGTCAAGGCGTGGCCAGTTTGGCTGTCAGTTGCGAGGGCCATTGGGGTCTCCTTTCTGAATTTCCTTGAGATAATCGTCCATGCGATCGAAGCTGCCGTCCCAGAACCGGCGGTATGTTTCGAGCCATTCGGCGAGTGACTTCAGCGGCGCACCTTCAAGGCGGCACGGGCGCCACTGCGCCTGGCGTCCCCGTGAAATCAGTCCGGCGCGCTCAAGAACCTTGAGGTGTTTCGAGATGGCAGGCAGTGACATCTGAAATGGTTCGGCCAGGTCGTTTACCGTGGCTTGGCCCTGGCTCAACCGGGCCAGAATGGCGCGCCGGGTAGGATCGGCCAATGCGGAAAGCGTGGTGGTAAGGCTATCTTGAGTCACAATATTTAACCAATAAGTTAATTAGCTGATCGGTTAAATATTGGCAATTGAGGTCTTTGTCAAGGGCGCGGCTCCGCCTCACCGAATTTTTCCGCGATTTCGTATCCGACGCGCAACCAATGGCGCGCCTCGACGTTTCTCAAGGTGGATCAAGGCAAAAGGCATAGAACAATGGCAATCAGCCGTAGCGATATGGAGAAGATTCTCGGACCGTTGGACAATCACCTTGCTGCCGAAATTGTGGCAGTCGACCCCACTGTGGACGAGTTGGCGCAGGCCTTTTACTGGCTTAATGCGGAAGATGCGATGGTCGCGGACCAGAAGAATATGCCGACAGGAAAAGTTGCCAATCTCGTAGGCATTCTTGAGGCGCTCGAGGACGACGACCCGGCGCTCGCTTAACATTTGTCGGTTTTGCGCGCTGGACAATTGGTCGCAATTTAAATTGTAATAGGCCTCATACTTGGAGTCGTTTGCGGTGGGGCAGCCATGGCCGCTGGTGTTTATGCATTTTTCACAGACCTTCTTGCGCAGTGCGATATTGAGGTGGGCGGGGCGCGTCCGTGGGACATAAAAATACATGATGAGCGGCTTTTCAGCCGTGTCATGCGCTATGGCTCGCTCGGGCTTGGCGAAGCCTATATGGACGGCTGGTGGGACGCCGAAAAAGTCGATGAATTTCTCTATCGCATCCTGGTCAACGACCTGAAATCGAAGATCAAGTTCGACTTTGCTTTCGCGGCTCTGACGATCAAGGGTCTGCTCATCAACGCTCAGCGGCTGCATGTCGCCGAAGTGGGCGAAAAACACTACGACATCGGCAACGATCTGTATCAGCGCATGCTCGATCCGCGCATGATCTATTCCTGTGCCTATTGGAAGGATGCGGACAATCTGGCCGCTGCTCAAGAGGCAAAGCTGGATCTCATCTGCCGCAAGATCGGGCTCGAACCGGGTATGCAAGTTCTCGACATCGGCTCAGGCTGGGGCGGGTTTCTGCGCTTTGCCGCCGAACGCTATGGTGTCAGTGGACTTGGCATCACGGTATCGAAGGAGCAGGCCGCCTATGCCGAGCAGATGCGTGGCGACCTGCCCATCGAAACGCGGCTGATGGACTATATGGAGCTTGAGGGCAAGTTCGACCGTATCGTTTCAATCGGCATGTTCGAGCATGTGGGTTACAAGAACTACAATCGCTATTTTGCCAAGGTACGCGACCTGTTGAGCGAGGACGGCATATTCCTGCTGCATACAATTGGCGGCAATGTACGGCGCGCCAGTGGCGATCCGTGGCTGGAAAAATACATATTCCCAAATGGTATGCTGCCCGGCCCGTCACAATTGGCCCGTGCCGCCGAGGGCAAGCTGGCGATGGAGGATTGGCACAATTTCGGTGCCGATTACGACCCTACACTGATGGCCTGGTATGAAAATTTCGAGGCGGCATGGCCCGATCTCAAGGACAGATATGGGGAGCGGTTCTACCGCATGTGGCGCTATTACCTCTTGTGCTGCGCCGCCATCTTCCGGGCGCGCTGGGCGCATCTCTGGCAAATCGTCTATTCGCCTAATGGCATCAAGGGTGGCTATGAAAGCGTGCGTTAGAGCGTGTCAAGCAAAAGCATACCCTCGGACTTGATCCGGGGGTGGAAACGGTTTTGCGGTTCGGACACGCGACAAAACAACGACTTAGAGCCGGGGATTTGATTCAATCAAATCCTGAACGGCTCTAGGGAGATCGGCAAACGCGCCCCATCATCACTCCCAGCCGCCATCCCGGCTTCCATGCCGGGAAGAGGTTTGCTCTGGTACGATTTGCTACGGGTTGGCTTGCCGTCCCGGCTGATTCATAATCCCTTTCAGGGCCCCGCTATTATCCCAGCCTTGCCTTCGGCATAAGACTCTGGATCGCCATAAAGCGGCGGAAATCTTTTGTTGCCGCAGGTGTCCAGCTTGTTTCGGCAATTGCCGAAAGGCGTGGGTAAACCAGATGATCGAAAAGTTTGCGGTCGGCCAGGTTTTCGCACCAGAGGCAGGACTGCACACCGATCAGCTTGGATTGCGCGTCGTCGGGCCAATCATGGGCCGGGGTGAAGCTATAGCAGGTTTCAAGCGAAACGGTGCCCGCCCAGCTTGCGCCCGGCTCCCACCAATCGTTCGATTGCGCCATATCGAAATAGGCATATTCGGCTGGTGATAGAACGACGTCATAGCCTTGAAGGGCCAGTTCCCTGCCGCTTTCCGATTTCTTCCATGCAACGAGATAGGAGCGGTCGGCATTGACCCCACCGCCGAGCGCGGCTTCCTCCCATGCGCCGGTTTCCTTGCCATATTGGCTGAGTAGGGACTGGATGCGCTTGAGGAAATACGATTGCAGGGCAAAGGTGCCCTCCCAGCCATTCGGGCCCTGCATGGATTTGGCCTGCGGCGAGCCGGACCATGCCGCGTCAGCAACTTCATCGCCCCCGATATGAATCCATTTGGCCGGGAATAACTCGACCAGTGTTTTGATAACGGCTTCGAGAAACACGTAGGTTTCATCAAGCGCTGGGTTCAGAGCATTGTTGGGGAAATACTGCACCGAGCGGTAAATGCCCGTTTCTTCCGGGTCGGCAAGATGTGGCAGCGCCTTCAGGACGCAATAGCAGTGGCCGGGAATATCGATTTCCGGGACAGTCTCGATGCCGATGGCAAGGCCATGATCGACAACCTCTCGCACATCGTCTGCCCGATAGATGATGCCGTGGCGCTCAAACGGGCTACCCAATAGCGGCGGCAGGATTTCGCCCGGTCCGCGCCACGCCGCCTTTTCAGCCAATTGCGGATACTCGGGAACATCGAGACGCCAGCCCTCATCATCATTAAGATGGATATGGAAGCGGTTGAGCTTGTTCCAGGCCATGGTGTCAAGGAAGGCTTTGATTTCGGAAACCGTATAAACCTGTCGCGCGACATCGAGATGAGAACCGCGCCAGCCAAATCGCGGCGCATCGGAAATGATGCCCGACGCAGGGAAGGTAAAATCTTCCGGGTGCCGACGCGCGCCGCGCAGGATTTGCGCAAGCGTGATGAAGCCGTGGCGGAACCCATCCATATCCGATGCAGAAAGCGTAACATCGTCGCCAAAGGCAATGTCATAGGCGCCGTGGCGCAGGGCGCGATTGTCGGCGCATTTGACAGCTAGGCTATCTCCGAACAGCGTTTCGCCGGGGAAAAGGCGTTCGGCAAGTCGCGACGTCGCTTCAAAAGCGCTGCGCGCGGTTTCGGGACCAGCGCCAAAGCCTATTGCTGCCGGGAGATCGCGCTGGCCGCTTACATCCACCTTTGCCGGGAAGGGAATGACGCTGATGGTCGTTTCGCCATCGGCAAGCGGCTGGCGTTCAGGAGTATTAATGATGGGTGCGCCGGGTTCTCCCTTGAGGGTCATCGGTACGATTTCGGGCAGCACCATTGTTCCATCGGAAAGCGTGATTGCTGCCGATTTCGGGCCATAGGTATAGTGACGCAGCGTATGGCTGATCTGCCGGGCAACGATCGACCAGCGGCTGCCCGGTTCGAGTACGAAACCGTCTTCGGGCGCAAGCAGGTGATAATTGGACAACTGATCGAGCAATTGGGCGCCTTCAATCGGGCTGTCGGGCTTGATGCGGAACAGCGATGTGACCGCGAGAGTGAAGCCCGATACCGGTGCATCCCCGGTATTGACCAGGCTTATGGTCAACTGGCCGGGAGTCGAAATTTCAGGGTTCCAGTCCGCTTCGAGGCGGAATGAGGGCGTGGACATGAGCGTGATGCCTTGTCGTTCGGGGTGGTCTTTTGAGCCGGTCAGACGCTTGGGGCGCTGTGCGGCTCGGTTTCGTTTCGGGGTTTGGGGAGGATATGGTCGCGCACATAGTCGCGCAGTTTCTGGGTGTCCTGCCGCAACTGGGCATAGTCGGTCGCAAGCGCTGCGTCCGCCCTTGCGGCCTTTTCGATATCGGCAAGCACGAACTCCGCAGTCTGGATAACGTCGCGCCAGCGCGGATTGGCGGGCAGGGTTTCTATCAGCAGATATTTGTCCAGCGTGCGGGCTTGCAATGAGGAACGGTCGAGATTGACCCGCCAAACCCCGCTCTGTTCGGCAAAGTCGATCTTGGAGCTGCCCGTTGCCTTTCGCCAAAGCGAAAGCGATTGCGCCATGACGCCAACGATGGTCTGGCGGTAAAGGTCCTTGTCCGGCGCGGCAGGCGATTGCACATCGGCATCCGTTGTGCGCGGCGTGTGCTGTTCGACAAGTGCGGGGCCGACCGTATCGATAACGCCACGGACCGAACGCACCAGATAGTCCGAGGATTGCCGGGTCTGAGCCGTGTCGGGAGTGATGACTAAGGCAAAACCACCCCCGGCATCAGCGTCCAATTCGAATCCGTTGAGCAGCATGGGCGTACCGGATTTGCCCAGCGGAACGTCATCGAGGGAGACGCGTCCTTCGTCGGTGATAGCGCGCATCATGGCATCGACAATTGTGGGCGTGAGCAGGTCCGACAAAAGTGTTGCACCCGGATCGATGGTGCGCCCGGCCAAGGCCGCAGCCGCCTGATTGCTGTAAGTGATGCGACCGGTTTCGCTGATACACAAAAGGCCCGCTTCGAGCGTATCGAGAAGGCGCGTCATGCGCTGCTGGGAAAGACGCAGGGCATCTTCGACCTGCACACGGCGCTCGATCTCGGATTTGAGTTCGCGGTTCTCGCGGGCGGTGCCGCGGGCGCGTCCTGCTTCAAGCAGGGTTGCGATGCGAGCAAGCAACTCGTCCTTGACGAAAGGCTTGACGATGTAATCGTTGGCACCATGCTCAAACCCCGCAATGACGTCGCGGGTGCGCGAACGGGCCGTGACCATGATGATCGGCAGTTCGAGCAGTCCGTATCGGTCGCGTAGGCGCTTTGCCACTTCCAGCCCGCCCATTTGCGGCATCATGACATCAAGAACGATGAGATCGGGCTTGTGCTTTTCGACACTCGCGAGCGCATCGGCACCGGTCTGGGCCGTCTGGATCACGTAGCCTTGCGGCGCAAGGACGTTACGCAGCACCTGAATGTTTATCGGCTCGTCATCGACAACAAGAATGACCGGCGCATCGTGACCGGTCGCAGCCGTCATGTCGGATGTATCGGCAAGCAACATACCCATGGATTCGCGGATGCCTGAAGGCGGTTCGCCATAGGTGATGATCTCGGCCTGGGTGGCATCGTGTTCCGCAACCGGAACTTCGAGCACAAAGCGGGAGCCCTGTCCAAGTTTGGACTGGGCCAACAGATTGCCCTGCATGGCGGTGGTAAGCTGGCGGGCAATGGTTAGCCCCAGACCCGCTCCGCCGGGCTTGGAGGCAAGCTCGGTGGGTTCAACCCGTTCAAGCGGCTGAAAGATACGCTCAAGGCTGTCAGGCGCAATGCCGATCCCGGTATCGGTGACGGCGACCGACACCGTATCGCCTTCTGCCCCAGCGGTGATCGAGATCTCGCCCTGATCGGTATATTTGATGGCGTTGCCGATGAGATTGTACAGCACCTGCTCGAACCGGACCGGATCGACCATCACATAGGGCAGGGAGTCCGGGATATCGACATTGAGTGTCACAGGCTCGCCACGCAAAAGCGGCTCGGCCAGATGCATGACGTTGCGGATCGAGGTCGCGACATGGACGGGGTGGATGTCGAGCCGCATACGGCCCTGGCGGATACGATAGATGTCGATGAGGTCATCGACAAGGCGTGAAAGCCGGCGCGCCGAAAAGGTGATGAGATCGAGTTGGCTGCGCTGGGGCGCGCTCAATTCGCCAACCGCTCCGGCGGACAGCGTTTCGGAAATGCCGATAATGCCATTGAGCGGTGTGCGCAACTCGTGGCTGGTATTGGCTACGAACGTGTCTTTGAGCCGGTCGGCCTCTTCCAGCGCGGCGTTCTTTTCCTCGATCAGTTCTACATGCCGTTGCAACTCGACATTCTTCTGGCTGATCAGACTGAGCTGGCCACGGATCGCATCCCGCATGCGTTTGAAGCTTTGGGTGAGCCTTCCAAGCTCTGTCGGTCTTTCGATTGATGGAATTCTGCGGTCGAGATCGCCCGCGGCAATCGCTTCGGCAATATCGATGAGGTTTTGCAAAGGTGCGGTCATCGTGCGCGAGAGCACGAAGGCCACCCAGAACAACAGCGGCAGGCCGATGGCGGCAATGATCAGGACGAACTGGGTCAGCGCTACCGAGTTGGCAAAGGCAACGCGTGTGGGAACTTCGGCAGCTAGCGTCCAGCGCGTATCGCCAAATCGAACCGGACCCCAGGCTGCCAGTGCGGCGCCGTCGGAAAGCCCGTTATCGATGAGAGCCGTATCGGATTCGGCAACGCCATTGTGGGCAGGCGAAACCGGCTGGCCGATTTCGATGCCATAGCCAGCAGGCGCCGAGACGAGGCTGCCATTGCCGGCAATCAGATAGAAGTTGCCGCTGTCTTCCTCCTGGGCCTGAACGATCGTGCTGATACCGTCGGCGGGCAGCCGGAAAATCGCGACACCGCGCGGACGCTGATAAAACTCGACCTTGACCGCGACATAGGCAGCAAATTCCCTCGTTTCCGGGTCGAGCGCAAAATCGCTGACTTCAAACAATTGCTCGTTGGCCATGGCACGCTGCGCAAGCTGGCCAAGCCGGCTTTCAGCCAGATTCTCATCGAGATCGCCGCCGAGATAAGCGTCCTTTTCAACCGAATAAACGACGCGGCCATCGGTGTTAACGAGATAGAGGTTATCGAACTCGGCTGAACGGATGAAACTGGAAAACTCCTCGTGAAAGCGTTGATGCGCGTTGGAATATTCCAGCGCATTGCGCAGCATGGTGTCTATGTCGGGTGTGAAATTGCCGTCGCTTGCCGGTGCCTGCCCGTTAACCCCGAAAATGCGCTGCAAGAGACCTCGCGCTTCCTCCGGGTCGGCGTCGATCTGCCGGAAGGCGTAGGAAAAGCCATAAAAGTCACCGATGGAGTAGCGGACCGCGTTAGATTTGGTTAACGATTCCGCCTGCCGGAAGGCGAATGTTAGATATTGTTCGATCTCGGAGCGTTTTGCATCGCGGACAAAGGACAGCTTGGCAAAGGTCTCGTCCTCGACATTAGCGTTGAGAATTGAGAAAAAGACCGCGGCCGTCAGCACGAGCGGCAGGGTGGTTATGGCAATAAGGATAAGGAACAGCCGGGCTCGAAAGCCGGACGGCGCAAGCGCAAATGGCAGCATGATGCTATGTTCCTCCCCAAAGCTGGCGAACAGCTCTAACGATTATTCATATTGCCATGCGCAAATCCATAAAGTCCCGAATCTCTGATCTTTCGATTTTTACGATTTTGTCGTTTTTGGCCGGGCATTTTACGGAAATGTACCCGTGACATTGGGCCCGCACTCCCGCTCACATTGTTCCCGCGTTTCTAGCGTGCTTCGGGCGAAAATCCGCCGAAGCGGGAACTTCGCTGCACTATGTTGCGGCCACTCTGGAGGGAGAACTACCAATATGCATACGAGTTTCATCAAAAGCGCGCTGCTGGCCAGTGCGCTGGTTTTGCCGGTCGCGGCCGGTGCAATGGCCCAGGAGGATGGCCGCGCGATCCTGACAGCCGTTCCCCAGCAGCTCACCGCTTGGGTGGAAAACTACAACCCTTATAACGCTACGACCGTCCTGCCGACGATTCTGGATTTCATGTACGAGCCACTTGTCGTGTTCAATGCACTGCAGGGTGGCGAGCCAGAATACCGATTGGCTGAGTCGTTTGAGTATTCCAACGACCAGCTTTCGATCACCTTTGTCCTGCGTGAAGGGCTTGTCTGGTCTGACGGCGAGCCGCTGACCGCCGAAGACGTGGTTTTCTCGTTTGAACTGATGCGTGAGCACCCGGCGCTCGACCTGCGGGCGGTCTGGCCCAAGCTCCAGGGAATTGAGGCGATTGATGATCGCACAGTGCGGATCGATCTCACTGAGGTCGATGCCGGGCTGATCTATCAGCTCGTGCAGGTCTATCCCGTTCCCAAGCATATTTGGGAAGGCGTCGAAGACCCTGTGACCTATACCAACCCAACAACGGTCGGCTCGGGTCCATTGACCGAAATCGACCGGTTTACCCCACAGGAGTATATCCAGTGCCGCAACCCCAATTATTGGGATGCCGATAGCCTGCATGTTGATTGCATGCGGCTGCCCCAGCTTGCCAACAACGATCAGGTGCTGAGTGCAGCAGCAAATGGTGAATTGGACTGGTTCGGTTCTTTCCTGCCCGATATCGAACGTACTTATGTCGGAACCGACCCGGACAATCACGGCTACTGGTTCCCTGCCGGCTCACCAGTATTCTTCTCACTCAACATGCAGATTGAAGAGCCGGGTCTGAACGAAGCCTTCAACGATGTCGTGTTCCGCCGGGCGTTCTCGATGGCAATGGACCGCGAGGCCATGGTCGACATCGCCGGTTATGGCTACCCGACTGTTAATGACTATCCATCCGGGCTTGGCCGCGCATATCACTCCTGGAACAACCCCGAAGTTGAAGCGGAATACGGTCAATATACCGAGTTTGACATCGAAGGCGCCCGGACGCTGCTCGAAGAAGCCGGTTATGCCGATACCAATGGCAATGGCTATCTCGAAACCCCGAGCGGGGAGCCGATCCGCTTCTCGATCATCGTTCCGAATGGCTGGACGGATTGGGTTAACACCGTGCAGCTCGCCGTCGAAGGGCTCAACGAGATCGGTATCGATGCTTCGATGCAGACCCCGGAAAGCCCTGCCTGGACCGACCAACTCATGGCGGGTGATTATCAGGCGGCGATCAACTCGGTGACGACCGGGGTGACCCCGCATTACTTCCTGGATCAATCGCTGCATTCGCGCCATATCGGGCAGTCGCGGTTCCAATCGGCGCGTTATGCCAATCCCGAACTCGACGCTGCCCTCGACGCGTTCAACGCAACGACCGATGCGGATGAGCAGGCCGAGATCATGAACGAGATCCAGATGATCATCGCGGCGGATATGCCTTTGATCAACGTGTTCAACAACCCGCTCTGGTACCAGTACAACACGTCGCGCTTCACCGGCTTCTTTAATGCCGACAATCCTCACGCGCGTCCAGTTGTCTATTCAGGCGTACCTGAACGCCTTCTGCACCTGCTCGCTCTGCGGCCGGTAGAAAACTAACGCTCCTCCCTAGCCAGTGGTGCGGCCCTTTGCTGGGGCCGCACTGCCCTTTATCTGATTGTGGAGGAAATCATGGCCTTCGTCCTGCGTCGTCTGGGCTTTTATGTTGCAGCTTTCTTTGTGGCTGCAACGATCAACTTCATCCTGCCGCGGTTGATGCCCGGCAATCCGATCGACATCATGTTTTCGCAGGCGCAGGGCACCATCCCGCCTGAAGCGCGCGCGGCATTGATCGAAACCTTCGGCTTCGCAACCGGTGCCATCCACGAGCAATATTTCTCTTATCTCAAATCGGTGTTCACCGGAGATCTTGGCTATTCCATTCGCTTTTACCCCCAGACGGTCGGCGAACGGCTCGGCTATGCGCTGCCATGGACGCTGCTATTGGCGGGCACGGCAACCGTTATGGCCTTTTGTATCGGCTCGCTGATGGGCGTATTTGCCGCCTGGAAGCGCGGTGGAGCATTCGATGCGGTGATAACGCCCAGCTCGCTGGCCCTACAGGCCATTCCGCCAGTCGTGATCGCGCTGGTCGCGCTCTTTGTCTTCGGCGTTATGCTGCGATGGCTGCCAACGGGCTATGCCTATAATCCGGGGCTCGATCCTGAATTTTCGCTGCGTTATCTCGGAAGCGTTTTTTATCACGCCATAATGCCGGTCTGCTCACTGATGATCGTCTTTGTCGGCGGCTATCTCGTCACCATGCGCAACAACATGATCGGCCAATTGGGCGAAGATCATGTAATCATGGGGCTTGCCAAGGGCCTTTCCGAGCGGCGGGTGAAGTTCAACTACGCCGCGCGCAATGCGCTGCTGCCTTCGGTTACTTCACTTGGGTTGACGCTCGGCGCAATCCTGGGCGGCTCGCTGGTAACAGAAGTGGTGTTCAATTATCCCGGCCTGGGCCAGACCCTTTATATCGGTATCGTGTCGCGCGATTATCCGCTGATCCAAGGCCAGCTTCTTATCATGACGCTGGCGATCCTGACTGCCAACCTCATTGTCGATCTGGCCTATGTCCTGCTCGATCCAAGATTGCGGAGGGCCTGACCCATGCTAGAAACACTCAAGGTCTTTTTGCGCAATCGCAAGGCCGCCATCGGGCTGGCCATCGTTCTGGGGTATGTCGCGGTGGCGCTTATCGGCCCTCTGTTCCTTGCGGCCGATCCCATGGCGCGGGTGGGGCGTCCGCACATGCCGCCCGATGCCGATGCGCTGATGGGCACCACAAGAATGGGCCGGGACGTATTCGCTCAATTGATTTATGGCACGCGAACGTCGCTGGCGGTGGGCTTTTTTGCCGGGCTTCTGGTTGTCGCCATCGGCACAGTGCTCGGCATCGCGGCAGGCTATTTCGGCGGCCTCATCGATGAGGTCATAAACTTCTGCACCAATGTGGTGCTGGTCATCCCGCAATTGCCGTTGCTTTTGGTGATCGCCGCCTTTCTGGGCCAGACATCGCCTTTCGTGATTGCGATCATCATCGGCATTACGTCCTGGGCCTGGGGAGCGCGTGTGACGCGGGCCCAGACAATGAGTTTGCGACGTCGTGAATACATCCAGGCGTCTGAACTGGTCGGAGAGCCTGCGCACCGGATGATCTTTGTCGAGTTGATGCCCAACCTGCTCTCGATCATCGGCTTCAACTTCATCGGGTCAGTGACCTATACGATCATTACACAGGCAACTCTGGAGTTTCTGGGGCTGGGCAATCCAATGGCTGTGTCCTGGGGAACCATGCTCTATCACGCGCAGAATTCGTCCGCGATTGCGGTGGGTGCCTGGTGGGAAATTCTCGCTCCGGCGGCAGCGGTCGCCGGCATCGGTATCGGCCTTTCGCTCCTCAATTTCGGCGTCGATGAAATCTCCAATCCGCGCCTGCGGACATTGGGGACGATCGCTGCAGCGGCAAAAGCGCAGGAAAAGCTCGACCGCGCTCGCGCGCAGGGCAAGTTGCAGGAGGCAGCGCAATGAGCCAATTGGTCAATGTCAAAGGCTTGCAGGTGGACTTCCTGACGGGCAAGGGGCTGTTCACCGCGGTAAAGGGCATCGATTTCGATATCGGTCATGGCGAAGTCATGGGGCTTGCCGGGGAATCGGGCTGCGGGAAATCGACCATTGCCTTTTCCCTGATGCGGTTGCATCGCCCACCTGCCATCATCTCCAAAGGGTCGATCATTATCGATGGCGAGGACGTGCTGGCCATGCCGCTCGACAGGCTGGAGAAATGGCGCTGGTCGAGTGTGTCAATGGTGTTTCAGAGCGCGATGAATTCGCTCAATCCGGTCATCACTCTTTTCGAGCAGTTCCGCGATATGCTGTATCGCCATACCGGCATGGGGCGGGCGCAGGCGCGAGCACGGGCCGAAGAACTCCTGGCCCTTGTCGGCATACCGCCCGAAAGGCTCGACGATTACCCGCATCAATTGTCCGGCGGTATGCGCCAACGGGTCGTCCTGGCCATGGCTTTGGCGCTCAATCCCAAGCTGATTATCATGGACGAGCCGACAACGGCGCTCGACGTTGTGGTGCAGCGGGAAATCCTGCAGGAAATCATGGCGCTCAAAGCCCGGTTCGGCTTTTCGATCCTGTTCATCACGCACGATCTGGCGCTGATGAGCCAGTTTGCCGACCGGATCTCGGTTATGCTGGAAGGCAAGATCGTCGAGGTCGCTCCGACTGCTGAGATCGTGGCCAATCCGGCTCATGCCTACACACAAAAGCTATGGGATGCGATGCCCAGGCTTGGCGCAGCGTAAGGAGGAGCACGATGAGCGAACAACCCCTTCTCCAACTTGAGAACGCAGGCAAGACGTTTCACCTAAAACCGATGTTCGGCGCGGCCAAAGAGGTCGTTGCCATGCGCAATATCTCGCTCTCGGTCGAACAGGGCAGGGCGCTGGCGGTGGTCGGGGAATCCGGCTCGGGAAAATCCACCCTTGGTCGCGCGGTGACGCGGCTTTTCTCGCTGACCGAAGGCCGGGTGCTGTTCAAGGGGCGTGACATTTCGCAGATGAAATCGCGCAGCGAAAGCCTTGCCTATAACCGGGCAGTGCAAATGGTTTTTCAGGACCCGTTTGCTGCGCTCAATCCGGCTCATACGATCCGGCACCATCTCGAACGGCCTTTGAAGCTGCACCACAAACTTTCCGGATGGGCGCTGGCTGAAGCGGTAAAAGGCGTGTTGGCCGATGTTGAACTCGACCCGGACATGGCGCTTTCCAAATATCCGCACGAGCTTTCGGGTGGACAGCGCCAGCGCGTCAATCTCGCCCGTGCGCTCGCTGTTGGCGCTGAACTGGTGGTGGCCGATGAGCCGACATCGATGCTCGACGTATCGATCCGCAAGTCGGTGCTGGGTTTGATGAAACGCATGAAAACCGACCGCGGCATCACGTTTCTCTATATCACCCACGACATCGCGACGGCCCACTATCTGGCTGAGGATACAGCCGTGATGTTTGCCGGACAGGTGGTGGAGTGGGGGCCTTCAGAACGCGTGATCGCCAACCCGCAGCATCCCTATACCAAGGTTTTGCTTTCCGCTGTGCCGGACCCCGCACAACGTTTTGTTGCAAGCGAAGATGGCGGCAGAGCCTTTGCAAAAGGCGTCGAAGAGGTGCGGGCATTGGCGCGCAAACCTGCGGGCTTGCCTGTTGAGGTCGAACCGGGCCATTTTGTGCGTCATCGTTTGACGCAATTGGATGCTGCCTGATGGGGGATTTGCTGGTTCGGCTTTATGACCTGCCGCGTTTTGATTACGGGCAGGTCGAGGCGCAGGGTGTCGTGCTGCGGCGGGCGCTCGCGCCCGAGCGCCTGGTTGTAAGCGAGTGGGTGGAAAAGCACTTTTCACGCCATTGGCGCGCGGAAGTCGAAGTGGGATTTTCCCATCAGCCTATTGATGTCTGGCTGGCAACCGACAAAACCGGGCTGCTGGGCTTTGCCTGTGGCGATGTGACGGCGCGGGGCTTTTTCGGTCCGACGGGAGTTGCTGAGGCCGCACGGGGCAAAGGCATCGGCGCCGCGCTGCTGTTCAAAACGCTGGAAGATATCAAAGCCAAGGGCTTTGCCTACGCAGTGATCGGCGATCCCGGCCCGGTCGATTTCTATATGCGCCTGCTCGATGCTATCGAAATTCCCAATTCCAAGCCGGGAATTTATCGGGATTTGCTGAAATAGTCAGGCAATGTTCCCGCTTCATTTATGCGCGTGGCCTCGCTAATCTGCGTGCATCATGAAGAAGAACTTTACAATCGTGCCCGGCGGACTCGACGGAACGATGGCCTTTCTGAAAGTCGCTGAAAAGCGCAGCTTTCGTGCCGCAGCCATTGAACTTGGAATATCGCCATCGGCTGTCAGTCAGGCTGTCCGGAAGCTCGAAGACAAGGTGGGCGTGGCGCTTGTCGCGCGGACGACGCGAAGCGTTGGGTTGACGCAGGCAGGTCAACGTTTTCTGGAACGCGCCGGTCCTGCCATGGCCGAAATGGAAGCGGCCTTTGAGGTAGCGCACGCGCTTGGAGCCACCCCGAGCGGATTGTTGCGACTGACGGTGCCTCGAGCGGTCGTCGGGCCACTGATCGAGCCAGTGTTGCCGGACTTTTGCGCGCAATATCCTGAAATCCAAGTGGAAATCGTAGCAGATTCCGGCCTTGTCGATATTGTCGATGGCGGCTTTGACGCAGGCATACGGCTCGGCGAACTGGTTCATGCGGATATGATCGGACTGCGGCTAACGCCTGCGTTTCAATACTGCATTGTGGGAGCGCCATCCTATTTCGCGCGGTGGGGAATCCCTGAAAAGCCTAGCGATCTACGCGCGCATCGGGCGGTCAATTTCCGCCAGCCAAATTCGGGCGCCATTTATCGATGGGAGTTTGTGCAAGAGGGAGAGGACATCGAGGTTTCCGTCGATGGACCGCTCACGGTCAACGACGAAGCCCTAATGCTCAACATGGCGCTGGAGGGGATCGGGCTGGCCTATATTGCCGCGCCGCTTGTGCAGCAGCATCTGAAAGCCAAGCGCCTGCGGAGCGTATTGGAGCTATATTGCCCGGAAAGTCCGGGTCTTTTCCTCTATTACCCCAGCCGGGCCCAGACATTGCCCAAGCTCAGGGCCTTTATTGACTTTATCGCAGCGCGACGCTCCGAGATCGCAGCTCATCCCTTACTGAACCCATAAGATTGTGAAGCGGGGCTTCACAATGCATGAAGGTCCAGCGCGATTGTTGAAGCTATAGCGCCGCCCATATCCTCTCTCGGATCAGCGTGAGACGAGAGGTTACTATGAGTGCAGATGACGAAAAGCCCGCCAACCCTGGCAGACGGCGCATGCTCGGCGCGACGGCTGTAGGCACGGTCATTGGCGCGGCAGCGGGCTTGGCCGGTGGCATGGCACTAGCGGGCGGTGGTCGTCCGCCTGCCGCGCCGGTTTTTGAAGGCCGCCGCCGGTTCGACGATCAAGTGGTGCTGATAACAGGTGCAACATCAGGCATCGGTCGCGCGGCTGCCGAAGCGTTCGCTGCCGAAGGCGCGCGCGTGGCTTTTTGCGGACGCCGGGAGACTCTTGGGGCTCAGGTCGAGGCGAGCATTCGGGAGCAAGGCGGCGAAGCGCTCTATATCAGGGCTGACGTTCGCGATGAGGGCGAGGTAAATGCTTTCGTCGATGAAGCGCTTGCCGCCTACGGTCGGATCGACATTGCGCTCAATAATGCGGGCATCAGCTTTAGCAAACCGATGCACGAAATTTCACGCGATGAATGGGACGACATTCAAAATACAAATGTGCGCGGAGTGTTTCTGGCAATGAAGGCCCAGATCCCGCATATGCTGGAGCGGGGTGGGCAGATCATCGTGACATCCTCGGTCAATATTGTCGGCGCGCGCCCGCAATTGGGCGCCTACAATGCCAGTAAACGCGCACTGGCAGGCCTCGTGCAAACAGCAGCGCTTGAATACGCGGAGCAGGGGATACGCGTTAATGGCATCTGCCCCGGCGCCACCGATACTGAGATGATCCGGCGGCAGGCTGGCATGATGGATGCACCGGACGCCGTGTGGCGCACTGGCCTCGGCGTTTGGGGGCGTTCAAATGTTCACGGGCTCGGCAGAGTTGCCGCGCCGCATGAAATCGCGGCAGCCATTTTAGCCATGGCAGCGCCAGATATGACGTATCTCAACGGATCGCTGTTCTTTGTCGACGGTGGTATGACCTCGGCCCTGTAGGCGGGGAGGTGCCCTTGGTAGCTAACATGCCAGTTGGCAATGGCATGCTCGTGTTCTGGAAATGTGTAGCAAGGTTTTTTTCGCCGGGTGATCAATTTAGCGCGGGTGCCCTCGCATACTGATCGGCAAAATACGATAATGGTGTCAGAAAATTATCCCAAAGGAGCACCATTATGCGTCTCGCGACCTTGGTCCTTGCGGCAAGCCTTGCCGCCGCCCCAGCATTCGCACAATCTGCCGTTACCCCCCTGGTCGATGCCGAATGGCTCAAGGCCAATACCGGGGCGGACAATCTCGTTGTCCTCGATGTTCGTGACAATATCGAGGGCACCGATCTGGGCGATCTGCCCTATCTCGCCAACGCGGTCCTCGCCCCATATGGCAGCGCTGGCTGGCGCACAGAAATCGAAGGTGTACCCGGCCAGTTTCCCGGCGTTGAAGCGGCAACGGCTCTGATCTCCAGCCTTGGCATCGACAACAACGATCATGTTGTGATCGTGCCCTGGGGTACCGACTCTTCGGAAATCGGCGGTGCGACCCGTGTTTACTGGACGTTCAAATATCTCGGCCACGAGGATGTTTCCATTCTCGATGGCGGATGGCGTCAATATGATGCCGTAGGCGGCGCGCGCGTTGCCGAACTGGCTCAGCCTGAAGCCAGTGTTTTTGAAGTCGATATTCAGGACCATCTGTTGGCGACCACCGACGATGTTCTCGCCGCGCTTGAAAACGGTATTGCCCTTGTCGATGGCCGTCCGCCGGAGCACTTCAACGGCGAATCCAAGAGCCCGGTTGTTGCGACACCCGGCACCATTCCCGGCGCGGTAAACATCCCCCATTTCGAGCTTTATAGTGCCGATTATGCCCGCTTTGCCCAGCCTGAAACGGTTGCTGCACTATCGCAGGCTGTCGGGCTTGCGGCCGACGAGGAAAATATTGCTTTCTGCAATACCGGCCATTGGGCATCGGTTGCCTGGTTCGGACTATCTGAAATCCTCGGCAACAAGCAGACGTCAATGTATGACGGGTCCATGGCCGAATGGACGCTCGACGCTTCGCGTCCAGTCGAATAAAGACGATAGGCAGAATGGATAACGCGCAGGCGCCCGTATAGCGGGTGTCTGTTGCTGTCTAATATCGGGGAACCTTATTCATGTCCGACACTGCTCTGGACCGTCCCAACTATTTACCGCCCGCCATTTCCGACAAAGGACCGGTGCTTGTCGCAGGCATTGGCCTGCTGCTTGGCTTTGTCGTCATTTCATGGCTGATCGATCTGCGCCAGGCGACGTTGTTCCTGATCGGCGGCGGTTTGGGCGCCGCGCTCTATCATGGCTCATTCGGCTTTACCGGTGGCTGGCGCCGCATGGTGGTCGAAAAGCGCGGACGCGGCATGCGCGCGCAGATGCTGATGATTGGCATTGCCGCCGTGGCAATGATGCCGCTTCTGGCCGCAGGCAGCATTGGCGGTCAGCCGCTGGTGGGCGCGATGGCGCCGGTCGGTGTTTCTGTTTTGCTCGGCGCAGCAATCTTCGGACTGGGTATGCAACTTGGCGGCGGGTGCGGGTCCGGTACGCTGTTTACGGTTGGCGGCGGCTCCGCCCGCATGTTGGTGACGCTTGCCTTCTTTATTATCGGCGCCCTGATCGGCACCGCCCATCTGCCCTTTTGGCTGGAGCAGCCATCGCTGCCTGCCATCAATATCAGTTCTGAACTGGGCACGGGTTTTGCTGTCATCGCAACCATCGCCGGACTTGCCATCGTAGCGCTTGTTACGGCGGTCATAGAGCGGCGCGCTCACGGCAACATCGAAGCCGATCCCGGTCCCCGGCGTCCGGGCTGGAGCTGGCTGCTCTATGGTCCATGGCCACTGGTCGGCGCAGGGCTGGTGCTGGCGCTTCTCAATATCGCGACGTTGCTTCTGGCCGGTCATCCGTGGTCGATCACTTATGGCTTTGGCCTTTGGGGCGCAAAGATCGCGCAGGCTGTCGGTGTTCCGGTCGCAAGCTGGGAGTTCTGGACCTGGCCCGCACAGGCTCAGGCGCTTTCAAGCTCGGTGCTGAACGACAACACGTCAGTGATGAATTTCGGGATCATATTGGGGGCGGCGCTGACCGCCGGCCTTGCAGGAAAATTTGCGCCCAAAGCTGCATTGCCGCTGGGGTCTCTGGCCGCCGCAGCGCTTGGCGGCTTGCTGATGGGCTATGGCGCGCGGCTTTCCTTCGGTTGCAATATCGGCGCATTGTTCTCCGGCATTGCCTCTGGCAGCCTGCATGGCTGGCTGTGGTTTGGCTCTGCATTTATCGGCTCGTTTGCCGGTATCTGGCTACGCCCCTTTTTCGGACTTGATGGATTTGCAAAGAAATGAGTACCGGTCGTAACACCCTATTGTTCGGCGTCATGTTTGCGGCTGGGACGGCTGCTGTTGTGGCCGATCATGTAACAAGTCCTGTGCCGCAGGCGGCGCCTGCTGTCGCCCAGTCGGGCGCGGCACCTTGTGCTGCGGGTGCTCCATGTGCAGCCGGTGCTCCCGTTGCCGCAGCACCCTGCGCGGCTGGCGCTCCTTGTGCCGCAGGGGCGCCTCTTGCCGCTGCGCCGCCGCCCCCGGCACCGATGCCACAGGCTGAGGAACAATCGCAACTGGCTCCGCCCCCTCCGCCGCCCGCGCCCATGCCCGAGCCAGACGCACAGGCAGAGCTTGCGCCCCCACCGCCCCCGCCATTGCCAATGCCGGACGGCGCAACCGAAGCGCCGGACCTCGCGGTGAACTGATGAGTGAGGCGCGGGACCGGGCTTTGCAGGAGATTGCTTTTTGCGAGCAGGTGCTGGCGAAAGGCGGGTTCAACGTCTTGACCGAGACTTTGCGCGACGCGCCATCGATCACGGCATGGACCCATTACCCCCAGCCCGATGTTTTCGACCCGCAAACCGGAGCGCAGTGGTTCTATCACTGCCATCCGGCAGACGATCCTGAAGGAGCTATCGAGCACGGACATTTCCATTGTTTCGTGCGGCCTTTAGGGGCAGACGGTCCCATCCATCATCTTGTGGCAATCGGGGTCGATCCCTATGGCAAGCCAGTGCGGCTCTTCACGGTCAATCAATGGGTGGTCGGGGACGACTGGCTGGATGCCGAGCCGACAATCGGGCTGCTGGAGCGTTTCGACGTGCATATGCCGCGCCCCTCCTATCTCGTGAACCGTTGGCTCACGGCGACGACCGCAGCCCATGAGGACGCTATCGCAGGGCTGATCAGAGAACGCGATGCCGTGCTGGCGCGCCACGTGGCACCTGCCGGAACATCTATCCGCGAAGACAGGGAACTCGAAGTCGTATCGGAACTACGGCTCTAGAGACGGCTGAATACGACAGCTGCAATAAGAACGCCGACGACCAGCACGGCGAGCGCTGGCATCCAACCCCAGATCATTGCTGTCTTTGCAGCAAGGAAAAGCGAAATGACAACTCCAACTGCCGTTTGGCCCAAGGCTCTGTTGATGGACTTTTGTGTGGCCATTGTTTCACTCCTCCCAGCGAACTCGGCTGATACCTTTTCGGAATTGGATTCCTTGCAGCCGATACAGAACCATTCATATTATCGTGCGCAAAATTTTCTGATTAAAAGGTTAAAACGTTGCGATAACTTGCTTCGGTTGTGCCCCCATTGGCAGACGGCATAAGAAATAGCCTGCAAAGATTGACGATTGAAGCAGTTATATTGCAGCGCCTATAGCAAAAACATAGATACCCGGACGCACCAAGGCATTAGAAACGAGCAGGCAGGCCTGTCACACGCCCGGCGTTTCAGCGTTGCCCGATAATGGATCGGATGGACATTCCAGAAGCGACAACAAAGTCAATTGCTTGAGAGATTTGATTTTTTGATTGTTGTACGTTTGGTTGTATCTGGCCTCATTTAGGTTCTGGGAACGCCACCGCGAAAAACCGAATGGAAGCGAGGCGAGCCATGATCGTCCTGCGATGCGGTAACTTCAGTCCGACCAAAATGCAGTTTGTCTGTATGTCCCGGACCATCTGCGAAATGCCGGGATTGGCTTGCTTCCGGTGGTATGCACTGAGCGTGGCGCAGATAATCTCCTTTCACTCATATTGTTGACGACGCTTCGGCCTTGGGGGCCTGCCGCTTATTGAGAACGTGATTGAGCAGGGTCGTCTTGCCCGCTCCCAGAAAGCCTGACAATGCGTTTACGGCAGACGTCGGCCGGCGCTCGGCGTAAGCATTCTGGTAAACTCCATGCAAAGAAAGAAGCGCCCGGCCTTTGGCCGGACGCAAGAGTATCAGAGCGGTTCAAACGCTCTTAGTGGTCATGATCATGGTCGTCATCATCGTGGTGATCGTCGTGATGGTCATGGTCATCATGGTCATGGTCATGGTCATGGTCGTGGTCGTGGTCGTGGTCGTGGTCGTGGTCGTGATCGTGGTCGTGGTCGCCATGCACGATACCGGTCCCACCTACGGAAACGATGTTGAAAGGCACGCCTTCGATCTCGATTTCGCCGGTCACTTCAAAACTTGCAGCATCGATTACATGCAGCTTGCCTTCGAGTGGGTCCGTCACGAAAACACTGTCACCGGCAACCGCAACGCGCGGGCGCGGATCGCTCCAGTGGCCGTCCATCGAGTAGGGCCCGGTTACCCGAACCGATTGCGCGATATCGCCCGAAATGATGTCGAGCTGGTGCAACTGGCCGTCTTCGGTGAAGACATAAGCAAAGCGGGCCCGGACATTATCCACGGCAAAATGCACCCGACGGGTGGGCAACTCGACCAGGCGGAAGGGTTCTTCAGCATCGGCTTCGATGATACTCACAGTGCTGGCATCGAAATTGCCCAGGAAATACTGAAGCCCGCGGCCCCCGATCAGCGTCGAGACACGTCCTTGGGGCAAGCGGTCGGTGAAGGTGAGCGGTTCGATGACCGGTTCACCGCCGCTGGAACGGACGATCAGAATTCCATCGGCACAACCGCCAATGGCCACCAGATTGCCAGAAACGGCCTCGCCGTGCATTCCGACACATTCATAGTCGTCGCCAATCTGGTTACCATCGCGATCGAGGATCCTTACACCAACCGGGGCATTGGATGGATCTTCGGGATGGGGAATAGAAACGATGTCGGAAGTGTCGAACGGAATGACTGCACCGTGGTGCGGAGCACCCGAATCCACTTCACGAAGCTCGCTTGCGCCGGCCAGGGCATCTGTTTCGGTGAAGACCCGTGCCAGACCCTCCCCGTCAAAGAAAGCTGCGTACTGGCCGCGGTTCTCAACGAAGTGCGAAGGCCTCTCGCCCGTGACAACCAGCCCGGTCAGGCCCGGTTGACTGACATCAATGTCGGCATGATCGCCATGGTCGTCAAAGGCAATGCCGGTCGAGATCGCTGTCACCGCCCCTGCGGATCCTTGCACTGCAAAGACGGTTTCACCGCTGTCGCTGCGATACAGGCTCGCGGGACCGTCGATGTCGAACGTATCGATCACATTTCCATTTACGGCATCGAGAACCGTGACGACGGCTTGGCCGTGGTCCGAGACGAACAGGCGCCAAGCCGTGACTTCCTCGTCTGCGAACGCGCCCCCCGCCATCGACGCAACAAGCGCCAATGCCGAGCTTCTGAGCAGGAACATTTTCATATCAATAACCTCCATAGGGTCTTGCGATTTGGATCGTGCCGGACACGATCGGGGTTCAGTCGACGGCGAGTGCCGCGCTGATGGTGGAAAGGTTGTGACGGATCATTTCGAGGTAGGTTGGTGCGGGACCATCCGGCCCTGACAGGGCATCGGAGTACAACGTGCCGCCAAGCTCGAGGCCGGCCTCATGTGCGATTTGCTCAACCAGTCGCGAGTCTGAGATGTTCTCGGCGAAAACCGCGCTTGCATTTTGCGCGCGTATTTCACGAATGAGGCTGGCAACATCGGCCGCCGAGGCTTCGGAATCGGTCGAAACGCCTTGTGGCGAGAGGAAGGTGATACCGTAGTCGCGCTGGAAATAGCGGAAAGCGTCATGGGCAACGACAACCACCCGCCGGTCTTCGGGGATCGCGGCGATCTGCGCCCTTATCTCATCTTCAAGTGCGGCCAACTCATCGATATAGTCTTGCGCATTCGCCGTGTATGTGGAGCACCCTTGCGCATCGACGGCACAGAAGGCCTGGGCGATGTTTTCGACATAGACTTTCGCGTTGGCAACGGACTGCCAGGCATGAGGGTCGTAGGGAGCAGCGTGGAAAACAGTTCGGTCGCCGTAATAATGATAATGGCCGCCCTGCGGATCATCGAGAATATCGGCCCCTTGCGAGACTTCAACGATTTCCGCCGAGGTCCCACTGGCTTGGACGAGCCGGGTGAGAAATCCTTCAAACAGCAAGCCGTTTTGCAGCACGACATCGGCCCTTGCCAAGGCGACCGCATCGGCCGGGCGAGGCTCATAGACATGGGCATCGCCATCTGCGCCGACGAGCGTCGTTAGCGCGATTCGGTCTCCGCCGACCTCTTGAGCGAAGTCGCCCAAGATCGAGAACGTCGCGACCACGTTAAGCGAAGCCTGTTGTGCCCATGCAATCTGCGGCGCTAATGTTATAACAGTACAAATTGAGGCGTGCTTGAGCCAGCGATAGATCATGGCAATATCCTTCAGGCAGTTCGGTGGGAGGTTCGGGGCAGGCGCGTCAGTAAAACTCCGCGCGTACCGGCGATCACCGATACCGCATAGAGCAGACCTGCCGACAAGATGATGGCCGGCCCGGAGGGCAGCGCGGCGTGATAGGAAAGCAAGAGGCCCGAGACCGAGGACACGACACCGAAACCGATGGCGAGCACGCACATGGTCTCCACCCGCTGGGTCCAGAACCGTGCGGCAGCGGCTGGCAGGATCATCAGCCCGACCGACAGCAATGTACCGAGCGCCTGAAATCCGGCCACCAGATTGATGACAACCAGGCCCAAAAACACGAAATGAACCGGGGATCCCAGTTTTGAGACCGAGCGCAAGAACAGCGGATCGAGACATTCGGCGATAAGCGCGCGCCGAAAAATTGCAAGCGTTATCAGAGTTGTTCCAGTCACCAAAGCTATCAAGGTCAGGGCATCGTGATTAAGCGCAAGGACGGTTCCAAACAGCACGTGCATGAGGTCGATACTCGAACCGCGCATGGAAACCATGACTACCCCAACCGCCAAAGAAATCAGATAGAAGGCCGCCATTGAGGCATCTTCCTTCTGGACTGTGAGCCGCGAAACCGCGCCGGCGCCCAGCGCTACCACAACACCTGCGACCAACCCTCCAAGGGTCATCGGCACAAGTTCCAGACCAAAGAGCAGAAACCCCGCGGCAGCGCCGGGCAGGATCGCATGCGCCATCGCGTCCCCGGTCAGGCTCATGCGGCGCAGCATAAGGAAAACACCCACCGGCGCAGCGCTGAAAGAAAGCATCAGCGCGCCAAGCAGTGCCCGCTGCATGAAGACAAATTCAAGGAAAGGTGCGATCAGAAAATCGCCGATCCCGCCCATCATGCAACACCCCGTTGCGTGCGCCCGACAACGGAATCTGATCGGCCGCTGCCTGGGAGATCGGCGCTGCGGGCGGCACGCTCAACGTCGTCCTGTGGCTCACACCACGGGGCCGCTTCGTCCCAGCTTTCCTGAAATTGACGTGCGCGCAAAAGGTTTTCCGCGCTCAGCGCTTCGCGAGCATCGCCCCAGACGACCGGACGCTGCGCCAGCAGCAGCGCCTCGGGAAAAATCTCACGCACCAGATCGAGATCGTGTACGACCACAAGGACGGTACGACCTTCGCCGTGCCATCGCTGAATAAGCGTCACCAAATCGGTCACAGTCTTGGTGTCGATGGCATTGAACGGCTCGTCGAGCAGGATCAAGTCTGCGTCCTGCACCAACACGCGCGCAAACAATGCGCGCTGAAACTGCCCACCCGAAAGCGTGTCTATGGGACGCTTCTCAAAGCCTGTGAGGCCAACAGCCATCAGCGCCTTGCCAACCAGTTCCTTGTCTTCTGGGCGATGGCGTCCCAGCAGTCCGCGTTTGGGCCAGAGCCCAAGCGCGACCAACTCGCGCACCTGAGCGGGAAAGGAGCGATCCAGTTCCGATTGCTGGGGCAGATAGGCGATACGTGTGCCGGGCGAGACCGTGCAGTAGCCCCCCATTGGCCGGAGCATGCCCACAATGGCCTTCATCAATGTAGATTTTCCTGAGCCATTGCCGCCCACAACAGCCAGAAGGGTGCCCGTCTCAACTACACCGTCCAGGTGATGCACCGCGGGGTGACTGTCATAGCCCAGTGTCAGATCGGAGAAGGTTATGCAGGGATGAGTCATCGTGATGCGGGATCGAGCAAGCTTGAGTTGTTAGAATAGTGATGTTATTACATTACACATCAATCGATGCAAGACTTGCATGTGAGGCGAATTCAAAGATGTTGCAAACGCCCAAGCTCACCAGAAACCAGGAGTTGGTTTTCCAGGTGCTTAGCGATACAGACGTGCCTTTGAGCGCCTACGCAGTGCTGTCGCGGCTCGATGAGACTGGTCTACGGGCGCCGCTCCAGGTTTATAGAGCGCTTGAAAAACTGATGACGTATGGCCTTGTACACCGGATCGAATGTCTGAACGCGTTCGTCGTTTGCAGCCATGCGGGAAACGATTGCAACGGCGTGGTGGCTTTCGCAATCTGCGATAGTTGCGGTCACGTAACCGAGTTTCCCGAGATCGCCATCGAAAGGCGCCTCAAACGCTGGTCCCGGGACCATTCGTTCAGACCTGAAAAGTTGACAGTCGAGATGCGCGGCCTGTGCGACGAATGTCAGAGCCGAGATCCACACCCTTGAACACGTGGCCTGCCATGTCGCACACCTTACCCGTCACCCTGCTCACCGGTTTCCTTGGATCTGGCAAGACCACGCTGCTCAACCGCATGCTTGCAGATCCAGGGATGCAAAAAGCCGCCGTCGTGGTCAACGAATTCGGCTCAGTCGCGATTGACAACGATTTGGTTCATAAGGGCACCGAACGGTATTTCTTAACCACCACCGGGTGCCTTTGCTGCAATGCGACCAGTGATATCCGCACTTCGCTTTATGAACTGAACGACATGGTAGTTGCCCAGGCAGTTCCTCGGTTCGATCGGGTGGTGATCGAAACCACCGGGCTTGCGGATCCCGCACCCATAGTCAACAGCCTCATTCCGGGCGGCGCGCCTGCCCTCGGGCTGCGCGACCACGTGGTAGCACGGCGATTTCATCTCTCCAGGATTGTGGCAACGCTCGATACCGAACTCGGGCCAAAAACCCTCGACAGTTACGTAGAAGCGCGCAAGCAACTGGCGTTTGCCAACGACATTGTCATGACCAAGGGCGATCTCATGCCCGATGCGGTTGAGCAATCGTGTGCTCGCGCGGTCGAGTTGAACCCGCACGCCCATTTGCATGATGCCAATCAGCCCGGTTTTGCCGTAGCCAGTCTGATCGGTTCAAGCTCCGTGTCTTACGCGCCCACAGAACGGATCGAAGATGTTGCCAGATGGCTGTCCGGGGAAGGGCACACCCATCACTCTCACCACGGTCATCATCATGACCATAAGCACGATCACGACAGCCCGAACCGTCATGGAGCGGTTTCGGCGTTGCACCTGTCAGCCGATCAGCCGCTCGATCCAAAGGCGGTCGACGCATTTCTGTCCGCAATGACCGGTCAGCGCCATGCAGGCCTGCTGCGAATGAAGGGCTTGTTGGCGTTGGCGGACGATCCATCCAGGCCAATGGTCGTCCACGCGGTTCAGCACAGACTATACTCACCCTTCCGCCTCGAAGGTTGGCCGAACAGTGACAACCGGAGTCGGCTTATGCTGATCGGGGCAGACATGCCAGCCGAACCGATCAGGCGCTATTTCGCGTCGCTGGTCAAACGGAACAGACCGTGGTGGCGCGGGGCAATCTGAGTTACACAGCCTCAGAAAAGCAATCTGCCATTCCAAGCATTTTTTAGTTGATCGCAAGATACAGTCCAAAGAACAGGACAAGATTGTCAATGACTGTCACTGAAGCTGCCGTTGCCTTGGGCGAAAGCCTGAAGCCATCGATCTTGCTTCGTCGACCAGGCGCGTTATAACCGAGGCTAGATACCGGTCGGGCGGCCGCATCCTGGCTGATATCTCAACGCCGTCAATATTTGCGCCGATAGTGAAACGCATGACGGAAAGCGTGGAGCTCCGACAGTGCGATTTCACGCCGTTTGTCTGGGTAGGAGGCCAAGTATCGAAGATGAATGCTTTTCGCGCACATCTGGCTCCATTCTATTCGTACCGGCGGGATACCAATCTCTCCTGACCCAAGCTCTTGAAGAAATTTCGGCAGCTTCGAGTGGGATGAGGGGTTTGCCGTTGTAGTGAGCCGTAAGCAGAAAGGTGCAGTTGAGTGGCATCCAAGTGGTAACACTTTGAAAAACGGGACGAAGTGAGGCATACATCAAAGAGACAGGCAGTGTTAGTCTGTCCAATCTCAGAGGTGGTTTGGGAACACTATATAAGTGATTGAGAATAATAGGAAGTTTTCCATTGCGCCAATGATGGACTGGGGGTAAACGCTATATATATCAATAAGTTATTGGAAGTCGTGTGCAAAATGAGCACACAGAAGTTTGGGTATACTCCCCGTTTCAGTCTTCGAAATGCAGCTCGGGAGCGCGCGGGAAAGCTCCCCTGAAAGAGCTTTTCCCTGTCAGATTGGGTGCAGTATTTCGCTCTGGAACTTGTGTAAACGGGCGCGGTATTTAGCGGCTGTCCTCACTCTAGTTGGCGGATCGGCGGATATCGCAAATGGGGGCATTTCTGCCCGACCGCTTCTGCTCGGCGGACTTGGGGAAGCGGGCCAACCTGGGGCGCTGCGCTTCGACGGCTTCGCGCCCCCAATTGCGGTTGTTAAGCCAGCCCTTGAGCACACCCAGAAGCGGAAGGTATGCGCTCGACAAGGGTTCGCGAACGGACTTTTAGCGGCATCGCGTGCTTGAAAATGGAGTAGTTCTACCGCTCGCGCTCGGACATTTGCGCCTGATATTGGCTTTCGCGCTCAGGCCAGGTGCTCTTAATATAGTCGAGAACGGCCCGGATTTCGTCATCGGTGAGGACGTCTCCGAACCCGGGCATGTCGCTCTCATATGTGCCGCCGACAATTTCTGCCACCCCGTCGCGTGTGATGCGGAAGAGTTGGTTGTCGCTGTGGTGCCAGGTGTGACCGGTGGCATCGTGTGGAGGGGCAGGCATTCGCCCGTTGGGCAGGCGCTCCTGCCAATTGGGCTGGCCCTCCAGGTTCTCTCCATGACAAGCGGCGCAGTGTTCGATGTAGAGGTGCCGGCCTTGGGCGAGGCGCTCGGCTTGTGCCCGGCCATCGGCAGCACGTCCGAAAACGAACAAAGCCACAGGAATGGCGATGAGCACCATGATCGCTGCGGCGATTATTATCGGGCGTGACATCGGCAGCCTCACTGGTCCGGCGAGGGGAACAGTTCCTCGGTGAACCCTGCCAGATGATAGGTCACAAGGCCAATCCATTCGTGCGCTGCCAGATCGATGGCCGCCAGTCCGCTCGATGCTGTGGCGGACCAGTTTATGTTGCCCGACTTTGTCCTGAAATCCACTGGATAGGGGATCACCGCGAAGGATGCTGCCCTGAAGCACCCAACAGCGCGCGGCATGTGGCTGGCGGATGTAACGAGAATCCAGGTTCCAGAAGCCCGGTCGCCGAGCGCGGCAGTCGTCTCGCTGGCGTTCTCGCAGGTGTTGCGGGACCGCTCTTCCATCTCAATACGATCTCCGTCGACGCCTGCAGCAATGAGCGTCTGCCTGGCGAGTTCGGATTCGGTCAGGGTTCCATCGTGGAAAAGGTGCCCGCCGCCGCCTGAGAGAAAGACCACAGCATCTGGATAACGTTCCGCAAGCATTCGGGTTTCGATGACCCGTTCGCCTGCTTCGTTGAGGGTCAGCGCATCGCGATCGTGGGAGATATGGGTGTCGACGGCACCACCGAGCAGAATTATGCCGGCAACATCGCTTGGCAAAGGCGGGCGCGCAAAGCGGTCCTCGAGAGTTCCGAGTGCAGCGGCGCCCAAAGGGCTCCACGCCGCCAGAGCCATCCCTGTGATCGAAGCAATACCCAGCGTTGCCGCAGTTTTCCGGAACTTCAGCAGCCAAAAACCCAAGGCCACCAGCAAAACAAGTAGCAGGATGTTGGAAGGGACCAGGAAGAAGCTCAGTAATTTGGATAGGTTGAAAAACATCGGGGACCTCCACGACGTCTTCCAGTAGCACCTTCGCCGTCAACAATCGATTGACGTCGATTCCGCTTGACCTTCCTACCATTGGAAGCAGCAAAGTCCGGAGTGCGAGCTTGACCTCGATCAACGCTCGTGTGGAGAAATCCACCTAAGGCAGTGACTGGAGCGGAGAGGTCTGGAAAATGAACGAACATCAACACCACCATGCTGACAGTGGCCTTGGTGCAAAGGATGCATCGGGGCACGACAAGCATGCGGGCCACTCGGTTTCCATGTTTCGTGACAAGTTCTGGCTCTCGCTGGCTTTGACGATACCGACTGTCATTTGGGAGCCAATGATCCAGGAGTGGTTCGGCTACACTGCACCACACTTTCCCGGATCAAACTTTATCCCACCATTGTTTGGCACCATCGTTTTTTTCTACGGTGGCTGGGTGTTTTTGAGCAGCGCAATCGGCGAGCTCAAAACGCGCCTTCCGGGCATGATGACGTTGATTTCGCTCGCGATCTCCGTTGCGTTTATCTACAGCGTTGCTATCTTTCTCGGGTTCGATGGTCATCCCTTGTGGTGGGAGCTGGCCACGCTGGTCACCATCATGCTGCTGGGACACTGGATCGAGATGCGCTCGATTTCTCAGGCTCAGGGCGCTCTCAATGAACTCGCCAAGCTGTTACCGGACATGGCAGTGCGCGTGGTTGAAGGGGACCGGACAGAAGAGGTGGCCGTCTCCGACCTCAAAGCCGATGACGTCGTCCTGGTGCGTCCAGGGGCATCAATCCCCGCCGATGGCATCGTTATCTCAGGCAAGAGCTCGGTCAACGAATCCATGATCACGGGCGAATCTGCTCTGGTCGACAAGTCGGACTCCTCGGAAGTCCTCGGCGGCACCGTGAACGGGCAAGGTTCCCTTCGCGTCCGCGTGCTTCAAACTGGTCAGGA
>NZ_RZMW01000028.1 GCF_003992625.1 Pelagibacterium lentulum | reverse complement strand
TCCTGACCAGTTTGAAGCACGCGGACGCGAAGGGAACCTTGCCCGTTCACGGTGCCGCCGAGGACTTCCGAGGAGTCCGACTTGTCGACCAGAGCAGATTCGCCCGTGATCATGGATTCGTTGACCGAGCTCTTGCCTGAGATAACGATGCCATCGGCGGGGATTGATGCCCCTGGACGCACCAGGACGACGTCATCGGCTTTGAGGTCGGAGACGGCCACCTCTTCTGTCCGGTCCCCTTCAACCACGCGCACTGCCATGTCCGGTAACAGCTTGGCGAGTTCATTGAGAGCGCCCTGAGCCTGAGAAATCGAGCGCATCTCGATCCAGTGTCCCAGCAGCATGATGGTGACCAGCGTGGCCAGCTCCCACCACAAGGGATGACCATCGAACCCGAGAAAGATAGCAACGCTGTAGATAAACGCAACGGAGATCGCGAGCGAAATCAACGTCATCATGCCCGGAAGGCGCGTTTTGAGCTCGCCGATTGCGCTGCTCAAAAACACCCAGCCACCGTAGAAAAAAACGATGGTGCCAAACAATGGTGGGATAAAGTTTGATCCGGGAAAGTGTGGTGCAGTGTAGCCGAACCACTCCTGGATCATTGGCTCCCAAATGACAGTCGGTATCGTCAAAGCCAGCGAGAGCCAGAACTTGTCACGAAACATGGAAACCGAGTGGCCCGCATGCTTGTCGTGCCCCGATGCATCCTTTGCACCAAGGCCACTGTCAGCATGGTGGTGTTGATGTTCGTTCATTTTCCAGACCTCTCCGCTCCAGTCACTGCCTTAGGTGGATTTCTCCACACGAGCGTTGATCGAGGTCAAGCTCGCACTCCGGACTTTGCTGCTTCCAATGGTAGGAAGGTCAAGCGGAATCGACGTCAATCGATTGTTGACGGCGAAGGTGCTACTGGAAGACGTCGTGGAGGTCCCCGATGTTTTTCAACCTATCCAAATTACTGAGCTTCTTCCTGGTCCCTTCCAACATCCTGCTACTTGTTTTGCTGGTGGCCTTGGGTTTTTGGCTGCTGAAGTTCCGCAAAACGGCGGCAACGCTGGGCATTGCTTCAATTGCAGGGATGGTCTTGGCGGCGTGGAGCCCGATAGGTGTCGCTGCACTCAGCATTCTTGAGGATCGCTTTCCACGCCAGCCCCTGCCAAGCGAGATTTCTGGAATTATTCTGCTCGGGGGAGCCGTCGACACACACATCTCCCACGATCGTGATGCGCTGACCCTCAACGAAGCAGGCGAACGGGTCATCGAAACCCGAATGCTTGCCGAACGCTATCCGAACGCCGCGATTTTTCTTTCGGGCGGCGGCGGGCACCTTTTCGACGATGGCAGCCTGACCGAATCCGAACTGGCCAGGCAGGCGCTCATCGCTGCAGGAGTCGAGGACGATCGCATTGAGATGGAAGAGCGTTCCCGCAATACATGCGAGAATGCCAGGGAGACGGCTGTCGCTCTCGGCGACCGGGCTTCAGGAACCTGGCTTCTTGTCACCTCGGCCAGTCACATGCCACGCGCGGTTGGGTGCTTCAGGGCCGCATCCCTCGCGGTTATCCCCTATCCGGTGGATTTCAGGACAAAGTCGGGCAACATAAACTGGTCCGCCACAGCATCAAGTGGCCTGTCGGCTGTCGATCTGGCAGCGCACGAATGGATTGGCCTTGTGACCTACCGTATGGCAGGGCTCACTGAGGAACTGTTCCCCTCGCCGGACCAGTGAGGCTGCCAATGTCACGCCCGATAACAATGGCCGCCGCGATCATGGTGCTCGTCGCCTTAAGCGTGGCTTGGTTCGCATTCGGTCGTGCGGCCGATGGCCGGGCACAAGCTGAGCGCCTCGCCCAAGGCCGACACCTCTACGTCGAACACTGCGCCGCTTGTCATGGAGAGAATCTGGAGGGCCAGCCCAACTGGCAGGAGCGCCTGCCCAACGGGCGAATGCCTGCCCCTCCCCACGATGCCACCGGTCACACATGGCACCACAGCGACGACCAACTCTTCCGCATCACGCGCGACGGGGTGGCAGAAATTGTCGGCGGCACCTATGAGAGCGACATGCCCGGGTTCGGAGACGTCCTCACCGATGACGAAATCCGGGCCGTTCTCGACTATATCAAGAGCACCTGGCCCGAGCGCGAAAGCCAGTATCAGGCGCAGATGTCCGAGCGCGATCGTGACTGAAGAAATGGTCGGGGAGGCCGATACGCGCCCCAGCCGCACCAAACCTTTTCGTCACAGCCCCTTGACCTTACCACGGTGGGAAGCACCATATTCGCAACAGCTGAAACCAGTAAGGAACACGTCCATGCACATATTCGAGGTAAAGGACATGACGTGCGGTCATTGCGCGGGAACCATCGAAAAGGCAGTGAAGACCGCAGACCCGCAAGCGACTATCGAAATCGACTTGATTGAGCACCGCGTCAGCATCGAAAGCGGAGCAACGGCCTCGGCGCTGGAAAAGATTATCGGAAATGCGGGATATTCTCCCATTCTGCGGCAAAACTGACCCAACTCGCCTTGGTTGGGCCATCCCGGTGCGACACGATTTCATGATGTTTCGCGACCGGGAGGCTGAATCGGTATAGGTTCAGACTTGTGTACCAGCGTCACTGGGGCTTATCCGGGAAATGCACGCATTGGCTGGCAGAACATTACGGATAATCGCGGCCCTTTGCCTGATCTTGGCAACGGGACTGGTTTCAATTACCCATGCTAGCCCGCCTTTGGGACATGCAAGCATGTCCCATGACGAACACGCCATGTTCATAACCGCCGATGGGCATCACCACAGCTCCTCAACTGACGAGCATAGCCTGGCGCACGATGCGCTCTGCTACGCGGCATGTTTTGCGCCGGCGGGCACATATCCAAGTGCAGTGTCGTTGAGCTACTCGAAGCCTGCGGTCCACGGGCCGTTCCCGAAGATACAGCTACAGTCCGGCCTGAGCCTTCCGCCCGGCAAGCGACCGCCGAAACCTGTTTCAATCCTGTAGTCACCGCCGTCTCCTCAGACGGTTCACGATAACGCGACAAACATCGATTTGCGCGACACTTCGGATTGAAAAGATGACAAACCATATCTCACGCCGCGGCTTTCTGGCCGTCACAGCAGCAATGGCCGCTGCAACCACCCTGCCGGTCCAAATCCTGGCACAATCCTCGGCCCTGCGCCTTACCGCAGGCACCCGGACCATCGATGTCGATGGCCGGGCCGCTACCGTTTTCGGCCTGCTCAATGAACGTGGAGGGCACGGCCTCATCCTCGAACCCGGACAGCGGTTCGAGGTCGCCTTGCGCAATGACCTCGACGTTGACACCATCATCCACTGGCACGGGCAAATTCCGCCCAACGATCAGGACGGCGTGCCGCACATGCCCATGCCGGTACTGGCGCCGGGCGAAACCCGCCACTACGATTTTGATCCCCTTGCAGGCACGCACTGGATGCACAGCCACATACCGGTGCAGGAAATGCAATTGCTGGCCGCACCTCTCATCGTGAGGCGCCCTGAAGACGTGGCTGCCGACCGTCAGGACGTGGTGATGTTCCTGCACGATTTTTCGTTCAAGTCACCCGAGGAGGTGCTTGCGGAAATCGCGAGCGGTGAAGGGCATGGCGGCATGGATCATGGCAGCATGGGGCACGGTGGTATGGATCATGGCGCGGCCCAGCCCATGGCCGGAATGAACCATTCGGGAATGGGTGGAATGGCGATGGATCTAAACGACTTCGACTTCGACGCGTATCTGACCAACGACCGGACCCTGTCGGACCCGGAAGTCGTTCGTGTGGAACGTGGTGGCCGGGTCAAGCTCAGGATCATCAACGCTTCGGCAGCGACCACCTATTGGATCGATACCGGGATCGAGGGTCGGCTTGTCGCGGTAGATGGCCATCCCGTTGAACCCGTAGGGGGCAAACGTTTCGGACTTTCGATGGGGCAGCGCCTCGATATCGACCTCGACCTGCCGGCGGAATACCGGGCCTTCCCCGTATTCGCCCTACGCGAAGGCGAAAAGGAGCGCACGGGGCTCATATTGGCGCCGGCCGGGGCAACAATCTCGCGGCTCGCCGCCATTGGCGAGGAGGCCGCGCCACCCTTCGATATCAACCTTGCCCAGGAAGGTGCGCTGCGGGCCCTCGATCCGCTGCCAAGCCGCGATGCCAGCAAATCGCGCGCAGTGTTGCTGGATGGATCGATGTCGCCCTATGTCTGGACTATCGACGGCCGGACATGGGATGATCACCTCCCGATTGTCGCCCGCAGCGGCGAACGCGTGGAAATGACCTTCCGCAACCGCTCCATGATGGGACATCCGATGCATTTGCACGGACATAGCTTCCAGGTTGTTGCGATCGGTAACCGCAGGTTCACGGGCGCCGTGCGGGACACGGTCCATGTTCCGCCGATGACCAGCCTCACCATCGCCCTCGATGCAGGTGAGGCTGCCAACTGGATGCTGCATTGCCACCACATGCCCCATTTGTCCTTCGGCATGATGACCGAATTTCAGGTACAGGCGTAATCGAGGGCACTCCAGCCGTCTGTGACGGCTGGAGTCCTTGCAAGGGAATGAAATTATGAATGCTTTTGGAAAACTCTTGGCCGGAGCCGCGTTCGCGGCGCTTGGTGCGTATTCCGGTACCGCACCAGCGCAGGAACGCTTGGAACTCGAAACCCTGCTCGCCCAGACTCATGTGCACGGATTGGCGCCGGACCGCACACGATCCGACGCTCTCCTGCTGGCAACCCATCATGGATTGTGGTCGCTCGACCTCGAGACAGGTCTGGCAGATTTTGTGGGAACCAGCCGGGACGATTTCATGGGGTTCTCTGCGCACCCGCAAGATCATCTGCAGTTTTGGGCCAGCGGGCATCCTGCTACCGGCGGAAATCTCGGGATCATCGCTTCCCAGGACGGGGGCCGGACCTGGGCAAAGCTATCGGATGGGGTATACGGCCCGGTCGATTTTCACCAGATGACGGTCAGCCCTCTCGACCCTGATGTCCTCTATGGCGTCCATCACGGCACCAGCCTTCAGCGCAGCGCGGATGGCGGCGTAACCTGGGACGAGATCGGTATTCTGGCTAACGGGCTCATTGATCTCGCCGCCTCAGCCGCCGACCCCGATACGCTGTACGCGGCCTCGGAGGCGGGATTGTTCAAGAGCGAGGATGCGGGACGGACATGGCTGCGCGCCCATCCCGGCGCTACCCCGGTCACCACGATCCACGTCGATGGCGATGGCATCACCGCCTTCGTGTTCGGGGAGGGGCTGATGGCAGCGAGCGAGGAGGATTTGTCCTGGTCGCTCGTAACCGATCGGATCGGGGACGGGTATCTGCTGCACCTCACGCGCCTCGACGACCAGCAATTCGCTGCCATCTCCGACCAGAACACCATTGCACTTGTCGCGGATGATGGCTCGATCCAACAGATGGACTAGCCATCGCACATCCGCGCGTGCTGGGCACAGTGGGCCCGGCTTGCGCTTTACCGAGTCTGGGCGATGATGCACCTGAGGGAATTGCATCGCTCAACGAGCCGACAACCGACGCTACCCTAAACATCATAGCGCCACAGCGCATCCAATCGCAAATTTCCGATATTGTGGGATAGTGTCGCGTACGACTCGGTAGCGGAGGACCGCTACCGTCAAACCCCACACCTACCGGATATACGCTACAAGCTCCGATTGTCCTCTCGGCGTCTGGCAGCGTAATCATGCTGTCCGCATTGGCGCTGTGAACGGACCGGCGGCTTTTCAGGAGCGAGGTTTGGAATGCAGACATTTGCTTGCCTTCGAAATACACAGCGAGTCCGAATCTCGTCCGGCGCCATTTACGAACTAAACTGGGCACTGCGCGCGGGATCGCTCCATTTCTCAGTAAGCGGTGTCGGGATTTTCAGGACCGGGGTGCTGCGGATAAAGGTAGTGTGACGGTCAGGCCTTGCCGCATGCACAGCGTCTTGTGAAGTTCTTATATTAGGATTTGAAGGAAACGATGTTTTAAGGTCTATTTGTAAGGTGTCGATACAATACTACTCGCGCGGAATCTGATTCTTACACGTGAGCGCTATCTCAAAAATGTTCCACAGCCGGAGCCGAATAGACATACCCGACCGCGGTCCGCGCTTGCGCGGCGAGCGGTTTTGCGACATCAGTCGGTTGATCGTGTTCGTGGCCCGTTCCTGTCAAGCGTATGGCCGAATTATCGCAATGGACCGGATATGACGGCCTCAAAGCATCTCATAGCGCTCCTGAAGAGCCACATCGCCCGCGATGACGATCAATTCCTGTCTATCGCGATGCAGGTGGCTGCCCATGAGGCACGCAAAGGCCACGGTCAGGTTGCCCAGCAACTGCGGGCGCTCGTCGATCAGGCACGCAGCAGCGGCAAAGTCGAACGGGCGCGCAGGCCGGTTCCTATCGCCCAGCCAAAAGGCGATCTAGCCGCGCTGGTATCGGTTAGTTTTTCAGAGACGCGGCTTGCCAGCATGGCTTTGACCGACGAACTGGAGTTGCGCCTCAAGAGAGTGCTTACCGAGCAGCGCCAGCAGCACAAGCTGGTCGAGCGGGGGTTACAGCCGCGGCGGAAGCTTCTCCTTGTAGGCCCGCCCGGGTCGGGAAAGACCATGACCGCCGGCGCCCTGGCCGGCGAATTGCACCTACCGCTCTTCACAGTGGTTTTCGACACCCTGATTACACGGTTCATGGGCGAGACCGCATCAAAGCTGCGGATCATATTTGACGCGATGACCGAAACGCGCGGCGTCTACTTCTTCGATGAATTCGACGCCATCGGCTCACGGCGATCCGAGCGCAATGATGTTGGGGAAATCCGCCGCGTACTGAATTCGTTTCTCCAGTTTCTGGAGAAAGACGACAGCGACAGTCTGATCATCGCCGCCACAAACCACGTCGAACTGCTCGATCCGGCCTTGTTCCGGCGCTTTGATGACGTGATCCAGTACGACCTCCCCGACGAGGATGTGACGCTGAAGATACTTCAATCGCGTTTGGTCGGCTTTGATACCGATAAGTTGGATTGGAGCAAGGCCGTCGAGCTTACAGCGGGTCTTAGCCAGGCCGAAATCGCCCGCGCGGCTGATGAGGCCGCGAAGCGGGCGATATTGGCCGATCGCAGTGATGTCACCGACGCGGACCTGTCAGTCTCCATAAAGGAGCGGCGTTCGGCAGCGCATAGGTAAGAGGATTGATGCCGAACGGGGAACAGCGGGCTCTCAAGCACATTTATATTACCGGTAACGGGCGGCGGGAGCAGTTCACGTGGCCGAGAGGCGGAGGCGGCGAAGTCGTGCTCCCGGCGCGTAATCGCGCTCAGCATGCGGCGCATCTGGAACAGGCTCTGACATCCGCGATCACAGCCGCAGCCGAACAAGCCGCGGAACGCAATCCGGAAATCGCCGGTGGAAACGCCGGCTTTTATCTCGAATTCGATATTGGCAAAGAGCAGCGCCCGCTGCTCGACAAGCTCGAAGACAAGCGGGGCCAGGATCATATCGAACTGGTGGCCGTCCGACCCGCAGAGTCCGATCCGGAA
The DNA here is from genome assembly GCF_003992625.1 of Pelagibacterium lentulum. Lineage (GTDB taxonomy): Bacteria > Pseudomonadota > Alphaproteobacteria > Rhizobiales > Devosiaceae > Pelagibacterium > Pelagibacterium lentulum. The sequence goes on along the minus strand of NZ_RZMW01000028.1, from coordinate 4,626 downwards.
AATCTGCTATCGGCCACAGTATTCGTTCCGGAGGCCAAGCGGGAGCTCTACCTCAAGAAGGTCGAAGATTACCGGACGCAGGAGACGCCAACAGGCAAGCCCAAGAACCAGCCGCTCGTCGCTTCGTTGGAAGATGTGCGGCTCGCTCATGCCCGCTCACTTTTCACGGATGACATTCAGATGTTTCCGGCGGCAGGTCAGCATGCCTGGTGGGAAGTCTGGCTGAGAACGGGAGGCCGGCCGATCCTTGAACATGCGGCCGACATTCTTGACATCGTGTTGCGAGAGCATGTCGTCCGGTTTCCAGAGCGTGAGGTCGTGCTAGTGCTCGCGACGCCTAGTCAGATCGGCATGATCGTTTCCAATACCGATGCCATTGCCGAGTTGCGGCTCGCGCGAGATACGCCATCCGTGTACCTGGCGATGGACCCGACCGAGCAGCGCGATTGGAGTGACGAGTTGGCGGAGCGGCTGGAAGTCCCTGATGCCGGCGCACCGGCAGTCTGTATTCTGGATTCCGGGTCGACGCGCCCTCATCCGCTTATCGAGCCGGTCCTTAATGCAGAGGATCAGCAGTCGTGGAACGGGGTCTGGCCGGTAGAGGACACCAGCCCGATGTGGCGCGGACACGGGACGAAAATGAGCGGCCTGGCGCTCTATGGGGATCTGACCGATCCTCTGGCTAGCACCGACCCGCTCAGCCTGAGCCATGTTCTGGAGTCGGTGAAAATCCTGCCGGATCAGGGAGCGAACGATCCCGATCTCTATGGCTACATCACTGCGGAGGCGATGAGCCGGGCCGAGATACAAGCGCCGGAGCGTTCGCGGGCTTTCTGCCTTGCCGTTACCAGCGCGGGCGATCATTGGCGGGGGCGCCCGTCCTCATGGTCAGCAGCCCTTGATGAACTGGCCTATGGTGATGGTGATACCCAGCGTATTGTCGTCGTTTCGGCAGGCAACGTGAACGCTCTTTATCCGGCAGCCGAGTATCTTGATCAGAATGATGCCGCGCCGATCGAGAACCCCGCGCAGGCGTGGAACGCCCTGACGGTGGGAGCGGTGACTGAGAAGTGCACCATCACCGATGCGACCTTTGCCGGGTGGAGCCCGATGGCCCCCGCCGGCGATCTCTCACCGCTCAGCCGGACATCCCTGACATGGAAAAATGAGTGGCCGATCAAGCCCGATATCGTGTTCGAAGGCGGCAATTACGGCGTCAATCCCGCCAATGGCAACAGCGATCATCTGGATGACCTTACACTGCTGACAACGAATAATCGTTTGCAAGTCGGCTACTTCAACGTTATCGCGGACACAAGCGCTGCAACGGCCTTGGCTTCTCGCATGGCAGCGCAGATATTGGCCGACCGCGCGGGCCATTGGCCCGAAACGGTCAGGGGATTGATCGTTCATTCCGCCGACTGGACCCCGGCCATGCGCGGGCATCTTCCGGTCAATCCGAAACAGACCCACAAACGGGTTCTGTTGCGTCGCTATGGATATGGCGTTCCTAATTTGGGCAAGGCGATCCGTAGCCAGGCCAATGACGTGACGCTTGTGATCGAAAGCATGATGCAGCCCTTCTTCATTGACGGATCGACCATCAAGACCTGCGATATGATCTTCCACGATCTGCCGTGGCCGACCGAGACGCTGGAGGGGCTTGGCGAGGAACAAGTCGAACTGCGCGTGACGCTGAGCTATTTCATAGAGCCCAATCCGGGGGAGCGGGGCTGGACCAAGCGCCATCGCTACGCCTCGCACGGTCTCCGTTTTGCCGTGAAGCGGCCCGAAGAGGATGTGGATACCTTCCGAGGACGCATCAATGCGGCCGCGCGTGAGGAGGAAGATGGCGCTTACGGCGGCGGGCAAGACGATGGATGGGTCCTCGGCCCGCGCCTTCGGGACCGCGGTTCCCTTCACTCTGACATATGGGAAGGTACCGCTGCCGACCTTGCCAATCGCCACGGCATAGCGGTCTATCCGACCGGCGGCTGGTGGCGTGAGAAAAAGCGTCTCGAACGCTATGACAGGGAAGTGCGCTATGCCCTCATTCTTACCCTTCGCGCGCAGACGACCGTCGATCTCTACACCGAAATCGCCAATGCGATCGGCATTGACGTCGAAGTGGAAACGGCCTGAGGGTGAGCTAGACTGGGCCGAGGAAGATGATGTCGCTCTAGCGTGCTCCAGCGGAGGAGATACAGCGCTAGGGTATCGAGTCTAGGGACCGCTACCGCAAATCCCCACACCTACCGATTATACGCTATAAGCTCCGATTGTTCTCTCGGCTTCTGGCGGCATAGTCATGCTGTCCGCCTGACTCCGTGACTACGCACGTGTTCTGCTACAAGGGCTCATACACGTCATGCCCCCGACTTCTATCATCTCCTTGGACTAAAGCCGTACCTGATGCCTTCTCCAAGGATGCACAGCAGGGCTTCCCCCTCTTCGCTCATCGGGTTGGGCAGCATCTCCACACGCGTAAGAGACGGTTCGCCAACATTGCTGACATAGGCGATAGCGTACCGCTGCCCGCTCCTGGGTCGAGCAGCCGCCTTGGCCGCCCTGACTTCGCTTTCGCCCATCTCGAACATACGAGGATCACTGAGGCTAGCTTTGACCTCTATGAGCAGCGCCTGGCTTCGGAAGCTGACGGTGAAATCGTAACCGAGGCCATCATCACCTTTGCGCCCGGTGAAGGGCTCCGAATTCTCGGAAACCCACGCGGCATCGATATTCTGCTTGGGTAGTCTGTTCTTCAGCCAGTTGTAGACGACAAGCTCGCCCAGTTTGCCGATCATGTCGGTCTTGTCAGACGGCGCTCTCCGGCCAGCCGGCGGAGCCTTGCTGCCCCGCTGACTTTTCCGGTCTCTTGTCTTTGGCTGAGCACGCGGCACCAGATCGGCCGGCGATCCTACGGGGCTTTCCAGCACACTCTTCGGGAGCTCATCGGCCAGTTCGGATGCGATTGCAGACCAATCCGCGGTTTCAGGGTCTACGCTTCGGCCGTTGAACGGTACCGAGCGCGCCTCGCGTCTCCTGGCTTCCGCCTCTTCCTTTTCGCGGCTGCGTTCGGCATCGAGATCGTCGTCACTGAGCTCCAATTGCCCGCGATCAAGCGTGGCACGCATTCTCTCCGGCCACACACCGAGCGTCTGGCACCAAATGAATAGCAGTGTTTCACTCAGCTCCAGGCAATCGAAGACGCCAGCTTCATCGAGCCGGGCGCGGAGAGAATCCGCCCATTTGTCGACTTCGTCCCACAAGGCCGGTCGCGTGACCTCGTGCTTCAGGCACCACGCCCTTATGACCGGCCCCGCCTCCCGGGTGAATTTGCGAACCGCATCGGCATTGGCTCGCCTTAGCGCATCAAGCGGCACCAGATTCGGCTTCTTGCTCTTGCGGGTGGCTGCATGCTGCGCTAGCCATTGATCCACCCGCTCTGCCATGATGTCGCGGGGGACCTCATGGTAGCGGAGTTCCCATGCCGGATCGGGAGAAAGCGACCGGAATTCCTCTCTCAACTGCGCATATTCCTCTGCTGCCTTGCCTTTCTTGATCACCGGATAGAAGACGGCGCGCAGCGCATCCACGATCTCGATTTCGATGTCGTGAATGTAGTTGGTCAGCAGGCTGGCATGGAGTTCCGGATAGGTGTCGGGGCTCTCGCCGGCCGCGAGCAGGCTGCGGTTGAACGCCTCGAAGTCCAGGCCCAGCCGGTCTCGCAGTTCACCTGTCGTCAGGGCCCCCTTACAGACTTCAAGCACAAAGTCTGCTTCCAGGTCCAGCTGTCGCAGCGACGGGCTGAGGACGGAACGAAGCTGGTCAGGTTCCTTGATCGCTTCGGCTTCAACGTGTTGATTGCCGTTGAGATCTGACCCGGTATTTTCACCGAGAATTGACCCGCCTCATGGATATGATTTGGGTTTGGTCAGATGGTCAAGTCGGTGCTTTCTCCTTTTTGGTTTTTGTGGCCTGGGCCGAGCTGTTCCTGAACCGGAAGCTGTCGTTTCCGGTTTCGAGGATATGGCAGTGATGGGTGAGCCGATCGAGCAGCGCGGTTGTCATCTTGGCGTCTCCAAACACGCTGGCCCACTCGGCAAAGCTGAGATTGGTGGTGATGATGACGCTGGTGCGCTCATAGAGTTTGCTCAGCAGGTGGAAGAGCAATGCCCCTCCTGATGCGCTGAAGGGCAGGTATCCAAGCTCGTCGAGAATGACCAGGTCGGAATGGACGAGCCGATTTGCGATCTGCCCGGCCTTGCCCTGAGCCTTTTCCTGTTCCAGCGCATTGACCAGTTCAACGGTCGAGAAAAAGCGCACTCTCTTGCGGTGATGCTCAATGGCTTGGATGCCCAGGGCTGTGGCGATGTGGGTTTTGCCGGTTCCCGGTCCCCCTACCAAAACGACGTTGTCGCTCTTTTCGATGAAGGCACCGGAATGGAGCTGGCGCACCAGGGCCTCATTGATCTCGCTGCTGGCAAAATCAAAGCCGGCCAGGTCCTTATAGGTTGGAAAGCGTGCAACCTTGAGCTGATAGGCGATCGATCGTGTCTCGCGTTCGGCCATCTCGGCCTTGAGCAATTGGGAGAGAACCGGAACGGCTGCCTGGAAGGCCGGAGA
>NZ_RZMW01000027.1 GCF_003992625.1 Pelagibacterium lentulum | reverse complement strand
CTGCGCCATGAGCCGATCGATCTTCTGGTTCTCAAACGCATCCTCGATGCGTTGCCGGAACAGGACCTCATAGATTTCATCCAGCGAACACCGACCGGCGCGGTGACGCGACGTGTGTGGTTCTTTTATGAAACCTTGAGCGGCAAGCGGCTCGATATCGACGACGCCCCCACAGTCACCGCCGTCGACGCACTCGATCCCGAAGCCTATTTCACCGGCCCCGCGTCGCTGTCCCTGCGCCATCGCGTGCGCAACAATCTGCTTGGTACGGGCGCGTTCTGTCCGATTATCAGGCGCACAGAAAAGCTGGAAGCATTTCTGGCCCTCGATCTTTCCAGGAAGGCACAGGAGACGATAGGGCGAACCGGCGCTCACATTGTTTCCCGGGCTGCAAGTTTTCTGTTGCTTGCAGACAGCCGCGCGAGTTTCGAGATCGAAGGGGAACGCGCGCCAGCCAGTCGGCTCGAGCGTTGGGGACGTGCCGTTCTCGGGGCTGGCAAGCGTCCGCTCAACCAGACCGAAATCTACCGACTGCACCGCATCCTGATCGGCGACGATCGGTTCACCGAGATCGGATATCGCAGCGAGGGCGTATTTCTGGGCGAGCGGGATCACAACCATGATCCTTTGCCCGAGTTCATCGGTGCCCGTCCTCAGGATGTTCCCGACATCATGACCGGCCTCAATGAATGCAACAACAGGCTGCGGACCTCAGACGTCGATCCGGTTCTGCAAGCTGCCGCGATTGCATTCGGGTTCGTATACGTCCACCCGCTGGTCGACGGCAACGGACGTTTGCACCGCTGTCTTGTCCACCACGTGCTCGCCGAGCGTAAATACACCCCGCCCGGCATGGTGTTTCCCGTCTCGGCCGTCATGCTGGATCGCATCGACGACTATGCCACGATCCTCAAGCGGCATTCCGGTCCCCTGATGGAGTTCATCGGCTGGCGGGCCCTGCCTAACCATAATGTCGAGGTCACCAACGACACCGCGGACCTCTATCGCTATTTCGACTGCACCGAGGAGGCCGAGTTCCTCTATAGCTGCGTGCAGCGAACCGTCGAGATCGATCTGCTGCGCGAGATCGACTACCTAAAATGCCGCGATCAGGCGCTCACGGCCATCATGAACTTGGTCGAAATGCCCGATCGCATGGCGCAGGACCTCATCATGCACATCCGTCAGAACGGCGGCTTGCTCAGCAAACGCCGCCGTACCGGCGAGTTTGAGAAGCTGCGCGACGACGAGGTCAGTCGGATTGAGGCAATTGTCGCTGACGCCTTTGAAGGTTTCGATGACAGATATAGCCTGAAATAGAGAATTGCGGCAAAGAAGACGATGATCGACAGCCGTGATTTTCTTGCCGCCAAACGCAGGGCCGACAATGAGGTGATCGTGCCCTCCGGTCCGAAGATCGCCTGTTCCGGCGGTGACACAACCGACCACAGGCTGATCTGGGCGAAGCTCGATCGGGCTCACGCCAAGGCCGCGCCCTTCAAGCGCAACGAAGCCATGCTTGCGGTTTCGCTGATCGAGTCATCGTCTTCCCCGGCACCGGTATTCAGGAGAACTTTGTCGACAAGGCTCGGAAGCTCGGCATCCAGGTCTGCATCTGGCTGAGATCAACTGATGCAAATCGGGTTTAATTCAATGAGTATCGGTCCCGACCAAACCGGCTTGGAGTTGACCGATGATCGCGCCGATCTGACCTGAAGCGAGCATGCCTGGGCCGAGTCTATGTGCAGTGGCAAGGCTGCAAAAAAACTCCTCTAAACATGCATTGATGTCTAGAGGCGCATTAGCAAGACTGAAATTGGCTTTTTATGGCTCTTGGCAGTAAGCACAGCTTTCGCCTCCCCCTCCCCAGCCGATCCCTTGATCTAGCTCCACTGGGCACGGCTACTTGAAGGCGGTGATGTCGGCCATTGATCGTCTCATTTTGGGCTTCGAGACGATGCAGTCGCGCCGACCTTATTGCAAGACGTTTGGTCTGGACTGTTCGTCTTTGGTGTCGGGTTCCAGATTTGGTATGAACCGGCCCGGGTTTGCCGGAGGCCATTTGGTTTAAGTTATGCGGCCATGGCCGATTGTTCCAGTGCCGCGTAGAAGTTTGCCTCGGCTTCGGCTGGCGGGATGTTGCCGATGGGCTCGAGCAAACGCCGGTGATTGAACCAGTCTACCCATTCGAGGGTGGCAAACTCTACTGCTTCAATGGTCCGCCATGGCGCTCTTGGATGGATCATCTCTGCCTTGTAAAGACCGTTGATGGTCTCGGCCAAAGCGTTGTCGTAGCTGTCTCCAACGCTGCCGACTGACGGTTCGATGCCGACCTCGGCTAGGCGCTCGGTATAGCGAATGCTGACATATTGCGATCCGCGATCCGAATGGTGAACCAGACCCCCGCTATGGATGGGGCGGCGGTCGTGTATGGCTTGCTCGAGGGCGTCCAGAACGAAGCTGGCATGGGCGGTGCGGCTGACCCGCCAACCCACGATATAGCGGGCGTAGACGTCGATCATGTTGATTGCCGTTGAGATCTGACCCGGTATTTTCACCGAGAATTGGCTCTGACTCAAATTTGCTGCTGTTGCGGCCAACGCTGGTGTTGATTCGTAGGAGGATCAGCAGATGAGACATGGCTTTCAGCGCGCGAACGTCGCGCCGGATGGTTTTGTAGTAGATGCGGTGCAGGTGGTGGCGGACAGGGTGCAAATTCTGCTGCGCTCTCGCCAACCTTGGGGAACCTGTCCTAGCTGCGGGGGCCGAAGCCGGCGGGTACAAAGCCGCTATAGGCGGCGGCCCGCAGATTTGCCGCTTGGTGGGCGACGGGTAGAGCTTTCGATCCTGACGCGTCGGTTTTGGTGTGATGGTGTTCTTTGCGGCCGCCGCATTTTCTGCGAGCCGTTCGATGACAGAGTCTTGGCCCGGTATAGTCGGCGCACGCAGCGCCTCGAGACCATCGTGCACCACCTCGGCCTGGCTTTGGGCGGCAGACCTGCGGCCAGTTTTGCGGATCGTCTCATGATGCCGGTCAGCAAAGACACATTGCTGCGCGTTGTCCGGCGGCGAGCCACAGAACATGGTGATGTGCTGTCGATCATTGGAATTGATGATTTCGCCTTTCGGCGCGGGCAAACCTACGGGACGATCGTTTGCGACCTGGAGCGTCGCAGGCCGGTCGCTCTGCTGCCAGATCGTGCGCTGAATACCTCTCGCGCCTGGCTAGCCGAGCATCCATCCATATCGATCGTAGCTCGAGATCGTGGCGGCGGCTACGGCGAGGCGATCGCCGGGGCATTGCCGAATGCGGCCCAAGTCGCCGACCGCTGGCACCTCATGGAAAACTCAAGCCGTTCCTTTCTTGATGCCGTCGGTAAGTCCATGCGCCAGATCAGGCAGGCGGTCGGCAGCAATATCGTCGATCCCAAGCTGCTGACATATGCCGAAAGGCTGCAATATGAGGGATATCTGCGCCGGCAGGAGACCAATGAAGCCATTCGGGAGTTGTCGAAGAAGGGAACCTCGATCCGACAGATCGTGCGTCAGACAGGCCACAGCCGAAAACTTGTCCGCGATGTTCTGCGCGGCCAACGCTTGGATGTTTTCCGCACACGGCCGAGTTCGTTAGACGTCTGGTTGCCTTGGCTGAACGCCCGTTGGGACGAAGGCGCGCGGAATGCCTTGGCGCTCTGGCGCGAGATGCAGGCGCAGGGCTTTCCAGGGCAAAGCGGTGTCGTCTCGCAGTGGGCGCAACGCCGGCGTCTTGCTGAAAAGGCAAATCAAAGCGGGTTGGCGCGAACACCATCGGCGCGCGTCATAGCCAAGCTATTGACCACGGCGCGGGATGACCTCGCGAAGTCAGAAGCAATCCTGGTCGCCGCAATTGAAGTGAATGTACCCGAACTCGTGGTGGCCCGCACCACCATCGGTGACTTCCAGTCTATGATCCGATCCAGAACAGTGGCGAAGCTGGAGGAATGGTTGCAGGCGGCAAAACTCAGCCTCGTGAACTCATTTGCCAACGGTGTCGAAAAGGATATGGCCGCCGTCAGAAACGCGATCATCTCCCCGTGGTCCAATGGGCAGACGGAAGGACAAATCACGCGCCTAAAGCTCGTCAAACGGCAAATGTATGGGCGCGGGAAACTCGATCTGTTGCAGGCGAGATTGATCGGAGCTGCATAGCGAAGCTTCAGCAAATATGCGCCAGAGCCGAGAATTGACCCGCCTCATGGATATGATTTGGGTTTGGTCAGATGGTCAAGTCGGTGCTTTCTCCTTTTTGGTTTTTGTGGCCTGGGCCGAGCTGTTCCTGAACCGGAAGCTGTCGTTTCCGGTTTCGAGGATATGGCAGTGATGGGTGAGCCGATCGAGCAGCGCGGTTGTCATCTTGGCGTCTCCAAACACGCTGGCCCACTCGGCAAAGCTGAGATTGGTGGTGATGATGACGCTGGTGCGCTCATAGAGTTTGCTCAGCAGGTGGAAGAGCAATGCCCCTCCTGATGCGCTGAAGGGCAGGTATCCAAGCTCGTCGAGAATGACCAGGTCGGAATGGACGAGCCGATTTGCGATCTGCCCGGCCTTGCCCTGAGCCTTTTCCTGTTCCAGCGCATTGACCAGTTCAACGGTCGAGAAAAAGCGCACTCTCTTGCGGTGATGCTCAATGGCTTGGATGCCCAGGGCTGTGGCGATGTGGGTTTTGCCGGTTCCCGGTCCCCCTACCAAAACGACGTTGTCGCTCTTTTCGATGAAGGCACCGGAATGGAGCTGGCGCACCAGGGCCTCATTGATCTCGCTGCTGGCAAAATCAAAGCCGGCCAGGTCCTTATAGGTTGGAAAGCGTGCAACCTTGAGCTGATAGGCGATCGATCGTGTCTCGCGTTCGGCCATCTCGGCCTTGAGCAATTGGGAGAGAACCGGAACGGCTGCCTGGAAGGCCGGAGA
>NZ_RZMW01000026.1 GCF_003992625.1 Pelagibacterium lentulum | reverse complement strand
GTCCGATACGGTTGAGCCGAAGTTCAAGGTGCCCGAGCGGCCGAGCAAGATCGATCCGTTTGCCGAGAAGCTGTCAGGCTGGTTGAAGGCTGAGAGCCGCAAGCCGCGCAAGCAGCGGCGCACGGTCAAGCAGATCCACGCCGATCTGGTCAGTCTTGGCTTTGAAGGTTCCTATGGTCGGGTGGCGGTTTTTGCCCGGCGCTGGAAAGAGGATTTCCAGCGCCAGCAGAACACCACCGGCCGTGGCGTTTTCGTTCCCCTGGCTTTCGAGCCGGGCGAAGCCTTCCAGTTTGATTGGAGTGAGGACTGGGCGCTGATCGGGGGCGAGCGGGTCAAGCTGCAGATCGCGCACTTCAAGCTCTGCTACAGCCGGGCCTTTGCGGTAAGGGCCTATCTGCTCCAGACCCACGAGATGCTGTTTGATGCCCATAATCACGCCTTCCGCGTGCTGGGCGGAATCCCGCGTCGGGGCATTTATGACAATATGCGCACGGCGGTCGACAAGGTCGGGCGTGGCAAGGCCCGGCAGGTCAATGCCCGGTTCTCGGCCATGGCCAGTCACTTTGTGTTCGAGCCCGAGTTCTGCAATCCCGCTGCGGGCTGGGAGAAGGGGTTGGTGGAAAAGAACGTGCTTGATATGCGGCACCGGCTTTTCCAGCCCTTGCCACGTGCAAACTCGCTCGATGAGTTGAATATCTGGCTGGAGCGACGGTGCAAGGCCCTATGGGAAGAGATCACCCATGGTGCCGAGCCAGGTTCAGTTGCCGATGCCTGGAGGATCGAGACCCAGTTTCTGATGACTGTGCCGCGTGTTTTTGACGGGTTCGTCGAGCACACCAAGCGCGTTTCCCCAACGTGTCTGATCCATCTGGAACGCAACCGCTACAGCGTGCCGGCCTCTTTCGCCAACAGGCCGGTCAGCGTCCGTGTCTATCCGGACCGCATTGTCGTTGTCGCGGAAGGCCAGGCGATCTGTGAGCACTTGCGGATCATCGACCGCCATCATGGAACCGGGCATACTGTTTACGACTGGCGCCATTATCTGGCCGTGCTCCAGCGCAAGCCCGGCGCCCTGCGCAATGGTGCGCCCTTTGCCGACATGCCCGATGGATTCCGACAGCTTCAGCGCCACCTTCTGGGCAAGCCCGGTGGTGATCGCGAGATGGTCGATATCCTGGCTCTGGTTCTCCACCATGACGAACAGGCAGTGCTCACAGCGGTCGAGATGGCACTGGAGGCCGGCGTGCCCACCAAGACCCATATCCTGAACCTTCTGCACAGGCTGGTCGATGGCAAATCCACCGTGATCGCCCCGGTCAAGGCACCACAAGCCCTTGCCCTGGGCAAGGAACCGCAGGCCAATGTCGAGCGCTACGATACCCTGCGCGGGGATAAGGAGGTGCGCCATGCGTCATGATCCGGCAAGCGCAGCTTTGGTCATCATGCTCAAAAGCCTCAAGATGACGGGCATGGCCCAGGCGATCAGCGAACTCACCGAACAGGGCTCTCCGGCCTTCCAGGCAGCCGTTCCGGTTCTCTCCCAATTGCTCAAGGCCGAGATGGCCGAACGCGAGACACGATCGATCGCCTATCAGCTCAAGGTTGCACGCTTTCCAACCTATAAGGACCTGGCCGGCTTTGATTTTGCCAGCAGCGAGATCAATGAGGCCCTGGTGCGCCAGCTCCATTCCGGTGCCTTCATCGAAAAGAGCGACAACGTCGTTTTGGTAGGGGGACCGGGAACCGGCAAAACCCACATCGCCACAGCCCTGGGCATCCAAGCCATTGAGCATCACCGCAAGAGAGTGCGCTTTTTCTCGACCGTTGAACTGGTCAATGCGCTGGAACAGGAAAAGGCTCAGGGCAAGGCCGGGCAGATCGCAAATCGGCTCGTCCATTCCGACCTGGTCATTCTCGACGAGCTTGGATACCTGCCCTTCAGCGCATCAGGAGGGGCATTGCTCTTCCACCTGCTGAGCAAACTCTATGAGCGCACCAGCGTCATCATCACCACCAATCTCAGCTTTGCCGAGTGGGCCAGCGTGTTTGGAGACGCCAAGATGACAACCGCGCTGCTCGATCGGCTCACCCATCACTGCCATATCCTCGAAACCGGAAACGACAGCTTCCGGTTCAGGAACAGCTCGGCCCAGGCCACAAAAACCAAAAAGGAGAAAGCACCGACTTGACCATCTGACCAAACCCAAATCATATCCATGAGGCGGGTCAATTCTCGG
>NZ_RZMW01000025.1 GCF_003992625.1 Pelagibacterium lentulum | reverse complement strand
GTCCGATACGGTTGAGCCGAAGTTCAAGGTGCCCGAGCGGCCGAGCAAGATCGATCCGTTTGCCGAGAAGCTGTCAGGCTGGTTGAAGGCTGAGAGCCGCAAGCCGCGCAAGCAGCGGCGCACGGTCAAGCAGATCCACGCCGATCTGGTCAGTCTTGGCTTTGAAGGTTCCTATGGTCGGGTGGCGGTTTTTGCCCGGCGCTGGAAAGAGGATTTCCAGCGCCAGCAGAACACCACCGGCCGTGGCGTTTTCGTTCCCCTGGCTTTCGAGCCGGGCGAAGCCTTCCAGTTTGATTGGAGTGAGGACTGGGCGCTGATCGGGGGCGAGCGGGTCAAGCTGCAGATCGCGCACTTCAAGCTCTGCTACAGCCGGGCCTTTGCGGTAAGGGCCTATCTGCTCCAGACCCACGAGATGCTGTTTGATGCCCATAATCACGCCTTCCGCGTGCTGGGCGGAATCCCGCGTCGGGGCATTTATGACAATATGCGCACGGCGGTCGACAAGGTCGGGCGTGGCAAGGCCCGGCAGGTCAATGCCCGGTTCTCGGCCATGGCCAGTCACTTTGTGTTCGAGCCCGAGTTCTGCAATCCCGCTGCGGGCTGGGAGAAGGGGTTGGTGGAAAAGAACGTGCTTGATATGCGGCACCGGCTTTTCCAGCCCTTGCCACGTGCAAACTCGCTCGATGAGTTGAACATCTGGCTGGAGCGACGGTGCAAGGCCCTATGGGAAGAGATTGCCCATGGCGTCGAGCCGGGCACCATTGCCGATGCCTGGAGGGTCGAGTCCCAGTTCCTGATGGCTGTGCCGCGCGCTTTTGACGGGTTCGTCGAACACACCAAGCGGGTCTCGCCCACCTGTCTGATCCACCTGGAGCGCAATCGCTACAGTGTGCCGGCTTCTTTCGCCAACAGGCCGGTCAGCGTCAGGGTCTATCCGGACCGCATTGTCGTTGTCGCGGAAGGCCAAGCGATCTGTGAGCACTTGCGGATCATCGATCGCCATCATGGAACCGGGCATACTGTTTACGACTGGCGCCACTATCTGGCCGTGCTCCAGCGCAAGCCTGGTGCCTTGCGCAATGGTGCGCCCTTTGCCGATATGCCCGATGGATTCCGGCAGTTACAGAGCCATCTTCTAAGCAAACCCGGGGGCGATCGCGAGATGGTCGATATCCTGGCCCTGGTTCTTCACCATGACGAACAGGCAGTGCTCACGGCGGTCGAGATGGCACTGGAGGCCGGAGTGCCCAGCAAGACCCATGTCCTCAACCTTCTGCACAGGCTCGTTGATGGCAAATCGGCCGTGATCGCGCCGGTTCAGGCGCCACAAGCCCTTGCCCTGGGCCAGGAACCGCAGGCCAATGTGGAACGCTACGATACACTGCGCGGGGACAAGGAGGTGCGCCATGCGTCATGATCCGGCAAGCGCAGCTTTGGTCATCATGCTCAAGAGCCTCAAGATGACGGGCATGGCCCAGGCCATCAGCGAACTCACTGAACAGGGGTCTCCGGCCTTCCAGGCAGCCGTTCCGGTTCTCTCCCAATTGCTCAAGGCCGAGATGGCCGAACGCGAGACACGATCGATCGCCTATCAGCTCAAGGTTGCACGCTTTCCAACCTATAAGGACCTGGCCGGCTTTGATTTTGCCAGCAGCGAGATCAATGAGGCCCTGGTGCGCCAGCTCCATTCCGGTGCCTTCATCGAAAAGAGCGACAACGTCGTTTTGGTAGGGGGACCGGGAACCGGCAAAACCCACATCGCCACAGCCCTGGGCATCCAAGCCATTGAGCATCACCGCAAGAGAGTGCGCTTTTTCTCGACCGTTGAACTGGTCAATGCGCTGGAACAGGAAAAGGCTCAGGGCAAGGCCGGGCAGATCGCAAATCGGCTCGTCCATTCCGACCTGGTCATTCTCGACGAGCTTGGATACCTGCCCTTCAGCGCATCAGGAGGGGCATTGCTCTTCCACCTGCTGAGCAAACTCTATGAGCGCACCAGCGTCATCATCACCACCAATCTCAGCTTTGCCGAGTGGGCCAGCGTGTTTGGAGACGCCAAGATGACAACCGCGCTGCTCGATCGGCTCACCCATCACTGCCATATCCTCGAAACCGGAAACGACAGCTTCCGGTTCAGGAACAGCTCGGCCCAGGCCACAAAAACCAAAAAGGAGAAAGCACCGACTTGACCATCTGACCAAACCCAAATCATATCCATGAGGCGGGTCAATTCTCGG
>NZ_RZMW01000024.1 GCF_003992625.1 Pelagibacterium lentulum | reverse complement strand
AAAGTGGGCAAGGGCAAGAAAGAAGGCGAGCAACGAAAGCGGGAAAATCACATCGCCAGTGTATGTGGCGAATTGATATACGGCGCGGCCCTGTTCACTGAACAGCTCGAGCCGGGCCAGCACTTCGTTAGCCGAGAAGGAAGGACTTTGGTCAAAGAGCGGCAACCCGTCCAGCGCAATGTGTACGGCGCGGGCGCCGAATGGCAAATTGGTGAGGTGGGTTAGGGCGAACGTCCCAAGAGCAATTCCCAACGTCAGAAGGACCGGAAGACCGGTGGCGCGGCGCGAGGTCAGCAGCGCGCCGGTTAGCAGGCCGAGCAGGAAAATAGTTGGGATGAAGATGAAATGTTCGGGCGTCATGAGTTCAGCCTCCTGCTTTGATCATTCTGGACATGCGTCCGTTTTTGCACGACCATCCGCAAATGCTTTAACGTGCGCTCATGGGCAAGCGACAACGCGGCGTGAAATGTACGTTGCCGGACAGACGTCAGGCCGATGTGCGGTATGGGAGGTGTCCAGGATGGAGCAGGGCGAGGACCGGCGCGTGCGACGGACACGCGCAGCACTCAGGGCGGCCCTGGCCGAACTGGTGGTGACCCAAAGCTATGACTCACTTACCGTAGCAAAAATCTGCGACGCTGCCGATGTAGGACGGTCAGCCTTTTATCAGCATTTCAAGGGTAAGGACGATCTATTGCGTAGCGGCTTCGCAAAGCTGGAGGCCGACTTGGCCGCAGCCGAAGTTGAGCCGGGAAAAAGTTTCAGCGCCGGGTTTTTTGCTCATGCCCTAAGGCACCGAGAGCTCTACCGCGCGCTGACGCACAGTCAGGCCGCCCCCATTGCTACTGCCGCAGTCCGCCGGATACTCGAATCGCGGGCGAGAAAGCTTTTGGCGCCCGAAAGCCCTGCGGGCGTTCCCCGCAACCTGCGGGCGGCCTTACTGGTGGATGTGCTGATCTCTTTGGTACGGTGGTGGCTCGACCGCGAGTCTCCCCAGGCGGTGGACAAAATCGACGCGATGTTCCACGAACTGGTTTCCGGAATTTTGGGGACACAGGGATCGACTGACAATCCCTGCTGACCTGGTCGCCCCTGAATAGTCTTTGCAGGACAACGTCAGGTTCATCCAACGCCTACCTAATTCCAGAAAGTCAGCCGTTGCCCGAAACCGCCGGGCGGCAACGCACCCTCATTTCGGCCGTCGCTCGCTCCTCTCCCAAACCCCGACATCCGGCACTCGCAGTTGATCCCGCTAACGATTGTTCATTCCGCAACCAACGCGATCGACCCTTCGCCCTGCCGGGTGTTCGACAAGTATTGCTCCAGGTCATCGACCAGCCGCTGTGCGTCCTCTGCCGATCCTGTCACCAGCGCCGATGCGCGATTTCGTTGCCACGGCCGCCCGATAAAAAAGAGACCTGGCACCGGACTTCTGCCGTCGTTCACGACAATGCTTCCGGTTTGATCCTTGGCAGCTTTGATCATCAGCCACGTGAAATCGTCGCGATATCCGATGCACCATATCACTGCGCCGACGTCGAGCGCGCTGCCATCAGCAAAAACCGCATGTTTTCCATCGGCTCCGATCAACCGTGACGCCAGCACTACACCCCTTTTTTTGAGATCTCGGTCGCTTCGTTCTCGGTTTGGAAATGGATCGGACTTGCGCATGATCCTGCCCAACAGCGAATTGGGTCCGACACGCAAAAGGCCGAGCGCTTTCAGCCATTTCCACGTGCTAATTCCCAATAGCTTTTCTGGCAGCAACCGGCGATTTCGCCCGCGGGAAAGGATAACAGATTTAAACGCCGACAACTCAAATGCAATGTCGCGCCCCGAAGCGCCATCTCCAATCACCACAACTGGTCCATGTTCGACATCAGCGGGACCTTTGTAGGTTTCCGGCGTTAGCTGTCGGACTTGGGATGAAAAGGTCTTAGCGATCTCCGGGATGACCGGCACCTGAAAGCCTCCCGTTGCCACGACCACCCCACGCGCGAGAATTACGCTGCCGTCTGCTCCCTTGGCCCGAAAGAGCGTCTCAGCCTCGATATCCAGGCTCGTTACCCGAAAGTTGGTCTGGACTGGAAGGTTGTAGTGCAGGGCATAATTGGCGAGATAGTCCGCGAATTCGTCGCGGGAAGGATAGCCGTCGGGATCGCCATCAAGCCCCTTCCCAGGCAGGGCGTTGAGACTTCGCGGCGTGAACAGGGCAAGCGAGTCGTACCGGTTGCGCCAACTGTCGCCAACGCGCTGGCTTTCATCCACGATCAGAAAAGACACTCCTTCCTGCGCCAACCGATACCCAGTCGCAAGGCCGGCTTGTCCAGCGCCTATGACGAGAACATCAACTCGGGTCGTTGGTGCGGTTCTTGCCAGTTGTGCCTTCTGAATTTGAATGTCTTCCTCGTCCATTACCGAAACCCGTCCATGCTGATTGAGGAGAAGCGGAGCGCTTGTTGGGAGAGGCGCAATTGATCGAAACCCAAAACCGTCAATATTGCTCGAGTTCGAGCACAGGCTTCGACGGAAGGTACTGCTGGAGGGGAGTCTACGGTATCCGTGGAAGGGCGAAGCCAAACGGCCGCCCACCCCAATCCTAAAGAACAACGCGATCGATTGCGCCGCGGCGCGGTTGGTTCGCCTCGGCTGTCGACTCCTGTGCATTTTCGAGGTCATCGAGAATTGGACAGTCGGGTCGATGATCGCCATTGCAGCTCTCGGCCAGATGGGAGAGCGTGGCCACCATCTCTTCCAGTTCGGTGATTTTGTGTTTGAGGCCTGCAACGTGATCGAGCGCAATGCGCTTGACTTCGGCACTTTGGCGACTGCGATCACGCCACAAATGCAATAGCTCGTCGATCTCGGCGACCGAAAAGCCAAGATCCCTGGCCCGGCGTACGAAACGCAGCATGTGAACGTCGCGGGTGGAGTAGTCCCGGTAGCCCGATGCCTTGCGCTCAGCCTGTGGGATCAGGCCGGTCTGCTCGTAATACCGGATCATTTTTGCCGATACTCCGGATGCGCGTGCGGCTTCACCGATATTCATGTTCGTTGCCTTTCTCGGGTGTCGGGGCCCTGGAAGATTGTTCTGGTGAAAAGAAGATGTCGGCGTGAAGGTTGCGTGATTGTAGTCCAGCGTTCGCCAGGGCGATTGTTGTCGCCTTGACCATGGCCGGCGGCCCGGCAACGTAGGCCTTCCAGTCTTGGAGATTGTCCAGATCCTTGGCAACCGCAGCGCTGACCATTCCAGTGCGATAGTCGCTTGCCCCTTGGTCCGACAACACCGGTGTGAATGTCAGGTGTTCATGGAGGTGGGCGAGGGACCGGAAGTGCTCCAGAAGGTAAAGATCGCGCTCTGCGCGCACGCCGAAATATATATGAATTGGTTGGCGCATGCCGAGTTCAAGCGCTGTCTCAACGATTGACAGGATGGGCGCCAGTCCTGAACCACCGGCGACTGCAAGGATCGGCCCGGTATGCTCGTGGCGTAACTGTGAGGCCCCGAACGGTCCTTCGAGTGTGACTGGATCACCCACCTTGAGACGCGAATGGATGAAGCTGGACGTCTGGCCATCCGGAACGCGGCGTATATGGAATTCGAGTTCACCCATGTCCGGGCGGTTTGCCATTGAGTAGTCGCGCGCAGGAACTCCGGGCAGCGACAGTTGTGCATGCTG
>NZ_RZMW01000023.1 GCF_003992625.1 Pelagibacterium lentulum | reverse complement strand
ATGATCGCGACATCCACGGTGATGATGTATGGCCTTATGTATCTTAACACCTATGCCTTCGAGCACGTCTACTGGAGCGAGACCCGCGCCTACATGGCGCTGATCATGGGCGCGACGATGACCATCGTGATGATGGTCTTTATGATGGGAATGTACGACCGCAAGGGCATCAACGCCGCGATCTTTGCCGCTGCCGCCATCACATTTGCGGGTTCTCTCTATATGGTGCGCTCGCAGGCCAGTGTTGATCAAGTCGACTGGATGAAAGCGATGATCCCACATCATTCCATTGCCATCCTGACGAGCGAGAGGGCCGAATTGACCGACCCGCGAGTCCGTGAGCTTGCTGACGAAATCATTGAGGCGCAACGGAGCGAGATCGATCAGATGAAGACCCTCATTGCCGAACTCGAACATTGAACCCCCCGCGATGGCTATGCCGCACGCCGCGGCGGATAGCCTACATCATCAAGTATGGTCGCAATGGCGATCTCATCAGCCCTTGAGGTGACGCGCTCCAACTTGGCTCCGAGATCGATATCGGCCATGGCGTCAGGATCGACCGCTTGAATGGCTTTGGTGACGCTCTTGGCGTAGCCGCCGCAGGTCATGGTGTCGATGTGAAACCGCATGTGTCTCTCCACGATGGACTACAGGACCTGCGCGCCCTGCGTTGGAAAACCCGCTACGCCTTGACACGGGCGGAACGCAGATGGCTGAGGCCAAGAACCAGAAGTGGCACCAGAACGGACGCTGGCAACAGTGCAAGCTTGAATGTGGTGACTGGGCCGAGCACGGCGGCGAGCGCGGCTGGAGGCGTGGGGAGGCCTGCTATCAAGATGTAGATCATGGCGTTTTCGACCATGTCAGCTGCAAACCAGACCAGCGGCAGCGCGTAGAGTGTACGCAGCCAAGCGGCGGGCTGCAGTTGC
The DNA here is from genome assembly GCF_003992625.1 of Pelagibacterium lentulum. Classification (GTDB taxonomy): domain Bacteria; phylum Pseudomonadota; class Alphaproteobacteria; order Rhizobiales; family Devosiaceae; genus Pelagibacterium; species Pelagibacterium lentulum. Next base: position 3,689 of record NZ_RZMW01000023.1, on the reverse strand, counting down.
TTGGCGGCAAAGTGGGCAAGGGCAAGAAAGAAGGCGAGCAACGAAAGCGGGAAAATCACATCGCCGGTGTATGTGGCGAACTGATATACGGCGCGGCCCTGTTCACTGAACAGTTCGAGCCGGGCCAGCACTTCGTTGGCCGAGAAGGAAGGACTTTGGTCAAAGAGCGGCAACCCACCCAGCGCAATGTGTACGGCGCGGGCGCCGAATGGCAGATTGGTGAGGTGGGTTAGGGCGAACGTCCCAAGAGCAATTCCCAGCGTCAGAAGGACCGGAAGACCGGCGGCGCGACGCGAGGTCAGCAGCGCGCCGGTCAGCAGTCCGAGCAGGAAAATAGTTGGGATGAAGATGAAATGTTCGGGCGTCATGAGTTCCGTCTCCTACTTTGAACATTCTGGACATGCGTCCGTTTTTGCACGACCATCCGCAAATGCTTTAACGCGCGCTCATGGGCAAGCGACAACGAGGCGTCAAATGTACGTTGCCGGACAGACGTCAGGCCGATGTGCGGGTATAGGAGGTGTCCAGGATGGAGCAGGGCGAGGACCGGCGCGTGCGACGGACACGCGCGGCACTCAGGGCGGCCCTGGCCGAACTGGTGGTGACCCAAAGCTATGATTCACTTACCGTAGCAAAAATCTGCGACGCTGCCGATGTAGGACGGTCGGCCTTCTATCAGCATTTCAAGGGTAAGGACGATCTATTGCGTAGCGGCTTTGCAAAACTGGAGGCCGACTTGGCGGCAGCCGAAGTTGAGCCAGGAAAAATTTTCAGCGCCGAGTTTTTTGCTCATGCCCTAAGGCACCGGGAGCTCTACCGCGCGCTGACGCACAGTCAGGCAGCCCCCATTGCTACTGCCGCAGTCCGCCGGATACTCGAATCGCGGGCGAAAAAGCTTTTGGCGCCCGAAAGCTCTGAGGGCGTTCCCCGCAACCTGCGGGCGGCCTTACTGGTGGATGTGCTGATCTCTTTGGTACGGTGGTGGCTCGACCGCGAGTCTCCCCAGGCGGTGGACAAAATCGACGCGATGTTCCACGAACTGGTTTCCGGAATTTTGGGGACACAGGGATCGACTGACAATCCCTGCTGACCTGGTCGCCCCTGAATAGTCTTTGCAGGACAACGTCAGGTTCATCCAACGCCTACCTAATTCCAGAAAGTCAGCCGTTGCCCGAAACCGCCGGGCGGCAACGCACCCTCATTTCGGCCGTCGCTCGCTCCTCTCCCAAACCCCGACATCCGGCACTCGCAGTTGATCCCGCTAACGATTGTTCATTCCGCAACCAACGCGATCGACCCTTCGCCCTGCCGGGTGTTCGACAAGTATTGCTCCAGGTCATCGACCAGCCGCTGTGCGTCCTCTGCCGATCCTGTCACCAGCGCCGATGCGCGATTTCGTTGCCACGGCCGCCCGATAAAAAAGAGACCTGGCACCGGACTTCTGCCGTCGTTCACGACAATGCTTCCGGTTTGATCCTTGGCAGCTTTGATCATCAGCCACGTGAAATCGTCGCGATATCCGATGCACCATATCACTGCGCCGACGTCGAGCGCGCTGCCATCAGCAAAAACCGCATGTTTTCCATCGGCTCCGATCAACCGTGACGCCAGCACTACACCCCTTTTTTTGAGATCTCGGTCGCTTCGTTCTCGGTTTGGAAATGGATCGGACTTGCGCATGATCCTGCCCAACAGCGAATTGGGTCCGACACGCAAAAGGCCGAGCGCTTTCAGCCATTTCCACGTGCTAATTCCCAATAGCTTTTCTGGCAGCAACCGGCGATTTCGCCCGCGGGAAAGGATAACAGATTTAAACGCCGACAACTCAAATGCAATGTCGCGCCCCGAAGCGCCATCTCCAATCACCACAACTGGTCCATGTTCGACATCAGCGGGACCTTTGTAGGTTTCCGGCGTTAGCTGTCGGACTTGGGATGAAAAGGTCTTAGCGATCTCCGGGATGACCGGCACCTGAAAGCCTCCCGTTGCCACGACCACCCCACGCGCGAGAATTACGCTGCCGTCTGCTCCCTTGGCCCGAAAGAGCGTCTCAGCCTCGATATCCAGGCTCGTTACCCGAAAGTTGGTCTGGACTGGAAGGTTGTAGTGCAGGGCATAATTGGCGAGATAGTCCGCGAATTCGTCGCGGGAAGGATAGCCGTCGGGATCGCCATCAAGCCCCTTCCCAGGCAGGGCGTTGAGACTTCGCGGCGTGAACAGGGCAAGCGAGTCGTACCGGTTGCGCCAACTGTCGCCAACGCGCTGGCTTTCATCCACGATCAGAAAAGACACTCCTTCCTGCGCCAACCGATACCCAGTCGCAAGGCCGGCTTGTCCAGCGCCTATGACGAGAACATCAACTCGGGTCGTTGGTGCGGTTCTTGCCAGTTGTGCCTTCTGAATTTGAATGTCTTCCTCGTCCATTACCGAAACCCGTCCATGCTGATTGAGGAGAAGCGGAGCGCTTGTTGGGAGAGGCGCAATTGATCGAAACCCAAAACCGTCAATATTGCTCGAGTTCGAGCACAGGCTTCGACGGAAGGTACTGCTGGAGGGGAGTCTACGGTATCCGTGGAAGGGCGAAGCCAAACGGCCGCCCACCCCAATCCTAAAGAACAACGCGATCGATTGCGCCGCGGCGCGGTTGGTTCGCCTCGGCTGTCGACTCCTGTGCATTTTCGAGGTCATCGAGAATTGGACAGTCGGGTCGATGATCGCCATTGCAGCTCTCGGCCAGATGGGAGAGCGTGGCCACCATCTCTTCCAGTTCGGTGATTTTGTGTTTGAGGCCTGCAACGTGATCGAGCGCAATGCGCTTGACTTCGGCACTTTGGCGACTGCGATCACGCCACAAATGCAATAGCTCGTCGATCTCGGCGACCGAAAAGCCAAGATCCCTGGCCCGGCGTACGAAACGCAGCATGTGAACGTCGCGGGTGGAGTAGTCCCGGTAGCCCGATGCCTTGCGCTCAGCCTGTGGGATCAGGCCGGTCTGCTCGTAATACCGGATCATTTTTGCCGATACTCCGGATGCGCGTGCGGCTTCACCGATATTCATGTTCGTTGCCTTTCTCGGGTGTCGGGGCCCTGGAAGATTGTTCTGGTGAAAAGAAGATGTCGGCGTGAAGGTTGCGTGATTGTAGTCCAGCGTTCGCCAGGGCGATTGTTGTCGCCTTGACCATGGCCGGCGGCCCGGCAACGTAGGCCTTCCAGTCTTGGAGATTGTCCAGATCCTTGGCAACCGCAGCGCTGACCATTCCAGTGCGATAGTCGCTTGCCCCTTGGTCCGACAACACCGGTGTGAATGTCAGGTGTTCATGGAGGTGGGCGAGGGACCGGAAGTGCTCCAGAAGGTAAAGATCGCGCTCTGCGCGCACGCCGAAATATATATGAATTGGTTGGCGCATGCCGAGTTCAAGCGCTGTCTCAACGATTGACAGGATGGGCGCCAGTCCTGAACCACCGGCGACTGCAAGGATCGGCCCGGTATGCTCGTGGCGTAACTGTGAGGCCCCGAACGGTCCTTCGAGTGTGACTGGATCACCCACCTTGAGACGCGAATGGATGAAGCTGGACGTCTGGCCATCCGGAACGCGGCGTATATGGAATTCGAGTTCACCCATGTCCGGGCGGTTTGCCATTGAGTAGTCGCGCGCAGGAACTCCGGGCAGCGACAGTTGTGCATGCTG